>CAVPMJ010000035.1:0-70375 GCA_963706255.1 uncultured Alphaproteobacteria bacterium | reverse complement strand
AAAAAATCAATTAGTTAGAGAAAATGATCTTGTTGGCGCGGCTGGACGCCGGCGTCGCGCGACAACGCCGCTTTACCGCCGATGCCGCTCTTGAGCTTCGCACGCCTGCGACTTGGCGCGCGTCTCGACGCGCCGGAGGAACCGAGTTTCGCGAATGATTTGAAGCGAGACAGCAGCGCGCCGCAACGCCGCTGTGATCTGCTTGCCCCAATATCTGGACAGGCGACGCTCGCCGAGGTTTTTCCGCCCCAGGGTTTCGGGCCGCTTGTCGCCCGTGCATGTTTGTCGAACAGGAGGATCCAATGGCTGCCGACGCCCAACACGTCGTATGGTTCGAAGAGATTACGCGTCACGACGTAGCGCGCGTTGGCGGCAAGAACGCCTCGCTTGGCGAAATGGTCGGCAATCTCGCCGCAAAGGGCGTCAAGGTCCCGCCCGGATTTGCGACGACGGCCGAGGCCTATTGGCGCTTCATCGACAGCAACGGATTGAGGGCGACAATGGCCGATGCTCTCGCCGAACTCGAAGCCGGTCGCCTATCGCTCGCCGAAGCGGGCCAAACCATCCGCCGCGCCATTTTGCGCGGCAGTTGGTCGCCCGAAATGGCCGATGCGATCACGAGCGCCTACCGCGACCTCTGCCGACGCATGGGCAAGACGGAAGCCGACGTCGCCGTCCGTTCGAGCGCGACGGCGGAGGATCTTCCCGACGCCAGCTTCGCGGGGCAGCAAGAAACCTATCTCAATATTCGGGGAGAACAGGCCCTGCTCGAGGCTTGTCGGCGCTGTTACGCCTCGCTCTTCACCGATCGGGCGATCAGCTACCGAAAAACGAAAGGGTTCGACCATATGAAGGTCGCGCTTTCTGTCGGCGTTCAGAGCATGGCGCGTTCCGACATCGGCGGCGCGGGCGTGATGTTTTCGATCGACACCGAAACCGGTTTCGACAAGATCGTTCTGATCAATGCGGCCTGGGGACTCGGCGAGAATGTCGTTCAGGGCGCCGTCGACCCCGACGAATATCTGGCGTTCAAGCCGTTCCTCTTCGACGCCGCGCTCTCGCCGATCGTGGAGAAAAAGCGCGGCGACAAGGCGGTCAAGATGATCTACGCAAGCGACGGCGACCATCCGACGCGCAATGTTCCGACCTCCAAGGCGGAACGCGCCGCCTTTGTCCTCAGCGACGAGGATATCCTGACCCTGTCGCGCTGGGCCTGCGTCATCGAGAACCATTACGGCCAACCCATGGACATGGAATGGGCCAAGGACGGCGAGACGGGCGAACTTTTCATCGTGCAGGCGCGCCCGGAGACCGTGCAGTCGCGACGCGAAGCGAGCGCCCTGAAGACATATCGGATCAAAAGCAAAGGCCGAAAGATCGTATCGGGACTCGCCATCGGCGACGCCGTGGTGGCGGGCAAGGTTTGCGTGATCGAAAGCGCTCGCGACATCGCGCGCTTCGTCGACGGCGCCATCTTGGTCACGCAAACGACCGATCCGGATTGGGTGCCGATCATGAAACGGGCCGCAGCCATCATTACCGATCACGGCGGTCGCACGTCACATGCGGCCATCGTCAGTCGCGAACTCGGGCTGCCAGCCATTGTCGGGGCCGGCGACGCGACGCATGTCCTGCATGATGAACAGCTCGTAACCGTGTCCTGCGCGGAGGGCGACCTAGGGTTCGTCTATGAAGGCGCAGCCGACTACGAGACCGAAGATCTCGATCTCGCCGCTATTCCGGCGACGCACACCAAGATCATGCTCAACCTTGCCGATCCAGCGGCGGCGTTTCGCTGGTGGCGCATACCTGCCGATGGCGTCGGGTTGGCGCGCATGGAGTTCGTCATCAACAACCACATCAAGATTCATCCGATGGCCCTTGTCCATTACGACACGCTAAAGAACGAAGACGCTAAAAGAAGCATCGCGCAATTGACCGTCGGATATGACGACAAGACCGAATATTTTGTGGATCGGCTCGCCCAGGCGCTCGCGCGCATCGCAGCCTCGCGCCATCCGGCTCCCGTGATTGTGCGGATGAGCGACTTTAAAACCAACGAATACGCCAATCTGATCGGCGGCGGCGAGTTCGAGCCTGAAGAAGAAAATCCGATGCTCGGCTTTCGCGGCGCCTCCCGCTATTACTCTCCGCGTTACCGGGAAGGCTTCGCGCTCGAATGCCGCGCCATCCGCCGCGTGCGTGAGCAGATGGGATTCAAGAATGTGATCGTGATGATTCCCTTCTGCCGTTCAACCAAGGAGGCCGACCGCGTGCTCGAGGTCATGGCGGCCAACAGCTTGAAGCGTGGCGAAGACGGCCTTCAAGTCTACGTCATGTGCGAAATCCCTTCCAACGTGATCTTGGCGAAGGCCTTCGCCGACCGTTTCGACGGCTTCTCGATCGGCAGCAACGACCTGACCCAGCTCACGCTCGGCGTCGACCGCGATTCGACAGATTTGGCGAATCTGTTCGACGAACAGGACGAGGCGGTGAAATGGATGATTCAAACAGTCATCGCCGAAGCGCGTAAGGCCGGGGCAAAGGTCGGGCTGTGCGGACAAGCGCCCAGCGACCATCCTGAGTTCGCCGAGTTTCTCGTCGCATGTGGGATCGACTCCATGTCGGTCACGCCGGACAGTTTCATTGCGGTGAAGCGCCACGTAGCGGCGGCGGAGAATAGGACATGAGAAAAGTCTTTGGATTTCGCGCTGGATTTTCTTGAGACATGAAATCGATGCGTCAACCACGGCGTCACGAAGGCGACGAAGCATACAATCCTAAAATGATGTAGGAATCGGGACGCGATCAAGCCGCAGGGATCGAGGAGATTTCGCGAGAAATGGCGCGCGTGACCGAGCAAGCCAAGACAGAGCCTGATTTCGAAAGAGCTAACGCAGGCGCGTCGTCACTGTCGACCGACGACGTCAACGCGGCAGTTCTTCAGATCGTGCGCGAACTTGTTGTCGAGCTGCATCCGAACCTGATCGATCCGCGCCTCGTGCGGCTTGACAGCGATCTCGATCGCGATTTGGCGCTCGACAGTCTGTCGCGGGCGGAACTGCTCTTGCGGCTAAATCGCAAATTCAAGGCGCAGCTTCCGGAGCGGCTGATCGGCGAGGCCGACCGTCCGTGCGATCTCGTAAACGCCCTTCTCGCCTCTGGTTTGGATATCCCTCAAGGCGCGCCTATTCCGCGAACTGCGCCTCCAACGCTTGAGTCGGTGGAGGAGCCGATCGAGGCAAGAACCTTGATTGAGGCGCTCATCGCGCATGCGGAGCATAATGGCGACCGCGCGCATGTGTTGCTCTGGCGAGGCGAAGGCTCCCCGGAAACGCTCTCCTACCGGGAACTCTATCACGACGCGCGCAAAGCCGCGGGCGGGCTGATTGAACGCGGCGTTCGGTCGGGGGATCGGGTCGCGATCATGCTGCCGACGAGCCGCGACTTCTTCGTCGCTTTTTTCGCCGTTCTGTTTGCCGGCGCTATTCCTGTGCCGATCTATCCGCCGTTTCGATTGTCGCAGATCGAGGATCACCTGCGTCGCCAGGCCGGCATCTTGGCCAACGCCGAGGCGATCGCCCTCATCACCAGCGCCGAAATACGGATCGTCGGCAATTTGCTGTTTGGGCTGGTCGGCGCGTTGCAAGACATCATGACGGTTCCGGACCTCGCCAAAGCGGAAGCCTTGCCGGCGCCTTTGCCGGCGACGGCGGATACGACGGCTCTCATTCAATATACTTCGGGAAGCACGGGCGACCCCAAGGGAGTCGTGCTGTCTCACGGCAATCTTCTCGCCAATATTCGCGCCATGGGCTCGGCGTTGAAAGCGTCATCCGCGGACAGAGTTGTCAGCTGGCTGCCGCTCTATCACGACATGGGCCTGATCGGCTGTTGGCTGGGCAGCCTTTACTATGGGGCGCCGGCCCTGATCATGTCGCCGCTGTCGTTTCTTGCCGATCCCGCGCGCTGGCTCTGGGCGATCTGCGAGCACAAGGCGACGATATCGGCGGCTCCCAATTTTGCATATGAGTTCTGCCTCAAATCGATCGGCGACGCGAGGATCGCGGGCCTCGATCTTTCATCCCTGCGCGCGATCCTGAACGGCGCCGAGCCCGTCAGCCCGATATCGATTGCGCGCTTTGCTGAAAGATTCGCGCCTATGGCTTTCGGGCGCAGATGATGACGCCGGTCTACGGCCTCGCGGAAAACGCGGTCGGCCTCGCCTTTCCCCCGCTCGGCAGAGGGCCGCTCATTGATCGCGTTGATCGACGCGCGCTGGATCGCGAGGGCGCCGCGCGCATCGCCGCGGCGGAGGACGCAGATGTCGTCTCCTTGGTGGCGTGCGGGCGGCCGCTCCCGCGCCACGAAATTCGCGTTGTCGACGACGCAAGTCGCGAATTGCCCGAACGCCAGGAGGGACGCATTCAATTTCGCGGGCCGTCGGCGACGCGGGGCTATTACCGAAATCCCGAAAAGACGCGCGCCCTCTTCGACGGCGATTGGCTGGAGACGGGCGATCGCGGCTACATCGCTGGCGGCGACGTCTTCATCACCGGCCGCATCAAGGATCTGATCAAGCGCGCGGGACGCAACATCTATCCGCAAGAACTCGAAGAGACCGTCGGATCGCTCGAAGGGGCGAGAAAAGGCTGCGTCGCGGTTTTTCCAACGCTCGACGCGCGCGCCGGAACGGAGCGGCTGATCGTCATGGCCGAAACGCGCCTGACCGACGAGGCGCGCCGGGAAGCCTTGCGCAAATCGATTGTCGAGGCGTCTCAAGCCTTGCTCGACCTCGCGCCGGACGAAGTCGTTCTCGTCCCGCCGCACGCGGTCCCAAAGACTTCAAGCGGAAAAATACGTCGATCCGCCGCCCGCGCGATGTTCGAGACCGGCCAATTGCACATCAAGAGCGCAAGCCCGCGCTGGCAGCTCTTGCGCATTGCCGTGGCCGGCATTGGGCCCCGGCTGCGTCGCGCTTTGTCGAACCTTACGACCTTGGCCTTCGACGCTTACGCTTGGGTTGCGCTCGCCCTGATCGCTGTCTGCGTATGGCCATGCGTGATATTGGCGCCGAAGCGGGCGTGGCGTCATCACATCGTCAGCGCGGGCGCGCGCCTGTTTTTTCGCTTGATTGGATGCCGGCTGACGGTCGAGCGCGAAGCGCCGCTGCCGCAGGACAACGCCATCATCGTCGCCAATCATTCGAGCTATCTCGACAGCGCTGTGCTGGTCGCGATTTGCCCTGGCGAAATCTCCTTCATTGCGAAGGAGGAGCTTGCGCATCAAATCGTCGCCGGACCCTTCTTGCGCCGGCTGGGCGCGATTTTCGTGCGCCGCACCGACCCCGCCGGCGGCGTCGCCGACGCCGAGGCGGCGCTTAAGTCGGCGCATGCCGGCGTTCGGCTGGCTTGGTTCCCGGAGGGAACCTTTTCGCGGATGCCAGGACTATTGGAGTTCCATATCGGCGCCTTCTCGACCGCCGCGCAATTGGGGCTTCCCGTCGTTCCGATCACGATATGCGGCACGCGTTCGATTCTGCGCAGCGGCTCATGGCTGTTCCGCCGCGGCGCCATCACCGCGCATATCGGCGCGCCGATCAAGCCTGCAGGCGAAGATTTTGAAGCCGCGGTCGCGTTGCGCAATGCGGCGCGGGAAAAGATATTGGAGCGTTGCGGCGAACCGGACCTCGGTCATGAACGCGTGGTTCCGCCCACATGATGAAAACTCCGGCGCTCGCATCACGGAGCCCGCGCTATTGAAGGAATGAGCTCCGATGGAGCGGATCTGGTTGAAAAGTTACAGCGCGGGCGTCCCTGCGGAAGTCGATGTCGGGGCTTATCGCTCCATCGTCGACCTTTTTGAGCAGAGCGTCGTGAAATTTTCGGACAAGCCGGCGTTTATTCAAATGGGCGCGACACTCACATACGCCGAAGTCGATCGCCTGTCCCGCGACTTTGCGGCCTATTTGAGCGAGGAGCTTAAACTTGAAAAAGGCGCGCGCGTCGCGCTGATGATGCTCAACATCCTTCAATATCCGATCGCGCTGCTCGGGGCGCTCAGGGCGGGATATGTCGTCGTCAATTGCAATCCGCTTTACACTGCGCGCGAGCTTGAGCGGCAGTTGGCGGATTCCGGCGCCGAAGCCGTCGTCATCATCGAAAATTTTGCGTCCGTTCTGCAAGAAGCGCTCCCCCGGACGGCGATCAGGCATGTCATCACGACGCGGATCGGCGATATGCTGGGTTGGGGTCAGGGAACGCTCGTCAATTTTGTCGTCAGATATGTCAAGAGGCTCGTGCCGGCTTGGAGCATTCCGGGCGCGGTGAAATTTCGCATCGCGTTGCGGCGGGGCGCGAACCTCGCTTGGACGGCGCCCTCGATAGAGCCTGACGACATCGCCTTTCTGCAATATACCGGCGGAACGACAGGCGTGCCGAAAGGCGCCATGCTGTCGCATCGCAACATTGTCGCCAACCTTCAGCAGCATCACGCGCATTTGAACGCCGTGCTTCGGGAAGGGCGCGACGTGGTGATTACGGCCATCCCGCTGTTTCACATCTATGCGTTGACGGTCAGCTGCCTGCTCGCAATCAAGGTCGGCGCAGCCAATGTGCTGATCGCCAATCCGCGCGACATACCCGGACTCGTGAAGGAGCTAAAGAAACACAGATTCACCTGCCTTCCCGGCGTCAACACCTTGTTCAAGGCGCTCCTCGATAATCCTGAATTCGCGCGGCTGGATTTTTCGAGTTTGAGCATCGCCGCCTCGGGCGGCTCCGCGCTGCAGAAGGCGGTGGCGATGAAATGGAAGGCCATAACGGGCAAGACGCTGATCGAAGCCTATGGCCTGACCGAGACGTCGCCCGTCGTGACGTGCAATCCAACGGACCTGGTCGAATTCAACGGCTCTTGCGGCGTTCCGATTCCCTCGACGGAAGTCGCCATAAAAGACGAGCAGGACGATGACCTGCCGATTGGAGAAGCCGGCGAGCTCTGCGTGCGCGGGCCGCAAGTCATGAAGGGTTACTGGAATAAGCCCGATGAGACGGCGAAGGTCATGACCTCGAACGGCTTCCTGCGGACCGGCGACATCGCGACGATGGACGAGAACGGCTTCGTGCGCATCGTCGATCGCAAGAAGGACATGATCAATGTTTCCGGTTTCAAAGTTTATCCCAATGAAGTGGAAGAAGTCGTTTCCATGCATTCCGGCGTGCGGGATGTCGGCGCGGTCGGCGTTCCCGATTCGGTTTCGGGAGAGGCTGTCAAAGTGATCGTCGTCAGGCGTGATCCGTCCTTGACGGAAGCCGAGCTCAGGACGCACTGCCGTAAATATCTCACGAGCTACAAGGTTCCGCGGGTTATCGAGTTTCGAGACGAATTGCCGAAAACGAATCTGGGCAAGATTCTGCGGCGGGCGCTGCGCGAGTAGCGCTTTAGGCGCGACGACGCCTCTGCTCGCCGGCTATGTCGTCTCGACGCGCACGGCGCCATTCTCGATCGTCGCCGTCAGCATTCCCGGAGTCGAATGCGCGCGCGCGCAAGCGCCGTCGCGGTCGATAACGATGAGGCCGCCGTAGCCTTGCACCTTGTTGACGAGATGCTCTATGGCCGCGGTCGCGGCTTCATTGGCGCGCATCCCGCGACATTCGACGAAGAACGCCACGGTCCTGGCGAGCGACGTGCGCAGGAAATCTTCGCCGACGCCCGTACACGAAACAGCGCAACTGGCGTTGTCCGCGAATGTCCCGGCGCCGATAATCGGCGAATTGCCGACGCGACCCGACCGCTGATTCACGACGCCGCCCGTCGAGGTCGCCGCGGCGAGATTGCCGTATCGGTCTCTTGCGACAGCGCCTACCGTGCCCAGCTTGCGCTCTTCCGCTCCAGAGTGGTCGAGGGCGACTTCTTGCCTCCTCTTCGCCTTCGCCAATTGGGCGACGCGCGCGTCTGTCAAAAAATAGCTCATGTCTTCGAAAGCGACGCCCTGCTCGCGAGCAAATCGCTCCGCGCCGTCGCCGATCAACAACACATGCCCGCTCTGCTCCATGACAAGGCGGGCGAGCCGCACGGGATTTCTTATGCCGCGAACGCCAGCGACCGCGCCGGCTTCAAGCGTACGCCCATCCATGATCGAGGCGTCGCATGCGACAGCGCCGTCGGCGTTGAGCACCGAACCGCGGCCGGCGTTATAGAGAGGGTCGTCTTCGAGCAACATGACGCAGTGCTGGACCGCGTCGAGCGCCGATGAGCCTGCCTCAAGAAGACGGCCGCCCGCCTCGATAACGTGACGAAGCGAGTCTTCATATCGCTCCGGCGCGCGGATCGCGCCCGCGCCGCCGTGGATCATGAGCGAGAAATCGCTCATAGCTCAAACCGGCGTCTGGCGCTGATTGGGCGCGTCACGATATAATTCCGCCTTGTCGAAGAAGGAGTGGACGTCATGCGCAACAGGCTGCTTATCTCTCTCATACTCACTGTCCTCGCCGCGCCGGCGGCGTCCGATCCAACCATCATAGGCGAAAAGGATGGCAAGGACATCGTCACCGTTCGCGTCGGCGACGCGTCACAATCCAAGCAGGCGCTACCGATATTTTCAGGAATTTCGACAAAGACCGCCGGCGCGAAAGGGCTCTCCCTACTGAAGGTGGTCATCCCTCCCGGCGGCAAGGCCGAGGCGCATACGCATAAGGGCCATGAGTTGGCCATCTATCTGCTACAGGGCCGCGTCGAGACCCGCTATGGCGAGAAGCTCGAAAAGCGCGTCGTGAATGTCGCAGGAGACTTCATCTTCATTCCGCCCGACGTTCCGCATCAACCGATAAATTTGAGCGACAGCGAGCCGGCGATCGCCATCGTCGCCCGCAACGACGGAGAGGAACAGGAACATGTCATCCTATATCCGACAAAGAAGTGACTGTCGCGATCGAGTTTCATCGGCGCCTTCACATTAAGTGTGCGCGGCGCCTTTCATCACGAGAAATCAAAGTCTCGATCAAGCAACGACCGATGCATTTTGTTTAGGCGCCATGCATTTGTAGGAGGACAAAAATATTTTGATGCGGCCTATGGATGACCACCGGACGACGTCGCAGAGAAGAACGAAATATGCGAAGCGTCACACTGGCTAAATGTGTATGCGGATAATGATTGAATGGTTATGAAACTTAGAGATGGGCGCGGGGCGCAACGGCGTCGCTCGAGAAAATAGCGCGTCGCCGAAGCGACGGATACGCCAACTCTAGACTTGATTGTCCAGCTACAGATTCAGGAGTGTTTCATGCCTCGGTTTTTGGCTTCTCGCAACGATTCCGCGGCGCGGATCAGTCTTCCGTCCGAGAGCTCGATTTTTTCGCCGCCGTCGAATTCGCATGAGAGCGCCCGGATCTTGATCGTCAGCGACGTGCGCATGTTCCTCGAAGCTCTCGAATTGCGGCTCCGTCAGCATGTTGGAATGAACATCGTGGGCGCCATCGGGCGCGACGACGCATTGGCGGCGCTCGCCGAATCCGCGCCGGATTTCGTCCTGCTCGACGCAGGCGAATTGGAGGGGCTGGTTCTGGCGCAGGCTCTCGTCGCACAACGTCCAGATCTGCGTATCGTTGCGTTTGGCGCGCCTTCGTCCGCAAATGCGGCGCTTGTCGCAGCCTGTCAGGCGATCGTCGGGATGGTGCCGCGTGAAGGCTCGTTCGACGACGTCGTCGAAATCCTCGAAGCGCTCACCTCTACCAGTAAGGCGAGTCAGCCTAGAGCATTGCGCCCCGCGTGCCTCGCCAATGCTCAAGAGCGAGACGCCGCCGCATCGGCGAAGGAAGCGCTAACGGGACGAGAGCGCGAAATTCTCGAACTGATCGAACGCGGACTCTCGAATAAGGAAATCGCCCGCGCCCTTCGCATCGAAGTCGGCACAGTGAAGAATCACGTGCACAATGTTCTGCAGAAGCTGCAGGTTCGCGGACGCGGCGAAGCGGCTCATTCGATGCGTCTGCGCTCCCTCCCTATTTGAGAGGGAGCGCATACAAGATCGCGGCCGAGAGAAGACGGCCTATTTTCTGCGATTAGATGAGGCCGGCCGCGCGCAACTGCATCAAGCGTTGCAGCGCGGCGGGATTGACCGCCCAGGGCGCGGACACAGCGAGCGGCGCGAGGCCGTCGCCCATCCAGCCGGCGGGCGCGACTCCGGCGCTCGCGGGGGTCGCCGCGCCCATCGGCTGCGGCGCAGCCAATCCCTGCACACGCTCGAAATCCGGCGCGCCAACGCCTTCGCGCGTGGAATTGCCAAGGTAGCGAACGCTCGAAGAGGCGAGCAAGGAGAAGAGCTGCGCGACACGCTGCTCGTTGCGCGCCATGCGCGCTCCCGCCAGAAGCGGATGGTGCGCGAGCAGCAGCGCCGCCATGCCCGTCACATGCGGCGTCGCCATCGACGTGCCGTCCCAGGCCGCATAGCCGCCGCCCGGCACGGTCGAGACAATCGCCACGCCTGGCGCGCCGACGGCGATCTGCGGTCCGAAGCAGGTGAATTTCGGCGAGAACATCGCGCCGGCGACAAGCTGCGGCACGACCGTTTGCGCATGATAGCTGTCCGCCGGAAACTCCTCGAGCTTGCCGAGCGCCGCGACTGTCAGGACTGTCGGCAGCAAGCCGGGGAACTGCACCGGACCGCTCGAATTGCCGGCCGCGACGATGCAGGCGATGCCATTCTGGCGCGCTTCGCCGATCTTCTGCGCGACAAGTTCCGACGGATCGCCGCTGCCAAGACTCATATTGACGACGTCGAGCTGCCGGTCGATGCATTCATCGAGCGCGTCGATGAGATCGCTGAAGCGCCCGCCGGGAAACACTTTCAGCGAATGCACTTCCGCCTTCGGCGCAAAGCCGCGAATGCCCGCGACGGCGTCGGAAGCGGCGGTGATGATTCCGGCGCAATGCGTGCCATGGCCGATGAGATCATTCGCCCAGCTCGTCTTGTCGCCGGCGTTGGTGAGATCGGCGCCGCGCGTCACATGGCGCAATTGCGGATGCGTATTGTCGCAGCCCGAGTTGACGATGCCGATCTTAACGCCTCCGCCGTTGAAGGAAGCGTCGAGGCGATCGAGCTTCATCAGGCGTTGGCCCCAGCCGATCATTCCCTTTTGAGGAAAGCCGTTGAAGCTGTCGCTCAGCGGCCGCAACTGCACGGTGTTCATGGCGCCCGGCTGCAGCGCCGGGGCGCGAAGCATGCGGTCCCAATGATCGGAAGCGGGTTTGACGTAAATCGCCTGCACAGTCTCGATCGGGCCGCCGAAGACTGTAACGACGACTTCGCCGCGATCATTGGTGACGCCTTGCGCGGGAAAGCCCTGTCCGTAGACATAGACGGTCGCTTTCGGCAGCGGCTTGCCGCCCGCCCCCACCACGCGTAGCTGCACGTCGACGCCCACGCCGGCGGCGATCGGCATCACGCCGTTGAAGTCGAATGGCCTTAAATCATCCGAGAAGCGCAGGAAAGCGTCGCGCTCGACGATGACGTTGGGCGGCGCGGACGCCTGCAGGGCCATGCCGCGCGCAGAGTCCATCTCCGCGACGAGGATCTCCGGCGTCTGCGTCGACGGTCCGCCTGCCGAAAAGGCGTTGAGGCCGCGCGGCTGAATGCGACGCACGATCTTCACATCGGGAAGAGCATTGGCGAGATCCATCGCCGAGGCGGGCGCGAAGCCGGGCACGCGCCGCGACGCGATCATGAAGCGCTCCGTCGGCGCGAGCGTCATCGGCTCCACGCGCGAATCGGCGCCATTCGGCGACGGCGCGGCGGGCTCGCGGCTGTGGCCGTTGGGCGTCGGATTGTTATTGTCGGGACCAGCCATTTCGACTCTCCTAATTATTGATCAGGCCAGCCAGCGATCCCCGCTCAAGGGCGCGACGCCGGCGCTACAATGGTTTCAGTGGAGCATTGGGTTCGATGATCAGGGTCGCGCCGAATTGTTCGCGCAGCTGACCGGCGCTCGCCGTCGGCAAGGCGACGACAAGTCTTGGTTGGCCGGGCTTGCCGGCGCGCTGGAGAATCGATGCGCCCGGAACAGACTGCATCGCCTGTTCGAATGCGGCCAAATCTCCCGCAGCCGCCGCGCTCCGCGGCGCCACCAGAAATTGATCTATGCCGTTGGCTGCGCCTGAGAGGTCGGTCATGACGTCGCGATCCTGATCCCTTAAATGGCTCCCAGGCCGAAAAGTCTCGGTCTGGGAGCGACAGCAAATCACCCTTTCGTCGCCGCGTCGAATACGGCGACTCATGCGTCAGCCATATACCGGCGCCGCCATCTGCGGCACGTAGTAGACGGGCTGCGGGCCGGCCTCGAACGGCAGGAAGCGCTGAGCGAGGCCGCCAACCGTGCCGCCAATCGTCTGGCCAAGGCCCGCATTGCCGAAGCGACCGCCGATGAAGCCGCCGAGCGGCGCCGCCAATCGCGCCGAGCGCGTCGCCGACAATGCCCTGCGGCGCGAAGACAGGCGCGGCAGCTTGCGGCGCGTAATAGACAGGCTGCTGCGGGACGGCCTCGAAGGGCAGGAAGCGCTGGGCGAGCCCGCCCACCGTGCTGCCGATCGCCTGGCCGGCGCCGGCGTTGCCGAAGCGGCCGCCAATCCAGCCGCCCACAGGGCCTCCGATCGCGCCCAGCGCGTCGCCAATGAAGCCCTGCGGCGCGAAGACAGGCGCGGCAGCTTGCGGCGTGTAATAGACAGGCTGCTGCGGGCCGGCTTCGAACGGCAGGAAGCGCTGGGCGAGTCCGCCCACCGTGTTGCCGATCGTCTGACCAAGGCCGGCGTTGCCGAATCGGCCGCCAATCCAGCCACCCACGGGGCCTCCGATCGCGCCAAGCGCGTCGCCGACAAAGCCTTGCGGCGCAAACACCGGCGCGGCCTCGAACGGCAGGAAGCGCTGCGCGAGCTGCCCCACCGTGTTGCCGATGGCCTGACCAGCGCCCTGATTGCCGAAGCGGCCGCCAATCCAGCCGCCCACAGGCCCGCCGATCGCGCCCAACGCATCGCCGACAAAGCCCTGCGGCGCAAACGCCGGCCCAGCTTCGAACGGCAGCATATTCGCCCTAGTCTGCGGACCCCAGTTATCGACGATGCCGATCGGCGGGCGCGCCCAAGGCGCGTTGCCGAACAAACTCTGCGGCGCAAACGCCGGCGCAGCTTCGAACGGCAGGAAGCGCTGGGCGAGGCCGCCAACCGCGCCGCCGATCGTCTGGCCAAGGCCCGCGTTGCCGAAGCGACCGCCGATGAAGCCGCCGAGCGGCGCTCCGATCGCGCCAAGCGCGTCGCCGACAAAGCCCTGTGGCGCGAAGCCCTGCGGCATGAACACCGGCGCGGCCGTCTGCGGCATATAAGCCGTCTGCGGCAAATAGTATGTTCCGGGATAGGCTTGCGGACCGGCTTCGAAGGGCAGGAGCCCGCCGAGAACGCCGCCCGCGACGCTGCCGATCTGCCGGCCGAGATTCTGGTTGCCGAGCGCACGGCCGAGCGCGCCGCCGCCAAACCCGCCAAGCGCGCTGCCGAGCGCGCCGCCGATAAAGCCCTGCGGCGCGAATTGCGGATCAACGACAATGCCCATCGGCGCGGCCGCGGGCGTCATTCCATTATAGGCGACTTGCATTTTCTAATCCTCCAAAGGGTCAAACAAATTGCGCCCCTCGAAAGCGTCCTCCCGCCTTCCATCGCGACGCGGGACAGACGATAGGCCGTTCGGCAAGCCGCCCCTATGGATCATGGGGCATAGTCGTGGGTACATTCGCGACGCCTCACGCCCAAAATTCGCGCAAAAAAATTGTCGGCGACGCATCCGACTTCCCGCTTGCCGCGTGTAACCGGAAGGCGACCGCGAGCGAGAGCCTCGCGAAATGCGCGGGCCTGCTCGCGATCGTTAAAAAGGGAAGACGCCATGACCAATAATTCGAGTTTCATCAATTCGCTCTACGCCGCATTCAAACGCGGCGAAGTGAAAGCCATTCTCGACAATCTCGATCCGTCGATCGAATGGGCGTCGAACGGCGACGCCAAAGTCATTCCCTGGGGCGGACGCCGCAGCGGCGTCGCGGGCGTCGCGTCATTCTTCAAGTCGCTGGCCGACAATCTGGACTTCGAAGTTTTCGAGCCGCGCGATTTCTTCGACGCCGGCGACACGGTGATCGTGATCGGACGCACCCGCGCGCGCCTGAAAAATCGCGGCGGCGTCTTCGATTGCGAATGGGCGCATGTCTTCACCGTCAAGAACGGCAAGCTTGCGCGGTTTCAGGAATTCTACGACACGGCGGCGATCGTCGACGCCCTGGCGGCGGCATAGCGGCGCATGCGTCCTGCGTCTTATTTCTCTTCGCCAAGGGCTAATGACATGAAACATGATCATCGTTTCGAAAACGACGCTGGCGACGCCCCGCTTGTTCACGGTCTCGTCATAGCGGAGGGCGGCGAACTATTCGAATTGGGGCGGGCATCGCGCGACGCGGCCGGCCGTCTATGTGGAGCCTTTCAGTTACGCCGACGTTCAGGCCGTCGTGCGCGATGCGGCGCGTTTCCCGACGCCGGTCAATCCGGTCGGCTCGATGCTGTCCGTCACCTCTACCTTCGTGAATGACGGCGGAACGCTGATCCGCCTCAAGAAGCTCGACGAGGTTCTCGGCATTGAGGCCGACGCGCGCGGAAGGACGGTCGTACGCGTGCAGGCGGGCTGCCGGCTGAAGAAGCTCAATATGTGGCTGCAGGCGCGCGGCCTCGAGATTCCTTTTCAGGCCGAAATCGGCGAGGCGTCCGTCGGCTCCGTCTCCGTCGGCGACACCAAGGAATCTTCGCTCAACGCGCCGGGCTATTTCTCGGCCCATGTCGTCGAAATCACCTATGTGGACGATCGCGGCGATTTGCGCGTCATCTCCGATCACGCCGACGGCGACGCCTTCTACGAATTCAAATGCAGCTTCGGGCTGATGGGCGTCGTCGTCGAATGTCTCGTCGAAACGCGTCCCGCGAGTCTTTGCCGAAGCGACATCTCCATGGGCGTCTATGGGACGCCTGAACAACTTGCGGAGAGTCTGCTGGAAAAACGCGGGCAATGCGACGCGCTTCTCGCCATCGTCTTTCTCGACAAGCTGGTCAGCGTCTACGATCAGCGCTTCGAGGCCGGACCCGGCGCACAGACGCCGGCGCTGTCGCAGCCGGAATGCGAAGCCTTTCGCGTCGCCAAGCGTCTCGCCATACAGCGCGGCTTCGATGGCGTCGACGTGCCGCAGCCTAAGGGAATCGTCTATTCGCGCGCCGATTTCGTGAACGAATATTGGCGTCCAAGCGGAAATGAGAAGCGACTCGATTTCCAATATTACGAACACGATCTGACAAAGGTCGAACAAGTCGTCGCCGAGAGCTACGCTTTCACGCGCGAATTTGCGTCCAATACCGGCTTTGCGCCAAATGGCTGGGCGACCTATTTCGTGCGGCGCCCGCCATGCGAACAAAAGCCCTTCGGCCTCTATTCGGATGGACCGGGCGTCTCCTTCTCCTTCGACCCCTTTTGTAGCGATCCGAACGAGCCGCGCTGGCAGGAGTTCTCGCGAAGATATAATGAGGTCGCGATCCATGGCCTCGGCGCCCGGGCGTCGCCCATTCAGACGCAATGGCTCACGAAGGGCGACGTCGTCATTCCGCGCCGGCTCGCCCGCGCGCGCTTCACGACGCCCTATTTTTCACAGTTCCTGGAATGAGCGGCCCTGCTCCCGCCTTCGGCGGCGCGCTCCGCCTCGACGGCGGGTCGCGCTTTGACTATGTTCTGTTCCCCGCAGCAATTTCCGGGCGTGAAGCGAAGGTGAGCGCGAGAATTCTTTCCAACGAAGCGCTGTTGCAGCGCGTTGCGGCGGGCGATCGCGCCGCCTTCCGCGATCTTTACGAGGCGACTGCGTCGCGGCTCTACGCCATTTGCGTCGCTTTACTGAAAGACCGCGCGCGCGCCGAGGAGGCGCTGCAGGAATCATTCGTGCGCATTTGGGAGCGCGCTAGCGCCTATGACGAAGCGAAGGGCGCGGCGCTCGCCTGGATGAGCGTGGTGACGCGCCGCGTCGCGCTCAACGAATTGCGCCGGCGCGACAATGCGCATAGTTCGCTCGACGGCGATGACCAGGCGCCCGAGATCGCCGCCGATCTTCCTGAATTGGATCCGATCGGCAAGGGTCGTCTCATGGAATGTCTCGACAAGCTCGAAGCGGAACGACGCCAGTGGGTTCTGCTCGCCTATGTGCATGGCTACTCGCATGAGGAGCTGGCGCGGCGCTTCGAGCGCCCGCTCGGCACGATGAAATCGGCGCTGTTTCGCGGGCTGGCGGATTTGAGAAAGTGCATCTCATGAGCGACGACGACGACATTGACGCCGCTCTATGGGCCGCCGGGGCGCTGACCGCGCCCGAACATGCGGCTCTGAAGGACCGGCTGAAACGCGATCCGGAACTCGCGGCGAAAGCGCGCGAATGGGAAGACGCGCTCGCCCCGCTCGCCGCCCTCGCGCCGAACGTCGCGGCGCCAGCAGGACTCTTCGAAAAAATCGAAGCGCGTCTCGACTCGCGTCTTCGTCTCGAGACTCTGAGCCGCACGCTGCGCGCCGACACGGGCGACTGGATCAAGGTCTCTCCCGGCATGCGCGTCAAGCTGCTGCATCGCAATGTCGAGATGGGCCGCCAGACCGTTCTGCTCGACATCGAGCCCGGCGCCGTCTATCCGGCGCATGCGCATGAGCAAGACGAGGAAATTTTCATGATCTCCGGCGACCTCGCCATCGGCGCCGAAGAATTGGGGCCGGGCGATTTCCATGTGTCGCCGAAAGGCAGCCGGCATCCTCCGGCGACGACGCGCGCCGGCTGCCGCTGCATCGTCTCGATGGCGATATAAGCTTTGCGAAGACCCGCGCCCTGACGGCCGAAAAAAGTCGCGACGCTCGAAGGGAATTTTCCTGCGAGCGCCGCGGGCGTTAATCGCACATGGGCAGAAGAGCGGTAGACCGGCGCAGGCGGCCGGCGATCCTATTTCACTACATTGATGACGCCGACCATATTGGGATGCAGCCGGCAAAAATATTCCATCCTTCCAATGGCGCTCATGCGCGCCGACGCTGGCCTGCCCTTCGGGGTTGACGACATCGAAAGCGCCATTGCGCGCGGTGGCCGTATGCTCGACGATGTCTTTATTGATCCACTCGACCGTGTCGCCGACGTGAACCGTGACGGTCGACGGCGCGAAGTCGAGATCGTTGATCGTGATCCTCGCGCGTTCGCCGGCGGGCGCGGAAACCGCGCCCGCCATTGCGACGACAAAGGAGAATCCCGCGCGTCGCGCGAAGCTTTTCATCGGCTTCACTCCTTGCTCGCCGTCGATTTCCAGCCACGGGTCATCTTGCCGAGCTTCTGAACCATATTCTCGGCATGCTGCTGATGGCCCTGGAAAATTTTGAGGCCCACCTTCAGCAGCCCCTTCAGCTCCTGATTGCTCGCCGAGGGAATGAGCAGCTTGTCGACGGCGTTATTCACGAAGGAGTGATAGGCGACTTCGTTCTCCGCATAAGCGCGATCGAAGGCCGCGCCCGAAAGCTGCATCAGCTCGGCGCGCTTGTCGGCCGCCTGTTTGGCGAGCGTCTGGCTCGTTTCATTGTCCTCCGGCGTGACGCCGAGCTTCTTGACCAGCGCCAGCGCCTTGTCGTTGACGGCCTTGTGGTCCTTCACCATCTCATTGGCGAATTCGCGAACCGCCTTGTTTTTCGAGCGTTGCAGCGCGATTTCCGCATAGCCGATGTCCACAGTTCCGGCGGTATAGGCGATATGCGCGATCTGCGGATCGGTCGGCGCATCCGCGGCGCGCGCCAATGGCGTCGTCGTGAGCAGCAACGCCGCGGCGACTCCGGCAATAGCAATCGTCTTCATGATTTTTCCTCCGCTAATCCGGCCGCATTCAATCGCGGCCCGGAGCCAATACGGAGCCGCGGGAAAATTGGATGCAGGCGCTCTCGAAAAATTCGAGTCACCCCCTATTGAAGAGACGGAACGGCAAGAAATCGGCGGCGTGGCCTTCGCGCAAAGAGACGCGTCGGAGATGTCGCTCTTCAGGCAAAGTGCGAATTTTTTCAGCGGGCGGCGCCATATTCGCGTCAATCGGGCGCTGAACGGCGCGCTTTTTCGAGCGCCTCGCGCATGAGCCGTCTCGACCCGGAACCCCAAAGAATCATTGGCCTTCGCCACGTTGCGCCTGCTCCGGCGCAACCGCTGCGCTGTAGGTGGCGCCGTCATTGCATCCGTTAGCACGAGGGCGTCGTCCGCGACGCCTAACGGTCCACAGAGGGGCCCCCAGCATCGCCGCTGTCCTGAACGCCGCTTCGCGCGCGTTCAGACAGCGGCTTTTTTGTTGCCATCGCTCATGGAGCGCAAAGAGGAATGAGGCTCGCGATGCAGAAAACAAGTGTCGGACGGCGGGCGCATCGGCGCCGACGCGGCGTCCTCGTCATATCCCTCGCGGCCGCCGCGATTGTCGGGACCGGCGCGCACGCCGCGCCGCGCAAGAACGTTTCCGCAAAGGCCGTCAATGCGCAAATCACGCCGCCGCCCGTCTCGGCGCCAGCCGCGCCCCCTGCGCCGCCGCCGGCGCCGATGGGCGTCTTCGGCGCCGATATGCCGGCCGCCGGCAAGCTCGTTCTCTCCATTACGCCCGTCTTCGCCAATCTTTCGGGCATAAAGATGGGCACGCGCACGGTCTCGAACGAATACATCGTCACGACGGTCCCGTTTTTTCTCAATCCCAGGCAGACGGTGCGCATCATTCCGCAAAACATCGCGGTCGCGACGCAGATCGTCGGCTTCAACTACGGCGTGACCAAGGATTTGTGCGTGGTGCTGACGGCCGGGATGATCGAGAAAAATCTTAATGCGCTGACCTTCAAGGGGACGTCCGGGATTCTGCCGCTTGGCCGGAGCCTTCCTGGAACGACGAGCCTCGTCGACTTCACCTTGTCGGGGGTCTATCGCATCTATCAGGACGACATTCACCGCATCCAGGTCACGCTCGGCTTCTCCTTTCCCACCGGCAGCAACACCGCCACGTTCAAGGAGTTTCTCCTGCCCGACGGCATCCGCCGCAACGTCCGCGGATTCTATGGGATGCAGCCCGGCACGGGCACATTCGATATCCTGCCAGGCGTCGTCTATGCGGGTTATCTGGGGCCGTGGTCGTGGGGCCTTGGCTATCGCGGGCGCCTTCCGCTCGCCGCCAATCAACAGGACTACTCTTGGGACTATCTGATCGACTATCGCCTGCGCTTCCCGCTCGGTCCCATTCCTACGCAGGGATACCGTTGGGGCGATCTGCACGAAGTCAACGCCTGGGCCGGCTACACCTGGACGCCCGGCCTGACGACGACTTTTCGCGTGAACGGTTCGACGCAAGGCCCTATCCGCGGCTTCGACCCCGAAATCCGCGGCCCCGCCGTGCCCGCCAATCCGAATTTCTATGGCGGCCAGCGCGTCGAACTCTTCGGCGGCGGGACGATCAGCGGCAAGTTCATCGGTTATGAAAACGCGACCCTCGCGGTCGAGGCGGGCCTGCCGGTCTATCAGAACCTCAATGGGCCGCAGATCATGAAGAACTGGCAAGCGGGCATGTCGCTGCGCTTCAAAATCTAAACGAGCGCGTCTGCTCCCTAAGGAGTAGACGCTTTTTTGCCGTCGCATCAGCCGAAGCTGAGGACGTTCGCGATGTCGCTCGGGAACGCACGGCGCCGCTTTGGCGCGATCACAGAGGAAACGACCAACTGCAAGGACGCGGATCTGGCGCCGTTATTCGCTCGCCTGTTGACGGCTTGGGGCACGGCTTGGGGCACGGCTTGGCGCCTTGCCGTCGGTTTGGCGCAGGCTGCGCTGGCGATCGCCGCGATCGTCCTTGGCAGCGCAGCGGTCGTCAAATTCGTCGACGCCTTACTGGATGCGATTCACCCCTGACGCCGAAAGCGGCGCCTTGCCGCCGCGCCGCGCCGTCAGTAAAACAATCGCATATTCAATCCCCTTACGCCGCAGGGACTCCGCTGGACGCCAGAGCTTGAAGATCGTCATCGTCGATGAAAGTCCGATCCGCGCGGCGATCCTCGAAGAAGGATTGCGCGAGGCCGGCTTCACGGGCGTCGAACATTTGTCGGAGATGCACAATCTTCTGCAGCGCATTTACGCGATCGACCCCGACGTCATTCTCATCGATCTCGAAAACCCGTCTCGCGACGCGCTCGAGCAGATGTTTCAGGTCAGCCGCGCCGTGCGCCGGCCTGTCGCCATGTTCGTCGACCAGAGCGACGCGGATTCCATTCGCGCCTCGGTCGACGCCGGCGTCTCCGCCTATATCGTCGACGGGCTGAAGAAAGAGCGGATCAAGTCGATCCTCGATCTATGCATCTCCCGCTTCAATGCTTTTTCTAGGCTTCAGAACGAGCTCGACCGGGCGAAGTCGGATCTCGAGGAGCGCAAGAAGCTCGATCGCGCCAAGGGGCTGCTGATGAAGGCCAAGGGCCTCTCCGAGGAGGAAGCCTATCGGCTGATGCGCGGCGCGGCGATGCGCGAGAACAAGAAGATCGCCGAGATTGCGCAGGCGATCATCACGGCGGCGGAGTTGTTCAAATGAGCGGCGCAAGGAAACGTCTGCGGATTGGCTTCATGCCGCTGGTCGACGCCGCCGCGCTCATCGTCGCCGTCGACCGGCGCTTTGCGGCGAATGAGGGCCTGAACGTCGAACTCGTGCGTGAAGTCTCCTGGTCCAATATTCGTGACAAGCTGGCTATCGGCCTCTTCGACGCCGCGCATTTGCTTGCGCCGATGGCGATCGGATCGAGCCTCGGCCTCGGTCAGGTCAAGGCGCCGCTCGTCGCGCCGGTGAATTTAGCGATGAACGGCAACGCCATCACGATCTCGGGGGCGCTTTACGCGGAATTGCTGGGCGTCGCAAACGGAGACCTCGCCGACCCGGCGGCGAGCGCGCAAGCGCTTGCGGCAGTCGTTCGCGCGCGCGAAGCGCAGGGGCGCGAACCGCTCACCTTCGCGATGACCTTTCCGTTCTCGACGCATAATTATCAGCTGCGCTATTGGATGGCCGCTGGCGGAATCGACCCCGATCGCGATCTGCGGCTCGTGACGCTGCCGCCGCCCTTTATGGTCGAATCCATGGCGCAGGGACAGGTTGACGGCTTCTGCGTCGGCGCGCCATGGAGCTCGGTCGCCGTCGAGGCCGGCGTCGGCCGCATTCTGCATTTCGGCTGCGATATTTTCGCCCGCGCGCCGGAGAAAGTATTGGCGTTGCGGGCGCGCGACGTGGAAGCCGCGCCCGATGTCGTGAACGCGTTGACGCGCGCCATTTCGAACGCGGCCCGCTACATCGAAGCCGCTAAGGATCAAGACGAGATCGCATCGATTCTCGCGCGGCCCGACCGCGTCGGCGTCGACGCCCGCATTATCCAGCGCTCTCTCATCGGCCGCCTTAAGATCGACGCCGATGGCGAAATGCGCGGCAATGCGAATTATCTCCTGATCGGCAAGGCCGGCGCGCTGCGGCCGGACGCGTCGCAAGCCGTTTGGCTTTACGCGCAAATGCTGCGCTGGGGTCAAGCGGATATGTCGGCGGCGCGCGTCGAAGAAGCGACGCGCGTATTCAGGGCCGATCTCTTCGACGCCGCGCTCGGCGCCGGCGCAGACAATGCGCCTTCCAATAGCGCTAATAGCGATCCTGTCGGCGCTTTCGACGCGTCCCGTTCTATTAACGATTTGCGCGCCTATCTCTCCAGCTTCCCGATCGGGCGCAAATTCTAAACTTTCGCACTGCCGCACAGTAATCCGGCACAATGCCGCCTGTTTGATCGGCGGCGGCCGCCGCCTTTCGGTCCCCTCCCATGGATTCCGGGCGCTCTAGGTCTGGCGCCCGACTTGCAAAGGTGACGAGGAATCGCCGGGCCTTGACCCCTCGCCCGGCGCCGCGGCCCAACGACGGGACGCACCAGCAACGCCGCTGTTCCGGAGCATGCGCAATCGCGCGGCGCTCCCGGAAAGCGGCGTTTTTTATTGGGCTGAGCGACGAAAGATGAGGACCAGAATGGGCAATGACACAGCCGACGTTTCGGGCAAGCGCCTGGCCATCAGCCGACGCGACGCGCTGAAAGGCGCGGCGGCGACGCTGGCGGCGGCAAAATCGCTCTTGCCCTATGGCGCTTTCGCGCAGGGCGCGGGCCTGGAGACCACAAAGGCGACGCTCGGCTATATCGCGCTCACCGACTCGGCGCCGCTGATCATCGCCAAGGAGAAGGGTCTCTTCGCCAAGCACGGCCTGCCCGACGTCGAGGTGTCGAAACAGGCGTCCTGGGGCGCGACGCGCGACAATCTCGTGCTCGGCGGCGCCAGCAACGGCATCGACGGCGCGCATATTCTGACGCCGATGCCTTATCTCATTTCAACTGGCAAGGTGACGCAGAACAACGCGCCGACGCCGATGTATATCCTCGCGCGGCTCAATCTCGACTGCCAGGGAATTTCCGTCTCCAACGAATATAAGGATCTCAAGGTCACCGCCAAGGCTGACGCGCTCAAGGCGGCGTTCGCCAAAAAGAGAGCCGAAGGCAAGGAAGTGAAGGTCGCCATGACCTTCCCCGGCGGCACGCATGATCTTGTGGCTGCGCTATTGGCTCGCCGCCGCCGGAATCGATCCCGACAAGGACGTCTCGACCATCGTCGTTCCGCCGCCGCAGATGGTGGCGAATATGAAGGTCGGCAATATGGACGCCTTCTGCGTCGGCGAGCCCTGGAACGAGCAACTCGTCAATCAGGGGATCGGCTATACCGCCTGCACGACCGGCGAGATCTGGGCGAAGCATCCTGAAAAAGCGCTCGGCATGCGCGCCGATTGGGTCGACAAAAATCCCAAGGCCGCGACAGCGCTGCTCGCCGCCGTTCTGGAAGCACAGCAATGGTGCGACAAGAACGAGAACAAAGCTGAGCTCGCCGAAATCGTCGGACGCCGTCAATGGTTCAATGTGCCGACGACAGACATCATCGGCCGCCTGAAAGGCGATATCAATTACGGCAATGGCCGAGTCGAGAAGGGCACCAAGCAGCTGATGAAATTCTGGCGCGATCAGGCGTCCTATCCATTCAAGAGCCATGACGCCTGGTTCGTCGCCGAAGACATGCGCTGGGGCAAGCTCGATCCGAAGACCGACATCAAGGCGCTCGTCGACAAGGTCAATCGCGAAGACCTTTGGCGCGCGGCGGCGAAATCGATCGGCGTCGCCGCAAAGGACATTCCAGCATCGTCGTCGCGCGGCAAGGAAACCTTCTTCGACGGCAAGGTCTTCGATCCCGACCAGCCGCTCGCCTATCTCAAGAGCCTCGCCATCAAGCGGGCTGAAGTTTGATCGCTGCGCGAGGCCGATATGACAATGCCGATCACGAAAAATGAAATCGCCGCCAGTTCGCTCACGACGCTGGACGAGGTGGACGAAGCCTTCCGCCGGCGCCGCACGCCGCTGCTGATCAAATATCAGACGCAAATCCGCGCCTTCTTCGCGGCGACTTTGCCGCCGCTCATCATGTGCGCCCTCATCCTCCTCGTCTGGCAGATCATATGCGCCAAGCCGGATTCGGCGCTGCCTTCGCCCATGCGCATCTGGACGGAGGCGAATGATCTCATCCTGCATCCGTTTTTCGTCAACGGGCCGCAGGACATTGGCCTCGGCTGGCGCGTGCTGACCTCGCTTCAGCGCGTCGCTGTCGGCTTCGGGCTGGCGAGCGTCGCGGGCGTGATCCTCGGCGCTTTCGTCGGGCAATCGCAATGGGCGACGCGCGGCCTCGATCCGATCTTCCAGGTGCTGCGCACGGTGCCGCCGCTCGCCTGGCTGCCGATCTCGCTTGCCGCCTTTCGCGACAGCCGCCCATCGGCGATCTTCGTGATCTTCATCACGTCGATCTGGCCGATCATCATCAACACCGCGGTCGGCGTGCGCAATATTCCGCAGGACTATCGCAACGTCGCGGCGGTGTTGCGGCTCAACCCGCTTGAGTTCTTCTTCCGGATCGTCGCGCCGAGCGCCGCGCCTTACATCTTCACGGGCCTTCGCATCGGCATCGGCCTTTCCTGGCTCGCCATCGTCGCCGCCGAGATGCTGACGGGCGGCGTCGGAATCGGCTTCTTCATCTGGGACGCCTGGAACTCCTCGCGACTGCCCGACATCTTTGTCGCCCTGCTCTACATCGGCCTCACCGGCTTCATTCTCGATCGCGTCGTCGGCTTCTTCGGCGGCTTGGTCACGCGCGGCGCGCAAGCGAGCTAGGAGAATACGCCATGTCCAGTTTTCTCAAGATCGAGAATGTCGACAAGACTTTTACGCGCGGCGCGTCCGTGACGAAAGTTCTCGAAAACGTCAGCCTGCGCGTGGAGAAGGGACAGTTCGTCTCCATTATCGGCCACTCGGGCTGCGGCAAGTCCACGCTGCTCAACATTGTCGCCGGCCTTCTTTCTGCGACCAGCGGCGGCGTCATTCTCGAAGAGCGGGAAGTGAACGAGCCTGGGCCCGACCGCGCCATGGTCTTCCAGAACCATTCGTTGCTTCCTTGGCTTTCGGCCTACGACAATGTGCGCCTCGCCGTAGACAAGGTGTTCCGTAAGGCGGAGACTCGCGCCCAGCGTCATGAGCGCACGATGCGCATGCTCGACCTCGTGCAGATGGCCCACGCCAAGGACAAACGCCCTGGCGAAATATCCGGCGGCATGAAGCAACGCGTCGGCATCGCTCGCGCGCTCGCCATGGAGCCGAAGATTCTTCTGCTCGACGAGCCATTTGGCGCGCTTGACGCTTTGACGCGCGCCCATTTGCAGGATCAGGTGATGGCGCTGCAGACGAAACTCGGCGCCACCGTGATGATGATCACGCATGACGTTGACGAAGCGGTGCTGCTCTCCGACCGCATCGTGATGATGACCAACGGCCCACGCGCGACGATCGGCGAAGTTCTTCCCGTGCCGCTCGCGCGACCGCGCGACCGTGTCGCACTCGCCGTCGATCCCATTTATCTCGAATGCCGGCGACGCGTGCTCGAGTTCCTCTATGAGCGCCACAGCTATGTGGAAGCGGCGTAAGGAGCGACGAGAATGAGCGAACCGCTTGTCATCATCGGCAACGGCATGGCGGCCGCGAAATTGGTTGAGGAACTGTCGCGCGTCGCCCTGGGCCGCTTCGCCATCGCGGTGATCGGCGAAGAGCCGCGTCTCGCCTATAATCGCGTGTTGCTCTCTTCGGTTCTCGCCGGCAAGACCAATGCGCGCGACATCGAACTTCATCCCGCGCAATGGTGGCGCGATCACGGCGTGACGCTGCGCTATGGCTGCAAGGCGCGCGCCGTCGACACAGCGGCCCGCGAAGTCTCGCTCGCCGACGGAAAGCGCATTGCCTTTTCGAAGCTCGTCTTCGCGACCGGCTCGCAGGCGGCGCGACTGCCGCTTCCTGGCGCGGATCTCGACGGCGTTCATGTTTTTCGTGACTGCGCCGACGTTGACGCGCTTTCCGCCCTCGCGCGCGCGAAGAAGAAGGTCGCGGTAATCGGCGGCGGACTGCTGGGGCTTGAAGCCGCTTACGGGCTTGCCCGAGGGGGCGCGGACGTCACGCTGCTGCATGTGATGGACAGATTGATGGAGCGCCAGCTCGACGCGCCCGGCGCGGCGTTGCTGAAACAGCTTGTCGAGGCGAAAGACGTGCGTGTGCTGCTCAACGCCAACACGGTCGAGATAATCGGCGAGAAAAGCGTGCGCGGCCTTGCGCTGGCAGATGGTCAACGCCTTGACGCGGACGCCGTGATTTTCGCCGTGGGCGTGCGGCCAAATATCGATTTGGCGCGGGCGGCAGGGATTGCGAATGAGCGCGGCATTATCGTCGATGATAGTCTCGCGACAAATGTCGCGGGCGTCTATGCGCTCGGCGAATGCGCGCAACATAGAGGCGTCTGCTATGGTCTCGTCGAACCGGCTTACGAACAAGCGCGTGCGCTCGCCGCCGTTCTCGCCGGGCGCGATGCGCGCTACGGCGGCAGTCTCGTCGCCACCAATCTCAAGGTTTCGGGCGTCGGCGTCTTTTCCGCCGGCGACTTCATGGGCGGAGAGAGCGCCGAAATCATCAGCTATTCCGATCCGCACGCCGGCGTCTATCGCAAGCTTGTCGTCGAAGCCAACCGCCTTGTCGGCGCCGAGCTCGTCGGCGACACCTCTTATGCGCTCGATTATCTCAGCCTCATGCGGTCGGGCGAGGACATTTCCGACCGGCGCGACACGCTCATGTTCGGCGTGGACGCGCCGCTTCCGAAGGCCGCGTGACATGTCAGTCGATTTCACGCTCGACCAGAAGCGCTATCTCGAAGGCTTCGCTGCGGGGCTTGGCGCCGCAAAAGCAGGCGGTCGATCGGGGAGCGCGTCGGCGCCGGCGGCGACGACGCCCATCGGACCCGACGCCGCGCATTTTGCCGCGCAAGACCGAACGCTTGCGGAAGGCCGAAAGCTGACGGATCAGGAGAAATGGAAGCGCGAGGAGCATCCGTTCGACGCCTATCCGCGCCTCGTGAAACAGGCGCACGATAATGAAGCGCCGAAGCCTGCCGATAATTTCCGCTGGCGCTACTATGGTCTCTTTTACGTGGCTCCCGCGCAAAGCGCCTATATGTGCCGGCTGCGCATTCCCAATGGCGTTCTGACACATTGGCAGTTTGCTGGCCTTGCCGATCTCGCCGAAACATATGGCGGCGGCTATCTGCATGTGACGACGCGCGCCAATATTCAAATACGCGAGATCGAACCCAAGAACGCCGTTGCGATGATCGAAGGCGTCGAGTCGCTGGGTCTGTGGTCCAAGGGCGCCGGCGCCGACAATATCCGCAACGTCACTGGAACGCCGACGGCGGGCGTCGATCCGCAGGAGCTGATCGACACCCGCCCCTATGCGCGCGCGCTGCATCATCACATATTGAACGATCGTTCGCTCTATGGCCTGCCGCGCAAATTCAACATCGCCTTCGACGGCGCCGGGCTGATCGGCGCGCTGGAGGACACGAACGACATCGGCTTTCAGGCCGTCGAGACGCGGGAGGGATTCGGCGTCGCGCCGGGGATTTACTTCCGCCTGATGCTCGGCGGAATCACCGGCCATAAGGATTTCGCGCGCGATACGGGCGTCATCGTTTGCCCGGATGAAGCCGTCGAAGTCGCCGACAAAATCCTGCGCGTCTACATAGACGCAGGCGATCGAACCAATCGCGCCAAGGCGCGTCTTAAATATGTGCTCGACGCCTGGGGCTTCGACAAATTCCTCTCGGCGGTCGAGGAGAAGCTCGGGCGCAAATTGCTGCGCGCGCCTCGCCGAGGCGATCGTTTCGCGAGCCGCGTCAGGATCGCATGGCGCATATCGGCGTCGCATAAGCAGAAACAAGAAGGGCTGAATTGGATCGGCGTCGCCTTGCCTGTTGGCCGCCTGACGCCGGCGCAAATGCGCGGCCTCGCCGCTGTCGCCCATGACTTCGGGGACGGCGGACTTCGACTCACCGTTTGGCAGAATCTGCTGCTGACGGGCGTTGCGGACGCCGATGTCCCGAAGGCCGTCGCAGCGGTTGATGCTTTGGGCTTGAAGACCGAGGTTTCAGCGCTCCGCGCCGGCCTAGTCGCCTGCACGGGAAATTTCGGCTGCCGCTTCGCCGCCGCCGACACCAAGCGTCACGCGGAAGAGATCGCCGCCTATTGCGAAGAGGCGGCGCCGGTCGATACGCCGATCAATATCCATCTCACCGGCTGTCATCACTCTTGCGCTCAACACTATATCGGCGACATCGGCCTCATCGCGACGCGCGTGCCGATCAATGACGATGGCGACACGGTCGAGGGATACAATATTCTCGTCGGCGGCGGCTTTGCGGAAGAGGCCGCGATCGCCCGCGACCTTTATGCAAATATCAAAGCCGAAGATGCGCCAAAAGCCGTGGCCCGCGTTTTGCGGACCTATCTCAATAATCGCGCCGACGCAGACGAAACATTCGCGGCCTTCTCGCGCCGGCTCGATGTCGACGCCATGCGTCGCCTTGTAGATGCGGTGGCGCTTGCATGAACGAGATAGCGCGGCCCACAATTTTGGAACTCGTGCCGGAGTCGGCGCCTTTTTCGCCTGAGCAGCGCGCTTGGCTGAACGGCTTTTTCGCGGGGCTGATCTCGCCGGAAAATTCCACCGTCACGCCGCTGAGCGCGGCGCAGAACGCCGCCATCATGTCAGATGGCGATGATGGCGAAGCGCCTTGGCATGATCAGACGCTCGCGCTTTCCGAACGCATGAAGCTCGCGGAAGGGCGGCCGCTGGGGCGGCGCATGATGGCGGCGATGGCGCAACAGGATTGCGGCCAATGCGGCTATGATTGCAAAAAATACGCCGACGCCATCGCCACGCGACAGGAGGAGCGGCTCAATCTCTGCGCGCCCGGCGGCAAGGATACGGCGCGTCAGTTAAAGGCGCTTTTCGAGGAAATGAACAAGTCCGCGGTCGCGACGCCAGCCTTGGCGAAGCAATCGGACGCTCCCTCGCAATCGCAGCCCGGGCGTTCGCGCGAAGCGCCGACGACGGCTGCATTCTTGTCGCGACGGCGCCTGAACAAGGAAGGCTCCGAAAAGGAAACCTGGCACATCGAGTTCGATCTCTCGGAAAGCGGGATCGACTATAGGCCCGGCGAATCCTTCGGCGTCTTCGCCAAGAATGAGCTTGGCCTTGTCGATCAGATCATCGCCATGCTCGGCGCCTCGCATGTCACGCAAGTGCGCGGCAAGGCGCTACGCGACGTTCTGTGTGACGACTGCTCGCTTGCGCCGGCGCCGGACGCGCTATTCGAATTGATCTCCTTCATCACCGGCGGCGCGACGCGCGAAAAGGCGCGTCTGTTGGCGCAGGGCGAAGATCCAGACGGCGACGCGGCGACGCTCGACGTGCTCGCCGCCTTGCAAAAATTCTCGGGCGTGAGGCCGCATCCGGAAGCCTTTGTCGAGGCGCTGGAACCTATGCAGCCGCGCCTTTACTCGATTTCGTCATCTCCTAAGGCGGCACCCGGCCGCCTGTCGCTCACCGTCGACGCCGTGCGCTATGTCGTGGGCAAGCGCAAAAGGTCCGGCGTCGCTTCGACATTTCTCGCCGAGCGCGTCGCGCCCGGCGAAGCGCTGCCGGTATATGTGCAGGCGGCGCATAATTTCGCGCTGCCGGAGAATCCAAAGACGCCGATCATCATGATCGGCCCCGGCACGGGCGTTGCGCCGTTTCGCGCCTTCCTGCAGGAGCGCGCTGCGATCCATGCGCCGGGCGCGAATTGGCTCTTCTTCGGCCATCAGCGTTCGACGCATGATTTCTTTTACGCCGACGAGTTGGAGACGATGAAGAGCTTTGGGCTGCTTACGCGGCTGTCGCTCGCCTGGTCGCGGGACGGCGGCGAAAAATTCTACGTGCAGGATCGCATGCGCCAGTCCGGCCGCGAGCTGTGGTCATGGCTTGCCGATGGCGCGCATATTTATGTCTGCGGCGACGCGAAACGCATGGCGAAGGACGTGGAGCGCGCGCTTGTCGATATAGTGGCGCAACATGGCGCGCGCAGCGTCGACGAGGCGATCGCTTTTGTTGCGAACCTCAAAGGCGCCGGCCGCTATCAGCAAGATGTCTATTGAGGCGACGATGCTTGACGACGCGCAGTCGCCATCGGATCGGGAAACGGCATCGACTGAACTCGACGCCGTCGTCCGTCAGCCGGTGAGAACGACCTGTCCATATTGCGGCGTCGGATGCGGCGTCCTTGCGACGCCGGATGACGACGGCGGCGCCAGCATCGCCGGCGATCCGGCGCATCCGGCGAATTTCGGCAGGCTTTGCTCCAAGGGCTCCGCATTGGGCGAGACGCTGGGGCTCGACGCGCGATTGCTTCATCCCATGCGCCGCGCCGAGAACGGCGGCTTGCAGCGCATCGACTGGGACGAGGCGCTGGACGATGTAGCCAATGCGTTTCATCGCGTAATCGAGCGTCATGGTCCTGACGCCGTCGCCTTCTATCTGTCCGGCCAATTGCTGACGGAAGACTATTACGTCGCCAACAAGCTGATGAAAGGCTTCATCGGCTCGGCCAATGTCGACACCAATTCGCGCTTGTGCATGGCGTCGACCGTCGCCGGCCACAGGCGCGCCTTCGGCGCCGATACCGTCCCGGGCTGCTATGAGGATCTCGACATAGCGGACCTCATCCTGCTCGTCGGCTCGAACGCCGCATGGTGTCATCCCATTCTGTTTCAACGCATCTTGCGCAACAAGGAGACGCGCGGCGCGAAGCTTATCGTCATCGATCCGCGACGGACGGCGACGGCGGAAGCCGCCGATCTTTTTCTCGAACTCGCGCCCGGCTCGGACCAAGCGCTTTTCAGCGGTCTGCTGGTTCATCTCAGCCAAACCGGCGCGCTTGATGAAGCCTATATTCGCAATCACACGACGGGCTTCGGCGCGACGATGGCGGCGGCGCGCGGGATGGCCCCGACAATTGCGGCGACCGCCGCGAAGACGAAATTGCCCGAAGCCGAGATCGCGCGCTTCTTTGACATGTTCGCGCGCACGCCGCGCGTCGTGACAGCGTTCTCGCAAGGCGTCAATCAGTCTGCGCAGGGAACGGACAAGGTCAACGCCATCGTCAATTGCCATCTCGCGACGGGTCGCATCGGCCAGCCCGGGGCATCGCCCTTCTCGCTGACGGGTCAGCCCAACGCCATGGGCGGGCGCGAAGTTGGCGGACTCGCCAATCAGCTCGCTGCGCATATGAGCTTCGATCCCGAGAACATCAATCGCGTGCGGCGTTTCTGGAAAGCGCCGCGCATGGCGACGCGCGAAGGCCATAAGGCGGTGCAGATGTTCGACGCCATCGAGCGCGGCGAGATCAAGGCGCTTTGGATCATCGGCACCAACCCGGCTGTTTCCTTGCCCAACGCCGATGGCGCGCGCGCCGCGCTGAAGCGACTCGATTATCTGGTCGTCTCCGACAATGTGTCGTCGAACGACACGATCAACGCCGGCGCACATATTTTGCTTCCGGCGCAAGCCTGGGGCGAGAAGGATGGAACGGTGACGAATTCCGAGCGCCGCCTGTCGCGTCAGCGCCCGTTTCTGCCGTCTCCCGGCGAAGCCCGCGCGGATTGGGCGATCGTGGCCGATGTCGGCAAGCGCATGGGATTCGAAGGTTTCGACTATGCCGGACCGGCCGACGTCTTTCGCGAACACGCCGCGCTATCGGCATTCGAGAATGACGGCGCGCGCGACTTCGATCTCGGCGGTCTCGCGGACCTTCCGGACGCCGCCTATGACGCGCTCGAACCGACGCAATGGCCGATCCGCATCGGCGAGTTGCGCGGACGCGAGCGGCTCTTCGCCAAGGGCGAATTCTATACGGCGCACGGACGCGCCAATTTCGTCGCGCCGGATGAGCCGGCGCTGAAGACCAAGCTTTCGCCACGGCGCCCGCTGCGGCTGAACACGGGGCGCGTGCGCGATCAGTGGCACACGATGACGCGCACTGGCGAAAGCCCGCGGCTCGCGCGACACATTGTCGAGCCCTTCGTCGAGATCAACCCGCGTGACGCTCAATTGCACAATGTCGGCGACGGCGGATTCGCGACTGTCGCGACAGACTGGGGCTCTTGCGTCTTACGCGCGGTCGTGACCGATCGTCAGCCGGAGGGACAGATTTTCGCGCCGATCCATTGGAGCGATGAAACCGCGTCGCATGCCCGCGTTGGCGCGCTGGTCGCGCCCTTCACTGATCCGTTTTCAGGTCAACCGGAAGCCAAGGCGACGCCCGCGCAAATCGCGCCGCGCTGCTTTTCATCGCAGGGCTTCCTGTTGTCGCGCGAGAAAATAGCGACGCCGCCTGATTGCTGGCGCACGCGCGTCGCCATAGAGGGCGGCTGGGGCTATCGCCTCGCCGCCGACGCGCCAGCCCATGAATGGCGCTCTTTCTTTCGCGAGGCTTTCGGGACGGACGGCGTGATCGAATATTTGGACGAGGCGCGCGGCGCCTATCGCGCCGCCGCCTGGATCGACGAGCGCCTTGTCGGGGTGCTTTTCATCGCCCCCGCGCCATGCTCCTGGGATTCCAGCGCTCGCGCTCTTTGCGCGCAAGAAGTTGAGCGACGGGCAGCGCAAAGCGCTGCTCTCCGGGCGCTCCCCAGACGGCGTCGCGGACGATGGCCCCGTCATTTGCGCTTGCTTTGGCGTCGGCGCGAAGCGGATTGAAGCCGTGATCGGCGCGGGTTGCGATACGACGGCGGCCATCGGAAAGGCCCTGCGCGCGGGAACGAATTGCGGCTCCTGCCTCCCTGAGATTCGCAGACTTCTCGCGCAGCCGAGCGGATGATTGCGAGGTCAATAGAGCGCAGCGTCGTCGAACAAATGCCAGAGCGATTTCTGAAGTTTACGGCTCGTCATATGCGCGCCGGCAGGGCGCCGCTCGAGGAGCAGCTTCTTGTCGTGAAAATCTTCCATGCCGGATCGATGGCCGACGCTGATGACGGTGGCGAAGGCGAGGTCTTCATTGAAGAGCCGCAACATCGAAGCCTGACTCTCTTCGTCGAGCGCCGATGTCGCTTCGTCCATGATGATGATCTGCGGTCTTTGCAGCAGCAAACGGGCAAAGGCGATGCGCTGGCGCTCGCCGCCTGACAGCGTCTGATCCCAGCGCCGCTCCTCGTCAAGATGTCTGATGAGATAGCCGAGGCCGCAGCGGCGCATCGCGCCCTGTATCATGTCCTCCGTAATTTCCTTGTCGGAAATCGAATAGAGCAGCGCCTGGCGGAGCGTCCCTAGCGGGATATATGGCTTTTGCGGAATGAAGACGATATGCGCGCCCTCGGGGAGTAGAATGCGGCCCGAGCCCCACGGCCACAGGCCAGCCAAGGCGCGGACGAGCGTGCTTTTGCCCGTTCCGCTCGCGCCGCCGAGAAGCAGCTTATCGCCGGCGGAAATGACGATATTGGCGCCGGCGACCACGATGCGCCCGCTGCGATGCGCGACGGCCAGATCCTGAATGTAAATCTTGTCGTCATCGCTGACGCCGAAGTCGATGAACTCCTTTTCGTCCATGATGACGGCGATATCCAGGCTCTCCAGCGCTTCCGCCAATTCGTCGACGCGATTGGCGGAGGCCATCCATTCGGCGACGCGGACAAAATTGTCGATCAGCCAATTGAGCGCGACCTGCACCGCGATGAAGGCGGAGGCAAGTTGCATCACCGCGCCGAGCGTCAATGCGCCCGAAAGATATTTCGGCGCGACCAGCACAAGCGGAACGAGCGGCACCAGCGCGCCATTGGCGCTCTGCACGCTGGCGATCACGCCATTGCGGCGAATCTGGCGAAGCCAAGCGGCGACGACCCGCTGGTAGTTTTGCAGGATCGAACTCAGTTCGTCGGCGTCGCCGCGAATGAGCGCGATGCTTTCGGCATTCTCCCTTATGCGGGTGAGCTCCGCGAGAAACTGCGCTTCCGACTCGTTCTTGTGGGCGACAGCGGCCACGAGCGGCCGACCGGCGACGTAAGCAAGACCGCCGGCGATCGCCGTATAGACGACGGCGGCGATCGCGAGATAGCCGGGTAGGAAAATCCGCGCGCCCAAGAACTCCAGTTCGGCCGAGCCGCCGATCGTCCAGAGAACGCCGATGAAGGCCGACGCCGTCGCGAACGCCGTCACAAAGCCGACCGCGAATTCGACGAGCGGGTCGATGGCAAGCTGAACGTCTTTCGCGATCCGATATTCCGGCGACGTCTGCTCCTCGACGGCGATCACGAGACGGTAGTAGCGCTGGTCTTCGAGCCACCATCCGGCCAATGTCTTGGTGAGCCATTCGCGCCAATGCGTTTGCATCGTCATGCGCGCGACGAGCGCGCCGCTGGCGGCCAAGCCGCTGAACACAACGAGCGCCGGCAGTATGATGACGACGCGCCAAAGCGCGTCGACGTTCTTGCCCTCGAGGGCGTCGAAAAAACTTCGGTTCCAGACATTGATGCTGAGCTGCGCCGCAAGCTGCAATGCAATGAACAGCGCGACGAAAAAAGTAAGGAGCCAAGCGCGCCGCCGCGTTCCGCCAGTCCAGAATTTCAGGGCCAGTTTGCAGAACTCGCGCCAGCGCGCACGCGCGCGCCGCTCCATCTCGGGAGCGACGTCAAAATCCGTTACAGCTTCACCGGCCACGGTTTAAGTCGCCCTCTGCTTAAGCCTTCGCTAGGGACTCGCCGCGAAATCAGGCAAACGCTCAGCGGCGAGCGGCCCGATAACAATTAAAAATATCTGCCTGCTGCGAGCTAACGCGCCAAGACGCCAATTTGATGATGGCGCGCAATTTTTATTCGCGTCGCGGCGCGCATTCAGGAAGAGACTTGAACTCGACGCGGCATTGGGGGCAGACCCGCCGTGCTCAAGCCACGCGTGAAGCCTTGCGCTCGAAGAACAACGCCTGGCTGATCGTCGCCTTCACCGTGTCGACCTTAAAGGGCTTACTGATCAGGAAGGCCGGCTCCGGCCGCTCGCCCGTCAACAGGCGCTCCGGAAAGGCGGTAATGAAGATCACGGGCGAATCGAAACTCTCAAGCATTTCATTTACGGCGTTCAAACCGGAACTGCCGTCGGCAAGTTGGATGTCGGCGAGAATTAGTCCCGGCTGCTGCTGCTTGGACAGTTCGATCGCTTCGCGATGCGTGCGCGCGATGCCGATCACCCTATGGCCAAGATCGCGCGCAATGAACTCTATGTCCTGCGCGATGAGCGCTTCGTCCTCGATGATCAGCACGTCGGTTGCGACGCGCTCGGCGATCTCGCGGCCCGCCTCCTTGACGAGCGCTTCGACATCCTGCTCCGTCACGCCCAGAATCGCGGCCGCGTCCGCGGCTGAGAATCCTTCGACGGTGCGCAGCAGAAACGCTTGGCGCGAACGCGGCGTCAGCAGGCTAATGTTGCGCTGGGCCGCCGAAATCTCGTCGGTCGGCATCGCTTCGGTGTTGAGCCGAATCGAGGACCACGATTTCATGAACAGGTGATAAAGCCCGACCTTCGGCGACATTTTGGCTGGAAAAGCATCTGGGTCCGCGACAAGGGCCTCAAGCGTCTCCACCACATAGGCGTCGCCGCCCTTTTGCGAACCGCACAGCGCCCGCGCGAACCGACGAAGATAGGGCAAGTGCGCGGCGATTTCTCGGGAAAGGTTCATTGCGACATCCTGTTTAAACGGCGAAACGCCAGTGTCAAATCGGTTGAGCCCTCGATCGCAAGATCACAGCCTCTTGCAATCACGGAACAATTGGTGTTGTAGCGCGTTGCGACAAGTGAGCGTCGCGAACGCGGCGAGCCCTGTATGAGGGGCGCAGCGTTTTTTTGGGGTCGAGAATGAGCCAGGGCGATAATCATGAGGACGGCGGCGGTCGCCCAATTATCGGCCAGGCTCTTGGTTCGCACTCCCCAGACGAATTTATGCAGGAGCAGGACAAGGATATTGCGCAGGAACAGGATGGCGTTATGCTGGACCCAAAGGTTCAGGCGCAGCTTGGTCGAGTTTTTCGCGCCTATTGCGACGATTTAATTCATCAGCCCATCCCGCATAAATTTTCAGTGCTGCTCGCGCAGCTGGAAGCCAAGCAGCGCGCAAAAAAATGACCGACGAGGCCTTTGGAAAGCGAATGGTGGCGCAGATGCCCTATCTGCGCGCTTTCGCCATTTCGCTCTGCGGCTCCTACAGTCAAGCTGACGATTTGGTCCAGGAGACACTCGTTAAGGCTTGGTCGCATGCAGATTCGTTTAAGCCTGACACAAATTTCCGCGCCTGGTTGGTCACCATCCTGCGGAACACGTATTTCTCGGAATATCGTAAGAGATCACGCGAGGTTCAGGATGAAGATAATGTTCTCGCCGAGCAAATTCAAGTCAAAGGCGGGCAAGAATCGAAGGCAATAATATCAGATGTTCAAAAGGCGCTAAATAAACTTGCGCCGGAACACAGGGAAATTCTTTTAATGATCGCGATTACCGAGCTTTCCTATGAAGAAGCGGCGCAGGTCTGCAATGTCGCCATTGGCACGGTCAAGAGCCGTCTTAACCGCGCCCGCGCCAAGCTAGCGGAGAATCTGGGGCTCACCAGCGTAAGCGACATCGACAGCGATCCGACCGTCTCGGATATCGCAACGCGCCGGCCGAAGCGAGTCGTCTCAGGCGCGGACTCTTCCGACGCTCTGCATGAATTACCTACTGGAAAATAGCGAAAGCTGCGGTATCTCAACGTTGCAACCCTTGGCATAATGACCAAAAGAGAGAAATGGCTGACGGGGTTGAATGACTAAAGGCTGCGACCGGGATGCGCCCTGCAGCTTTCCCTGCGGAATGGAAGCGGTTGCCTTTACCGCTTTCGGCCGCCACCTCAAGCGGCGGATGCGCTTGATGGCGATGACGACGTTCTTCGCCTCCGTTCCCTTGCAGCAGGCTGTCGCCGCGACCGCGCCCGAAGGCGGCGCGGTTTGGCCAATCGTCGCCGGCGCCCTCGCCATTGCGCTCGTCATCAGCATCGCGGCGATTCTTCGGCTGACGCGAATGCGCGACGCTTTTTTGCGGGCGCATCACAAACTCCAGGCGCTAACGCTGGCCGTAAAGGCGCGAGAGCATGCGCATTGGGACGACACCGGCGTCGCGGCGGTCGACGCGATCGCCCAAACGATCCAGGAATTCGACAGACGTTTGCGCGAAAAACGGCAAAAACTCTCCGAGCTGAACGATCTCCTGGCTAAAAAATCGACTTTGGCCAGCCGTTCGGGAGTCAATGATCGGCTGCACGCCATTCTCGACGCCGTCCCTGTAGGGATTTTGATCGCCGAAGCGCCGAGCGGACGCATTGTCGAAGGCAACCACGTTATCGAGGCGATCCTGCGCCATCCGGTGCTCTACTCCGAAAACACAGCGGACTATGATGAATGGAAGGCGTTCCATGAAGACGGCCGGCCGGTGGCGGGCGAAGAGTATCCGCTCGCCCGCGCGCTGGCCGGAGAGGATCATCCCACGCTGGAGTGCAGATATGCGCGCGGGGACGGCGGCTTTGTCTGGATCAATATCGTCGGCGCGCCTATCCGCGACGAACAGGGCGCCGTGATCGGCGCGATCGTCGCCGTCACTGACATCAATGAGGTCAAGACGGCGGAGATGCACAAGCGCATCATGAATCTGGAACTGCATCACCGGGTCAATAATTCGCTCGCGATGATTCAGGGCATCGCCAATATCACCGCGCGGACCGCTAGGGATTTTTCAAGCTTTCGAACCGACTTTTCCGACAGGGTGCAGTGTTTGAGCCGCATCTCCACCATACTCGCTCAGACATCCTGGGAGCGGACGTCGCTGCGCGATCTGATCGGAATGGCGCTTGAATCCAAAGCGGACGACGCGGCGCAAATCACGCTTGCGGGCGAAGACGTCGAATTACGCTCCGAAGTGGCTCTGGCGCTGGGCGTGGCGCTTCATGAATTGCTGTCGAACGCCGAGCGGCATGGCGCGCTGTCGCGCCCTGAAGGACGCGTTACGATCGGCTGGCGCATCGAGCATGACAGGGAGCGTCCACGTCTCGTCCTGGACTGGGCGGAGAGCGGCGGCCCAACGGTCGAGCGCCCGCAACGCACCGGCGTCGGCCATTTTCTGCTGACAAGCGTGCTGGCGCGCCAGATGCGCGGCGACATTGCGCTTTCCTTCCAGACCGAAGGATTGCACGCAATAATTTCGGCCGAAATCTAAACGCGCCGCCTATGCCTCTTCGCGCAGCTCCTGCGGCGTGACGCGCAGCGCTGTGACGCGGTTGCGAATCTTGCGCATCACCTCGAAACGGAAGCCGTGGTAGGTGAAGATCTGACCGGCCTCCGGAATCGCGCCGGCCTCGTGAATGACAAGGCCGGCGATCGTCGTCGCTTCCTCGTCGGGCAGGCTCCACGCCATGACGCGATTGAGATCGCGCACCGGCACCGCGCCGTCGACGAGGACCGATCCGTCGGGCTGCGGCCGCACGCCTTGCACGGCGAGGTCATGCTCGTCACGAATGTCGCCGACGATTTCTTCGAGAATGTCCTCAAGCGTCACCAGCCCCATCACCTCGCCATATTCATCGACGACCAGCGCGAAATGAGTCTTGCGCTTGAGAAAGGCTTCGAGCTGATCCTCGAGCGTCGTCGCCTCCGGCACGAACCAGGGCGCGAACATCACTTCGCTGACATTGATCTTCGAAGCGTCGCCGCCGGCGGCGTCGAGCGCCCGCAGCATGTCCTTGGAATGCAGCACGCCGACGAAATTATCCGGCCGCTCGCGCCACAGCGGCATGCGGGTGAAGGGCGACGCCAGCACTTCGCGCACGATCTGAGCAGCCGGCAGGTCGGCGTCGATCGTGCGCATCTTGGTGCGATGGATCATCACATCCGAGACATGCAGCACCTGCAAATCGAGCACGCCGCCAAACATATCGCGCGCCGAGCGCTCGACATTGCCTTCCTCATGCAGAATATCGACGGCGCTCATGAGCTCGTCATAGGGCGAGAGCACGGTGCGGCCGTGCCCGACCTCGACGCCGGCGAGGTTCAGCACCGTGCGCACGACATATTCGACGCCGGCGAGCAAGGGCCCCACGACGCGTACGAAAGGCGCGATATATTTCGCAACGCGCAGCGACATCTCGTCGGGATGGTTGATCGCCAGCGTCTTGGGCAGAACCTCGGCGAAAACCAAGAGCAGCACGGTCATGATGATCGTGGCGTATACCGCGCCGTTCTCGCCCGCCACGACGACGAGCACGCTTGTCGTGAAGGCAGAGCCGCCGATATTGACCAAGGTGCCGCCAAGCAACAGCGCGGCGATCATGCGGTTGCGCTGGCGCAGCAATCGATTGACGGCGCCGGCGCGCTTGTCGCCCTCCTTTTCCAGCGTATGCATGCGCGCGTGCGAAGCGGCGGTGAGCGCCGTTTCCGAACCCGCGAAGAAAGCCGAGAGAAACACGCAGAGGATGACGATCAGAACCGCGGTCCAGATGTCGACCTGCGGCGCGCCAGATTCAAGACCGTGCATGGGACTATGTCCGAGTCAATTCGTCTTCGAGGAATTTAAGCACGTCGTCGGCCTCAACGGATTTGGCGATGAAGGCTTGGCCGATGCCGCGCATGAGAATGAAGGTGAGCGCGCCGCGCTCGACCTTCTTGTCCTGATACATTGCGTCGAGCATCGCTCGCGCGTCGTCGCGCCAGCCGGCGATGTCGCGGATCTTCGTCGGCAGACCGACGCCCTTGAGATGGCGCTCGACTCGTTCCGCGACGGAGAAGTCGCAAAGGCCAAGGCGGGCGGAGAAACGCGCCGCGCATACCATGCCGATCGCGACGCCCTCGCCATGGACGAGCCGCGCGCTGTCGTAATCAGTGAGACGTTCGAAGGCGTGGCCGAAGGTGTGGCCAAGATTGAGCAGCGCCCGCTCGCCTTGCTCCGTTTCGTCGCGCGCGACGATCGTCGCTTTCGTCTCGCAGCTGACCGCGATCGCGCAAATCTGTTCGGGCCGGCTGTGGAAGACCGCTTCGGCGTCGGCTTCCAGCCATTCGAAAAAGCGTATGTCGCCGATGAGGCCGTATTTGACCACTTCGGCGTAGCCAGCGCGAAATTCGCGCGGCGGCAGCGTTTGCAGGACGTCGACGTCGGCGAGCACAAGCGAGGGCTGATGGAAGGCGCCGATCAGATTCTTGCCGTGCGGCGAATTGATTCCGGTCTTGCCGCCGACGGAGGAGTTGACTTGCGACAACAAGGTCGTTGGAATCTGCACGAAGCGCGAGCCGCGCCGCACGCTTGCGGCGACGAAGCCCGCGAGATCGCCAACGACGCCGCCGCCAAGCGCGACGATGAGATCGCGTCGCTCGATTTTCGCCGCCAGCGCCTCGTCGCAGACGCGGCCATAGACGGCAAGCGACTTCGAGGCTTCGCCAGGCTGAACGACGATCGTCACGTAGCGCAGGCCAGCGTCTTTCAGGCTCTGCTCCAGAGTCGGCAGATGCAGCCGCGCGACGTTCTCGTCGGTCACGATGGCGCAGGCGGCTTCCGGCGCGACGCGCGCGATATGCGCGCCGGCCTGTTGCAGCAGACCAGCGCCGATAATGATGTCATAAGAGCGGCCGCTGAGCGCAACGCGCACGATCTCCTGATGCGCCGCGTCCTGATCGCTTGACGCGCGCGGCGGATGTAGATGCGTCATCGCTTTGGCGAAACCCTTTTTTTGCATGGCCTGGCGAATCTCGTCGATCCGCGGCAGACCGGCGGCGAGCGCCGCAAGCGTATCGTCGACTATCGCGTCCTGTGGAACGTCCCGCGACTCGACGCGCAGATCGGCGAGTTCGTAGACGGGACGGCGCGCCGCCATCAGCTGGCGCAATGTTTCCTCCGGGTCGTCGGTTTGCAGAAGCGGGCGGTCGTTCTTGCGGCGCACGCGCTTCATCAACGTCTTGAGGTCGGCGTCGAGCCAGATCGACACGCCGCGCTCGCTGATGCGCTCTCGGGTGCGCGGATCGAGAAAGGCCCCGCCGCCCGTCGCCAGCACGATAGGGCCGTTGTTCAACAGCCGCATGATAACGCGCCGCTCGCCGTCGCGAAAATAGCGCTCGCCATATTTGGCGAAAATCTCCGGGATGGACATGCCCGCCGCCGCCACGATCTCGGCGTCGGCGTCGACGAAGGGCAGGCCAAGCCGGACAGCAAGGCGCTGGCCGATGGCGCTTTTGCCGGAGCCCATCATGCCGACAAGCACGATCGAGCGCCCGTCAAGCCCGGCGCGGACGCTTAAGATGCGCCCTTCATTGACCGCTTGTGGAGCGGTCAGCGCGGCGCCTAATTGTTGCGTTCGAGTCATCCGCGGAAATCTACCCTGCCGGGCGGGGAATTTCAGCCTCTAATCCTCGCCCAGCGCGCGGGCGAGATAATTGACCATAAACGCCGGCAAGCGCGGGTCGCCGAGCGCCTCCAATTTCGAAACCATATGCGCGTCCGCGAGCTCGGGCGCGCGCTCGGCGGCGAGAAACGCCCGAACGCGGGCGAGGAGCGCGTCGGCCGGCGCGTCCCAGTCGATCCGCTTTATGCAGGCGATGCGCTGGCGATCGAAAATCGCTGTCCAGCCCGGCGCTGCGCGCCCGTCCTGGGCGACAAGGCCCGTCTCTTCGGCGAGTTCGCGGACAAGGCTCCCGACGAGGTCGACGCCGCCGCCCGCGACGATGTCGGAAGGATCGGGCGTGCCGCCCGGAAAATAGAGTTGGCCGGCGCAGGAATGGCTCGGCCCCATTTCACCCAGCAGATAGGCCCCGTCGCAAGCGCGCACCGCCGGCATGGCGAAGCAGTTGTAGACGGTCTCATCGGGCCAGCCTAAGTCGCGCCAGCCAAGAAAACGCGAAAAGCGGGTCTCGAAAAGCTCCATGCGCAAAACCCGGTCGCCGTCCGCGTCGACAAGTTGTTCGGCCCGGCGCGCAAGCAGGACAGGGCCGTCGTATAGCGCGGGATTGTCGCGGCGCCGCTCCTCCCAATGGCGGTCGATCTCCTGCGCGCGGATCTCCTCGAAGCGCCAGCGATGTTCGACGAAGCGACAGTCAAGCCGATCGACGTCAAAGATTCGCGTCGTCACAGGCGCAGCGTCCCCTCGCCAACGCGCACCGCCTGCCCGCCGACGCTGACCCCTATGAGCGCGCCGGCGTCGACGCTCATGCGCAGCGTGATCCGCGACGGACGGCCCATGGCGCGGCCCTGCTCGATGAAAAGCTGATGGTCGCCGTCGTCTGGTTTCTCGAATTCAAACGCGACGCCGGCGAAGGCGGCCGCCGCGGAGCCGGTCGCGGGGTCCTCGTCGAAACCAAGCCCATGCGCGAACATGCGCGAATGGATGGCGCTCGCGGCTTCCGCGTCGTCCTGCGCATAGAGGTAGACGCCGATCGTGCCTTCCGCCACGCGCGCGAAAACATCCGGCTCCCGGCGCGCACGGTCGAGCGCTTCCCGCGAACTGACCGGCGCGAAAAGGATGGGCGCGCCGGCCGAATAGATCGTTGCGACATGCGCGCCAAAGCCGATGTCGCCTGGCGCAAGCGATAAGGCCGCCGCAAGCGTTTCGCGGGCGGGCGCCGCCCCCATCCGCCGCGGCGCGAGCGGCGGGATAAATTGCGCATAGGTCACGCCGCTGCGCCCACGCAGCGCCTCGCAGCGCAAGACGCCGACGCCGGCTTCAAGCGCGATCGCCACGTCGCTTTTCGCCAGCACGTCGCTCGCGCGCGTTTCGGCGAGGAGAACGGCCGCGCCGATTGTCGGATGACCGGCGAATGGCAATTCGGCGCGGGGCGTGAAAATACGCAGTCGCGCGGCATGAACGGGATCGCGCGGCTGCGACAGAAATGCGGTCTCGCTGAAGTTGAACTCGCGCGCGATGGCGAGCATCTCTTCGTCGGAAAGATCGTCGGCGTCCTCGACGACGGCGAGCGGATTGCCGGTGAAGGGGCGATCCGTGAACACGTCAAGCAGATGGAAAGGCGGCGCGCGAGTCACGGCTTGAGATTACGCCTGCATCTGCAGGAGCGCGACGCTGTCGCGGAACTCGACAATCTCGACGATGCGTCCGTCTTCAAAACGCACCAGATCGGCGAGTTCGACCAAGCCGCGCCGGCCGGTGCCGCGATGGCGCCATTCCACCGTGCGGCGCGCTGCGGCGGCGCCGCCATCGACGATGACTTCCGGCATGGCGTAGCCCAGTTGCTCGAAGTCGACGCCGATGCCGCGCACGATGTTGATCAGCGCCTCGACGCCGCGATAGCGGCCCGCATGAGAGATCTTCGTGCGATCGCCGACGAATTCGCAAACGACATCGGGTGAACACATGTCGCGGATGAGCGCAATGTCGGGTCCCCGCGCGGAGAAGTTCCCCATCGCGATCAGGCGGCGCGCGATTTCGCTTCGCTCAAGTCCAGGGCCGCGAGGATTGAGCATTTCCTCAAAGCTTTTCGGCAAAACGTCCGCCGCGCGAGATGCGCAGCGCACGTCGCGGAACTCGTCCATTTCGGCGACAAGGCCATTCCGCCAGCGTAGAAAATGCGCCATGTCCATGCGATGCACTTGGCCAGTGGCGCGATGACGCCAGTTGCTCAGCCAGCGCACCACGGTGCGGTCCCCTTCGACAAGTATCGAAAGAATCTCCAACTCGAGCGGCTCATAATCAATGTCGACGCGACGCAAATGCTCGCGCAGCGCGTCGCGCCCGCGCCACTGTCCAGGCCGAAGAAGGCCAAGCCGAGAGCAATTGTAATTGATCTCTACATCTTCGACGAAGTGCTTCACTATCGCCGAAATGTCGCGGCTCATCCGACTTCGCACGAGCGCATGCACCCGTTGGCGCGTTTCGCTGTCGACAAGCTGGCCTGAGCGTCCGCCCGGTCCGTGCATTCCGCCCCCGTCTGCGGCGATTCCACCCCGTCGGCGCCCCTCGCGCTGACGGCGTCCTTCGGACGCTTAGCTATCCGAAAACGCTCGCCTTTTTTTACAGCATTATGCGCTAATTGCGGTCCTTGTCGACCAACTTGTTCTTTCCGATCCAAGGCATCATGTCGCGGAGACGCGCGCCGACCGCTTCGATTGGATGCGCATTGTTGCGCGTGCGCGTGGCCTTAAAGGACGTCTGACCGACCTTGTTCTCGAGCATCCAATCGCGCGTGAACTTGCCAGACTGGATATCGTCAAGCACACGCTTCATCTCGGCCTTGGTTTCCTTGGTGATGATGCGCGGGCCCGTGACATATTCACCATATTCCGCCGTGTTGGACACGGAATAGTTCATATTGGCTATGCCGCCTTCATAGATGAGATCGACGATCAGCTTCACTTCATGCAGACATTCGAAATAGGCCATTTCCGGCGCATATCCAGCCTCGACCAGCGTCTCGAAACCAGCGCGGATCAACTCCACCAGGCCGCCGCAGAGCACGACCTGCTCGCCGAAAAGATCCGTCTCGCACTCCTCGCGAAAAGTCGTCTCGATAATGCCGGCGCGGCCGCCGCCAATGGCCGAGGCGTAAGAGAGCGCGAGCTGCTTGGCGTTGCCGGAGGCGTCCTGATGCACAGCCAATAGGCAAGGCACGCCGCCGCCTTTGAGATATTCGCCGCGCACCGTATGTCCGGGGCCTTTCGGCGCGACCATGGCGACGTCGAGATCGGCGCGCGGTTCGATCAAATTGAAGTGAATGTTGAGGCCATGCGCGAAGAAGAGCGCCGCGCCCTGCTTGAAATTGGGCGCGAGCTCGTTTGCGTAGATTTCGCCCTGCAATTCGTCGGGCGTCAGCATCATCACCACATCGGCCCATTTGGCGGCGTCGGCGACGGTCATCACCTTCAGCCCCGCGCCCTCGGCCTTTTTAGCGGAAGCCGAGCCGGGGCGAAGCGCCACCGCGACCTCTGAAACGCCGCTGTCCTTCAGATTGAGCGCATGCGCGTGCCCCTGACTGCCGTAGCCGACAATGGCGACCTTCTTGCCCTTGATCAAATTAATGTCGGCGTCCCGATCGTAGTAAACGCGCATTTGCTCTGTTTCCCTTGATGTGCGTGCGCTCTTGGCGGGAACGACGGGGCTTCCGTCGTCGAATTCTTTGGCGGGCTTCTTCTACGCGGGGCCGCCGCGAAGGTCAAAATTCTCGCGGTCTAGATCGGCTCCGGCCCCCGCGAGATGGCCGCGACGCCCGTTCGGGAGACCTCAACGAGGCCAATGGGGCGCATCAGATCGATGAATTCGTCGATCTTGTCGGGCTTGCCGGTCAGTTCGAAAATGAAGCTCTCGGTCGTCGCGTCGACAATGCGGGCGCGGAAGGCTTCGGCGAGCTGCAAGGCGAAAGTGCGGTGCTCGCCGCGGCCCTTCACCTTAACCATGGCGAGCTCGCGCTCCAGCGAGCGCTTCGACACGGTGAGGTCCGTCACCTGATGGACCGGCACGAGCCGTTCGAGTTGGTGATGGATCTGGTCGATCGTCTCCGGCGCGCCGGAGGTGCGGATGGTGATGCGCGAAAGGTGCTCGGCATGCGCCACCTCGGCGACGGTGAGGCTCTCGATATTATAGCCGCGCCCGGAGAACAGGCCGACGACGCGCGCCAATACGCCCGGCTCATTGTCGACGAGCACCGAAAGCGTATGCGCTTCGGTCTTCGCGCTCGGCGTCGCGGCGGAATAGGGAGAAGGCGGAGAGGCGGGGGCGTTCATGGCGGTTCCAGTGAGTGGCGCGTCGTGAGATGGCGAGTAGGCAAGTAAGGATATTCACGCTCCCTACTCTCTACGCGCCTCACACAAGCATCTTTCCCTTCTCGTCGATCACCGAACCGATCTCAATTCCGGCGTCGTCGGAAAGGTCGGCGAGCAGCATGTCGTTATGCGCCTTGCCCGACGGGATCATCGGGAAGCAATTCTCGACCTTGTCGACGACGCAGTCGAAGATCACCGGCCCGTCATAATCGATCATCTCCTGAATCGCCGCATCGAGCGAAGCGGGGTCGGCGCAGCGGATGCCCTTCGCCCCGAAGGCTTCGGCGAGCTTGACGAAATCGGGCAGCGCCTCGGAATAGCTGTGCGAATAGCGCCCGCCATGCAGCAGCTCCTGCCACTGGCGCACCATGCCCATATATTCATTGTTCAGGATGAAGATTTTCACCGGCAGCCGAAACTGGATCGCCGTCGACATTTCCTGAATGCACATCAGGATCGAGGCTTCGCCGGCGATGTCGATGACGAGAGAATTCGGATGCGCCAATTGCGCGCCGATCGCCGCCGGCAGGCCGTAGCCCATCGTGCCAAGTCCGCCCGAGGTCATCCAGCGGTTCGGCTCCTCGAAATGATAGTGCTGCGCGGCCCACATCTGATGCTGGCCGACCTCGGTCGTGATATAGACGTCGCGGTCCTTGGTCAGCGCATAGAGCCGCTGCACCGCGTATTGCGGTTTGATCACCGTGTCCGAATTGCGGAAGGCGAGAGATTTCTTGGCGCGCCATTCCTCGATCTGCGCCCACCAATCATCGAGCGGCTGCTTATCGGCGCCCATCGCCTCCGAACGCCAAATGCGCAGCATGGCCTCGAGCACATGCGCGCAATCGCCGACGATGGCGAGATCGACCTTCACATTCTTGTTGATCGACGAACGGTCGATGTCGATGTGAATCTTCTTCGAGTCCGGCGAGAAGGCGTCGAGGCGCCCGGTGATGCGGTCGTCGAAACGCGCGCCGACGGCGATCATCAGATCGCAGTCATGCATGGCGTTATTGGCTTCATAAGTGCCATGCATGCCGAGCATGCCGAGCCAGTTCTCGCCCGAACCCGGATAGGCGCCGAGCCCCATCAAGGTCGAGGTGATCGGAAAGCCGGTGAGGCCGACAAGTTCGCGCAGCAGCGTGGAGGCCGAAGGGCCGGAATTGATGACGCCGCCGCCGGTGTAGAACACCGGGCGCTTGGCCGCCGCCATCATGCGCACCGCCGTGCGGATCGTCTCCATGTCGGCGTCGAGCTTCGGATGATAGGTCTTATGCACGGCGCTGCGCGGCGGCGCGTAGGCGCCGCGGGCGAATTGCACGTCCTTGGGAATGTCGATCACCACGGGTCCGGGGCGCCCGGAGGACGCCACGTAAAAGGCCTCATGCAGAACGCGCGGCAGGTCGGCGATATTCTTCACGAGGTAATTATGCTTGGTGCAATGGCGGGTGATGCCGACCGTGTCGCATTCCTGAAAGGCGTCGGAGCCGATGAGATGCGTCGGCACCTGCCCGGTGATGCAGACGATCGGGATCGAATCCATCAGCGCGTCGGTGAGGCCCGTCACGGTGTTGGTCGCGCCGGGGCCGGAGGTCACCAGCAGCACGCCGACCTTGCCGCTTGAACGGGCATAGCCCTCGGCGGCGTGGGCCGCGCCCTGCTCATGGCGCACGAGAATATGCTGCACCTTCTCTTGATGGAAGAGCACGTCATAGATCGGAAGGACGGCGCCGCCCGGATAGCCGAAAATAATCTCCACGCCCTGATCCTTCAGGGCTTCGACCACCATTTCGGCGCCGGTCATTTCCTTGGACATCGTCTTTTTTCCGTCTTCTTCCTTGCGGCGGGCAACAAAAAAGGCCCACTCGGGGCCTTGGGTCAAGCGCCATTGGCGGAGGGCGGGGTTAATCCCGCTCCGATCCTGGCGCTCCATATACGAGAATTGCGCGCATTCGCGTCCCACCCTCTCTTCGCGGCGAAGTTACGGGAGGCGCGCGAGATAATCAAGCGCGGAGTCTCCCTCTCCCGGCGCCCGGGCTAGCGCGCGATCCACCCTCCGTCGACGACCAGCAGATGGCCGACGATGAAACGGGCCTGATCGGAGCAAAGGAACAGCACGGCCTCCGTCAGCTCCTCGGCCCTGCCCATGCGCCCGATCGGAAACAGCTTTCCCGCCTCCTGAGGCGTAATGCGCTCCTTCTCCATCCATTGATGGAACACGTCGCCGGGCGCGTCGATCCCGCAGGCGCAAATGGCGTTGACGCTGATATTGTCCTTGGCGACCTCGAGCGCGACGGTCTTGGTGAGCCCGTCCACGCCGCCCTTGCTCGCGGCATAGACGCCTTCCCCCGGATTGCCCGTGAGGCTGCCGGTGATCGACGACTGGTTGACGATGGCTCCGCCGCCGTTTTTCAGCATCTGGCGGATTTCATGCTTCATGCAGAAGAAGACGCCGCGCAAATTGACGTCGATATGGAAATCGAAGCCCTCTTCGGTCTCTTCGACGATGGGCTTGAAGCGCACGACGCCGGCGTTGTTCACGGCGCAATCGAGACGGCCATAGGCCTCGACCGTCTTCGCCACCATCGCCTCGACATCCTGCTCGACGCGCATGTCGGCGCGCAGAAACACGCTCTCGCCGCCTTCGGCGCGGATCATGTCGAGCGTCTCGCCCCCGCCCGCTTCGTCAACATCCGCAAGGCGACCTTCGCGCCTTCGCGCGCGAAGGCGAGCGCCGTCACCCGGCCAAGGCCGCGCGCCGCGCCAGTGACCAGCGCGATTTTTCCCTGAAATCGCCCCATCCGTTTCTCCGTATAAAGCGAACGCCCTCGCGCTCAAGCCGTCTCTTTCGCCAGCACGCGCTGAACCGCTTCATCCGCCGCCAGCCGGTCGTGATGCGCGACGATATTGGGATAGTCCGCGAGCCCGTCCGGAAGCGCCTTCGCGCCCCAGCGGATCATCGGAAAGGCATAGGCGTCGACATAAGAAAGCCTGTCGCCCGCGATGAAGGTCCGACCCGCAAGATGCGCCTCCAGTAGATCATATTTCTTGCGCACGAGCTTCAGCCCCGCGTCCTTTGCCGCCTTTAGCGCGTCTGGCGTCGTGGCCGTCGTGTAGCGCGGGGGGAAGAAGTAAGGGAAGAAGGCCGGGTGCAGATCGCCCGTTAAAAAATGCGACCAGCGCTCGACCTCCGCCTGCTCGCGCAGGCTGTCGCCGCCGGCAAGGCGAAAATTCGCGAAGCGATGGGCGATATAGGAGAGGATCGCGCCCGCTTGCGTGAGCGTCCAGCCCTCGCCGACATCGAGCGTCGGCACCGCCCCCGAGGGGTTGATCTTCAAATAGTCGGGGTCGCCGAGCTTGACGCGCACGACTTGATAATCCGCGCCGACCCATTCGAGAAGGATATGCGGCGCAAGCGAACAGGCGCCGGGCGAGTAATAGAGCGTGAGCATGAGGCCTCCGTTGGGATGACGTGGGCCTTAGTATAGGGCGAAGATGGCGCACATGTTCCGGTTCCCTCATCCCGAGGAGCGCCCGCAGGCGCGTCTCGAGGGGCGAGAGCAGTTCCCTCAATCCGCGCCGGAATCGAGAATCCAGGTCCTGTCGCAGAAAGAGACGTAAAGCCGCTCCTGGCCGAGCGCCGCGCCCAATTCCCCGGCGAGCTCGTTCAGCATCGCCTCGATCTCGGCGTCGGGCAGATGGCCGAGATAGGCGTGCACCGCTTCGCCGGTGAAGATCGCGACCGGCTCGCGGTCGGAAGCCGCCGAACCGTCGTCCTTCACCCAGGCATAGGTCACTTCAGCGCGCGTGAACATGCCGGAGAGCGCGGGGAGCTTCGCCTCTACGCGCTTCTGCATCCAGCGGCGCGCGGTGCGCACGGCTTCGGAGACGTCATAGACGCGCCCCTCCGGGTCCCAGCCCTCGCGCAGCCCGACGGTGATGCGGAAATCGCGCCTGGGCCCGAGGGAGCCCGGGACGATGCGGTAGGCGGATTTGGTCATGAAGGACGTCCTTGGTCTGAACGGATATAGACCGCCCCAACGCCGCCGTCATTCCGCGGCGCTTGATCGCGATGGGGGTTCTCATCGCCACCCGGGCGCAGGGGTGAGCGGCGCCGGCCGCGTTTGCGCTCTATCTAATGTGACGAGCCAGCGGCGGATTGCCGACCGATCCATTGCGAAGGGACCTCATCATGGACGCCGCCCGCTATCACAAGGCCAAAATCGGAGACCACGAGCTCAATCCCGAAACGCTGATGCTCGGCTATGGATATGACCCGGTTCTTTCGGAAGGTTCGGTCAAGCCGCCGGTGTTTCTGACTTCGACATTTGTTTTCCAGACCGCCGAGCAGGGCCGCGATTTCTTCGACTATCTCGCCGGACGCCGCGCGCCGCCGGCCGAGGGGCCATCCGGCCTGATTTATTCGCGCTTCAACCATCCGAACCTCGAAATCGTCGAAGACCGGCTGGCGATCCATGAAAAAGCCGAAAGCGGACTGGTGTTTTCGTCCGGCATGGCGGCCATCGCCACCGCAATGCTCGCTTATGTGCGCCCCGGCGAAACGGTCCTGCACAGCCGCCCGCTCTATGGCGGCACGGAGGTTCTCATCGACAGAACGCTTGCGCCCTTTGGCGTCATGGGCGTCGGCTTTACCGACGGTCTCGACGAGAAAAGCATTCGCGCGGCCGCCGAGCGCGCGCTGGCGCATGGGCGCGTCGCCATGATCTTTATCGAAACGCCGTCAAATCCGATGAACAGCCTCGTCGACATTGCGCTCGTGCGGCGCATCTCGGAAGAGATCGCAACGCGAAGCAGGACTCCCGGCCCGATCCTGTGCTGCGACAACACGCTGCTCGGGCCGGTGTTTCAATCGCCGCTGCGGCATGGCGCCGATCTGTCGCTTTATTCGCTGACAAAATATGTCGGCGGCCATAGCGATCTCATCGGCGGCGCGATCCTCGGCTCGGCGAGCCGACCTGAAGCCCATTCGCGTCATGCGCAGCGCCATCGGCACGCAGCTCGATCCCCATTCCTGCTGGATGCTGACGCGCTCATTGGAGACGCTGTCGCTGCGCATGACGCGCGCCGCCAGCAACGCCGCCATTGTGGCCGACTTCCTCGCCCGTCACCCGAAGGTGGCGCGCGTCCATTATCCGCCCCTGCTGCCCGCCGATCATCCCACAAGACGATTGATGGAGCGGCAGTCGAGCTCGGCCGGTTCGACATTTTCCTTCGATGTGAAAGGCGGAGAGGCGGAAGCCTTCGCCTTCCTCAATCGGCTTCAGGTGTTCAAACTCGCCGTCAGCCTGGGCGGCACGGAGTCGCTGATTTGCCATCCCGCGACGACCGTGCATTCCGGCCTCACCGAGGAAGCGCGCCGCGAAATCGGCATCACGTCGTCGCTCATCCGCATGTCGATCGGGATCGAGCATCCCGACGATCTCGTCGCCGACATTCGCCAGGCTTTTGGGTGACTGAGGCTTGTGGCGATGCGCGCGCCAGCCCGGGACGCGAAACCAAGGACCGACGCTACTCCAATATCGCCGCGAGTTTCGCCAGCGCCTCGTCGACAATCGCCTCCGGCGCGCTTTCGAGCTTGCGGGCGCGGCGCGCGCCAAGGTCCAGCGCGCGAGGCTGGTCGCAGCGGATGACGCCCGTCGTCTGCGTGCCGGCGCCCATCAGCGAGACGGCGAAACCGGCGGTGCGCGCGAAATTGCCGCCGCTTGTGATCGGCAGCACGATTGGCGTCTTGGTCAGCCGGTTGAAAGTTGCGGGCGAGACGATGAGCACGGGCCGCGCGCCCTGCTGCTCGTGACCGGAGGTCGGATCGAGTGAGACGAGATAAATGTCGCCGCGCTCCATCTAGAGAAGCTCGGACCCTTGGGGTCTGTCATCGAGCCAGGCGCGCTCTTCTTCGGACGGCTCCGCCGTGGCGTCGCATTGGGCGAGAAGCTCGTCGAGCTTGTAATGCGGCTTCGCCGATGGCTCGATGATGAGCCGGCCGTTGTCGACCGAGACGCCGACCGTCGCGCCGGCGCGCAGTTTCAGAAGGTCCAGGATCGCGGGCGGCACGGCCAGCATGACGGAGCCGCCGACTTTGCGCAGAGAGGTAGTGTGCATGGCAGGGTCTCAATGAGGTTATACGAAAATATAACTCAAATGTAAGCAGTTGCAACCCCCACAAACCAGGAGCGCGCACGCACACGCGCCGAAACTTCGCCCAGTGGAGACGAAAGATGCTCACGCCGCTCGCTAAATCGATGCTGCTGCTTCTCGCGATTGCGCTGGCTCTCTCGGGCTGCGGCGTGAATTATCATTTCAATCCGCAGGGCGCCCGCACATGGCCCGCCCCCGCGAACGCTCCCAACAAATGACATCGTCGCTTCCTTGCGCATCAAACGGGAGAGATCATGGCCACGGTTCGACTGCTGAGCGACGAAGAGCTTTCGCCCGAAGCGAGCGCCGTCTTCGCCGACATTCGCGCGACGCGCAAAAGCGACTTCGTGAATAATTTCTGGCGCGCTTTGGCGCATGATCCCGCGACGCTGAAGCGCACCTGGGAGAGCGTGAAGCAAGTCATGGGTCCGGGCGTGCTGGAGCCGAAGGTCAAGGAGATGATCTACATCGCCGTCTCCATCGCCCACGCCTGTCCCTATTGCATCCATTCGCACACCGCCAATGCGCGCGCGAAAGGCATGACGGAAGAGGAATATCGCGAATTGCTGGCGATCGTCGGCATGGCCTCGGAAACCAACCGGCTCGTCACCGCGCTCGGCGTGCCGATCGACGAGGCTTATGAGGTGGAGTGAGGGGGTTTCATGGCGGCTTCCTACAGAACTGATTTAAAAAAATATTGCGTCATGTACACATGTCAAACAACGTCGCGGATTGGAGCTTTGCCACCGTCGCTATTATGGGACAATCCTGACTCGAACAGCCAGCGCGCTGTCGTTTGAATGGAGATCGTTTTCAAGACCACGCGGATTTATAACGCTTTCATCTGGATCGTACACGACACAAAAGAGTGACCGCCTATTACCAGAGACAAATTCTGTCGTTGAGCTGAAAAAGACGCGCCCGGGATTGAATCACGAGGGAATTAGGCGAGCAACTGATTATCGACATTGCGGAAATCTACCCGCGATGCTCCTCCCGCATAACTCGGCACCCATTCCTCCTTCCGCACGTCCTCGAAAAAAATTCTGAGCAGGGCGTAAAAGAGATCCTGCAGGTCGTATTCATCCTTGACATCCAATGTACAACGATTTTCTCGTCTATCACGTAGTTGACATACAACTTGATGAAGTCGACTAGCGAGCGTTTCCACTGAATCGACGCTTTTCGTGGAGCAGGGCCCAGAAATTTGCGCAGTATGCTTTATCGCTGATGCATTTCGTCGAACACGCGCGATCGCTGATACGACAACTCCCCTGACGCTTTCGACGCCGTGGTATGACGCGGACCCAATGAAATTCGATACCGCTTGGCTATAGAAGGCGACCAAAGGCTTCGAATGTTTGTGTCCGTCAACGAATTCTTCGTCGAAAAGATCCCGTAACTCCAGTACGAGCTCCCCAAATCTCACATCGTCATTATGACTGTATATGGATACCTTCTCGTGTGTGCACAAACCTCGATAGAATTCCATCGAGTTCCGTTTGATACTCCCTGAGGGCTTTAAACACTTCGTCGCTGTTCATGTTGCAAATAATCCATCACACCAACCGGCTCTGCGCCTTCGCCGCCGCGATAAAACTCGCAAAGAGCGGATGCGGCTCGAAGGGCCGCGACTTCAGCTCCGGATGATATTGCACGCCGATGAACCAGGGGTGGCTCCGGGATTTCGACCGTCTCGGGCAACAGCCCGTCGGGCGAAGTTCCCGCGAACAGCAGCCCCTTCTCCTCCAGCCGCTCGCGATAGGCGAAATTCACCTCATAGCGATGGCGGTGGCGCTCGGAGATTTCGCTCGCCCCATAAATTTCGGCGATGCGCGAACCCGGCTTCAACAGCGCCGGAAAAGCGCCAAGCCGCATCGTGCCCCCTAAATCGCCGTCGGCGGCGCGCTGCTCCAGCTCATTGCCCTTGAGCCATTCGGTCATCAGCCCCACGACCGGCTCGTCGCAGGGCCCGAATTCCGTGGAATTGGCCTTCTCGATTCCAGCCAGCGCGCGCGCGGCCTCGATCACCGCCATCTGCATGCCAAAGCAAATGCCGAAATAGGGCACGCCGCGCTCGCGCGCGAAACGCGCCGCGAGAATCTTGCCCTCGGCGCCGCGCTGGCCGAAGCCGCCGGGCACGAGAATGCCATGCACATGCTCAAGATGCGCGGCGGGATCGGCGCTTTCGAAAATCTCCGATTCGATCCAGTCGAGATTGACCTTCACGCGGTTCGCGAGGCCGCCATGCGCCAGCGCCTCGATGAGGCTCTTATAGGCGTCCTTCATCTCGGTATATTTGCCGACCACCGCGATGGTGACTTCGCCCTCGGGGTTGTTGATGCGCTGCGTGACCGCGTTCCAGCGGCTCATGTCGGGCTTGGGCGCGGGCTCGATGCCGAAGGCGGCGAGCACCTGCGCGTCCAGCCCCGCCGTGTGATAGGCGCGCGGCACGTCGTAGATGTTCGACGGCGTCGCGCGCCTCGATCACCGCCTGTTCGCGGACATTGCAGAAGAGGCCGAGCTTGCGGCGCTCCTCGCGCGGAATCTCGCGATCGGTGCGGCAGAGCAGAATGTCCGGCTGAATGCCGATCGAGCGCAGCTCCTTCACCGAATGCTGCGTGGGCTTCGTCTTCAATTCGCCCGCGCTCGGAATGTAAGGCAGCAGCGTGAGGTGGATATAAATGCAGTGATGCGGCGGCAGGTCGTTCTTGAGCTGCCGGATCGCTTCGAAGAAGGGCAGGCCCTCGATGTCGCCGACCGTGCCGCCGATCTCGATCAGCGTGAAATCGACGTGGTCGTTGCCTTCGAGCACGAATTCCTTGATGGCGTTCGTGACATGCGGAATGACCTGGATCGTCGCGCCGAGATAGTCGCCGCGCCGTTCCTTGTTGATGATGTCCTGATAGATGCGCCCGGTGGTGACATTGTCCTGCTTGGACGCGGGACGGCCGGTGAAGCGCTCGTAGTGCCCGAGATCGAGATCGGTCTCGGCGCCGTCGTCGGTGACGAAGACCTCGCCATGCTGATAGGGGGACATCGTCCCCGGATCGATGTTGAGATAGGGGTCGAGCTTGCGAAGCCGAACCGTATAGCCGCGGGCCTGCAAAAGCGCGCCGAGAACCGCCGACGCCAAGCCCTTGCCAAGTGAGGAGACCACGCCGCCGGTGATGAAGATATACCGCGCCATGGGGCTTAACGCCTAACGCCTTTCAAGCGATTCTGATAGCGAATTATTGGGCCGGGGGCCGTAACCCCCAGCCGAAATTTTGCTCTCGACAGGCGACCGGCGTTATTGCGTCGGCGCTTTCCAGGTCGGCGGCGGCGCGGGCTTGGTTTCCGGCGCTGCGGGGGCCGGCGCCTCGCTCTTGGGCGCGTCCATTTTCTGGACGTCGGCCTTGGGCGCTTCCGTTATCGGGGCGTCGGCGGCCTTCGGGGCTTCGGCCTTTGGCGGCTCGGCAGCGGCGGGCGCTTCGCTCTTGGGCGCTTCTCTGGCGCTTCATTCCTGGGCGCGTCGGCTTTCGGCGCTTCGGCCGGCGGCGGAGCCTCCTGGGTCGGGCGCAGGGCCGGCGCCTCGGCGGCCGGCGGGGCTACGGCGGGGGCGGACGGCGGCGCGGGCGCGGCGGGCGGCGCTTCGACGGGCGCGCTCTGCTGGCGCTTCTGCTGGGCGCGCTGAAGCTGGTCGAAAATGCTGTCCTTGCCCGGCTCCGGCGCGGTCGGCTCCGGCGCCGCCGCGCCCTTGTCGCCCTTGTCGCCTTGTGCGTCCGGCTTCTTGATCTCCTTGAATTTGATCGAGCCCGGGTCGATCGCCTTGGTCCAGTCGTCGCCGCCTTCGGATCGGCGCTCCCAGGCGGGCAGCACGGTCAGCGCGATGCTGGTGATGAAGAAGATCGTCGCGAGAATGCCCGTCGCGCGGGTAAGGGCGTTGGCCTGGCCGCGGCCGGTGAAGACGCCGCTGCCGCCCATGCCCAGCGCGCCGCCCTCGGACTTTTGATAAAGCACGAGAATGACGAGCGCCGTCACCACCATCAGGTGGATCGCGATAATGACCTGCTGCATGTGAACCCTTCCCGGCGCGCCGGAGCCGATGCCGGCGCGCGTCAATCATTGGGCGGCGTTCTACACCAAGCGCCGCGCGCAAGGAAGGGGGCGGAAGGAGGCGAGGCGACTCCTCAAAAAGCAAATCGCGAGCCGATCGGCTCGCGATCGCCGCGACCCCGACGGGGTCGACTTAATAAGTATTGCCGTCCTGACCCTTCCAGCCGCCGCTCTCCTGGTCGAAACGCGTCTCGTCCTTGAAAGTGATCGTCTTGCCGGGCTCGATATATTGCCGGTCCTTGACCATCTGGTTCTGGATCGTCGTCGAATAGTAATTGCTCGCCGAGCAGCCTTCCTTCACCTTGCCGTCCTCGGCCTTGCAGTCGAGATTGGCTCCCTTCGGGAAGGCGACGTCGGCGGTGAAATAATATTCGACGGACTTATGGCCCGCGCCTTCGACGTCGATGCGCCAGAAGCGGTCGACCTTGAAATTCGAGATCACGGCGTTCTGATCGAATTTCTTCTTGACGACATTCTCGAACACCTTGCGCGCGTCGCCTTCGGTCGGTTCGCAATTGACGAGACAAAACGCCTTGGCGGGCGCGGATAGAGCCAGGGCGCCGACAAGCGCCAGCGCCGCGATCTTCAAATTGTTCATCTGTTGCTCTCCCTGTTTCCGCCCGTTGACGCTCCGCCGCCGGCGCCGCTCGTTCTTTGGCGCGCCTGAATGCGAAACCCCATTCATTGACCTTTTTCAAGCTGCACGGCTTCACGCGTCGCGGCAAGTGTGGCGCGCCGCGCGAATTGTCGCAGAGCGCGAAGCGGCGCCGCGCTGTTGCGTCGCATGGTCGCGCGCTCTATTGACGGCGCGGGTTTCTCACATCGAAGACGAGGGTTTCATGGCCGCCTACAAGCTCCTGCTCCTGCCTGGCGACGGCATCGGTCCGGAGATTTCCGCCGAGGCCGAGAAGGTCGTCGCCTTCCTGAACGAAGCCGGCGTCGCGCGCTTCGAGGTCGAGCGCGGACTCGTCGGCGGGGCGGCCTATGACGCGCATAGGCAAGCGATCAGCGAAAGCGACATGGCGCTCGCGCAGGCGGCGGACGCGGTGCTGCTCGCCGCCGTCGGCGGGCCGAAATGGGACGGCGTGCCATACGAAGTGCGGCCCGAGGCGGGCCTGCTGCGGCTGCGCAAGGATTTGGGCCTGTTCGCCAATCTGCGCCCGGCGATCTGCTATCCGGCGCTCGCCGACGCTTCGTCCTTGAAGCGCGAGGTCGTCGACGGGCTCGACATCATGATCGTGCGCGAATTGACGGGCGGCGTCTATTTCGGCGAGCCCAAGGAGATCATCGATCTTCCCAATGGCCAGAAGCGCGGCGTCGATACGCAGGTGTACGAGACCTATGAGATCGAGCGTATCGGCCGCGTCGCCTTCGAACTTGCGAGGAAGCGCGACAACAGGGTCACCTCCTCCGACAAGGCCAATGTGATGAAGTCGGGCCTGTTGTGGCGCGAAGTCATCACCGCGCTGCATAAGCGCGAATATGCCGACGTGAAGCTCGAACATATGCTCGCCGACGCGCTCGCGATGCAGCTCGTGCGCTGGCCGAAGCAATTCGACGTGATCGTCACCGACAATCTCTTCGGCGACATGCTGTCGGATGAAGCCTCGATGCTCACCGGTTCGCTCGGCATGCTGCCCTCCGCTTCGCTGGGCGCAGCGGATGAAAAGGGCAAGCGCAACGCCATGTACGAGCCTTGCCACGGCTCTGCGCCCGACATTGCCGGCAAGGGCGTCGCCAATCCGATCGCCATGATCGGCTCGCTCGCCATGGCGATGCGCTATTCCTTCGATCTGCCGAAGGCGGCCGATGCGATCGACGCGGCGATCGCCGCCGTTCTCGCCAAGGGCCTGCGCACGGCGGACATCAAGGGCGACGCGCCGTCTTCCGTCTCGACGACGGAGATGGGCGACGCGATTCTCGCGGCGCTGAAGAAGACGCTCGGGCAATGACGGTTTAGGGACGCTTGCTGCCGGGCCGGCCAGATGCAAGCCTGAAAGGCTCGCGTTCCAAACGCCTATTTCCCATGCACCATGCCGAGGAATTCCTCGCGCGTGCGCGGATCGTCGCGGATGACGCCGAGCAGACGGCTTGTCGTGAGCAATGAGCCGGTCGTATTGACGCCGCGCAGCGTCATGCAGCTATGCTCGGCCTCGATCACGACGCCGACGCCCGCCGGCTCCAATATGTCCTGGATCGCTTCGGCGATTTCGGCGGTGAGCTTTTCCTGAATTTGCAAGCGGCGCGCAAAACCATGCACGACGCGCGCGAGTTTCGAAATGCCGACGACGCGGTTTTTCGGCAGATAGCCGACATGCGCGCGACCGGTCACCGGCAGCAGATGATGCTCACAGAAACTGACGACGCGAATGTCCTTGAGCACGACGAGTTCGTCATAGCCGCCGACCTCGTCAAAGGTGCGCTTGAGATAGTCGCGCGGGTCGACGGCGTAGCCGGCGAAAAGCTCGCGATAGGAGCGCGCGACCCGCTCCGGCGTGTCGATCAGCCCTTCGCGGTCGGGGTCGTCCCCCGCCCATTCGATGAGAACCCGCACGGCTGCTTCCGCGTCAGCTTGGGTCGGTTTGGCCATTCCTCTATGTCTCCTAAACCCTGTGCAGCGATGACGTTCGCCGACGCGAGAGGCGAGTCTGCGACAGGCTGGAGCATTTGGCAAAGGCCACGGCGGCCTCATTTTTGGAAAATAAAAAACGCCGACGCGCGTCGCGTCGGCGTTTGTCGAGCCTTGAAGCCTTGGGATTAGCGGCCGATGCCGATCGCCGATCCCACCGAATTCATCGTGCGCTTGACGAAACCAAAAGGTCCGTCGCTCGACGGCGGAGGCGCGGGCGCAGGCTCCGGCGCCGCCGTCTCGACGGGCGCTTCGGCGGCGGGTTTCGCGCGAGCCGCCGTCGGCTTCGCCGGTTTCTTCGGCTTGGCGGTCTTGACGGGTTTCGGCTTCGCCGCCGTCTTTGCGGCAGGCGCTGCGGGCTGCTCCGGCGCAGCCGCGGCCGGAGGCGGCGGTTCGACCGGCGCGGCGGCCTGCGGCGGTTCGCTTACCGCGGCTGGCGGCGCGACGGCTTGCTTCGTCGGCGCGGCAGGGACTTTAGCGAGCGGCGGCGCGGCCGCGGTCGTAGGCGCCGGCGGTTCGGCGGTGGTGGCGGTCTCGCCGCTTGGCGGCGTCGTCAGGGACCGGCCGGCGGGCGCAGGCGCGGATTCCACCGCCGCGGCGGCGGGCGGCGGCGCAGCAGGCGCGGCGCTCGGAGCCTTGGCGGCCTCATCGACGGCGGGCGCCGCTTCGGGCGCGGTTTCCTGGGGCTGCGTCGCAGCGCTGTCGACTGGCGCCTCCACGGCGTCAGGCGTGATCAGCGGCGGCGCGGTCGCCAAAGCGGGATCCTCGGCCGGCGTCTCGCCGCGCCATGGTCCCAGCGCAAAGGCAAGCGCCGCGAGGCCGGCGATCACGATCGCCGCCGCGGCGAAGAACAGGCGCCGGCGGCCGCCGGCCTCCTCCGCGTCGGGCGCGTTGAAATATTCGCCGTCCGGCGCATGAGCGGCGCGCCAGGATTCTTCCGCGCGGGGCGGCTGAGGCGAGGGCGGTTCGTCGCGCAACGCGGGTTCAAACGCGGACTGCGCGGGTTCAAACGCGGATTGCGCCAGTTCAAACGCCGGTTGGCTGGGCGCCGCCGGCGGCGGGGCCGCAGGACCGAGATCGCGGCGCAGCAGCTCCTTGAACTCGGCAAATTCAGCCATCAGCTCCCTATCGTCGCCGATATCCGTCATGCCCGAACACCTTTCCTTGCCGCGCAATCGACAATTGCGATACGCACGCGGTCATAAACGCCTGGCGCAGAACAGCCTAAAAATGTGGCGGTTCTGCGCCCAAACGCGCCGCACAGCTTAACAATACGTAAAAACAGCCTGTTACGAGCACCGGCGCCGGAGTGTCCGCCCAAAGCGCGCGCCTTACGCGCTCTGCGGCGTCAACCCGCAGCCTTTGCTGGAAGGAATGTAAGCTAGCTAAATTGACGTCTGCGCATTGCAATTTCTAGAATTGCCGCAGCGCGCCTAAGACGCGCTCAACGCTCGAAACGGCGGCGTCAGTGACCTCTCCTCGCCTTCGCAATGCGCGCCGCGTGGCGCTTTGCGCCTTTGTCGCATTGCTCGCGTCCAGAAGTTGGGCCGAGCCAGCGCCCGCTCCCGCGCTCGCCGCCGACGAGCGCGCGCTGACGCCGCTCGAACTTCTCGGCAAGCGCATTTTCGAGGACAGGAATCTCTCTCGTCCGGCGGGCGTCTCCTGTTCATCCTGCCACGACTCGGCCAAGGCCTTTCAGGGCGACAATGGTTCGCCCTTCCCGGCCGTGGCGCGCGGATCGCTGCCGACGTCCTTCGGCCGGCGCAATACGCCGACGGTCATGTACGCCTCTTTCGCGCCGCCCTTCGCCTTCATCGACGATAAGGACGAAGAGACGGGGAAGATCGAGAAAATCCCGGCCGGCGGCCAGTTCCTCGACGGCCGCGCAACTGACCTGCTCGCCCAGGTCGAGGGACCGATGCTCGATCCGCTCGAAATGAACGCGCCTTCGAAACGCTTCGTCGTCGAGGCGGTCCGCGACGGCGCCTACGCCGATCTCGCGCGCCAATGTCTATGGCGAGAAGATTTTCGCCGACCCCGACGGCGCCTTCGAGAAGCTCGCTCAGGCCGTCGTCGCTTTCGAGGCGACCGCGCGCTTCCATCCCTTCGCGTCGAAATTCGACGATTTTCTGCGCGGCGACGCGCAATTGACCGCGCTCGAGAAGAAGGGTTTCGAGCTTTTCAAAGACAAGAAGAAAGGCAATTGCCTCGCCTGCCACGTCGGCAAGGAAGATTCGCGCAATCCGCAGGACTGGCTCTTCACCGATTTCACTTATGATTCGCTCGGCCCGCCCAGGAACCGGGCGATCCCCGGCGCCGACAAGCCGGACGCCGCGCCCGATCTGGGCCTCTGCAAACGTCCCGGCCTCGCGCAGGTCGCGCCGGCCGGCTTCGACGTCGACAGCGTCTGCGGCGCCTTCAAAGTGCCGACGCTGCGCAACGTCGCTGTCACCGCGCCCTATTTGCATAATGGCGTCTTCGCCAAGCTGCGCGACGTCGTCGCCTTTTACGCGACGCGCGATACAAATCCCGAACGCTGGTATCCAAAAGACGAGAAGGGCAAGCCGAAAAAATTCGACGACCTTCCCGCTTCCGCGCATGAAAACGTCAACGTCAAGGAAGTTCCTTACGACCGCAAGCCCGGACAAAAACCGCGCCTGTCGGAAAAGGAGATAGACGCGATCACGGCTTTTCTCGAAACCTTGACGGATCGGCAAGAGCCATAGGGACTGGACCAGCGCCGGATAACGCCAGATTCAGCAAGAAGCGCTTGCGTTTAAGCGCGTCGCGACTATTTCGACAAAGGCGGCATTGACGCTCCGAAACGGAGTCATGGGCGCCTATTCGCTACGAAGCATTTGGGAGGAAGACATGATACGCAGAACACTCGTCGCCATCGTCGCGCTATCCTTCGCGCTTTTCTTGTCGCCCGGCGCTACGCTCGCGCAGGAAAACCATGTCGCCGAGGCGATCACGCATACGCGCCAGGCGGTCGACGCCGGCCTGGAAGGTAAGGCCGACGGTCTCGTCGAACACGCCAAGGAAGCTTTGGAGCACGCCAACGCCGCCCAGAAGGAAAAATCGAACCGCTTCGTGCGCGCCGGCATCGTCCATCTGAAGCAGGCCATCAAGCAGGGCGAAAAGGGAAGCGCCAAGGCCGGGACGAAACACGCCAAAGAGGCGTTGGCGAAGCTCGATCACGCGCCGCACTGAACCCTTAATCGGCGAGCGCCGACAAAGGGCGGCGCTCGTTCTAATCCCAGACGAGGCCGTAACGACCGAGCGTGGCGCTCGAGCGGCGGCTGAGGCCGGGCGCCGCTGGTGAATATGATACGACGCGTTGCGGACCCTGTCGCCGGCGCGTCGGCGCCGAAGCGCTCCGCCAGCAATCGATCCGCGCGCCGCGCAATCGCCGGCGCCGGATCGATCCATTCGACCGGCCATGGCGCGAGGCGTTTGAACTCGTCGACGAGCAGCGGATAATGCGTGCAAGCCAGGGCGACGGCGTCGGTGCGCCGGCCGTCCGCCTCCTTGAAGCAGGGCGCGATTTCGGCGGCGATCTCCGCGTCGCTGACGGACGCGCCATGCATGAAGCTCTCGGCGAGACCCGCAAGACGCGTCGAGCCGACAAGCGTGACCGAGCAATGCGCGGCGAATTGCGCGATGAGATTTTGCGTATAGTCGCGCGCGACCGTTCCCGGCGTGCCGAGCACCGAGATCATGTTCGTGCGCGTGCGCTCAGCCGCCGGCTTGATCGCCGGCACCGTGCCCACAAAAGGCAGCATCGGCCAATGCACGCGCAAATAGGGCAGGACGAGCGTCGAGGCGGTGTTGCAGGCGATGACCACCATGTCCGGCGCATGGTCGGCGATGAGCCCTTCCATCACTTTCATGACGCGTTCGACAAGCTCCGGCTCCTTCCACGAGCCGTAAGGAAAGCCCGCGTCGTCGGCGCAATAAACATAATCTGCGCTGGGTCGCAGCTTGACGATTTCGGCGAAGACCGTGAGGCCGCCGAGGCCGGAATTGAAAACAAGCAGCTTGGGCGGGCGGGTCATGATGGGCCGAATCGTGGAATGCGCCGCATAGGACAAGCTTCCAGAAGCAAGATCAACGCTGCGGGAGAAGAATATTGACTAGTTATTTTGACCAGTTTATAGAACCGTCATGCGTGAAGTGCAAGCCTCCGACGCCAAGGCCCGCCTGGCCGAACTGCTGACCGCCGTCGAGCGCGGCGAAACGATCGTCATCACCCGGCACGGTCGTCGCATCGCGCGCCTGGCGCCGGAAGCCGGTCTCAAACAGGCCGAAATCGAGCGCGCGATCGACGATTTGGCGCGCTTTCGCGAAAGCGCGAAAAAAGCGCCGTTGGCCGAGATTCTGCGGGCGCGCCATCACGGCCACAAATATTGACAGGCTTCGTCATCGACGCTTCGATCCTTGCAGGCGTCGCGCTCGCCGACGAACGCCCGTCGCGCGCGGTCGCGGCTGTCGAGCGCCTTCGCAGCGAAACGGCGCTCGCGCCATTCCTGCTGTTTTTCGAAATCCGCAACGTCCTGCTCGTCAACGAACGACGCCGTCGATTGACGCCGGCGCGAAGCGAGGAGTTTCTGCGGATAATGGCGCGCTTGCCGATAACGATCGACTGCGACTGCGACGAGAGGCGCCTCATGCCGCTTGCGCGCAAGCATCGGCTCACCGCCTATGACGCCGCCTATCTCGAACTCGCCTTGCGCGAGGGCGTTGCGCTCGCGAACTCTCGACGCCGAATTGGAGCGCGCCGCCCGCGACGAAAGCGTCGCGATTGTCGAATAGGGATCAGAACGGCAGGTTGAACACGCGTTGCGGCGCCAGCGCGCCCTCGACGATCTCGCCGAAGGCGACCGGCACCCCGCCGCAGGCCGCATAAACCATGCCGTCAAGAGGCGCGTCGCGCCCGCGCAGAATGACCGAGCCGCCGCGCCGCAGCCGCGCCGCCGTATCGCGATCGACGACGACGCAGGGAAGCTCCGTCAACCCCGCTTCAACCGAAAGAAGCGCTTCGCCCGCCCTGTTCTGATTCTCGATTTCATCGAGCGTGTAGGATTCATCCTCGACGAAAGGCCCGACGCGCGTGCGCCGCAACGCCGTGACATGGCCAAAGCAACCAAGAAGGCGGCCAAGATCACGGGCGAGCGCGCGCACATAAGCGCCCTTGCCGCATTCCATCACGAATGTCGCCTCATCGCGCGTCGACTCAATCATGGAAAGCGAATGGATCGTCACCGCGCGCGGCTTCAGCGCCACTTGTTCGCCTTCGCGCGCAATGTCATAGGCGCGCTCGCCAGCGATCTTGATCGCGGAGAATTGCGGCGGCGTCTGTAAAATCTCGCCGACAAATTGCGGCAGCAACGCTTCGATCGCGCCGCGCTCCGGCCGCGCGTCGCTCTCGCGCGTCACGCGTCCGTCGGAATCGTCCGTGTCGGTCTCGACGCCCCAGCGCACGGTGAACTTATACGCCTTCTCGCCGTCCTGCACGAAGGGCACGGTCTTCGTCGCCTCGCCAAAAGCGACCGGCAGAATGCCCGAGGCCAGCGGATCGAGCGTGCCGGCGTGGCCGGCTTTCTTGGCGTTGTAGATCCGCTTGAGCCGCGACACGGCCTGTGTCGAGGTGAGACCCACAGGCTTGTCGAGCGCCACCCAGCCGTCGACGACGACGCGGTTCGATCTTGGCTGATTCATCAAGCGGCGCCGTTCTCGTCTTCATCCGCGGCAAGGTCGCGTTTTACGCGCTCGGAATTCAAGAGCGCGTCGATGCGCGAGACATTGTCGAAACTATCGTCGATGCGAAAGCGAACTTCCGGCGCGAATTTGAGATTGACCTCATGCGCGATCTCGCCGCGCAGAAACTTCTTGTGGCGATCGAGCGCGCCGAGCACGTCGTTCTCGTCCTTGCCGCCAAGCGGCATGACATAGATCGTCGCGAGCTTAAGATCGGGACTCATTTTCACGCGAGAGACGGTCACCACATGCTGCTCCAGCACGGGGTCGCTGATTTCGCCGCGCGCGAGAAGCCGGGCCGCGGCGTGGCGCACGAGCTCGGCGACGCGCAGCATGCGCTGCGACGGCGCGCCGCTTTGAGAATGATGGGATCGGGACATCGTTACGCCAACGATTAGAGGGGCGTCCGCTTGATTACAGCGTCCGCTTGATCTCCTCGACGCGGTAGCATTCGATCACGTCGCCGGCGCGCATGTCCTGATAGTTCTCGAAGGCCATGCCGCATTCCTGGCCGGCGGTGACTTCCTTGACCTCGTCCTTGAAGCGCTTGAGCGTCGAGAGCTTGCCTTCATGCACCACGACATTGTCGCGGATGAGCCGCACATTGGCGCCGCGCTCGACATTGCCGTCGGTGACGCGGCAACCGGCGACCTTGCCGACCTTCGAAATGTCGAAGACTTCGAGGATCGTGGCGTTGCCGAGCATGGTTTCGCGCAGCGTCGGCGCAAGGAGGCCCGACATCGCCGCTTTCACGTCGTCCACGAGATTATAGATGATGTTGTAGTAGCGGATTTCGATGCCGGAGCGTTCGGCCGCCTCGCGCGCCTCCTTATGCGCGCGCACGTTGAAGCCGATGACGGCGGCGTTCGAGGCCTCCGCGAGCGAAATGTCGGATTCGGAAATGCCGCCGACGCCGGCGTGCACGACGCGCGCCGCGACTTCCTCCGTGTTGAGCTTTTCGAGCGCGGCGACGATCGCCTCGACCGAGCCCTGCACGTCGCCCTTGACGACAAGCGGAAACTCCTTGCGCCCCGCCGTCTTGAGCTGGGTCATCATGTCGCTGAGCGAGCCGCGCGCCGAGCCGCCGCGCGCCGCGAGCTTGTCGCGCTTCATGCGCTCGCGATATTCGGTGATTTCGCGCGCGCGGGCTTCCGACTCGACGACCGCGACGCGGTCGCCCGCCTCCGGCGTGCCGTTAAAGCCCAAAATCTCCACGGGAAAGCTTGGTCCCGCCTCGCTGCGCGTCGCGCCCTTGTCGTCGAGCAGCGCGCGCACGCGGCCCCATTGCGTGCCCGCGACGACAATGTCGCCGATGCGCAGCGTGCCGCGCTGCACGAGCATGGAGGCGACCGGACCGCGACCCTTGTCGAGGCGCGCTTCGATGACCGTGCCCTCGGCGGCGCGGGTGGCGTTGGCCTTGAGATCGAGCACTTCGGCCTGCAGCGCGATCAGCTCGAGCAGCTTGTCGAGATTGGTCTGCTGTTTGGCGGAGACTTCGACTTCGAGCGTCTCGCCGCCCATGCTTTCGACCTGCACCTCATGTTGCAGCAGTTCGGTGCGCACGCGCTCGGGCCTGGCGTCCGGCTTGTCGATCTTGTTGATGGCGACGATCAGCGGGACTTCCGCCGCGCGCGCATGATTGATGGCCTCGATCGTCTGCGGCATGACGCCGTCGTCGGCGGCGACCACGAGCACGACGATGTCGGTGACCTTGGCGCCGCGCGCGCGCATCGCGGTGAAGGCCGCGTGGCCGGGCGTGTCGATGAAAGTGATCGCCTGCCCGCTGGGCGCCGTCACCTGATAGGCGCCGATATGCTGGGTGATGCCGCCGGCCTCGCCCGAGACGACATTGGCGTGGCGGATCGCGTCGAGCAGCGAGGTCTTGCCGTGATCGACATGGCCCATGATGGTGACCACGGGCGGCCGCGACTGCATGTCGCCGCTCGCGTCCGGCGCGTCAAACAGGCCTTCCTCGACATCGGATTCGGCGACGCGCTTGACGGTGTGGCCCATTTCCTCGGCGACGATCTGCGCCGTGTCGGCGTCGATCACGTCGTTGATTTGGTGCATTTCGCCCTGCTTCATCAGCAGGCGGATCACGTCCACGGCGCGCTCCGACATGCGGTTGGCGAGCTCCTGAATGGTGATCGTCTCGGGCAGGATCACTTCGCGCGCGATCTTTTCCTTCTGCTCCGCGGCGCCGAAACCTTTCAGGCGCTGCACGCGGCGGCGGAAGGACGCGACGGAGCGCGTGCGCTCCTCTTCGCCGGAGGTCGCGGTGGAGACCGTCAGGCGGCCGCGATCCTTCATGGCGCCGCCGCGTGAAGGGGTCGGGCGCGGCGGCGTCGGCGGAGCGAAGCCGCCGATCTGGCGGACGGGCGGACGCCTCACTGCGGTTTCGCCCTGGGGCGCGCCCGCCGGACGCGGCGCGGCGGCTCCGGCGGGACTGCGCGGCGCTGCGACGCCCGCGGCTTCCCCCGGCAGGCGACGGCGCGCCTCTTCCTCGGATCTGCGTTTTGATTCGGCCTCGCGCGCGAGGCGCTCCTCTTCCTCGCGCTTGCGGGCGTCGGCGGCCGCGCGCTCGATGCGTTCGCGATCCTCGCGTTCGGCGCGGGCCTTCGCCTCTATTTCGGCGCGGCGACGGTCCTCGTCCTCGCGCGAACGCGCGTCGACGAGCGCGCGGGCGCGCGCCTCGCGCTCCTCCTCGGTCAGCGCGCGCAGCACGACGCCGGAGCCGGAGCGCGGCGCGGCCGGCGCCGGCCGCGCGGCTTCCTTAGGCGCGGGTTGAGGCGCGACGGGCGCCGGAGCGGGCGCGGCGGCCGACGGCGTCGCCGGCTTGGCGGGTTCGGCGTGTCCCGGCGCGCGCCGCTTCACCTTCTCGACCACGACCACTTTCGAGCGGCCATGAGAGAAGCTTTGGCGGACCATGCCGTGCTCGGTCGCCCGCTGCTTTAGGTGCAACGTCTTCGACGGAGCGACGGTCAGAGTTTTGTCGCCGCTGTTTTCGCCTTCGCTCATCCAATTCCCAATCCTGGGTCGCCACGACCCGTTAATCTTCTTGCGCGGAGCCGGTTGGCTCCGCTTGCGTTCCGCCGCCAATCGCCGCCGAACCGTCGAGGCTCACGCCCCGATAGGCTGCGAGTCGACGGCATCGCGCCAAAAAAGCCGCCGTCGGCCCGCTCTCCGCGAGGGCAGCATGTATCACATTTGTGCGCCCCAATGCCAAATCCAATTGCAGCGACGAAAATAGCCCGACGATGGGCGGCGCCGAGTCGGCGCGCCGGGCCGCTTGAGCAAGCTTGCGCTTGCCATCCTCGCCGCCATCGCTGGCCTCGATGAGCGCCGCGGCGCCGGCGCGGGAGAGCGTGTCGGCGACCTTGCCGAAACCGGCGACGACGGCGCCCGCCTTATTGGCGAGCGCCAGCATCTGCAGGCAATCGTCTTCCAGCAATTTGTCGACGTCTTCGGCGAGTTGCGGCGCGGCCTCGACCTGCGTTTTCAGCGAGCGCGAGAACATGCGCTTTTGCGCCGCCTGCGCGACGAGGTCGGCGCGCGCCGTCACCCACACGCCGCGACCCGGCAGGCGCGCCCTGATGTCCGGCGCGAGGGCGCCGTCCGGGCCGCGCACGAAGCGGATCATCGCCTCGGGCGGCTGGGGCCGCCGCGTGACGATACAGGTCCTCTCCGACATATGCGGGTCGCGCGTCATCGCTTCGATCAAACCTGCTCTTCGCCTTCCGTTTCGGCTTCCGGCTCCAGCGCCGCCGCCTCGATCCAGCCGACGCGCACGCGCGCGGCCATGATCATCGCTTCCGCCTCTTCGCGCGAAAGGTCGATGCCCTCGAAGAAGCCCTCATGCTTCGTCGTCTCGCCGTCCTTCTTCTCGCTCCAGCCGACGAGGTCGTCGGGAATGCAGCCGGCGAAATCCTCCATGGTCTTCACGTCGTTCTCGCCGAGCTTGACCATCATCGCCGTGGTGAGTCCCTCGACCTCGCGCAATTCGTCGGAGACGCCGAGTTCGATTCGGCGCGCCTCATTCTCGGCTTCGACGCGCTCGAGATAATTGCGCGCGCGGTTCTGAATTTCCGCCGCCGTCTCCTCGTCGAAGCCCTCGATCGACGCGAGTTCAGGAAGATCGACGTAAGCGAGCTCCTCAACCGAGCGGAAGCCTTCCGAGGCGAGCAGCCGCCCGACCACCTCATCGACGTCGATGGCGCCCATGAACACTTTGGTGCGCTCGACGAATTCTCTCTGACGGCGCTCGGATTCTTCCGCCTCGGTCAGAATGTCGATGTCCCAGCCGGTGAGTTGCGAGGCGAGCCGAACATTCTGGCCGCGCCGGCCGATCGCTAAAGAGAGCTGGTCGTCGGGCACGACCACCTCGATGCGCGCGCTGTCCTCGTCGAGCACCACTTTCACCACTTCCGCCGGCTGTAGAGCGTTGACGATGAAGGTCGCGGCGTCCGCCGACCAGGGAATGATGTCGATGCGCTCGCCCTGCAATTCGCCGACGACGGCCTGCACGCGCGAGCCGCGCATGCCGACGCAGGCGCCGACGGGGTCGATCGAGGAGTCGCGCGAGACCACGGCGATCTTCGCGCGCGAACCGGGGTCGCGCGCCACCGACTTCACCTCGATCACGCCGTCGTAGATTTCCGGCACTTCCTGCTTGAAGAGCTTCGCCATGAATTGCGGATGCGTGCGGGACAGGAAAATCTGCGGACCGCGCTGCTCGCGCCGCACGTCATAAACGTAAGCGCGGGCGCGGTCGCCCGGGCGGAACATTTCGCGCGGGATCATTTCATCGCGGCGGATGACGCCCTCGCCGCGGCCAAGATCGATGATGACATTGCCATATTCGACGCGTTTGACGACGCCGTTGACGATCTCGCCGATGCGATCCTTGTATTCTTCATATTGGCGGTCGCGCTCGGCCTCGCGCACTTTCTGCACGATGATCTGCTTGGCCGACTGCGCCGCGATGCGGCCGAAGTCGAAGGGCGGCAAGGTTTCGGAAATCCAGTCGCCGGATTGCGCCGCCGGATTGCGCTTGCGGGCGTCGGCGAGCGAAATCTGCGTCGCGTCATTGTCGACTTCGTCGACGACGAGCAGCAGACGCGAGAAGCGCACTTCGCCGGTCTTCGGATTGATCTCGGCGCGCACCTCGGTTTCCTGGCCATAGCGCGAGCGCGCCGCCTTCTGCAGCGCGTCCTCCATCGAGGCGATGACGATCGAACGGTCGATCGACTTTTCGCGCGCGACGGCGTCGGCGATCTGCAAAATCTCAAGTCGGTTGGCGCTGACGGCCATCGTCACTCTCCCTCGGAGCGGGCGCGCGGCTTGGTCTGGCCGCCGCCCTTCTTAAATTGGGTCTGCACGCCGGCGGGAGCCAGCGGCTTTTGTTTCTGGGACGGTCCGCGGAAACGGCCGGGGCCGCGGCGTGGACGATCGTCCCCCGGCTCCGACGGTTCCTGCTCCCCTTCCGCCTGCTGAATCTTGCCCGCGCGCAGCGACTGGCGGATCAGCGCCTCGGTAAGGACCAGCCGGGCGTCGTCGAGATCGGCGAGCGGCAAGGACACGGTTTTTTCCTCGTCCGAGCGGGCGTCGGTGCGCTCCAGCGTCAGGACGGCGGCCCGGCCCGCGCCTTCGACGGCTTTGATCAGCCCGCGAAAGCGCTTACGCCCCGACTCCAACGGATGGGCCAGTTCTATCTTCGCTTCGCAGCCGAGCGCGCGCAAGAAAGTCGGAGACGCGCACCAGCGGGCGGTCGACGCCGGGCGAAGAGACTTCGAGTCGATATTCATGGGCGATGAGATCGGCCACGTCGAGCTCGGGCGAGAGCGCCTGGCTCGCCGCCTCGCAGTCGTCGATCGTCATGATTCCCTCGGGACGCTCCGCCATGATCTGCAATGTCGGGCCGTTCTGCTGCAGCAGCCGGACGCGCACGAGGCGATAGCCCAGTTGCGCCAGCGCCGGCTCGGCGAGATGCGCGACGCGCGCGGCGACGCCCGTCTCGGCGACGAGACGCGGCTCGTCGAGCGGAGCGGCGATGGCGGCGGCGCCTTGCGTCAAGCTTTTGTCCTTAGGACTTCTCGGGGGATCAAAACAAAAAAGAGCGGGTCCCCGGAGGGCCCCACTCTCAATGAGCGATCATCCGAGAATGATCGTTATGAGATGAAGTGCGCCTCTTATAGTCCCAACTTGCGCGTAAAGGCAAGAAAAACCGACCTAAACCAACCGTCGCCGGCGGCGCGGCGGATGAAGGCTCGCGGTAGAATGCTGATTCGCAACGCTGTTGGCGACGATTGCGTTCTCCGCTTTGACCTCGCGCGCGC
>CAVPMJ010000034.1:0-14709 GCA_963706255.1 uncultured Alphaproteobacteria bacterium | reverse complement strand
CGCGCGATCTTCACGACGAAGCCGGGCCGTGCCTGTTCTCCATACGCGCGGGCGCATCGACCCTTTCGGAGGCGATGTCCAATTCAAAGCTTGATGTCGGCCTAGCGCGCAAGGCGGTTCAGGAGATTCAGAAGGCAGGCCAGGCCCTTCAGGACGTGGTGCGCCGGATGCTGGATCAGTTGCGGCCGCCCGGCCTGGCGGCTGGGGCCTCGAAGCCGCGCTGCAAAGTCTTGTCGTCAATTGGCGGGGCGTGCGCGACGATCTCGCGCTGACGCTCGAAAGCTCGGGCGATCTCACGCGTCTCGACGAAGCGGTTGCGCTCACGGCCTACCGCGTTGTCCAGAAGTCGTTGACGAATATCTATCGGCATTCTTCGGCGACTTGGGCGAAGGTGAGCGTCTCGCTTGAGCGACCGCCCGCAATCGACGGCAAACCTGCAGAAGAAACTGACAGGCTGCGCATAATCATCGAAGATAATGGGATCGGCTTCTCCAGCGAGAGCGGTAAGGGCTTGGGCTTGCTTGGCATGACAGAGCGCGTGAAGGCGCTCGACGGAGAAATTTCCATTGCCGAGCGCGCGAGCGGAGGAACGCGAATCGACGTGGACTTGCCGGCGCCTCTGGAAAAGGCGAGCGCCGTGTAACTCGTATCTTTTACGAAGGACGGGAAAAACCGGCAATGCGCCGCGCATAAATTTCATGCTGCGTTGGCGGACATCCAAGTGTAATCGTCTAGACATAAGAATGCTGGCGGTGTTGTGTCTGCTAGGACGCGGCCGCCGCAAAGAAGGGAGATGCGCATGGCCTGGACTTCGCCACAGATCGTCGAAATTTGCGTCGGCATGGAAATCACGAGCTACGAATCGGCGGAAATCTGATCGAGTTTCGCTGACGACGATTTTCATCGCGCACAGCGCCCAGCGGGCGGAGGCGTCAACGCCAAACCCCGGTGGGCGCTTTTTATCAAAAATACTGTTCACAGCGACTGCCTCGGCAAGGTCTCCCGACCTTTGAGACAAGGCATGGCGCCGCCGCCGCCGCCGATAGTAAAGCTATTCCCTTCCCCCGCTAAGCGCGGACGCGCTCGCCTGACGGATCGTAAAAGGGCGTCAGCGATGCGTGAGCGCGCACGCGCTCGCCGGCCACGTCGAGTTCATATGTCCCGCTTAACACGAAGTCGCGGTCGACGCCGTTGTCATTGCGGACATAGCCATAGCCGATCGGCTTTCCGACGGAATAGCCGAAGCCGCCGCTCGTGAGCCAGCCGACGCGCGCGCCGTCGCGATAGATCGTCTCGCGGCCGAGCAGCGTGATGTCGGGATCGTCGACGACAAAGCCGGCGAGGAGACGCGGCAATGGCGCCGCCGCGGCCCTCTCGAGCGCTTCGCGTCCCTGAAACGGCGAGCCGGATTTTAGCTTGACCGCCCAAGCAAGCCCCGCCATTGGCGGCGTGTGATCCGGCCCGATGTCGGCGCCCCAGGCGCGATAGGCCTTTTCGAGCCGCAGCGACTCGATGGCGCGATAGCCGGCGTTGGCGAGACCGAAAGGCGCTCCCGCCTCGCTCAGCCGGTCGTAAACCGACACGGCAAATTCGACTGGAATGTGAAGCTCCCAACCAAGCTCGCCGACGTAAGTGACGCGGATCGCCAGCACGGGAGCGCCCGCCAAGCGGATTTCACGCGCCGTCATGAATGGAAACGCCTCGTTCGAAACATCGTCATCGCAGCACGACTGCAAAACATCGCGCGCGCGCGGTCCCATCAGTGCAAGGACCGAATTGGCCGATGTCATCTCGATAAGCGTTGCGTTCATGCCCGCCGGAATAGAGCGTCTAATCCAATCGAAATCATGCGTGGCGAAGCCGGTGCCGGTAACGATGTAAAAGCGATCATGGCTAAGGCGCGTAATCGTCAAATCGCATTCAATGCCGCCCTTGTCGTTCAGCATCTGCGTATAGGTCACGGCGCCAGGCGGCTTGGTCACATTGTTCGCCGCGATCCAGGACAGCGCCGCTTCGGCGTCGCGCCCGACGAGAAGCGCCTTGGCGAAGCTCGTCTGATCGAATATCGCGGCCCCGTCGCGGCAGGCGCGATGTTCGCGTCCGACCGCTTCGAACCAACCGGGCTTTCCGAAGGAATAGCGATCCTGCGGCGTTTCTCCAGCGTTCAGGTCGGCGAACCAGTTGGGGCGCTCGAAGCCCATTTTCTCGCCGAAAGCAGGCGCCCTTCGATTTCAGCCGATCATAGAGCGGCGAGCGGCGAAGCGGCCGACCCGACAGATACTCCTCCGACGGCCAGGCGACTGAATAATGTCGCGCATAGGCCTCCAGCGTGCGCGTGCGCACCCAGGCGGGGTCTTTGTGATTGGCGCCGAAACGGCGGATGTCCACCGGCCACAGATCGAATGGCGGCTCGCCATCCGCCACCCATTCGGCAAGCGCCATGCCGGCGCCGCCGGCCGAAGCGATGCCGAAGGCGTTGAAGCCGGCGCCGACAAAAAAATTCTGGACTTCCGGCGCTTCGCCGATCATCCAATTGCCGTCGGGCGTGAAGCTTTCGAGGCCGTTGATCATCTGTTTGATCCCGGCGGTCGCGAGCGACGGCACGCGCCCCAGCGCCAGTTCCATGATCGGCTCGAAGTGATCCCAATCGTCTGTCAGAAGCCGGAAGGCGAAGTCCTCCGGAACCGCTGCGTCGCTCCAGGGAATCGGATTGGGTTCATAACCGCCCATCACGAGACCGCCGACCTCCTCCTTGTAATAGGTGAGGCGATCCGGATCTCGCAGCGTCGGCAGCGCGCTGGTCACGCCCTCTAGCGGCTCGGTCAGGATATATTGATGATGCACCGGCGCGAGAGGGACCGTGACGCCGGCGCGGGCGGCGAGACGCTGCGTCCAGAGCCCGCAGCACAGGACCAGCTTCTCGCAGGCGACGCGTCCTTGCTCGGTGATGACGCCTTTGACGCGCCCGTCTTCGACGACGACATCTTTGACAGCGATATTCTCGACGAATTTTGCGCCGGCAAGACGCGCGCCCTTGGCGAGCGCCTGGGTGATGTCCGACGGATTGGCCTGCCCGTCGGTCGGCAGAAAAGCCGCGCCGACCACATCGTCCACATTCATCAGCGGCCACAACGCCTGCGCTTCCTTGGGGCTTAGCAACTGCATTTCGAGCCCGAAACTGCGCGCCGTCGTCGCCTGCCGCTTCACCTCGATCCAGCGATCCGCATTGCACGCGAGACGCAGGCCGCCGTTGCGTTTCCAACCGGTTGAATAGCCTGTCTCCGCTTCAAGCTTTTCATACAGCTCGACCGAATAGCCGAGCAGTCGCGTGATATTGGCGCTGGTTCGCAATTGTCCGACGAGACCGGCGGCGTGCCATGTCGAGCCCGACGTGAGCTGGTGACGTTCGAGCAGCAAGACTTCGACGCCGCGTTTGGCCAGATGATAGGCGACCGAACAGCCGATAATTCCGCCGCCGACAATAATCGCCTGCGCGCTCTGCGGTAGCTCGGTCATATCCGCTCCATTTCCTCAAAGGCGGCGAAAGCGGCGTCGAAGCGCCGCAGATTTTCGTCCGAATAGGCGACATAGTCGAAATCAATCGTCGAACGGCTCTCCGACACCATGCTCCACATCGCCTCACGCAAGAGCGACGCGCATAGCATGGCGCGAAACCGTCGCCGCAACGCGTCTGTGATCGGCGCCTCGAAATAAGCCGCCAGCATCGCTTCATTCTCGTTATTGTCGAAGCCGTTATTGGAAGACAGGCCGCCGAGATCGAACAAAGGCGTATTCCAGCCCGCGTAATCCCAATCCACGAGCCAGAGCCGCGTCCCATCGTCGAGGAAGTTCGCGGCGAGCAGATCATTGTGAGCGAAGACAAGATCAATCGCGCCGACCGCGCGCTCCAACGTCGCGGAGGCGGCTAGAAAGCGCGCCGTCTGCGCCGACATGCGGCTACGATCCTCGACCAGCGTATGGGCGTAGCCTCGAATGATATGGAAGACGTTGAAGGAAAGCGTCGGACCCCGCAGATGCAGCGCCAATTCGCGGTGCACACGCTTCATCAGAGCGACGCAACGGTCCCTGTCGGCGCGCACATCGGCGGGGCTGTAACTGCGTCCCGAAATATAATCGATCACAAGCACAGAGGGCGCGGCATAAAGAACTTTCGGCGAGATTCCCGCCGCGCTGGCGGCCTGCGTCGCCGCAAGCTCGTTGAAACGCATAACGCCGTGAATCGGTATGTCGTCGCCAAGACGAACAACGGCCCGCCGCCCCCCGTCGATCACCAGATAATTCTTATTGGTGATGCCGCCTGGCAAAGGCTGAATGTCGATCCTGCCGTTCCAGATCGGAAGAGCGCGGATGATCGTCTCGGGATCGGATGCTCGGATCGTCATATTGGGCCGCCCTTGTCGCGTCGGCGCAATAAACTAGAGCGGCGCAACGTCATGCGCCAGAGGCGATGCGGCGAAGGGCTGGAATTCCTCGAGCCGTGACAGGACCGTCGCAGTGGCCTAGTTTTAATGCGCTGCGATTTTCTCGGCCCTTCACCGGCATGTCCATGTATACGACAACGGTTCGCGGTACACGCTACACATTTGGGGACCTCAAGTCCTTAATGGCGAAAGCGACGCCTTTGCGCTCCGGCGATTGCCTCGCGGGCGTCGCGGCGCAAAGCGCGGCCGAGCGGGTCGCCGCGCAAATGGCTCTCGCGGATGTGCCTCTGTCGACCTTCCTTACCGAAGTTCTCATTCCCTACGAAGAGGACGAGGTGACGCGGCTCATCATCGACACCCATGACAGCCGCGCTTTTGCGCCTTTCGCGAATCTCACGGTCGGAGGTTTGCGGGACTGGATGTTGTCGGACGCCGCGACGAGCGAAACGCTTGCCGCCCTTGCTCCGGGCCTGACCCCGGAAATGGCCGCTGCGGCAGCCAAGCTTTCGCGTAATCAAGACCTTGTGGCGATTGCAGCAAAATGCCGCGTGACGACGCGATTTCGCGACACGCTCGGCTTGCCGGGCCGGTTGTCGTCGCGCATTCAGCCGAACCATCCCACGGACGACCCTAAAGGAATTCTTGCGAGCGTCATCGACGGCCTGTCGCTGGGCAATGGCGACGCGGTGATCGGAATCAATCCTGTCTCGGACAGCCCCGATCGATGTTACGAGCTGCTACGCCTGATCGACGATCTGCGCGAGACGCTCGACATTCCCACGCAATCCTGCGTGCTCGCTCATGTAACGACGACGCTGCAACTTATCGAACGCGGCGCGCCCGTCGATCTGGTTTTCCAATCAATCGGGGGAACGCAGGCCGCAAATCGAAGCTTCGGGATCGATCTCGCCTTGCTAAGAGAGTCTCATGAGGCGGCGCTCGCGCTGCGGCGCGGAACGATCGGCGATAATGTCATGTATTTCGAAACCGGCCAGGGCAGCGCATTGTCGGCCGGTGCGCATCATGGCTGCGATCAACAAACGCTGGAGGCGCGCGCTTACGGGGTCGCGCGCGCCTTCCGTCCCTTGCTGGTCAACACCGTCGTCGGATTCATTGGCCCCGAATATCTTTTCGACGGCAAGCAGATTATTCGCGCCGCTCTCGAGGATCATTTTTGCGGCAAGCTCCTCGGCCTGCCGATGGGATGCGACGCCTGCTACACCAACCACGCCGAAGCCGATCAGAATGACATCGACGATCTGCTGACGCTGCTCGCAGTCGCCGGCGTCACTTATGTCATGGGCGTTCCCGGCGCCGACGACGTCATGCTCAATTATCAGAGCACCTCCTATCACGATGTCGCCACCGTTCGGCGCATGCTTGGTCTTGCGCCAGCGCCGGAATTTGCGCAATGGCTAAGAAATATGGGCGTGATGGACGAAGGCGGCCTGCTGAGGCTGCAGACGCCGCCCGCCTCGTTTTCGCAGCTTCTCGCGAAGGCATGAACCATGACCGGCGACCTTCCTGACGCCCATGCGAAATTTGCAGCGCTGCGCGCTGCGACTCCGGCGCGGATTTTCCTTCCCCGGGCCGGCACGGGATTGACGACGCAAGCCAATCTGCAATTCCAGCTGGACCACGCCGAGGCGCGCGACGCCGTCGGCGAACGCATGGACGTCGAGTTGCTTGTCGACGCTCTGCGATCGCGCGGGGTCACGACCATTTGCGTCGAGAGCGCAGCGCCGGATCATCGCAGCTATCTGCTGCGGCCCGATCTCGGCCGAAGGCTCGATGTCGCGTCGCGTTCTCGCCTGACGCCGTTCGCCGGCGCCTATGACATCGCCTTCGTGATCGCCGACGGCCTGTCCGCACGGGCCATCGCGTCTCATGCAACAGCTCTGCTGGACGCCACGCTGCCAGCTTTTCGAAGCGAAGCATGGACGCTCGCGCCAATCGTCGTGGTCGAACGGGGTCGCGTCGCGATCGGCGATGAAATTGGCGAAATTCTCGGCGCGGGACTGGTGGCAATGCTGATTGGGGAACGACCGGGTCTTTCCTCTCCCGATAGTCTTGGAGTCTATCTCACATTCGCCCCGCGCGTCGGCCGGACCGACGCAGAGCGCAATTGTCTTTCGAATATTCGATCGCAAGGAATGAGCTATTCCGAAGCCGCACAAAGATTATTTTCTCTCTGCGCTGCGGCGCGTCGCCGGAAACTGACCGGCGTTGAGTTGAAGGATGAAAGCCTGATTGGGAAAACCGACGTGTGGCCCCGGCTTTAGTCTTAATGCCTTTTTATACAGAGGCGCGCCGCTGCATTGCACAAGAAGCCAAAAGGAGACAAGATCAGGTTTAGGAGCTGGCTGTTTGGGAATTGCAGGATGGACGCCGAAGAAAACGCAAAAATGCCGACAGCGAAAACGGCGCTGCGCGTGATCGCCTATGCAGTCGCGCTGGCGGCGCCTTTTCTTTTAGCGAGATATTATAAGACCGCGGTGATCTTCCCTGAAGACCCTGAGGTTTTATCCGCCACTTTGGAGCGTGAAGCGGCAGAGCTGAACGCGACGCTGCCCGAGATGGTCAGCGAGGGCGTCCGGTTGGATAAAGTCACCGTAGGTCCAGGCAATTCGTTCAATTATAACTATACGATCGTCGACGATGACGCGGCTCGAAACATGGCGGCCAATTCGAACAAGCTCAGCGAACTGAGAAAGCAGCTGAACGAGCGTGTTTGCTGGGCCATGCCAGATCGTCGCGCGAACGGCACGACTGTGACCTATGCGTTGAGAGACAATAAGGGCGCAATTCTCGCTGACATATCGATAAACCCGGAGGACTGCTGAAACTATTATCCCACCAAGAATCATAGAAAAATCTATTAAAACACTGGCTGACGAGGCAGTCTCGCGCGAACCGGTCTTGGCGCTCGTTTCCCTTACTTTCTTTATTGGGATCGCGAGGAAGCATGCGCGGGCGCAGAATGTTCGGCCGCGCCCGCTTCCGCTTTTACGGAGTGGTCCGCCGCCAGCACGAGATAGACGGCGGGCAGAACAAATAGCGTGAACAAGGTGCCGATGGAAAGGCCCGACGCGATCACCAGTCCCATGTTGAAGCGCGAGGCGGCGCCCGCGCCCGTCGCCATGATGAGCGGAAAGACGCCGAGCACCATCGCGGCGGTGGTCATGAGGATCGGACGCAGGCGAATGGACGTGGCCTCCAGGATCGCTTCCCGTTTCGACATGCCGGCGTGCTGCAATTCGTTGGCGAACTCCACGATCAGAATGCCGTGCTTGCTGATCAGGCCCATCAGCGTCACCAGACCGACCTGCGTGTAGATATTGATGCTCGCGCCGCCAAAGCCGAGCATGATGAAAACGAGCGCGCCGGCGATCGACATCGGGACGGATACGAGAATGATCAGCGGATCGCGGTAGCTCTCGAATTGCGCGGCCAGCGCCAGAAAGATGATGATGAGGGCGAAGCCGAACGTAACCGCGAAGCCGCTCGAACTCCTGAACGAACTGACGCGAGGGTCCAGCATAGTCGATCGAGTATCCTTGCGGCAGCACGCGATCCGCGATGTCCTTCAGGGTTTTCAGAGCGTCGCCGGCGATGACGCCAGGCGCGGAGACTCCGGAAATCGTCGCGGCGTTCGCCTGCTGAAAATGATTCAGCGATTCGGGCGCCACAGATGTCTCGATCTTCGCCACGGTGGACAAGGGCACCGAAGCGCCGTCGGCGGTCTTGATATAGTAATCCAGGATCTGATCGGCGTTGAGCCGGAAGCGCTGCCCGATCTGCGGAATGACCTTGTAGGACCGGCCGCCCAGGCCGAAATAATGCGTGTAGCCGCCACTCAGCACGGCGGTGAGAGCGCCGCCGACATCGTTCATCTTGAGGCCGAGCTGCGCCGTTTTCTCGCGATCGATGACGAGCGAACTCTGCGGCTGATCTATTTTCAGATCGGTGTCGAGAAACATGAACTGGCCCGTCTTCAGCGCTTCATTCATGAGCTCTCGGGAAACGAGGTCGAGCTTGTCGAACGGCTCCGTTGTCTGAACGACAAACTGGATCGGGAGTCCGGTCGCCCCCGGAAGAGGCGGCTGCTGGAAGGCGACGATGCGAAGCCCCGCCACGACGCTCAGTTCGCCCTGAATCGTTCTTTGCAGGCCTTCCGCGCCTTCCTTGCGCTGGTTGGCGGGCGTCAGCACCCAACCGCTGATGTTTCTCGCCGGCGAATTTATCTGGAAAACGGCGCGCGTTTCCGGATGTTTGGCGAGGATCTTATAAACCTGGTCGGCGTAAATGAGCTTTTGCTGCAAAGTGGCGTTGGGCGCAGGCGTGGATTGGGTCAGGATGATCCCCTGATCTTCGTTCGGCGCAAGCTCGCTCTTGGAGTTGGCGTAGAGCCCGTAAATGCTCGCCAGCACGAGAAAGCCGAAGATGAGCGTCACGGGCACGTAACGGAGCGACGCGTCGAGCAGGCGATGGTATCGTTCCTTCAACTCGTCCATGCGCGCGTCGACGAAATGAACGATCCGATCCTCCATCGTTTGGCGCCCCGGTTCCGGCGCCTTCAGAATGAGCGCGCAGCTCACCGGCGAAAGCGTCAGCGCGACGATCCCCGACACGGTCACGGCGCCCGCCAGCGTGAAGGCGAATTCGACGAACAGCGCGCCCGTCAGCCCGCCCTGGAAACCGATCGGCACATAAACGGCGATCAGCACGATCGTCATGGCGACGATGGGTCCGGCGAGTTCGCGCGCCGCCCGAATGGCGGCGTCGAAAGGAGACATGCCCTCGGCGAGATGCCTGTTGACGTTTTCGACCACGATAATGGCGTCGTCGACGACGAGACCGATCGCGAGCACCAGCGCAAGCAGCGTCAACAGATTGATCGAGAAGCCCAGCGCCAGCAGAATTGTGAATGTGCCGATCAACGACAGAGGGATGGCGATGACCGGGATCAGCGCCGAACGCCACGATCCGAGGAACATGAAGACCACCGCCGTGACGATGAGGAGCGCTTCGATGAGCGTATGCAAGACTTCGTCGATCGAGCTGTCCACGAACTCTGTCGAATCATAGACGATCTCGCTTATGATGCCCGCCGGCAACGCCTTCTTGATTTCCGGAAAAGCGTCTTTGACGCCCTTGATGACTTCGAGCAGATTGGCGGCCGGCGCGACCAGTATGCCGATATATACCGCTTGTTTGCCGTTGAAGCTGACCGACGAGTCATAATCATCCGAGCCGAGCGTGACGTTGGCCACATCCCTCAGTTTCACATTCGCGCCGCCGACCTGCTTGACGACAAGATTTCGAAACTCCTCGAGCGAATGCAGCGACGTCGCGGCCGTGAGATTCACCTGGACCATCTGGCCCTTGGTGGAGCCGAGGCCGGCAATGTAATCATTGCCCGCAAGAGCGATCGACAATTCGCTCGCGGAGATGTTGTAGGCGGCGAGCTTTTCCGGGTCGAGCCAGGCTCTGAGCGCGAAGGTCTTGCCGCCGATGATCTCGGCGGTCTGCACGCCCGGAACCGACTGCAGACGCGGCTGCACCACACGGGTCAAGTAATCGGTGACTTGGCTCGGCGTGAGAACGTCGCTGCCAAAGCCGAAATATAGGGCGTCGATCGTTTGTCCGACTTTGACCGTAATGACAGGCTGTTGAACGCCCCGCGGCAACTGGTTGATGACGGAGTTGATCTTCGTATTGATTTCCGTCAACGCCTTGCCGGAATCGTAATTGAGCCTCAAATTCGCGGTGATCGTGCTCATTCCGATCTGGCTCGTCGAGGTCAAATAGTCGATGCCGTTCGCCTGAGCGATTGCATTCTCGAGCGGCGTGGTCACGAATCCGGCGACCGTCTCCGGATCGGCGCCGAAATAGTGCGTTGTGACGGTGACGACGGCGTTTTCGGTGCGCGGATATTGCAAGATCGGCAGCGTGGCGACGGATCTGAGGCCGAGCACCAAAATCATCAGGCTCACCACGGTCGCGAGCACGGGCCTGCGGACGAAAATATCTGTAAAATTCATCTTGCGGTCTCCGCTTAGCGGTCGACTGGCGAAGGATTGGGGTCGTTCGTCGGCTGAACCGTATTGTCGACCTTCAGCGGCGCGCCATTCTTCAGTTTGATTTGACCTGCGGTGACAACTGACGCGCCATCCGACAGGCCGCTCAGAACCGCGACCTGATCGCCGCGAGTCTCTGCCGATCTGAACGAAGGTCTGACGCGCGACGAGAGCCGCCGCCGGCGCGCCCCTCCCCGCCTCTTTGTCGTTTTTCTCCGCGAGGAAAACCGAATTGCCGTAAGGCGCATAGACGATCGCCGTCTGCGGGAGCGTGACGAACCGTTCGATCTTGCCGATAGAGATTTCAATCGAGGCGAACATGCCCGGCAGGAGCTTGTTATCCGGATTTTTTAAGCTCGCACGGACCTGGACGTTGCGGCTGGACTGGTCCACCTTCGAGTTGATGGCGGCGATGGTTCCCGAGAATGTTCGCCCGGGAAAAGCATCGACGCTGGCCTGGATCGTCTGTCCGACCTTGATCCCGTCGAAGGCTTGCTGCGGCAGCACGAAGTCGAGATAGATCGGATCGAGCGCCTGCAGCGTCACGATGGTGACGCCGGCGCTAATATATTGGCCGAGATCGACTGACCGAATGCCAAGACGGCCGGCGAAGGGCGCGCGCAGCGTCTTTTGAGCGATCACCGCTTCCTGTTGAGCGACCTGCGCCCGCGCGCTCCTCAAATTGGCGATGTCGGCGTCGACGATCGCCTGACTCGTGGCGCGGAGTTTCAACTGCGCCTGATCGCGGCGCAACGTGATCTCGCCGAGCTCGGCGGCGGCCTTGAGAGAATCGAGCCTGGCGACGTCCGTGTCTTTTCGCAGTTCAAGGAGAAGCTGACCCGCGGCGACATTTTCGCCGGACTGAAACAGAATTTTTTCGACGACGCCGGAGGCTTCGAGCGCAAGATCCGCCCCGTTGACGGCTTTGAACGTTCCTATCGCCGCAAGTTTCGGCTGCCAGTCCTGCATCGAAGCCGTCGTGACCGAGACGGTCTGCGGCGGATTGGCCATTGCGGCGAGCGCCTGTTTGATCATGGCGGAGCGAAAGGCGACAAATCCGTATAGCGCGCCAAACACGGCGCCGACGATGGCGAGCATGACGATCATGCGCCTGAACATGGGATTGGCTCCGCCTGGCAGGGCGAGTTTACCGAGCTGCATTCTGACCTTCCTCCAAACCAGCGCGGATCGCGGCCGCAATCGGCGCGGTCGCGATGAGATCGGTTGGCTTCGGCTGCGACGCCGGCGTTTCGTCAATCCGGTTCCACCAGCCGCCGCCGAGCGCCTGGAGCAGCGCCACCGTGTCGGCGAAGCGCGCCGCCTGCGCCTTCACTCGGTTGAGGCGCGCGCTGAGCAGGGTCTGCTGCGCATTGAGCACCAGCGGATAGGTCGTCGATCCGGCGTTGAACTGAATGCGCGCAATCTCCAGGCTTTGGGCGGCGGCTGTTTCCGCAAGCGCCTGCGCGCGCAGCGACGCGGCGTCGTGCTTGATCGCTTGAAGGGCGTCGGCCACGTTCTGGAAGGCGGTGATGACCGTCGATCTGTATTTCGCCGCCGACTGCTCGAAGGCGGCGAGGGCCGCCTCGCGCCGGTGAAACAGCGTGCCGCCGTCAAAGACCTGGCCGGAGAGCGCCGCCGCCGAGACTCCAGGCGCCCGTTTGCGGGCCAGAACAACTTGTCCAGCGACAATGCTTGACTGCCGGCGGTGGCCGACAGCGTGATCTGCGGCAGCATATTGGCCGTGGCCACGCCGATCCTCGCGCTTGCTTCATGCATCTGGCTTTCGGCCGAGCGGATGTCGGGGCGCTGGCGCACAAGGCTCGAAGGCAGGCTGAGCGGCAATTTCCGCGGCAGGCGCAAACTTTCCAGATCGATCGCTTCGCCTTTGTCGGCGTCCGGAAAACGGCCGAGATAAGCCATGAGCTGATTGCGCGTCTGGGCGCGCGCCTTTTCCAGCGGCGGAAGCATCCCTTGCGCCTGGGCGAGCAGCGCGCGTTGGGACAACACGTCCGCCTGGCTGACGGCGCCAAGCTCGAACCGCTTTTCCAATAGGTCGAGCTCCGTTTGATAGGAGGCGATTAATTCCCGGGTGACGCGGACCTGCGCCGCGTAGGAGGCGTCCGCAATCGCCGTCGCGACCACATTGGCGGTGAGCGCCAGATAGGTCGCCTCGAGCTGGAACCGCTGGCGCTCGGCCACGGAGAGGTCCGCTTCGACCGTGCGCATGGTCTTGCCGAAGACGTCGGGCGTGAAGGAGACCGAGACACTCGTATTATAGAGCGTATAAAGCTGCGCCGGGACCGTCGATCCGCCATATTGCGCGGCGGAAGTCTGCTGACGAGTGACGCTGGCGTTCGATGGACGCCTGCGGCAGGAACAGGCCCGCATCGGCGACCGCGGTCTCCCGCGCCTGACGCAAGGCCGCTTCGGCCGCCATGATATCGGGATGGTTTCTGATCGCCTCATCGACGAGGGCGCTGACCTGCTTTGAACGGAACAGGCCCCACCATTCCCCCGGCACGTCGCGGCCCTCGACGAAACGTTGCGCCGCGCCGCCTGCGACCGGCGCGGATTGGGTGGCGGCGGGGATTTTGGCCGCGCCATAGCCGGCGGCCGGGCGGGTCTGGCGCGGCAAAGTCGGGGCCCACGGCGCAGCCGGAAAGAAACGCGGCAAGCAGAAGTCCCAGAACTGCGGCCCCAGCCTTTGAACTACTCAATGTCCGTTGGCGTCGATCGCTTTGCGCTATGGTTCGCGCCTTCGGCGGCTCCAGCGGAATAGCGAAGGCGATCCCGCGCAAGCGGGTTGAACAATGGCCGTGATATTTGAGGCGCCGTCCATCTCATATCGCACCCAGATTAAACTGAACGGTTCAGTTTTAAGCTTGCCATCTGGCCGGTGTCAACGCTAAACTGAACTGGATCGTTTAGTTTGAAACTTTTCGAGGCGAGGCGACAGATCGTCGTCACGCCAGCCCGCAAATTGGCGGGGTTCAGCCTCGGCGAGGATGTGTGGGGGCGGAAATAAGCGTATGGTCGCGGGAGGCAAAGCCTTGAATGCGAAAAAAGAGTCGGCGGCATTGCGCGCATGACGACTGAAATAGAGGAACCCGCCATGAAGAGCCCGTCGACGGATTGCGCGACGGCGGCAAGATCGGCGGAAGCGCATGTTGCGGGACGGAAGGAATGTTCCGTGATCGCGGCCGCCCGGAAATTATTCCTCGAACAGGGTTTCGCCGAGACGAGCATGGACGCGATAGCGCGGTCCGCTTGCGTGTCGAAGGCGACGCTTTACGCTTACTTTCCGAGCAAGGAAGCCCTGTTCGCCCATTTGATCGAAGCGGAATGCCGCCTGAAAACGAGCAGGCTGCAGATGCCGGATCTCGATATCGGCCTTGTCGAGGCGCTTCGAAGCTTCGCGCGTCAATTTGTCGAGGTGTATATGACGCCGGAGTCGATGGCGTTCTTTCAGGCGATATCCAGTGAGCGTATGCGCTTTCCGCAACTCTGCAGGCTCTTTTTTGAAAGTGGGCCGAAAAACGAATTAATGCGCGTCGCGGCGCTGCTCGAAGAGGCCAAAGCCCGCGGCCTTCTCACTTTCTCCGACGCCACCACGGCGGCGAACCATTTTTTGAGCCTCGTCCGGGGCGATCTGCCGCTCCACACGGCGCTCGGTCTCGAACCGAAGCCCGAGGCGTCGGTTGACGCGACGATCGATGCCGGAATCGCCGTCTTTCTGAAAGCCTACGGAAAAGAAGGGGCGCCATCCCTTGGAACGAATTGTCGCGACGGAATTGCTTTGAATTAATTCCGCGAGTTCAGTCGCCACGTAAATTGCCACGGGTCCAACTCGGCCGGGAACCGGACAGCATGAGAGCGCCTCGCCGACGCCCCTGATCCTTATACCGCAGCGGATCGCTTTGTTTTCCTGGCTGAACCCTTTCTTTTTAGGAGAAGGGTTCGAATTCGCCTGGCTCCTCCAATCGCCCCCACAACACCCTTGCTCTATCTTTTTACTAGGCTTATAGATAACGTGTGAATTGGAGCTGTAGGAGGGTGACAATGCATGGGGTCGGGCGCTCTGAGAGAAGGATTGGCATAGGCATCGTCATTGGATTATTGGCGCTCGCCATCATGGCGGGCGCCAGTTCGCAAGCCGGTCAGACGTTTTTAAACGTGTCCTACGATCC
>CAVPMJ010000033.1:0-14787 GCA_963706255.1 uncultured Alphaproteobacteria bacterium | reverse complement strand
TCACGGCTGCTCCATAAGCTCCTCGGCGGAAAGCTGCTCCAATCTTTCCTTGCGCCTCGCCGGCGCATAGCTCGGACGCGCGAGCCAGATGACGCCGGCGAGGCAGATGAACGCGCCGGCGCCGAGCAGAAAGGCGTCGTTGAGCGCGAGGATCGCCGCCTGCTGGCGAATGAGCTGCGCCGCCTGGCTGCGCGCCGCGCCGGCCGACATTCCCATCGCCTGCAGCCTTTCCAGAAACGGCGTCAGGAGATCGAGCGAGGCGAAGCGCCGTCCGCCGAAATGATCCGCGAGACCTAGCTGGTGGAAGGGCGCGCGGCGGAAAAATACGACGCCGAGCAGCGTGATGCCGAAGGCGCCGAAAACCGTGCGCAGCATGGCGAGCTCCTCAGCCGCGCGGATCAACCGCTCGCCGGAAAGGCCGGTCATGGCGAGCGTGGCCAATGGCGCGAAGAACATCGCGAGCGAAAAGCCAAAGAAGAACATCGGCGTCTTGATGTCATCAAAATAGGCGTTCTTGTCGTAATGGCCGAGCCAGATGAAGGTCACGGCGAGACCGACGAAGTTCAAGAAAACGATCAGCCGCGCGTCGACGTTTCTGCACAGTTCGTGCACCATCGCGGCGGCCGCCATCGCCAGGAAGATCATCGTCAGATAGACCATGCCGGCGCGCGAAGAGGTGTAGCCGAGCAGCATCTGCAATTGCACGACGAAGACCGACAGCAGACCTTGAATGACGAGAAAGCCGATAAGCGAGCAAATCGTCGCGATCGCGAAATTGCGGTGAAGGAACAGGCGCAAGTCGAGCGCGGGGCGCAACTCGCCGAACTCCCAGATGATGAATGTCGGCAGCGCCAGCAGGACCACCAAGAGGAGCCAACTCAGCAAAGGCGATCCGAACCAGTCGGAATCATTGCCCATGTTGAGGATCGTTTGCACGCCGATCAGGATTGTCCCGAGCAGGACGAACCCGACCGTATCGAAACGCATCACGCGGCGCTGAAAGCCGCGTCCATAGAAGAGCGCCAGCACGACCCCGGCCGCGGCGAGCGCGACGACGATGTTGGATAAAAACAGCCAGCGCCAACTAAAATATTCGGCCCAGAAGCCGCCCATGAACACGCCGATGGTGAAGGGCGCCATGCTCATGACGCCCCAGAAGCCCACGCCAAGGGTGCGCCTGTCTTCCGGATATTGCGCGAGCGTCACCGATTGCGCCAGCGGCAGGGCGACGCCGCCGGCGAGGCCGAGCAGAAAGCGCATCGGCGCGAAGAACCACATCGTCTCGCTTGCCGCGCATAGGAACGAGGCGGCGGCGTAAAGCATGAGCGCGCCGATCAAGACGCGATAATCGCCAAACCGGCTCGACAGCCAGCGCGACAAGGGCAGTCCGAGTGCGATGCCGATCATGTGGTCGGTCGTCGCCCAAGTGCCGTAGCTCGGCGTCACGCCTTGCAGGCTGCCGGCCGCGTATGGCGCGAGCACCGTATAGCCGGGGACATTCGAGAGCATGACGACATTGGCCGCTCCCGCTGCGACATTGAGCAAAAGAAAGCGCCAGCCCTCGATGCGCGCCGCCTTTTTCATGGTCGCCGCCCCGCCGCGCGCGATCGATCCTGCGCGTCTTGACGCGCCGTCGCCCCCACGCTTTCCGAAGGAGATGTCGGTTGATTCATTGGACGGACTCCCCGCGATGAAACGCAGAACAGGAGTCATCAGCCAAAAGGCGGTTAAAGGCGAACTCCATCGCCTGTGAAAAGCATAGCCGAACCGGCCCCGCGCTTGTCAATAGGCGCGCCGCCGAGCCATAAGGCTCGGGCGTCAGCGGCGGAGGGAGCGGATATGACGGGGATATGGTCGCAGATTGCGCTGGTTTTCGGCCTTGCGCTCATCGCGGCGATGATCGCCAATCGTTTCCGCATCTCGACCGCGCTGACGGAAATCATCGTCGGCATGTTTGCGCGGATGATCTTCGCCTGGACGATCGGCGCAGATGTGTTCGGCGTGCAGGAGCCTTGGGTCAAGACTTCTCGCCGGCGTCGGCGCGATCATGCTCACTTTTCTCGCCGGCGCGGAACTCGATCCGGATGTATTCAAAATGAAATGGAAGGAGGCGGCGGCGATCGGCGTCGCAAGCTTCCTTGCGCCCGCCATCGGCTGCTGGGCGGCCGCGCATTATCTCCTCGGCTGGGAGAATTCGCCGGCGCTCCTCGCCGGCATCGCGCTCGCCGCGACTTCCGTCGCCGTCGTTTATACGGTGATGATGGAATATGGCTTCAACCGAACCGATTTCGGCAAGACGATCCTCGCGGCCTGTTTCATCACCGATCTCGGCACGGTCGTGACGCTCGGCCTCGTGTTCGCGCCTTTCACTTGGAAGACGGTCGTCTTCGTGGCCGCGCTCGCGGCGGCCTTTGTCGGACTGCCGCGCGTAACGCCTGTCGCTTTCGCTAGATTCGGCGGACGTCCGTCGGAATTCGAGGCGAAATTCCTATTCTTCGCGCTGATGGCGCTTGGCGCGTTGGCGACCTGGGCGGGGAGCGAAGGCGTATTGCCCGCCTATCTCATCGGCATGGCGCTCGCGGGAACGGTCGGTCGCGATCATGCGCTGATCCGCCGTCTGCGCGCGATCACCATAGGCCTGCTGACGCCTTTCTATTTCATCCGCGCCGGCTATTTCGTTTCGATCCCGGCGGTCCTCGCGGCGCCGCTCGGCGTCATCGCCTTTCTCGCCGTCGAAATGGCGACAAAGGTCGCGAGCGTCTATCCGGTTGCGCGCTATTTTGGCTCGCCGCATAAGGATGCAATGTACACCACGCTGCTGATGGCCTCGGGGCTCACCTTCGGCACGATCTCCGCGCTATTCGGCCTGTCGAACAAGATTATCGACGAGAATCAATATTCGACGCTGGTTGCGGCGATCATCGCGACCGCCGTCGTCCCCACCTTGATCGCGAACAGCCTGTATTTGCCGCGCCATCGCCTGCCGCAGGACGAGGCGTCTTCCGCCCGGGAATTTGGCGCGCAGGCGGCGCGGCCCACAGCGAAGGCGTAAATGCGACTTGATTCCCGACGGGCGCGATGCAATCAAACCTCATTGTCGTTCGGGGAAGCGCGCGGGAGACCGGTCGCGCGCCCTCGGTCCGCATGGCCCCGAAGGGCGTCTTAATGGAAGGAAGGTCTGAATGCGCATCTCTCTGCGGCTCTCGGCTCTGCTGGCGTTTGTCGTCGCCGCGCCGGCTTTTGCTCAAGGAACCCCCGAGCAGCGCGCGGCTTGCGAGGGCGACGCCAATCGCTTTTGCGACGCCTATATTCCAGACGCTGTTGCGGTCGAGAGATGCCTGAGGGCGAATATGGGCTCGCTCAGCGCCGCCTGCCAGCGCGAATTCGGCGTCGGACCGTCGTCGGGCGGCGGCAAGCGGCGCAAGCGCTGAGAAGCCACGCCCGCTTCCGCGCGGGCGTCCTGTTTTCATCAGGCCCTAGTCTGCCTTTCCGTCGGATCCTTGCGTCGATCGGCTTGTTGCCGCGAGGCGCCGTTCGGCGAGACGCGCGGCTTCGGCGCCCGATAACATCGCGCCGTTAAAGCCATGTTCGCCGCCAAAGGCCGACGCAAGATAGAGTCCTGCGATCGGCGTCGCCGGCGTGCGCGGAAAGCCCATGAGGATCGGCTCCTCGGCGGGAAGCGCCGCAAATCCATAGACCGCGCCTTCCGGCGTGTTGAGATAGCCCGACATCGAATAGGCGTTGAGCAGCATTCGCGTCGTGACGAGGCCGGCAAAGCCCGGATAGTCGCGATCGAGCGAGGCTTGAATCGCGTCGAGCCAGCGTTCGCGTCGCGCAGCCGCCGTCTCGCGCGAAAGTCCTTGCCAATTGTCGAGGCGATCGAGCCCGAGCACGCTGACGAGGATGGGCGGCTCGTCCCAAAGGCCTGAGTCGACGGCGGTGAAATTGGCGATCGCGTGAAGCGGCAATGCGCCCTTCGGATCCTCCGCCATCGCGCCGGCTCCGTCGCCATATTGGTCGAAGCGTTGCATGTCGGACGGCAGGACGACGGTCGAAAAATCCGCCAGTCCGACCGTCGCGGGCTTGGCGCTCAGACCGAAATTGGCGGAATAGAGCGAGGTCGAGAGCCGGCGCTCGCCGAAAACTTCGTCCATTTTCGCGCGCGCCGGCGCGTCCATCATCTCGGCGGCGACTGAGGGCGCGCAATTGGCCATCACGACGCGCGCTTCGATGCGCTCTTCATTATCCTCGGCGCGCCGCGCGACATGGCGAATGGCGACGGCGGCGCCGTCCGCGTCCGTCTCGATCGCATTGACGAGCCGACCCAGGCGCACGACGCCGCCGGTCTTGGTGATCGCCTTCGCGAGCTTCAAGCTCAACTGCCGTGAACCGCCCTTGATATAGGCGCCGCCGGAAGCGATGTAGCCGCCCTGCGCGAGCGCATAGAAAATCCACCACAGCCGGCGCGGGTCGTCGCCGTAATAGGCGAGATTGGCGCCGAGCGCGCATTTCAACGCCTCGCAGCCGGCGAAGTCGCGCTCCATGATCTCATGCAGCGAGTTCTGCCAGCCGGCGGCGGCCGGCGCGACTTCCCATAAGCCGCGCGCGAATTTGGCGAGCGAAGCCTCCTCGCGCGCCTGTTTCAGGGTCCACATCGCGTCGTGGATCTGCTCGACTTCGCCAAGAAATCTCTTGATCGCGGCGCGCTTGTCGGGAAAACGCTCCGCAAGCGCGTCATGGGCGGCGGCGAAGCCGAAGGGCAATTCGAAGGCTTCGCCCAGCGGGCCGCCGCGGACCTTGTAAAGCGCGCCGGTCGGCAGCCACTCGATTTCGTCGAGAATGCCGAGGCGGTTCAAGATGTCGTGCTTCACATCGCGGGGATTGCGGGCGTCGGAGGTTTGGTGAAGCGAGGCTTCGACGGTGAGCGCGCCGACCTTATAGACCGACGCCGCGCCCCCTAAGCTGAAATTGCGTTCGAGCAGGCAGACGCTGTAGCCGGCGTGCGCAAGCAGCGCCCCCGCGGTCAATCCGCCCAGTCCCGAGCCGATCACCACGGCGTCGTATTTCTTGTCGGTCATTTTCTCGAATTGTCGCTTGGCGCTGCAATGGCGCCACTCTATCCCGCCGTCGCCCTCTGGCGAAAGCCGCAGCGCGACATAAGATAGCATCTGACGCCAAAGGTTCGCGGAAAGGGCCGCCCATGACCAATGAAAGCTTTCCCGTCATGCGCAGCGATGAGGAATGGCGCGCGCTTCTCACGCCCGAGCAATATGACGTTATGCGCCAACATGGCACCGAGCGGCCGGGGAGCTGCGCCCTCAATCATGAGAAGCGTCGCGGCGCGTTCAACTGCGCGGGCTGCGGCCAGCCGCTGTTTCGTTCGGGCGAGAAGTTCGAGAGCGGCACGGGTTGGCCGAGCTTTTTCGACCCGCTGCCCGGCGCGCTCGGCTCGACCGTCGACCGCGGCTACGGCATGACGCGCACGGAAGTGCATTGCAGCCGCTGCGGTTCGCATCTCGGCCATGTTTTCAACGACGGCCCGCCGCCGACCGGCTTGCGCTATTGCATCAACGGCGTTGCGCTGGATTTTCAGCCCGAGTGACGACTCCCGCGACCATCGGTCTTTGTGATAGGCCGATAGAGTCAAGCCTGCGACGCCGCCTGCGACAAAATTTTTCTTCCGGCCTCCGTTCCAACGTATCGCCCACTCCTGAGCGCTTTCTTCGGATAGGGCCGGGCAGGGGCCGTTGCCGCGCGCGAACGCGCGACGTCATCGCGTCGTCCCGTCGCATCAGACTTTCAAACGTATAGGCCGAGCTCCGGTTTTTCTGGCGAAAGCGCGCGTTCGCCCCGACCCAGCGGATGGCGAGATGTCCTATTCGTACGGATAGGCTTAGGATAGGCGCCGCGCCCGGCTTGTCGAATAAGCAAGCGGCCTTGCGATGGTCGTCGCGCGAGCGGGATGAGCCCGCCGACGTCAACGGACACAAGGCGCGCACAGCGACGCTGCGCGCTTGACGAGCAAATTTGATTCCCGTCATACCAACGGTCCGCCTATGGATTTTTCGATAAGCGGATTAAGCGCGCGTCGGCCTGCGGCGTCGGCCCGCGCCCTTGATGCGTGAATTGGAACTAACTACGGTCGCAAAAAATGGCTGCAGCCTGACATTGGCGGGACTCGGCCCGGCCGCCGGGAGCAAAGGCAGCGCGGCGCGCCGCCCGCTTCCAACGACTGAAATAAGAATGCCAGGGCTTGTGCGACGCAAGCTCGAGAGGGAGAGGACTGCATGTCGTCAGAAACGTCAGCCGCCGCGCCAGGCGCGAGCGGAAAAGACAATCAGCATCTTGCGCCGAAGTCCGATATCGAGATTTCGCAGGCCGCGAAGATGCGCCCGATTATCGACGTTGCGCGCGACAAGCTCGGCATCCCCGCCGAATATGTGCAGCCCTATGGTCATTACAAGGCGAAGATCTCCCTCGATTACGTCGCTTCGCTCGAAGGCAAGCCGGACGGCAAGCTGATCCTCGTCACCGCCATCAGCCCGACGCCCGCCGGCGAAGGCAAGACGACGACGACGGTCGGGCTCGGCGACGCGCTCAACTACATCGGCAAGAAGGCCGTCATGTGCCTGCGCGAGCCCTCGCTCGGCCCCTGCTTCGGCGTGAAGGGCGGCGCGGCCGGCGGCGGCTATGCGCAGGTCGTGCCGATGGAGGATATCAACCTCCATTTCACCGGCGACTTCCACGCCATCGGCGTCGCGCATAATCTGCTCTCGGCGCTGATCGACAATCACATCTATTGGGGCAATGCGCTGGGCCTCGACGGGCGTCGCGTCGCCTGGCGGCGCGTCGTCGACATGAACGATCGCTCGCTGCGCTCGATCGTTTCGTCGCTCGGCGGCGTCGCCAATGGCTATCCGCGCGAGGACGGCTTCGACATCACCGTCGCCTCGGAAGTGATGGCGATCTTCTGCCTCGCCAGCAATTTCGCCGATCTGCAGCGTCGTCTCGGCGACATCATCGTCGGCCAGACGCGCGAGAAGAAGAGCGTGCGCGCCTCGGAGCTCAAGGCCGCCGGCTCAATGGCCGCGCTGCTCAAGGACGCGATCGCGCCCAATCTCGTGCAGACGCTCGAAAATAATCCGGCCTTCATCCATGGCGGACCTTTCGCCAATATCGCCCATGGCTGTAATTCGGTGATCGCGACCAAATCGGCCTTGAAGCTCGCCGACTATGTCGTCACCGAGGCGGGCTTTGGCGCCGATCTCGGCGCGGAGAAGTTCTTCGACATCAAATGCCGCAAGGCGGGGCTCAAGCCCGATGTGACGGTCATCGTCGCGACGATTCGCGCGCTGAAGATGCATGGCGGCGTCGCCAAGGAAGATTTGAAGAGCGAAAATCTCGAGGCGCTCGAAAAGGGCTTCGCCAATTTGAAGCGCCACATCGCCAATGTCCGCAAGTTCGGCGTGCCGGTCATCGTTTCGGTCAACCGCTTCAGCTCTGACACTCAGGCGGAGATCGATCTTTTGAAGAAGCTCTCGGCGGGCGAAGGCGTCGAATGCGTCCTCGCGGACCACTGGGGTTCTGGCGGCCCCGGCGCGGCGGAGCTCGCCAAGACGGTCGTCAAGACGATCGAAACGCAGCCGTCGAACTTCAAGCCGCTTTATCCTGACGATATGCCGCTCGTCGAGAAGGTGCGCACCATCGCCAAGGAATTGTATGGAGCCGCCGACATCTCCTTCGACGCCAGCGTCAAGTCGCGCTTCGCGGAGCTCGAGAAGGAAGGCTTCGGCCATCTCCCGGTCTGCATCGCCAAGACGCAATACAGCTTCTCGACTGACCCGAACGCCAAGGGCGCGCCGTCCGGATTCACGATTCCGGTGCGCGAGTTGCGGCTCTCGGCGGGCGCGGAATTCGTCGTGGTCATCTGCGGCGACATCATGACGATGCCCGGCCTGCCGAAGGTTCCGGCGGCCAACAATATCGAAGTCGACGCCAACGGCCGCATCTCCGGCCTGTTCTAACCTGCAGCGATTCTTCGGCGGCGATGGCGGCGCCGATTGTTATCTGAAACCAGTCCGCTCAAAAGGAGCCAGCTAATGTTGAATTCCAGAGTTCCCGGCAAAAACTTCCTCTTCGTGCCGGGCCCGACCAATCTTCCTGATCGCATCGTGCGCGCCATGGCGGTGGCTTCCGAAGACCATCGCTCGCCGACTTTCCCCGATCTCGTGAAGCCGCTGTTTCCCGGGCTGAAGAAGGTGTTCGGCACCGAGAAGGGCCACGCCTTCATTTTCCCGGCGTCCGGCACCGGCGGCTGGGAAGCGGCGATCACCAATACGCTGTCGCCCGGCGACAAGGTTCTCGCCCAGCGCTTCGGCCAGTTCTCTCATCTGTGGATCGACCTCTGCCGCCGCCAGGGCCTCGATGTCATCGTGCAGGAGCGTCCGTGGGGAACCGGCAACGATCCGGAGCTGATCGAAGAGACGCTGAAGGCTGACAAGAACCATGAGATCAAGGCCGTTCTCGCGACTCACAACGAGACCGCCACGGGCGTGACCTCGGACATCGCCGCCGTCCGCAAGGCGATCGACAACGCCAAGCATCCGGCGATGCTCTTCGTCGACGGCGTGTCCTCCGTCGCCTCGCTCGAATTCAAGATGGACGAATGGGGCGTGGACGTGATCGTGTCAGGCTCGCAGAAGGGCTTCATGCTGCCGGCCGGCCTGCTGCTGATGGCCGCGAGCCCGAAGGCGATCGAAAAAGGCAAGACCAACAAGGGTCGCCGCGCCTATTTCGAATTCCAGGACATGATCAACGCGAACGCGCAGGGCTACTTCCCTTACACGCCGTCCGTCCCGCTGCTTTACGGTCTCAAGGAAGCGCTGTCGATCCTGTTCGAAGAGGGTCTCGACCAGGTCTACAAGCGCCACCATCACCTCGCCGAGGGCTGTCGCGCCGCGGTCGCGGCCTGGGGCCTCAAGTGCTGCGCCAAGGAGCCGAAGTGGAACTCCGACACCGTCACCGCCATTGTGGTGCCGGAAGGCTCTGACGCCGCAAAGGTCATCGAGACCGCTTACAAGCGTTACAACCTCGCGCTCGGCGCCGGCCTTTCGGAAGTCGCGGGCAAGGTGTTCCGCATCGGCCATCTCGGCGACCTCAACGAGCTGATGCTGCTCGGCGCCATCGCCGGCGCGGAAATGGCGATGCTCGACAACGGCATCAAGATCCAGCCCGGCTCCGGCGTCGCGGCCGCGCAGGCGGTCTATCGCGCCAATCCGCTGCTGAAGATGTAAGCGACGAAAATGCCAATCCCTCTCCCCGCAAGCGGGGAGAGGGCGATGTCTCGGCGCCAATAATAAGTTGGGGAGTTTCGGTTCCATGTCGCACAAAATCGTTTTTCTCGATCGCGAAACGCTCGACGCCAATGTGCGCAAGCCGAATTTCCCGCATGAATATGTTGAATATGCGCAGTCAGCGCCGGACCAGCTCGTCGAGCGCCTGAAGGGCGCGGACATCTGCATCACCAACAAGGTGCCGCTGCGCGAAGCGACGTTGAAGCAATTGCCCGATCTCAAGCTGATCGCCGTCGCCGCGACCGGCACGGATGTGATCGACAAAGCCTATACGAGCGCGAATGGCATCACGGTCTCCAACATCCGCAACTATGCCTTCAACACGCTGCCCGAACATGTATTCGCGCTGCTCTTCGCGCTGCGCCGCAATCTGGTGAACTACTACAATTCGGTGCGGCAAGGACGTTGGGGCTACGCCAATCAGTTCTGCTATTTCGACTATCCGATCTATGACATCGCCGGCTCGACGCTCGGCATCGTCGGCTATGGCGCGCTCGGCAAGGAAATCGAGAAGCGCGCCGCCGCGCTCGGCATGAAGGTGCTGATCAACGACGTCACCGATGTGCCGAACAAAGTGGACGTCGCGACCATTCTGCGCGAAGCGGACGTCATTACGCTCAATCTGCCGCTGACGCCCGAGACCAAGAATATGATCTCGACGAAAGAGCTGGCGTCGATGAAGAAGACCGCGTGCATCATCAATACCGCGCGCGGCGGCATCGTCGACGAGGCGGCGCTCGCCGACGCCTTGCGCAAGGGCGTCATCGCCGGCGCGGGCTTCGACGTGCTCACCGTCGAGCCGCCCAAGAACGGCAATATCCTGCTGGACCCAACGATTCCCAATCTCATCATCACGCCGCATGTCGCCTGGGCCTCGAAAGAGGCGATGCAGGTGCTCGCCGATCAGCTTGTCGACAATATCGACGCTTTTGTCGCCGGCAGCCCGCGCAACGTCGTGACGGCGTAAGCGCCGCAAAGCAAAGGTTCGCCAATGACGAAAAAACTTCTCTTCCTCTTTGACACCGATCCCGTCCCGAGCGTCTTCGACACCGTGGTCGGCTACGACGGCGGCGCCGATCACCTCATCGGCTATGGCGGCGTGACGCCAGAAAACGTCGGCGCGCTCGTCGACGGCTGCATCTACACGCGCGGTCCGAAAGAAAAGCAGTTTACCGCCATTTTTGTCGGCGGCGGCTCGATGACGGCGGGCGAAGCGGTGTTCAAAGCCGTGAAGAAGCGCTTCTTCTCCAATTTCCGCGTCTCGGCCATGCTCGATTCGAACGGCTCCAACACGACGGCGGCGGCGGGCGTCGCGCTGCTCGCCAAGGCGAGTTCGCTCAAGGGCAAGAAGGCCGTCGTGCTCGCCGGCACCGGCCCGGTCGGCATGCGCGCCGCCGCCATGCTGAACATCGAGGGCGCGGAAGTCACGATCACCTCGCGCCAGAAGGCGCGCGCCGAGGCCTCGGCGAAAGCCATTCAGGAGCGCTTCGGCTTCACGCCGACGGCGATCGAGGCGGCCGACAACGCCGCGCGCGCAGCCGCCTGCAAAGGCGCGCAGATCGTCTTCGCGGCCGGCGCCATCGGCGTGCCGCTGCTCGACGAAAAGGACTGGCAGAACGATCCGACGATCGAGCTCATCGCCGACTGCAATGCGCAGCCGCCGCTCGGCGTCGGCGGCGTCGAGGCGACCGACAAGGCGAAGGAGCGTCACGGCAAGATCGTCATCGGCGCGCTGGGCCTAGGCGGCCTCAAGCTGAAATTGCATCGCGAATGCGTCGGCAAGCTGTTCGACGCCGCCGACCAGATTTTCGACTGCGAGAATATCTACGCGCAAGCCAAAGAGCTGGCGTGAGATTGAGGAACGATATGAGCGCGAAAAACGATACGATTGGGAAATTCCTCGACGAACTCGCGAGCGACGCGCCGACGCCCGGCGGCGGCGGCGCTGCGGCGCTCTCTGGGCGCCATGGGCGCGGCGCTGGTGTCGATGGTGTGCAATCTCACCATCGGCAAGAAGAATTACGAGGCCGTCTCCGCCGATCTTCAGCAGACGCTCGCCAAGGCCGAGAAGCTGCGCGCCGAGCTGACGCAAGGCATCGACGAAGACGTCGTCGCCTTCAACACGCTGATGGGCGCCTATGGCCTGCCGCGCGGCACGGATGAAGAAAAGGCGAAGCGCTCGGAGGCGATCCAGTCGGCGCTTAAAGTCGCGACGCTCGCGCCGCTGCATACTTGCAAGATCTGTTACGATGTCATCGCGCTGTCGAAGGAGGCGGCCGACAAGGGCAATCTCAACGTCATCAGCGACGCCGGCGTCGCCGTGCTCGCGGCCAACGCCGGCCTGCGCAGTTGCGCGCTGAATGTCTTCATCAACGCCAAATCGATCAAGGATCGCGACTTCGCCGAGAAGCAGCTCGCCGAGGTGAATGCGCTGCTCGCCAAGGCCGCGGCCGAGACCGAAGCGGTCTATCAGACAGTGAAAGACAAAATCGGCGGCTAGGCCATGATGGCGGAAGCGGTTTCGATGAAATCGCATTCAACAAAACTTAGGCCGCGCGACATTTTCCGATTGGAGGACTGAAATGGACGTCCACGAGTATCAGGCCAAGGAAATTCTGGCGAGCCATGGCGTCGACATTCCGCCCGGCACGGTCGCCTTCAGTCCGGATCAGGCGGTCTACGCCGCGACTGAGCTCGGCGGTTCGCATTGGGTCGTCAAGGCGCAGATTCACGCCGGCGCGCGCGGCAAGGCGGGCGGCGTCAAGCTCTGCCGCACCTATCACGAAGTGCAACAGGCGGCGCGCGATCTCCTCGGCAAGCGACTCGTCACCAGCCAGACGGGGCCAGAAGGCAAGCCGGTGCAGCGCGTCTATGTCGAGGTCGCCGATCCTTTCGAGCGCGAGCTGTATCTGGGTTACGTCCTCGACCGCAAACTGGAGCGCGTGCGCGTCATCGCCTCGAAGCATGGCGGCATGGAGATCGAGGAAATCGCCAAGAACACGCCCGACGAATTACTGCAGGTGATCGTCGAGCCGGCCGTCGGCCTGCAGCAGTTTCAGGCGCGCGAACTCGCGTTTCAACTCGGACTGAACATCAAACAGGTGTCGCGGGCGGTGAAGACAATCATGGGCGCCTATCGCGCTTTTCGCGACAATGACGCGACCATGCTGGAGATCAATCCGCTCGTCGTCACCAAGGACGACAAAGTGCTGGCGCTCGACGCGAAAATGTCCTTCGACGACAATGCGCTGTTCCGCCGCCGCAACATCGTCGACATGAACGATCCCTCGCAAAGCGATCCGCGCGAGGCGCAGGCCGCAGAGCACAGCCTCAACTACATTGGCCTCGATGGCGAAATCGGCTGCATCGTCAACGGCGCCGGCCTCGCCATGGCGACGATGGATATGATCAAGCACGCCGGCGGCAATCCGGCGAACTTCCTCGACGTCGGCGGCGGCGCCTCGCCCGAGCGCGTCGCGACCGCCTTCCGGCTCGTTCTGTCCGACCGCCGCGTGAAAGTGGTGCTCGTCAATATTTTCGCCGGCATCAATCGCTGCGACTGGGTTGCGCAGGGCGTCGTCGACGCGGTGCGCGCCGAGAAGATCGAGGGCGTGCCGCTCGTGGTGCGTCTCGCCGGCACCAATGTCGAAGCGGGCAAGAAGATCATCGCCGAGAGCGGCATTCCGATCATCCAGGCCGACACGCTGGCCGAGGCCGCCGAGAAGGCCGTCGCCGCCTACAAGGGCGCCAAGTAAGCGCCGGGGAAGGACACATGAGCATTCTCATCGACGAAAAGACGCCGATCCTCGTTCAGGGCATCACCGGCGACAAGGGCAGCTTCCACGCCAAGGAGATGATCGACTACGGCAGCAATGTCGTCGCCGGCGTCACGCCCGGCAAGGGCGGCAAGACCCATCACGGCGTGCCGGTGTTCAACACGGTGCGGGAAGCGGTGCGCGAGACCGGCGCGCAGGCGTCGATCACCTTCGTCGCGCCGGCCTTCTGCGCCGACGCGATCATGGAGGCCGCCGACTCCGGCGTCCGCCTCATCTGCTCGATCACCGACGGCATTCCGGCGCAGGACATGATGCGCGTGAAGCGCTACTTCCTGCGCTTTCCGAAGGATCGCCGCCCGATGATGGTCGGCCCCAACTGCGCCGGCATCATCTCGCCCGGCAAGGCGATGCTCGGCATCATGCCGGGCCACATCTACAAGCTGCCCGAGCGCGTCGCGACCGCCTTCCGGCTCGTTCTGTCCGACTGCCGCGTGAAAGTGGTGCTCGTCAATATTTTCGCCGGCATCAATCGCTGCGACTGGGTTGCGCAGGCGTCGTCGACGCGGTGCGCGCGGAGAAGATCGAGGGCGTGCCGCTCGTGGTGCGTCTCGCCGGCACCAATGTCGAAGCGGGCAAGAAGATCATCGCCGAGAGCGGCATTCCGATCATCCAGGCCGACACGCTGGCCGAGGCCGCCGAGAAGGCCGTCGCTGCCTACAAGGGCGCCAAGTAAGCGCCGGGGAAGGACACATGAGCATTCTCATCGACGAAAAGACGCCGATCCTCGTTCAGGGCATCACCGGCGACAAGGGCAGCTTCCACGCCAAAGAGATGATCGACTACGGCAGCAATGTCGTCGCCGGCGTCACGCCTGGCAAGGGCGGCAAGACACATCACGGCGTGCCGGTGTTCAATACGGTGCGGGAAGCAGTGCGCGAGACCGGCGCGCAGGCGTCGGTCACCTTCGTCGCGCCGGCCTTCTGCGCCGATGCGATCATGGAGGCCGCCGACTCCGGCGTCCGCCTCATCTGCTCGATCACCGACGGCATCCCGGCGCAGGACATGATGCGGGTGAAGCGCTATTTCCTGCGCTTTCCGAAGGATCGCCGGCCGATGATGGTCGGGCCCAATTGCGCCGGCATTATTTCGCCCGGCAAGGCGATGCTCGGCATCATGCCGGGCCACATCTACAAGCAGGGCAATGTCGGCCTGATCTCGCGTTCCGGCACGCTCGGTTATGAAGCCGCTTCCCAACTCAAGGCGCTCGGCCTCGGCATCTCGACCTCGGTCGGCATTGGCGGCGATCCGATCAACGGCTCCTCCTTCCTCGATCATCTCGTGCTCTTCGACAAGGATCCGGAGACCGAGGCCGTGCTCATCATCGGCGAGATCGGCGGGCCGCAGGAAGCTGAAGCCTCCGCCTGGATAAAGGAGAACTTCTCCAAGCCCGTGATCGGCTTCGTCGCGGGGCTCACGGCGCCCAAGGGTCGTCGCATGGGCCACGCCGGCGCCATCATCTCGGCGACGGGCGACAGCGCCGCGGAAAAGACCGAAATCATGAAGTCCTATGGACTGACGGTCGCGCCCAGCCCGGCCGAGTTCGGCGCGACGGTGGCGAAAGTTCTGAAGCGCGCCTGACGCGAAACGCGATCGGCGCG
>CAVPMJ010000032.1:0-105360 GCA_963706255.1 uncultured Alphaproteobacteria bacterium | reverse complement strand
GTCTTTGGAGGCAATAAACCACCTTCCAGAAGAGCCTTTGATATTGCGTCGAGCACTGTGGCGCAGCGCAATTGTTCATTACGTGAAATGCTTTCGCTCCAGCAAGGCGGGGATTTGCGCCAAGTCACACCTTCATTGCGACCTCGGTCCGGTTCTTCGCTTGCATCTTTCTCATAATATTATGGACGTGAAGCTTGACTGTGCTTTCACTCAATTTCAGCTCCTGAGCTATAACTTTGTTTGCCTTGCCCTTTCGCAGCGCATCCACCACACATTTTTCGCGCGCGGTGAATATCGCCGGTTGTGTTCTTGCGGCATTGCAGTCGATGGAGGAGGCCTGTAGCAAAATTTCAGCAGGAACAAAAATGCCGCCAGCGGAGACGAGGCGAATGGCTTCGACGACAACCTCGAGAGTTATGTTACTAGAAACGTAACCTCGCGCCCCGCATTTGAAACTTTTTTCTATTTCGGCGACGCTCGGCGCATCCGACATGACGATGATTGGGGCGTCTGGCTTTACCCGACTTAACTCCAAGATCGCCTCGGGGTTACCTTTTTCCCAGCCAACGATAATGACGAGGGTATGGATGGTAGGCGCAACCTGCCGCCAACTCTCCATGTCTGAAAACGAGGCCATCGGACAACCGAAGAGTTCGCCGATACAGCGCTCGAGACACCCCCTTATCAAATGCCGCTTTTCGATAATGACGACAGAGGGTGGATCGAGTCCATCTTCTGTCCTGACGTTTAGAGATTTCTGCGAAAGCCCATTGAGAGGTTTCGGTAAACTCTCAATCGCGCCTAATTCAGGCGCGTATCTTTCGCCGAGGATGATAGGAGATTCATCGCTTGGCATTTTTGCCCCCACTCCCCACGCTACCCTTACTAATCGATTAAAAAACCAGATATGTGAGTAACGTTCAGCGACTGACAAAGTTCCAACACTTGCCTCACCGACCAGCCCAATGCGGAGGGCGACGAAATAGTGGGCGGCAAAAAAGATTCTAGCGGTTTATCAAGGAACTGCGGATGATCAACAAAGGCGTCGTGAGCAACGAGTCGTCGAATACGCCGACAACTTGTCTCGCCTTGAGACAAGCGGTCAGGGCTCGAGGTTCAATTGCGAGACTGATGCCAATGCGGCGGCGTGATGTTCAGCTTCGATTCAGGTGGGTTTTGGGCAATGACCGAGAAAATTAAACGCGATAAAATTGACGAAACTGGAAAATAAGGCCGTTGCATTTTGCGAACCTCCGACGCTGACGACACGCTCATCCGTCCTGTTTGCACCGAAACAGATTGACTTATCCGTCGAACCCTCAAATCAAACAACAGATTTTGAATCATTACTGTTGCCAAAAAGCCACGGGTATCAGAAAGTTAAAAATCGGTTAACGCCAATCAGGGCGGCCAAGGCCGCTTAGCCCTCGAAAGGCCGCAGCTGGCTCGGGAAATCCAGAATGGATGTTTCGCGTTAGACGATGATTCCTGAGCGCCACGATGAATCCGGGAATTTCCGAGCTAATAAACCAATGGAAAAATGCCGATTTCAGCGGCGGCGGACTTAATTGGCGAGAAGAACGCGACATCTTATGGAATATTTATCAGCGCTCCGATGCAGATGAAGAAAAATCAGAAATTTTGGAATTGTTGCTGATTTTAATGGATATTGTAGAGCGAGCAGACGGAGTTATCACCGACGTTGAAGCATTCAGAAAATATAGAAGAGAACAGTACGAGGCTTTTATTTTATCTGAGTGTGTACAAAATGTATCCATAAACCTAGTGCAACTTTACGCTGTTACTCTACGCGAAATCGCCGCTGGGAGAATGACAGAGACCGATGAGCTGCACACACTCGCTGTAGCGGCAAAAGAGGCTTTAGATTCGGGGCGGCGATGACAAAGAACGTCGGCAATAAAGGGGTTCTCACCCCCATTAGCGCCGCTTGCCTAAATGGCTGTTTGACAACAATCTAATTAGCCCCGCCCTCAAAGAGCTGGCGAAGTGCGTCCGCGAAGACGGGAACGATGGTGCGCATGTAGGCAATCTTTCGCGAGAGGATGCCGAAGACCTCTTGGATTTCACATACGCTCTTCTTGAGCGTCTTGTGACGGAGCCGAGCTGGAGCAGGCGGAAGCCCGTCGAAAAGAGCGACGCAATGCAGCTTCTACGTAACGCTTGCGAAAGCTAAGCTTTGGCAAGCGGGTATCCCCGCGCCATATCGCGGGCGGCTGTCGTGAACCAAACCCACACGCGGTGTCGGCGACACCGTCCTGAACGCCCGCCCGTGACGCGGCGGTCTTGAACCAATGCCGGAACGCATGGTTCGGCGCCTTACGCGGATTGTCGAAGCCCTGCCCCCTCCCCGCCGCTCATTCCCATCTTGCTGTACGCGACCTCACGATTTGCGGTTTGACAAAGCCAGCAAAGGCTCTTTCGATTCAATGTCAGGCTCGGGGTGGGTTTGTCAACGTAAGTATATGATTTTTATACTTTATTTCCTTCCCGCCACTCCGACCATTTTTCCAAATAAATTCAAAAATATTGATTGCTGTTACTGACTAGTCGTTTTTGCAAATAGAGGGACTGGGTTCACGGTGGGTTCATGAGCGTTGGGCTGAACCTTGGCGAGCATCGACTCACTGGCCCGTTGACGGCGGCAGTTCGACGGCAGCGGTCATCATGGAAACCGCCGCCGCCGAAATCGTGAACCTCACCGTTATGCGCTTACCATCCGTAGCCGTCGGGATACCCGTAAGCTGGGTAGCCATAGGCTGGATAACCATAATACGGTTGCGCGTAGGCGCCAGCCGCGGCGGCGGCCCCGAGCACGCCCACCGCCGCTGCAGCTGCAGCCGCGCCCGGATTATATCCACGGCGATAGTAGCCACCCCGATAATAACGCCGATAGTAGATTTGATCAGTTAGCGATGGCGCCTCGACGCCCCGGGAACTCACCATGTTGATCGGGCCCGCCCAGGCACTGCCTGCCAAAGCCGTTGCGGCCAAACCGACGCACAGGGCGCTCGTAACGATCGATTTGAATGTATTACGCATGTCTGCCTCCACTCGCCTTTAAAACAGCCTGCACATATCTTTCTTGCGACGCCACTCACGAGAAGCCGGATCGTCGCCTTATATCTGGCGCTCACAACGCCATTGTCGAGGCCAAGGATAGATAGGGCGCGTTCCGGCAAGGAGGCGCGAGAAGTCGGTCTGTTGCCGCTCCCTATTTTTACTTCGCCTTTATCTTCTTGCGCTGCGCGCGGCAGCGCCTTCGTTCAGTCGACAATGATGCGCAAGAAAGGGTTTTCGGCGCGCCACTTGTCGCTTTTGCGAAACAGCTCCAATTCCTCGATATCGGCGTTTCATTGCTCTTTGGCTATGATCCTATCGGCGAGGCGACTCCCATGAGCACAACGCGCAATGCGGTCGAAATTTCCAATTCCGATGGTCTGGTCGTGCAGGTGACCCATGCTCGCAGGGTTGCTCGTAGGACAACCCGTCGCGTCGTCCGTCGACACGTTTACTGAATCGATTGCATACAACGAAAACGCCCCGCCGATACATCCTCGCTGGGGGCGTTCTCTTGGCGACGGCGGACCGTCAGCCTGCTGCAAGCGTACCGCGCAATTCGGCGAGCGCAAGGCGCCGGCAATGTTACTTCCGCGAACGCCCCTTCTTTGAGGCCGACGCCGGACGATAGCTTGCAAGAGTGGGTTGTATCTTCAGGGCAGGCGGCGAATACAAACTAATCGTTTATCGCTGCGACAACGGCCTCGACCGTCTCATCCACGCACTTTCGAAAATATTCACTTGCTGCGCCGTCGTGATTGTAGGCGATGAGGTCGTATAGACATTGCTCGCCGCGTTCCATGGTAACGTTGGCGAGTGGCGGCCAAGGCGTGTCGCCCGGTTTGTCTGCCAAAAACAATATTTCGCGTTCGAGCGCCGTGCGCGCAAAAGCCGAGAGCGCCGACAACACCTCGCCTTGAAAATATGCGCGCAGGGTATTGGTGGCATCGCACAAGAAAGCCATGGCTTCCTCGTCGGCGGACATTTCGATTAGTTCGAGCTCCGTCATGACGTCGCCGCCCCCACCTGATTCAAATGCTTTATCAGCGAAAGCGTTGCGTTCAATTTGGGCGGCAAAATGTCACATGCACGCTTTGATCGAACGCTTTAGCGATGACGCCGATCTTGAGGCCCGGCTTCGGGAACACGACAGCGTCCGCATTCTCGATGTCAATCGGTCGCTGGGGCATTGGGAGCGCGTCAAGGAAGCGATCCGCAAGCGGCAAGCGCAGCGCTAGCGTCCAATTGCGGCGCACAAAAAGCCCGGCCGTTGCTGACCGGGCGGTAAGGGGCGCAACCTGGGAGGGTTGCATCGGCGCGCGTTGCGTCGACTTTGCTGCTTATGGAATTAGCGCCGTCGCGAGCGGCTTCCACCCCAAAACGCAAAACGCCCCGCCAGTTCATCCGTGGTCGGGGCGTTTCTTTAGCGACGGCGCAGGAGTTCGCCGTCTGCTTGGCGCAAGCGTATGCGCGCAATTCGCGGAAAGCAAGCGCGAAGCATAGCCTTGCCTCATCGGAGCCATCGCGACCGGGCCTCTCCAACGCGCGCCGCCCTTAGCAGGAAGCGCGCGAGTTTGAGGCGTCAGATGCGGACGAAAAGCGCCGGTATCGTGGAGCGAGAGGTCGATGGGGTCATTGGCTCTCCTCCTCTTCTTCTTCGAACAGGGACAGTCTCTCGCAAATGCTATTTGCGCGATCCTTCAGGTCGCGGGCGGCAAAGACAATGTCGTCGGTCCAGTTGTCGCTGAATTTGAACGTGTAAACGCCATCCTCACAACCAACTGATCTTGTCTGACAAAACCCGCGTTCGATCATGCAGTAGTTTATTGACGCCATTCGCGCCAAACCGCGGATATCGTCTAATGCGCGTATTTTTGGAGACCGGTTATCGGCACTCATGACGGAACCTCCCCTTCGGAGCATTGGCGACGCTCCATTGGCTAACTTCTCCCGGCGCCGCGCGCTTGTATGTGTTCTTCGTCACACCCAAGCTCCGCGCTGATCCTTATGCCTGCTTGGCGAGGTTCAGAGCCCGTGTCACGGCTTCGGTGGTCTTGAGGCGCTTCACGCCTTTCGGCAGTGGTCCAAGGCGCTTGTGGACCGCGAGTAGATCTTCGCAAGGAATGCGGAAGCTGCCCCTCGGAATGAACTACTCGGCAATGAGCAGCGCGCGAATCTCGAGCCAATTATTGGCAGACGTCCCAAAGCCCTTGCGACATGCTGTCGTCGTAATAATACTAGCTGTATAGTCCCGAAGTGAGCTTGATCGGATTTTTATTGAAGACGGCGGGCTCGACTTTCCAGATTTTACTGACATGCTCATGAGGCGTGAGGCCTCGCAGGGTCTTCAGCCGTTTCGCAAAATTGTAAGCGGCCAAGAAGGCCGCGAGATGCTCACGCAACTGGTTGTGGCTGTCGTAGTGATAGCGTTTGACTGTCGCCTCTTTGGGCGTTCGATTCATTTGTTCGACTTGGCCATTCGTCCAGGGATGATTGGGCTTGGTCAGGCGATGCTCGATGCCGTTCCGGCGGCAGCGCAGACCAAACATGTGCGTCGCATATTGCGCGGTCGGACCGTTCCGGTTCTTGGGCAAATAGGCGAACTGAATGCCATTGTCGGTCAGGACAGTGTGGATTTTATAGGGGATCGCCTCGATGAGCGCTTCGAGAAAAGCTGTCGCCGTTAGACGATTGGCTTCGTATTCGAGCTTGGTGAAGGCGATCTTGGAGGTGCGATCGATCGCCACGAAAAGATAGAGTTTTCCTTCTTCGGTTCTGACCTCGGCGATGTCGATGTGAAATAAGCCGATCGGATAAGCCTTGAACTTCTTCTGGTACGGCTTGTCGCCTTCGATCTCCGGCAGCCGGCTGATTCCGTGGCGTTGAAGACACCGATGCAACGCGATGAACGCGTCAGATGCGGGATGGTCGCCTGCAAGGCGTAGAGGCCGTCGTCGAGAGGAAGCAGCGTGTGCTTGCGGAAAGGCGACGATGATCGCTTTCTCTTCGACCGTAAGCACGGTGGAAGACGGACCATGCCAGCCCTGTAACGAGACGAGGCTTGCATGGTTGAGCGTTATCCCATCCACAATTTCATTGAGAGCCGCATCGCCTTCGAAACAGTCGTCTTGTCAATGCAGCCCGCAGGGCTGGCGAGCCTTATTGCATCGTCTTGCAGGACTCGACGGAAGAATTCTTGAAAAGCGCTCGAAGATGCACGAGTTTTTTTCGCAGATCGAACCTTGTCTCATCGGCATGGAGGCTTGCGGCTCAGCGCATTATTGGGCGCGCGAACTCAAGGCGATGGGCCACGAAGTGCTGCTGATGCCGCCAGCCTACACCAAGCCTTATGTCAAACGCGGCAAGAACGACGCGGTCGACGCGGAGGCGATCTGCGAGGCGGTGTCGCGTCCAGGCATGCGCTTTGTGCCGCTCAAGAGCGCCGAGCAACAAGCGACGTTGATGCTGCACAAGACTCGCGAACTGCTGGTCAAGCAGCAAACGATGTGTATCAACGCCCTGCGCGGTCATCTATCGCAGTTTGGCATTGTTGTCGCGAAGGGAATAGGCCGTGTCGGCGAGCTACTCGAGCTGGCCGACACGGCCGCGACGCTTCCTGAGGCCGCCATGGCGACCGTGAAGGTTCTGGCCCAACATCTCGAGATGCTCGACAAGTCGGTCGACGATCTGGAAAAGCAAATGGGCCGCGCCCATGCGCAAAACGAGATGAGCCGGTTACTCGACAAGGTTCCCGGCATCGGGAAAATCATTGCTTCGGTGATCACAGCCAGCGTGCCCGACCCGAGCGTGTTCAAATCGGGGCGCGATTTTGCCGCCTGGCTTGGTCTCACGCCGAAGGAAAACTCGAGTGGCGGCAAGCAGACGCTAGGGGCCATCACCAAGAAGGGCACCCGATACATCAGGAAACAGCTCGTCTTGGGGGCGACATCGCTGCTGAATGTCGTGGGCAAACGACAAGGCGCCTTGCGCGACTGGATTGTTGCGCTGCTCGCGAAGAAGCCGGCGCGGCTGGTTACGGTGGCGCTGGCCAACAAGCTCGCTCGGATCCTCTGGGCAATGATGAAGACCGGCGAAGGATTCCGCACCGAGATGTTTGCAAAGGTGTAAGGAAGCCGCTCGTCGCCGCAAGGAGTGTTCACAAAGGAGATTAATAGGTTCGAGTTTGGCAAGCGCACAGAAACGTGATGAACGACAGTGGTCGCCACCGAAGATCAGGAACAACCCGGCGTCTGTCATGAGCGCAAAGCTCGTTGATCTGATAGGGATCCTGATCGCCGGACTTCATCAGGGCCGCGGACCTATGTTCCGCACAATCAGGCCGGACATATGACCGAAGCGACCAAATCGTTCGAAGCGCCAAAAAAGTGCTTGCCACGAAGAGCCGTCCACATATGACAGACGGCGTGAGTTGGCCGATGTCGTTTCAGGCAGCGTTGCTCTCCGATAGAACTCGTCGAGCATGGTCTTGTGGAAGCGTTCGACGATGCCGTTGGTCTGCGGGCTCTTGGCCTTGGTTCTGGTGTGATCGATGTCCTCGACCGCAAGATAGAGTCCGTATTCGTGCCGCTCCGGGTTGCCGCAATATTCGGTTCCACGGTCGGTGAGCACGCGCTGCAGCGGGACGCCGTGATCCTCGAAGAAGGGGATGACGCGATCGTTCAAGAGATCGGCGGCGGTGATCGGCGTCTTGCGGTCGTAGAGCTTGGCGAAGCCAACCTTGGCGTAGGTGTCGACGAAGGTCTGCTGGTAGACGCGGCCGACGCCTTTCAAGGTTCCCACATAGAAGGTGTCCTGCGCGCCGCAATAACCGGGGCATTCGGAAACGAATTCGCCATGCGCTTCCTTGTCGGACTTGGCTTTTTCTAGGGCGGCGACCTGCGCCTCGGTGAGGATCAACTGCTCCTGCGCCATCTTGGCTTCGAGCGCCTTCAGCCGGTGTTTCATGGTCGCGAGGTCGTGGCGCAGCCAGATCGAGCGCACGCCGAAAGGCGACACGCTGACGCCCTTCTTAGCCAGTTCGTTGGCGACACGTGTCTGCCCCCAGGCCGGCTGTTCGATCGCCATGGCGACCACCGCCGTCTCGACCTCGGGCGCGACCCGGTTCTTCAGCAACGGCTTGCGCCGCGTCATCTCCTGCAGCGCCAGTTCGCCGCCTTTGTCGTATAGATCCTTGAAGCGATAAAAGCTGTCGCGGCTGTAGCCCATGATCTTGCAAGCCCGGCTGACGTTGCCGAGCTGTTTGGCCAGCTCGAGCAGGCCAGCTTTGGCGCGGATGATTTTCTGTTCCTGGGTCATCTCGGTGTCTCCTGGAGACGCCGTGGCGGGGGCTGCGTTACCCCGACCAACTCCGCCCCCGCCACGGCTCACATGCGTGGCTGAAAACACCGTCCGTCAGATTAAGTCAAAACTTATACACTTGAAACGCATAGGCGGCCCCCTCTGAAGAGGCCGCCCGCTACGTGCGCAACTTTATCTTCCACCTCGTCGATCGGTCAGAAGGAAACCGAGTTCGTGCCGATAGGAACGCCGGTAATGCCGCCGCCGCCATTGCCGCCGCCGCCATTGCCGCCGCCGCCATTGCCGCCGCCGCCAGTGCCGATAGGAACGCCGGTAATGCCGCCGCCATTGCCGCCGCCGCCATTGCCGCCGCCGCCATTGCCGCCGTCGCCATTGCCGCCACCGTGGTGTGAGCCATATCCATGGTGGCTATATCCTCCCCACCCGCCGGAAAGAGCGCCGCCGAATCCGCCGTCTAGCGGCCCATAGCTATGTGAGCCGAAATTCCCAGCGTGTGCGGCGGGTCCGACAGCCGACAGGGCCAGCGCCGCACCAATTGACAAAGCAAGGGAGGCCTTACGCATGATCTACACTCCTACTCTCAACCTCAATTCAACTACGCAAATTGAGGCCTGCTTTACGCGATCAAAAAGCATGGCCTAAAATGGAGAGAGTAGGAATCTGCCAATTTGACCAAATTTTTTCGTTAATTTTGAACTGTTTTTAGCCGAAAGACTATTCGCACTGATCTAAAGTTGTAGCCGCAAACTCAGCCAACCGCCGGACATGCCGTTGGGCATGGCCGCGGCGCTTGCCAACCGCTGCATTAGTCTGGGCACCTGTAAGGGCCGAGCGTTTGAATTGGCGCCGTCTGCTTCTCCCATGCTTCCGGTGAACTTCGGTTGGACGGCTGGCGGCGGCGTCGAATGGGCGCCGCTCGCCTTCCCGAACTGGTCGGTCAAGGTCGAATATCTCTATACCGATTTGGGCGGCTCCACGCTCAGCACGCTGGGCGTCGGCAATCTCACGGCTTTCGGCGTGCCGGTCCTGCAGCTTGTCAACTCGGCGACCAGCACGACGTATAATCGCTGGCACACGGTCCGCGCCGGCCTGAACTACCGGTTCAATTTCAGCGCGCCTCCGGTGATGGGCAGCTTCTGATCGACGAAGCGGAACCGGCCTGGATCGGTCGCTGTATGATGGAAAAACCCGGCCTTCGCGGCCGGGTTTTTTATGGCGCGCGGGAAGTCGCCGCAGCGGCCAAGTCCGCGTCGCCGAGCAAGCCTTTCTTTATCTAATTCCGCGCTTAATCGCTGCGCGCGTTCCTTGCGCAATGAATTGTCATCTACGACGCGCGGGGCGATGCAGGCCTAAGCCCGTAATCTCCTTGTCGCTGGTTGCCGGGCCAGCGCGCGCGCACTATGTTCGCCTCCTCTTTCGGCGAGAATCCACGGCGGGGCCGCGCCGGCCGGAGCCAACCATTTGCGGCGGCATGCGCGCCCGAACCAAAGAGGATTGTTCTCATGTCCAACAGCCCCCACCCGGTCGAACCGAATGGCGCCGATATTCCCGCCGAAGGCGCGAAGACGGAAGGCGACAGCTGGGTGACGTCGATCGAGCATGGGATCGAGGAAATCCGCACGCAGCCGGCCGAAGTTCTGTTCGTCGACGTTCTCAAGATCGATCTGCCTTACATCGTCATGTTGTCGATGGCGGTGCTGGGCATCGGCATCGTCACCTTCACGGGCCAGCCCGTCGCCTATTATTGGGAATTTCTCACGCCGGTCTATTGCGCGATCTGCATTTTCATTGGCTGGCGCCACGCCGAAACGGCGCATGAGCGCACGCGGCTCGTCTGGACTCAAATCCTTCACTGGGCGGCGTTTCTCTTCGGCATGTGGCTCATCTATTCGCCGCCGCTGCGCAGCCTGATCGACGTCAACGCGGCCGGACTCAATCTCATGGTGCTGCTCGCCGTCGCGACCTTCGTCGCCGGCGTGCACGCCGCCGCCTGGCAGATTTGCGTCGTCGGTCTCATTCTCGCGATCTTCGTGCCCGCAGTGGCGATCATTCAGCGTTCGTCGCTGTTCATTCTCGTCGCGGTGCTCGGAATCGTCTTTATCGGCGCGAGCATTTACATGACGCTGCATTCGCATCGCCGCAAGGCGAATGAGCCAAGCGACGACATCGTCTGAGAGAATGCGCGCCGGGAAACTCCGGCGCGCTTTTTTCTAATTAGGCCGACTGCGACTGAGCAGCGAGCGCGGCGCGAATGGCGTCTTCTTTCGATTTTTCGAAAGAGGTGCGCAGCACGACGCCGCCTGCCCCTTTCAAGCCTTCAAGCACCTTGTCCGTCGTCATCTTGCGCACAAGCAGGAACAGCGCCGCGCCGCCGGGCGGGATCGCGGCCGCCACATCTTTCATGAATTTGTCGTCAATGCCGAAGTCGGTCAGCGCGCCGGACAAGGCGCCCGCGCCCGCGCCGAGCGCCGCGCCCGCGAGCGGCATCATGAAGATGAGGCCGATCAAGGCGCCCCAAAAGGCGCCGGAAACCCCGCCGATCGCCGTCGTATTGAACAGCTGATTGAGCTTCACCGCGCCGTCCGCGTTCTTGACGGCGATGACCGCGTCGCCGAGTTCGATCAGATATTCCTTTTGCATGGTGAAAAGCTTCTGCCGAACTTGCTCGGCCTTTTCCTCGGACGGAAATGCAATTACGAGAAGATCATTCATAGCGCCTCTCCTGTTCCGCGCCGCTCGCTTGGTGCGTCGCTCGTCACGATCTAGTTCGGTCGGCGGAGCAAAACAATGCGCAATTAAGCGAAACTACGCACATAACGCGCATGCGCGTCGCGCCAAAAGAAGACCCGCCATCCTCGCGCTGCGGCGGAGATGACGGGTCAGAAGTGAAGTGGGAGGTCGGAAACGATTGTTACCGGCCGCAAGGGCGCTTCGATCTGTCTTCGCAACGAATGGGTTGCGACGCCCGACATGGCGCGGCGAACCAAAAGACCAGCGGCGAAAGCGCTGACGCGATAAGCAAAACGGTAAGAACCATGAGCGCGCTCTCCCGCGTGCGTTGGACGACCGCCCGCGCTTTTTGTTTTGGCGCGGGCGGCGCTGTGATCCTTACTCGGTCAGGAGGGCGACGCCTTCCTTGCCGATCAGACGCTGAATGTTCATCAGCAGCTGGAGCACGACGCCGAACACGCCAAGCGCCATCCAACCGAAGAACACGAAGCCCCAATGCAGCGGCGCAACGAACAGCTCTTCCATGAACCAGAACGTGTGGCCCCACTCATTCAGGCCGACGTTCGGGATGATCATGAACGGGCCAATCGCCACGATCAGATACGCCAATGAGTAACCCTTGGCGAAATACGGAAGACGCGTCTTCGCATAGAAGAACCCGCCAACCGCGATCACCGAATAAATCGGGTAGCTCATATAGAACTCGATGATGTGAGACGGCGTGAAGTCCGTGTCGCGGATAACCGTCATGTGCCAGGTGCCGTCCTGCTCCGTGAAGAAGGAAGCGCCCCAGTAAATGGCGATGCCGTAAAGCACCAGCCACTGAACCTCGACAACAAGACGGCGCATCTCTTCGCGCGGCGCCAGATTCGAGAAGTCGCGCGTGCGCGTCTTCCAAAGATAGCCGGCCAGCGCAAGGCCGGAAACCAGCTCAAGCGGGATCTCGGTCCAAAGGATCGACATCCAATAGGTCTGGAACTCCGGCGCAAACGAGTCCAGTCCGGCACGCCAGCCGTAAACCTGCTCGTAAATGCGCACGATCAGATAAAATACGTTCAGCAGCACCAAGCCAATCCACATCCCACGCAGATCAACTACGGCTACCTCAGCAGCAGCAGCGCGGGCTGCTGTGTCAGTCGTCGAGCTCATATCTTTCTCCTCCGTTGATCTTGGCTCGAGGATATCATCCTCGAAGCTGTCGCATCTTGCTCCTTATCGCGCCAGACAACAGTGACTTTGTCGCCAATTTGGGCGCAGAATTCGCCATGCGCCGGCGCGCTTTCTGAGCGCCGCGACAGGACCGCGCCCGCGACAAAAAAGCCCGGCGCGTGGCCGGGCTTTTTCTCTCGTTGATTGTCGCCGACTAGACCGGCTGGGGCTCCAGGCCGCCCACGTCTGGCTCTGGCTTCTGGCCCGTCGTCGGCACGGCGGAGCCGCGCGGCGGCTGCGGCGCCGAAGGCGTCTCGTCGCGCACCGGACGCTTGCCGAGAAGCAGGCCCTTCATCTCCTCGCCCGTCAGCGTCTCGAACTCGAGCAGCCCATTGGCGAGCGTATCGAGCTGGCTGCGCTTTTCGGTCAAGATGCGCTTGGCCTCGTCATAGGCTTCCTGCACCAGTCGCCGCACTTCGGCGTCGATCGTCTGCTGCGTCGCTTCGGAGATCGTCTGCTGACGCCCGATCGAATAGCCGAGGAACTGCTCCTGCTGCGGATCGGCGTAAGCGACCGTGCCGAGCTTGTCCGAGAAGCCAAGCTGCGTCACCATCGCGCGCGCCACCCGCGTGCATTGCTGGATGTCGGAAGCGGCGCCCGACGTCACCTTATCGTGTCCGAAGATCAGCTCCTCCGCGACGCGGCCGCCCATGGCGATGGAGAGCATCGCAGTGAGCTGCTCATAGCTCTGGGAGATCTGATCGCGCTCCGGCAGGCCCTGCACCATGCCCAAGGCGCGACCACGCGGAATGATCGTCGCCTTGTGGATCGGCAGGGCGCCCGGCACCGAGAGCTGCACCAGCGCATGGCCGCCTTCGTGATAGGCCGTGAGTTTCTTTTCCTCATCGGTCATCACCAAGGTGCGGCGCTCCGCGCCCATCATGATCTTGTCGCGCGCGTCCTCGAATTCGGCGTTCGTGACGATGCGCTTGCTACGCCGCGCCGCAAGCAGCGCCGCCTCATTGACAAGATTCATCAGATCGGCGCCCGAGAAGCCAGGCGTGCCGCGCGCGACGACCTTCAAATCAACATCCGGCGCCAAAGGCACCTTGCGGGCGTGGACTTTCAGAATCTTCTCGCGGCCGATGAAGTCCGGGTTCGGCACCTGGATCTGACGGTCGAAGCGGCCCGGACGCATCAGGGCCGGATCGAGCACGTCGGGACGGTTCGTCGCCGCGATGAGGATGATGCCCTCATTGGCTTCAAAGCCGTCCATCTCGACGAGCAGCTGGTTCAAGGTCTGCTCGCGCTCGTCATTGCCGCCGCCAAGACCAGCGCCGCGGTGACGGCCCACCGCGTCGATCTCGTCGACGAAGATGATGCAGGGCGCGTTCTTCTTCGCCTGCTCGAACATGTCGCGCACGCGCGACGCGCCGACGCCGACGAACATTTCGACGAAGTCGGAGCCCGAGATCGAGAAGAAGGGCACGCCCGCCTCGCCGGCGATGGCGCGCGCCAGCAAGGTCTTACCCGTGCCGGGCGGACCGACGAGCAAGACGCCGCGCGGAATGCGCCCGCCGAGCCGCTGGAACTTCTGCGGATCGCGCAGGAATTCGACGATCTCCTGCAGATCTTCCTTGGCTTCGTCGACGCCGGCGACGTCTTCAAAGGTGACGCGGCCTTGCGTCTCGGTCAAAAGCTTCGCCTTCGACTTGCCGAAGCCCATCGCGCGGCCGCCGGCCCCGCCTTGCATCTGGCGCGCCATGTAAATCCACACGCCGATGAACAGCAGCAGCGGCAGACCGTTCACGAGCAGCGTCGAAAGCCAGCCGGGACTGTCGCTCGCCGGCTTGGCGCTGATCTGCACCTTCTTGCCTTCGAGCTTCTGCACGAGGCCCGGATCGTTCGGGGCATAGGTCGTGAAGGAGCGATTGTCGTTGAAGTGGCCGGTGATCTCATTGCCGGCGATCGTCACGTCATGGACGCGGCCTTCGTCGATCTGCACCAGCAGTTCGCTGAATGTGATCTCGCGCGCAGGGGTGCGCGACTGTTGATGCTGAAACAGCCCGAACAACAGAGCGCCGACGGCGACGAAGACGACCCAAGGCAAATATTTCTTCCAATTCGCCTTCATTTTCACCTCCATGACGCGAGGCGCGGCAAGGTCCGTGCGTCGTCGTCAATATGTAAGCATCCTTGGTCGAAAGCGAAGACGCCCCGACTACTGGAGGATGTGGTTAGAACTAATCTAGGTCAGGATGGCGGAATAGCCAAATTCAGTCCATATTTCGCCAAAAGCTGGGACGCATGCGCAAAATCGTCATTGCTGGCATAAGCGGGTGCTTAGGCTCGGCTTTCCTGGGCCTGACCGACGTGCTGACGCTCGCGCGGCGGGCGCTCTTGCGGGCCGCCGCTCCTACGCAAAACGCTGCCGATCCTTTCTATGTCGTGGCGGCGAGCGCGGATGGCCAAGCCATTCGCGACAGCGCCGGCGTGACCTTTACTGTCGCGACCTCCTTCGAAGAGGTCGCATCTTGCGACGCAATCATCGTGCCGAGTTTCGCGCCCGACGCTGACGGCAAGCCGCCGGACATGTCGAGCCTCAGCGCCGCGGCCGCTTGGCTGCGGCGCCATCATGCGCGCGGCGCGCTGATCGCGGGCTGCGGCTCCGGCGTCTTCCTGCTCGGCGAGGCCGGCCTTCTCGATGGACGCCGCTGCACGACAAGCTGGTGGCATCATGAGGAGTTGAAACGGCGCTATCCGCGCATCGACGCCGCCTGGGGCGCACGGCTGATCGAGGATCGCCGCGTCGTCACCGCCGCCGGACCATTGTCGTGGATCGACGTGGCGCTGCATGTCGTGCGCGCGCTTTGCGGCGTCGACGCCGCCCGGATCGCCGCCGATTTCACGCTCGGCGAAACGGCGCCGACAAGAGGCGCGCCGCGCGGCGCGCCGACGTATAATGCGAGCGTCATTGGCGAAGGGGCCGACGCATTCGTCGCCGAAGCCGAACAGATAGTGCGCCAATTTGACGGCGCGATAAGCGCGCAAGAACTCGCGCGCGCGCTCTCCACTTCCGAGCGAACGCTGCATCGAAAGCTGAAACAGGCGTCCGGCGAGTCGCCGAAAACCTTCATCGACAGGATTCGCGTCGAGACCGCGCGCATGCTGCTCGAGACGAGCGTCAAGCCCGTGAAGGAACTCGCCGCGAGCGCGGGTTTCGCCGACGAAGCGAGCTTTCGCCGCGCCTTTCGCCGATTCGCCGGCATGGCGCCCAGCGCCTATCGCGTCTGGGCGCGCGCCAGAAGCCAGAACAAGGGCCAGCTCTTCGCCCTGCGCAAGGAGTCGGAAATCATTCCGGAGATGCTGACGACGATTTTCGACGCCTGCGTCAATGGCGTCACGCTCGCCGACCCTGATCTCGACGATTCGCCGATCATCTACGCCAATCGCCCCTTCATGCGAATCACCGGTTACGGGCTCGATGAAATCATCGGCCGCAATTGCCGGTTCCTGCAGGGCGAGGATCGTGATCAGGAAGGGCGGCGACGCGTGCGCGAGGCGATCCGCAATCGCGAGCAGGTCGAGGTGACGCTGCGCAACTACCGCAAGGACGGCGCCCTCTTCCACAATAAGCTGAACATCACCCCGCTCTTCGACGCGCAGGGCCGGCTGCTCTATCTGCTCGGCGTGCAATATGACGTGACGAATCAGGTGCAGGCCGAGATCGAGATCGGCGATCTTAAAGCAAAGCTTCTGTCGCTAACCTAGCAATCGTCGCTGCGGCGCACTTGGCGCATTCACGCCATTCTGATAATCGTTGAAGACGCCCGTTTTTCTGGCGCAACGGCAAATCGCGCTCGGCGCTCCTGACATAATGCCTGTTTGCGACGCAATAGCTTTCCCGCTTGGCATTTTCAAAAGTCGGTGCGTTAATTTGTCGCGCCCGCTCCAGCTGTGGCTCGACTGACCGACAACTCGGGGCGCGCCAAAGGGGAAACGCCATGAATGCAATCTCAGCGATTCTATCGATTTTCGCCGCCGCCGCCGCCATTACGCTCGCGATCACGGCCTTTGTGAACGCCTGAGCGATCCGACTAAGCTGCCTGCATGAAGCGGGTCGCGGCGATACGCCGCGACAAGCATGTTTTTTGTGGTCTAGATCATCCGAGAAAACCGGCGCGCCTCTGAGCGCGCCGTTTTTGTTTGCGGTCTCCGATGCAGCTGGCGACGCCATATTGCGCGCTAGCATCTCGTCGGACCTTCGCTGAACAGGCGCGCCTACGTTCTCCGCGAGTTGCCGCAGGCGCGCCCCATGGGATCGCTCTGCGCCGAAACAGAAAAAGCCCGGCCGCGAGGGCCGGGCTTTCCATGTCAACTGCTTGTGCGATCGATCAGTATTTGGCGACGACCGGAGCGGCGCGCCCCAGTTGAAGTGATAGTTGACGCCAGCGCGGACGATATTGCCGTTGAAGCGGGTCGAGACTTGCGACAAGAGCTGGCGAACAGTCCGACGATAGGTCCGGCGCCGAGCGCCGTATGATGATAGCCCCGGAGCGACGGCGAGGTCACGTGCCCAGGTCGTAATAGAGATATTCGATCTTGGCGCTCCAGTTCGGCCAGAACATCCACTCTAGGCCGGCGCCGGCGGTCCAGCCAACGCGCGTGTCGGAGAAGGAGGCTGCGCCAAAGGATGGATCGATGCCGAACGGGGTCGGGCCGACAACTGCTCGGAAAGAACTAGCGTTCGCGGTAACGCCGCCATAGGCAAGGCCGCCAGTTCCATAAACGAGCAAAGTCGGGGTAAATAGCCAACCCAAGACGGCCACGAACCGTTCCGAGGTAATCCAGCGACCTAGTGGCTGATAGGAACCCGACACGCAGGAAAAGTCGGGAAGTAAACCGGCGCGCCGCCGCCCTGAAGCGCTTGCGCGACTGTTGCTCGCTGCCACGCCTTGAATGTCCGCCTCGACGCCTGCGACGAAGCTGTTATAGAACTGCCAGTTGTAACCGATCTGGCCGCCGCCGATGAATCCGCTGGTGCTGGTCGGTAGAATTCCCGATGCGCTAAAAGCTGCGGCGGCTGTTGATAGGTTCCTGTTGCGATCAACCACAGAGTTGGCGACCGGCCAGGTGGCGATCGTGGTATTTTGGCTGTTGCTCCACGTATAGCCGGCGTTCAGACCCACGTAAAAGCCGGTCCACAACGGCGGAGGCGGCGGGGGCGGCGGCGGAGGCGCCTTGTAGTGGGGAAGATCGGCGGCGAAAGCCGATCCGGTCAGTGCAAGCGCCAAAGCGACTGCGGAAAGAGCCTTTTTCATGTAAATCCTCATTGCCTAGATTGAGGCGAAAAACTTTCGCCCGAACTGCCCCGGTGGAACCCAAAAAGCGATCGCTCGCTATGGACGCAATCAATCAGTCGCGACCGCGCACAGTCAATTCAAAACACCAGGTTTCGATGGGGCTTCAATCGCATTTCCGAGAGGTGTGGCATCGGCGCCACACAAGCGGAATGCAAAACGCCAAATTTATAGGCGCGTCGACTCGTCGATCTCGCCCGGCGCGAAGGGGCGAGCGAATTCGCAACCAATTCCGCCGTCGAAATGGCGCACCACCGCGGCGGGAGTCGAGCCGACGACGACATGGCTGCCGATGGGCGGGCGCATATCCGTGTCGAGGCCGACGCCCGACAGCGATATATCGCGAATCTTGACCATGACCTCCTGCCCGTTCGGCAAACGCAAAATGCTTCGCTGCATCAATGGCGCGACGCGCTCGTGCCGGCGGTCTTCCGGCAGATTGAAGGCGTGGCGATTGGCGAACCAGGTGAGCTGATCGGCAAGCTTGTCGCGCTTCATCGGCGGCAGATTCATCACCATGGCGAAGCCGGTCTCGGTCTGCCGCATGGCGACGCCGGCGAATTGGCCGATCTCGTCGAGATAAACGATAACCTTCTCGCCAATCGCGGCCTTCACCGGCGCGAACAGCGTCATGTCTCCCGGCGACATTTCGATCGTCTGACAGGGAAATTCGCGTCGCGACTCGAGCATGTAGCGGCCAAAGAGCGTCACCGGCACGCGTTGAAAGCGGCGATTCTCATTCGCGTCGAGAATGGATTGCAGGCGAGGTGTCATAGCGGCCAAGCTTCGCGGTCAAACCGCCCTAAACTCGACGGAAGTTACCAACCCTCGCTTAATGATTGCTTACGGGGCCGCTAAAATGAAAAGGACTTAGGGCGACTTGCCGCCCTCCAGGACGACGAGCCGCGCGCGCGCCGCCAGTGCGCGGCGATCGACGAACGGGCGGCAATTTGAGGCGCTTGGACGCTGCGATCCCTTGTCCAGCACCCGCATCGAAATGAGATCGAGGCGCCCGGCCGAACGCGTCCCCAGCCAATTGGGCCGATAGTTTGGCGCAAGCGAACCGAGCACGCGCGAATGAGTCTTGCCGAAATGGCGCAACGGCAGCAACAGCAGCTCCAGCTCCACCGGCGCCTGCCCGCGGGCTTCGGTCCGCGCCCCCGCCACCACGGGCGCGACGCCGTCGACGACCGTCGCCAGCGCGCCGGCGATCGCCAGGCGATCGTCGCGTCGCCAGAGCTCCACGAAGGAATTGCCCTTTTGCTCGCGGAGCCAAAGCGCATTGAGCCTTGTGCCGCACAGGCGGAGCGGAAAACTCCTCGCGGCGTCGACCTCGATGATGAATGTGTCCGCTAAAATGTGGCGGATCGCGTCGGGATCGATATCCGCCCGATCCGGCGCGGCGCGGGCCGCCTTTAGATGACTCCAATATTCGTATAGATCCTTGCTGACTTGCTGTCTCATTAATCGCCCATCCGACGCGCTCGCGCGCCCCCGCCCAGGATTGGAACGCGCCCCCCGTGCGTTCCTCTCCCAAGGCCAAGGCAGCAGCCGACGTGCCAGCGCAATGCGATTAACCGCTTCTCAATGCTATCCTTGCCGGTCCAGTCCCCCTGTGTCACATTTCAGCCTCTCCGAAGGCCGATCGGCGCGAGACGCTCCGCTCCCCGATCAGCCCGACAAAAATTAAGTAATAATAATAGCTTATGACGAGCGCCGAGACTCGTTCGAAGGGAAAAGGCTGAGCGGGGACGTTTGCTCCGGCGTTCCCGCTCCCCCTCGCCCGAAAACCGTGGAGCCTTCTCCTTAGATATTCGCCTTTGCGACCGTGAGCGCCGCCGGCCGGCTCAAATCGAGACATCCGCAGGCGCCGCATTGGGCTAAACTGTCCCGCGATTCCACGCCCGCGCGCCGCTTTGCGCTCGCCAGCGGAACGACGGGAAAGAACGTGCGCGCCGAGCGGGAAAAAATTTTCAATTTGCCTGAAGCGACAAAGGCGCTCATCGCCATCTTCGCTGCGGTGCAACTAATGGTCGCCTATGGGCCGGAGCGATTGTCGACCTGGCTCTTTGAGACGCTGGCCTTCATCCCCGCGCGGATCATGCTCGAAGGCGGCGCGGCGGCCTATCTGACGATGGTCACATACGCTTTTCTTCACGGCGATTGGACGCATCTCATCATCAACGCCTTGTCGCTTGCGGCCTTTGGCTCGCCTGTCGAACGGCGATTCGGCCCAAGGCCTTTTCTGGTCTTTCTCGCCGCGAGCGCTTTCTCTGGCGCCTTGCTGTTTCTCGCCTTCCATCCATACGATGTGTCGCCTGTCGTCGGCGCTTCGGCGGCGATTTCAGGAACAATGGGCGCAATTGCGCGTTTCGCTTTTACGCCAGGCGGGCGACTGGCGGATGATCGACTCGCGCCGCATGCCGCCAATGACGAAGAATCCGACTCCATTGCGCTGTCGCAATTACGTTCGAACAGACGCGCGATGTTTTTCCTCGTTGCATGGTTTGCGGTAAATTTGCTGCTCGGCGTGTTTCCACAAGCGGCGGGCGTTGCGAGCGCGATCGCTTGGGAGGCCCATATCGGAGGATTTCTGTTCGGCCTGCTCTGTTTTAGCCTCTTCGACCGCGCGGCTCGACAAGCGTCTTAATTCGTCGAGCCAGACGGCGGGAACACGCTAGGGGCCGGGCGAAAGGAGGGCGCAAATGACGATCTCGAACATACTCGCCGAAAAGGGACGCAACGTCGTGACCGCGCGGCCCGAAATTTTGCTGCATGAGGCCGCGGAACTGATGATGCGCCACGGCATCGGCGCGCTGGTGGTGCTTGACGACAATGACGCGCTGCTGGGGCTGATCGCGGAGCGCGACATCGTTTCGGCCGTCGCGCTGGGCGGCCCCGAAGCGCTGACGCAGCCCATCTCCAATTATATGCAAGTCAGTCCCGCGCCGGCGCGGGAGGACGACGCGGTCGAGCACACCATGCGCGTCATGACGGTGGAGCGGCGGCGCCATATTCCCGTTATTCGGGAGACCCGCCTCGTTGGGCTTGTTTCGATCGGCGACGTGGTGAAATACCGCATTCGCGTGATCGAGGAAGAGCATCGCTCGATGCGGGACTATATCGCCCAGGCGTAACGATCATATGATCGTCCGCTTGATCGCTTCGGGCTCATCCCCGAAGCGCGTGGAAACGCGAGCGCGCCCGCGAAAAACGAACTCATTATCAGAAAAGCCATCGTCAGACGGTCGCGCCCGGGAGCGGAATATGCGCGAAGATATTCGGCAGCGCCCGCTTGGTGGCTTCGCGCCCGACATTGATGAGCTGTTCGGCCTTGTGGAAATCGAACATGCCGACCTCCTCCATCCGCGCGGTGATGGTGGCGTCCGGCGGGTCGCCGGCCAGGCGCGAACGCAGAATGCGGTCCTGAATGATGTTGAAGGCGTCGATCATCGCGGTCGCGACATTGGGCGCGTCGCTGAGCTGGCGGTCGAAATAGCGCGGCAGGAAGCGGTCGACGAAGGAGACGTCGGCCTTTTCGCTGAAAGGACCCGCCGCGGCGGATCGCTTGGCCGCCGACGGATCGTCGCGGATGACGCGCGCGCGATACATCGTGTCGGCCGTGACATTGACCGCGATCACATATTCGGCGCCGAGCGCGCGGCAAACGGTGACCGGAACGGGATTGACCAGCGCGCCGTCGAACAGCCAGCGGTCGCCCACGCGCACCGGCTCGAAAATGCCCGGCAAGGCGTAAGAAGCGCGAATCGCCAGCGGCAGCGAACCATGCTGCAGCCAGACCTCATGGCCGGTGCCGACTTCGGTGGCGATGGCCGCGAAAGGAATGGGAAGCGATTCGATGTCGACGCCTTCGAGCTCCTTGTCCAACGCCGAACGCAAGCGCTCGCCGGCGATGAGGCTCGCGCCGGAGAAAGACAGATCCATCAGCGTGAACACGCGACGCTTGGTGAGGGTGCGGGCGAAGGCTTCGATCTGATCCAGCTTGCCGGCGGCGAAGCATCCGCCGACGACGGCGCCGATCGACGTGCCCGCGATTACGTCCGGCTTGATGCCGTGGGCGGCGAGCTCCCGCAGCACGCCGATATGCGACCAGCCGCGCGCCGCGCCGGCGCCCAGCGCGAGGCCGATCGTGGGTTGTCCGCGCCACTCGCGCTTAGCTTCCGAGTCCGCTTTACGGACGATGGTGGTCGGGGGAGCCTCCGGTTCAGTCGTCGTCATGGCGCCACGCGCATCGGCATCGCGAAGTTGGAGGTTGCGTGTGAGTAGCGACAACATAGCGCCCTTCCTACTCGGCTGTCTCCCCTGCCTAGATTCTACGGTTATATTGGAGAACAGCCTGCGCTTCGAAAGTGGCCGATCGGTTAACTTTCGGCCATAGAGCGCCGCTCAGTCGCCACTAGGCGTGAAGACCAGCGCGCCGTTTTGGTCCAGCGCCCGGTAGAAACAGGATTTTCGCCCCGTATGGCAGGCCTTGCCGTCGCCGCCGACCTCGACGGCCAGCAGCAGCGCATCCTGATCGCAGTCGATCTGCAAGGAGACGACCTTTTGCGTCTGGCCGGACGTATCGCCCTTGCGCCAGAGCGACTGGCGCGAGCGCGACCAGTAATGCGCGAAGCCGGTTTCGATGGTCTTATCCAGCGCGACCCGGTTCATATAGGCGACCATCAGCACCTCGCGCGTCGCGGCCTCCATCGTGACGCAGACGATGAGGCCGTTCGCGTCGAATTTCGGCGCGAATACGACCCCCTCCTCCAACGCGCGCTTGCCGATTTCAGCCGTCGTCATCGCGCGCCGCGCAGCAGCGTATAGAAATGCGCCTGCTCCGCCGGATCGTCGCGGAAGACGCCGGCGAATTGCATGGTGACGGTCGACGAGCCCTGCTTCAGCACGCCGCGCATCGACATGCACATATGCTCCGCCTCCACCATGACGGCGACTCCGCGCGGCGCAAGCGCCTCGTCGATCGCCGTCGCGATCTGCGCGGTCATCGCCTCCTGCGTCTGCAGACGGCGCGCGAAAACGTCGACGAGGCGCGCGAGCTTCGACAGGCCGACGACGCCGGCGGTCGGGTAATAGGCGATATGCGTCTTGCCGACGAAGGGCACGACGTGATGCTCGCAATGCGAGGTGAAAGGGATGTCGCGCACGAGCACGAGGTCGTCATAGCCTTCGACCTCCTCGAAGACTTTCGACAGCGCGTCGTCGGCGCTCTGGCTATAGCCCTGGAAGAATTCCTCATAGGCCTTCACCACGCGGCGCGGCGTCTCGCGCAGCCCCTCGCGATCCGGGTCGTCGCCCGCCCAGCGCAGCAGCGTGCGCACGGCGGCTTCGGCCTCCTCGCGGCTCGGGCGTTCGATTTTTGGAGCGGGTTCGAGAAGCTTGCGGCGATCGGGAAAGGTCTTAACCACGTCGTCCATGTGGCGCCTCCAACTTCTTGCGACCTACCGCGCTCAAGACGCAGCGGCCGGAGCAAGCCTCGCGCCAAGCGCGAGGCGGTCCCTCAAATCGTCGCCCTCTCCTGATCCTGGGATGGTTTCGAGATCACGCGAGAATTCGAGACTAAGCCGGAGCTTCAGCAGCCCCGACGCGCGCCGCCGCTTTCGCGAACGCCCGCGAAATCCTATATAGAGTCTTAGCGAGGCGAAGGTAAGGCCTTGCCGGAAAAGTCCCCTCGGCGATGCTGAACAACATCTACAATCAACGCATTCTGGAGCTTGCGGGCAATATTCCGCGCCTCGGCCGGCTGCCGCGGCCGGACGCGACCGCCTCCGCCTATTCCAAGCTTTGCGGCTCGACCATCACCGTCGATCTGAACCTGCGCGACGGCAAGGTCGCCGACTACGCCCATGAGCTGAAGGCCTGCGCGCTCGGCCAGGCTTCGGCCTCGATCATGGCGCGCAATGTCATCGGCTCGACGCCGCAGGAGCTGCGCGAGGCGCGCGACGGGCTGCGCAAGATGCTCAAGGAGAACGGGACGCCCGCCGCCGACCGGCAAATGGGCCGACCTCGCGGTCCTGGAGCCGGTGCGCGACTACAAGGCCCGCCACGGCTCGACCATGCTGGCGTTTGACGCGGTGGTGGATGCGCTGGGGAAGGCGGAGGCTTGATCGCAAGCCGAAGACGCCGGAATAAGCTCCGAGTTTATTGCCCATGCCGCTCAAGACCTGTCTTGCGCCAAGACGAGGATCGTCCCAGTTGACCTCACAAGATGCGGAACGGACGACCAGCCGCCAGGGCGCCCTCGGCTGGTGGCGGACAACGCCCCTATATCTGCGCATTTTGGGGGCCGTGGCGCTCGGGCTTGTCGTTGGCGTCACCCTTGGCGAGCAGGCGGCGGCGCTCGAGACGCCGGCCAAGCTTGTGTTGCGGATCCTGGGGGCGCTTGCGCCTCCGCTGATCCTGCTGGCGATCGTGCAGGCGCTGATGCGCGCGCATCTTGGCGGCCGGCAGGCGCTGCGGCTGGTCGCGCTGCTGTTGACAAACACGCTGGTGGCGATCGGCATCGGCCTCCTTGTCGCCAACGTCCTTCAACCGGGTTCGTGGTCGAAGGCTGCGCCGGGCCAGGAGCCCGCCAAGGCCGTGGCCGTCGCCGATCCCCTCGCGCAATTCTTCGACAGCGTGCCAAAGAGCATCGCCGGGCCATTTTCAGACAATGGCACGGCGATGGGCGTCATCTTCATTGCGGTGGCGCTGGGCGTCGCCCTAAGAAGCCTGCGGCATCATGAGGTGCGCACCGTCGAAGACCTCGTTCACGTGGCGCTGACCAGCCTGATTACAATTCTGCACTGGATCATAGACCTGGTGCCGCTGGCCGTTTTCGGCGTCGTCGCCAGCATCGTCGGCGTGAAAGGCTTTCGCGACTTTCTCGCTTTGGGGGGCTTCGTCCTCGCCGTGCTCGCGGCGCTGACGTTGCAAGCCGGCTACTACCTCATTCGCGTGCGACTCGGTTCTTGGGTGCGCCCGCTCGAACTGCTGCGGGGCGTGCGCGACGCGTTGGTGATGGCGTTTTCGACGGGCAGCTCCACCGCCACGATGCCAGTGACCTACGCCTGTCTGCGCGAAAATGTCGGGCTGCGCGAGGAATCCGCCAGCATGGGCGCGCTCGTGGGCGCGAATTTCAATAATGACGGCACGGCTCTCTATGAAGCCATGTCGGCCTTGTTCGTTGCGCAATTGCTCGACATGCAATTGACGCTCAGCCAGCAGTTCATTGTCGTGCTGACGTCGGTAGTCGCATCTGTCGGCGCGGCCGGCATTCCAGAAGCGGGTTTGGTGACGATGACCTTGGTCTTCAAGGCCGTGGCGCTGCCCACCGACTACATCGCCATGCTTTTGACCGTCGACTGGTTGTTGGACCGCTGCCGGACAGCCATCAACGTCATGGGCGATGTAACCGTCAGTTGTCTGCTGGATGGCAAAACACGCGAGCTGCCGGAGACGCCGCCGCCCTGAGAAATCAAGACGCCGCCGAAGCTCGCGCCAACGCCCCTTTCCGCCTACGCTCGCACCATGACCCCTGCCCCGATTCGCATCCTTGGCGTCGACCCCGGCCTGCGCAACACGGGCTGGGGCGTGATTGAGGCGCAAGGCTCGCGCCTCTCCTTCGTCGCCTGCGGGCGCGTTCGCTCCGACGCCGCGCTCGGCATGGGCGAGCGGCTGCGGCAATTGCACGAGGGGCTGATGGGCGTCATCGCCGAGCATGCGCCGCAGGAAGCCGCGATCGAAGAAACCTTCGTCAACCGCGATCCGCAGTCGGCCCTGAAGCTCGGACAGGCGCGCGGCGTCGCGCTGACGGCCCCGGCGCTGGCCGGCCTCGTCATCGCCGAATACGCCGCCAATCTCGTGAAAAAGACCGTCGTCGGCGCCGGCCACGCCGACAAGGCGCAAGTCCAGATGATGGTGCGGGTGCTGTTGCCGGCGAGCGCCGCGACCAGCGCCGACGCCGCCGACGCGCTGGCGGTCGCGATCTGCCATGCGCAGCATCGCGGCGCGCGGTTGCGGGTCTCGGCATGATCGGCAAGCTCAAGGGGCTCATCGACAGCTATGGCGAGGATTTCGTCATTCTCGACGTGAACGGCGTCGGCTATGTCGTGCATTGCTCGACGCGCACGCTGCAAAAACTGCCGCGCGCGGGTGAAGCCGCCGCGCTCGCGATCGAGACGCAGGTGCGCGAGGATTCGATCAGGCTTTTCGGCTTTGCGAGCGAGGCCGAGCGCGACTGGTTCCGGCTGCTGCAGAGCGTGCAGGGCGTCGGCGCCAAAGTGGCGCTCGCCATTCTCTCCATTTTGCCGGCGAATGAACTCGCCTCGGCCATCGCCATGCAGGACAAGACGACGGTCGCGCGCGCGCCGGGCGTCGGACCAAAGCTCGCGGCGCGCATCGTCGCGGAGCTGAAGGACAAGGCGCCCGCATTCGGCGCCGTCGATCCTGCGCTGGCGCGGCTCTCGGGCGAGGAGCCGGACAGCGGCGCGCCGTCGGCCGCGCGCGACGCGATTTCGGCGCTGGTCAATCTCGGCTATGGCCGCCCGCAGGCGGCCGCCGCCGTGGCCGCGAGCCTGAAGGCGCTTGGCGAAAGCGCGGAGGCCGGCGCGCTGATCCGCCAAGGGCTGCGCGAACTCGCGCGCTGAATTCGATCAAGGATTCGCTAACCACGCCTTCGAGACGCCGCTCGATGCGTCGGCTTGTCTCACGCCTCTTAACCGATGTCGTCTAGGCTGTTGGGACGACGACAATCGACGTCATCTTTGCCAAGATGGCGCCAATTAATGAAACGGGACTGCCGATGAGCGTGTCCGAGGGCAATGAGCGCTCGACCTTGCTGACGTTTCTCGCACAACGCGTCCGGCGCGACCTGCAATTTTCCAACATCTTCCGCGTCGATTTCGCCGCGGCGATGGCCTATGCGGTCCCGACGATCTATTTTCTGCGGAGCAACGATCTGTCGCCAGACGCCGCCCCCGCTCTGATGGCGCTGGTGGTCGCCTATGCGGCGCTGCATATGCTGAAAATCGCCCTCGTCTGGTATCTTGAACGCAGCGGCGGCGACGCCCGCGAATTCATCGGCTCCGACCATCTGGTCACCGGCGGCTTTTACGCCTATTCGCGCAATCCCGTATATCTGCTCTCCCTCTTCCAGAGCTTCATCTGGTCGCTGATCCTGATCTGCCTCGCCACGGGCCATCCCGGCGCCTGGATCGCTTATGCGCTCGCGCCGTTGCTGCTCTACGGGCATTATTGGGGCATCGACCGGCTGATCATCCCCCATGAGGAGGCGGCGCTGGGGAGCCGGCATCCCGAAGCCTTCGCCGCCTATTGCGCGCGCGTGCGGCGCTGGTTCGGCCGGCGCAGCGCGTAACGCCGCCGCCAGATCCGAACGGCCGCTTCTCAATAAGTTCCTCGAAATCGCCTAGCGACATATACTCGCGCCGCAACGGCGGGCGATTCACGTCGCGACATACGCGCATTTTGCGCGCCCGCGCATTGGAGCATCTGATTGACCACTCCCCATGCGCGCCTCGTAAGCCCCGAACAGCGCGACGACGACTCGGAAACGTCTTTCCGCCCACTCGCGCTCGCTGACTTCACGGGCCAGGAAGCGGCGCGCGCCAATCTCAAGGTCTTCATTGGCGCCGCGAAGGCGCGCGGCGACGCGCTAGACCATGTGCTGCTCGTTGGCCCGCCGGGGCTCGGCAAGACGACTCTGGCGCAGATCGTCGCGCGCGAACTCGGCGTCAATTTTCGTTCGACCTCCGGCCCGGTGATCGCCAAGGCCGGCGATCTCGCGGCCCAGCTCACCAATCTCGAGCCGCGCGACGTCCTGTTCATCGATGAAATCCACCGGCTCAATCCGGCGGTTGAGGAAATCCTCTACCCCGCCATGGAGGATTTCCAGCTCGATCTCATCATTGGCGAGGGCCCCGCGGCGCGCTCGGTGAAGATCGACCTCGCCCGCTTCACGCTCGTCGGCGCGACCACGCGCGCCGGCCTCTTGACGACGCCGCTGCGCGACCGCTTCGGCATCCCGGTGCGGCTGAATTTCTACACGGCCGAAGAACTGGAGCTGATCGTCAAGCGCGGCGCGCGCGTGCTCGGCGTCGGCATCAGCGAGGACGGCGCGCGCGAGATCGCGCGACGCTCGCGCGGCACGCCGCGCATCGCCGGGCGGCTGCTGCGCCGCGTGCGCGACTTCGCGGTGGTCGAAGGCGCGCCCGCGATCACGCGCGAACTCGCCGACCGGGCGCTGTCGCTGCTCGAGGTCGATACAATCGGTCTCGATGTCATGGACCGGCGCTATCTCGATATGGTCGCAATCAATTTCGGCGGCGGTCCCGTGGGGATCGAGACGATCGCCGCAGCGCTTTCCGAGCCGCGCGACGCGATCGAGGACATCATCGAGCCGTTTCTGCTGCAGCAGGGCTTTCTGCAGCGCACGCCGCGCGGGCGTTTGCTGACGCCGCACGCCTTCCGCCACCTCGGCCTCGCCGAGCCGGCGCGGCCGGCGGGCGCAGTTCGGATTGTTTGGAGAAGAGGAGCAATGACTGCTCCTTCGTCGCTCCTAGATCGAGGTGAGACGAAAGCAAGGCGTCGACCGGGCCTTTGAAGATGTCGCGCGCAGCGCTTAACGTTTCTTATTCCTTCTTCCGCGTCGGCTCGGTGCGCCTTACGACGATTATCGCAATGCGATAAAGGCCGTCATCGGGATTCTGGATCCTGCTGTTGAATATTGCTGCCGACGGTGGAATAGTAATCGAGTTGCGGATCGTAAGGCATTTCATTGGGGGCTATTTCCATGACCGAAGCACCCGTCGAAACGATTCCGACCGATACAAAAACAGGGAAACCAGAACCAGGGATGGCGCTTTGCCTCTCGGGCGGCGGCTATCGCGCCATGATCTTTCATGTCGGCGTGCTCTGGCGCTTATATGAAGCGGGGTTGCTCAAAACAATAAAAAGGATTTCTAGCGTATCTGGCGGTTCGATCACAGCTGGCGTGCTCGGGTTGAAATGGAACGAACTTAGTTTTGAGCCGGGCAATATCGAGAAGGATTTCGTGCCGACGGTTGTCGAATCGCTCCGACAGCTCGCCCGCAAAACAATCGATGCCGACGCTATCGTTCTCGGAGCGTTGCTGCCGGGTCGCATTAGCGAGCGCGTGGCGAGCGCGTATGACGCTAATCTTTTCCACGGCGCAACGCTGCAGGCTCTTCCCGACAAGCCACGCTTCGTCATCAACGCGACGAACGTGCAATCCGGCGTGCTTTGGCGCTTCATGAAGCCTTACATGCGGGATTACCGCGTCGGGGAGGTGAAGCATCCAACGGTGCTGCTGGCGCAGGCGGTCGCGGCCTCGTCGGCTTTCCCTCCGGCGCTGTCGCCGTTCGAACTGCAACTAGACCCAAGCAAGTTCACGCCGAATTCCGGACTCGACTTGCAGCGCGAACCATTCACCAGCCGCGTGATCCTCACCGACGGAGGCGTATATGACAATCTCGGCTTGGAGACGGCATGGAAGCGTTACGAAACAATTCTCGTCAGCGACGCCGGCGGCAAGACGCAGGCGGAAGAAGAGCCCAAGAACGACTGGGCGCGCCATTCCTACCGCGTCCTCAACCTGATCGATAATCAGGTGCGCGCGCTGCGCAAACGGCAAACGATCGATTCATTTAAGTCCGGCGCGCGCAAGGGCGCGTATTGGGGCATTCGCACCAACATCGATGATTATCAGCTGCCGGATGCATTGGACTGCCCATTCGAGCGGACGCTCGCGCTCGCCGAAACGCCGACCCGGCTCAAACGAATGGACGACCGCCTGCAAGAGCAGCTTATCAACTGGGGCTACGCCGTTTGCGACGCGGCGCTGCGCAGGCACGTGGATCCGAGCCTTAAGAAGCCGCCGGCTTTCCCCTATCCGGCTTCGGCGGTTTGATGAGCGAGCGGGGGCGTTATGATACAGAAACCCAATAGAGCTGATGAGGCGCCGCTCGAACAATTTCCCATTCCTGCCGCTTTGGTGGAGCATATCCTTTTAGGACCGGCAGACGATCGACGAGTGCTGCAGGACTCGCCCGTGCTAGCGGACGTCTGGCTTGCCTATGCTGCGGATCCCGCCAGCATCCAGGATCTTCTCATCACGCCGCGCGGGCGCTTGCTGACGCCGCACGCCTTCCGCCACCTCGGCCTCGCCGAGCCGGCGCAGCCGGCGGCGCAGTTCGGATTGTTTGGAGAAGGCGAGGAATAGATCTCCGACGCGGCTCAGGCGGCGAGCACGAAATACATCATCGCGCCGAACAGCAGGACGGCGGCGATCTCGCCGGCCCGCTCGACGACTTTCAGCGCGCGAGCGATGGATTGGGCTTCATAATACACCTCCGTATAGGCGTATTTGGCGTCCAAGGCTGCGCTTGCCAGCCCCGTTACCTAGGCTGGCGGCCAGGTTAGCGACGTTGTGGCGGAACGAACAATCAGGGCTTTGGCTATCCGCGCGCTTGCGCGCGTCGGGCGCGGATGAACTAGTGGACGATCGGCCCGCCGGCCCTTTTCCACGCGTCGATCCCGCCCTGAATGTGACGGGCGGAGGCCAGGCCTGTCGCTTGCGCGGCCTCGACCGCCATCGCGGAGCGCTCGCCGAAAGCGCAGTAGAAAACGACGCGCCTGCCCGTGGCGACGGCGAGTTCATGCAGCAGTCCGCTCTCCCGAATGTTCTCGTCCAATTCGGCATAGGGCATGTGGATCGAACCGGGGATGACGCCTTGCGCCTCCCGCTCGTGCGCTTCGCGCAGATCGACGAGCGCTATCGACGGCTCGCCGAGAATGCTCAGGGCCTCCGGCGGCATGAGCGCCCAGCCGCGCCGCGCGATGTCCTCCTGATGCAGGCCGATATGTCTGTTGGCCGGCAGCGCCACATCCATCATTTTGGGATTGGGCAGATGCAGGCTGCCCATCAGCTCCACATATTCGTCGACCGATTTGACCTGCAGACGCGGATTGAACGCCCGCTCCTCGCCGATCGTGCTGACCGTGTCGCCCTTATAGTCATGCGCGGGAAAAACGAGCGTCGAGTCCGGCAGCTTCAGCAGTTTTCCGAAAATCGATTCATATTGGGCGCGGGCGTTTCCGTTCTGGAAGTCGGTGCGCCCCGTGCCGCGGATCAACAGCGTGTCGCCGGTGAAAACCCTGTCAGGCATCGTAAAACTGTATAAATCGTCGGTATGCCCCGGCGTGTAGAGAACGTCGATCTCCACGCCGGGAATGAGGATGCGGTCTCCGTCGGAGACGCGCATCGAAACGACATCGGCGCTGCTTTGCTCCCCCATCACCGTTATGCAATGCGTGCGGTCACGAAGCGCGCCGAGCCCCGTGATATGGTCGGCGTGCGTGTGCGTATCGACAGCCTTGACCAATCTCACGTCGAGTTCGCGCATCAACTGAAGATAACGATCGACCTTGTCGAACACCGGATCGATAATCAGCGCCTCGCCGCCGCGTCCGCCGGCGAGAAGATAGCTGTAGGTGCAGGACACGCTGTCGAACAATTGGCGAAAAATCATGCGCGTGCTCCCTGCCGACCCGCGCCTGAGCCTACCTTACTTGGGCTGTGGGACGATGCGCAGATAAGGCCTCGGCGCCTTCCAACCATCGGGATAGATTTTTTTCGCCTCTTCGTCGGAAACCGAGCCCGCGATGATGACATCCTCGCCCTGTTTCCAGTTCACCGGCGTCGCCACCCTGTGTTTGGCGGTGAGCTGCAGCGAGTCGATCACGCGCAGGACCTCGTCGAAATTGCGGCCCGTCGTCATGGGATAGACAATGATGAGTTTGATTTTTTTGTCTGGTCCGATAACGAACACATTACGCACGGTTTGATTGTCCGCCGGCGTTCTGGCGCTGGCGTCGCCCGAGGCGCTCGCCGGCAACATTCCGTAAAGCTTGGAAATGCGAAGGTCCGTGTCGCCGATCATCGGGTAATTCGGCGTAGCGCCCTGCGTCTCCGCAATGTCGAGCGACCATTTCGCATGATTGTCAACGGGATCGACGCTCAAGCCGATGACCTTGACGTTGCGTCGCTTAAATTCCGGCTCGAGTTTGGCCATGTAGCCGAGTTCGGTCGTGCAGACCGGCGTGAAGTCCTTGGGATGCGAGAACAAAATGCACCAGGAGTCGCCGATCCAATCGTGGAATTTGATGCGTCCCTGCGTGGTTTCGGCCTCGAAATCCGGCGCGGTATCGCCAATCTGGAAAGACATGTCAGACCTCCTCGTCTAAGATTGCGGATCGTTTCCCCCGCGGCGCGGGCGACGCCCCTCTTCGGCGAGCGGCCCGTGGCGCAACCCCATAGATGCGACTTTCGTGCCTCGGATCAAGAACTGGCGACGGTCGGGACGCGGCGCCTGCGACATTCCCAAAGAAAACCGCCCAACGAACATTCGACGACAATCCGGCGCGCTCGCCACTTGAGCCTAGTCGAGCATAGATGACGACAGCTAGAATCCCCCACCGCCTCGCCATCCGCGTCTATTACGAGGACACGGATTTTTCCGGCCTCGTCTATCACGCGTCGCATCTGCGCTTCATGGAGCGCGGACGCACGGAACTGCTGCGCGCGCTCGGCCTGCATCAGCGCGCGCTGCTGGAGGGCGCCGCCGGGACGCCGATTTTCTTCGTCGTGCGGGCGATGGACATCGACTTCAAGCGCCCTGCGACGATGGACGATCTGCTGACCGTCGAGACCCGCGCGATGGAGCTGGGCGGCGCCTCGCTCACGCTCGATCAGCGCGTTCTGCGCGAAGAAGAACTGCTGGTGGCCGCGACCGTGAAGGTCGTTTGCGTGGAAAACGGCCGCGCCCGGCGACTGCCGGCGGAGGTGCGGGCGAAATTCGAAAGCCTGCTGCCGGCGCCCGGTTAATCCCAAAATGGCTCCGCCATCGGAACGCCGCCTTTTGCGGGCTAAGATGGCGTCGATATGGGAATCATTGAACCCGCCACGCGCCTGCGGCCCCGGACCGATCGCACGGACCCGGCCGAAACCGGCGTGCTGACCGTCGATCTTGCCGCGATCGCCGACAATTGGCGCACGATGGCGCAGCTTTGCGGCGAGGCCGAATGCGGCGCCGTGGTGAAGGCCGACGCCTATGGCCTCGGCCTCGCGCCGGTCATGCGCGCCCTGCTCTCCGCCGGCTGCCGGACCTTTTTCGTCGCCAATGTCATCGAGGGCGAGGCGGCGCGCGCGTTGACGCCTGATTCGACGATTTATGTGCTCGACGGGCTCGTCCCCGGCGCGGCGTCGCGCCTCATCGCCGCCAATCTGCTGCCGGCGCTGAGTTCGCTCTGCGAAATTGACGAATGGGCGGCGACGGGCCGCGCATTGGGACGCAAGCTAGAAGCGGCCATCCATTTCGACACAGGCATGAACCGTCTCGGCCTCCCGCTTTGCGAGGCGGCGGAGGCCGTCGAGCGCGCCCGCGACATCGCGCCGACGCTGGTGATGAGCCATTTCGTCAGTTCGCAACTGCGAGACGCGGCCTGCAACGCCCGGCAGATCGAAGCCTTCCTCGATGCGCGCGGGCGCTTTCACAACGTGGCCGCGTCGATGGCCAATTCTTCCGCCGTCTTCCTGCCGCAGCGCCCGCATTTCGATCTCATTCGCCCCGGCTACGCGCTCTATGGCGGCAATCCGACCCCCTATGCCGAAAGTCCGATGCGCCCGGCGGCGCGACTGCAGGCCCGCATCCTCGCGGTGCGCGAGATCGAGCCCGGCGCGCGCGTCGGCTATGACGGGCTGTGGGCCGCGCCGCGTCCCTCCCGCGTCGCCACGATCGGCGTCGGCTACGCCGACGGCGTGCCGGTCTCGGCGACGGCGGGCGAAGCAAAACCCGCCGGCGAAGCGGTGGTCGGCGGCGCGCGTTGTCCCTTCGTCGGGCGCGTATCGATGGATTATATCGTGCTCGACGTCACCGACGCCCCGCGAGCGGCCGTGCAGCGCGGCCAATGGGTCGAACTGCTCGGCGACTCGATCCGCATCGAGGAATTGGCGGCGCGGGCCGGCACCATCGGCTATGAAATCCTCACCCGCCTCGGCGGGCGTTACGCGCGGCGATATGTTGGGCCGTAAGCCTCACGCCATCGCGAACCACGGCGCGAGCACCGGATATCCCTCGCCGGCCAGCAGCGACACGGTCTCGTAAAGCGGCAAGCCGACGACCGCCGTGTAAGAGCCCACGAGCTTCACCAGAAACGCCCCGGCGCGTCCCTGAATGGCGTAGCCGCCCGCTTTGCCGCGCCATTCGCCTGTGGCGAGATAGGCTTCGATCTCCGTCGAACTCAGGCGCTTGAAGCGCAGACGCGCCTCGACGAGCCGCTTACGCTCAAAGCCGCGCGGCGTGATCAGGCTCACCGCCGAATAGACGCGGTGCTGGCGCCCCGAGAGCAATTGCAGGCACTCCTCCGCCTCTTCCGTGGTCTCGGCTTTGGGCAGAATGCGCCGTCCGACCGCGACGACAGTGTCGGCGGCGATGAGATAGGATTCCTTCAGCTCCGCATGCGCGGGGCGGATCTTGGCGGCGGCGGCGGCCTTCTCGCTCGCGATGCGAATCGCATAGGCGCGCGGCGATTCGCCCCGCTGCGGCGTTTCGTCGATATCGGCTGGCAGCAGCGCGTCGGCCTCCAGCCCGGCCTGCTGCAAGAGCGCCAGGCGCCTCGGCGAGGCGGAGGCCAGAACGAGCTTGGGACGGGCGATTGCGGGATTGGCTGTCAAGAATGTCGCTCCGCCAAAAGGAAATTACCGGAAACGATATGTTATACGACCCTTCGTCAAATCATAGGGCGTCATTTCGACGAGCACTTTGTCGCCAGTCAACACGCGAATGCGGTTTTTGCGCATTTTGCCGGCGGTGTGAGCGATGATCTCGTGTTCGTTCTCAAGCTTGACGCGAAACATCGCGCTGGGCAGCAGTTCGGTCACGACGCCGGGAAATTCGAGCAGTTCTTCCTTGGCCATGTGGTTCCTTATAGGGCGCTTTCCGCCGGGAGCGCTTGTCCGTGCGGCGAAGATAGCGCGTCAAAGCGAAAAACCCGCTGCCCCGGTCGGGAGAGCGAACTCGGCGCGGACCCTAGTCGAGAATGAGGGATTTGTGAACCGGGGAGTTGGGGCGCTTCACAGCACCCGCTTCGGTTCCGCAGGCGCGAAGCGGGCGAGAATTTTGGCGCCGTAACTGTTTCACACCCTCATCCGACCCTTGCTGACGCGAGGGCCACCTTCTCCCGCCAGCGGGAGAAGGAAAAAGCGTCGTCACTTCGGCTTGCCCTTCACCGTGCGCGTGCCGGGCCTGCCGCCCGAAGAGCGTGGCGAGACGCGCGGCGGCGGCATGAGCCGACCCAGGGGCCGCGCTTCGCCGCCGCCGAAATTATGCGGCCCCATGTCGGCGTCCGTCGGTTTATGCGCGCGGGTGGCGAGCTTTTCCTCTTCGTCGCGGCGTATGGCGCCGCGCCCTCCCCGCCCAAAGGACGCACGAAATTGCGGGCTCGCCTCGGCGAGCAATTCGGCGCGTTGCAGCCGCTGGATTTCATCGCGCATTCGCGCCGCCTCTTCGAAGGCGAGATCGGCCGCCGCCGCCTTCATGCGCTTTTCGAGATCGGCGATCGTCGCCGCGAGATTATGCCCGGGCGCGATGTCGTAGCCGGTGTCGACCGTCACATGATCCTGCTCGGCGACGCTGCCGAGAATGTCGGCGATGCCGCGTTTGATCGACGCCGGCGTGATGTTGTTCTCGCGGTTATAGGCTTCCTGCTTGGCGCGGCGGCGATTGGTCTCGTCCATCGCGCGCTTCATCGAGCCGGTGATCTGATCGGCGTATAAAATCACGCGGCCGTCGACATTGCGCGCGGCGCGGCCGATGGTCTGCACGAGCGAGGTCTCGGAGCGCAGAAAGCCTTCCTTGTCGGCGTCGAGGATCGCGACGAGGCCGCATTCGGGGATGTCGAGTCCTTCGCGCAGCAGATTGATGCCGACCAGCACGTCGAAGGCGCCGAGCCGCAGATCGCGGATGATCTCGATGCGCTCGATCGTGTCGATGTCCGAATGCATGTAGCGCACGCGCACGCCATTCTCGTGCAGATATTCGGTGAGGTCTTCCGCCATGCGCTTGGTCAGCACGGTCACGAGCGTGCGATAGCCGATCTGCGCCGTGGCGCGCGCTTCATCCAGGAGATCGTCGACCTGCGCGCGCGCCGGGCGCACCTCGACCGGCGGGTCGATCAGCCCCGTCGGCCGGATGACCTGCTCGACGAAGACGCCGCCGGTCTGATTGAGCTCCCAATTGCCTGGCGTCGCCGAGACGCTCACCGTCTGCGGCCGCATCGCGTCCCATTCCTCGAAGCGTAAGGGCCGATTGTCCATGCAGGACGGAAGACGGAAGCCATATTCCGCGAGCGTCGCCTTACGGCGGAAGTCGCCCTTATACATGGCGCCGATTTGCGGAATCGAAACATGGCTCTCGTCCGCGAAGACCAGCGCATTGTCCGGCAAATATTCGAACAAGGTCGGCGGCGGCTCGCCCGGCCGACGGCCGGTGAGATAGCGTGAATAATTCTCGACGCCCGCGCAGGAGCCGGTCGCCTCCATCATTTCGAGATCGAAGCGCGTGCGCTGCTCCAGACGCTGCGCTTCGACCAGGCGCCCCGAGCGATTGAGTTCATCAAGTCTCGCGCGCAGCTCGTCCTTGATCGCCTTGATCGACTGCAGCAGCGTCGGGCGCGGCGTGACGTAATGCGAATTGGCGTAGACCTTCACGAATTCGAGATCGACGGTCTTCTTGCCGGTGAGCGGATCGAATTCGGAAATCGACTCCACCTCGTCGCCGAAGAAGCTGACGCGCCAGGCGCGATCCTCATAATGCGCCGGGAAAATGTCGACCGTATCGCCGCGCACCCGAAATGTGCCGCGCGTAAAGTCGGCGCCGGTGCGGCGGTAATGCAGCGCGACGAGGTCGGTGACGAGCTGGCGCTGCTCCAGCTTCTCGCCGAGCGAGACCGAGAAGGTCATCGCCGTATAGGTCTCGACCGAGCCGATGCCGTAAATGCAAGAGACGGACGCGACGATGATGACGTCGTCGCGCTCCAAGAGCGCGCGCGTCGCGGCGTGACGCATGCGGTCGATCTGCTCGTTCACCGAGGATTCTTTCTCGATGTATGTGTCCGAGCGCGGCACATAGGCCTCGGGCTGGTAATAGTCGTAATAGGAGACGAAATATTCGACGGCGTTGTTGGGAAAGAAGCTCTTGAACTCGCCATAAAGCTGCGCGGCGAGCGTCTTGTTCGGCGCCAGAATCAGCGCGGGGCGCTGCGTGCGCTCGATGACCTGCGCCATGGTGTAGGTCTTGCCGGAGCCGGTGACGCCGAGCAGCACCTGATCGCGCTCCTGCGCCGCGACGCCCTTCACCAGTTCCTCGATCGCCGCCGGCTGATCGCCCTTGGGCGTATAATCCGAGACAAGCTCGAATTTGACGCCGCCTTCGGATTTGGGGGGACGCTCCGGGCGATGCGGCGTCCAGGGCTTTTGGCCGCGGATGTTCGGATCGCCCAGCCGCAGCAGTTGCGCCAGGCTGTCGGCCGTCGCCTCCACGCCGCCGCCCGCGTGAAAGCCTTCGCCGAGCGCGTATTTTTCGATGTCCTCCTCGTCGAGGCCTTTGATGGACGAAGCGTCATAGGCCGCCTGCGGCGCTTCGCCGAAACCGGGCGCGAGCGCCGGGTTGAGCAGTTGCGCGAGATGCGGCGCGAGCGGCGCGACCTCGGGCTTTGCCGCCTTGGCGCGGGTCGGCCGGGCTGGATCTTTCGGAGTCTTAGCCATGGCGGCAATATGGGGCCGGCCCGCGCGAGATGGAAGCGGGCGCGAAAGGCTCTTGAAGGCTGCGCCGCGCCGGCATATTATGTGTATTGAAATGGAGTTTCATACACATGCGCACCAATATTGTCATCGACGACAAACTCATGCAGGACGCTTTGCGAGCGACCGGCCTGAAAACCAAGAAAGAGGCCGTCGAGCTCGCATTGCGGACGCTGCTGCGGCTTCAACGGCAGCAACAAATCCGAAGCTTGCGCGGCAAGCTCGACTGGCGCGGCGATCTCGACGCTATGCGGACGGATAAATGATCCTAGTGGATTCCAGCGTCTGGATCGACTATTTCCGCGGAGCCGCGACGCCGCAGACCGACCGTCTGGATGCGCTGCTCGGCGACGAGCTGATCGCGACAGGCGATTTGATTCTGACCGAGGTGCTTCAAGGCTTCGATAGCGACCGCGACTTCAACAGCGCTCAGAAACTCCTGACCGCGCTTACGATCATAGAACTTGGCGGCAGGCATATCGCCGTGCGCGCCGCCAAGAACTTCCGGGCGCTGCGCGCGCTCGGCGTCACGCCCCGGAAAACCATCGACACCATTATCGCTACCCGCTGCATCGAAAGCGATCTGCCGCTCTTATATAGCGACAAGGACTTTGATCCATTTGTCGAACGCCTTGGGCTGCGCTCGGCGATGAACTGAGAGGACAGGCGATGCGCAAGCGACGAGGCGGAATGACCAAGCTCTTCTCCGAGACGATGAAATTGGGGCTTGCCGCCAATCAGGTCATCGGCCTACGCCTGATGAAGATCGCGATGGGCGGCGCTCATGGCGAACGCGAAAGCAAGCTGATGGTGCGCGAAAAGTTCGAAGCGGCCGCCGAGGCCGGTATGGAGGCCGCGATGAGCGTCGCAACCGGACAGCCGCACCGCGCGCCTGGGCGCGCCCTCGCCGCCTACAAGAAGCGGGTCAATCGCAATCTAAGGCGATTGTCGAAAGGCTGACGGCGACAGCTTGCCGTGCTTCCTGGCCTTTGGTTGCGGCGCGCTGCGCCCGCGCCGCCACATACCCAGCGCGGCGCCGGCGCCGACAAGCGAAAGCAGCCCAAATGCGACATACCACTCCGCGGTCTCACCCACCGAGAAGTCATACTGCCCGACATATTCCTTGGAGCCGTCATCGCTCGTCGCCTTTACGAGCGCGATATAATCGCCGTCGCTGACGAAATTATGCGTGAAGCTCGCCGTGCTCTTGTCCGCCAGATATTTCTTTGGCGGCAAAACCGCGACGGTGTTGGCGTCCAGATCGTCGCGCCAGTCCTTCTGCCCGACGTTTCGCAGCACGCGGATTTCTATATTCATGTCGCGCAGCTCGACCTGCCGCGCATCGAGAATGATCATCGTCGGGCCGAGAGTCGGCACATGATGGCAAAATATCTCGTCGGTCTTTTGCTCCTGAAAGGCGCTGAACATCATTTGCGTCGGGCCGACGCTCATCACGCAATGGCGCGGATGCTCCGCCCTGATCTGCGCCTCGGCGGCGCGCGCCTCCAGGCAGGCGGCTGCGATAAGCGGGACGAGAAGGAGCTTCCTCGTCATGGGACCCTCCGGGCATGGCGACAACCCGCCCTTCAGCCATACACAGCCGCCACGCCTATGGATGCGCCAACTGATAAGAGTGCCGCCGAAGTGGCGCCCTGACAATGAAGGTTTTTCGCCAAAGAGCGGCGTGAATTCGCCAAACTGCTCTAACCGGCAGAGCGCGAAATTTTCTCCTCCTAAAGGAGAAGACGCTACGCCCCCTACTCGGCCTTTTCGACTGCCTCTTCGCGCTCCGCCTCCAACAGCTTCGCTCGCGCCTCCGCCGCTTCGCGCTGGCGATTCCACATGCCGGCATAGTGGCCGCCCAGCGCCAGCAATTCCTTATGCGTCCCCCGCTCCGTGATGCGGCCGTGATCGAGGAACAGGATTTCGTCGGCGTCGACGATCGTCGACAGGCGATGCGCGATGACAAGCGTCGTGCGACCCTTGGCGACGCGCCGCAGCGCCTCCTGAATCTCATGCTCGGTGAAACTGTCGAGCGCCGAGGTCGCCTCGTCGAGAATGAGAATCGGCGGACCTTTCAGAATCGTGCGGGCGATGGCGACGCGCTGCTTCTCGCCGCCCGAGAGCTTGAGGCCGCGCTCGCCGACCTGCGCGCCATAGGCGCCCGGCACGCTCTCGATGAAACGGTCGATCTGCGCCAAGCGCGCCGCTTCGCGCACCTCTTCGTCGCCAGCGTCCCAGCGTCCGTAGCGGATGTTGTAGCCGATCGAATCGTTGAACAGCACCGTATCCTGCGGCACCATGCCGATCGCCGCGCGCAGGCTTTCCTGCGTCACGTCGAGAATATTCTGTCCGTCGATGGTGATGCGCCCGCCCTGCGGCTCATAGAAGCGGAACATCAGCCGCGAGATCGTCGATTTGCCGGCGCCGGAGGGGCCGACGATCGCGATCGTCTTGCCGGGCGCCGCTTCGAAACTCACGCCCTTGAGAATCGGGCGCTCCGGCTCGTAATGAAAATAGACGTTGTCGAAAACGATCCGCCCCTCGCGCACATTGAGCGCCGACGCGCCGGGTCTATCCGAAATCTCCGGACTTTGCGAAAGAATGGAGAACATCGTCTCGATGTCGATGATCGCCTGCCGCACCTCGCGATAGAAAGTGCCCATGAAATTCAACGGCTGCGACAGTTGAATCATGGTGGCGTTGATCAGCACGAAATCGCCGACCGTGTTGCGTCCTTCTCGGATGCCGTAAACGCACATCACCATCATGACCGTGACGCCGATGATATAGATCACCGTCTGGCCGGCGTTGAGCACGGCGAGCGACACATAAGAACGCGTGCTCGCGTCTTCATAATGGATCATCGATTTGTCGTAGCGCTCAGCCTCCCGCTTCTCGGCGCCGAAATATTTCACCGTCTCATAGTTCAACAGGCTGTCGATCGCCTTCTGATTGGCGTCGGTGTCGCTGTCATTCATTTGGCGGCGTATCGCGATGCGCCAATTGGTCGCAAGCCCCGTATAGAGAAAATAGCCGCCCAGCGTGGCAAGAAGCACGAGGCCATAGCGCCAGTCGAACTGATAGAGAAAGACGGCCATCACCAGCGCCATTTCGAGCAGCGTCGGCGCGCCCGTGGACATAATCAGCCGCGACAGCGTCTCGATGCCGTTGCGGCCACGCTCCAACACGCGAGTCAATCCGCCGGTCTTGCGGCCGATATGGAAGCGCAAGGACAGCTCATGCATGTGAACGAAGAGATCGGTCGCGAGCCGGCGCACGGCGTGCATGGCGACGGCGGCGAAAATCGCGTCGCGCGTCTGCATCAGGATGACGGCGACGATGCGGATCGCGCCCATCAACAGCGTGAATCCGACCGCGCCCATGCCGACCGCCGCTACGGCTCCGGCGCCGCCTTCCGCAAGCGCGTCCGTCGCCCATTTGAAGGCGTAAGGCGTCGCCGCATTGAAGAGCTTGCTGACGACAAGCAGCGCGAAAACGAGCGCGACGCGCAATTCGAGATCGCGCCGCCCGCGCGGCCAGATATAGGGCCACAAATGACGGATCGTCTTGAGCAGCGACGATTCGGACAAAGGCGCGTCAGCGGGCTCGTCCAAAGGCGCATCCACGAAATCGGGCGCATGCGGGTCGCTCGATTCGCTTTGATCAATTCTGAGCATTATGGGTCCGGTTGAAGGTTGCGCCTCCGCGAGGCGCTTCGCGTCATATATGATGTTTAGGAAGGATGCGCACCCCGCTTGACCGCGCGCGCGGCTTTACGCGAAAAGCGCGGCAAGGGCGCTGTAAGAGAAAGCAAATGCGAGAGATTAGAAATATCTGCGTCTATTGCGGCTCGTCGACGGGCGCCGATCCGCGCTACGCCGCGGCCGCGCGAGCTTTCGGCGCCGCCTTGGCGCATGCCGGCGTCGGCCTTATTTTCGGCGGGGGCTCCAACGGTCTGATGGGAACTTTGGCGCAGGCGACGCTTGCCGCGGGCGGCCGCGTGACGGGCATCATTCCCAATTTTCTCGGCGAACGAGAGACTCCCTTAGAAGGCCTGACAGAACTCATCATTGTAGACCACATGCATACGCGAAAGCGCATGATGTTCGAGCGCTCCGACGCCTTCGTGGCGCTGCCGGGCGGGATCGGCACGCTGGAGGAATTGACCGAGCAGCTCACCTGGATTCAGCTCGGTCGGCACACCAAGCCGCTCGTCATCGCCGACATCGCCGGCTTCTGGCGCCCGCTGCTGTCGCTCCTCGCTCATATGCATAACGCCGAGTTCATCCGCGAGGGTTATGACGTGCGCTATCTCGTCGCCGAACGCGTCGAGGACATTCTGCCAATGATCCTCGCCGCGGTGCGCCATGCTCCAGAGGTGAGCGAGACGGCGATCACGGAGCGGCTTTAGCGCGCGCCAGACTTCAGCAGCTTGTAGTTGATCGCGTCGACCAGCGCCTCGAAGGAGGCGTCGATGACATTCGCCGAGACGCCGACCGTCGACCAGCGCTCGCCTTGCGCGTCAGCGCATTCGACAAGCACGCGCGTCACCGCGTCGGTGCCGCCCTGGAAGACGCGCACGCGGTAATCCACCAGCCGCACATCCTCGATGAAGCGCTGATAGGCGCCAAGATCCTTGCGCAGGGCGAGGTCAAGCGCATTGATCGGCCCATTGCCTTCGGCGGCCGAAATGCGGCTCTCGCCATGCACATTGATCTTGACGATCGCTTCAGCGCCTTGGTCCTCGAAACCGCCGTTCCTCGCGAAACGCCGATCCACGGCAACGCTATAGCGCTCAATGTCGAAAAAATGCGGCGCCTCGCCCAGAATGCGCCTGGCGAGCAGAAAGAAAGACGCGTCGGCGCCTTCATAGGCGTAACCCTGCGCCTCCTTCTCCTTCACTTCGTCGAGCAGGCGCGCGAGGCGCGGATCGTCCTTGTCGAGCGCGACCCCGAGCCGCGCAAGCTCCGAGACGATATTGGAGCGTCCTGCCTGATCCGAGACCAGCACGCGCCGCATATTGCCGACGGACTCCGGCGTGACATGCTCATAGGTGCGCGGATCGGTCAGCACGGCCGAGGCGTGAATGCCGGCCTTGGTCGCGAAGGCGCTGGCGCCGACATAGGGCGCGTGGCGGTTGGGCGCGCGATTGAGCAATTCGTCGAGCGCATGGCTGACGCGCGTGAGATGCGTCAGCTTTTCGCGCGTCACGCCGATCTCGAAACGCTCGGCGAATTCGGGCTTCAGCAACAGCGTCGGGATGATCGTCGTGAGATTGGCGTTGCCGCAGCGCTCGCCCAAGCCATTCAGCGTTCCCTGGATCTGCCGCGCGCCCGCGCGCACGGCGGCGAGCGAATTCGCCACCGCCTGGCCCGTATCGTCGTGACAATGCACGCCGACGCGGTCGCCGGGGATATGTTTGACGACATCCGTAACGATACGCTCCACTTCGTGCGGCAGAGTTCCGCCATTCGTATCGCATAAAACGATCCAGCGCGCGCCGGCGTCAAAAGCGGCCTTGGCGCAGGCCAGCGCGTAAGAAGGATTCGCCTTATAGCCGTCGAAGAAATGCTCGCAATCGACCGCCGCCTCCTTGCCGCGCGCGACGGCGGTCTTTACGGATTGCGTAACGCTCTCGAGATTGTCCTCTTCCGTTGAACGTAAGGCGATGCGGACCTGGAAATCCCAGCTCTTGGCGACGAAGGTCACGGCGTCAGCCGCGCTATCCAAGCAGCGCCGCCACGCCCGGATCGTTGTCGACCGAGCGGCCCTGCCGGCGCGTCATGCCGAAGGCGACGAAGCGCGCGCGCAGCTTCGGGCGGTTCGCGAAGAATTCAGTATCCTGAGGGATTGGCGCCGGGATAGCCGCCCTCGATATAGTCGATCCCGAGATCGTCGAGCATGGCCGCGATCTGTCGCTTGTCGTCGAGCGAGAAATCGACCCCCGTCGTCTGCGCGCCGTCGCGCAGCGTCGTGTCGTAAAGCGTCAGCCGTTCCTTGCTCATCAATGCGCGCTCCCGGCGGCGGGCGCCGTCAGTTCCTTCGTCATGGTCGTATTGCCGAGCCACTGGCCGGCGATCGTTGTCGTGTTGCGGCTTCTTCCGACATAGCCGCGCGCAGCGAAGAAGTCGCGCGCGGCGTCCGAGGCGTCGACGCTCAGCATCGTCGTTCCCCGCGCGCCGGCAAGCTTTTCGATCGCATCGGCAAGCGCGGTCCCGACGCCATGCCGCGCAAGGTCCGGCCGCACATAGAGCATGTCGAAAATCTGTGTTGTCCTTGAGCGACGCGAAGCCCGCGATCTCGCCGTCGACAAGCGCGACGATGGCAAGCGCGTTTGCAAGACGCGCGGCGAAAGCCGCTTCGTCGTCGGCCGCCGACATCCACGCGGCGCGCTGATCTTCGTCGTAATCCTCGGCGGCGAGCGTCTCTATGCTCGCGCGAAACAGCGCCGCGAGCGTCGCCGCATCGGCGGGAAGAAACGGCCGCAAGCCGGGCATGGATGCGCCGCGCGCCATCGTCAGACGATCTCGAAGGCGCGCAGCAGATGCCAGGCGATGAAGGCCGCCAGCGCCAGCACGAGCACCTTGAACAGCAGATAGACCGCCCAATGGCGCTTGAACGGCAGCGTCTTCTTCCAGTCGTCGTTGGACATTGGATTTGCCTTTCTGGTCACCCCACCCGGTTCGCTTCGCGAACCGCCCTTCCCTTGATAGAGAGGGAGGAGCCTGCATCAATGAAACGCATATCGACTGGCGCTACGAATTGCATGAGAGATTTATTGTTAGGTCGAGTTCGTCGTGTTCCCATCCCTCCCCCTTGCGGGGAGGGTGGCGCGCGAAGCGCGCCGGGTGGGGGAAAGCGCGCTCACCGCTTCACCTCCCATGTCGTCGTGCCGTCCTTATTGTCCTTCAGCGCGATGCCCATCGCTGCGAGTTCGTCGCGGATGCGGTCGGACTCGGCCCAGTTCTTTGAAGCGCGGGCGGCGTTGCGAGCGGCGATAACGCCGATTCTTCGATGTTCTGCAGATTCGTCCGGCTCGAATCATGCAATCGAGCATTCGAGACTGATCTGCGCGATAGCCGAACAACACATGACGTGTTGAGCCATGAGCCCGACGACAAGGTCGAGAAGCTGCGACTGCAGGCGATCATCTGGCCTGTCTTCATTAGCGCAGTGGAGGCATGCTGATCGCCTCGCGGCGTATTTAGATCGTCAGCATAGTGCCGCAATAAATCTCGAGGCGGCAAAGCCCGATGTCGCCTCAATTTCGCTCGACCCCTCGACGTCGCGACCACGCTCTCTAGAGTCTGTCTCCGCCTCCTCCAGCGCCTTCACCGTCCAATCGATCGGCTGGCGATAATGCGTGCGCAGCATCGCGAGGCGCAGCACTTCGCCCGGCCACTTGCGCCCGCCAAACTTCTCCGTGTGCAGCAACTCATGGATCGTCACGAAATTCCCCAGGCTCTTGGACATTTTCTCGCCCTCGACCTGCAGGAAGCCGTTATGCATCCAGTAATTCGCCATCACCTCGCGGCCGAAGGCGCAGCATGACTGCGCGATCTCGTTTTCGTGATGCGGAAAGACGAGATCGATGCCGCCGCCGTGAATGTCGAAGGTCTCGCCAAGATGCGCCCAGGACATCGCCGAACATTCGATATGCCAGCCCGGCCGTCCCCTGCCCCACGGGCTGTCCCAGCCGGGTTCGTTCTCTTTCGAGGGCTTCCACAGCACGAAATCCATATCGCCGCGCTTATAGGGCGCGACATCGACGCGCGCGCCGGCGATCATCTCGTCGAGCGAACGCCGCGACAGGCGCCCGTAGTCCTTCATCGACGGCACATCGAACAGCACATGGCCGTCGGCGGCATAGGCATGGCTAGAGGCGATCAGTCTCTCGATGATCGCGATCATCTGCGCGATATGTTCGGTCGCGCGCGGCTGCACGGTCGGCTCGAGGCAGCCGAGCGCGCGCACGTCCTCCTGAAAGACCTTGTTGGTCTCTTCGGTCAGCTCGCGAATTGAAATGCCGCGCTCGGCGGCGCGCGCATTGATCTTGTCGTCGACGTCGGTGATGTTGCGAACGTAGGTGACATGCTCGCGCGCCATAGAGATGGCGCAGCAATCGAAACAAAACATCGAAGACGATCAGCGGCCGCGCATTGCCGATATGGGCATAGTCATAGACCGTCGGCCCGCAGACGTACATGCGCACATTGGCGGGATCGATCGGACGGAACTCCTCCTTCGTCCGCGTCAGCGTGTTGTAGATTTTCAGCGCAGGCGTCGACATGAATCTCCCCGCAAGGCCGCCGGCCGGGGCGTCGCTTCATGTCGTTTGGATAGACGTGACGGCTCCGGCCAGCGCGATCGCTAGCTGATAATGGTCTCGCGACAAATGGTGAACCGAAGCGTCATGGCGACGACCATGCGCTCAAGCCCGCCGCCGCGTCAAGCGCGGCGCCCAATTTGAGGCGAAAATGCGGCGGCTTAACGCATAGTTTACCGCGGGCCGCTACCAGTTTCGCTCGGCTGCATTTAGTCGGGCGGGGCGTGGGCGATGTTCATCATGTCGAAATATGAAGGGTCGATCTGGCCGCGCATTCTGGCGCCGCTTCTCGCCGGCCTGTTGATCAGCGCCGCTTACCACACCGGCGCGCAGGCCGATCACGGCTCGAACGCGGCCTATGTCATCTCCGATCAGGACGGCTACGGCCTGCTGGAATGCCTCACGCACAAGTCGGATTGCGGCAAGATCGTCGCCGACTCCTGGTGCGAGGCGCATGGCCACGGCGCCGCGAAGGCTTTCGGACGCGCCGACGACGTCACCGCCTCGATCGATTCAAAGACGCCGCACCCTGTCGAGAACGCCGGGCGCGGCGGTCGTCGCCTGCGCGGAATAGCGCGGCCTAACGCTTCACGAATTCTCCGCATTGCGGAATCTCGTTCTGGCCGCCCCAGGGCTGGATCGCGACGGTCGACGTCGAACTCTCGGGCGAGCCGTCGACGAGCTTGTCGGAATAAACCATATAGACCAGGACGTTGCGCTTGGGATCGCAGCCGCGCACGATTTGCATGCGCTTGAACAGGAGGGAGCGGCGCTCGCTGAAGGCCGTATCGCCCTGGCCGAATTTTTCCTTGAATTTGATCGGCCCATATTGCCGGCAGGCGAGCGAGATTTCCGAGGTCTGCTCGGCCACGCCGAACATGCCGGCGACGCCGCCCTTCTCATGCGCCGTGTAGTAGCAGACGACGCCGTCGATCATCGGGTCGTCGATGCCGTAGGTGGCGAGCTTGTCGTTGGGGGTGAGCAGTTTGAAGTCGACCGATTTGCGAAAGATCAGGTCCGGCCCGCCCTGCGCAAAGGACGGCGCGACGCCGAGCGAGGCAGCAAACACCATCGAAAACAGAGCCAAAAAATGGGAACGCTTCATTGGGATGCCCTCCTAGGCGACGCCGCCGATATGGGCGAAGTAGCGCCTCAAGGGAAGAGCTTCGACCCTGTGCGGCGCAAATAAATCGCCCGGCCGCGACTGTCACATGGCCCGGGCTGGGGCGCGCCTTGTTGCCGACATGATGCGCGCCACAATCGGCTCGCGTTTGATCCACGGCGTAAATCGGCCAATATGGCGCGGTCCGGCCGCCGCTCGACGCGCGCCGCGACAGCATGAGGCCGAAGCGCCGCGCGAACGCCGTCCACCGCTTCGCGGCTCCTTGCGGGTCGGTCAGGAGCCAGCATTCTGAGAGGGCCGAGAACCATAAGCGGCTTTTCGATCATCGGCGGTTTCACGTGGGGCCGGCTGGCGCCGGCCGCCGCGGCGCTGAGCCTGCTCGCCGCTGCGCCCGCGCGCGCCGAGAGCCAATATTGCACGGAGTTGCGCGCGCAAATCGCCCGCGCCAGCGCCGATGGCGCCGGCGCGCGCTACCAGGCCGCCGCCGCCAATCAGCGCGGCGAATATAGCCGGCTCGCGGCCCGCGGCCATGCGATGGGATGCGATCGCGGACAGTTCCTGTTTTTCGGCGATCCGCCTCCAGCCCAATGCGGTCAGATCAACGCCCGTCTGAACCAGCTCTCCGGCGCCATCGCCGCCCATGAGCGGGCGCGCGCGGACGACGGCGGCCAGCGGCAGGCGCTCTCGGCGCGCTACGACGCCGAGTGCCGCAATCCGCAATTCACGCAAGCGCGCGCGCCGCGTCCGCGCAATTTCTTCGAGGAGCTGTTCGGCCTCGTCTCGCCGGACGGAGCGGGGCTGCGCGAAATTCCCGTTGGACCGCCGGACCCCGATGAGACGCTTGAGCCTTCCGACGGCAGGGCGCGCGGCGGGCCCGTGGCGGTCTGCGTGCGAAGCTGCGACGGCGGCTTTTTCCCGGTGAGCTATTCGGCGCGCAGCGCCAATCTCGACGACCTCGCCTCGCTGTGCGCGGCGCTCTGCCCCAACGCCGAAGTGAAGCTCTATACGCAGTCGCAGTGGAAGGGCGTCGACTCCGCGCTCTCGATCGACGGCCAGCCCTATTCGGACCATCCCAACGCGTTCAAATTCCAGAAGAGCTACGATCCCTCCTGCGGCTGCAAGCCGCCGGGCCAATCCTGGGCCGAGGCGCTCGCCGACGCCGAGCGCATCATCGCTGAACGCAACGCAAAGGATCAGGTCGTCACCGCCGAACAGGCCGAGCAATTGTCGCGCCCGCTCGCGCCGGGCGATCCGCGCCTCAAGAAGCAGAAGGCGCAGGCGCCCGTCCCACCGCCTCTGGCCGAGCCGGCGAAGACTCCGGAGGAGGCTTTGCACGGACCCCCCGGCCTGCCCGAAGGCGCAGCCGCCGGCCCCGAGGTCTATCGGGAAATCGTCGGGCCGGACGGCGTCAAGCGCCGGGTGCGGGTGGTCGCGCCGACGCTTTAAGGAGCGGGGAGCGATTTAAGATCGAGGCTTGCCCCTGCCCGCTCACCCCATATGCGTCTTCACCGTCTCGATCAGCTGCTTGATCGAGAAGGGCTTCGCCAGGAAGCCGAAATCGCCTTCGGGCAGGTTCTTGGCGAAGGCCTCCTCCGCATAGCCGGAGACGAAGATCACCTTCGCCTTGACGCCGCGCTTGCGCAATTCGGCGAACATGGCGGGGCCATCCATCTCCGGCATCACCACGTCGGAGACGATGAGATCGATCTTGCCGTCGACCCGCTCGACGACCTCAAGCGCCTCGAGGCCCGTCGTCGCCTCCAGCACGGTGAAGCCGCGCGAACTCAAGGCCCGCGCGCCGATCGAGCGCACCGCGTCCTCGTCCTCGACGAGCAGAATGACGCCCTGCCCGGTGTAATCCGCCGCGGCCTTCGGCGCGTCGGCCTTCTGCGGCGCCTCCTTCTCCTCCGGCACATAACGCGGCAGGAAGATGCGGAAGACCGTGCCCGCGCCCCACGTCGCTGTCGACGAAGATGAAGCCGCCCGACTGCTTGACGATGCCGAAGACGGTGGAGAGCCCGAGGCCCGTGCCCTTGCCGACCTCCTTCGTCGTGAAAAAAGGCTCGAAGATTTTTTCCTGCACGTCGGCGGGAATGCCGGAGCCATTGTCCTCGACCTCGACGAGCACATAATCCGCCGCCGGCAAATGCGGCTCGTTGAAGCGCGCGCAGTCCGCCTTGTTGACGTTGCGCGTTCGGATCTGCACGCGTCCGCCCGATTCCGGCATGGCGTCGCGGGCGTTGACGACGAGGTTGATGATGACCTGCTCGAACTGGGTGATGTCGGCTTTCACGAACCAGAGGTCGCGGCCCAGACGCAGTTCGAGTTCGTTCTTTTCGCCGACGACGCGACGCAGCAGATTCTGCACTTCGGAAAGCGCGTCGCCCAGCTGCAGCACCTGCGGGCGCAGCGTCTGGCGGCGGGAGAAGGCGAGGAGCTGGCGCGTCAGGCCGGCGGCGCGATTGGCCGTCTCCTTGATCTGGCGAATGTCGCGGAAGGCCGGATCGGTGGGCCGGTGGGTCGACAGCAGCAGATCGGAATAGCCGATGATCGCCGTGAGCATATTGTTGAAGTCATGCGCGATGCCGCCGGCGAGCTGGCCGACCGCGTTCATCTTCTGCGACTGCGCGAATTCTTCCTGCAGCTTGCGCTGTTCGGTGGTGTCGAGCGCATAGACCATCGCGCCCTTCTTGCCGGCGTCCTCCGCCGAGGACACGAAGAATCGCGCCGAACGCGGGACGCCGCCGGCGCCTTCTTCGAAGACGACATTGATCGGGCGCACCTCGCCCTTGCCTTCGATCGCGTCCTCGATCGCCTTGCGCAACGCCGCGCCGTCGCGTTCGCCAAGGCCCGCGAGCACCGACCAAGGCGCGCCCTCCTTGCCATGCCCGGCCTTGAGCGCCTCCGGCAACAGCTTGGCGAAGGCGGCGTTGGAGGAGAGCACGCGGCCCTCGCCGTCGAGAGTCGCCATCGCCATCGGCGTCGAGTTGAAGAAGCGGGCGAATCGCACTTCGGCGGCGCGCAAATCCTCTTCAGGCTGCTCGCCCGAGGCGCGGTTGAGCACCAGCGTGCGCGAAGCGCCGGCGGCGCCGTCCTGACCGAAGGCGACTTGATGCAACAGGCGCACCGGCAGCGACCGTCCGTTGCGGCAGCGCAGGTCAAGGTCGATCTGCTCGGTCCGCACGTCGCCCGGCCCGCCCGACACAGCCGCCAGCAGCGCCGCGCCGTTGTTGGCGACGATCGACGAGAGCGTCGCGCCGCCCGAGCCGACCTGCGTGAGGTCGTAGCCGAGCCAGCCGGCGAGAGTTTTGTTCATGTAGGAGACGGCGCCGTCCGGGCCGGCGGAGAAGAAGCCAGCCGGCGCGTGATCGAGAAAGTCGATCGCGTGCTGAAGCTCCTGAAAGACGTTCTCCTGGCGCTGTCGGTCGGCCGTCACGTCGGCGACGGCCCAGACGCAGGCGCGGCCGCCCATTGTCGGCAGGGGCCGCACGCGGATTCGATACCAGCCGACCGCGCCTTGCCCCGACAGCGGCGGCGAGAGCCGCAAATCCTCCGTATGCGCCGTTCCCGAGCGCGCAGCCTGCGCCAGCCTGTAGATCGCCTCCGAGACTTCCGGCGGCCCGGAGAACAGCCGCTCGACGACCTGAAGCCCGGACGCGTCCCGCGCCCCGCACAGGGCCATATAGGCTTCGTTGGCGTAGACGATTCGCGATTCGCCCTTGGTGACGAGCAGCCCTTCGCCGGAAGTGTCCGCAATCAGCTTGGTCACGTCGTTTCGCGCGATCCGGTTCGAAAATTGGATCAGCCCGACGGCATAGGCGAAAAGAAAGAAGACCCCCGCGACGCCAAACAACGCCAGCGCGAGGATGGTGAAACGCGGCGCCATGGTCGAGGGCGCGAGATAATAGGCGGCAAGCGCGCCGACGACCGCGATCGCGAGCGCCAACACCAGTCCGACATTCGCGGGGCGCTCGCTCCGATCGACTGCAGACGACCCCGTCCTGTCGGTCATCCCTGAACCACCCAGGCCTTGTTGCTGTTCGAGACGCCCGTTAAGACGCCGGCGCGTTCTTTGATTGCTGAACCGACGCTCACAGAATCACCTCGAACAATGGCGGTCGCGACGCGTTATGGCAACGGCCGCGCGCCATACATTAACCATTCATTAACCTTTTTTCAGCGCTTGCCAGGAAAGCTGATAATTTGGCAAGGTTCACGCGCGTTCGAACGAGAGACCATCTGTTCATGCCAGATAAATTCACACAACTGCTTCCGATTCTCGGGGCGCTCGTCGCGTTCCTCGTCGCTGCGGTGCTCGTCCTCTATATTTTCCGGCTTTTGTTCGGCCGCCGCATTCGCTCGCCTGGACCGCGCAATCGAGCGCGTCGCCTCGATGTCGTCGACGTTTTCGATCTCGATCGCGAACGTCAGCTCGTCATCGTGCGGCGGGACAACATAGAGCATCTGCTGCTGATCGGCGGGCCCAACGACGTGTTGGTCGAGGGGACGATCAATCGCGTGGAAGGCGTTCTCGGGCGCCCGGTCGAGCAACAACGGCCCGCCCCGCCCGCCGCAGCGAACTGGCCGACCGGACCCGGCGGCGCGCCGCCGCGCGAGCAACCCGAAGCCGCTTCGCCGCCGGGTCCGGCGCCCAAGCCCGCGCCCGTGAACCTGCCGCCCGATCTCTTCGCGCCGGCGCCCGCGAAGCCCGCGCCGGGCCCAGCCGCCGCGCCGCCGCCGGCAGGCCCGCGCGTTTCCAGCCCGGCGGCGGCTCCGCCGCCCCGACCGGCGCCGCCGCGACCGCCGACGCCGCCCTTCCTGGCCCGGGCGCAACAGCGCCTGGCGCAGCCGCCAAAGGACGAGGCCGCGCCGCCGTCGGCCGCGCCCAAGCCGCCTGAGGCGCCGCAACCCGCCAGGCCGCCGGCGCCCTCGCCAGCGCCTGTAAGGCCCGCAGCGCCGCCGCCGGCGCCCCCGCCCGCGCCGCCGAAACCCGCAGCGCCGCCGCGGCCGCGCCCAAGCCGCCCGCCGCCGACGTCGATCCGTTGGAGTCGCTCGAAGCTGAAATGGCGCGGCTTCTCGGCCGGCCAGGCGACAAGGAATAAAAAAGGGCGTCGCTGACGGCGACGCCCTTCTAGCATCCGCGCATCTATGCGACTCAGTCGTCGCGATAGACTTTCTCGCGCCGCTCGTGACGTTCCTGCGCCTCGATCGACAAGGTCGCGATCGGCCGCGCGTCGAGACGCTTTAGCGAGATCGGTTCGCCCGTCTCCTCGCAATAGCCGTAGGTGCCGTCGTCGAGCCGCGTCAGCGCCGCGTCGATCTTGGCGATGAGCTTGCGCTGCCGGTCGCGCGCGCGCAGTTCGATCGCGCGATCCGTCTCCGACGAGGCTCGGTCCGCGAGATCAGGATGATTTTCATTTTCGTTTTGCAGAGCCGCGAGCGTCTCGCGACTCTCATGCAGAATGTCTTCCTTCCAAACCAGCAGCTTTCTTCGAAAATATTCGCGCTGCCGGTCATTCATGAAGGGTTCGTCTTCAGACGGCTTATAAGTTTCTTCTAGATCCACCGCCATTCTCGCGAATCCTCTATTGGCCCATAGGCGACGCCTATATAGCCGCGACGCATGACACTTACAATCGCCGTCGCAGCGCCGATTCAGCCCATCGCTTTGCGCAGATTTTCGTCGATTTTGTCAAGGAAACCCGTCGTCGACAGCCACCTTTGATTGCAGCCGACGAGCAGCGCCAGATCCTTGGTCATGTAGCCCGATTCGACCGTGGCGACGCAGACTTCCTCCAGCGTGCGGGCAAAGCGCTGGAGCTCTTCGTCGCCGTCAAGCTTGCCGCGGTGCGCGAGCGCGCGCGTCCATGCGAAGATCGAAGCAATGGAATTGGTCGAGGTCTCATGGCCTTTCTGGTGCTCGCGATAGTGGCGGGTCACCGTCCCATGCGCGGCTTCCGCCTCCACCGTCTTGCCGTCGGGCGTCATCAGCACGCTGGTCATCAGCCCGAGCGATCCGAAGCCCTGCGCCACCGTGTCGGACTGCACGTCGCCGTCGTAATTCTTGCAGGCCCAAATATAGCCGCCCGACCATTTGAGCGCCGAAGCGACCATGTCGTCGATGAGGCGATGCTCATAGGTCAGCCCCAGCGCCTGAAACTTCGATTTGAACTCGGCGTCGAAAATCTCCTGGAACAAATCCTTGAAGCGCCCGTCATAGGCCTTGAGAATGGTGTTCTTGGTGGAGAGATAGACGGGAAATTTTCGCGTCAGCCCGTAGTTGAAAGTCGCGCGCGCGAACTCGCCGATGGACTCGTCCAAATTATACATCGCCATGGCGACGCCGGCGCCGGGGAAGTTGAACACTTCCTTTTCGATCACCTCTCCGTCCGCGCCTTCGAATTTGATGGTCAAACGGCCCTTGCCTGGAACCTTGAAGTCGGTGGCGCGATACTGGTCGCCGTAGGCGTGGCGGCCGATGATGATCGGCTGCGTCCATCCGGGCACGAGGCGCGGCACGTTCTTGCAGATGATCGGCTCGCGGAAGATGACGCCGCCAAGAATGTTGCGGATCGTCCCGTTCGGCGACTTCCACATTTCCTTAAGATGGAATTCCTTCACCCGCGCTTCGTCGGGCGTGATGGTGGCGCATTTCACGCCGACGCCATGCTCTTTTATGGCGTAGGCCGCGTCGACCGTCACTTGATCGTTGGTCGCGTCGCGATTCTCAATCGAGAGATCGTAATAGATGAGATCGATGTCGAGATAGGGCCGGATCAGCTTTTCCTTGATGAAGGCCCAGATGATGCGGGTCATTTCGTCGCCGTCGAGTTCGACGACAGGATTTGCAACCTTGATCTTCCGCATGAACCGCTCCTCGCTGTGCGCGCGCCTTATAGCGCCGCGCCCGTGCGAGGCAAAGCCGGCGCCGCGGCGCAGCGCGGAGAACACACGAACGCGTCGACTTAACGCCGCGCAACAATGACGCATTGCGGCGCATCGACTGGCTGCCTGCGGGAGCCCCGGCGGCGCGGCGCGCCCGCCCCCCTTTCCCCGCGCGTCGGTTTAAGCCTAATTTGCCGCCTCTTTCGCAAGGGGCGGCAAATTGGTTGGAGCGGGAACGGATCGCACAAAGACGGCGCTTTCGGGCGGGCCGGCGATCGTGCTGGTGCGGCCGCAGCTCGCCGTCAATATCGGCATGTGCGCGCGGGCGATGGCCAATTTCGGCCTGACCGACCTGCGCCTCGTCTCCCCGCGCGAAGGCTGGCCGCGCACCGGCGCCTATCGCAAGGGCGCCTACGCCGCCGCCGCCGGCGCGACGCATCTTCTCGAAGGCGCCAAGCTCTACGACAGCGTGCGCGAGGCGATCGAAGATCTTTCTTTCGTCTACGCCGCCACCGCGCGCGGCCGCGGACAAATGAAGCCGGTGCTGACGCCAGCGCAAGCGATGCCGGCGACGACGGCGCGCATGGCGGCCGGCGAGAAAGCATGGCGTGTTGTTCGGACCGGAGCGCACCGGCCTCGATAATGACGATGTCGCGCTCGCCGACGCGATCCTGACCTTTCCGGTCAATCCGGCCTACGCCTCGCTCAATCTCGCGCAGGCGGTGCTGCTCACCGGCTATGAATGGTTTCGCGCCGCGCATGGCGACGCGATTCCCTTCGAAGTGGAAGAGCGCTCGCCGCCGGCGACGCGCGAGATGACGCTCGCCTTCTTCGATTTTCTCGAAAGCGAACTCGACAAGCGCGGCTTCTTCCGTCCGCTCACCAAGAAGCCGGTGATGTCGCGCAATCTGCGCAACATGTTCCACCGCATGGGCCTCACCGAACAGGATGTGCGCACGCTGTGGGGCGTGGTGGTGCGGCTTGTGGAGGGACCGCGCAGGGAGCCGAAGAAGTCCTCGCGAAAGAAAGAGGCGGAAAACGCCGAGTCTTGACGTCGCCGTCATTGCGAGCGAAGCGAAGCAATCCAGGACCATATGTAGCCTTGCTTCGTCGGCCTCAGTGAAACGACCGCTTCTCCTCGCGCTGCGCGGGCGCCGGCGCGAGCGGGCTCGCCTGGTGATGCAGCAACCGCCAGGCGCCGTCGATCAGGCGAAACCAGTTCGTCGCAAGCAGCAGGCCGCCGCCGACCTCCTCGACGCAGAAGATGCGGCCGCCCTCGCCGTCGATGAGAACCTTCTCGTCGCGCGCGGTCACGGCCTCCTGCTGGGAATTGCGGAAAATGTCGCGATAGGAGGCGAGCACCGCCATGCGGCCAATGAGCGCCGGCCAGCCCGGATGAACGCAGGAGACGCCTTCCTGCGCCCACAAATCATTCATCGCGGCGAGATCGCGCGCGGCGAAGGCTTGATAATAAGCGGCGTTGGCGGCAAGAAGCGCGGCTTCGTCCATATCTTGACAGTGCTGGATTCGCGCCGGCATGGCAAATGCAAATGGGCCAGTGCAAATGGGCCGGCGAAAGCGTGATCGAATGGACGCACTGACATGGTTCGGGCTCTTCGCGGTAAGCGCGATGCTGCTCACTTACGCATTGGAAGAGCGCAGCCACTGGTTCGTGCTCGGCTTCGCCGCCTCCTGCGCCTTGGGCTCGGTCTACGGCTTTCTGCAAGGCGCCTGGCCCTTCGGCCTTGTCGAGGCCGTGTGGTCGCTTGTCGCGCTGAGGCGCTGGCGGATGCGCTGGAAGGACTACACGGGTGCGGCGGAAGCGCCTAAATGAAGGATGTTCGCAATTATCCCCAGCGCCGAATATATGCTAATTGGCGCTCTTCCCGCCGGCCTTGAACCGGACGCAGGAGGCTTATGATGTTCATCCAGACCGAAGCCACGCCCAATCCCTCAACGCTGAAATTCCTGCCCGGCCAGGATGTGCTCGGCCAGGGCGCGATCGAATTCCGCTCGCTCGACGCCGCCGCCAATGCGCCGCTGGCGCAGGCGCTGCTCTCGATCGAAGGCGTCGAGGCGGTGATGTATGGCGCCGACTTCGTCTCGGTGACCAAGGATGAAGCCGAATGGGCGCATCTGAAGCCCGCCGTTCTCGGCACGATCATGGAGCATTTCGCCTCGGGCGCGCCGCTGATGACGGAAGGCGCCGCGCCGGCGCAATCGGGCGGCGAATTCTACGACGCCGCCGACGAGGAGACCGTCGCCCAGATCAAGGAGCTGATCGAAACGCGCGTGCGCCCGGCGGTGGCCGGCGACGGCGGCGATATCGTCTTTCGCGGCTTTAGGGACGGCGTCGTCTATCTCGCGATGAAAGGCGCCTGCTCCGGTTGCCCGTCGTCGACGGCGACGCTGCGGCACGGCATCGAAAATCTGCTCAAGCATTTTCTGCCGCAAGTGAAGGCGGTCGAACCGGCATAGGCGCGGTGATGGTTTTGACGCGTTTGGGGGCTAATTTGATCGCGCCCCGAAAACGGTCATAATCCAGAATCATGCGAATCCTTGCGATTGACACCGCCCTGCCCGCCGTTTCGGCCTGCGTGCTCGACCATGACGCGGAAGAGCCCATCGCCGCCGAAACCATCGCGATGGAGCGCGGCCACGCGGAGGCGCTGCTGCCGCTCATCGAGCGCGTCATGAGCAAGGTCGAGGGCGGCTTCGCCTCCATCGACCGCGTCGCGGTCGCGGTCGGCCCCGGCTCCTTCACCGGCATTCGCATCGGTCTGGCGGCGGGACAGGCCATCGCGCTGGCCTGCAAGGCGGAGATCGTCGGCGTCTCGACGCTCGCCGCGCTCGCCGCGCCGCTCATTCTCGATCCCTTCGAAGGCGTCGTCGCGGCGGCGATCGACGCGCGCCACGGCAAGGTCTACATCGCCGCCTTCAGCGCCGACGGCCGCTTACTCCTGACTCCGCGCCGCGCCGGCGCGCTCGAGGCGCTGCGCGCCCTCGGCGCCGGACCGCTGCTCTTGATCGGCTCCGGCGCGCCGCTGCTCGCCAAAGAGGCGCGCGCCCGCGGCGTTCCCGCCAAGATCGTGGGGGAACAGGCGTCGCCCGACATCGTCTTCGTCGCCCGGCTCGGCCTCGCCGCTCAGCCCGAAACCGCTCCCGCCCGGCCGCTCTATCTCAAGGAGCCGGACGTGACGCTGCCCGCCGCGAGCGGGCAGAATGCGGGCGAACCGGCCGCGCCGCTCCGCGAGTCTGCCGTCGACGCCTATGCCGTCACGCCGGCGGAGGCTTGAAGCGCCGGTCATGACCCTGCTTTCGTCCTTCTTCGCGAAGCCGACATTCGTCGTCCAACCAATCGGCGCCGAGCGCGCCGAGGACTGCGAGCGCCTGCATGGCGCCTCCTTCGCCTTCGGCTGGTCGAAAATCGACTTCGAGAGCTATCTCACCGACGCCCATATCATCGCCGACGGGGCCGTGGCGGAGGGCCGCAAGGGGGAGCTCGGCGGCTTCATCCTCTCGCGGCTGACGCCGCCCGACGCCGAAATCCTCACCTTCGCGGTGGACCCGGCGCGTCGCGGCGCGGGCCTCGGGCGGCAAATTCTGGAAAAACATCTGGAAAATCTCGAGCGCGGCGGCGCCCGGCTGGTGTTTCTCGAAGTCGCCGACGACAATGAGGCGGCGCTGAAGCTCTATGGCCGCGAAGGCTTCAAGGAGATCGGGCGACGCGAGAATTACTATCAGCGCGCCAATGGCGAACGGCGCGCCGCCATCAATCTGCGGCTGGAAATTTAGGCCCAAAACTCTGCAACAGGATGATTTTTTCGAGCCGGACGAGGCCTAAATGCCCTATACTTCGCCCGTCAGGCTCGACGGCGGCCGAGTTGCGAGGGCGGAGCGATAGAGATTAGTACGCAGGTTTTGAACGCGTTGGACGAAGAGGAGCGGCTCGCGCCCACAGAGCGCGTGCGAGCCAAGGTTCTGGTGAAGTCCTACGGCTGCCAGATGAATGTCTATGACGCGACGCGCATGGCGGACCTGCTCGGCCGCGAGGGCTACGCCGAAACGCACAGCGAAGACGACGCCGATCTCGTCATCCTCAACACCTGCCATATCCGTGAAAAGGCGGCCGAGAAAATCTATTCCGAACTCGGCAAGCTCGCGATCGCCAAACGCGAACGCGACGCGCAAGGGCGCGAGATGAAAATCGTCGTCGCCGGCTGCGTCGCCCAAGCGGAGGGCGAAGAAGTGCTCAAGCGCCAGCGCGCCGTCGATCTCGTCGTCGGCCCGCAGAGCTATCATCGCCTGCCCGAACTGCTGCGACAGGCGAAAGACGGGCGGCGCCTCGCCGACACCGACTTCGCGGTCGACGACAAGTTCCGCGCTCTGCCCAATCCTACTCGCGCGCAAATCCGCGCGCGCGGCGTCTCGGCCTTCGTCACCGTGCAGGAAGGCTGCGACAAATTCTGCTCCTTTTGCGTGGTGCCCTATACGCGCGGCGCCGAGGTTTCGCGCAGCGTCGCCGACGTGCTCGCCGAGACGCAGCGTCTCGTCGACGCGGGCGTCAGCGAGATCACCCTCATCGGCCAGAACGTCAACGCCTATCGCGGCGCGGGCGAAGCTGGCCGGGAATGGGGCCTTGCGCGCCTGCTCGATCGTCTCGCGCGGATCGACGGGCTCATACGTCTGCGCTACACGACCAGTCATCCGGTCGACATGACGCAGGAGTTGATTGACGCGCATGAGGCGATTCCAAAACTCATGCCTTACGTCCATCTGCCGGTGCAATCGGGCTCCGACCGCGTGCTGAAGGCGATGAACCGCAAGCATGCGGCGCGCCGATTATCTCGACATCGTCGAGAGGCTGCGCAAGGCGCGGCCGGATGTCGCCATGTCATCGGATTTCATCGTCGGCTTCCCCGGCGAAAGCGACGCCGATTTCGAAGCGACGATGACGCTCGCGCGTCAGGTCGGATTCGCTTCGAGTTTTTCGTTCAAATATTCGCCGCGCCCGGGCACGCCCGGCGCCGAGCGCGACGACCAGATCGACGAAGATGTGAAGCGCGAGCGCCTCGCTGCGCTTCAGGCGCTGCTCGAAGAACAGCGGCAGGCCTTCAACGCGGCGACGGTCGGGCGCGAGATCGACGTGCTGTTCGAAAAGTCAGGCCGGCATGAGGGCCAGATCGCCGGCAAGAGTCCCTATATGCAGGCTGTGCATGTCGAGGGCCCGACGGATTATATTGGCGCAGAGAGCGCGCGTGAAAATCGTCGCCGCCGGCTCCAATTCTCTGGCGGGGCGGCTGATGAGCGAGGAGACGCAGGTTTGACGACGATCGAAGACCCGCGGCTCGCAGCGCGGGCGCCGGACGGGGCGGAGCAGGAAGCGGAAATCACCCTCGCCTTCGAGAACAATCGTTACGCCTCGCTGGTCTTCGGCCTTTACGACCAGAACCTCGCCAAGATCGAACGGCGCCTGCGCGTCGCCTCTTTCGCCAACGGCAATCATGTGACGCTCAAAGGCAGGAGCGAGGCCTGCGAGCACGCGCGCCGCGTGCTGGAGGCGCTCTATGAGCGCGTCGCAATGGGCCAGACGATCACGCTCGGCGACGTCGACGGGGCGATCGAAGAGACAGCGCGTCAGCGCAGTCTGTTTCCAGACTCAGAGCCGGCGCGCGGCGCCTTCGAACAGGTCCTCACCCGCAAGCGCGGCCCCGTGCGCGCCCGCAATGCGGCGCAGGACCAGTATTTGCGGGCGCTCAAGCGTTATGAGCTGGTCTTCGCCGAAGGCCCCGCCGGCACCGGCAAGACCTGGCTCGCCGTCGGCCATGCGGTGCAGCTCATGGAGCAAGGCGCCGTCGAACGGCTGATCCTGTCGCGCCCCGCCGTCGAAGCCGGCGAGCGCCTCGGCTTTCTGCCCGGCGACATGCGCGAGAAGGTCGATCCCTATCTGCGCCCGATCTACGACGCGCTGCATGATTTCATGGATGCGCGCATGGTCGAGCGCGGCATGCAGACCGGCATGATCGAAGTGGCGCCGCTCGCCTTTATGCGCGGCACGCACGCTCACCCGCGCCTGCATCCTGCTCGACGAGGCGCAGAACGCCACCTCGATGCAGATGAAGATGTTCCTCACCCGTCTGGGCGAGGGCTCGCGCATGATCGTCAATGGCGATCCGTCGCAAACCGACTTGCCGCCGGGGCAAAAATCCGGCCTTTCAGAAGCGGTCGGCCTGCTCGCCGACCTCGACTGTGTCGGCCGCGTGAAGTTCTCGGAGGGCGACGTGGTGCGTCACGACCTCGTGCGGCAGATCGTCGGCGCCTATGAGCGCGCGGCGCGCGCCAAGCAACCGCGCCAGGAAGCGTAAGCTCAAGCATGAACGCGCAGCGCATGAGTTTGCAGATCGACATCAATGTCGCTGCGCCCGCTTGGGAGGCGGTCGCTGGCCTCGAGGCGCTGACCCGCGACTGCCTGCGCCAAAGCCTCGCCGCCAGCGGCGCGGCCCTGGCGCCGGACTGCGAGATCAGCGTCACCTTTTGCGACGACGCCGCGATCCGCGCGCTCAACGCGCAGTGGCGCGGCAAGGACCAGCCGACGAATGTGCTGTCTTTTCCGACGCCTGGCGCTCTTGCGGCCAAGCCTTTGCTCGGCGACGTGGTCGTCGCCTATGAGACGGTCGCGCGCGAGGCCGGGGAGCAAGGCAAAGCTTTGCGCGACCATGCGGCGCACATGGTCGCGCATGGATTTCTGCATCTGATCGGATATGATCACGAAACCGCCGCCGAGGCCGAGGCGATGGAGGCGCTGGAGCGTAAGATCGCCGCGGCGTTGGGATTTCCGGACCCTTACGCCGAAACGGCGGACGGGCCGGCGGGCGGAGCGAATTGAACAAAACGCATGTCGACGCGATCCGATAACGCCGACGATCCGGTTCCATTAAGACGCGCCGGCGAGGGATCGCGCCCAAGCCTCATCGACCGCCTGCGCGGTCTCTTGGGTCTGGGGTCGCTCTCGGTGCGCGAGGACATCGAGGACAAGCTCGAGGAATCGGCCGGCGACGTGACGCCGCATGAGCGCGCGCTCTTAAAAAACGTGCTCGGCCTGCATGACATGCGCGTCGAGGATGCGATGATCCCGCGCGCCGACATTATCGCCCTTTCGATGGACGCGTCGCTGCGCGAGGCGCTGGAGCTATTTCGCGCCGCCGGCCATTCGCGCCTGCCGGTTTACGTCGACACGCTCGACGATCCGCGCGGCATGGTCCACATCCGCGATTTCGTCACTCTCATCGGGCGTTGCGCCGACAAACACGACGCGACGGACGCCGAAAAGTCCGAGACGAAAAAGATCGACTTCGACACGCCGCTCTCCGAAGCCAATCTGCTCAAGACGGTGCTGTTCGTGCCGCGCTCGATGCCGGCGCTCGACCTCTTGATCCGCATGCAGGCGACGCGCACCCATCTCGCGCTCGTCATCGACGAATATGGCGGCACCGACGGCCTCGTGACGATCGAAGACATCATGGAGATGATCGTCGGCGACATCGAGGACGAACATGACGTCATCGACGAGTCGGGCTTCGTCGAGCTAGAAAACGGCGATTTCATCATCGACGGGCGCGCCGATCTCGACGAAGTGACGTTGCGCCTTGGCGTCGATTTCCGCTTGGAGGACACGCCCGCCGAGGTGACGACGCTCGGCGGCCTCGTCGCCTGGCTGGCGGGACGCGTGCCGATGCGCGGCGAGATCATCGGGACGCCGGTCGAAGGCTATGAATTGGAGATCGTCGAGGCCGATCCGCGTCGCATCGGTAAATTGCGCGCGCGCGCGCGCCGACACGCCTAGCGCAGGATCGTTCTAGCGCGCGCCATACGCAGCGCGGGCTTTGCCCCCCGCGGAATCGCATTACAGTCAGCCGGGCTGATTCGCGGGGGCTTCAAGGTCCACATGGCGCAAATTGCCGAAATCGCCGGCGCGGGCGCGGGGCTGCTCTCCCTGCCGCAACGCATTATTCTCGCCGACGGCTGGACGCGGCGCGCGATCGCGTTCGTCGCCGGCGCTTCCGGCGCGCTGGCGCTCGCGCCCTTCAATATTCGTCCCGGCGATGTTCGCGCCGCTTACCGTCGCCGTCTGGCTCATCGACGGCGCCGCCGACGCGAAGGAGGCGTCGCGCTTTCGCGTCGCGCCGCTTATTTCGGCGGCGGGCGCCGGGTGGTGGCTCGGTTTCGGCTATTTTCTGGCGGGGCTCTGGTGGCTCGGCGCGGCCATGCTGGTGGAAGCCGACCAATTCGCATGGGCGCTCCCCCTCGCGGTGTTCGGCCTGCCGGCGGTCCTGGCGCTGTTTCCGGCGCTTGGCTTCGCGATCGCGCGTCTTCTGTGGTCGTCGGGCGGCGCGCGCGTCTTCGCGCTTGCGGCGGGGCTTGGCGCCGCGGAGTGGCTGCGCGGCCATATTCTGACGGGCTTCCCCTGGAATGATTTCGGCATGGCGCTCGCGGGGGCGGGTCCGCTCGCGCAAACGGGCTCGCTCGTCGGCCTTTACGGCCTCGACATTCTCGCCATCGTCATCTTCGCCGCGCCGGCGACGCTCGTCGACCGCCGGCCCGGCCAGCGCGGCGTCATGACCGGCGCGACGCGGGTCGCGGCGGCGCTTTTCATCGCCATGCTGGCCTTCGGCGCCTTTCGCCTCGCAACGAACGAGACGGAATATGTCGATGGCGTGAAGCTGCGCCTGATGCAGCCCAATCTGCCGCAGGACGCGAAATTTCGCCCCGAGAACGGCGCGGAAATCTTGCGCCATTATCTCGCGCTGTCGGACCGCGCGACGGCGCCGGGCCATTCCGGCGTCGCCGACGTCACCCATCTCGTCTGGCCCGAGTCCGCTTTTCCCTACGTCATCTCGCGCGAGCCGCAGGCGTTGGCCGCGATCGCGCGCGCGCTGAAGGGCAATATCCTCATCACCGGCGCGGCGCGCGTCGAGGGCGACGGCGCGGGCAAGCGCGGCCGGATTTTCAATTCGATCGAAGCGCTGAAAGGCGACAGGATCGTCGCCTTCTACGACAAGGTCCATCTCGTCCCCTTCGGCGAATATCTGCCGCTCGAAGGCGTGTTGCGGCCGCTCGGCGTCAATCATCTCGTTCCAGGGATCTGGGATCGCGGGACCGGCCCGCGCCGCCTCGACGCGCCGGGCCTGCCGCCCATCGCGCCGCTCATCTGCTACGAAGCGATCTTCCCCGGCGAGGCGGCGCCGCGGGAGGTCGATGGAAAGCGCCCGCAGCTTCTCCTCAATCTGACCAATGACGGCTGGTTCGGCCGCACCACCGGCCCCTATCAGCACTTCGCCCAGGCGCGGCTGCGCACGATCGAGGAAGGCTTGCCGATGATCCGAGTCGCCAATACGGGCGTCTCCGCGATCATCGACGCCTATGGACGCGTGCTGCAATCGCTGCCGCTCGGCGAGGAGGGCGTCATCGACGGCCGTCTTCCCAAGGCGGCCGCGCCCACGCTTTTCTCAAAATACGGCGCATTCGCCTTTCCGGCCCTGCTCGGCCTGGCGATGGCGTTCGCCATCGCGGGCTTTCGGCGCCGCTAGAGTCTTATCGTTTTTCTTTAGAATGCCATATGCGTCGCATGTTGCGCGCGTTGACAGGATTGCCGCAAGATGCGATGCGCGAACCCGCTTGCGTCCAAGCTCTGACGCCGCAACAATTTTCGCGCCATTTTATTGCTCTCTCTCAGTTGGCGGCGCCCGCCGGCGCGAAACGTCGCGAGCATATGAAAAAAGATTGCTTGAGCGCTTAGTCAGCGACGCGTCGGCGAAAAGCCCTTCCTGGTCACTTTAATGATCGAATTCTTGTTGAAATTCATATACCTAACCGTAATGTGCGCTTGCGTTCAATCCGGATTGGGCTAGAACGGGACAGGGGGTCGCGAAGTTGAAGAAGACGCCAGATCCGATTGATCGTCACGTCGGCAGCCGTGTGCGTATGCAGCGCATCCTGATGAAAATGAGTCAGGAGAAGCTTGGCGAAGCGCTGGGGTTGACCTTCCAGCAAGTGCAGAAATACGAGAAGGGCACTAATCGCATCGGCGCGAGCCGCCTCCAGCAAATCTCGAAAACTTTGAATGTGCCGCCGTCTTTCTTCTTCGAAGGCGCGCCGACGACGGGCGTCCCAGCTCAGGCTGGGGGGTTCGCCGAATCATCGTCTCAATATGTTGTCGATTTCCTTTCAACGGCGGAAGGCCTGCACCTCAACCGCGCCTTCGCCCGCATCCGAGATCCTAAAGTGCGCAAGCGGGTCCTCGATCTCGTGACGACGCTCGCCGATCAGACGGAGCCGGCGGCGGACTGACGCCCGGCGCAAGCGTTCTCCAAAACGAACGCTTGCGGCGTTACGGCTTGACGCAACGAACGCGTGCTGGCAGATGACGCGCGTTAGCTACAGCTATTCGGCTTCCTCCACAGCCATCGGAGCTTCGAAGTGACCCGGAAGAATTATCTTTTCACGAGCGAGTCCGTTTCCGAGGGCCATCCCGACAAGGTTTGCGACCGCATTTCCGACGAGATCGTGGACGAATTTTTCCGCGAGGGCCCGAGGGCGGGCATCGATCCCTACGCCATTCGCGTCGCCGCCGAGACCCTCGCGACCACGAACCGCGTCGTCATCGCCGGCGAAGTGCGCGGCCCTCATATCCCTTTCGATCGCATCATCGAGATCGCCCGCAACGCCATCCGCGCCATCGGCTATGAGCAGCGCGGCTTCCATTGGAACACCGCCAATGTGGAAGTGCTGCTGCACGAGCAGTCGGTCGACATCGCGCAGGGCGTCGACGCCGCCGGAAACAAGGACGAAGGCGCAGGCGACCAGGGCATTATGTTCGGCTACGCCGTCCGCGAGACGCCCGATCTGATGCCGGCGCCGATCTATTATTCGCACAAGATTCTCGAGCTTCTGGCGCATGCGCGCCATACCGGCAAGGAAAAGGGCCTCGGCCCCGACGCCAAGAGCCAGGTGACCGTGCGCTACGCCGAGGGCAAGCCGGTCGAGGCGACGCAGATCGTGCTGTCGCATCAGCATGTCGATGAAAGCCTGTCGCCAGCCGACATCCGCCGCATCGCCGAGCCCTATATCCGCGAGGCGCTGCCCGACAGCTGGATCACCGCCAATACGGTGTGGCACGTCAATCCGACCGGCAAGTTCTTCATCGGCGGGCCGGACGGCGACGCCGGCCTCACCGGCCGCAAGATCATCGTCGACACCTATGGCGGCGCGGCGCCCCACGGCGGCGGCGCCTTCTCCGGCAAGGACCCGACCAAGGTCGACCGCTCCGCCGCCTACGCCGCGCGCTATCTCGCCAAGAACGTCGTCGCGGCGGGCCTCGCCGACCGCTGCACGCTGCAGCTCTCCTACGCCATCGGCGTCGCCGAGCCGCTGTCGATCTATGTCGATCTGCACGGCACGGGCCAGGTCCCGGAAGACAAGCTGGAGGCGGTGCTGCCGCAGCTGGTGCGCCTCACGCCCCGCGGCATCCGCGAGCATCTCCAGCTCAACCGGCCGATCTACGCCCGCACCTCGGCCTACGGCCATTTCGGCCGCGCGCCGGACGCCGACGGCGGCTTCTCCTGGGAGAAGACCGATCTCGTCGACCAGTTGAAGTCGCATTTCGCGTGAAAGCAGCGGCCGTTATGGCCGGAAGCCGCACGAACGCGAAAGCGTAGGAGTGATTGTCGGCGCCGCCGACAATCGCCCGCAGAGGCGGCTTATGCGCGCACGCGGTTTCTCCGCGGCGTGAATGGCCGGGACGAGCCCGGCCATGACGCGCGTCCGATGCGCGCAATCCCATGACAAATCGAATGTCCGAAGAGCCTCGCTCCACTCCCCAACTCTACGGCCGCTCGAAAGGCAAGGCGCTCCGCAAACATCAGGCGGCGCTGGTCGAGAATCTTCTGCCGAGGCTTACGCTCAATCTCGCGCAACCGCCGGCGCCCTTCGCGCGCGAGACGCATGTTGAAATCGGCTTTGGCGGCGGCGAACATCTAATTGAAGCCGCGACGCAGGCGCCGAATGTCGACTTCATCGGCTGCGAGCCTTTCATCAATGGCATGGCGAAGGTCCTCGCGCGCATCGAGGAGCGCGGATTGACGAATATTCGCCTGCATCCGGGCGACGCGACCGTCCTCCTCGATTGGCTTCCGAACGCGAGTATCGCGCGGGTCTATCTCTTTTACCCAGACCCCTGGCCAAAGCGACGCCATCGGAAGCGCCGATTCGTGTCGCACGAAAATCTCGACCGGCTGGCGCGCGTGATGCGCCCCGGCGCCGAGCTGCGTTTCGCGACCGACATCGACGACTACGCCGCCTGGACCTTGGCGCGGGCGCGGGCGCATCCGGCCTTTCACTGGAAGGCGCAGAGGGCGCAAGACTGGCGAGAGCCCTGGACCGGCTGGACGCGCACCAAATATGAAGCCAAAGCCGTAGCCGCCGGCCGCAATCCGGTCTATCTGACCTTCGTCCGGGACCCGCCTTAAGACTGCGATGACGCAGCGATTATCCACGCAGCGCGAAGCGCGGCGGCGATGAGGGAGAAGCATATGGTTGATGCGGCGAGAACGACGAGCGGCGCGGCGGCGCCGATCGAAACGACGACGGATCGTTTCCGCGCCGACGTCCTCGACCCCTCCATGCGGCAGATCGTGCTGGTCGATTTCTGGGCGCCCTGGTGCGGGCCTTGCCGCCAGCTTGCGCCGGTGATCGAGCGTCTCGTCGCCGCGACCGAGGGCAAAATTTCGCTCGTGAAAATGAACATCGACGCCGATCCGATGATCGCCGATCAGCTCGGCGTAAAATCAATTCCCGCGGTCGTCGCCTTCCAGCGCGGACGGCCCGTGGACGGCTTTGTCGGGGCCCTGCCGGAAAGCCAAATCAAGGGCTTTCTGGAACGTCTCGTCGGCCCGATCGAGGACGAAGGCGACGCGCTCGAGGCCGCGCAAGCGATGCTCGCCGAGGGCGATCTCGCCGGCGCGGAGGCGCTGCTCGGCGAACTCGCGACCGGCGAGCCGCCGAACGCCAAGGCCGCCGCCGCGCTGACCCGACTTTATATCGACGCCGGCCGTTTCGACGAGGCGCGCGCGCTCGTCAACGCTCTGCCGGACGCGCTCCGCCGTGACGGCGATGTGGCCGCGGCGGCGGCGGCGTTAGAGAACGCCGAGCGCGCGCAGGATCTTGGCGAAATCGACGATCTGAAGAGGCGCGTCAATTTCGATCCCAATGATCTTCAAGCCTATTTCGATCTCGCGCTCGCCATGAACGCCAAGGGCATGCGCGAAGAAGCGGCGGATGCGCTCCTTGAAATCATCCGTCGCGACCGTAGTTGGAACGACGATGGGGCGAGAAAGCAGCTCGTCCAGTTTTTCGAAGCGTGGGGACCGATGGACAAGGCGGCCGTCAGCGCGCGGCGACGTCTGTCCACTCTGCTTTTCTCGTAGGGAGGCGTTCGCGACATGAGCCTGAACCGTCCCTATGACGACATCGACGAACTGCCCGAGGTTCTGCCGCTCTTTCCGCTTTCGGGCGCCGTGCTGCTGCCGCGCGGCGAACTGCCGCTCAATATTTTCGAGCCGCGCTATATGGAGATGGTCGACGACGCGATTGAGGGCTCTCGACTCATCGGCATGATCCAACCGCTGCCGAGCGACGAGTCGCTCACCGAGGCGCCGCAGCTTTATGACATCGGCTGCGCGGGACGCATCACGCGCTTTTCCGAAACCGGCGACGGCCGCTATCTCATCACGCTCACGGGCGTGGCGCGCTTTCGCGTCGTCGAGGAGCGGACGGTCGATACGCCCTATCGCCAATGTCGCGCCCGCTACGACGAATTCGCCGACGACCTGAAGCCGGGCGCCGGCGAAAGCGCCGTCGATCGCGAGAGCATGGTGTCGATGTTGCGCAATTTCGCCGAATGTTCGAAACTCGAAGTGGACTGGGCGAGCATCGACGCGGCGCCGACGGAGACGCTGGTCAATGCGCTGTCGATGATGTGTCCCTTCGGGGCGAATGAAAAACAGGCGCTGATCGAGGCGGTAGACCTCAAGACGCGCGCCGAAACGCTCATCGCCCTCGCCAAGCTTGATCTGGCGCAACGCGACGGCGATCGGCCGCAATGGCATTGAAGGAACAGGACCCCACCATGAATGACGAACGCGATCCGGCCGTTGAGAAGCTCGAGGCCGCGCCGGAGCCCGCGCGGATTGATCCCCGCCTTCTCGAAATACTTGTTTGCCCGTTGACCAAGACGACTCTGGAATATGATCGCGCGCGTCAGGAGCTGATCTCGCGATCGGCGCGCCTCGCCTATCCGATCCGCGACGGCATCCCGATCATGCTGCCGGAAGAAGCCCGCCAAATCGATTGACGTCATCGTCCGCCATGGACGAGCCTTCACCCTCGGCGAAGCTCTTGGCGCTGCTCGATCTCGAGGAGATCGCGCCGGACCGTTTTCGCGGCTATAGCCCGTCTTCCTCGGGGCGTCAGGTCTTTGGCGGACAGGCGGTGGCGCAGGCGCTCATCGCCGCGACGCGCACGACGCCCGCCGACCGTCCGGCGCATTCCCTACATGCCTATTTTGTGCTCGCGGGCGATCCCGCCGCGCCGATCGACTTCGCGGTCGAGCGTGTCCGCGACGGCAAGAGTTTCACCACGCGGCGCTGCGTCGCCGCCCAGCGCGGCCACACGATTTTCTCCATGGAAGCCTCGTTCCAGCGGCGCGAAGAGGGCCTGATGCACGCCTCCGCGATGCCGGAGGCGCCGGCGCCCGAGAGCCTCGACGACGTCCAAGCGCTCCTTGAGCGTTTTCGCGCCTTCCTGCCGGAAGAGGCGGAGCGCTGGCTCAAACGGCGGGGCGCGGTCGACATGCGCATTGTCGCGCCCGAGAACATGCTGTTTCCCGAGCGTCGCGACGCTGACCAATTGATCTGGTTTCGCGTGCGCGGACCCCTGCCCGACGATCAGGCGATTCAGAGCGCGCTGCTCGCCTATGTTTCCGACATGACGCTGCTAAATACGGCGCTTATCGTTCACGGCCGCACCATTTTCGACCCCAAGGTGCAGGTCGCGAGCCTCGACCACGCCTTATGGATTCACGACTCGCTGCGCGTCGAAGACTGGCTGCTTTATGCGCAGCAAAGCCCATGGGCGGGGAACGCGCGAGCATTGACGCGCGGGCAGATTTTCACCCGCGACGGCAGGCTGGTCGCCTCCGTCGCGCAGGAAGGACTCGTGCGGCTGCGCGACGAGACGCGCAGCTGATCTTCGGGGTCCAAAATGCCTCCTCGCCCTAAGATTACGCAATAGGCACATGCCTGCACAATTTCTAGGCGCCAAGAGAAGGCGTCCGCACGCGGCTCAAGTCCCGCGCAAGAGGCTGGAACGCTTGTCCCCGCAAGTCATTGACGGCGTAACCGCCGGCGCGGCTTTAGCGAAACCGTGGGGCGGGACGCGAGGCGGCCAAGCCTCGCCTTGAGCTTTCGCAAGCGAATCCAAATGGCGAGCGCCGTTGGCACGGCATTTGAAGGCGCATAGGCGCCGACGCGGCATCCTCTCCGCGACCGCGACGCAGGCGCCGACGCCACTCGGGCGACGCCCGTCAACGACGTCGATAACAACAGGATTGGCAGATGAAAATCGTGACAGCGATCATCAAGCCGTTCAAGCTCGATGAGGTCCGCGACGCGCTGACCAACATCGGCGTGCACGGCCTTACCGTGACTGAAGTCAAGGGCTACGGACGTCAGAAGGGACATACGGAAATTTATCGCGGCGCCGAATACGCCATCAGCTTTCTGCCGAAATTGAAGATCGAAGTCGCCGTCGACGCCGCCGTCGTCGATAAGGTGATCGAAGCGATCTCCAACACCGCGCGCACCGGCCAAATCGGCGACGGCAAGATTTTCGTCAGCCCGCTTGAGCGCGCCATCCGCATCCGCACCGGCGAAACCGACGCCGACGCGCTTTGATCGCCTCCCCGCAACATCAGGAGCTCTCACACATGAAACTTCCTCTGCCTCGAAGCGCGTCTGCGGCTTCGATCCTCGCGGGAGCGGCGATTTCGGCCTTGCTGACGGCGCCAGCCTTCGCCGGCAACGACCCCACGCCCAATCCCGGCGACACCGCCTGGATGCTGACGTCATCGGCGCTCGTGCTGATGATGTCGATTCCAGGCCTCGCGCTGTTCTACGGCGGCCTCGTGCGCGCCAAGAACATGCTGTCGATCCTCTCGCAGACCTTCGCGATCGTCGCGATGGTCGGCGTGATCTGGACGGTCTACGGCTATTCGCTCTCCTTCGGCGACGGCGGCTCGCTCAGCAGTTACATCGGCGGCTTCAACAAGCTGTTCCTCAAGGGCGTGACCGCCGCCTCCAACGCGGCGACCTTCACCCCCGGCCATGTCATTCCGGAATACGCCTATTTCGTCTTCCAGATGACCTTCGCGATGATCACCCCGGCGCTCATCGTCGGCGCCTTCGCCGAGCGCATGAAATTTTCGGCGGTGCTGCTCTTCGTGGCTTTCTGGGTGACGGTCATCTACTTCCCGATCGCCCATTGGGTGTGGGGCGTCGCCGATCCGAACGCGCTGGTCGACGCCGCGACGCAACTCGCCGCCGCCAAGCGACGAAGCGGCGAAGACGGCCGCGCAAGGGAAGATCGACGAGATCAACGCCGCCGTGGGCTGGCTCGCCGGCAAGGGCGCGCTGGACTTTGCGGGCGGCACGGTGGTGCATATCAACGCCGGCATCGCGGGCCTGGTGGGCGCGATCATCGTCGGCAAGCGCATCGGCTACGGCAAGGAAGCGCTGCCGCCGCATGCGCTCACCCTGTCCATGGTCGGCGCCTCGCTGCTGTGGGTCGGTTGGTTCGGCTTCAACGCCGGCTCCAATCTCGAAGCCAACGGCACGACGGCGCTGGCTTTCGTCAACACGATGGTGGCGACCGCCGCGGCTGCGCTCTCCTGGATGATCGTCGAGTGGCTGGTCAAGGGCAAGCCTTCGCTGCTCGGCCTGATCACCGGCGCCGTCGCGGGACTTGTCGCGGTCACGCCGGCGTCCGGCTACGCCGGTCCGATCGGCGCGCTTGTGCTCGGCTTGGCCGTCTCCCCGATCTGTCTCTTCTTCGTCGACTTCGTGAAGAAGAAGGTGGGCTACGACGACGCGCTCGACGTGTTCGGCGTGCATTGCATCGGCGGCATCACCGGCGCGCTGGCGACAGGCCTGCTGGTCGCTCCGGATTTTGGCGGCGTCGGCATCACCGACTACACCAATCTCGAGAACTATGCCGGCACATATGACATGGCGGCGCAGATGAAGGCGCAGGGCATCGCCGTCATCGCGACGCTGCTGTGGTCGGGCGTCGGTTCGGCGATCCTCTTCAAGCTCGTCGACATCATCGTCGGCCTGCGGCCCACGCCGGATCAAGAGCGCGAAGGCCTCGACATCTCCGATCACGGCGAACGCGCTTACAACTATTGATCTCTGTCTCCTGAGCACGACGCGAAGCGGCGCCCACGGGCGCCGTTTCATTTTGGTGTAAATACCCTTCCTTCTAAGTAAGGGACTGGAGAAGAAGGGCGGCCATACCTCCCCCTTGCGGGGAGGTCGCGACGCGAAGCGTCGCGGGTGGGGGTTACTTGCCTTTTCCAAAAATAATTCACCCCACCCGGTTCGCTTCGCGAACCACCCTCCCCATCAAGGGGAGGGATTTCGCTCTCCGCGAACGCGTATTGCCCTCGTCATCGAGCGGCGGCAAATTGGTCGCCTTTCGACGTGAGACAGGGCAAGGACCATGTCGCGGTTCGTTATTCGGCGCGTTTTCGTTATTTTCTTAGCTCTTGCGCTCGCGAGCCCTATTCTCCCCGCCCGCGCCGCCGAGCGCGCGGTCAGTGTCACGCTCGTCGTCTTCAGCGATATTTACGATATGGCGGAGAAGGACGGACGCGGCGGCTTCGCGCGCATCGCCGGCGCGCTCAAAGCCGAACGCGCGAAGGCGAAGAACGTCATCGTCGCCCTCGCCGGCGACACGCTGTCGCCTTCGCTCATGTCCAGCCTCGACAAGGGCGCGCATATCATCGAACTCCTGAACCGCACTGGTCTCGACGTCTTCACGCCCGGCAATCACGAGTTCGATTTCGGCGAAGCGGTTTTCCGGCAACGCATGTCGGAGGCGAAATTCACGCTTCTCGCCGCAAATCTGCGCGACGCCTCCAGCAATCCCCTTCCCGGCTTCGCCGACAGCAAGATGTTCGACATCGAGGGCGTGAAGATCGGCGTCTTCGGCCTTACCGACGACGAGGCGGCGAGACGCTCGAGCCCCGGAAGCCTGCGCCTGCTTCCCGCCATCGACACGGCGAAGCGTCAGGCGCAGGCGCTGCGCGACGCCGGCGCCGATCTTGTCGTCGTCGTGACGCATTCCGAATGGCAGGACGATTTGCGCCTCGCCAAGCTCGGCTCGATCGACGTCGTGCTCTCGGGCCACGACCATAATCTCTTCGTCGCATATGACGGACGCGCCGCCATCGGCGAGACGCAAGCCGATGGGGTCAATCTCGTCGCGATCGATCTTGCAATCCGCGTCGACTCTGAAGGCAACGCGAAATGGACGCCGAAATTTCGCGTGATCGACACCGCCGACGCAGCGCCGGACGCGGCCATCGCCGCGCGCGTCGCGCAATATCAGGCGTCGATCGACAAAGCGCTCGACATCGACATCGGCGCGACGCGGACGCCGCTCGACAGCCGCAAGGCGGTCGTGCGCGGACAGGAGACGGCGATCGGCGACTTCTTCGCCGACGTAATGCGCGCCGCGACGGGCGCCGATGTCGCCATCATCAACGGCGGCGGCATTCGCGGCAATCGAACCTATGACGCCGGCGCGAAGCTCACGCGCAAGGATATCGTCAGGGAGCTGCCTTTCGACGACAAGCTTGTCACGCTGGAGCTCTCCGGCGCCGATCTGCGGCAGGCTTTGGAGAACGCTGTCTGGATGCTCGGCAAGGACGCCGGCCGCTTCGGCCAGATTTCCGGCGCGCGCATCGTCGCGCGACGCGACGGCGTTCCCGGCGCGCGCCTTGTCTCCGTCGAGATCGGCGGCAAGCCGCTGGACGAAGCGCGCCTCTACAAGATTGCGACGACCGATTTTCTCGCGCGCGGCAAGGACGGCTATGTCGCGCTGACGCGCGGCAAGCCGCTGGTCAGCGAATTGGAAGGTCCGCTCCTGACGAGCATTGTTTCGGACGCGATTGCGAAGGCAGGCGCCATCGCGCCCGTCGTCGACGGCCGCATTAGAATCGACTAATCAGACGCCGCCCAGGCACACATATTTGATCTCGAGATAGTCGTCGACGCCATAGCGCGAGCCTTCGCGCCCCAAGCCCGACTGCTTGACGCCGCCGAAAGGCGCGACCTCCGTCGAGATCAGCGTCTCATTGACGCCGACCATGCCGAATTCGAGTCGCTCGGCGACGCGGAAGATGCGCGCCACGTCGCGGCTGTAAAAGTAAGCGGCGAGCCCGTAAGGCGTGGCGTTAGCGAGACGCACCGCGTCGGCCTCGGTCTCGAAAGCGATGACGGGGGCGACGGGACCAAATGTCTCTTCGTGGAAGATCAGCGCGTCGGCCGGCACATTGGCGAGCACCGTCGGCTGATAGAAGGTTCCGCCGAGCGCATGGCGCGCGCCGCCGGTCATGAGCTTCGCGCCATGCGCGAGCGCGTCGGCGACATGGCGCTCGACTTTTTCGACCGCCGCCGCTTCGATGAGCGGGCCGATGGCGACGCCTTCTTGCGTGCCCTCCCCGACTTTGAGCGCGCTCGCGGCGGCCGCCAGCTTTTCCGCAAAAGCATCAGCAATGGAAGCCTGCACGAGGAAGCGATTGGCCGAGACGCAGGTCTGACCGCCATTGCGATATTTCGTGGCGATCGCGCCCTGCACGGCGCGGTCGAGATCAGCGTCTTCAAAGACGATAAGCGGCGCATTGCCGCCAAGCTCCATCGAGCATTTCTGCACATTCTCGGCCGCCTGCCGCAGGAGAATCCTGCCGACCTCGGTGGAGCCCGTGAAAGTCAATTTGCGCACCAGCGGGTTCTGCGTGAACTCAAGCCCCACCGGCGCGGGGTCCTTCGCCGTGACGACATTGATGACGCCGGCCGGGACGCCAGCGCGCTCGGCGAGCTCCACCAGCGCCAGCGCGGAAAAAGGCGTCAGCTCCGCCGGCTTCACCACCATCGTGCAGCCGGCGCCGAGCGCCGCGCCGACCTTGCGCGCGAACATGGCGGAAGGAAAGTTCCAGGGCGTGATCGCCGCGGCGACGCCGATCGCCTGCTTGAAGACGAGGAGCCTCCGATCGGTCGGCCCCGGTATCACGTCCCCGTAAATGCGGCGCCCCTCCTCCGCGAACCAGTCGATGAAAGCCGCGCCATAGGCGATCTCGCCGCGCGCCTCTGCGAGCGGCTTGCCCATCTCGGCGGTGATGATGCGCGCCAGACGCTCCTGATCGGCCATCACCAACTCAAACCAGCGGCGCATGATTCGCGCCCGGTCCTTGGCCGGACGATCGCGCCAGCCAGGCAGCGCTCGGGCGCAGGCGTCGATGGCGCGGCGCGTCTCGGCCGGGCCCATGTCGGGCGCTCGGCCGAGTTCAACGCCGGTCGCCGGGTTTTTAACGGCGAAGGTCGCGCCGTTGTCCGCGCCAACCCATTTCCCGTCGATGAAAGCTTGCTCGCGAAGGCCGAGACCGGTGATTGCGTCCATGCTTGACGTCCTCCCGCGCGCGCGGCGCGCTTTCCTGCAAATATAGGAAAGGCGCGCCTTGCGGCGGATGATTTGTCGAAATCGTAAAGGCGCTGGCGGCTTAACCCTTGCGCGCAAGGAGGCTGGCGCGACGGGACGCTTTAATGTCTAAGTAGATTTTATGCAGCCGCGCGCCGTCCGCGAAGCGTGGAATTCCCAAGCGCCACTGAGCCCATCGCCGTGAACTCGAGCGCCAAGCCCCCGAAAACCGTCGCCCTCGTGCAGACCCAGGCCGAAAACGCCGGCGCACAGGAGATCGCGCGCCAGCTCGCGCAGGGCTTCGCCCAACATGGCTGGCGCGTCCGGCAGATTTTTCTTTTTCGCCGCACCGAGGCCTTCGATACGGATGAGAACGTCTTCTACTGCGCGCCGGAACGGCCGTCGTCGCTTTCCGGCGTGCTGAAGATTTTCGCCGAGCTCTATAAGGAGTTTCGCCGCGAGGCGCCCGACGTCGTGATTACTTTGCAGCATTATGGCAATGTCTTCGCCGCGCCCATCGCCCGGTTGACGCGCACGCCGCTTGTCATCGCCAATCAGCTGTCGCCCGCCGAGTCGATTCCGCCGGCCGTGGCCCTTGCGGACAAGGCTCTGGGCATGGCGGGCTTTTATAATCGCATCGTCGTCAATTCGGCGGCGACGGAAGCCGCGTATAAAGACTATCCGCGCGCGTACAGCCGGCGCATCACCCGCATAGACCACGGCTTCTTCGACAAATCCGCGGCCACGACGAAGGTGGAAGCCCGACGCGAACTGGGCCTGCCGCAGGACTGCGAACTGCTCGGCTGCGCGGCGCGGCTGCATCCGCTAAAGCAAGTCGATCTCGCCATTCGGCTTCTGACGGAGAACAAGGCGCAGCGTCTCGCCTTCGCCGGTCAGGGCGAGGACCGCGCGCGCCTTGAAGCCCTCGCGGCGTCGCTTGGCGTCTCAGATCGCGTTCATTTTCTCGGCGAATTGAACACGGCGCAGATCGGCGCCTTTCTCGCCGCGCTCGACTGTTTCGTCTTTCCGAGCGCGGCCGAAACATTCGGCCTTGCGCCGGTGGAGGCGGCGCAGGCGGGCGTTCCGGTCGTCGCCAACGACATAGAAGTGTTGCGCGACGTGCTCGCCGTCGACGGCGAGCCCTGCGCGCTCTTCGTCGATGCGCAAGACACGAAAGCTTTCGCCGCGACCGTGCGACGCATATTGGACGATCGGGCGCTCAATGAAACTTTGACGGCGCGCGGGCGCCGTCTCGCCGAACGCTTCCCGCTCGATGCAATGATCGAGCAATATCTGCGGCTGATGGAGCCCGCGCCGCGATGACGGCGCGGCGGATCGACATTGCGGTTCCGCGCGCCCGCTTCCTGCGCTGGCACGAGCGATTGCGCGCGCGGCTTGCGCATGTCCTTCCGGGCGCGGAAGTCGCCTTTCGTTTCGAGGATCGCGCCGAGGGCTGGCCAGACGGCGTCGCGCCGCTGCTGAGCCTGGAGCGCCTTCTGCTGCGTCGATCGCAACCGACGCTGTGCGATGCGCTCGATGCGCGCGCCGAGCCGGAGGCGTCGGCTTCCTCGGCCGACATCGTCATCGATCTTGCCGGCGATGTCGCGGCTTCAGGCCAGGTCCGCGTTCTGCGCCCGCTTTACGACGGCGCGGCGTCGGATCGAAGCGCCGTTGTGGCTCTGCTTTCCGGACAGGCGCCAACGATCGCGATTCAAGACGCCATGACTGGCGCGCTCCTCGCGCAAGGCCTGCCGTCTCTCGAAGCGGCCGACGGACTCACCGGCGGTCTGGAGGCCGTCTACTCGCGCATTGTTTCGCTGATCGAACAGGCGCTGACCGCGCGGCCGGAACCGCTCGATCCGCCGCTGCGAAACGAAAGGAAGGAGGCGAGAAATCCCGTCGCTTTCGCATTGCGCAATATCGCCTTCCAGGCGGCGCGCAAAATCTACCATCTCTGCTGTCTCTCGCCGCACTGGCGCGTCGGCTGGCGCTTTGTCGACGGTCCGGGCGTCCTGGAGACAGGCGCGCTTGCCGGCGAACCCTGGCGAGTGATGCAGGACCGCGAATTGGGTTTCGCCGCCGACCCTTTCCCTTGCGCATGGCGCGGACAGGCTGGCGTCTTCTATGAGCGTCTCGACTATCGCAAGGATCGCGGCGCGATCTACTTCCAAGCCTTCGACGAAAAAGGCCCTAAAGGGGAGCCAGTTCCTCGCGATCGAGGAGCCCTGGCACCTCTCCTATCCATTCCTGATCGAGCATGAGGGCGCGCTCTACATGCTGCCCGAGGCCTCGGCCTCAGGCGCTGTGACGCTTTATCGCTGCGTCGAATTTCCCGGCAGATGGGAGCGCGCCGCGCGCCTTATCGATGATGTCGAAGCGGCCGACGCGACGATCTTTCGCCATGACGGACGCTTCTGGATGACGTCGGTCGTACGCGAGGGCGTCGGCGGCTATTCCGACACGCTGGCGCTCCATTACGCGGACGAACTCTTCGGCCCATGGCGGGCGCATGCGCGCCGGCCGGCGCTCGTCGATTCGCGCTTCGCGCGGCCCGCGGGCGCCGTCGCGCGCGTCAATGGCGCATTGCTGCGACCCGCGCAGGATTGCTCTCAAGGCTACGGCCGGCGCCTCGCCATCATGCGCATCGACGAGCTGACGCCGCAGACGTTCCGCCAGACGCTGGTGAAATATGTCGAGCCGGGCGCGCGCTGGCCGGGATCGCGGTTGCATACGATCAACCGTTGCGGCCGTCTTGAGTGCATCGACGGCGTTATCTTCACGCCAAGAAATTTGGCCTTGCGGAGAGTCACGCATCGGCTGATCGACAGCCGCGCCGCGCATTCAGACGGCGTCGCGTGAGTCACTCGCCCGATCTTGCAACAAAGCCGGCGGCAGCGGCCGACTGCTTGCGCGCAGGACGCTGACGATCGACGGATCGACGCCGCAGACTCGGCGGCATATGGCGGCGAGAATTGCGAAGAGCGGCGCATTGACGAAAGCCCAGCCGCAAGCGGCGCCAAAAGCGCCGAATTTCACCGCCAGCAACGCCGTGAGCGACATGCGCGCCAGCGTCGCGAAGCTGATGACGCGCGAATAGAGCTTCTCATGCCCTGTCGTCAGCAGGATGATCGACGCGGAGCCAGACAGACACATGATGTAGGCGGCGGTCGAAAGCGTGACGAGCGTCGGATAGACGCTCGCGTAACGCTCGCCGAAAATCGTCAGTATCTGCGCGCCGAAAACATAGATCAGCAGCAGGCAAGGCGTGACGAGCGCCGCCGCGACGACGACGAGCGAACGCAAAATGTCCTGCAGCTTTTGAACTTGCCCGGAGAAATATAGATTGGCGCTATGCGACACAGAATAGGTGTTCAATCCGGTCTGCACCATCAGGAAAATATTGGCGATGCGCGCGGCGACGAAATATTCGCCGGCGACGGCCGGCGACGCGAAATAGCCGATGAGCATGACGTCGAAATAGAGGCTCGCGCCTTCGACCATGGCGGAGAGCCACATCGAACGGGCGCGCGCGCCCCATTCCCCGCGCTTGTCCTCGCGCAGCCGCTCGACCGGATGACGAAGATAGGCGCGGCGCATGTAATAGAGCTGAGCGCCGATCGAAAGAATCTGCCCGACGGCGCCGGCGGCGAAAAACTCGGCCGGCGTCAACCCCTGATGCACCACCGCCCAAATCACGACGCCGATCAGAACGACGCGCCATGTCAATTCGCGATGCGTTTCGGAAATGACGAAATTCACCGCAACGCGCGCGGAATGCGACGAATAGTGCAGACAGGTCTGCGTCAGCAGAAACATCGCGCCGGCCAATACCGCGGTGCGCGCGATCCCCGGAAAGAACAGCGGCGCGAGCGTGACGACGCCAAAAGCGAAGATCGCAGCCGAGGCGATGGTCCAGCGCCAGCCGTAGCGATAAGCGCCCCAGGCCAGCGCATAGTCGCCCTTGCCGGCGTATTCGCCAAAGGAGCGCGCAATCAGCGTGTCCTGTCCGAAGGTGGCGGCTATCCCCAGGAAGCCCAGCGCGTTGAACCAGATCGCGAGCCGGCCGAAATCATCCGCGGTCATGGCGCGCGCGGCGAGGGTAAACACGGCGAGCGTGAGCAGCGCGCCGACGCCCTTCAGGCCCATGGCGATGACGGCGGAGATCGCGGCCTGATGGGATCGCGCCTTTTGCGCCAGATCTTTCAGGCGGCCTGCCATTCCTGCTCAGTCTCCGCTCGACCCGTGCGCCAACAGTTGCGAATTGAATAGTCTGGACGATGCGCGCGCGCCAGCCGATTAGGGCATGGTGGTTAGCGCTATATCGCCCGCTCCGGCGGCCCGGGCGGCGGCGCCTGTTAACCAGCCTGGATCATAGCTCGCGCATTTTATCCATGCGATCATAAAATTCGATGCAATTTCGGGAGGCGGCGTCTAACTCATGCCGGAAGAGCAAAGTCTGTTGCGTCCGCGGGCGCGCCGACGACGGGAAAGAGATTTTATGTCACGCGACGCGCTTTGCTGTCCCTGCGCGGAGAAGCGGCCGCTCGTCGAGAGCGGCGACGCGCTCGCCTGCGCCAATGGCGCCTGCCCGCACGCCAAGCCGCCCCATCTCTTCAAGCGCTACGCCAGCGCGCCGATCCTCATTGCCTTCGAGAAGACGGACACGATTTGCGATCCATCCGTTTACGACACGAGCGGCTTCTATGTGTCGCGCCGGGCGACGAAACTGATGGACGCCTTGCGCAGCTTCATCTACGGCGTCTCGCAAGTTACGATCCGAAATTGCGGCCGCTTTGTCGATCTTCTCAAAGCGCGCGCCGCAAATCCATCGGTGTTGATCATCGGATCGGGATCGAAAGGCGCCGGCACGGAGCGCCTCTGGAGCGACCCGGCGATCGAGCGAACGGGCGTCGACATCTATTTCAGCCCGACCGTCGATTATATCGCCGATGCGCATTACCTGCCGTTCAAGGATCAAAGTTTCGACGGCGTATGGATTCAGGCGGTGCTCGAACATGTCGCCTCCCCGGCCGCCGTCGTCGCCGAGATCGAGCGCGTCTTGAAGCCCGGCGGCGTCGTTTACGCCGAAACGCCTTTCATGCAGCAGGTGCATGAGGGCGCCTATGACTTCACCCGTTACACGGTGACGGGGCATCGCTATCTGTTCAAGGATTTCACGCTGATCGACATGGGCGGCAACGGCGGGCCCGCCTTCGTGCTCGCCTGGTCGGTGAAATATCTCGTCTGGGGATTGAGCCGCAGCAAGACGGCTGGCAACGCCGCGGCGCTGCCCTTCTATCTCGCGGCGCAAATTCTCGATCGCCTCGTCTCCGAAAAATCGTTCTGGGACGGGCCGTCCGGCGTGTTCTTCCTCGGCGAGAAGAGCGACGGCGCGCCGATCCCGATGAAGGAGCTCCCGGCGCTCTATCAGGGCTTCCAGCGTTGAACGAGGGAGACTCGGCATTCCGCTAATAGACCAAATATTGTCGGCGCCCATGGAGGCTCGAACCCGAACGGCAAGGCGACTCGCGTGCGCACATCCTCCTTCGCATTGACAAGGAACGGCGCCGACGCGGACGCCGACTGGCCGGGAATCCTGCGCGCGTTCCTCCTCGCCTTCGCGATGACAGGCGCGCCGATCTTGTTGCATCTCGCGTCGCAGGCGGTTGCGCTGATCGTTTGCGTCGTCGCCGCGCTCGTCGTCGCGCGCGCCTTTGAGCAGGATGTGCCGATCGTCATTTTCGTCGCGAATGTCTTCCAGAACGTCTTCGCCGCGCTGATATCGCCGCAATTCACCGACTACGCCGACATCGAGATTCTCAAGAGCTACAGTTTCGTGACGACGGCCGTGTGCTATTTGGTCGTCGCTTACGGCTTCCTGCGCAGTCCGTCGGATTTCTCGCCCTTCATCCGCCGGATGATCTATGCGTCGGTCGCGGCGCTCGCCGTCGTCGGCGTCTATTTCGTGCTGGGACTAGCGCTCAATCCGCGCAACGCGACTGTCTATCTGCGCAATATCGGCCTGCCGATCCTGATCTTTCAAACCTTCCTGATCGTCGGCGCCAGACATCGTCTGCCGCTGCCGCAGATCGCGCTCGTCCTGCTGTCTCTCGTGATGATCTGCTCCTATTTCGAGCTGTTCTGGGTCGAGGGCTGGCTCAACCTCACCAACGGCTGGTCCTATCTGACGCTCTTCTCGGCGAAGCGCCTGCTCAATGTCGACGAAATCAAACGCGACATGGAGCAGGGCGTGGTGATCACGAGCGTGTTGGATTATTCGCGCGCTGCCTTGCTCAATACGACGCTCACGAGCGACTTCGGTTTCGAGGTGCAAAGACTGATCGGCCCGAACTTCAATACGATCAGCCTCGCCTATTTCCTGGCGATTTTCATCGCCTTTCTGCTCGCGCATGGATATTGGCCGGTCGCGCTGTTGGCCGCGCCGCTGCTCATTGCGACAAGCGCGAAGGGGCCGATCGCGCTGGCGCTCGGCTGCGCGCTTTTCTTCTTTTTCGCGCGCAGGCGAAGTTCGAACTGGCCGCTGACAGGATTGCTCATCGGCCTCGTCGTCTATGCGATCTTCATATTCGAGTTGGGCATACCGCAGCGGCGATTTTCACGTGCTCGGACTCCTTGGCGGCGTCAACGGCTTCTTCGCCTGGCCATTGGGACATACGCTCGGCGACGGCGGCAATCTGTCGATCCCCGATTTTTCCACGCTCGATTGGGGCAGCTTCCAGCGCGAGGGCACGGCCTCCGTCGCGGTCGAGAGCGCGTTTGGCGTGCTCTTGTATCAGCTCGGCGTCGCGACGGCGGTCGTGATCGCCTTCTACGTCTGGATCGCGAGGACCGGCTGGCGGCTCTATCGCGCCACCGGCGCGCCGGCCTTGGCCTTCACAGCGAGCGCGATCCTCATCTGCCTCGTCAACGGCCTGTTTCAAGAGGACGCCTATTTCGTTCCGCTGTCCCTTCCTTTCGTGATGGGTCTCGCCGGACTGTCCTTGGGCGCGACCGACCGCGCGCTGGCGCCGCTTGCGCAGGCGACGCGCGCGACGGTTCACGAAAGGCGCGCAGCAGAGCGGCGCGCGATGCGTCTCACGGCGCGAACAGCGCGCGGATGACGCCTTCGTCGATGGCGCCCGCATCGTCGAGCAGCCCGAAGCTCGTGGAATAATCCCAATGCGCCCAACCGAAGCCATGAGCCTGCGCGGCGGCGCGGACGGCGGCGATCCAGGCGAGCCGGTCGGCGCGCCGCGCCTTCCATTTCAGCACGCCAAATTCATTGATGATGATCGGCGCCGAATGCGTCTCGCTCCAGCGTTTCGCTTCCGCGAATTGCGCGAAGATCGAATCCGCCGTCCAAGCGCGCTCTGCGGTCTGGCGTAATTCGCGCGCCGCCGCTGCGTCGCCTTCCTGCGCCGCATTCGCCGCAAGACGCGCCAGCGCCGGATCGTCCTTCATGCTCGGAAAAGGCACGCCCGCCACATTCGCCCAGGGACTGCCGGTCTCCCACGACGCGCCCTGATGCGTGAAGATCATCGGATCGTAATAATGGCAGGCGTAGATCACATTCTTGTCGGCGAGCGGCGTCCAGCCTGTCAGCGCATCCATGCGCTGAAAAGGCGCGGGGCCGACGACGATGGCGTTGCGCGGCAGGCGCGCGCGCACCGCCTGCGCCAAGGTCTCGACGAATGGCCGCCAGATCGCGTCCGTCGTCGCCGGCTCGTTGAGAAGCTCCGCCGAAACCCGCTCCGCCGGCCAGCGCGACAACTGGCTCGCAAGCGGCGGCCAGCCGAGGAGCAGCGCTCGGTGGGCGCGCTCGGGATCGCGGCGCTGCAGATCCTGGAAGTCCGAGTCGGGATGAAGGTCGACGCTGACGTGATAGTCCATGTCGAGCAGGAGATTGAGCGCGCGCGTCAAATCGTCCATGGCGCTCGACATCGTCGCGGGCGCGGAAAATTCCGGCAGCATGAATTCCGCCACGACCGGCAGCCGCACATGAGTCATTCCAAGGTCGCGCAAAGCCCTCAAGGTACGCGGCTGCGCGACATGCTCCGCGCGCAGCGGGACTTGATCGGGAAGATTGAATCCCTTGAGCAAAGGCGCGGGCACCGCGCCCGGCCGCGCGGCCTCGCCGGCCCACGCGACGGCGGGATGAAGCGCGCTCGCGAAAAGCGCGCAAGCCTCACGCCGCGTAAGCTTTGGCGCCATAAAGGTAACTCGTGGTTAATGGTTTCTATATTCTATGTATTTCGCCCCCGTCGACGCTGGCGAGGCCCCGCGGAAAGATGATGAGCACTATCGGCCGAAAGTCTGCGCGTTTCAACGCGGTCGAGCCCGACGAAGACGACGCGGCCGCGCTCGATCTTTGGCGCGAATCGCCGACGCGCGCCTATGCTCTCGTCGATCCCGCCGCCGTTTGGCTTTTTCTTCGGCGAAATCTGGCGCGCATGGCGGCGGTCGCCGCCCTCGTCACCGTGCTCGCCTTCCTTGTCGCCTATTTCATCTTCAATAAATATTCGGCGACCGCCGTCGTCATGATCGATCCGCGCTCGGCGAAGATCACCCAGGGCGGCGGCGTGCTGGCCAATATCGGCGCCGACGCCATCGCCATCGAGAGCCTCGTGCAAGTCGCGCGCTCGGAGGGTTTTTTGGGCGCGCTCGTCGATCAGCTCAATCTGACGCAAGACGGCTATTTTGGCGGACGCGGCGGGACGGATGCGCTCAAGCGCCTTGCGACGATCGAGAAGCTTGGGACTAAGTTGACGATCATCCGCCGCGGCACGACTTACGTCATCGACGTGACGGCGACCGCGCCTTCGCCCGAACAAAGCGCCCGCATCGCCAACGCCGCCGCTCAAAAAATTCTCGACGATCAAACAAGGCTGCGCAGCGGAACGAGCGCCACGACGGCGCAGGAAATCGCAAGCCGGCTATCCGAATTGCGCGGCCGCGTGAGCCGCGCGGAACAGGCGGCGGCCCAACTCAAAGCGCGCCTCAAGGTCACCGACGCCGGCCAGGGCAGCACGCTGCTGGAACGGCGCGTGTTCGAACTCAATCAGCAGCTCGTGCTCGCCGGCGCGCAAACGGCGGAAGCGCGCGCGCGCTATGAATTGCTGCGAAAGGCAGGCGCCAGCGCCGGAGAAAACTTGCCGCTGGCGACGCAATCCACGGTGCTCAGCGCCTTGCGCGCCGAATATGCGCGGCTATCGCGCCAGTCCGCCGATCAAGCCACCGTGCTTGGCCCGCGTCATCCGGAGGTGGCGAGCCTCAACGCGCAAATCGGCGACGTGCGCCGCCAGATCGGCGCCGAGATCAACCGCATGACCGCCTCCGCCCGCGCCGCCTTTCTGGAATCCGAGCAGCGCGAGGCGTCGCTTTCCAGTCAGCTCAAAAGCGCGCAGGCCGAGAGCGGAGAACTCGGCCCGGAGCTCGTCAAACTCGGCGACCTGGAGCGCGAGGCGAAAGCCGAGCGAGGCGTCTATGAGCAGCTGCTCAATCGTCAGCGCGAGCTCGCTCAGGTGAAGGATTTGGACCCAAGCGACATCCGCGTCGTTTCTCCGGCGCTCCCGCCCTCCAGGACCACGCCCCCGCCGATAGCGCTTGCAGCGGGTTCGGCCGCGCTTGGCCTTCTCTCCGGCCTCGCTTATGCGCTTGCGCGGGAATGGCGGCAGGACACGCTTAAGACCGCCGCGCAAGCCGAACGTCTCGGCGGCGTCGAGGTGCTGGGGTTCATTCCGTTGGTCGTCCCTCCCAAGAAGAAGGACAAGGAGGCCAAGAAGGACGACATGGAGGCCAAGAAGGAGGACGAGAAGGCGCCGCAGCCAGATCTTGCCCCCTGGCTCGCCGATCTCTGCGCCGAACTCATTCCCGAGGAGTCCGGCGAAGAGGGGATCGCCCTTCTCATCGCCTCCACGCGGCGCGGCGAAGGGCGTACGACTGTCGCGGCCAATCTCGCCGCCTATCTCGCGCAGGGCGGCGACCGCGTGCTGCTGATCGAGGCCGATCGGCAAGCGCATGTGAAAAAGCCGCGACTGGGCCTGCTCGACGTTCTGCAAACCGGCGAGGATTTGCAGGAGGCTCTCGTCGAACCGTCGGACGCGTCCTATACGCTGCTGCCCTTCGGCGGCGGCGCGCTCGAACGCCCCGGCGACATCGGCGGTCTGATGAGCGGCGTCACCATGCGCGCGATGCTCAAGCTCGCGCGGCAATGGTTCGATATTGTCGTGATCGACGGGCCGCCCGCGCTGGAGGCCCCCTACGCTCGCCTGCTCGCCGCCCAAACGGACCACACGGTTTTCATCATTGAATGGGATAAGACCAGCTCGGCCGACGCCGAGGCGGCGCTCGACCGGCTGGACCTCCGGGACACGGCCGTGCTTTATAACAAGGCCGATGTGAGGCGCCTGAGCCTTTACGATCCGCCGCAATCGCGCCTGATGGAGCAGCAGGCCGTCGAAATCGCCCAAGCGGCCTAAGGCCTTCGGGGGCACTAGCGAGCCCGCGAAAAACCGACATAATCGCCAAGAATCATGGGCCGCGCGGCGCGCCGCCCCCCTCCTCCGCCTGAGGTCAATATTGGCTCACTCCAAGATCGTTGATTTGACTCGCGCCCGTCTCTCCCGCCGCTGGCTGATGGGCGCCGGCGCCGCCGCGCTGCTCGCGCCACGCGCCCTGGCGAAATCAGGCGCCGCGCAAGCCAGAAGGTTCGGGCAGGTTCGGCGCGCTTGAGCCCGGCGAAGTCGAGAGCCACGGCCTCTCGGCCTTCGGCGACCTCGGCGAGCCCGCCGACTTCAAATACTTCGGCTATGTGAACCCGAAAGCGCCGAAAGGCGGGACGCTTGCGCTGTCGCCCCCGAGCCCGACATACGACACCTTCAACGCCTATGTGCTGCGCGGCAATCCGGCGACGGGCATGTCGCTCGTCTTCGACACGCTGATGAACCAGAGCCTGGATGAGCGCGACGCCTATTACGGACTCGTCGCGAAGAAGGTGCGCATCTCGGCGGACAAGCTCACCTATGCCTTCCTGCTGCGCAAGGAAGCGCGTTTTCACGACGGCTCGAAACTGACCGCCCATGACGCCGCCTTTTCGCTCAATATTCTGAAGACGAAGGGCCACCCGGTCATCAGCCAGCTGCTGCGCGACCTTGAGAGCGCCGAGGCCGAAGCCGACGACATTCTCGTCTTGCGTTTCGCGCCGGGCCGCACGCGCGACTTGCCGCTCAGCGTCGCCAATCAGCCGATCTTCTCGCGCGCCTATTATAAGGACCGCGATTTCGAGGCGACGACGATGGAGCCGCCGCTCGGCTCCGGGCCTTACAAAGTCGGGGCCTTCGAGCAGGGCCGCTATATCGCCTATCACCGCGTTCCCGACTATTGGGCGAAGGATCTGCCGATCGCCACTGGCCAGGGCAATTTCGACGTTGTTCGCTTCGAATATTTCGGCGACAGCCAGGTCGCTTTCGAGGCGTTCAAGGCCGGCGCCTTCACCGAGCGCGAGGAGAATATCGCCCGCGTCTGGGCGACGGGCTACGACTTCCCCGCCTTCAAGGAAGGCCGCGTCAAGCGCACGACGACGCCAAACAATAACATTCCGCAAATCCAAGGATGGTTTTTCAATACGCGCCGCAAGATTTTCTCACGATCCGCGCGTGCGCGAAGCGATCGGCTACGCCTTCGACTATGAATGGACGAGCCGCAATCTGATGTATGACGCCTACCGGCGCATCTCTTCCTATTTTGAAAATTCAGAGCTCGCCGCCAAAGGCCTGCCGAGCGACGAAGAGAAAGCGCTGCTGGAGCCTTTCCGCGACCAATTGCCGGCGGAAGTCTTCGGCGAGCCTTTCGCCGCGCCTGTCTCCGACGGCACGGGGCAGGATCGCGCGCTGCTGAAGAAGGCGAGCGACCTCTTCGCCGCCGCCGGCTGCACGCGCAAAGACGGCGTTCTGCGTCTGCCGGACGGCACGCCGCTCGAATTCGAATTTCTCGACAACTCCAACGTCTTCGAGCGGCACACGCAGCCCTTCATCAAGAATCTGAAGCTGCTCGGCGTCAATGCGCGCATCCGTATCGTCGACGCCGCGCAATATAAGAAGCGTCTGGAGGATTTCGATTTCGACATCGTCCATGACGTTCTGCTGATGAGCTGGAATCCGGGCGAGGAGCTGCGCGCCTATTTCAGCTCCAAGACCGCCAATATGAATGGTTCGCGCAATCTCGCCGGCGTTTTAAATCCGGCGATCGACGCGCTCGTTGAGAAGGCGCTGCAAGCCAAGACGCGCGAGGAGCTCGTCACCTGCTGCCGCGCGCTCGACCGCGCCTTGCGCGCCGAGCGCTATTGGGTTCCGCACTGGTATAATCCCGTGCATCGCTTCGCCTATTGGGATCTCTTCGGCCAACCCGAACGCGCGCCAAAATTCGACACCGGCGTATTGTGGACGTGGTGGTGGGACGAAGAGAAGGCGCGCAAGATCAACTTCACGGGACGCTAGACGCATGGGAGCCTATATCGCGCGCCGCCTGCTGCTGATGATCCCGACGATCCTCGGCATCATGCTCATCTCCTTCGCCATCGTGCAATTCGCGCCGGGCGGACCGGTGGAGCGCATCATCGCGCAGCTGCAGGGCTTCGACGTCGGCGCGACCGGGCGCTTTTCGGGCGGCGGCGGCGACGTCGGACAAGGCGGCGCGAGCCAGACCGGGACGATGGCGGCGGAAACCGCTTCAAAGTATCGCGGGGCGCAGGGTCTCGACCCGAAATTCATCGCGGAGCTCGAGAAGCAGTTCGGCTTCGACAAGCCGGCCTGGGAGCGCTTCCTGCTGATGGTGAAGAATTACGCGATGTTCGACTTCGGCCGCAGCTATTTTCGCGACGAAAGCGTCATCAAGCTGATCGGCGAAAAGCTTCCCGTCTCCATGTCGCTTGGCCTGTGGATGACGCTGCTCTCCTATTCGATCTCCATACCGCTCGGCATCGCCAAGGCGGTGCGCGACGGCACGAGATTCGACATGTGGACGTCGAATGTCGTCATCGTCGGCTACGCCATTCCGAGTTTTCTCTTCGCCATGCTGCTGATCGTGCTCTTCGCCGGCGGCTCTTTTTGGCAGATTTTCCCGCTGCGCGGCCTCACATCCGACGATTTCGCGCAGCTATCGCTCTTTGGCAAACTCAAGGACTATCTTTGGCACATCGTTCTGCCGGTCAGCGCGATGACGCTCGGCGCCTTCGCGACGCAGACGTTTCTGACGAAAAACTCCTTTCTCGATGAAATCCGCAAGCAATATGTGCAGACCGCGCGCATGAAGGGCCTCACTGAACGGCGCGTGCTCTATGGCCATGTGTTCCGCAACGCCATGCTGATCGTCGTCGCCGGATTCCCTGGCGCCTTCGTGCACGCCTTTCTCACCGGCTCGGTGCTCATCGAAACGATCTTCTCGCTCGACGGACTTGGCTATCTTTCTTTCGAGAGCATCGTCAATCGCGACTATCCGGTCGTTTTCGCCAATCTCTATATTTTCGCGCTGCTCGGGCTCGTGGTGAATCTCATCTCCGATCTCACCTACACCTGGATCGATCCGCGCATCGATTTCGAAACGCGCGAGGTTTGATGATGAGCGCGACGATAGACGCCAGCCTTCGCCTCGCGCCGCCGATCGCGCGCAGCGGCTGGCTGCGGCTGACGCCGCTCGACAGGCGGCGGCTCGATAACTTCAAAAGGAACAAACGCGGCTATTGGTCCTTCTGGATATTCATGGCGCTTTTCCTGATGTCGCTCGGGTCGAATTTCCTCGCCAACGACCGGCCGGTCCTCGCTTGGTACAAAGGGCAGTTGCTGTTTCCAGCCTTCGTCTCTTATCCCGAGGAAAAATTCGGCGGCTTTCTCGCGCGCACAGACTATCGCGACCCCGTCATCGCCAATGAGATCAAGGCGCATGGCTGGATGTTGTGGCCGCCGATCCGCTACTCCTACGATACGCATAATCTCGAACTGCCCGTCCCTGCGCCTTCGCCGCCGACCTGGATGCTGACGCAGAAGCAGTGCGAGATCGCCGCCGCCAAGGGGTTGCGGCCGGGCGAAGCCGAACCGCGGATGCGCGGCGCTGGAATATAACTGGCTTGGCACGGACGATCAGGGCCGCGACGTCGTCGCGCGTCTGCTATATGGGTTTCGCCTCTCGGTGCTCTTTGGCCTTATCCTCGCGACAATTTCCTCGATCGTCGGCGTCGCCGCCGGCGCCATTCAAGGCTATTTCGGCGGGCGCGTCGATCTTGTCTTCCAGCGCTTCATCGAAGTGTGGTCGTCGCTGCCGCAGCTATATCTCTTGATCATCATCTCGTCGTTTCTGACGCCGGGCTTCTTCGTGCTGCTCGGCATTCTGCTGCTCTTTTCATGGGTGTCGCTCGTGCATGTCGTTCGCGCCGAGTTTCTGCGCGCCCGCAACTTCGAATATGTGAACGCCGCGCGCGCGCTCGGGCTGACGAGCTTCCGCATCATCATGCGGCATCTTTTGCCCAACGCCACGGTGGCGACGCTGACCTTCTTGCCCTTCATTCTCAATTCGTCGATCACGACGTTGACGGCGCTGGACTTCCTGGGCTTCGGCCTGCCGCCCGGTTCGCCATCGCTCGGCGAATTGCTGCTGCAGGGCAAGTCGAATCTGCAAGCGCCCTGGCTCGGCCTCACCGGCTTCGCCATCATCGCGCTGATGCTCTCGCTCCTCGTCTTCATCGGCGAAGCCGTGCGCGACGCTTTCGACCCGAGGAAAAATTTCCAGTGACGGACGAAAACGCCGCCGCCGCGTCTTCCCTCCTCGACGTCCGCGATCTTTCCGTCGCCTTCCGGCATGGCGGCAAGGAAACGCTCGCCGTCGATCATGTCTCCTTCTCGCTCGAACGCGGCAAGACGCTGGCGCTCGTCGGCGAATCCGGCTCCGGCAAATCGATCAGCGCGCTCTCGATCGTTCGCCTGCTGCCGCCCGGCGCCATCGCATCAGGCCAGGCGCTGTTCGCTGGCCAGGACATGCTGACGATCGATGATGACGGCCTGCGCGCCATTCGCGGCGCGCGCATCACCATGGTCTTCCAGGAGCCGATGACCTCGCTCAATCCGCTGCACACGATCGAAGGGCAGATCGCGGAAATTCTCGAACTCCACGGGATGCGTGGCCGCGACGCCACGCGCGCGCGCGTCATCGAACTGCTTGGCGAAGTCGGCATTCCCAATCCAGAGGCGCGGCTCGGCGCCTATCCGCATCAGCTTTCGGGCGGCCAGCGTCAGCGCGTGATGATCGCCATGGCGCTCGCCAACAAGCCCGATCTGCTCATCGCCGACGAGCCGACGACCGCGCTCGACGTCACCGTTCAGGCGCAGATTATCGCGCTGCTCGAACGCCTCCAGCAGACTTATGGCATGGCGATGCTGTTCATCACCCATGACCTGGGGCTGGTGCGGCGTTTCGCCGATACGGTCTGCGTCATGCAGAAAGGACGCATCGTCGAACAGGGCGAGGTCGCGACCGTCTTCAACGCGCCGAGCCATCCCTACACGAAAGCGCTGCTCACGGCGGAGCCGAAAGGCGCGCCGATTATAGAGGACCCGAACGCGCCGGTCGTCGCCGCGGCGGAGAAACTGCGCGTCTGGTTTCCGATCCGTCGCGGCTTCCTGCGCCGCACGGTCGATTATGTGAAGGCGGTCGACGGCGTGACCGTAAATGTGCGCGAAGGCGCGACGGTCGGCGTCGTCGGCGAATCCGGCTCCGGCAAGACGACGCTGGCGCTCGCCATGCTGCGGCTCATTCGCTCGGAAGGCCCGATCGTCTTTCTTGGCCAGCGCATCGACGGCAAGAGCGTCGAGGAAATGCGTCCGCTTCGGCGCGACATGCAGATCGTCTTCCAAGACCCATACGGGTCTCTGTCGCCGCGCATGTCGGTGGCGGAGATCGTCGCCGAGGGCCTCACCGTGCAACGGCCCGAACTCACGCTCGATCAGCGGCGCGAGATCGTCGCGCGCGCGCTGCTGGAGACCGGACTCGATCCCGCGACCATGGACCGTTATCCGCACGAGTTTTCCGGCGGCCAGCGCCAGCGCATCGCCATCGCCCGCGCCATGGTGCTGGAGCCGAAATTCGTCGTGCTCGACGAGCCGACATCGGCGCTCGACATGTCGGTGCAGGCGCAGATCATCGACCTTCTGCGCGATCTGCAGCGGCGCCGCTCGCTCGCTTATCTTTTCATCAGTCACGATTTGCGCGTCGTGAAGGCGCTCGCCGCGCATCTCATCGTCATGCGCCATGGCAAGGTCGTGGAAGAAGGACCGGCGACGCGGGTATTTTCCGCGCCGGAGAATGATTACACGCGCGCGCTCTTCGCCGCCGCATTTCGTAACGAAGCGGAAACCTATTCGGTCAATTCATCCTTTGGAAAAGGCGCTTAGGGGTATCTGGAATATTGCTTCAGCCGCGCTCGACTGCGAGATGAAGCGATGAGGTCGATCCTGACCTGCGTCGAGGCCACAAATGACGACCCCCGCCCAGGCAGCGGCCAAAATCATCAAATCGAAGCGCGACTTCGCCGGGGTCGAGACCGCCGTCATTCTGGGTCGGAATTTCTTTGGTCTCGCCGACATCGCGGAAGACGTCATCTCGATTCCCTACGCGGAGCTTCCCGGCTTTCCGCAAGCGGCCGGCGTCGAGAACGGCGAGCTGCTGATCTGCGCGATCGACGGAACGCCCACGCTGCTGCTCAAAGGCCGCTCGACCTTCTATGAGACGGGCGATCCGAGTCTGATGTCGGCGCCGATCGAAACGCTGTCGCATCTCGGCGTGCGCAGCATTCTCTGCACGGCGCTGGCGTTATCGGTCCATGCCGATCTCGTGCCGAGCAGCGTCGTTACGATCACCGACCACATCAACTTCACGGGCCTCAATCCGCTCGTCGGCGCACGCGGCGGCGACAAGGCGATGGTCAACATGAACGAAGCCTATGACAAGAGGCTCAATCGCCGCATCAGACAGGCGTCGGCCAATGCGGGCGTTGCGGTTCATGAAGGCGTCTATATGTGGTTTTCGGGACCGAGCTTCGAGACTCCCGCCGAGGTAAAAATCGCGCGCCAATTGGGCGCCGATCTGCTCGGCTGGACGCTCGTGCCCGAGGCCATTCTCGCGCGCCGGTTCAACATTCCCTTCGCCGGAATCGCGGTGGTGACGGATTTTGGCGCCGGTTTCCTCGGCGGCAATCCGCATGGGGATTTGGCGCGCGGGCCGGCGGTCGCGGGCGTCGTCGCCACGAAGCGGCTGCTGCGCGCTTTCGTCAAAGGCCGCTAAGCGCGCGCGCCGCTCCCGGCTCCAACCGCGCGGGCCGGATCGCGGAGGATGGCGAGCGTCGAAGCGATCGTTAGCACGATCTCGTCTTTCTGATTGAACGTCGTCGCCCGGATGGCGACGAATCCGCGATCGACGCGCTTGGGCGAAGCGGCGACATGCGTGATCTCGCTTTCGACGCGCAGCCGGTCGCCCGGCCGTACGGGCCGCTTCCATGAGACATGCGCATCGGCGCCGACGACGCCTCCCGCGAATGGCGCCTCCGCCGAGTCGAGCAGCAGCTTGATGGTGAGCGCCGCCGTCTGCCAGCCGCTCGCGACCAGACCATGGAACATGCCCTCTTTGGCGGCCTCTTCGTCGAGGTGAAAGAACTGCGGATCATTGTCGCGGGCGAAGCGGATGATCTCCTGCGCGTCGATCGTCACGCTTTTCGAATGCAAGCGCTGACCGACGTGAAGGTCTTCGAAATAAAGCTTCTTCGTCATGCCTTGGCGGAATCCTCCTTCGCCAGGCGCTTGACGCTCGTCACGGGCCCCGCGCCGGCGGCCTCGTTGCGCGCGCGCACGATGTCGAGCGGTTCGCTCGTCACCAACATATGCGTCGCGTTGGCGTGCAGGAGCGTTGTCGGGTCGCGCATGATGCCGACATGGCCTTTCCAGAACACGATGTCGCCGCGCGCGAGCGTCTCGCCCGGCGCGACCGGGGCGCCGAGGGCGGCCTCCTGCATGTCGGTGTCGCGCGGCGCCTCTATCCCCGCCATCAGCAACGACACCTGCACGAGCCCCGAGCAGTCGACGCCCATCACGGACTTGCCGCCCCAAAGATAGGGCGCGCCGATCAGCGTCTCCGCGACGGCGACGAAATCCGGCGCGCGCGCCTCGAGCGGCGCGAGATGCTTGCGATAGATGAAACCGAGTTCCCGCGTCACGCTGAACGCCTCGCGCTCCTCGACGATCGCGACCTCGGCGCTGAGCGGCAGCGCGTTCAGCGGCGGCAGCTTGATGTTCGCGCCCGGATAAATGAAGGTCCTCGGCACGCAGATGCGATGCGTCGGTTTGCTGAGTTCCGTCCAAAGCGTATTGGCGGCGATCCAGCCGACATAGCCGTCGCGCGCGAGCTGCGCCCAGGCCCAGCCCTCCTCTTCGTCATAGACCGTGACGCGTTCGCCATAGAGAACCTGCGTATCGACGGCGGCGTCGGGACGCGGCTCGCGCCGAAGATCGACGACGCAGTCCTTCACCTGCATCACGACGCCTTCGACATAGCGATCGGCGGCGACGCGTCCTTTGAGATAGGCCGCCGCGAGCTCGGGCCGCGCGGGGGTCAAGCGCCGGTCGAAGGTTTCGCTCACGTCCGGCCCTTTCCTTGCGCGGCGCGGGCTTCGATCAATTCATAGAGAAGGCGCGCGGCCTGTATCTCGCCGCCCTCGGGGCGGCCAGGCTTGGTCGACGGGTTCCAGCAATAATTGTCGAAATGCGCCCAGCGCGCCGGCTCGGCCACGAAGCGGCGCAGAAACAGCGCCGCTATGATCGATCCTGCGAAAGGACTGCTCGTTACGCTCGCGACATCCGCGATCTTGCCGTCCAATCCACTATCGTAATTATCCCATAAGGGGAGCCGCCAGACGGGATCGTTCACGGCGCGGCCCTGCGCCGCGATTTCGTCCGCGAGCGCATCGTCGCCGGTATAGAAAGGCGGAAGCTCCGGTCCGAGCGCGACGCGCGCCGCGCCGGTCAGCGTCGCGAAGTCGAACAGGAGATCTGGCGCGTCTTCGCTCGCGTAGGCGAGCGCATCGGCGAGAATGAGTCTGCCTTCGGCGTCGGTGTTGCCGATTTCGACGGTGAGCCCCTTGCGGCTGCGATAGACGTCGCTCGCGCGGAAGGCCTACGCCGAGATCGAATTTTCGACGATCGGCAGCAGCACGCGCAGCCGCAGCGGGACCGCGCCGTCGAGCAGCATCGCCGCGAGCGCCAGCGTCGTCGCCGCGCCGCCCATGTCCTTCTTCATCAGCAGCATCGCGCTCGACGGCTTTATGTCGAGACCGCCGGTGTCGAAACAGACGCCCTTGCCGACGAGCGTCACGCGCAAGCCCGTCCTCCGGCCCATGCTCGAATTCGACGAGCCTTGGCGCCTGCGCGGCGGCGCGTCCGACGGCGTGGATCAGCGGGAAATTCTCTGCAAGCAGCGCGTCGCCGACGATGACGCGCGTCTTTGCATCAAATTTCGCCGCGAGCGCCAGCGCCGCTTCGGCCAAAGCCTCCGGCCCCATGTCATTCGCCGGCGTATTGACGAGGTCGCGGCCCAAGGAGACAGCGGCGGCGATGCGTTCGACGCGCGCGCGGTCAATGCCTTGCGGGGCGCAGAGCCGCGGCTTCTCGTTCTTGGGCGTCTTGTAGCGGGAAAAAGAATAGGAGGAGAGCAGGAAGGCGAGCGCCGCCTGCGCCGGCGCCGCGACGCCCGCGCCGAGGCGATAAAGCCCCGCAGGCAATGCGGTCGCGAGCTTGCCGGCAAAAAACGGATCGCGCGCCTTGGCTTCTTTTCCCTCGGCGCCGAAGAAGACGCGCGGCGCGCCATCGACGTCCGGCGCGATCAACAGCGATCCGGATTTCGCCTCGAAGCCGGCGACCGACGCCAGACGCCCGACCGCTTCGGGGAGCCGCGCGCGGAGCTCGGGCCAGTCTTCCTTGCTCACGAAGTCGATCGCGATCGCCTCTGGGGACCAGTCTTCGAACTTCATGCCGAATTCAACTCCTTCGACGGACGGCCCGCCTGCCTATTGCTCACGTTAAGCAGTCATTAGGGTTAACGCTTTATTGCTTCCCCGGCAGCTTCTTCACACAAACGGAAAAGATTGGCCGTGATCAAGGCGCGAATGTCCGATTCGGGACCGCTTCGTCCCGGTAAAACCCCAAACGCCCCGCGCTTTCGCGCGCATTTTTGCGCGCTCGCCGCGGCGGCGCTCATCGGCCTTTCCGGCTGTTCGAAGATGAACGACATCACCGGCTCCATCGGCCGCGCGCCGCAGGCCCTCCCCAAGGAGGAAGGCGCGCTGCGCCAATACGCCGAGGAATGGGGCCGGCGCTACGACAAAAACCCAAAAGATAAGGCGACCGCATTCGCCTATGCGCGCGCCCTCCATGCGCTCGATCAAAATGCGCAGGCGGTCGCCGTGCTGCAAGGCCTCGCGATCCAGAATCCGGAGGACATGTCGGTGCTTTCCGCCTATGGCAAGGCGCTTGCGGACGCCGGCCGGCTGAAAGAGGCCTCCGAAGCTCTCTCGCACGCGCACACGCCGGAGCGGCCCGACTGGTCTGTATTGTCGGCGCAGGGCTCGATCGCCGATCAGCTTGGCCAGCACGACGAGGCCCGCGGCTATTACGAGGCGGCGTTGAAGATCCGCCCCAATGAGCCGACGGTCATGTCCAATCTCGGCCTTTCCCATGCGCTGGCGCGGCAATTGCCGCGCGCCGAGGAAATCCTCACGCGCGCCGCCAATCTGCCCAACGCCGATATGCGCGTGCGCCAGAATCTGGCGCTGGTGCTGGCTCTGCAAGGCAAGTTCAGCCAGGCCGAGGAATGGTCGCGGCGGGATCTCTCGCCAATCGACGCCGCCGCCAATGTCGCCTCGATCCGCCAGATGATCTCGCAGTCCAACACTTGGCGCGACGTCCAGACCGGCGGCGCGGCGCGCCCGGCGGCGCCGCAAACGAACGCCGCGCTGCCGCGCTGAGTCGTGGAAAAAGATTAATAATTACGCACTATGTCCAAATAATAGACTGCTGGCGCCCGCCGCCCATACAAGCGCGCCTAATGGGCGCCGCCCGGCCAAAACGATCAATTCTTACGCAGTTTGGCATGCCAATTGCTGAGACTTCGCTCAATTCGCCGTCGTGGAGGGCAAGTCTGCACAATGAAGATCATCACGGCCGTCATCAAACCGTTCAAGCTCGATGAAGTTCGCGAAGCGATGACCGAACTCGGCGTCCACGGCATGACCACAACGGAAGTCAAAGGCTATGGCCGCCAGAAGGGGCACGCCGAAATCTATCGCGGCGCCGAATATGTCGTCTCCTTCCTGCCGAAGGTGAAAATCGACATCGCCCTCGCCGACGAACTTGTCGACCGTGCGATCGAGGCGATCCGGCTCGCCGCCTACACCGGCCAAATCGGCGACGGCAAAATCTTCGTTTCGCCCCTGGAGCGCGCCCTGCGCATCCGCACCGGCGAAACCGATTCCGACGCGCTATAATCCCCCGACACAGGTTTTCCTCATGCGGAAATTTCTTCCGGCGTTTGTCGCGCTGTGCTCGCTTTCTTCGCCTGCCCTCGCGCAGGACAACGCGGGAAAAATCGACGGCGCCGACACGGCCTTCATGATCGCCGCCACAGCGCTGGTGCTGATGATGACGCTGCCGGGACTTGCGCTTTTCTATAGCGGCATGGTGCGCAAGAAGAATGTGCTCGCCACCATGGCGCAGAGCCTCATCGCCACCGCCGTCGTGTCGCTGCTGTGGATCGGCGTCGCTTACAGCCTCGCCTTCAGCGGCGAGGGCGCTTACATCGGCGACGCTTCGCGCGCGCTGCTCGCGGGCATTGGCGTCGACACGGTGAGTCCGCTCGCCAAGACCATCCCCGAAATCCTGTTCATGATCTATCAGATGACCTTCGCGGTCATCACCTGCGCGCTGGTCGGCGGCTCGGTCGCGGAGCGCATGAAGTTTTCCGCTTTCATGCTGTTTTGCGCGCTGTGGCTCTTTATCGTCTATGTCCCCTCGGCGCATTGGGTGTGGGGCGGCGGCTTCCTGCAGAAGATGGGCCTTCTCGATTTCGCCGGCGGCACGGTGGTGCATATCAACGCCGGCGTCGCGGGCCTTGTCTGCGCGTTGGTGCTTGGCAATCGCGTCGGCTTCGGACGCGAAAACCTGTCGCCCTTCGATCTGTCGCTCGCCGTCATCGGCACCGGACTATTGTGGGTCGGCTGGTTCGGCTTCAACGGCGGCTCCGCGCTCGGCGCCAATTCGCGCGCGGTCTTCGCGATCGTCGCGACGCATCTTGCGGCTTGCTCCGGCGCGCTGGTGTGGAGCGGGTTGGAATGGGTCCAGCGCGGCAAGCCGTCGGTGCTTGGCGTCGTTTCGGGCGCGGTCGCGGGGCTCGGCACGATTACGCCGGCCTCGGGCTATATCCTGCCGTGGCATGGCGTCGTCATCGGCGTGATCGCCGGGGGCGTGTGCTACTATTTCTGCACGGTGGTGAAGTTCAAATTGCGTTACGACGACTTGCTCGACGTCTTCGGCGTGCATGGCGTCGGCGGCGTGCTCGGCACGCTGCTCGCGGGCGTTTTCGCGACGCGCGCAATCACAGCGTCCGGCGCGGACCCCGGCGTCGCCGGACTCCTGGAGGGCGACCCGCATCAGCTTGTCGTGCAGGCCATGGGCGTGGGCGTCACCATCGTCTGGTGCGTGATCGGCACCTGGGCGGCGCTCAAAATCGTTTCGCTGTTCACGACGCTGCGCGTGAATTCCGACGACGAGCGCGAAGGCCTCGACATCGCGCTGCATGGCGAAGCGCTGCATCAATGAGGAACGGCCCTTCTTCAAGGACTGCTTACGGCATCGGCGCCCGCGCGCTTCGCCGCCTTGGCTAGTCGTGCGTCGAAGCTCACGAAGGCCTCGCAATCGCCGGCTTGCGCAAGATGGAGCGCGTCGGCGAAATCCATTCCATGCTCGGCCCACGCGAGCGCCTTCGCTAAAGCCGGCGCATCCTGGACCACGACGTTGCGCAACCCGGCGAATGCGCGAAACGCGCCGACGAGCCGCGCCGGCTCGAACCCATAGCCGCTCCGAAGCACCCACTCCGCTTCGAGGATGACGGTCAGCGCGACAAAAACGGTTTCCCGCTCGAGCAGCGCTCTCGCCTTGGTCGATTGCTCGGGATGGTCCTTGGCCAGCAACCGAACGACGACATTCGTGTCAATCGCGAGCATGGCGACGCTTGGCTTCCGCGAGGACGCTCGCGTCCATTTCCTCGATCGTCTTTGGCGGCCCGGCGTATTCCAACATGCCAAACACGTCTTCCAAACGTGTCGGCTCGAAGAGCGACGCTTCTTTCAACAAGACGCCCTCCGGAGTCTCCTCGATCGTGAGCGAGGCTCCGGACTCCCAGTTTCGTCGTCGCCGGATCGACTTCGGCAGAACGACCTGCCCTTTGGTGGACAGTCTTACGGTGCGTTTCTCGGTAGAGGCCACGGCGCTTCCTCAATAAGTAAGACGAGGTAAGAATACCATGGCCAGCAGCAGCCGCCAAGCAGGCCTTCATGTGTGGTAATATAATACCATTGAAGCGCACTGGCCAATTTACTGGGCATACGGAGGCATAAAGATTCCCAATTCTGCTTGACCTCCCCTACCCCATCCCCTATCCACGCCCATCCGAACACTTAACGTTCCGACGGAATTCTCATCCCATGTTTGGCAAGACCTATTCGGCGAAGCCCGCCGACATCGAAAAGAAATGGGTGCTGATCGACGCCTCCGGGCTCGTCGTCGGCCGCCTCGCGAGCATCATCGCGCTGCGCCTCCGCGGCAAGCATAAGGCGAGCTTCACGCCGCATATGGACGATGGCGACAATATCATCGTCATCAACGCCGAGAAGGTGCTGCTGACCGGCCGCAAGCGCGACCAGAAGGTCTACCACCACCACACTGGCTTCCCGGGCGGCATCAAGGAGCGCTCGGCGAAGTTCATTCTCGAAGGGCGCTTCCCCGAGCGCGTGCTGGAGAAAGCCGTGCAGCGCATGCTGCCGCGCGGCCCATTAGGCCGCAAGCAGCTCGGCAATCTGCGCGTCTACAAGGGCGCCGAGCACCCCCATGAGGCGCAGAGCCCGCAGACGCTCGACGTCGCCGCCCTGAACGCCAAAAATTCCCGGAGCGCCTGATCATGGCCGAAACCACTCTTTCCTCGCTGTCCGACCTCAATCAGGCGGGCGTCGCCGCAGCGCCAGAGGCCCCGCGCTATGTGCAAAAGCTCGACAAGCAGGGCCGCGCCTACGCCACCGGCAAGCGCAAGAACGCCGTCGCGCGCGTCTGGATCAAGCCGGGCGCCGGCAAGATCACCGTCAACGGCCGCGACGTCGAAACCTATTTCGCGCGCCCGGTGCTGCGCATGATTATGGCGCAGCCATTCGGCGTCGCCAAACGCGCCGGCCAATATGACATGGTCGTTTCGGTCGCCGGCGGCGGCCTTTCCGGCCAGGCCGGCGCGGTGCGCCACGGCCTCGCCAAGGCGCTGACCAATTACGAGCCGGAGCTGCGCCCCGCGCTCAAGAAGGAAGGCTTCCTCACCCGCGACTTGCGCGTGGTCGAGCGCAAGAAATACGGCAAGCGCAAAGCCCGCCGCAGCTTCCAGTTCTCGAAGCGCTAAGCGCGAGAGAATTGCCCAACAAAGCCGCGCCTCGTGCGCGGCTTTTTGTTTGGCTAGAAAACCCCCGCCTCCAACCCGGCCGCGACCAGCATCCCCAGCTCACGGCACTCGTCGACGAAGGCCTCGCGCCACGCGCCACGGCAGATCAGCGGCTCGCGCACCGCGCGCCAGCGCAGACCCGTAACGATCGTCTCGACGCCGCGCCTTGTTCCTGTCCCGTCATGCCCGGCGCGGATATAGAGCGCATAGGGCAGGCCCTGCGTGCGCTCCAGCAAGGGATAGTAGCAGCGGTCGAAGAAGTCCTTCAGCGCCCCGCTCATATAGCCGAGGTTCTCGGTCGTGCCGAGAATGACCGCCTGCGCCGCCAGCACATGCTCGGGCGTCGTCGCGAAGGGGCTCAGCGCAACGACTTCGACGCCCTCTATCTCCGGCGAAAGCGCGCCGGCGACGACCGCATCCCGCAGCCGCTCGGTATTTGGCGAAGGCGCATGCGCGACGATGAGCAGACGTTTCCGCAACGAGGCCCGCTACCAGGGGTGGAACTCGGGGACGTATATCAATTTGAGATAAATGCCCATGCCGATGATCGCGAACAGAAACAACAACGCGCAATAGGCAATGATGGAATAGACCGAGGCGTTGTAAACCGAGTTGACGACCTTCATGCCACAGGTTTTGAAAACGTCTCTTACCGCATGTCCCGTCATGGTGAAGCCTCCCGCATTGGAGGTGAATGCCTTATCGCGCAAGGCGCGTCATATAGGCCAAGGATCATATAGACAAAGTATCGCTTTTCGGCGCCGCCGCCAGTGCGAACCGATCCGCAATGGGCCGAATGAGGCGCAAACGCCCTTTTCTTTTTGGCGCAATCGGATAGATGCGGGCCATGACAAAGATCTTCATCGACGGCGACGTGGGCACCACGGGTCTCGAAATCCGCGAGCGGCTGGCCGGGCGCGAGGGCGTCGAACTCGTCGCGATCCCGCATGAGCGGCGCAAGGACGCCGCCGCCAAGCGCGACATTCTCGCTTGCGTCGACATCGCCATCCTGTGCCTGCCGGACGACGCCGCCAAAGAAACGGTCGCGCTCTGCGACGCGCTGGGCGACAAGGCCCCGCGCATTCTCGACGCCTCGACCGCGCATCGCGTGGCGCCCGGCTGGGTCTATGGCTTTCCCGAGCTTTGCGCCGGACAGGCCGAAGCCATCGGCAAGGCGAAGCGCGTCGCCAATGTCGGCTGCTACGCCACCGGCGCCATTGCGCTGCTGCGACCGCTCGTCGACGCCGGCCTCATCCGTCCCGGCCAAGCGCTGACGATCAACGCCGTCTCCGGCTATTCGGGCGGGGGGCGACAGATGATCGAGGCCTATGAGAGCGGCAAGGCGCCGGCCTTCGAACTTTACGCGCTCGGGCTTGAGCATAAGCATGTTCCCGAGATCATGGCCTATTCGAAACTTGACGCGCGGCCGCTGTTCGCCCCTTCCGTCGGCAATTTCCGGCAAGGAATGCTCGTCTCTGTTCCGCTGGCGCTCGACGCCCTGCCCGGCAAGCTCAAGAACGTTGACTTCGAGGCCGCCTACGCGCGCCATTACGCGGGCGCGAAACATGTCCGGTTCACGCCCGCGCCGGCGAACGGCAAACTCGACGCGCTGGCGCTCAACGGAACCGACGACATGGAGATTTTCATCTTCGCCAATGAGGCGCGCCGACACGCCATTCTCGTCGCGCGGCTCGACAATCTCGGCAAGGGCGCGTCGGGCGCGGCCGTGCAAAATCTCGAATTGATGACGGGGGCGGTCGGCGATCGGGCTTAGGCGGTCGGAAGGCGGCCTACCGCCTACTCCACATAGGCGGTGGCGCCGGCCGGCAGTTTTGTCGCGACATCCTCATAGCGGCTGGTTCGGCTGCCCATCATCGTCTCGAAGGCCTGGTGCACTTCGCTGACCGAGCGGTCCTTCAGCTTGCGGCCGGCCTGCTCGTAGAAGATCGGCCTGTTGGCGCGCGCGGGCCTGGGCAGCAAGGCCGCCGCCGAAGTGTGAGGCGCCTCCTCCATCGTTTTCATGAAGCGCGCGGCGTCGTCGGGCCCGAGGAAGTGGATGAGATAGGTCTCGCCCGGCGTCAGCGGGCGGCCGATCTTCTCGGCGATCTTAGCGCTGTCCTTTTTCAGCATCTCGGCCGCGAGCGCGGCGGAGAGATAAGGATCGTTGCGCAGATTGAGAATTTGCGCGCGCTTTTGCGGCGTAATGCGCGGCGTTGCGTCCTCGCCGCCGGCGATCGCCGCAGCGGCGTCGCTGTGGCCGTGGCGCCAGCCAAAGGTTCTGAGCGCCTTAAGCCAGGTCTTCTCCACAAATTGGAAAAGCCCGCTCGCGGAGGACGTTCTGGCCTTGGCGGTCGAGGAGAAATTCGACTCCTTGTCGGCGATGGCCATGAGCAGCGCCGGATCCATCTCCGTGGTCTGCGCCGCCTTGACGACGCGCTCGACGATCGACTGCTGCACCTTCACCGATCCGAAGCGCATCACGCCTGGCGCGTCGGCGATCTCCGCGTCTCGTCCCAGCCGATGCGCCCAGGTGAGCGCCGCCTGCTCGAGCGAGAAGTCGGAGTCGAGCGCCGTGTCGTCTTCGCTCGGCTGAGACAGAGTCGTCAGGGGAGTCATGGCGACGCGCACGCGTCCGGCGCGCGCGGATCGCTCGGGACGCGGCGGCTCGTTCTTTTGATGCGTGAGAAGCAGCAGCGTCAGCACGGAGAGAAGCGTCGCCACGCCGAGCGCGCGCAGCAGGAGGGAGCAGGAGCGGTCTTGAAGAAAATCCGGAAGGACCGCTTGCAACGACGCGCCAAGGCCTTTTCGAGACCGAGCCGGCGCGATCTTTTTCTCCAAGGGCGGCGGTGTTGTCGTCTGCGTAACCGTCATGCGTCGCGGCTTCTCCACATTTACGCAAAATTTGCGTAAACAGAAGGTTACCTGCGATGCAGGGCGAAAGATCGGCGGCCGAGGCCACGCTCTCGCCACATTCGGGCGCGCCCCGGCGCGGCGCGGCCGCCCGGAATTTATGCAGTCGACGCACTTTAGCGCGGCCGCAGCCGGACCCGCGCCACATTGGCGCCATCAGTCCGCTTGGCGGCCGGCCAGCCTTATAAGAGGTTGGTCACCTTGGAGAGCATGCCCTGCAACAAGTGATATTCCGGGCCTGCCGTCGGCGTCGTGCGCGTAATGAAGTCGATCGGCTTGCCGTCCTCCATGCCGTAATCGGCGAGGCGCTGGACCTTCTTCGACTTGTCGAAATAGACCGCGTAGACGCGCTGGTCGGTGATATTCTGCGGCATGAAGGCGAACTGCCGCTCGATGCGCTGGCTGACGTAATACCAGGCGTCGCCGCCGACCGTCGAAGTCGTCGAAGGCGTGCCCAGCGCCGTCAGCACCTGCTGAGCCGACATGCCCCGCTTCACTTGCGCCGTGCTGCGCGCGTCGATGACCGCGCCGCGATTGATGACGCCCTCATAGCCAAGGCAGCCGGCGAGCGAAACAGCCACGCCGCAGGCCGCCGCAAGACGCAAAAAAATGCGCAAGTCGTGCGCCGCCATGAAAATCTCCGCTGTCCTTCGCCGCGGCGCCGGTCGCGCCGGGGCGGTGATTTATCGCCTTGATGCGTAAACTTCGAACGCAGCGAAAGCAAGCCAGCTCTCGTAGACGCGCCGTGCTCTGGCGTCCGTGCGCCGGCGCACGTATCTAAAGCAAATAGCAAATGCGCGCGATGAGGAGGCGCCGCCAATGGATGATGCTCTCGGCGCCGCCCCGGCGTTTTCCCGCCCGCTCGCGCACGCCGACGTCCCGCCGGAAGGGCTCGACGTCGACATTAGCGCGACGCCGGCCGAATGCGCCGCCCTCGCCCGCCTCAACGCCCTGCCGGCGGCGCATTCCTTCGCGGCGGCGCTGCATGTGCGGCGCTGGCGCGGCGATGGTCTCGAGATCGACGGCGAATTGCGCGCCAGCCTGCGGCAAACCTGCGTCGCCACGCTGGAGGAATTCGACTCGGAGATCGTCGAGCCGCTTCATATGCGTTTCGCGCCGGTTCACGAGGCCGTCCCGCAGAGCCGGCGACGGCGCGAGCCGACGCCCGCCGCAGCAGAGATTTCGCTCGATGACGACCCGCCAGATCCGCTGATCGGCGACGCCGTCGATCTCGGCGCCGTTCTGTCGGAGTTTTTTACGCTCGCGCTTGACCCTTATCCGCGCAAGCCCGGCGCGCAATTCGTCGAGCCGTCCGCGTCGGCGGCCGCCGAGGCGGTCTCGCCCTTCGCTGCGCTGCGCGTCCTTAAGACGCGCGGGCCCGCCTCGGGGGAGGGCGGATAGGCACTTGCGCGCCTCGCCGGCAAATGGCAAGTCGCGCGCGGGGCGAGGCGCGCGTTCTCGGACGCGTCACAAAAGCCAGCGAATAGAATAGACGGCGCGAGCCTCGCAACGCAGGGGAAAACGGGACACATGCCGCAAAATGTTCGGATCGCGCTCGACGCGATGGGCGGCGATTTCGGTCCGAAGGTGACGATCGCCGGCGCCGCCGGCGCGCTGGAGCGCCGCCCGGACAGCCGGTTCCTTCTCGTTGGCGACGAGGCGGCGATCCGCGCCGAACTTCAGCGCCATCGACGCCTCGCCGAGCGCGCCGAAGTGCGTCACGCCGCCGTGGCGATCCGCATGGACGACAAGCCGAGCCAGGCGCTGCGCCATGGCCGGCGCGTCTCCTCCATGTGGCTGGCGATCGAAGCGGTGAAGAAGGGCGACGCGGACGTCGCGGTTTCGGCCGGCAACACCGGCGCGCTGATGGCCATGGCGAAAATCTGCCTGCGCACCTTGGCGCGCGTCGACCGTCCGGCGCTCGCCTGCCTCTGGCCGACGCTGCGCGGCCAATCGGTGGTCCTCGACGTCGGCGCCTCCATGGGCGCAAACGCCAGCCATCTCGTCGATCTTGCGATCATGGGCGCGGCGATGGCGCATGTCATTTTGGGGCTGGAGCGGCCGAGCGTCGGCCTGCTCAATGTCGGAACCGAAGAAATCAAGGGGATCGAGGAGGTCAAGGCCGCCTCGACGATCCTGCGCGAACTCGCCCTGCCCGGCCTTGATTATCGCGGCTTCGTCGAAGGCGACGGCATCGGCAAGGGCGCCGTCGACGTCGTCGTCACGGAAGGCTTTACCGGCAATATCGCGCTCAAGACCGCTGAGGGAACGGCCACTCAGATCGGCGCCTATCTCAAGCAGGCGATGAGCGGATCGCTTCTCGCCAAGCTCGGCTATCTTTTGGCGCGCGGCGCTTTTCAGGAGTTGCGCGGCAGAATGGACACCCGCTCGATCAACGGCGGCGTGTTCCTCGGCCTCGAAGGGATCGTCATCAAGAGCCATGGCGGCGCCGATTCGATCGGTTTCGGCCGAGCCGTGGAGATCGGCTACGAGATGGCGAGCAGCGACCTCCTCAACCGAATTCGCGACACGGTCGCGCTGGCGCATCGCCTCGAAGACGGCGACGGCGCCCATACGACAAGCCCGCCGCAGGAAGCCGCGCAGTGACGATGGATCAATCTCAGTTGCGTTCGGTCGTGCTTGGCGTCGGCGCTTATCTCCCGCAAAAAGCTCCGACCAATGACGACCTCGCCAAGCTCGTCGACACGAGCGACGAGTGGATCGCGCAGCCGCACCGGCATCAAGGAGCGCCGCATCGCCGCGGACGGCGAGACCACCTCCATGCTCGGCGAGAAGGCCGCGCGCGCGGCGCTCGCCAACGCAGGCCTCGCGCCGGACGACATCGATCTGATCCTGGTCGCGACCTCGACGCCCGACTCGACCTTGCCCTCCACGGCGACGCAAATCCGGCGGCGCTCGGGATAACGCATGGCGTCGCCTTCGATCTGCAAGCGGTGTGCTCCGGTTTCGTCTTCGCCGTCGCGACCGCGGA
>CAVPMJ010000031.1:0-50830 GCA_963706255.1 uncultured Alphaproteobacteria bacterium | reverse complement strand
TAGGGCTCGCCTCGCGATTTGCGGGGCTTTGGGTGGTGCGGACGTCAATTCCGACGCCGACCAGCGGAGCCCAAGACAATGTCGACTCTCCCTGCCAAAAAGTCTCAAGCGCCCAAGAGCGCCGCGCCCAAAAAGGGGAACGCGAAAGCCCGCCCAACATCGCGGCGTCAGGCGCTGTCTGCAGTGGCGGAAGCAAAGGCGCCAACGCAGGTTGACGAACCCAAGGTCGACCGCGTCACCAAGCAGGAGCGCATGCTGACTCTTGCTGAGTCGGGCGGAGGGCGCCAGCATCGAAGAGATGATGCAGGCGACCGACTGGCAGCAGCACAGCGTGCGCGGCTTCCTGGCCGGCACGGTGAAAAAGAAGCTTGGTTTCTCGCTGACCAGTTCGAAAGCGGCAGACGATGTCCGCCGTTACCGCATCGAAGACGCGTCGCGGTCACTGACATGGACCAATCGTCGATCGATATCGCGGGAGAGCTCGCGCGGCTCTCCGCATTGACGATCTTCGAACTGCGCGGCGAGTGGCGGCGACTTCATCGGACGCCGCCGCCGATGCGGTTGTCGCGCGATCTCTTGATGCGCGGAATCACCTACAAACTTCAGGAGAGGCCGCTCGGCGGCCTCTCCGAGCGATTCTGCGCAAGCTGGAACGTCTAAATATCGGGTCGCCGGAGAGCGATGCGCGAAAGTCAGCTCCGCCGATTTCTCTGAAGGCCGGCACGCGGCTTGTGCGCGAATGGCGCGGCGTGACCCACACCGTGCTTGTCCATGCCGACGGCTTCGAATGGAACGGCCGGCGCTATCGCTCCCTCACAATTGTCGCGCGCGAGATCACCGGGCGCCCATTGGTCGGGTCCCCGTTTCTTCGGCTTGAGAAAGGCGCAGGAGCCGCTTCCGTCGAGAGCGCGGAGGACGCGCATGCGCGAAGCCTGATCGTCCGAATTCCGGCGCGATTGTCCGCTGCGCGATCTACACGCGCAAGTCGTCCGACGATGGACTCGAGCAGGAGTTCAACTCGCTCGACGCGCAGCGCGAGGCCTGTGAAGCCTATATCGTCAGCCAGCGTCACGCCGGCTGGCATCGCGCTTCCCGACATGTATGACGACGGCGGCCTGTCCGGCGGCACGATGGAGCGCCCTGCCCTCAAGCGGCTGCTCGACGACGTCAAGGCCGGCAAGGTTCAGATCATCGTCGTCTACAAGGTCGACCGGCTGACCCGCTCGCTCGCCGATTTCGCCAAGATCGTCGATGTGCTCGACGCCCACAACGCCTCCTTCGTCTCGGTGACGCAGCAGTTCAACACCACGACCTCCATGGGGCGTCTGACGCTCAACATGCTGCTCTCCTTCGCCCAGTTCGAGCGCGAGATCGCCGGCGAGCGCATCCGCGACAAGATCGCCGCGTCGAAGGCCAAGGGCATGTGGATGGGCGGCAACGTGCCGCTGGGCTATGACGTCAAGGACCGCAAGCTGATCGTCAACGAGACTGAGGCCGACGACTGTCCGGATGATCTTCCAGCGCTATGCGGAACTGGGTTCGGTCGCGCTGCTCAAGGCCGAACTCGATCGCTTAGGCGTCGTCAGCAAGCGCCGCGAGGGAGCCGGCGGATGCTCTCGCGGGCGGCAAGCCGTTCTCGCGCGGCGCGCTCTATCTGCATGCTGCAGAACCGGATCTATCGCGGCGAGATCGTCGCACCAGGACGCCATCTACCCCGGCCAGCACGAGGCGATCGTCGATGCGGAGCTCTGGCAAATCGTGCAGGACAAGCTCGCCGCCAATCGACGAGAGCGGTCGTTGGCCGCAGGCGCGGAGGAGCCGAGTCTCTTGGCGGGGCTGATCTTCGATAGCGACGGCGATCGCCTCATCGCCGACCCATGCCGTCAAGAAGGGCAAGCGGTATCGCTACTATGTCTCGACGGCGCTCATCACCGGCACGATCGTTCCGAGCATCCCAAAGGCCGGCGAATTCCAGCGGGCGACATCGAAGGGCTCGTGCTCGACCGCCTGCGTGCGCTGTTCGCGTCTGGCGCGGAAGTCAGCGACGCCGTCGCGCCGCTCGGCCTTGACGCCTCGACCCAACGAGCGGTGCTCGACCGATCAGCAAAGCTGGCGGAGCGCTGGACGAAACTTGCATCACTCGAGCTTCGCGAACTCGTGCAATCCTTGGTCGAACGGATAGAGGTTGGCGATGACCAAATCTCGGTGTCGGCTCAATCGAGCCGCGATCTTATCGAGCGCAATGCCCGACGCGGCGCCCAAGCCAACAGATTGCCTGCCGGATGTCGAACCTGCTGTCCTGATCGATTACCGCAAGCCTTCGCCGGGCCGGAAAGGGCGTGCGGCTGGTGATCGGCAATGGCGCCGCGAGAGCGATCGACGGCAGCCTTGCCTCCCTGATCGCCCGAGCCATCGCAACGCGCAACATGTTCCTCTCGGGCCATGACGACAGCATCGACGCCATGGCGACTCGGCTCGGCGTGAGGCGCGATTATCTGGCGGTGCTCGTGCGTCTCTCGTATCTTTCTCCCGAAATCGTTCGCGCGATCCTGGATGGCCAACAGCCGGTCGAGCTGACGCCGACGCGGCTCGTCGCGCTTTCCCGGAATCTGCCGCACGACTGGCGGGAGCAGCGGCGGCTCCTCGGATTTGCGCCCGCCTGACGCCGCATCAACCCGACCACAACGCTCGACATCTGACGGGTCGAAAAACGGCCTGAGAGACACTTGGCCGCCTTCGCGCGCCGATGTGGCGTGGTTTTGCGTCTCTGGAGGGCGCCGATGTGATGGCGGTTCAGCAAGCGACGGATATGTCGGAGGAATTCCGCCGCACCGAAAACTACTAAAATGCAGTAATATCAAGAGGTTACGTGGCTGGGGGACCTGGATTCGAACCAAGATTAACGGAGTCAGAAGTCCGCTGTTCTACCGTTGAACTATCCCCCAAGGGCCGCGCGGAAAAGCGCGCGAATGGCTGGTGAATTAGAGAGAGCGGCGGGCGGTGTCAACCAGTCGCGCCGCTTCCGCTCAACCCGCCAAGCCGCAAAAGCGACCCGGAAACGCCTTGCAGGCGGCGCGCCGATCCTGCATGAAGGGAATTCACGCCAGCGTTGTGGCGTCTGGCGTTTTGCCGCCCCGCCCCGGCGATGCGGGAGCGGCGCTTGACGGAGACGGCTTGCAGGAGCGGCTTGACGGGATGGATCGAGCGATGGGAACCGATCGGCCCTTTGCGACGCCGGGCCCGGCCGCGCCTGACGCTCGGACAATGGCCGGCGCCTCCCCGCATTGGAGCCGGCATACATACGCCGCGCTTGATCTCGGCACCAATAATTGCCGACTCCTTATCGCGCGGCCGGAGCATCGGCCGCGCCGGCGCACCGGCGACCTGCTGCGCGTCATCGACGCTTTCTCGCGCATCGTTCGCCTCGGCGAGGGCCTGGGCCGCGCTGGACGGATCAGCGAAGCTGCGATCGAACGCACGATCGCGGCGCTGGAAATCTGCCGTGAGAAAATGGACGCCCGCGGCGTTACGCGCGCCCGCCTTGTCGCGACGCAGGCTTGCCGGGGCGCCGCCAATGGCGACGAATTCGTGGGCCGCGTGCGCGAGCGCACCGGCTTGGAGCTGGAGATCATCGACCGCGAAACGGAAGCGCGCTTCGCCGCGCGCGGATGCGGCTCCCTCGCCGATCCCACGGCGGAAAGCGTGCTGCTCTTCGACATCGGCGGCGGCTCGACCGAGCTCGTATGGCTGACGCGCGAGCGCCGCGGCGAGGGCGGCGCCTATGCGTTCCGCGCCTGGACATCGCTCGAACTCGGCGTCGTGACGCTCGCCGAACATTTCGGCGGGCGCAGCGTCACCGCCGAAACCTTCGCGGCGATGGCGCAGCAGGCGCGCGACACGCTCGCGGCTTTCGCGCGGCAAATGGCCTCCGAGCGGCGTTGCCCGCGCTTTCATCTGCTCGGCACCTCGGGCACCGTCACCACGCTCGCCGGCGTGCATCTGGGACTCGAGCGCTATGACCGTTGGCGCGTCGACGGGCTATGGATGAGCGATGAGGAGGCGACGCGCGCGATCGCGCGGCTGCGCGGCATGGATTTCGAGGAGCGCGTCGCCAATGGCTGCATCGGGCCGCAGCGCGCCGACCTGGTGCTCGCCGGCTGCGCGATTTTCGACGCGATCCGCGAGCTTTTCCCCGCGCAGCGAACGCGCATCGCCGACCGCGGCTTGCGCGAGGGCATGCTGCTGGAGCTGATGGAGGCCGATGGGGCGCTGGCGCGCGCGCCCTAGCCGCCGGCCGCTCGACGGGCGGCCTCGGAATCGGCAGAATGAATACACCGCTGATTCGCGGCGCATCTCGAGCGGCGAGCTTATGACCGACGAACTCAACGAACCTCTGGGACATGGCGTTTCCCAGCGGCCGTCGCCGCCGCGCGTCTCGCGACGCCTTTACGCCGGCGCCGCGCTTGTCGCGCTCGGCGCGCTCGGCGTCGCGCTGTTCCCGCGCGACCCCTATGGGGGCGAACCGCACGCCGTCGCGCGGATCGAACCGGCCAAGCCGCCCGAGGCCGCGCCGCCGCCCGCTGTCGCGACAGCCGACGCCGCCCCGCCGCCGGATCGCGAGCAGATCGGGACGGCGAATGAATACGAGCAATTTTCCGGCGTGAAGGTGACTCGCAACGGCGGCGCTTCGGAGGCAGGCGGCGCGCGCATCATCCGCATCGACCCGCCCTCCGGGATCAAACTGGCGCCGGCGCCAGACCGCCGCGTCGTCGAGAAAGGCCCGCACGGACCGCTGCCGAAAATCGGCGCCGACGGCGCGCGGCCGATGGACGTTTACGCTCGGCCCTTCGTGACAGCGCCGACGCTCAAGGCCGACGCGCCGCGCATCGCCATCATCGTCGGCGGCGTCGGGCTGAACCCGCAAACGTCGAGCGCGGCGATCGAACAGCTCCCCGAGGGCGTCACGCTCGCCTTCGCGCCATATAGCGCCGATCTCGACCGTCTCGTCGCCCAGGCGCGCGCGCAAGGCCATGAGGCGCTGTTGCAGGCTCCGATGGAGCCTTTCGACTATCCGCAAAACAATCCCGGCCCGCATACGCTATTGAGCGGCGCGCCGGACGGCGGCCTCGACGATCTGCGCTGGCTGATGAGCCGTTTCGTGGGCTATGCGGGCGTGATGAATTATCTCGGCGGGCGTTTCACCGCCGACGCCGCGGCGCTCACGCCGGCGCTCGCCGAGATCGCGCAGCGCGGCCTGTTCTATCTCGACGACGGCGCCTCGCCGCAATCGCTCGCGACGACGATCGCGCCGAAACTGTCCCTGCCGCACGCTCGGGTCGACATCGTGCTCGATGCGCGCGGCACGCCGCAGTCGCTCGACGCCGCGCTGGCGCAGCTCGAGGCGCAGGCCCGCGAAAAGGGCGCGGCGATCGGCTTCGCCAACGCCATGCCGGCGACGATCACGCGGCTTGCGCGCTACGCCCGCGATCTTGAGCGGCGCGGCGTGGCGCTTGCGCCCGTCTCCGCGACCCTCGCGCCCAAGACCGCCTCCGCCGACGCGCGCGGGGCGAGGCCGTGACCTCGGGCGTGACCTCGGGCTTGTACAGGCCGTGCGTCGGCGTGATGCTGCTGAACGCGCAAGGACTCGCCTTCGTGGGACGCCGGCGCGGCAAAGGCGCTTTCGATCAAACCCAGCCGCCCTATCTGTGGCAAATGCCGCAGGGCGGCATCGACGAGGGCGAAACGCCTTATGAGGCGGCGCTGCGCGAACTTTACGAAGAGACCAATGTCGCGAGCGTCGCGCTCCTCGCCGAAGCGCCGAACTGGCTGAGCTATGATTTGCCGAAAAACGCCAAGAACCGCTGGAGCGGCAGATATATCGGCCAGACGCAGCGCTGGTTCGCCATGCGCTTTACGGGCGATGAAGGCGAGATCGACATTCGCGCGCCGGGCGGCGGCGCGCATAAGCCGGAATTCGACGCCTGGCGCTGGGAAAAGGCTTCGGCGCTTGCCAGCCTCATCGTGCCGTTCAAGCGGCAGGTCTATGAGGAGGTGGTGAAGGAATTCGCGCCTTTTGCGGCGGCGTAAACCTCACTCCTGCCTAACTAACCGGGCGGCGAAAAAGCCGTCGATGCCGGCAAGACGCGAATCTTCATTCGGCCAGTAATGCGGCAAGGTCCGCAGATCGCCGTCGCGATTGACGAATTCTTGCGGCACGCCGTCGCTTGCGTCGATCGGCTGGCGGCGAAAGTCTGGGTTGCGGCGCAGGAAGGCGTTGATCTGCTGCTCGCCTTCCTCCGGCTCCAGCGAACAGCTGCAATAGACGATGCGCCCGCCGGCGCGCGTCAAAAGCGCGGCGCGATTGAGCAAGCGCGTCTGCAACGCCGCAAGCGTTTCGATGTCGCCGGGCTTTTTCGTCCAGGGCACGTCGGGATGGCGGCGGATCGTGCCGGTCGCCGAACATGGCGCGTCGATGAGGATCGCGTCGAAAGGCTGCGCCTGATAGCCGGTCGCGTCGCCAACCGCGATGTCGGCGTGAAGGCCAAGGCGCGCGAGATTGGCGGCGAGCAGCTTCAGGCGTTCGGCCGAACGGTCCAGGGCGACGACGCGGGCGCGCGCAAGCGCGATCTGCGCCGTCTTGCCGCCGGGCGCCGCGCACATGTCGAGCACGCGTTCGTCGGGACGCGGCGCGAGGAGACGCGCCGGCAGCGCGGCGGCGGCGTCCTGCACCCACCATTCGCCGTCCGCGTAACCTGCAAGATCGGCGACCGCGACGCGCGAGCGCAGCCGCACGGAGCCCGTCGGCAGAATGACTCCATCGAGTCGCTGCGCCCACCCTTCGGGATTATCCTTCACCGAAACGTCGAGCGGCGGTTCCTGCATATGCATGGCGGCGATGGCTTGCGCCGCCTCGTCGCCATAGTGCTTGCGCCAACGCTGCGCGAGCCAGGCCGGCGTGTCATGTTCGCCGGCCGCGGCGATCGTGAGAAATTCTTCGCGACGGCGCGCGAGATTGCGCAGCACGCCGTTGACGAGGCCGGCGAAAGCCGCGGTCTTCGGCTCCAGACGCGCCGATCGAACGGCGAGATCAACGGCGGCGTGGTCGGCGGCGTCGAGAAACAATATCTGCGCGGCGGCGGCGATCAGCGTGAATTCGAGCCGCGCGGCCTGACGCGGCAGGCCCTTCTCGAGGAGATCGGCGAGCGCGTAGCGAATGACGCCGAGCCGACGCAGCGCCACAGTCGCGATGGAGCGCACAAGCGACACGTCGCGCGCGTCGAGGCCGGAAAGCCGCGACGGCACGGCGTTGGCGGAGAAACATTCATCGAGCCGATGGCCGCCCTGCACCACGTCGCCGATGATGTTGGCGGCGGCGAGGCGCGCGGACAGTCCGGGCGTCTTTGCGGCCTCCGCCTCGCGCGCCGCCTCGGCCGGCACGAAGCCCTGGCGTGACGCTTGGCGCGCGGAAGGGCGCGCCGATTTGGTCCGCGCGGGAAATGGTCTACTGTCGCTGGTCACGAAACGGCCGTCTCCACTGCCCCGACGCGATGCGAATCATAGCACAACCGCCGCGGCGGGGGGCGAGGAATACGCGAGGGAAATCCGATGTCCGACGCCGCTGGGGCGAATGACGCGAAAAAATCGCAGGACAGCCTGCCGCCGGCGGCGCAACGCGCATTAGCCGAGGCCGAGGAACGCCGCCGCAAGGCAGCGAAGAAGCCGGCGCCGCCGCAGGAGCTGGGCGGACGCGGCGGGCTCGATCCCGCGCGCTACGGCGACTGGGAAGCGAAAGGAATCGCAAGCGATTTTTGATCGCTGGTTTCCTCTCGCGCCGCCTGCGCCCTCGGCCTCCTCGACTACGCTTTTATGGCGCATCCATCGTAAGCGGGCATTGATTGACGGGAGATGTTTCGATGTGGACGCGATCGGCAATCGGCGGACTGCTTCTTTCTCTCCTATTCGGCCTCCCGACGTGCGCCCTCGCCCAAAGCCTGGATTTGGCTTCCGCGAAAATCGTCGATCTGAGCCACGCCTTCGACGCCAACACCATCTACTGGCCAACTTCTCCTTCCGGTTTCGAATTGCAACAGTTGCATAAGGGCCCAACCAAGGCCGGCTTCTTTTACTTCGCCAACGCCTTCTGCTCGCCCGAGCATGGCGGCACGCATCTCGACGCGCCCATGCATTTCGCCGAAGGGCGCTGGACCAGTTCCGACATTCCTCCGGAGCGCTTTGTCGGGCCGGCGGTCGTGATCGATATCGCGGCGAGAGCGGCCGGCAATCCCGACTACGTGCTGACGCCCGCCGACATCGCGGCCTGGGAGGCCGCGCACGGCCGCATTCCGGATGGCGCAATCGTGCTGCTACGCACCGGCTGGAGTTCGCGCTGGCCCGACAAGAAGGCGTATCTCGGCGACGATACGCCGGGCGACGCCGCGCATCTCCATTTTCCGTCCTTCGGCGCCGAGGCGGCGGCCTGGCTCGCGCAAGAACGGCGCCCGAACCTCATCGGCGTCGACACGGCCAGCGTGGATCATGGCCCGTCGCACGACTTCCTCGTCCACCGCATCATCGCCGCCGCCAATATCGGCGGACTCGAGAATCTCACGAACCTCGACCAATTGCCGCCGACCGGGGCCATTGTCGTCGCCCTGCCGATGAAGATCGCCGGCGGCTCAGGCGGCCCCGCGCGCATTATCGCCTTCGTTCCGCGAAAATAGGCGTCACCCCGCGCCTTGCGCGCGCAGGAAGGCAAGCGCCCGGCCCCAGGCGTCTTTCGCGTCGCCTTCGCGATAGCTCTCGCGATAATCGGCAAAGAAAGCATGCGGCGCGTCGTCATAGACGATGATGTCGGCCGGCGCTTCAACGTCGTTGAGACGCGCGCGCATTTCGTCGACCAGATCGCCTGGAATGCTGGGATCGGCGCCGCCGTAAAGCGCCAGCGTCGGAACCTTCAGCTCGGACGCGACGTCGATGGGCCAACGCGGCTGCGCCGCCGTATGCGGCCCGTCGAGCCGGCCATACCAGGGAATGCAGGCGACGAGGCGCGGATTATGGACGGCGTAAAGCCAGGCGATGCGGCCGCCCCAGCAAAATCCGGTGATCGCCGCGCGCGAAACGTCGCCGCCTTTCGTCGCGGCGAAAGCCAGCGCCTCGTCGAAAATCGCCATCGTCTCAGAGTTGGGAACTTTGGCGACGATGGCGCGAATGGTCTCGATGTCCCGCGCCGTTTGCGGATCGCCGTAGCGAATGAGGAAGTCCGGCGCGATCGCGAGAAACCCCAGCTTGGCGAAACGACGGGCGATGTCGCGAATATGTTCGTGCAGGCCGAATATTTCCTGCGCGATGAGGATCACGGGGCAATTCGCGCCGTCCTTAGGGCAAGCGGCGTAGGCCGGCGCGCCGCTGGGCAGCGTGGTCATGCCGGCCTCCAATCCCTCGGCGTCCGTCGCAATGGTTCGCGACGCGGGAACGCCGACAGCCTGGGCAAACCGTCCGGCTTCGATTGAATGCGAAAACATACAGCCTCCAAAATTTTTGCGGGCGATGGCTTAGTTATGGAAATAATGTGCTTTTTTCCAATCATTTTCATCACCGATTGGTTAAGCGCCGCCCCGTCGTGAGGTCTCCCCGCGCTCTTCTCCACGATCCGTAATGGGCCGAAACCTGCCCATATTGCGTCGCAACAGCGGCCTTCTCTTTGGCGCCAAAAGCGCGTATATGGCCGCTCCGGAGAGCGGCGCCCGCCGCCGGGAGGGATAGCCCTTGGTCGGCCCAATGCTCGTCATCGACGCGCCCCTTCCGCAGCAAGCGCCACCGAACGTCGCTTGCGCTCTTCCCAAAAGGAATGCGCCATGACGCAGCGATCGGACGCGGGCCCCGCCACTGGCGGCGAGGGGACGCCGACGCATGCGCTCCCGACGCCCGGCCAAGGGCATGAACACGCCAAGGGCGGCCTCGCCGGGCTCATCGTCGGCTCCATCGGCGTCGTTTACGGGGATATCGGCACGAGCCCGCTCTATGCGCTGCGCGAGTCGCTCTCGCATAGCATGAAGGCTGACGTCCTCACTGAGGAAGCCGTCATTGGCGCGATCTCTCTCTTGATCTTGGCGCTGATCTTCACCGTAACGATCAAATATATCGTCTTCCTGATGCGAGCCGACAATCGCGGCGAGGGCGGCACGTTGTCCTTGATGGCGCTGGCGCAGTCGGCTCTCGGCGGTGGTTCAACGCCGGTATTTCTGCTCGGCGCCGCCGGCGCTGCGCTTTTTTCCGGCGACGCGATCATCACGCCGGCGATCTCGGTCATGTCGGCGATCGAGGGCCTGGAGCTGGTCACGCATAGCTTTAAGGACTATGTGCTGCCGATCACCGTCGCTATTCTGGTGTCGCTGTTCTGGGCGCAAAGTCATGGCACCGCGCGCGTGGCGGCCTTCTTTGGGCCGATCATGATCGTATTCTTCATCGTCATCGGCATACTCGGCGCCATGCATATTCCGGAAGCGCCGCAAGTGTTGAAAGCCTTCGACCCGCGCCAGGGCGTCGGATTTCTTTTCACGCATGGCTGGCTCAGCTTCGCCGTTCTTGGTTCGGTGTTTCTGGGCGTGACGGGCGCAGAGGCGCTCTACGCCGACATGGGCCATTTCGGCCGCTTTCCTATTCGCATCGCTTGGCTCGCCTTCGTCTTGCCGGCGCTGCTGCTCAATTATCTCGGCCAAGGCGCGCTGATCCTTTCGCGGCCCGAAACGATCGACAATCCGTTCTTCCTGCTCGCGCCCGACTGGGGAATGCTGCCGCTCGTCATTCTGTCGACGCTCGCCACGGTCATCGCCAGCCAGGCAGTCATCACAGGCGCATTTTCGATCGTGCGGCAGGCGATCCAGCTCGGCCTTCTGCCGCGTCTCGAAGTCACGCACACATCGGCCTCGCTGGAGGGCCAGATTTACATCGGCCGCATCAACCGGCTGCTGCTCATCGGCGTGCTGCTGCTTGTCATCGCCTTCAAGAGCTCCTCCGCGCTCGCCTCGGCCTATGGCATCGCCGTGACCGGCACGATGGTGGTGACGACCGCGCTCGCCTTTGTCGTCGTATGGCGAAAATGGGCGTGGCCCCTATGGGCGGCTGTGCTCTTCATCTCCGCGTTCCTCATCGTCGATCTCGCCTTTCTCGCGGCCAATCTGATGAAGGTTAAGGATGGCGGCTGGGTGCCGCTGGCGCTCGGCGGCTGCGCCATGATCGTGATGTGGACTTGGACGCGCGGCACGCGGCTCCTCGCCGAAAAGACGCATCGCGACTCGCTTCCGATCATGGAGCTGATCTCGATGCTGCAGAAGTCGAAGCCGACGCGCGTGCCGGGCACCGCCGTCTTTCTGACGAGCGATCCCAATGTCGCGCCGGCGGCGCTGCTGCATAATCTCAAGCACAACAAAGTGCTGCACGAGCGCGTGCTGGTGATTTGCGTCAAGACCGAGGATCGGCCGCGCGTCGCGCCGGAAAAGCGTTTCGAGATCGAGAGGCTTTCGGACGATTTCTACCGCGCGACGCTGCATTACGGCTTCATGGAAAGTCCGCGCGTCCCGGCGGCGCTCGCCGCCATGCGCAAGGCGGGGCTCAAATACGACATCATGACCACGAGCTTCTTCCTGGGAAGGCGCTCGATCAAGGAAAGCCCCTCCTCGGAAATGCCGGCGTGGCAGGACAAGCTCTATGTGGCGCTGACGCGCCAGGCGGCGAACGCCACGGACTTCTTCTCCATTCCCTCCGACCGCGTGGTGGAGCTTGGCGCGCAGGTGACGATCTAGCCTTGGCGAAATTCTGTCTCGCGAACTGGCGTAGAGGAGACGTCGAAGGAGACGATCTTGGCGGCGGATATAAGCCTTGACGACCGCCGTCTTCTGTTAAGGTCGAACGCGCTGGCCTCCCGTCTGCGGCCGCCTTCTAGGCCTCCGCTACGCCATTTCGAAAAGGGTGGACGGAAGGCGGCCCAGAGACTAAGCCATCGTTCGAAAATACAGGCGGATGAACGCCGAGCCGGAAAGACCGCTTCGCTTATGCCCACCCGCATCGACGACCGTTTCAACGCCCTTAAAGCCGAAGGGCGCGCCGCTCTTGTCACCTTCGTGATGGCGGGCGACCCGGACCTTACGACCTCGCTCGACATTCTCAAGGGCCTGCCCGCCGCCGGCGCGGACGTCATCGAAGTCGGCATGCCCTTCACCGATCCCATGGCCGACGGGCCGGCGATCCAGGCGGCGGGCTTGCGCGCGCTTCGCGCCGGGACGACGCTGAAGAAGACGCTGAAGCTTGTCGCGGATTTCCGCGCCGGCGACGACGCCACGCCCATTGTGCTGATGGGCTATTACAACCCGATCTATGTATACGGCGTCGAGGCGTTCCTGCGCGACGCCGAGGCCGCCGGCGTCGATGGGCTGATCGTCGTGGACCTGCCGCCGGAAGAAGACGCCGAACTCTGCATTCCGGCGCGCGACGCCGGCCTCAATTTCATCCGCCTCGCGACGCCGACGACCGACGACAAACGGCTCCCTAAGGTGCTCGAAAACACCAGCGGCTTCGTTTACTATGTGTCGCTCACCGGCATCACCGGCGCGGCGCTCGCCGACTATGCTGGCGTGAGCGAGGCGGTCGCCCGCATCAAGCGGCATACGGGCCTGCCGATCGCCGTCGGCTTCGGCGTCAAGAACGCGCAGAACGCCGCAGAGATCGCCCGTAACGCCGACGGCGTCGTCGTCGGCACGGCGCTCGTCGAAGCGCTGAAGAATTCCCTCGACGCGCAGGGACGCGCGGGGCCGGCAAGCGTAAGCGCGGTGACGGCGCTCGTTGGCGCCATCGCCGATGGCGTGCGCGGCGCGCGCGAGGGCGTAAGAAGCGGCGGCGTCATGAGTTGGTTCGCGAGGCTCTGGTCATGAACTGGTATTCGAACGTCGTCCCGCCCAAGATCAAAGCGCTCATCAAGCGCGAAGCGCCGGAGAATCTTTGGGTGAAATGCCCCGAGAGCGGCCAGCTCGTGTTTCATAAGGATATCGAGGCCAATCTCTATGTCGTGCCCGGCTCCGGCTATCATATGCGCTGCCCGGTCGAGACGCGGCTTGCGAATCTTTTCGACGACGGCGAATGCGAATTGCTCCCCACGCCCGAGGCGCCGACCGATCCCTTAAAGTTTCGCGACATCAAGCGCTATGTCGACAAGCTGAAGGAATATCGCGTCAAGACCGGCATGGCGGACGCGGTGACGCTGGCTTTTGGCAAGCTCGAGGACTCGCCGGTCACGGTCGCCATCCAGGACTTTGAATTTCTCGGCGGCTCGCTCGGCATGGCGGCGGGAGAAGCGATCATCGCCGGCTGCGAACATGCGCTCGCCAAGCGCACGCCTTTCGTGATCTTCACGGCGTCCGGCGGCGCGCGGATGCAGGAAGGCATGTTCTCGCTGATGCAGATGCCGCGCACGACCATCGCCGTCCAGCGCCTTCGCGAGGCGCGCCTGCCCTATATCGTCGTGCTGACCAATCCGACGACGGGCGGCGTCACCGCCTCCTACGCCATGCTCGGCGACGTGCAGATCGCCGAACCCGGCGCGATCATCGGCTTCGCCGGCGCGCGCGTCATCGAGCAGACGATCCGCGAGAAGCTGCCCGAGGGCTTCCAACGCGCCGAATATTTGCGCGATCACGGCATGGTCGACCTGGTCGTGCCGCGCCAAGAGATGCGCGAGACGCTGGCGCGCCTTTGCGGGCTGCTGACCAAGTCGCCGCCCCGCCGCGCCGCCGCCTGACGGGAAAGGCGCAGCCGCAATGGATCAGCCTGACGCGATCCTGTCGCGACTGCTTACGCTTCACCCCAAAAGGATCGACCTGTCGCTCGGGCGCACCGAGCGGCTGCTCGAAGCGCTCGGCCGTCCTGATCTGAAGCTCCCGCCGATCATCCATGTCGCCGGCACCAACGGAAAAGGCTCCACGCTCGCCTTTCTGCGCGCCATGCTGGAAGCGGCCGGCGAACGCGTGCATGTCTATACTTCGCCGCATCTTCTGCGCTTCAACGAGCGCATCCGCCTGGGGGCGGAGGGCGGCGGCAAGCTCGTCGACGACGAGCGTCTGAAGGCGGCGCTGGCGCGCTGCGAAGCGGCGAACGGCGGTCAGCCGATCACCTTCTTCGAGATCACGACGGCGGCGGCGTTCTTGCTCTTTTCGCGAGACGCCCGCCGACTGGCTGCTGCTCGAAACGGGACTTGGCGGGCGCTACGACGCGACCAATGTGATCGCAAATCCGCGCGCGACGATCGTCACGTCGATCTCGCTCGATCATCTCGAGTTCCTCGGCGATACGGTCGAGAAGATCGCCTATGAAAAGGCTGGCATTTTCAAGAAAGGCGCGCCGGCGATCATCGGCTTCCAGTCCGAGCCGGCCGCCAAGGCGTTGGAGCGCGAAGCGCGTCGCGTCGGCGCGCCGCTCATCGTCGCCGGGCAGGATTTTCACATCCGCGAGGAGAACGGGCGCCTCGTCTATGAGGACGAGCGCGGGCTGCTCGATCTGCCGCTGCCGCGTCTCGCCGGACGCCACCAGCATGAGAACGCCGCCGGCGCCATAGCGGCGTTGCGCGCCGTCGTCCCCGATATCCCGACTGCCGCGATAGAGGCTGGCCTCACCCGCGCCGATTGGCCCGCCCGCCTGCAGCGCCTGATGCGCGGCCGGATCGTCGATCTCGCGCCGCCGGGCGCCGAAGTATGGCTCGACGGCGGCCATAATGAGGACGGCGGACGCGTGCTCGCCGAGGCGATGGCCGAATTCCACGACAAGGCGCCGCGCCCGCTGGCGTTGATCTGCGGCGCCCAGACGACCAAGGACGTGCGCGCGCTGCTTAAGCATTTCGTCGGACTGGCGCGCGAGGTCATCGCCGTGCCGGTCGAGGGCGAGCACAAGAGCTGGCCCCCGGAAGAAGTCGCGGCGCTGGCGAGGGCGGAGGGCATCCCCGCCGCCGCCGCCGCCAACGCCGAGGAGGCCCTGAAGCTGATCGCGACGCGGCGCTTCGACGCTCCGCCGCGCGTGCTCATCGCGGGCTCGCTCTATCTCGCCGCCTCGGCGCTCGCGGCCAATGGCTCGCTCGTGGAGTAGAGACGCGCGTTTACCTTGGCGCTAACGGCCCGCGCCCCCTCCCCGCGACGCGGCCCGCCGACTGGACTATAAGCCATAAAGCCTTGAGACTTTTGGCCCGAATTGGAGCTTACGTTCATGACCCTGATGTTGGCGAGCGTTCTGTCGCGCGAGGAGGCGGAGATCGCTCTCGCGCGCGGCGCCGACATCATCGACTGCAAGGCGCCCTCGCGCGGCGCGCTTGGCGCGCTGCCGCTGGCGCGCGTCGCCGAGATCGTCGCCTTTGTCGACGGACGCCGTCCGGTCAGCGCCGTCGTGGAGTTGCCGCACGATGTCTCGCACGCCTTTCGCGCCTTCGAGGATGTGGTCGCGGCGGGCGTCGACTATGTGAAATTCGCCCTCCCGGCGACTCCTGACGCCGGCGAGATCATCGACGCGCTGGCGCCGCTTGCGACTCGCGCGCGCCTCGTCGCGGTGCTTTTCGCCGATCTCGGACCCGATTTCGATCAGCTGCCCGCGCTTGCGGCTGCGGGTTTCCATGGCGCGATGCTCGACACGGCGCATAAGGGCAAGGGCCGGTTGATCGATTTCATGGGCGTCGGCGCGCTCTCGGATTTCGTCGCGCGCTGCCGCGGGCTCGGCCTCGCGTCGGGGCTCGCCGGCGCGCTGGAGTCCCCCGACGTGCCGCGGCTCCTCGTCGCCGGCGCCGACGTGCTCGGCTTTCGCGGGGCGCTTTGCGCGCACGGCGACCGCCGCGGCGCGCTCGACGCCCAGGCGACGACGCTGATCCGCGACCTGATCCCAACGCAGCGCGGCGCGCAATCCGCGCTTCACGCCGATTGGTCGTTCATCGGCCGCGGCTATGTCGAGCCGCCCGGCGCGAACGATACCGACTGTGTGTTCTTGAAAGACTATGTGGCGCCTGTCGAAATCGGCGCCTATGCGCATGAGCATGGGCATACGCAGCGCGTGCGCTTCAACGTCGAAGCCGAAGTCACGCGCGCCAATGGCGCCGACGACATGCGCTCGATCTTTTCCTATGACGTCATCATGGACGCGATCAAAATGATCCTCGCGGCCGGGCATATCGAGCTCGTCGAGACGATGGCCGAGCGACTCGCCGAAAGCGTGCTGCTGCATGAGCGCGTGCGCGCCGTCACCGTGCAGGTCGAAAAGCTCGACGTCGCGCCGGGCGCCGTCGGCGTGAAGATCCGCCGCGAACGCGCGCATGAAGACGTGCGCCGCCACCCCGCACCCCAGCGCGCCGATGCCGTCAAATAGCGCCCACCCCCCGCGCGCGCCGCTTGTCGTCAAGCTCGGCGGCAGTCTGCACGCTTCACCCGCGCTCCCGGAATGGATCGCGGCGCTGCGGCGTTATCCGCATGCGCTGACGCTTGTGCCCGGCGGCGGGCCTTTCGCCGACGCGGTGCGCGCCGCGCAGCCGGCGATGCGCTTTTCCGACGAGACGGCGCACGCCATGGCCGTGCTCGCCATGGAGCAATATGCGTTGGCGCTGGCGAATCTTTACGACGGTCTGGAGCTTGCCGCCTCGCGGGAGGAGATCGACGCCGCGCACGCCAAGGGCCGCATCGCGCTGTGGCGGGCGGGCGCGATGGTCGCGAAGGCGCGCGACGTCGCGCCGCGCTGGGACGTCACCTCCGACAGCCTCGCGGCCTGGCTCGCGCGAAAGACCTGCGCCCGAGCGCTGCTTCTCATTAAGAGCGTCGATGTCAGAGGCGCGGCGCTTCCCAACATCGTCTCGGCCGGCGTTGTCGATTCGGCCTTTCCAGCCTATCTCGATGGAACGCCGTTCTATGTCGCCGGGCCCGCGGCGCTCCCGCAAGCCGCGGGGCTCCTCGCTGAAGGCGCCCTGCCCGGCGCGCGCATTGAAGTTTCAACGCAGAAGATCGCCTCATGACGAAAAAGAAAGTAGTGACGCCGCGCTGGGGTTGGGCGCTCACCGGATCCGGACATTTCTTCACCGAATGTCTCGACATGATCCGCACGCTCGACCACGTCGATCTCTTCGTGAGCAAGGCGGCGGCGGAAGTCGTGCGCATGTATAAGCACGATCTGGTCCTTCCCGACACGGTGCGCATCTTCAAGGACACGACCGCGAGCGCCGCGCCGGTCGGCAATTTCTATTACAATTTCTATCATACGCTGGTGCTGGCGCCCGCGACCTCGAACACGGTGGCGAAATGCGTCGTCGGCATCTCCGACAATCTCGCGACGAATGTCTTCGCGCAGGCAGGCAAGTGCCGCGTGCCGACGATCGTCTTCGCCTGCGACACCGCGCCAGAGCTCGAGACGCGCGCGCCAAAAGGCATGGTGATGGTCTATCCGCGCCGCGTCGATCTGCAAAATACGGACGCCTTGAAATCATTCGAGGCGACGCAGGTCGTCGAAAGCCTCGCGGCGTTGCAGGAGGCGGTGGAGCGCCGCCGCCGCGAAGTCGCGCCGCAACCTTAAGGCTCCGCCAATGAGCGAGCGCCTGCTGTTCCTCACCGGCCATCTCGCTTTTCCGCGATTGGAGCGGATGGTCGCGAGCTTCGGCGAGGCGGCGCGCGACTGGCGCATTCACGATATCGGCGTGAAAGTCGCGGCGCTGATGACGCAGGAGATCATTCAGCGCCGTCTGCCGCGACCTGTCGGGGCGGACCGCGTGATCCTGCCGGGCCGCTGCCGCGCCGATCTCGCGACGCTCAGCCAAGATTTCGGCGTCGCTTTCGAGCGCGGGCCGGAAGAGATCGCCGATCTCCCCGCCTATCTCGGGCGCGGCGGCGCGACGCCTGATCTCTCACGCTACGACATGCGCATTTTCGCCGAGATCGTCGACGCCTCGAAGATGAGCGTCGCGGAGGTTTTGGCGAAGGCGCGCGAACTCGCCGGCGCCGGCGCCGACGTCATCGATCTTGGCTGCCTGCCCGATACGCCCTTCGGTCATCTTGAAGAGACGATCGCGGCGCTCAAAGCCGACGGTCTGAAAGTCAGCGTCGACTCGGCCGATGTCGCCGAGCTTGAGCGCGCGGCGAAAGCGGGCGTCGACCATCTCTTGAGCCTCGACGAACAGACGCTTTCGATCCTGCCCGACAATTCGACGATCGTTCCGATCCTGACGCCCCGCCCGCACGGCGATCTCGACTCACTGCGCCGCGCCGCGAAAATCGCGCGCGCGCGCGGCATCGACGCCATTCTCGATCCGATCCTCGACCCGATTCACTTCGGCTTCGCGGCCTCGATCGCACGTTACGTCGAACTGCGGGCGCGAGAACCCGACGCGGAAATCATGATGGGCACGGGCAATCTCACCGAACTGACCGACGCCGATTCCGCCGGCGTGACGGCGGCGATGCTTGGCCTCTGTTCGGAGCTCAACATCCGTCATCTGCTCACCGTGCAGGTCAGTCCGCATACGCGGCGCACGCTGGAGGAACACGACGCGGCGCGCCGATTGATGTATGCGGCGCGCGCCGATCGCGCGCTGCCGAAGGGCTATTCCGACGCGCTGCTGCAAGTCCACGATCGCAAGCCTTATGCCGCGACGCCGGAAGAAATCGCCGAGCTGGCGCGCGAGCTGCGCGATCCGAATTTCCGTATCGAGACGACGCAGGACGGCGTCCACATCTTCGCGAAGAATTTTCACCATGTCGCCCTGGACGCGATGGCGCTTTTCCCGCATCTTGCGGTCGAGCATGACGGGGCGCACGCCTTTTACCTTGGCGCGGAATTAATGAAAGCCGAGATCGCCTATAAGCTCGGCAAACGCTATCGTCAGGACGAACCGCTTGAATTCGGCGTCGCGATGGACGTCAATGAAGAGGACGCGACCCGCTTCAAGGAAATGGGCCACACGATGCGCAAGGCGGGCGAAGGACCCCCTAAAGATGCCGCTGATTCATGAATGCGTCGTCACGACGCTGTCGCCCGAAGGCCGTCCGCATGTCGCGCCGCTGGGATTGATTGAAGAGGGCGATTATTGGATCGCCGCGCCCTTCCGTCCTTCCGCGACGCTCAGCAATCTCGCTCAGAATCGAAAAGCGACGGCGAGCTTCACCGATGATGCGCGCGTTTTCGCGGGACTCGTCACCGGACAGCGCAATTGGCCGCTCACCGACATCGAAGGCTGGCCGGCGCCGCGCCTCTCCGACGCGCTGGCGCACGCGGAGCTTGAGGTTGCGCGCATTGATGACGACGAGACGCGGCCGCGCTTCTTCTGCAAGGTAAGGCGCGTCGAGTCGCATCGCCCCTTTCTCGGCATGAACCGGGCGCGCGCCGCCGTGCTCGAAGCGGCGATCCTCGCGACGCGACTCGAAATGCTGCCGCGCGAGAAGATCGAAAGCGAGCTCGCTTATCTCAAAATCGCGATCGATAAGACTGCCGGCGCGGCCGAACGCGAAGCCTGGGAGATGGTCATGGCGAAGATCGACGCGCATTTGAGCGCAAGCAAGGTCGCGGTCCGTTAGTCGAAGACCGCGGTTCGTTTTGCTGTGAAGAAACGGTTGGACACGGTTGCGCGACCTGCGAAAACGGAGCGCTATTTCCACGGTCAAGAAACATTCACGAAGCACGGGCACTTCGATCAGGATGAAACGAGGCGTTCCGACCGCAGTGGTCCTCGCTCTGTTGCTGAGCTCGGCGCACGCCATGGACGCCGCGCCGCAGAAGCCGGCCGCGCCTCCGCCGTCCTGGCTCGATACGCTGACGATTGACGGCTATCTGTCCGGCGGCGTCGCGATCAACTTCTCGAATCCCTACAACAAGATCAACTTCGGCCATCTTGAGACCGATCGCGCCAACTGGCCGCAGTTCAATCAGGCGATATTGGCTGTCAGCCGGCCGCTCGATAAGAAAGCGACCGACTTGGACTTTGGCTTTCGATTTCTCGGAATGCTCGGCACAGACGCTCGATACACCCAATTCCTGGGACAAACGGAATATCTCATTCGCGATCGTACGCAGCTTTCGATCATCGACGCGCATCTCGAGACTCATCTTCCAATTCTGACCAAGGGCGGCGTCGACATCAATATCGGCCAATTCATCAGCTACAATGGCTTTGAAAAGCTGACCTCGAAGGACAATATTTTCTACACGCGCTCCTATAGCTCCAATTTCGGACCCTTCGTGGACACGGGGATAATGTCGATCCTCCATGCGACGGACTGGCTCGACCTATACGTCGGAATCGTCACCGGCGTTGACACCTGGATCGGATGGCCAGGCGACAACAACAATTCGCCGTCGATTCACGGCGGCTTTGGTTTGAACCTGCTCAACGGCGATCTGTCGATCCTCGCAGTTACTCACTCGGGACCGGAAAATCCGAATGTGAAAGATCCTTTAAACGTGGGTTGGCCTGACGGCGTCGTCGGCGGCGTTCCTGCCGCTTGCGCCTGCAATCCGAACACCGCCTGGCGAACGTTCAATAATGTGACTGTGACCTGGAATGCGACGGAAAATCTGAACTTTGCCACAGACATCAGTTACTTCCGCGAAAGCGGCTGGTACCCGATCTCGATTTTAGGATTGTCGTCCGACACGCTCAACGCGCTCGGCGACAATTTCGGCTTCAACCCTTCTCTTATCCCCCAGCGTCCTCGAGGAGCCAACGCATACGGGATCGCGCAATATGCGACATACAAGGTCAATGATTCGATCAAACTTGGGGCGCGCGTTGAATTTTGGCGCGACGCAAAGAATTTCTTCGCCGCCGCCTATCCAGGTTACTTCGACAGCGTCAATTCTGAACATGGTTTCCCAGCGCCGTCGATGATCGTTCAGCCGCAGGGACAGGGGACGAGTTATCTTGCAATCACGGCCGGCGTCACTTTTTCGCCAAAGCTGACGGGAGTTCCATTTTTTTCGAGCCTGATCTTCAGGCCCGAGATTCGGTGGGAGGCGGCGGTGAACGATGCAGCGCCATTCTTCGGGCCGAATGGGCCGAAACGCACCCAGGGCCTCTTCTCGATGGACGTGATTGCGCCCTTTACGATCCAATAATCGGAACCCTATTGCGCCGCCAGCAAAGCCAGCGCCGCCGCCGGCGCGCAATCCGCCGCTTTCTGAGCCAAGGACGGGGCGGCCGAGATTAGATCGGCGAAATCAATGAATGCGCGTCCCTGCGCCCGTGCAAGCCGCAAAACGAGCCTGCGGCCGACGCCAGCGCCGACGATCGGCGCATCTGCCGCGACGGCGCCACGTGAGACGAGCAGCGCGAGCTGATCTTCAATGACGCGCAGTTGCGCCCGCGAAAGGAAATCGGCGAAGGCGCGCCACTGCGCATCGCTCAAGTCGGAGGCGTCGCGGCCGGTAAGACGCGCAAGCCGTGCTCGCGAAGCCGCGAGGGTTTTAGGACGGCCATCCGCCGTCGGCGAAAGATCGGCGCCGCATTCGCCCGCCGGCAAATCGCCGAGCATGCGGCGCACGTCGGCCATGCTCGCGAAGGCCTCATTGACGAACGGCGTCCATTGGCCGTCGATGGGCGCGCGGGACGCATGGGCCTGCGGCGCGCCGCGCGAAAAACCGGCGTAAGCAAGCTCGCCGCTGGCGAGACGCTCCGCGTCGCTTTCGCCTGTGGCGGCCACGCGGCCGGCGCGAATGGGGATGAGGTCCGTCGTCGTCGAGCCCATGTCCACAAACAGCGCCTCGGCGCAATGCTGCGCGGCGAGTTCCGCCGAGGCGCGCCAATTGGCGGAGGCGATCGCCATGGCGGCGTCTCCCGCCTCCGTGCGAGCGACGAAGCCGCGCATGCCGGCGTAGAATAAAATGTCGTCCGCGCCGATCTCCCGCGCGGCGATTGTCGCGACGGTCACGACGCCGCGCGCGCGATTTTCGAATGCGTCGGAAAGTTCGGCGGTCATCGTGACGCGATGGCGCTCTGCCGTTCCAAGCCGTGCGCGCGCCTCGCGGATCGCCTGCTCTAAACTCGCGAGCCCTTCATGCGGCGCGCAGGCGATCTGGACGACGGCCGTCAATTGGCCGTCTTCCGCCCGCGCCGCCTTCACATGCGCGCCGCCAATGTCCCAGCCGATGACCGCCGTCATACGCTCGCTCAAAATAAAAAGGGGAGCCGCGCGGCTCCCCCTTCAAGTCGGAAGATTTCGCGCGACTTAGTTTGGCGCGAAGGGGTGCTTGGCGTCGTTGCGCTTGGCCACGACTTCGGACGCCTTCGGCTCGCCCTTCACCGCGCGGGCGATGGCTTCCTTCGTCGCCGTGTAATTGTAGTCCTGGATCTTCTTGTCGTCCGAAGCGTCCCAGTGAATGAACACGCCGACCGCGATGAAAATGTCGTCGGCTTCGTCGAGCGGGATCACGCCCTCGGCCACCGAATCCGCCACCGCCTTGGCGACGCCATGCTGCGCCGGGCCGAACATCTGAACCGCCTGCTTGGCGCCCTTGATCGTCACCTTGTTGAACAGGATCGTGTTCGGCTTGCACAGAAGGTTCGGCGCGACGACCGCCAGCAGCGTCGTGAAGCCGTCCTTGTTGTTGACCAGCGCATTGGCGAAGGCGAGCTCCGCCGCCGAACCGCGCGGACCCATGATCAGGTCGATATGCGCCACTTCATTGCCGTCGCCAACCAGCGACTCGCCGACCAGCATCTTGTTGATCAAAGCCATGTGCGTTTCCTTTCCAGAATTCCTATTAAGATGGCCCGCCGATTGGCGAGCGTTTCACGCGAGACCGCACACGCTGGGCGCGCGGCAATGAGAAAGCCCCGCAAGCTCACGCTCGCGGCGCGGACTCAACCATTTTTGCGCATCGTTGCCAAGGCGCGAAGCCGGGCCAGAATGCGCGAGAGCGTCAGACGAGATCGCGCGCCAGCGCGAAAGCGTGACGGAAGTCAAGGCAAAGCGGCTTGTCGGACGTCGCCATCTGCTTGAATAGGCCGGATTCCGCGCCGTATTTGACATTGCCGATGGCGAGCGCGCCGATGCCGAGCGCGCCATGAGACGAGATGACGACGCCATTGTCGTGAAGGCCGCAGCCTTCGACGCCGAGCGGCGGCACGGCGTTGACGTCGGCGGCGATCAGCAAATTCTTGGCGGCTTCGACGTCTTCCTTCGAAATCACCTGCACGCCGGCGCGCGCCGCGCAGAGCGCGATCTCATGTTCGCACAGCAGCGCGCGCACCTGCTCGGGCGAGGAGCCATCGGCCGGCTTCACCTTGATGTCGAAGCGCTTGCACATCTCGTCGGCGAGCTTGGCGACGCGCTCGAGGCCGCTATAGCCGACGATCGTCACCTGCGCGCCCTCGAGCGCCGAAATAACCGCTGCTGAATAGCCGACGACGCCAGTCGCCCCGTAAATCACGACCTTGGAGCCCTTTAGGTCGCGCTGCTTTTTATCGCGCAGGATTTTCTCGACGCAGGCGACCATCGCCCCCGCGGTGGTGAAAGACCCGTAGGGGTCGGCGAACAGCGACACTTCAAAAGGCTTGAGCAGCGCCTTCTTGGCGGCGTCCATCATGTCGAGCGCGAGCACGGCGTCGCGGCCGGCAAAGAAAATGCCGGTGCGCAGCGCCGCCGAAGGGGCGCGCGAGAACATCGCGTCCTGAACGAGCGCGGGAACCTCGTCGAGCGTGACATTGGTGTAGGGGATCGCGGCGTCATAGCCGGCGTCGAGCGCCATGTTCACGTCGAAGGGGCTCATATGCTTCAACGTGCTCAGCATATGCAGAATCGCTTTGGCCATGGAATTTCCCCAACCTTTCTGTCGATTTGGCGTGTCGCGCGGTCAGCCTCTGGCGAGGGCGCGCGCGGCGGAGGACAGGCTCCAGCCCCTCGATTTTCAACGATTCCCGGCAAAATGAACGGCGCGCCGCAGCGCGCCCTTCGCCCTCGTCCGGAAAGACGAGAGGCTTAGAACCCAGAACGGAGCCGATGTCCAGAGGCGAGTGCGCCGCAGCATGTCGCATCCGCCAGTCCGCCAGGGCGGGCGGCGGTTGACGGTCGCGGCGCTTTGCACGTATAAGCCCCGCAACGAGGCTCGGCGCTCCGGCGGCGCGCCTCGCCGTCGTTTTCACCCATCGCTGGCGATTGCGGGCGCCCGACGCCCCCGCCTGGCGCATGGACGAATAGATCGAAAGGAATCGCCATGTCCCGCCGTTGCGAGCTAACCGGAAAAGGCGTGCAGTCCGGTAATCTTGTGAGCCACTCCAACCGCAAGACGCGCACCCGCTTCCTGCCCAATCTCGTCAATGTGACGCTCGCTTCCGACGCGCTCGCCCGTTCCGTGCGGCTGCGCATTTCTGCGGCGGCGCTGCGCTCGGTCGAGCATCGCGGCGGCCTCGACGCTTTTCTCGCGAAGGCGAAGGACGAGGAGCTGTCGCAGAACGCCCGCGTCTTGAAGCGCGAGATCGAGAAGAAGCAGACGGCCGCGAGCGCCTAGCCTTTCACTTTCGTCAAGGTCCGACATGGCCCCTACGCTCAAAGGCGTCGGGGTTTTTGTCGTTTTAAGCGCCCTGTTGATCGCGGGGATCGACGGCGGCTTCCCTCCCCTTTACGGGGAGGGTGGTTCGCGAAGCGAACCGGGTGGGGTTCAAAGGGTCGTAGCGTCCCCCCACCCGCTCGCCTTCGGCGAGCGACCTCCCCGCAAGGGGGAGGTATGAGCGCCCAGGATTGTGAGTTATCTCCGCATGTCCGGCGGCGTCGCTTCGTCCGCAAGCTGCTTTAAGGCCTCGTCGAGCGGAAGCTGCGTCTGCTGCTGAGACCCTAGTCGGCGGATCGAGATCGTGCGTTCCGCCGCCTCCTTCTTGCCGGCGACGAGCAGCGCCGGAACCTTCGCGAGCGAATGTTCGCGCACCTTATAGGTGATCTTCTCGTTGCGCGCGTCGACCTCGACGGCGAGCCCGATCTTTCGCGCCGCTGCGGCGACCTCATAGGCGTAATCGTCGGCGTCCTGCGTGATCGTGGCGACGACGATCTGCAGCGGCGAAAGCCACAGCGGCAGATGGCCGGCGTAATGCTCGATCAATATGCCGGTGAAGCGCTCGAGCGAGCCGAAGATGGCGCGATGGATCATCACCGGCGTCTTCTTCTCGCTGTCGGGGCCGATGTAATAGGCGCCAAAGCGCGACGGCAGATTGAAGTCGACCTGCGTGGTGCCGCATTGCCATTCGCGGCCGATGGCGTCGCGCAGCGTATATTCGAACTTGGGGCCATAGAAAGCGCCCTCGCCCGGATTGATCCCGGTCTTGATGCGCCCGCCGGAGCGTTCGGCGATCTCGCCGAGCACCTGCGTCATGATCGCCTCGGCCTGATCCCACATCTCGTCGGAGCCGACGCGCTTCTCAGGCCGCGTCGACAGCTTCACGACCACTTCGTCGAAGCCGAAGTCGGCGTAGGTCGAAAGAATGAGATCATTGATCTTGTGGCACTCCTGCGCCATCTGCTCGTCGGTGCAGAACACATGGGCGTCGTCCTGCGTGAAGGCGCGCACGCGCAACAGCCCGTGCAGCGCGCCCGACGGCTCGTAGCGATGCACGACGCCGAACTCCGCCATGCGCAGCGGCAGATCGCGATACGACTTCAAACCATGCTTGAAAATCTGGATGTGGCCGGGACAGTTCATCGGCTTGATCGCGTAGAGCCGGTCCTCGTCCGTCTGCTCGCGCGCCGGCGCCGAAACGAACATGTTCTCGCGAAACCACTCCCAATGGCCCGACGTCTCCCATAGCGACTTGTCGAGAAGCAACGGCGCGTTGACTTCCTGATAGTCCGCCTTCAAGCGTCGGCGCATATAGGAGATGACGTGCTGAAACAGCGCCCAGCCCTTGGGGTGCCAGAAGATCGCGCCCGGCCCTTCCTCCTGGAAATGGAAGAGGTCCATCTCGCGGCCCAAGCGGCGATGGTCGCGCCGCTCGGCTTCCTCGAGCCGATGCAGATAAGCGTCGAGCTCCTCCTGCGTCGCCCAGGCCGTGCCATAGATGCGCGAGAGCATGGGATTGTTGTGGTCGCCGCGCCAATAGGCGCCCGCGACCTTCATCAGCTTGAACGCCGTGCCGACCTTGCCGACCGAAGGCATATGCGGGCCGCGGCAGAGATCGAGCCACTGCCCCTGCCGGTATATGCTCAACGGCTCGTCCGACTTGATGCTGTCGATGAGTTCGCCCTTGAAGATTTCGCCCTTGGCGAGGAACCAGGTCTTGGCGTCGTCGCGATTCCAGACTTCGCGCGTGACCTTGGCGTCGCGCGCCACGATCTCGCGCATCTTCTTTTCGATCGCCGGCAGGTCTTCGAGCGTGAAAGGCTCTGCGCGATAAAAGTCGTAATAGAAGCCGTTTTCGATGACCGGGCCGATCGTCACCTGCGTGCCGGGATAAAGCTCCTGCACCGCCTCGGCCAGAACATGCGCCGCGTCGTGGCGGATCAACTCCAGCGCGCGCGGATCGTCGCGCGCCACGAATTCGATTCTGGCGTCGCGCTCGATCGGGCTTGCGAGATCGACGAGCGCTGCCGTCGAGCGTCATGGCGACGCTGCGCTTGGCGAGAGAGGGAGAGATGCTTTTGGCGATGTCGACGCCCGAGACGCCAGGCTCGAACTGACGGGAGGCCCCGTCGGGGAATGTGACCGCTATCATTTTGCGCTCCTGCCGCGCTCAGTCGCCGATACCAATCGGCGTAAGTCGCTAGGGATTGACCGCGCGTTTCTTAGCGCCGATCACGCCAAGGCGCAATCGGCTGAGAGGCGACGCCGCGACCAATCCAGCCTCGCGTCCACTGGCCGCCATCCGCAGACCGAACATTGCAGCCGGCGCCGCAGTCGCCAGCTCTTGAAACAAATGCGATCATGCAACGCGTTTTTCGGCAGCCTTCTAACGTAGTTTTATCGTGAGGTCCGTGCCATCGTTTCCCGTCTCGCCGCTGAGCGGCTGGTCGGAAATGATGAGCGAACCGCCTGTCCACAGGCGCTCCGCGATCCGGTCGCGAACGTCCTGGGCGATCTCGATGCGCTCAAGCGCCTCGGCGGGGGTCGAAGCCGACCGACCCGATGTCCAAGGCATTCCGCCCCTGTCCTCGGCCCAGGCATAGTTCTTTCTGCGCTCGCCCTGCTCTTCCGAGGCCCGAGCCGGCATCGACACGACCGACCATTTGAGCGAGGCCCCATCGTCTTTTGCCGCCGTCGCGAGATAAAGATGCGTGCCGAGCGGCGTCTGCGGATCGCGCACGTCGATTGGCGCGTCGAAAACGGGCGCTAGTCCCTGGCGCACATATATTCGCCGGTCCTTCTTGCTGACCAGCACGGACACGGGCGTCGCGAGCCGTCGCGCTTCCTTCTCGGCATTAGCGGCTGCGGCGGAGACGGCTGTCGCCTCGTTCAAACGCCGAACGGCGTCCGCCAATTCTGCATCCTTGGCGGCTGAAGCCGTTTTGGCGGTTTCGAGCTTCGCGGCGGCGTCGCTAAGCGCTGCGCCGGCATTGGTCTTTGCTAATGCCGTCGCGTCCTTCGCGGCCGCAGCCCTTTCATATGCCTTGGCAAGGCGGTCAGCCTTCGCTTGGGCCAAGGCATTGCCCTCGGCCGCATTGCGCTCCGCCGCCAAGGCGGATTCCTGTTGCCTGATGGCGGCAATGGCGGACGCCGCTTCATATGCCCTGGCCGCAGCGTCGCCTTTCGACTGGGCTGACGCGTGGGCGGCTTCCGCCGCTCTGAGCTCCGTCGCCGAACGGGCGGCTTCTTGCCGTTTGACGCCGACGACCGCGGAGGCCTCCTTTACGGTCTTGGCCGCCGCAGTTGCTGCGGCCGCGGACTTGACCTTGAGTTGCTCAGCGTATTGACGCGGATTGACTGGCGGCGGCTCGGCGGCGGCGACAACGGGCGCCTGCGGCGAGTCGACGGCGGGCGCGGCTTTGTTAGCTTCCGCCTGAATCCGCATTTTTGGCGCCGGCAGCAGCGGGTGCTCGAATTCGACTGGCGTCACGTCTTGCGGCGAGATGACGACGCGCTCGCCGATCTTGGTCAATCCCCACAGCTTGGCGGCGAACTCGGCGGGGAGCCGGATGCAGCCGTGCGAGGCCGGATGGCCCGGCACGACTCCAAGATGCATGGCGATGCCCGACCAAGTGATGCGCTGCATGAACGGCATAGGCGCGCCGGAATAGATATTCGATCGGTGGAATCGTTCGCGGCCGATGATGGTGAAGATTCCCTTGGGCGTCGAATGGCCAGCGATGCCGGTAGAAATCGCCGAGCGGGCGACGAGCCCATGGTGATTATATATCGAGACATGCTGGTCAGCGATCGAAGCAACCGCAAATAGCGGCCGCTCTACACCAGGCTCAGCTTCGCGCGCAGACGGCGCGCCGGCTTTCTCCGCTTCGGCGCGGCCGTATTTTTTTCGAGCAGTCTGGCGGTGCGGACGGGGGTTCCACTCACGCGTCGGCGCGATTCGAGGCTCGTCGTAGTCCCAGGGAAAGTAACCCTGCGCCAAAGCCGGCGTCCCCTCAAAGCCGAGGGCCGCGGCAGCAGCGCCAGCGGCGAAGACCGCCGTTGAAAAAAGCTTGGCGCGACAGCGTCTTCGCGATCGCATGTGACGGCTCCAAATTACGATTGAGCGTCTCCGGAGTTTAAGGCCTGATTCTTATTTAAACGATAATGGATGGCTATTGCGGGGCAGCCACAAACCCCAAGAAAAACAAAGGCGGCAATGATTGTTTGCGAATGTGGCGCCCCGACCGCCGCCCGCTGGCCCCCGGGAGAGCTGTCATGGGCGCTTCCCGACGACGCCTTGGAGGAGTGGATCGTCGCGCCGCGGTCAACAAGGCCGATGTCGGGGATCGATGATCCCGCGCTTAACGAAATGATGCGGGGGCGCTTGTTCTTGCGCTGCGCGACAACTGGCTGCGCACGATCGATTTCACACTCAAGACATCGTTCCCTCGTTGAGACGCTGTCGCGACCGGAAGACCGACGTCCGCCTGTATCTTTCTAAGGCGAATTTTGCATCGCAGCAAAGATTGAGTTGAGCCTTGCCTTCAATCTCCTCGCATAGGCGCTATTCGAAAATTTTCGTTGCACAAGCATATGAGCCCCATCCACAATTTCGGCGCGCGCGGTTCGATCAAAATAAACACGACGCATTTGTCTTACGGCGGCAAGATGATCCGGCTCGGCCCATACCTGGCCAGCCTTGACGCGAGGATAATGGTCAGGAGCGACAGGAATGAGTTCGTAGGGGACAAGAAATGCGCTGCTTTCCGTGCAAAAGTCCACATTGCCTGAATAGGCGGTCGCAATGACCGGTACGCCAAGCGCCATCGCTTCGAGAATATGATAGCCAAACCCCTCTGAACGGTGAAGGGACACCAAAGCGTCAGCGCCTTCTATCAACGCGGCATGTGCTTGCTCGTCCAGCAGCGCATCGATAAGCGATATACGACTGTCAGCTGTACACAGCTGTCGCACAGCGCGCCACATCGCCTGCTCGAGCCTACTCTGTACTTTTTCGATGCTGTGCGTCTTGATCACCAATCGAACCCGAGCACGGTCGGGAAATGCGTGCAAAAAGGCGCGTGCGACGCCCAATGGATTTTTGCGATCCGCTCCCGATAGCGCGTCGCCCGCGGTCAAGAAGATGAACTCATCCGCAGCGGCAATTTCGCCATATGCGATCTCGCGGGCGCGCGCACGGCCAATGGGCTTCACATCCTCAACGGCGCCACCGACTACCGAAACCGGGGGCGTATATGGCCTCAGCGTATCGGCGATGAATTGGGAAGCCGCCCATACCTCATCGACGAATGAGAGCCCCACCGAATGCGTTGGTCCTAGCGGCGCCAGTTCGAAATAGGGGAAGGAGATATTGAAGGCGCCAGTGAAGACGTCTGGTCCGTACGCAACAGCCTTAGGCAAATCTTCTAAATTGAGGTGGACGATATTAATACGCGCGGATCCCGGATCCGAAAGCAAAATGCCGTCAGACTGTCGCGACTCGTTAGGATGATCTAACGAAAATTCGCAATTTCGGATATGATGGCCCGTTGATTGCAACGCCCTCGCAAGTCGTCGGCAGCTTTGTCCAACTCCAAGCTCGCGCGTAAAGGGCCCGAGCACCTGAACATCGGCGATTTCTATGTTCGAGACGACTTGCGCCGCCGCATAAATCCGCGAGCCTCGACTCGTCTGAGTTGCAAACCGATTTGTCGTAAGATCGAAGTTTCGCGCTGCAATCATATGGCGCCAATGTTCCGCATTAATCGGGCGGTTCGCTCCAAAGATCGCAATGCTGAGCAAATCGAATAAACATGCGCCTTTGGCCTGCGGCTCGAGGAGCTTATCCCGCCATTTCGACGGGACGAACATCAGATAATGTGGAGCAGTTATCGAGAAAAGGAGTATGGCAAAATATGCGAAGGCGCGCTGATCGGCGGTCTTGAGGGGTAAGCCACATAGAACAGGGTTGTTAGACAGAAAGAAAAGCATGAATGTCGTTAGTGGATATGGTTCTTCGTTCAATCGTTCGTCAACCGCATTGAGCGCTTCTCCGTCCGTCGGACCAATGAGGCAATCCTCAACCGACAGCGTTGCTGCGTCATAGGCGGCCCATAAAAAACTTCGTTCGACTGGCGATATTTGTGACGATTCAACAGCAAAATTATCGGCAAACATCTCCTGAACGCGGGAGATATTAGCGTCAGATGAGATGGATTCGGTAAGAAATGCAATATCATCAGCCGACAGCGGGGCTCTATGCGCTCCACGCATGCGTCCGTAAAGTGAAAGGTACCATTTCAGGAAGTCCAAACTCTGCGCGGGAACGAGAGATGGCTCGAACATATCCGCTTGATTCCAACAATGGCGGACAAGATCCTGGTATGCGCCGATAGGCCGTCCCAAGCAGGTCGGCGGCGCGGAATTGGGGGAAGGCGCAACAAGACGCTCATAAATGCGCTCGTCGGCAGGGTGAGCAAAGCGCTTTGGCGGCGCGTGAGCGGCTTGAGATTGCAAGTCCGCGAAAGTTGTTCGCAGATAAGCCGCCGCTGTCGCGCAATGACCCCTGCTTACATCCGATTGCCGCGCGCGCAACGCGGAAGGCAGCGCTATACGCCCTGCTCCAACGACATATGCTTCAACATTAGCGTTGGGGCTGTTTAGAGCATATCCGATATTCAGCGCAAATCCGTATGCCCCGTCGCCAATACTGGCGGCGGCTAAATCCTCGCGACGCAAATTTGCGCGAGCCTGCCCAGCAAAAACATCATCGACGAATACATCAACCAACAAGCGACGCTGCGGATTGCGGGGCGCAAAGGCCCAACCCCGAACAAAGCTATTTTCAATCACGTCGACATGACCGACGGCGCTTGAGGCTCGCAGACGCTTGAGAATGGCCCTAATTCGCTGCATGAGATTCATGTTTTGATGCCGCCCGCCCGCCTTGCGCCAAACCCCGGCGACGACTGAAGAGTCCCGGGCGCCAGCGCTGCTCCTACGCCAGCTGTTGCTCGCACTCGACGAGGAGCCCAAGGTTGAATTGCGGCGAAAGCGGCTCTGAAAAGATCGGAAGATGCATACGAGGCCGGATGCGCCAATACTTGATTTGCCGAGGCCCACGTAATGGCCTTAGATACCGCCTCAAGCCGAGCTGTAACCATTTTCAAGCGATTTCTAAATCACTCAGAGAGCTAAGCGCATTGGGTTTGCGGCCTTCTTTGAGGCCATACCGGATAAAATGGAAAAACGGGTTCATTTTAGCGGCTTCCACATCCGGATTGTCACGTAAGTATCCGCTGTTGTCGAAAAGTCGATGCGGTCGACGGCCTTCCTTGGCTCCGTGAAGCATATAATGGCGTAGCGGATCGACATTTGCGTCAGCGACGTCTCTGTAAGTGCGGAGGTAAAACTCGCGGTCAAAGAGCCCGGACCTGAGTATCGTTTGTTCCTCAGTTCCGCGGTTCGTTGTCGCTAATACGCCGCTAAGGATTCGCTTTAAGCTAAAGGCGACGCCGCCGCTCCGTCGACGCATGTGTATGAATGGCCAAAAAACGCCGCTGCTTGTTCCAAGGACCGCGAGCTTCCTCTCCCAGTCGACAATTTCGAACCGGACTTGGCGCCTTGCTTCCTCCACGAGGCTTTTGTTGCTCGAAATTTCTTCGCGCATTTTCCCCACTTGTGACGTCAGAAGCACAAGTGCGCGACGCGGTTCCGCGAGAACGGCTTCCATAAGCATTGGCTGCTCGGATCGAATTTGAGCCAGTTCTCTATTCAACTCGTCTCTTTCAAGAGCAATGGAATTGTAATCCGAGCGGCTTGCAGTCAGCTCCGTTTGAGCGGAGGACAGCTCTGCGACAAGCGAATTGACCTCCTTTTCGAAGGCGATAATGCGCGTCCGGGCCTCATCGAGTTCCGCCGCATGCTGCCTAATAGTATCGTTCTGAAAATAAACTTTGTTCGCCAGTTCCAGCAACGAAACCACGTGCTTGTCGGCTATTTCTTTTAGGAAACGTGAGTTCTCGTTTCCGAGCAGTTCAATTTTATCCCGAAGTTTTGCATTTTTTGCCGATACCGCTTCATATAAGACGCGCGCGCTCTCAGAGCTGGCCCCGCAAATTTGAACAGTAGCATAAGTGGATTTTCTGCCTGACGGCGGCGAGGATTCTCGTCGCGAATCAGGAGCTTTAGATGACGAAGAGACCGCGCCGCAATCACACGGCGGCTTTCAAGGCGAAGGTGGCTTTGGCCGCCGTGAAGGGCGACAAGACGCTGGCCGAACTGGCTCAACAGTTCGACGTTCACCCGAACCAGATCACGACATGGAAGCATCAGCTTCTCGAAGGGGCGGCGGGCGTTTTTGGCCAGGAGAAGGCGGACGCCAAGGAGGCTGCCGTCGATTTGAAGGCGCTGCACGCCAAGATCGGCGAGCTGACGCTGGAGAATGATTTTTTGGAAGGCGCGCTCACGAAAGCGGGTTTGCTGAGCGCAAAGCGATGATTGACCGCAGCCACGACTTGTCTCTTTCCCGGCAGGCGAAGGCGCTCGGCGTCAGCCGCGGCGCCGTCTACTACAAACCTCGGCCGGTCTCGGCCGAGGATTTGAAAATCATGCGGCGGCTCGACGAACTGCATCTCGATTACCCCTTCGCGGGCAGCCGAATGTTGCGCGACATGCTCAGGCGCGAGGGCGTCTCCATCGGCCGCCGCCATGTTGCGACGCTGATGAAGCGCATGGGAATCGAGGCGATCTACCGCCGGCCGAACACGAGCAAGCCGGCGCCGGGGCACAAGGTCTATCCTTATTTGTTGCGGGGGAAGAGGATCGAGCGCGCCGATCATGTCTGGGCGATGGACATCACCTACGTTCCGATGGCGCGCGGCTTCGTCTATCTCGCCGCCGTCGTCGACGTAGCGAGCCGGCGGGTTCTGTCGCATCGCGTATCGATCACGATGGAGGCGGCGTTCTGCGTCGAGGCGCTCGAAGAGGCGATGGCCAAGCACGGCAAGCCAGAGATATTCAACACGGATCAGGGCAGCCAGTTCACCAGCATCGAGTTCACTGGCGTGCTGATCGGGGCCGGCGTTTCGATCAGCATGGACGGCAAAGGCTCATGGCGAGACAATGTGTTCGTCGAACGGCTCTGGCGCAGCGTCAAATATGAGGAGGTTTATCTGAAAGCCTACGACAGTGTGTCCGAAGCGCGCGCCTCGATCGCTCGCTATCTGGCGTTTTACAATGAACGAAGGCCGCATTCGAGCCTTGACCGGCGCACGCCGGACGAGGCTTACTTCGGGGCGCAGACCGTCGCGACGGCGGCATAAACCGTCGCGACGATTTTTGATGCAGCTTCTGGTCGGGCTACGCCCTCCCGACGCTGCATCAAAATCGCAAGGCCCCGCGTTCAGCATAACCCGGCAGGAATCCACTTAACTTCCGCGGGGCGCTGTTCAAACAACCGGAGCCAGCTCTCTCCAACTCCGTTTGGGTTCGAACTCAAGGAGACCGACAAATTATCGCGCTCGCTCGCAAGCGCGGCGACCTGCGCCAGAGCGGCCTCGCGCTCCTTCGCCGCCGCGCTGACCTCTTCTTGCGACGCCCGCAAAGCGACGCTCCGCTCCTCCAAAAGACCATTCGCCTCGGCAAGAGCCGTCTTCTCGCTTTCAACCTGCTGCTTGAGGCGCTCTCCGTCGGCGGCATGGGAGGCGCGCGCGCTCTCCAACTCCGTTTGAGCTCGAACTCAAGGCGGCCGACAAATTATCGCGCTCGCTCGCGAGCGCGGCGACCTGCGCCAGAGCCGCCTCGCGCTCCTTCGCCGCCGCGCTGACCTCCTCTTGCGACGCCCGCAAAGCGACGCTCCGCTCCTCAAAAAGACCCTTCGCCTCGGCAAGAGCCGCCTTCTCGCTTTCAACCTGCTGCGTCAAACACGCTATTTCAATTTGAAACTCTCTGTTATCGAAAGCGGCGCGTTCATCCTCGCGCACGAGCCTCTTGTCCAAAGCGCTCAGCAGCGTGGAAGTCCCCGGATCGCCTTCGTGATAAAAGAATTTAGCCGCGCCATCGGAATTTGAAACAGCAACATTGAGATTTATGTCGCGTGAGCGCATTTTTAGAAATCGGACATAACTGGCGCCTGGCTCAACATTTATGCCCGACCAACCTAAATCATAAAAATACTGCGTCACGGAGTCTACGATTGGATCATAAGCTCCAATATCTATGTAAAATCCAGAGGCGATATCGCTGAAGGCCCGCTGGATATACACGTCCTCAAAATTTTGAGCGTAGCTTACCTCGACGACTTCTCGCGCTACATCGTCGCTTGGAAGCTCTGCACGACGATGAAGGCTGGCGACGTCACGGAAACGCTGAATCTGGCGCTGCAAGCATCAAAGCTCGACCAGGTTCATGTCGTTCATCGGCCTCGATTGCTGTCCGACAACGGGCCGTCCTACATCTCAGCCGAGCTGGCGGAATGGCTGGACGAGCGCAACATCGGTCATATCCGAGGCGCGCCGTGTCATCCGCAAACACAGGGCAAGATCGAGCGCTGGCATCAGACGCTCAAAAACCGCATCCTGCTGGAGAATTACTATTTTCCCGATGATCTCGAAGCCAAAATCGCCGCCTTCGTCGAGCGCTATAATCATCGCCGTTATCACGAGAGCCTGAACAATCTCACGCCGGCTGACGTCTACAGCGGACGAGGTCCAAAAATCCTCATGCACAGAGAAAGGATCAAACGTCTCACAATCCAAAATCGACGCTTGCAACACCAAATGACCGCCGCATAAACTCAACCGTCAGATGAGCCGCGTCCTCCATTAAATCACGCCGCCCTCTGTCTCAAATAATCTGACGACGGACACGCAGCCTTCACGGAAAGGGCGAAGGGCGCTTCTAGCGCAGCCCCCGCTGCTTTCCGGTCCGGGCGGTTGAAGCGTCGATAAGCGTTCAGGCGCCTTGCGCAGCGCTCACGACAGCGCCGCAGCATTTCTTATATTTCTTGCCCGAGCCGCATGGACAGGGATCATTGCGGCCCGGCTGCTTTCCCTTCACCACCGGCGCATTCTTGCGGTTGACCTCCTCGACGAAATACCAGCGGCCGTCGGCGGCGTCGTAACGAAACAGCGAACGTTCTCGATGCGCATAGCGTTCGCCTTCACTGTTGAAATGCGCGACGAATTCGACATAGCCGGTCTCGTCGCCCGGTTGCCCCTCCTCCGTCGAGAGAATTTCGAGCCCCAGCCATTGCGACTGACGCGACCAATGCGTGATCGCCTTGCGATCGAAATCATGCCGCGCTTCCGGGGCGAGCGTTTCGACGAGATGATCGATGTCGCCGACCGCAAAAGCCGTGTAGCGCGAGCGCATCAGCGCTTCCGCGCTCGGCGCCGCTTGGCCCTGCTCGATGTAGGGCGCGCAGCAGGCCGAATAGGAAAGCGGTTGCGCGTCCATCGCGCGGCAGGGGCAAATCGGATCGGTCATCGCTCGCTCGTGAGGAAGAATCGCCGCTTTGCAGCCCTAAGCGAGGAAGCGCGGCGCGTCCAATCTTTTTTCCGCGCGAAACCGGCTCACGCCTTCGTTGGACGCAGATAAATCACCCAATAGACAAGCGCGACGAGCACGCTGCCGCCGATGAGATTGCCGAAAATCACCGCGCCGAGATTGGCGGCGAAGGCCGCCGGCGTAATGGCGCCGGCGCCGGGCAAAAGCGCCAGCGACGGATCGACGCGGACCGCGAGCCAGCCGAGCGGAATGAAATACATATTCGCCACCGAATGCTCGAAGCCCGCGGCGACGAAGGCGGCGATTGGCGGCACGATTGCGGCGATCTTGTCGATGACGCTGCGGCCTGCGAAAGCCATCCACACCGCCATGCACACCAGCACATTGCACAACAGGCCGCGAAGAAAGGCGGAAGCGAACGGCAAAGCGCATTTCGCCGCGGCGATCTTGACGGCGGTCGCGCCGACAGCGCCGTTGTTCATGCCAAGATGGCCGGAATAGGCGACGATGACGGCGAGGCCGACGGCGCCGATCATATTCGTCGCGCAGACGATGAGCCAATTGCGCAGCACGGCGCCAGTCGTCAGGTGGCCGGCGGCCCAGGCCATTGCGAGAAGATTATTGCCGGTGAAAAGCTCGGCGCCCGCGACGACGACGAGAATGAGTCCGAGCGAGAAGACGAGGCCGCCGAGAAAGCGACTGATCGCGAAGCTCAACGAAGCGTCGGAGAAAACCATGGTAGCGCACAGCGCGCCAAGGCCGATAAAGGCGCCGGCGAGAACGCCGAGCATCGCTTGAGAGAAAAACGGAATCTGCGTCTTGGCGACGCCGACCGTTTCAACGCGCTGGGCGATTTCTCTGGGGCTGAAGGCGTCGAGGCCGAAAATTTCCCTATGCGTGCGCTGCGTTGAATCCGAATCTGTCACAGGCGTCTCCTGACGAAATCCGCATAGGAAAAGCCGCCGGCGGCGCGGCCGCGACGAATTAATCTGCTAACGAAATTCGCGCGACAGACAAATGACGAGCGTCAGCCGCCGGCGCCGGGACGCGATTCGGAGGCCGCCGCGCCGGCCGGATGTCGCAGGCGCTTGACCGCCTCGATCGCAATCGGATCGAGTCCGGCGCCGCCATGATCGACATGGGCGATGATCGCGTCGCGCATGCGTGGATCCCAGAATTTTTTCAAATGATCCGTCATGCTGGCGACGCCTTCGGGATGCTTTTGCGCGACGAAGAACTTGCCGATCTGATTGGCCATTTTCACCAGTTTGTCGACCGAGTTATGCGACATGTGCGGAAACCTGTTCGAGAATGCGTCCTGGATGGGTGAAGATTTCGAAGTCGCGGCCGCGCATCACCGCGACGAGCGTCATGCCGCACTCCTGCGCGTTGCGCACCGCGAGCGCGGTCGGCGCGGAGACCGCGGCGATGATCGGCGCGCCCATGCGCGCCGCCTTCTGCACGAGTTCGACCGACACGCGGCTCGTCATCAGCACGACGCCCTGCGTCGCGGCGATCGCCTGTCGCGTCAGCGCGCCGGCGAGCTTATCGAGCGCATTGTGGCGGCCAACGTCCTCACGCGCGATCAGCGCGCCGGTCGCTGGATTCCAGAAGCCGGCGGCGTGAATGGCGCGCGTCTCCTGATTATATTTCTGCGCGGCGGGCAGGCGCTCCATCGCTTCTATCAGCGCCTCGGCGCGCACTGAAAGCGCATTGTCGAGAAAAGGCAGGCTGCGCGTCGCCGCCTCGAGACTTTCGATGCCGCAAAGTCCGCAGCCCGTCGGTCCCGCCATCGAGCGGCGCCGCTCGACATAGACTTCCTGGCGTCCGCCCTTGAGCCAGGCGCGCAATTCGATCCCGGCGTCGGAGACGACGATCTCGACGTCGCCCGCCTGCTCCGGCGTATCGATAAGGCCTTCCGTCAGCGCGAAGCCGATGGCGAAATCTTCGAGATCGGCCGGCGTCGCCATCATCACTGCGTGCGTCGAACCGCCGAAGGTAAAGGCGATCGGCGTCTCCTCGGGAATCACCCGAGACGCCGGCGCCGTCACATCGTGACGGCGCGCTAGGCAGTCGACTCTGAGCGTTGGCGACGGCGGACGATCGGTCATTCCGCCGCTGGGATCGCGCTTGCGATGCGTCGGCTCGCTTCCGACAGCTCGCGATATTGCTCCTGCCACTCGGTGGGGCCGTTGGAGGTCGAAACCTGCACGGCCGTCACCTTATATTCCGGACAATTGGTCGCCCAGTCGGAATTATCGGTGGTCACCACATTCGCCTGGGTCATCGGATGGTGGAAGGTCGTATAGACGACGCCCGGGGCCACGCGATCGGTGATCTTGGCGCGCAGCGTCGTCTCGCCGGCGCGGCTCGCGACCTTCACCCAATCGCCGTCGCGCACGCCGCGATCCTCCGCGTCATGCGGATGGATCTCCAGCACGTCTTCTTCGTGCCAGCGGCTGTTTTCGGTGCGGCGCGTCTGCGCGCCGACATTATATTGCGACAGGATGCGGCCCGTCGTGAGCAGCAGCGGGAAGCGTGGGCCAACCTTCTCGTCCGTCGGCACATATTCCGTGACGACAAACTTGCCCTTGCCGCGCGCGAAGCCGTCGATGTGCATGATCGGCATGCCGTGCGGCGAATCCTCATTGCACGGCCACTGCACCGAGCCGTCCTCGTCGAGACGCTTGAAGGAAACGCCGGCGAAGGAAGGCGTCAGCCGCGCAATCTCGTCCATGATCTCGCTGGCGTGCGTATAGTTCCAGTTGAGACCCATCTTGTTGGCGAGGAGCTGCGTGACTTCCCAGTCGGCATAGCCGTTCTTCGGCGACATCACCTTGGTGACGCGCTGGATGCGGCGCTCGGCGTTGGTGAAGGTGCCGTCCTTCTCGAGGAAGGTCGCGCCCGGCAGGAAGACATGCGCATAATTCGCCGTCTCGACCAGGAAGAGATCCTGCACGATGACGATGTCCATATTCGCCAGCGCGCGCGACACATGGCGCGTGTCGGGGTCCGACTGCAGAATGTCCTCGCCCTGCACATAAAGGCCTTTGAACGCGCCCTCGATCGCCGCGTCGAACATGTTCGGAATGCGCAGGCCCGGCTCCGGATCGAGCGTGACGCCCCAGTCCTTCTCAAAGGCGTGGCGCGCCGCGTCGTTGGAGATGTGGCGATAGCCCGGCAACTCGTGCGGGAACGAGCCCATGTCGCAGGAGCCCTGCACATTGTTCTGGCCGCGCAGCGGGTTCACGCCGACGCCGCGGCGGCCGAGATTGCCGGTCGCCATGGCGAGATTGGCGATGCCCATGACGGTCGTCGAGCCTTGGCTATGCTCGGTGACGCCGAGGCCGTAATAGATCGCCCCATTCCCGCCGGTGGCGTAGAGCCGCGCCGCGCCGCGCACGTCGGCCGCCGCCACGCCCAGCGTCGCTTCGAGCGCTTCCGGGCTGTATTGCGGCTGCGCCACGAACTCCGCCCAGTCCTGATATTCGTCCCAGTCGCAGCGCGTCTTGACGAAATCGAGATCGACGAGATTCTCCGTCACGATGACATGCGCCAGCGCCGTCACCATGGCGACATTGGTGCCGGGCTTCAGCGGCAGATGGTAATCGGCCTGGACGTGGGGCGAACGCACCAGGTCGATGCGGCGCGGATCGATCACGATCAGCCTGGCGCCTTCGCGCAAACGCTTCTTCATGCGCGAGCCGAAGACAGGATGCGCGTCTGTCGGATTGGCGCCCATGACGAGAATGACGTCGGCTTCGTCCACCGAGTCGAAGTCCTGCGTGCCGGCGGATGTGCCGAAGGCCTGCGCCAGACCGTAGCCCGTCGGCGAATGGCAGACGCGCGCGCAAGTGTCGACGTTATTATTGCCGAAGCCCGAGCGCATGAGCTTCTGAACGAGATAGCTCTCCTCATTGGTGCAGCGCGACGAGGTGATGACGCCGACGGAGTTCTTGCCATATTTCTCCTGCGTCGCCTTCAGGCGGTCGACGGAGAAAGCGATCGCCTCGTCCCAGGAGACTTCGCGCCACGGCTCGGTGATCTTCTCGCGGATCATCGGATTGACAATGCGGTCGCCATGTTGGGCGTAGCCATAGGCGAAGCGGCCCTTGATGCAGCTATGGCCGTGGTTGGCCTTGCCGTCCTTCCAGGGAACCATGCGCACGACTTCCTCGCCGCGCATCTCGGCCTTGAACGTGCAGCCCACGCCGCAATAGGCGCAGGTCGTGACTTCGGAATGCTCCGGCTGGCCGATGGCGACGACGGATTTTTCAATGAGCGTCGCCGTCGGGCAGGCCTGCACGCAGGCGCCGCAGGAGACGCATTCCGACTCCATGAAGGCTTCGTCCATGCCAGCCGACACGCGGCTATCGAAGCCGCGGCCGGAAATCGTCAGGGCGAAGGTGCCCTGCACTTCCTCGCAGGCGCGCACGCAGCGGTTACAGACGATGCACTTCGACGGGTCGTAGGAGAAATAGGGATTGGACTCGTCTTTCGGCTTCCAATCGAAATTCGCTTCGCCATGATTGCGCGCGAAGACGTGGTTGGCGCCGTCATAGCCATAGCGCACGTCGCGCAGGCCCACGGCGCCCGCCATGTCCTGCAACTCGCAGTCGCCATTGGCCGCGCAGGTCAGACAATCGAGCGGATGGTCGGAGATGTAGAGCTCCATCACGCCGCGGCGGATGGCGGCGAGACGCGGCGACTGCGTCTTGACGGCGATGCCCGGCGCGACCGGCGTCGTGCAGGAGGCCGGCGTGCCGTTGCGGCCCTCGACTTCGATGACGCACAGGCGGCAGGAGCCGAAGGCCTCGATGCTGTCGGTGGCGCAGAGCTTCGGGATTTCGGTTCCCGCCTCCATCGCCGCGCGCATGATCGACGTGCCCTCGGGCACAGTGACGCTCTTTCCGTCGATGGTCAGCGTGACCAGTTTTTCGGACGTGGATTCGGGCGTGCCGTAATCGGTCTCTTTGATAAGCGTCATGGCGGCTACCTCACTCAGCGGCTTCAAGGGCCGGCTTGCGAAAGTCCTCGGGGAAATGACGAAGCGCGCTCTCCACCGGATAGGGCGCAAAACCGCCCAATGCACAGAGCGAGCCAAACTTCATCGTATGGCAGAGATCCTTAAGGAGCTCGATATTCGCATCGACGTCCTGGCCGCTGCGAATTTTGTCGATCGTCTCGACGCCGCGCGTCGAGCCGATGCGGCAGGGCGTGCATTTGCCGCAGCTTTCGATGGCGCAGAACTCCATGCCGAAGCGCGCCATCCAGGCCATGTCGACCGTGTCGTCGAACACGACGAGGCCGCCGTGACCGATGAGGCTGTCGATTTTGGAGAAGGCTTCATAGTCGAAGGGCGTGTCGAAGAGCGGCGGCGGCACATAGGCGCCAAGCGGCCCGCCAACCTGAACCGCGCGCACGGGACGGCCGGAATGCGTGCCGCCGCCGATGTCATTGACGATCTCGCCGAGCGGCAGGCCGAAGGGAACTTCGCACAGGCCGCCATATTTGACGTTGCCGGCGATCTGCAGCGGCATGGTGCCGCGCGAGCGCCCCATGCCCAGTTCGGCGTAATGCTGCGAACCCTTTTCGAGGATCATCGGCGCGGTCGCCATGGAAAGCACATTATTGACGACCGTCGGCATGCCGAAAAGGCCGACATGCGCCGGCAGCGGCGGCTTGGCGCGCACGAGGCCGCGCTTGCCTTCCAGGCTTTCGAGGAGCGACGTCTCCTCGCCGCAGACATAGGCGCCGGCGCCGATGCGCAGCTCGATGTCGAAGGCGAAGCCCGAGCCGCGCACATTGTCGCCGAGCCAGCCGGCCTTGCGCGCGACTTCGATCGCCTTGTCGAACACGACGGCGGCCTGCGGATATTCCGAGCGCAGATAGACGTAGCCCTTGGAGCCGTTGATCGCGTAGCCGCAGATGATCATGCCTTCGATCAGCGACAGCGGATCGCCTTCCATGATCATGCGGTCGGCGAATGTGCCGCTGTCGCCCTCGTCGGCGTTCACGACGACATAGCGGCGGTCGCCCGGCGCGTCGGCGACCGTCTTCCATTTGATCCCGGTCGGGAAGCCCGCGCCGCCGCGGCCGCGCAGACCGGATTTGGTGATTTCCTCGATCGTCGCCGCCGGGCCGATCTGAAAGGCGCGCGCCAGGCCCGCGCCGCCGCCATGCGCCTCGTAATCGGCCATCGACAGCGGGTCGATGACGCCGCAACGCGCGAAGGTGATGCGGTTCTGGCGCTTCATCCAGGGATGGTCGTCGACCTTGCCGACGCTGAGCGCATGCGCGCCGCCCGTAAGGAAGCCGGCGTCGAACAGCGACGCCACGTCCTTGACCTTGGCCGGCCCATAACCGACACGGCCCGCGGGAGTCTCCACCTCGATCAGGGGCTCGAGCCAGAGCATTCCACGCGAGCCGTTTCTCACGATCTCGATATTTTCGCCGCGGGCGGCCGCCTCTTTCGCGACGGCGGCGGCGAGCTTGTCGGCGCCCATCGCGACGGCGGCCATATCCAGCGGGATGTAAATCTTCGCCATCAGCTCTGGGCCTCCGCGGCGATATCGTCGAGCTTTTCCGCGTCGACGCGGCCGATCGGCTCGCCATCAAAAAGCGCCGACGGACTATGGGCGCAAAGCCCCAGGCAATAAACGGCCTCGACGGTCAAGGCGCCATCGGGGGTCGTGTCGCCCCATTCGAGTTTCAGCTTGTCGAGAAACGCCCGCGCCTGTCTTTCCGCGCCCATCGACTGGCACGACTCGGCGCGGCACAGCTTCAGCGTATGGCGTCCATGCGGCGCGCGATGGAAGTCGTGATAGAAAGTGACGACGCCATGCATCTCCGCGCGCGAAATATTCAGCGCCTCGGCCATTTCTCTCACGGCTGCGTCCGGCACATAGCCGAATTCCTTCTGAAGCGCGTGCAGAATAGGCATCGCAGGCCCCTCAAGACCCATATGCGCAGCGATGATCTCCCGCGCGCGCTCGTCGCTATACGGAGCAACGCCAGCCATTTCTTCCCTTTCAATCCAGGGCGTTGCGCTCTTGCGGTCGCCCTTCCTTGGATTTATTCCGAGAACACTGCCTGAAATCCATCAAGCCATCAATAGCGACCATTCGTTACGCGATAGGGCAAACCTATCAATGCTCCAGCACGCCGCTTTCGGCGAGTTTCTTGGCCTCGGCGACAAGCGCCCCGACAAGCGGGATCACGGGTTCGCGCTGCGGCGCGACAAGGCCGATCTCGTGAACGGCTTCGGGCTCGACGATGGGGATCGAGCGCAGGGGCGCAGCCGCCCCCAAAGTCTTGGCGAGCTTTTCGGGCAACACGGTCGCCCAGCGGCCGGATTTCACATGATCGAAGAGCAGAATCACGCTGTTCGACTCGAGAATCGGCGCGGGCTCGGCGCCGCCGGCGCCGATCAGCTTTTCGATGATCCGCCGGTTCTGCATGTCCGGCGTCAGCAAGCAGAGGTCAATGCGCCCAACCTCCGCCCAAGTGACGCGATCGCGATTGCCCAGCGGATTGTCGGCGAAGGTCAGCAGCCGATAGCGCTCGGAGCACAGAGGCACGGTGCGCACCCGGCCGAGCGGCTCATTGTCGAGATAGGTGATGCCGGCGTCGATCTCGAGATTGTCGAGCATCGACAATACTTCGGTCGACGAGGCCGACAGCACGGAGAAGCGCACGCCCGGATGTTTTTCGCGATAGGGCGTGGTCAAGGCCGAGACGATGCCGAGGGCGGTGGGAATGACGGCGATCTTGAGCTGGCCGGAGAGCCCTTCCTTGAGCGTGCGCACTTCCTGGCGCATGGCGCGGGCGTCGCCGACGATGCGCTTGGCCCATTCCAGCACGCGCTCGCCTTCCGCCGTGAGGCCGTGATAGCGCGACGAGCGGTTGACGAGCAGGACGCCGAGCGTGTCCTCTAGCTGCTTGACGCCGGCCGACAGCGTGGGTTGAGTCACCCCGCATATTTCGGCCGCGCGCGAAAAGCTCTTTTCTCTGGCGACGGCGATGAGGAATTCCAGCTTCTCGATCACGACCGGCTTCCCAACCCGCGCTGTTTTTTCTTTAGCACAAAGCCCCTTGCTGCGCCCGGATTTTCGATATTGGCGGACATCGGCGCAAATCCTTAAATGCGCCGGCGTCGCGACGGCCTCTTGGTTAAGCGCGTCTCCTGGGGAGGCGCGGCGCGGCGCCGTCGAATCGCCCCATTTTCTGCATATTTGGAGGCTCTCCGCTACAGGCGGTATTATATGGGCGACATTGAGAGGTCGATCGCGCGCGTTGAGCGCCGGGAGACGGGGCAGGCGGATGAACTTATCGAAATCGAATTTGATTGCGGGAGTCGCAGCGCTGCTCGCGGCTCTGTGCACCGTCGCGCCGGCGCGCGCCACGCCCTCCATCGTCATCGACGTTTCGTCGGGCGCCGTGCTGTCGCAGGATCAGGCGACCGCCTCCTGGTATCCCGCTTCGCTCACCAAGCTGATGACGGTCTATGTCGCGCTCGACGCCGTGCGCCAGGGCCGCATCTCGCTCGAGACGCCGCTGATGATGTCGCCGCGCGCGTGCCGCATGGCGCCCTCCAAGATGGGCTTCAGGCCGGGCTCCGAAGTGACGCTGCATAATGCGCTCGTCATGCTGATGGTGAAGTCGGCGAATGACATCGCCGTCGCCATCGCCGAAGGCGTCTCCGGCTCCGTCGAAGCCTTCGCCGACGACATGAACCGGGCCTCCGCCGCGATCGGCATGACGCAATCGCAATGGGTCAATCCAAACGGCCTCCCCGATACGCGCCAGGTCACCTCGGCGCGGGATCTCGCCATTCTCGGGCGCGCGCTTTATCTGCAATTTCCCGAACACGCCAATCTGTTCAACATCGGCGCGATGCAGCTCGGCAGACAGATCATTCCGACGCATAACGGCCTGCTTGGCCGCTATCCCGGCGCCGACGGCATGAAGACGGGCTTCACCTGCCCCGCCGGCTTCAATCTCGTCGCTTCGGCGACCCACGGCGGCCGGCGGATCATCGCCGTCGTGCTCGGCGCGCCCAATCCTGTCGCGCGCACCGCGAAAGCGGCGGCGTTGCTCGATCGCGGCTTCCACGCCAGTTCGGCCATCGCTTCGCTCGCATCGCTGCCGAGTTCGGGGCCGACAGCCGCGCCGGACATGCGCGAGTCGGTCTGCCATCACCGCGGCGCCGCCACCGCGCAATTCATGGCCGAGGTCGAGGATATGGCGATTCCGGTCGGCTCGGCGCCGACCGGCATTCCGCTGCTCGACACGCTCGGCGGCGCACAGCAGCAACAGATCAACGTCAAGGACATCGCACGCCTGCCGCGTCCGCATTTCGCGCCGGTGCCGGTCTATGTCGGCCGCGCGCCGGGCTATGCCGGGCCGGTAGCGCGGACGCGCGCGCCAGGCGCGCCGGTCGGCGAGCAGCCGGATCTCACCGCCTATGCGCCTCAGCAGTCCGAACCCGGCGACGCCGACGCGTCGCCGATCAGCCACGCGGCGTCGGACGCGGCTTCGCTGCGCAGAGGCGGCAAGCGGGCGGCCCTGGCCAGGGCCGCGCATGCCGCCAAGGCCGCCAAGGCCACGCCAGGGCGGTAGCCAAGACTGCATCCAAGCCGGCGCGAGCGAAAGCGGCGACCGGCGCCGCTAGGTCGAAAGCCGCGGGGGCCCGGACCGCAGCGCCAAAGGCCGCCCCGAAGGCCCGCGCCGCGGCGGAGCAGGGCAAGAGCTAAGACGAGATCGTTCCGATGGAAACGCTTGGCGTTTTCATCGAGAATGTGAATCTCTAAGGGGCAGGCCCCTCGCCTGCTCCAAGCGCGAGTTCAATCCAAGTGAATGATCTGACGCAGGCCGCCGCCCAACGTCCGCCGCGATCGGCGCCCGCGCCGATACCGCTCACCATCGTCACCGGCTTTCTTGGCGCCGGCAAGACCACGCTGCTCAATCGTCTGCTCGCCTCGCCGGAACTCGCCGACACGCTCGTCCTGATCAATGAATTCGGCGAAATCGGCCTCGATCATCTCTTTATCGAGAAGATCGACGGCGACATGGTGCTGATGAGTTCGGGCTGCGTGTGCTGCACGATCCGCGGCGATCTGGTGAATGCGCTGGAAGATCTGCTGCGGCGCCTCGACAATGGCCGCATCAGGCCATTCAAGCGCGTCGTGCTGGAGACGACCGGCCTCGCCGATCCCGCGCCGATCCTGCATGCGATCATGTATCATCCCTATCTGACGATGCGCTACCGGCTCGACGGCGTCGTCACGCTCATCGACGCGGCGAATGGAGAAGCGACGCTCGACGCGCATGAGGAGGCGGTCAAGCAAGCGGCCGTCGCCGACCGTCTCGTCATCGCCAAATCCGATCTGCCCGAAGGCGCCGAGCGGCTCGACGCGCTCAAGGCGCGGCTTGCGCGACTTAATCCCGGCGCGCGCCAGCTCGACGCCGCCAAGGGCGAAGCGACGCCGGCGGCGCTGCTCAATTGCGGACTCTATGATCCCGCGACCAAGACGCCGCGCGTGAAGGAATGGCTGAACGCCGAAGCCGTGGAAGCGGCGCATGACGATGAGCATGGCCATCATCATCATGACGTGAACCGCCATGACGCGCATATTCGCGCCTTCTGCTTCTCTTCCGACGCGCCGCTGACGCCCGCCTCCTTCGATATTTTCATCGACCTCCTGCGCCATACGCATGGCCCGCGCATGTTGCGCGTGAAGGGAATCGTCGCGCTCGCCGACGATCCTTCGCGGCCGGTCGCCATTCATGGCGTGCAGCATGTCTTCCATCCGCCGCATCGCCTCGACGCCTGGCCCGACGAAGACAGGCGCACGCGCATCGTCTTCATCGTCAAGGACCTCGATCAGAAATTCGTCGATGGCCTTTATGGCGCGCTCGTCAATGCGCCCGCGCCGGACCGCCCCGACGCGCAGGCGCTCGCCGACAACCCGCTGGCGCCGCCGCGCGGCGGGCTGCTCGGATGACGCCGCGGCTCGGCGACGTTCCCCATCTCGCGCGCCGCGCCGGCGCGGCGCTTCTCGATCTCGTCTATCCGCCGTCCTGCATCGTCTGCCGCAAGGCGGTCGCCGCGCATGGCGCGATCTGCGCCGACTGCTGGCGCGAGATCGCTTTCATCGAGCGCCCCTATTGCGAGCGGCTGGGAACGCCCTTCGAGCGCGACCTCGCGCAGCCCGGCCTCATTCCGCCGGCCTTCGGCCGCGCCCGCGCCGTCGCGCGCTACGACAGCGATAAGGCCCGCCTCCTGGCGCATCGGCTGAAATATTACGACCGACTGGAGCTCGCGGAGCCGATCGGCCGCTGGATGGCGCGCGCCGGCGCGGAATTGCTCGGCGACGCGGACATTCTCGTCCCGATTCCGCTGCATCGGCTGCGGCTTATGGCGCGGCGCTTCAACCAGTCGGCGGCGCTCGCGAAGGTCGTCTCGCGCGAAAGCGCCGTGCCGGTCGATAATTTAGCCCTCCAGCGCGTCAAGCCCACGGCGCCGCAGGTCGGCCTGTCGCGGGCGCAGCGCGCCGCCAATCTTTCCGGGGCCTTCCGCGTCGCGCCGGAACGCGTCGCGTCGATCGAGCGCCGCAACGTCGTGCTAGTGGATGACGTGCTGACGACCGGCGCAACCGCCAACGCGGCGACGCGCGCCTTGCTCAAGGCGGGCGCCGCGCGCGTCGACCTCCTGGTTTTCGCCCGGGCCGTGACAAGCGCATAGCCTCCGGCGTATAAGCGCGCCATGGCCCCCCGCATCGAAATCTACACCACGCCCACCTGCCCCTATTGCATCGCCGCCAAGCGCCTGCTGACGCAAAAGGGCGTCGCCTTCGAGGAAATCTCCCTCGCCTGGGACCCGCTCGGACGCCGCCGCATGAGCGAACGCGCCAATGGACGCACGACCGTGCCACAGATTTTCATCGACGGCCGACACGTCGGCGGCTGCGACGATCTTTACGCGCTCGATCGCGACGGCGGACTCGACCCGCTTCTCGCCGGCGGAGCGCCGGCATGATCCATTATTCGCTCATCTGCGACGACGGCCATAGCTTCGAAAGCTGGTTTCGCGACAGCGCGACCTTTGAGAAGCAGGCGGCCAAGGATCTGATCAGCTGTCCATTTTGCCACTCGACGAAGATTGTGCGCGACGTGATGGCGCCCAATATCGCGCGAGGGCGCGACGACGCGCCGCGCAAGCTGCGCGCGAAACTGCGCGAGCTGCATGACACGGTGATCGCGCAAACCGAGGATGTCGGCGAGCGTTTTCCGCAGGAGGCGCGCGCTATCGAAGACGGCGAGGCGGAGCGCCGCGCAATCCGCGGCCGCGCCACTTTCGAAGAGGCGAAAGCGCTGCTCGAAGACGGCATCGAAATTCTGCCCATCCCCGGCCTGCCGAACGACGGCAACTGAATTTGGCCGCGACGGATGCGCGCTACTCCTGCGGCAAGTCGAAGCGCTGACAGGTCACGGCGCGCAGACGGTTGCGCGCGCGCTCCTGATCGGAAGCGCGTTTGGCGAGGGAGCGGATCAGCACGAAGCCGCGCTTGGTCGGCGCCGTGAGCCGCACTTCCTGCGGCGGCGCATCTTCGTCGTCGGCGGCCTCCAGCGCGTCTATCTGGCGCGCATCGGCGACGACAATGTCGATCTTGCCCTTGATCGCCGAGCGGTCGGTCATCGAGTGATAGATGCGGCCAGCGCTCGCATGAAAGGAAAGGCCGAGAAAGTCCTCGCCGTCGACTGTCGTCGTGATGCGCAGCGGACCCTTCGTCAGATCATAGACGCAGACCGCCTCGGCGAAGGAAGGATCTTCGAAAGGCAAGGTTTCGGAGCCCGGCGCCATTGGCGGCAGGAGCACGAGGCCGCCGGCGGGATTGGCGGATTTGGCGTAGGCGGCGAGACGCGCCAGGGCGTCGCGCGGCGCGACGGTCGGCATCAACAGCACGGAGACGACATGCACGATGCCGGCGATCAGCAGCATGGCGATCGCCCAGGGCAAAATATCGAGGTAGCGGTCGGGAATCGTCAGGCGCATCCGAGTTTCACGATCTTTGGAAATGTGCCGGGATCAGGATGCGCCTCGACGTCGAGCGGCGTGTCGTAGAGACGCAAAAGGACGACGAAGCGGCGCGCCGCGCCCGGCGACAGCCAGTTGCCGGGCCGCGCCTCGCGCGCGATCGCGATGTCGAAAGCGCCACCCTCGCGGCGAAGCACGTCGATGGAGGAATAGCCGTAGCGCTCGGTCGGATTGGGGAGCAGCGCGCCCTCGGGACTGGCGAGCGCGATGGTCCAGAAACGCGCGGACGGCAGCGGATCGACGATGCGATATTCACAGTCGGCGTCCAGCGCCGCGCCGTCGGAATTGGCGCGCGCGACAAAGGCGAGGCCCTGATCGCGCCCCAGCGGCGCTTCGCCGGAACGCGAGATGACCGCTCGCGCGTAAGGGTCGATGTCGGCGCCGCCGATTTGCGGCCAAGCCGTCCACGGCCCGGCGCGAAAAGCGTTGAAGCCATAGCCGTAGTTGAGCGACAGCAGAGTTGCGACAAGGCCCAGCGCAAGCCCCGCGATCACCGCCGACCCGGCGCGCAGATAATTGGCGTAAGGCTTCAGATTCAAGGAACGCCTCCGCCCGAACTACCGGATCACATCGACGGCGGCGCGCTCGCCGCCATCGGCGGCGAGCGACGCCGGAGCGTCCAGCGCGCCCTGCTTTCCGCCGCCGATCGTCTTGATCTTCAACTGAATGGCGTCGAGCGCCTCGATCGCGCCCTTCGACAGAGTGGCGGGACGCTGCGGCGCCCCAAGCTCCAGCGGCTTGACGACATTGGCGTTCGCCGCCGCCGTCGCTCCGGCCGGATCCGGCTTCAATCCGACGATGGGCTTCAGCGTCGCGCCCTGATGCGCATAGGCCATGATGTCGTGCCACGTGGCCGCCGGCAGCGTGCCGCCCGTCATATTGTTCATTCGGCGCATCGTCGTCGTTTCCGGACCAGACGCAACCGCCCATCGTGCCGGAATAGCCGCAGAACCAGGCGTCCTTATAGCCGTTGGTGGTGCCGGTCTGCCGATCACGTCGATGCCCTCGCCAAGCTGCGCGTGTTTTCCCGTGCCTTCCTCGACGACCTTCTTCATCATGCCCGCGAGCTCCACGACTTTCTCATAAGGCACGGCCTGCTTCTGCGGCGGCGCGTCGCGATCGTGGCGATAGAGCAGATCGCCCTGCCGGTTGCGGATCTCCACCGCGGCGTATGGCGTGACCTTCTTGCCGCCGTTGACGAAGGCGGCGTAGGCGGCGGAATGCTCCAGGGGAATGACGTCGCTCTGGCCGACGGCAGCGAGGGCGTGTCTTCGAGCGGCGTGGTGATGCCGAGGCGCCGGCAGGTCGTCGATGATCTTGGCGCGGCCGATGCGCGAATCGCCGTTGCCGATCGCCTGCGACATTGGATGGCGATGGTGCTTCAGCGATTTCGCCAGCGCCATGGCGAGCGGCATGGAGCGGCGTAGCCGCGGCTGTAATTATGGACGCAGAATTGCCGATGCAGGTCGCCGGTCGGTGACGATGGTCGTCGGCTTGATTTGCCGGATATCAACGCGGTCAGATAGACGTAAGGCTTGAAGGAGGAGCCGGGCTGGCGGCGTCGTCTGTCGCGCGATTGAACTGGCTTGCGCCATAGTCGCGGCCCCCGACGATAGCGCGCACGGCTCCGTCAGGCTCCATCACCACGGCGGCGCTTTGCTTGGCGTGATAGCTGCGGCCCTGCTC
>CAVPMJ010000030.1:0-21758 GCA_963706255.1 uncultured Alphaproteobacteria bacterium | reverse complement strand
TCTCGCTCATGCACCATCGTCATCGTCCCATCGGCGGATGCCAGCCGGCGCTTGGCTCGAACGCAGGACTGCTATGCCCGACAGCGCGGGGCGCAGTTGTCGGCGCTGGCGCTTTCACGGCGCGAAGCGCGTCGATGCGATCGTAAATCGCGCTGTGCTCGGCGACGATGCGATCGCACTCATCGCGAGACGAATTGTTGCTGATTTCTGCCGCCTTTGCTTCAGCCAGGGCGATCAACTCGCGGACAATAAAATCATGATTGTCGGTCATTTATCAGTTCCCTTCCGCGTCCATGTTGCCGGATCAGCGACGTCGACGTCCGCGAGGACGGCGGCCTGCGCGGCCCGCAAAGCATCGGCGTCGACTAGAGCGGCAATGTCCTCGCCGGTGAGGCGGATTCGGTCGCGCAACGCGCCTGCGACGGCGAATAGGCCGCTTCGCCATGCTGGCGTTTTGAAGAGCGCGGCCGTCAGCTCGAACGCCGAGCGCCACGCGCGCACAAGTGCATCATCGTCAAGGCCGGCGAAGGATTTGCAAAGCAGCTTTGCGGATTTGCAGCTATCGCAGCTACCAGTCGCGCCGGCTCTGGCCAACTCAATATAGTCCGCTAGCACTTCGAGCGTCGGCGGCCCGAATGCGCTTGCGAGCCCTTCGCAGTGATGGCCAGCCGCGAAGCCGATTAGCCGGACAAGCGGCGAAGCGTCCTGCGGATAGGCGGACATGAGGACCGGGCGCTCGCCGATCGCAACGGCGAAGATTTCACCTTCTGCGGCGGCTGCGGCGATTGCGTGCCCCCCTTCGTGAAATGCGCTGCCGCGCTCTCGCACGAGGCGCTCATAGCTGTCCTCGCCGATAGTTTGGTCAGCGGCGCGAAACGCCAATTCCGGGACGAAACTCGAATCGTCTAGGAGACGCCAGAAATATTCCGAACTCTTCGGCGCTCGGCTTGCAATTGCAGGGCGCTCTCGTCATTCTGCGGCCACCTTCATTTCGGCAGCGCCATCATCTGCGGCCGCCATCGGCCAGCCGTTAAGGCGCGCGCGTTCGGCGGCCATCAGCTTTTCGAGGTCAACGCCGAGGTCGACGCTTTCGGCGAATTTATCGCTGCAGTCGCCAGAGCCGGTGCGCAATAGCGCGCGCGTGGCCATGTGGGCGCGGGCTTCCTCGCTGTCGCGCCGGAACGCCACGCCGAGCGCGACAGCGGCCGCGGCGACCGGCGCCGGAACACTGAAGGCGCTATCGACTTTGCCGTTTTTTTGCCCGTTTTCGGCAACCCATGAGACTGGCAAGAGAAAGACGACGTCGACTAGTTCAGAGCGGCGCCGGCGCGATTGTCTTCGGCGCGCCTGGCGTGGCAGCAGCATGCGGCGATCTTTTGCCTTCGCGGATTTCCTGCGCGGCGCGGCGAAGTGGCGTAACAAGACTGCGCTCGAGAGCCCCGCTCGCGGTTAAGAATTTCACGCCGTCGAGGCGGTGCTTCGGCAGATCGAAGCATAGACTGCCATCTGGCCGGCTCATGGGAACTTGCATCGAAGCCGAGGCGAATTCGCCGATGTCCGGCGCTTCAATCACAAACAGTTCTGGAGCGCGCGAAAATAACCCCTCGGCGAGAACAAACCTGACCGCCTCAAAAGGATCGAGGGGCCTTTCGGCGAGGCCAAAGAAATTCCGATAGAGGCGGGTCTCGATCAGAGCGGGATCAATCGCGTCCCGTAGCGAGTCAGCGGCCGCGACAAGCTCGTCGACAGCGCGGTCGAGCCGCAAAGCGAGTTTTTCGATCCCATCGGCCGTGGCGTCGTGACGCTTGGCCGCAATCTCGCGGGCGTCTGCGTCACGCGCTGCGGCCAGGCGCTGCTTTGCGTCGGCGATTTTTGCATCGATGGCCGCGATCGCGTCGGAATAAGTGGCAATGTCGCGCTCAGCCCCCAGCACTCTCTTCTCAACCGCGGCGCGGGCCGAGGCGTTGTCGGAATCATCGCCGATAAGAAGATCACGCCTATCGCCAAGGGCGCTTTCGAGCGCCGCTTCAGCGGCTGTGAGCTGCGAATGCAGCTTTGGGCGACGCGCTGCGAGCGTCTGCAATTCCGCTTCGATCTTCGTCACTGTGGTCGCCTTTTGGAAAAACATATTGCCTCACTGTTCGATCGAATTCATCGCTCGCCGATGGCCTGTTCGGCAACCGAACACGTGCGAACATTTTCGGGGTTTTTGCGAACACGCTGTTCGTTGACCCAGTCGATGGGAATGAGCGCGTCGCGGCCGTCCGAACTCGTGACGCCCGCGCGCTTCGCTCGCATGCGCGCAGCGTCGTATGACAGCCCAAGGCGATAGGCGGCTTCCTTCATGCTCAGAAAGGCCGGGCCACGAATCTGCCCCGCGCCGCCTGCGTCGTCCTGTGCGACCGGCGCCGGCTCCTCGGCATCGAGCGCGTCGAGCAGCTGCTCTTCCTCGTCCTCGAGACGTCGACGCTCGGCGGCGATCTCGCGAAGACGGTGAAGGGCGGCCGGCGTCATGCTCGCCCCCTCGCCCGCGTCGACGGCGCCGGCAGGGCGACGATGCGGTCGTGCACGTCGACCTTGAGCTCGCAGAACCGCGGGCTATGGGCGGCGCGTTTTAGATCGACGAGATGCAAGATCGGCGCACGCATCTCACGCAGGCGCGCGGCCGCGGCTGATTTGTGGATAGGCGCGTCGGCGTCGTCAGTGTCGAGCACCTTCGTGTCCTTTCGACTTCGACGATGATTCCGAACGCAACGATTCGAGCCATGCGACGCATTTTGCGGCGTCGGCGCCTTCCAGCATGTCGTATTTGCCGAGGAAAAAGTTAAACGGAATATCACCCGCTGCCGACATATAGTCGCGAAAAGCATCCGCGCGCGCGGGCCGATAGGAATAGAACAGGCCCGTTGGGCGAACGTCGTCAATGTTGATGACGATATGGTGCACATAGACGCCATCGGCCAAATTTACCGGCCACAAGAAGACGTAATTTCCGAGACGGTCATCGCCCCGGACAACCCGCCCAACGCCAGGCAACGGCATGGCGCGCCGGTTTAGTTCTTCACTCGCGCGCTTCGCCTTTTCGATGTCCTCTGCGGGGAACATTTCCAGCGTCTCGTCCATGATCCGCAGGGCCTCCTGCAGGAGGTTCAACATGTTTTCAATACCCATTCCCGCGGCGGCTTCCGCTTCGCGCAGCTTGGCGACACCGCGCTCGCGCAAGGACAGGAAGCGCAGACACGGCGCCACGCCGCCCAAATCCGACACGATGTCGCTTTTGAGCCCGGATGCGGCGAGCGTCATAAGGCGCTGCGCCGCACGTTCATGAACCCCGGCTTGCGCGAGAAATGGCAGCCATCCGCCATGTTTGACTAGCGCCTTGGCCTCAATGAGCGCATGGCCTGCATCAAGCGCCCTTTCTGCCGCCGTCTTCGCGGCATGGTTCATGTCGTCATGCGCGCGACGGATTGCCGCCGCGAGCGCGGGAAGGCGATTGCTCGTCATTTTCGTTTCTCCTGGTTAGTTTGCGCGGCGAAGGTGGACGACGTTGCCGTCCGTGCCTTCGACATGGCGACCGACGCGAATTGAGCGCAGGGCGTCCGCTTCACGTTCAGCGGCGGCGGCCTCGGCCGCGAGTTTGTCGGCAAGCAACCAGCAGCGCGTGTCGATTTCCGATTGCTCGACGGGCGTCAGCGTGAAGCCGGCGAGCGCATCGGCCTGGATTGTCGCCGGCTTCGACGCGGGACCAGGCGGATTCGAGTTCGGTTGATAAGCGCATTTTCGTTCTCCATTTCATGCCGGAAACCGCCGGCGCGGATGTGGCGCGTCACGCGCTCTGCCGTTGTCAGAGCGGTATGTCGCCATCATCGTCGTCGTCATCGCCGCGCATGATCGCGGCAAGCTCGTCCTCGTCCCATTCGTCGATCACGTAATCGGCGTCTATCCGCAGTTCCAAAACCGCCCCCGCGTCGGCTCAAGCGCGTTCCAGTAATTCAGCCGGACGGCGCGCGCGGCGTCGATTACTTCGGCTGCGCCGAACGCGAATCTCTGCGTTGACCAAATGCGCCGCGTCGCGCCCGCTAGAACGCGCGCGGAAAATCCGCGCCAGCATGGCCAATCGGACGGGTCGCGGTCATCGTCGGCGTGCGCAACCGAATAGGAAATGGCGTCGATTATCTCCGGCTTGACGCGCGCCTGCGCGTTGGGAACGCCGTCAATCATCGCGCCGACAAGCGTCTCGACTTCGTGATCGAGCGCAGGAACATAGATGGCTTCCCAGATGCCGTCATATTCCGCCTGGAGCGTCATGCGGTCCGGCATTGGGGCGATTCGCCTCTTGGCGATCGCGTAGTTTTTTTCGTTGGCGATGACGAGCGGCGACATGCGTTGCAGGGCCAGCGTGACTTCATTGCCAGTGCGCCGCGCGATGACGCGCTCAAGCGAATTAAGCTTTTCCATCGTGCGCAGCATCGAAGACGATGGCGATGCGATTGCTACGGCCCCGGCCGGCGGCGCGATGAGCTTCGTCATGCCAGCCCCCTGCGGCACGCGATGATTTCAAGGGCGGACGGGCGATGCGTCGGCCCGGCTTGCGCGTGATGGCCGCCGCCGTTGGGAAATCCGTTAGATGGCGCTGGCGTCGGCTCGTCAGCCCACGATCCGCGATTGAGCCACGTCGCCGCATGTGCCGTGAATTTTGCGCGCGTCGCGGGATCTGGCTCGCGATCGCGCTCGGCCGCATAGCGCATGGCGCCGAGCAGTAGGTCCTGTTGCGTCGCGCCGGCGTCGAGCGCCTTCGCATAGGCGCGCTCTGCGTCGCCCCGCGCCCTGCGTACCGGATACGCCGCCCAAAATTCGTCGAAGCCGGGGGGAGTCTCTGACTTGCCGCGTGACGGTGAATTGCCACGGGGCTGTTTTTTCTTCGACGCGTCTTCTTCTGAAAAAAGATTTTCAGACGGGGGCGCGTCTCTCTCTCGCTCGCCGGTGTTAGATGACCGGTCTTCAATGTCCGGTTTTAAGTGTCCGGTATTATGTCGGCTGCTATATAGCCGGGGTCCCCGGCTGCTATTTTGCCGGGGGGTCGGCTGCTCTTTAGCCGGGGTCGGCTGTATAACAGCCGGGGTTGCTCTCAGACCCCGGCTGCTCTTTAGCCGGGGTTTTGTCCTTACCCCGGCTGCTATTTTGCCGGGGTTCATTGTCCTGAAAAAACCTTTTCGCCACTCGATAGCGAGTTGGAATTCCGCAGGATCGTTCCTCCGTGAGATAATCGCCAGCGACGAGAACTCTTGAGCGCATCACGCACGCAGCGTTCGGACTTCGGCGATATGCCAAGGTCCGCGCACAGGGTCATCAGCTTCGGAAATGCGACGGCGCCTGTGTCATGGCGGATGTGATACGCAACAAAGAGCAGCAGCGCGCGCGGTAGGCAATCTTTGATCGTGAGCAATCGCGCGCCGCCGCTTCGATGCAGCGAAACTTCGCCAGGGCTAGCTCTTTGTCGGTGAACGGTAGAGCGTCCTTGCTCACTGCGTCCTCCCGTCAAGGAAGGCGAGCAGCGATTCGAAGCTGTCGCCCCCGCGCCGCTCGCGTCGTCAATCCAGCGGAAGTTGTAGAAGATTGACGCGCAACATCGGAAATCGGCGCGCGAGCGTCGCCCGGCTCGGAAGAGTTTTCTCTTGATTTCTTGCGGCGGATTTGGTTTTATCCGGATCGATCAGTTCGCCAACTAGATCAAATTTCCGAGCCCGGTCGCCGCCCGCGACCGGGTTTCTCTTTGTCTGTTGCATTGGGTCACGCCGCCTCCGCCTTCGAACGGCGCGCCGCCAGCGCTTCCTGCGATTCAGAACGTGCGCGCGGATCGTCGATTTCCGGCAACACCAGACGTCGCCCATCTTGAACGCCGGCAAATGCCCCTGCGTTAGGATGTGATACGTTTGACGCGGCGTCATTCCGAGAAAGGCGGCGATTGCGCCGACTCCGCGCATCAGATCGCACGCGAGCGAATCCTCCTGCGTGCGATTCATTCCTTCCGACATTTGTCGCTTCATATATGCAAGATACACCGCATGTATCTTTGCCATGCAATAGGCCGCTTTGGCCCCCGACTCTCACCGTATATCACCTATTGACACAAATGCAAGATGCGCGTTAGGTGTTTGTGTCGGAGGGAATGGGATCAAATGAACACAGTTGGCATTAGCGTATTGATGGCGGACACGGGCGAAAAGGCCCGGGCGTTACAACATTGGTCGGACATAGGAATTCTTCGCGCCGAACCGGATACCGACAAGAAGGGGCGCGGCCGGTATCGGGAATATGTCGCCGAGCCATATTTCGGCGAACGCAAATGGGCGCTTGTGGCGTCCGCGCTAAACGAGCTTCGGATCCCCTTGGGCGAGATACGCAGCATCGTGGATAACCTGCGCGCTTTTGGCGGACCAAACTTCGAAGAAGCGGAGAAGTCCAAACAGATAGCGATCAACAAATTCCGCGTATCGTTCTTCTATAAAGCGCTCGCTGGCGACGGCGACGTCATCGTCCTTATTGGCCAATCAATGGTTGATGGACGGGCCTGCATTGATCACTGCTTTTTGCCTGCGATCGGGGATGCGACTCTTCGCCCCCGCAGAATACAATCGGCGAGCGGCCCGCTGAATTCACACTCGGGATGATCGTGAATTTCATGCGTGAACACGAAAGCGCCTATTGCCTCAATCTGACAAAAATATTCGCCCCGCTTAGGAAGTAGGAGGCAGCTTATGTCGGTGCGAAAGAGGACTTGGGCCGCGCCAGGGCGAGACAAAGGACGCATGGATCGTCACTATTCCGACGGCGCCGGCAAGCGCCGCCTCAAGACTTTCGCACGCAAGAAAGACGCGGACGCCTTCGCGGCCCGCTCCAAGGTCGACGTCATGGCCGGGACGCACGTTGCCGACTCCGCCAGCGTCACGGTCGCCGAGGCCGCCGCGCTTTGGATTGAGTTCCTGCAAGGGCAGGGCGCTCGAACGGTCGACGGTCGACGCCTATGAGCGGCATGTGAAATTCCACATCGCGCCGTTTATCGGCTCGACGAAGCTCTCCCGCTTGACGGCGCCCGCCGTGCGCGAATTCGAGGACGCCTTGCGGCGCGAAGGGCGCTCCCTGCCATGATCCGGAAGACAATGACATCGCTGTCGTCGCTCGTCGCCGATGCGCAGGAGAGGGGGCTGGTTGCGGTCAATGCCGCGCGCGATGTCCGCACCCGCCGCACTGGCGCCGATCGCCGCGCCGAGAAGCGCCAGGAAAGCTCCGGATCGGTGAAAATGTTCCGTCTCGCGACGAGATTAAAGCCATCGTCGGGGGGCTGTCCGGCCGCTGGCGCCCGATCCTGTTGACGTTGATATTCGCGGGCCTGCGGTCGTCCGAGCTGCGCGCGCTGCGATGGTCTGACGTCGACCTGAAAAAGGGCGCGATTTCACGTCCGCCAGCGCGTCGACCAGTTCATGAAGTTCGGCCCGCCGAATCGGCGACGGGTGAGCGGACGATTTCATTGCCGCCGATTGTCGTCTCGGCGCTGCGCGAATGGAAACTGGCGTGCCCGAAGGGTCCGCTCGACCTTGCATTTCCGACGAGCAACAGCCGTCCGATCGGCCATCCGGACGTAGCAAATCATGGCTGGCAGAGGGCGCAAGTCGCGGCCGGCGTGACAGACAGGGAGGGGCGGGCGAAATATCCTGGCCTTCACGCGGCGCGGCACTTCTTCGCCTCGTGGCTTATCAATTCGAAGAAGGACGGCGGCCTCGGGCTCTCGGCCAAGGCGGCACAAGTGCGGCTCGGGCACGCCAGCATCACGATGACAATGGATGTTTACGGCCATTGGTTCCCGAAATCCGGAAGACGGCTTCGTGAACTGGCCGCCGCGGAGCGGGAATTACTCGGCGGGTGAGCGCGACACAGGCGCGACATGAAAAAGCCAATCGCAGATAAAACAGTCGCTTAAGCGCGAAAATCAGAGGACTGCAAATCCTTGTACGGGGGTTCGATTCCCTCCGAGGCCTCCACAAGAAACGTCCGTCGAAGTGCGTTGACGTTCAAAAATTACCTGAAAACAGGCAGCTGTTCCGAATCGCCTGGGAAGCGCCGCGCGTCATGCGCCTACGGCGCAAAACGGGCGCGCCCTCGCTACGCAGAAGTCGCTCATCATGTAGGCAGCTCGCCAAGATCGACAAAGAGCCGCTCGGCTCTAAGGCTCCAGTTGCTCGCGATCGCGTTCAACGCCTGCGCCGGCGGCCCAGCCGGTCGCCGCTGTGTTCGGCGCCTGGAGCAAGCCGCGCCGCGCTACCCTCAATCACCGCGGCGCGAAGACTTCACCGATAATCGCCTTGGCGAGATCGGGCGGGGGCGCCACGGGAGCTATGGGCGAGGCGGGGACGCGGCTGGTTCAGCCATCCGCCGGCCGAGGGCGGGATGTCCTCGCAGAAAGGCCGTGTATCAAGGTTCTGCAGAAGCTCCCTCAGGGCGCTTCTCCTTCGCAGAAGCTTTCTCATGGTCATGCCGGGCTCTCCTTCTTCGTATTCGCAGATAGCGGAACTGAAGAACCGATGCCCAAGCGTCATTCCAACAACAAAATAAATCAAGAACTGTTCTGATTATTGTCGCCTCTTCATCGACGAATTTTGCCGGGCGTTGCTAATTTGTCGCTTACGCTTATGGCCCCGCGTGACGCCGGCCATTCGCGTTAGGGCGTCTGCTCCGGGGGAGCGAGGGGTTTTTCAGGCTCAGCCAGCGAAGCTTCCTGTTCGTCGGTCTTTGGCCTGGGGTGTTTCGCTTGGCCGTCGCGGTAGGCGACAAATCGCTCCGGCACAGTTTCCGTCCTGATGGGGCGTCCGCGCAATCTGGCGAGAAAGTCCAGCAGGGCCGTATAGGCGAGATCGAGCATGGAAGCAGTCCCCCTCTATAAATACAGTAGCGCGCTGCAGTGGAAAAATGCGACCGGGCTTGCGGGGACCGGACGGACAGGCATTGGACGCGAGACGCGCGCGCACTTGCTCAGCATGATTAAATTGCATCCATTTGACAAAATAAAGAATGCTTTTCTACTTGGAGCGCCTTCCCGCGCCGTTCGCCCTGTTATTCTCGCGCCATATACAGGCTCATCTCCGCTTCCTGCTCATTCTTCGGAGTCGGCGGCCCTTTTCGCTTCGCCTACGAATTTCTGCATTTCGCCCAAGGCTTTCTGCGCAATGCCCGCCATGGCGAGTTCGGGAGACTGGGCGGCAAGACCGACCGCGAGCTTTGTCTGGCCCATCGCCTCATTGGCGTAGCCCCTCAACTGATCCGCCGAACCGGACTGAGTAAGGTCGTCGAGCGCAGCGCTCACAACGCCTTTGACTTGATCAATCGCACACAGAGCATGTTCCTGAAGACCTTGAGCGGCGGCCTCGATCGGCTGCTTCGTCGAGTCGACGAAGGCGTCGATTCCCTGCTTGAGCTCTTCAATCGCCTGGCCAACGGCCTCGGTTGCTGTTTCCACGCTAGACATTTTGCTTTTGATCCCTTCCGCGACCCGCCACTAACTGAAGGCGCGGCGAGAGCCGTTATGCGACCTCGTCGACAAGAATCCGCCTGTCCGTAGTTAACCTCCAACGCTGGCGGCAAGTTCCATGTGGTTTCCAGTCCGTCTTCGCAAGCGCCTCCAACCCGCCGGCTCGCCGATTTGGTTGGGGTAGGCCGCGCAATCTCGCGCCGCGCCGCGCCGATGGCGTCGGCGGAACAGGCGCGCTAAAATTGGCTGAGGCGCTCAAGCGCCAAAGAGACATTTTGCGCAGAATTGGGGAGAAGCGATGCTACATGCTTTGATTGCGGATGCGCAGGCGCGGCTCGATACGGCGCGGCGCGAGTTGAAATCCGCCGTGCTCGATTTCGACCTCTCCGACGAGAAGCTGCTGGAGATGCGCGCCGCGGCGCGCAAGGTCTATGACGAATTGAGCGCGCTCGACCGCAAAATGCTGAAGAAGGGCTTCTTCGGCTTTCTGAAATTCTGGTGACCTCGGGCGCGGCGTCTCAAGCTCTTTTGCAGGCCGGCGCGCGCCCCATAATTATTGGGAGCGCGCGAATCCATTCGCGCCGCAGGCTGAGAGGTCGCGAAATGATTAGCCCAGAGACGCCGCCCGGCGCGGAGGTCGTTTGCGTCGACGCAACCGCCGGCCCTTACGGACATTGCGTCGGCCTGGCCTGCGGCGTCATCTACACCGTTGCGCGGATCGCGCGCGCCATCGACGGCGGCCATGTCGTCATCCTCGCGGAAGTCTCGCCCTGGCGAACCTATGCGCCGCCATGGGGCGTCGTCGAGGTCGGCTTCGAACTGCGGCGTTTCCGCTATCTCGACATCCCTGACGAACTGACCAGTTTGCTACGCGAGAAGCAGCTGGAAGAAGTCTAGTTTTTCACAATATCATTGCGGCGGCGCGTCGTCGCCCCGCGACTCGGCGCGCGGCAGCAGCGGCGCGGCGGCGCCGGAGCGGCGGATGAAGGCCTGCGCGTCCGGCGTCAGCGTCAGCTCGTCCCATCCGCCGGCGATGTCGAACGCGATATTCATGCCCTTATCATTGGGCTTGCCGGCGCCGTCGGCTTCCTGCGCGACGGCCTTCATCGCGAGGCTGCGCTCGGGGAGTCGGGCGACGCCGTCAAAGGCGAGCGTGAAGCCGGGTCCCAGCGCCGCGCCGTCGGCGATCTCCGCGACGCCTTTCTCGATCTTGATCGTCGCGGAGGCTTTGTCGAGCGTCGAGCGGCCGGAGCGGATGTCGAAGGCGCTGGAGAGCGGCCGCTTCTCTAAACGTCGCAGCGCGCGCTCCAGATCGACGCCGGAGATTTCGCCGTCGGCGAGGGCGAGACTGGCGCGCCCGTTGAGGCTTCGCATCAGCGCCGCCATGCTGTCGCCGACCGCGTCGAGCGCGATCGTCGAATTGAACGCGCCTGCGATCCCCGGCTTGCCATAGGCGTCCCAGAGCAGCGCGCCGGCTTCGACGCCGAGCGTTTGCGCATTGGCGCGGATGGCCAGCCCCGTAGGAGCCGGCGCGAAGGAGGCGCGAAATTTGAGCGCGCCCCGATAGGCCTGCGCCTGCGCGATGGCTAGATCGAGCGTCCCATCGCGCAGCGTCAGCGCTAATGTCGCGTCGTCGACCTTCAGCCGTCCGAGCCGCGCATGGGCGACCGCGAGGCGCAGATCGACGTCGGCGCCGGAAAGATTGGGAAGCTCGAATGCGTCCTTGTTCCATTGGCCGTCCGGCGCGAGCAGCGCCGGCGCTTCCGCGAGCAGGGGTTTGAGCGATACGAATTCGCTTTTGAGCGTCGCCGTCAGGGTGGGGCGGCCATCCTCCTTGCGGAAGGCCAAATCGCCTTGGAACTCATTGCCGTCGACGAAAATCCGTGCGTCCTTGAATTGCGCTTCGCGCAATCCGAGCGTCGCTTGCGCGGAAAATTGCGCGTCGCTGAAAGGACCGGGAAGCGGCGCAGAGACGTCAAAGAGCCTTAGCGCCTGGCGCACGAAGGGCGTCGTCGCCGCGACGCGGCCCGAAAAGCGCGCATTGGCGCCGAGTTGCGCGAGACCCTGCGCTTCGAGCCGAAGGCTCTCGCCGTCGAGCCGCGCCGTGGCCACAGATTGTTCGCCGCGCAGCAGCGCGCTCGGACGCGCCAGCCACAGCATCGCCTCCAGCCGCTCGCCGCGAAAATCGAAAGCGCCGGTCAGCGCCGCCGCTTCGCCGATGCGCCGCCATTCGAATGTCGCGTCGATCTTCTCAAGTTCGTAAGCGCGGCCCCGATAGGCGATCCGCGCCGCGCCGTCGACGACGGCGATGACGCCAAAGCGCAAATTGTCGGCGGCCGCCGCTTCCAGCGTCGCGGGCTTTGCAGCGGCGGCGCGCGCCGCCGTTCCCGGGGCGTCGATCGGCTTTTGATCAAGGTCGATCGTCGCGCGCGGCCGGACGAGCCGCACGGCGGCGACGCGCAGCCGGCCGGCGACGAGCGGCAGCAGATCGACGTCGCCGCGAAGCTGTTCGGCTTCGATGAACAGGGCGCTATTGCGGTCGGCGAAGGCGACGCCTTCGATGGCGATGCTCGGGCGCGGCAGCAGCGAAAATGTCGTACGGCCGCGCGTCGCGACATAAAGGCCCGAGGAGCTCTGCAACTGGACGGCGACCGCGTCGACAAGCGCGGTGGGCGAGAAGAGCCAGGGAGCGACCACCGCCGCGAGACCCGCCACAGCCCCGAGGAAAAAGGCGGCGAGCGCCACGGAACGCACGGCGGCGCCGGCGCGCAGCCGGCCAAACGCGGCGAAAGCAGGCTTTTGGGTTTGGGCGGACGAAGGCAAGCCGCGAGCTCCCGGACAAGTTTGCCTTCCGCTTGTCGCGGCGAAGCACGGCGATAAAGTGGCGGAAAGCCATGGAGGCGGCGCCAAAGCAAGGCAAGGCGGCTTAGAGACGGGAGTAGCGTCAGTCCGGCGCGACGCGCAGCTGAAATCAGCGCTCGGCCGACCGGGCGATCTCATTGCGCAGAGCGGTCAGTATCTCTTCGACATAAAAAGGCTTTTCGACCATGGCGTGATGCAGATGCGCCTCGGGCAGGCCGGCGCGCCCGCAGCCGGTCGTGAAAACGAAAGGGCAGCCGCGCGCGACAAGCGCGTCCGCGACGGGGTCGATCTTCTCATGGCCGAGGTTGACGTCGAGCAGCGCGAGATCGATCCCATCTTCGCGCGAAAGCTGCACCGCTTCGTCGACGCTGCGCGCCATGCCGGCGATCACAAGCCCAAATTCAACCAGCGTTTCTTCGAGCGCCAGCGCGATATAGGGATCGTCTTCGGCAATCAGCACCCGTCGCCCGAGCAAGGGATCGCTCGCGCGTTGCGGCTCATCGTTCGGTGAGCCCGTTGGCGAAACGCCGGGAGCGCCAGAGACCGACATAATTTAATGGTGGGGCCGTTTGCCGAAGTTGTCTAGCTTTTGGGCGGCGTTCCGGCCGAATTTGCGCGCAGAATGGCGAACGCCGCCCAAATGGCGAGCGCGCACCAGCTTAGGATCGTCAGTCCGCCGCCGATCGGCGCCGCGAAGGGAAAGAGCTTTCCCGCCAAATAGACGCGCGCGGCGAGATCTGCGGAAAAGAGCGTCACGCCCGCCTGAAGCGCGAAAGCGGCGAGGGCGAGCCAGGCTGTCGCAGGCGGCGCCGTGCGCAATAGCGTGGCAAGCGCCAGGCCGGCGGCGGCGTGGATCATCAGGAATTGACTGGCCGTCGCCAGGAGCGGACTCGCGTCGACATGCGCCGCGGCCGCGGCGAGAGAGACGCCGGCGGCGCCTTGCAGCGCCGCAATGGCGGCGACAAAAAAGGGCAGTCTCACGCGCGCCTCCGCATCTGGCGCCGCAATGCGCCGCTCAATAGGCGTTCTCGGCTTTGAGCAACGCGAAAGGCGTCAGCGCGAGGATATAGATGTCGAGCAGGATCGACCAGTTCTCGATGTAATAGAGGTCGTGCTCGACGCGCTTCTGGATTTTTTCCGGCGTGTCGGTCTCGCCGCGCCAGCCGTCGACCTGCGCCCAGCCCGTTAGCCCCGGCTTCACGCGGTGGCGGGCGAAATAGCCGTCGACGTCGTCGTCGTAAAGATGGTCGGCGGCGTACGCGACGATGGCGTGCGGGCGCGGACCCACGAGCGAGAGATTACCCTTGAAGACGACGTTGAACAGCTGCGGCAATTCATCGAGGGAGGTCTTGCGGATGAACCGCCCGACTCGCGTGACGCGCGTCGTGACCTGCTTTACCGCGTGAGGATCGAGCTGATCGACATACATCGAGCGAAACTTATAGATTTCGATCTTCTCATTGTTGAAGCCGTAGCGCATCTGTTTGAACAACACCGGCCCTTTCGAGTTGAGCTTCACGGCGAGCGCGACTAGCGCCATGACCGGCAACAGCAGGATGAGGCAGATCGCTCCGACGATTCTGTCGAAGGCGGATTTGACGATGACGTCCCAGTCCGCGATCGGCTTGTCGAAGACGTCGAGGACCGGCACGTTGCCGATATAGGAATAGGAGCGGGGCCGAAAACGCAGCTCGTTGGTGTGCGCCGCCAGTCCCGGCGCCGCGGGCGCGGAGGAAGTGCATCTGCGTGAACTCGAACGCGCCGCCAAGCTCTTGAAGGAGCAATTGGAGACCGAGTTCGACGAAATATCAGGAGGCGCTGGCGCGCGAGCGTCAAAAGGCGACGCCCGCCGACGCGCGCATCATCCAGCGCGCCCTGGCGCCCAGATTCCCTCCTTCCCCAAGAAGCTGCCGATCACGCTCTTTGCGACGCTCGGCACGCTGATTCTCTCGGTCGGGGCGGTCATTTCCGGCGAGTTGCTCAGCGGAAAGGCGCGCCCCGCCGCGCCCGCGCCGAGCGGGCCTAAAGCGGAGGCTAAGGCGCCCGCCGCGGCGGCGTCCGCGCCGCCCGGCGCGGAGCAGACATCGGAAGACGCCGAGCTGACGCGCGCCGCCGAGGCGGAGGAGGCGGAAGACGCCGGCGCCTCCAAGTCAGCGGAGCCGCTGGCCGAAACGCAGACAGCGCCAAGCCAGGTCGACCCGCCGCGTCGGGAGGCGGCTTGCGTGAAGGTTCTGGTGGCGCTTTGCGGCGCCGATGCAAGTTCGGACGAAGCGGCGATCGCGCTCGGACGCAATCTGGCGCGGCGCGGCCGCGCGCTGCTCATCGCCGCAGATTCCGGCGCCGAGGGTTTTGAAGCGTTTGCGCCGGAACAGGAAAGCGAACCCAAGGGTCTTGCGGATCTCTTGACGGTGGAGACGGCTTTCGCCGACGCCATTCATCGCGACGCTTCGTCCCGCCTGCATGTGATGACGGCCGGCGTCGGCGCGGGCGAAGAACGCTACGACCTCGAACCCGTCATCGACGCTTTGGCGCACACATACGATTTTCTGGTGTTCGCCGCCTCACGCGAACAGGCGCTGCGCTTGGCGCCGCTCGTCGACATGGCCTTCGTCATTGGCGGCGACGAAGCCGAGGCGCTGCGCGACGAACTCGCGAGCGCCGGAACCGACGCCTATTTGCTCGAAGACGGCGTCAACGCCGACGATCTCGTCGCCGCCGAATGATTTAACGCAGCCTGCCGATGAAGCGCCGCAGCCGCGCCGCCGCGCGCGCCAGTCGCGGCGTCTGCTTGATGCGGCGCTTGGCGATTAGGAACAGCCGCAGCGCCGGCGCCGCGGCCGCGCCCATCGCGCTGACCGGCATGATCGCGTCGACCAGCTCGATGGTTTCGTCGCAGACGGATTGCTTGTAGCGGGCTTCGCCGGCGCCGAGATCGAAATGCGTCATGCCGCGCGCAACGAGATTGCGCATCAACGCATGAAGCAGCAGTTCGCCGGGCGACGAGCGCGCGATCTCTTCGTCCATGTCGAACGAGTTGAAAATGCCGGAGAAGCGGCCTTTGCGGACGACGCCGGCGTAAGTCGCGACAATGCGCTCGTCGACGCTGAGCGCGTGAAGTTCGAGCGCCCCGTCGCCTTCCACGGCGCTCAAGGCGCGCACGAGCGCGCGCATGCCCGCGCTTTCGAAGAGGCCGCCGACGCCGAGATCGGCGAAGCGCGCGGACTTCTGGTCAATCAACGCTGTCGCTATGCCTTGCGCGCGGGCGCCGCGCGCGACATGCTCGTATGACAATTGGCCGATTTCGGCGAGGCGCGCCTCTTTCTTGCGTAGTTTCTTGCGCGCGTCTTTCGACAGGCGCGCGGCGAGCGCCGCTTCATCGGCGGGAAGCGTCAGGCCATAAGCGTAGCTTGCGCTTGGACGCGCCTTTGCGAAGGCGAGCGGATTGGCCGCGCCCTCGAATTGACGCGGCTGATTGCGCAAATAATAGAGGTCCGGCGGATTGGTCGCCTGCTTCGCGGCCCCCTGCAACAGATCAAGCGCCTTGCGTTCGTCGAAAGCGCCGGGGCGAAAGAGTCCAAGATTGAAGTTGCTCTCGCGTCCGCCCATGAAGGTCGCGATGCGCAGCGGGCCGCGCGTTTCGATGCACAGCGGCAGCAGCGCCAGCGGGCGTCCCGCGGCGTTGCGCGCGACGACGATGAAAGGCTCGGCGTATTGTTCGCGCCCCACTTTTTCCTGCCATGTGGCGAGAAACAGATAGGACTGGTAAGGACTGACGGGCGCGACCTCGATCAATTCCAGCCAGTCGTTGCGCGCGTCTTCGAATCGCTCGAACACCGCGATCGACATTTTGGCGCCGGCGACTTTGCTGTCCAGCTGCGCGACCTCGCTGAATTCAACCGTTTGCGGCTTTGTAGCCATGCCGTGCGTCAATCCTTTCCGCTTCAATGAATTTTCAGGTTTCCTTAGCGAATGGGTCAAGAGAAATAACTGAAGATTAGACAATTCATTATAAACGATATTTTAGCGGAGCGTTAAGACATGCCGACATGGCGCGAGCGGGCGATCGGGATAGGAATGGAGTTGTTTCGCGCAAGCGGCGCGCATCGCCTCGCAGCGCCCTTTACGCGCGGTCTCGGCGCGATCCTCATGCTCCACCGCGTCCGCCCTTGCCGCGACGACGCCTTCGATCCCAATGGCGGGCTTGAGATCGCCCCGGAATTTCTCGATCGCGTTTTGACGCATCTCGCGCAGCGCGGCTACGACGTCATCGCCCTCGACGCCGTCGTCGACATTCTGCGCCGCGGCGAACGCCCAACCCGCCCTTTCGTCGCGCTCACTTTCGACGACGGCTACCGCGACCTTGTCCAATATGCCTTGCCGATTCTCGAACGCCATGGCGCGCCATTCACCGCCTATGTGACGGCGGGTTTCGCCGACGGCTCCGCGCGGCTCTGGTGGCTGGAGATGGAGGAAGCGGCGCGCCGTCTCGATCATATCGACATAATCGTCGGAGGCCGTCGCATCATGCGCGACATGCGCACGCCGCGCGAGAAGAGCGAAGCCTATGACGAAATCTATTGGGCCTTGCGCGCGCAAGACGAAACAGAGATGCGGCGCGTCGTCGACGCGCTTTGCGCTCAGGCCGGACTCGGGCCGCGGCAGATAACGCGCGACGCCTGTCTCGACTGGAGCGAACTCGCGGTCCTGGCGTCGCATGAGCTTGCGACGGTCGGCGCTCATTCCTGCACGCATGCGCGCCTCGCCAAGCTCGACGCCGCCGAGGCGCGGCGCGAAATGGCGGAAAGCGCCGAGGCGGTGCGCCGCGAATTGGGCGTTCCGGCGCGCCATTTCTGCTATCCGGTCGGCGACGCCGCTTCCGTGGGTCCACGCGAATTCGCGTTCGCGGCCGAGCTTGGCTTCGCAAGCGCGGTGACCACCCGACCCGGCGTGCTCTTCGCCGAGCACGCCGAGCATTTGCACGCGCTGCCGCGCCTGTCGGTGAACGGGCGCCACCAAAGTCTCGAGGCTCTCGACATATTGTTGAGCGGCGCGCCATTCGCGTTGCTCAATCGAGGCCGCCGGGTCGCCGCGTAGGGCAGGGGAGGCGGCCATCTCTTTCGATCCCTTCGACATGTCGGTCAAGGAAGTCAACTTCAGCGAAAGCCGCGGCGTCGCCTTGGCGGCGCTCGCCACAGGCGGCGCCTTCATCGGCCTGACCGTCGTCATGGTCGGCGCGCTGGCGGCGATGGCGCCCGGCGAACTCGCGCCGCTGCGCATCGCCGATCATGAATTGCGGCGCTTCGCCGATATGGGCCATTTCCCGCTCATCGCCGCCGCGGTGCAGGCCAATCGCGCGGCGCTCGGCGTCATCGCCAGCGCGCAGACCTTCGCCGCCTTCGCCTTGCTGTTCTTCGCGGCCGCCTATTTCGGCTGGCGCGGCTTCGTCAGCGGCCGGGCGCGCGGCTGGTCGAATAGCGTCTGGATTTTCGGCCTCATCGCAATCTGCGTAACGCCCTCGTTCTTTCCCGAACTCACGCCGCAATGGATAGATTATGGGATCATCGCGTCTCTCGATGATGGCGAGATCGGCCTGGCGCCGGGTCCCCTCGGCGCGATCTACGGCGCCCATGGATTGAATCGCCGGATGTTGCCGGCCGTATTCATTATCGAACGCGGCGTCGTCGGCGCGCTGGCCGCTGTTGCGCTCGCCTTCATCGCTCATGATCTCGGCTACAGGCTGCGCGAAGCGCTCGAAGATTTCGGCTTCATCGACGTCGAGGAGGCGCGCCGGACTGCGGCGGCGCAGCCAGGCGCCGCGAGCGGCGCTGGCCGGCCATCCGGCGCGACGAAGGAGGAGGCGCCGCATGCGGGCGGCTTTGGGCAGCGCGCCGGCGCGCCTGCGCCCGCGCAAAGCGACGAAGCGCGCGCCCGCGCGGCTCTCGGGGTCGGGGTCAGCGCGACGCGCCGCGAGATCGAGCGCGCCTACCGGGCGCAGATGAAGCGCGCACATCCGGACCATGGCGGTTCGGACGCGCGCGCCGCCGCGCTGAACGCCGCGCGCGACGCCCTGCTGCGGCGGGAATAAAGCGCCGCTCTCGCAAAGCCCGCGACGGCGACATATATTCGCCCGGCAGGAATGGCGGGAGCGGAGCAATGAGCGGAATGGGCGTCTTCCTTTGCATTGCGATTGCGGCGTCGGCCGCGCTGGGCGTCTATTTGCGCCTGCGGCAAATGGCGACGGTCGCGGGGAACCGCGACCGAGTGCCCGCCGATTTCGTTCGGGAGGTGACGCTCGACGAGCATCGCCGCGCCGCCGACTATACGATCGCGCGCACGCAATTCTCGATGGTCGAAACTGTTTTCGACGCCGTTATCGCGGTGCTGTGGCTCGCCTTTTGGCTCGCGCCCTTCTATGCGGCGATCGCGCAATTCGTCGAACCCGGACTGACGCGCAGCGTTCTATTCGTCCTCGCCTTCGGCCTCATCAGCGACCTCATCGCCATGCCATTTTCCGCCGCCAAGGTCTTTTGGCTCGAGGAGCGTTTCGGCTTCAACCGCCTGACGCCTGGCAAATTCCTCGCCGACGAGGCGAAAACAGGCTTGCTGCAGCTCGTCATCGCCACGCCGCTGCTCTTTGGCATGTTCGCGCTGCTGCGCGCGGCGCCCGACAGATGGTGGCTCATGGCCTATGTCGTCTTCATCGCGCTGTCGATCGCCATGACGGTGATCTATCCGACCGTCATCGCGCCGCTTTTCAACAAATTCACGCCGATGGAGGAAGGGTCGACCAAACAGCGCATGGAGACTCTGCTCGCCAAATGCGGTTTCGAGTTCGAAGGGTCTCTATGTGATGGACGCCTCCACGCGCTCGACGCATGGCAACGCCTATTTCAGCGGCTTCGGCAAGGCGAAGCGCATCGTCTTTTTCGACACGCTGCTGCAAAAGCACTCGCTCGACGAAATCGAGTCGATCCTCGCGCATGAACTCGGCCACTTCAAATTCGGCCATGTTCGGCAGATGCTGCTGCAAGCGGCGGCGATCGCCTTCATCGGCTTCGCGGCGCTGTGGTGGGTCTTCGGTTCGGACGTTTTCGCCGGCTGGCTCGGCCTGCCCAATGATCCGGGCGTGGTGCTGGTGGCGCTGCTTCTCGCCAAGGAGCCGATCTCGCATGTGTTGTCGCCGCTGCTCGCCTGGCGCTCGCGTCACGCCGAATTCGAGGCCGACGACTTCGCCCGAGAGATCGTCGGCAGGGAGCCGATGATCTCCGCGCTGACAAGGCTTACGCGCGACAATCTCGCGACGCTCACGCCCGATCCGCTCTACGCGACGTTCTACTTTTCCCATCCGCCCGTGCCGGTGCGCGTCGCGCATCTGCGCGCGGCGGTGTAAGCGATCGCGACCAACGTGATTCGCCTTGTCGACGCGCGGAGGCGTTTCAAAGAGTTGACGTGAAGGGACAAGACGACCGACATTTGCGGCGACAATCCTGTGCGCCCGCCGTCGATGCGTCGATCGTCATATCGTCGCATTCGTCTGACGCGATGGCGTTCGCCGCGGCGACATTCCTCGCCTTCACGAATCACCCGCCGGCGTTCTGCACGAAAATGCGCGAAAGATCGCGTGGATCGAATCTGACCGCCACGCGCATGCGCCCGTCGCGGAGCATCTGCGCCAGCGCCGGCGACCAGAAAGTTTCGCCGCGCAGGCCGATTCCGCCGGAGGTCAGCGCGCAGATTGCTTCAGGGAGAAAGGATAGGCGAAAACGCAGGCAATCCGTCGGCGCGCGAAAATGCGCCGCTTGGTCGGCTTCGCGCCAGGCGTCGAGCGGCGCGCGCCCGGTGTCGTCGTGACGGCGGCGGTGATAATCGTTGACGAGGCCGTCGCCGATGGCGGCATTCCACGTCGCGCATGTCGCGCGCGACCGCGCTGCGGACATGGCGCGACGCCTCTGGCGCGCAGACGGCGATTTGCGCTTGCGCGATTGAAACGGAGCCAAGCCGCCCGCCAATCATATGCGCGACGAGGACGCCAAAGACGCGCTCATTTACCGACAGGGCGACGGTCGCGACGCCTTGGTCGCGACAGGCGCGCACGAATTGGTGCAAACCGAAAATGCTTTGCGAATCGGCGGCGACCGCCTCGGGAAGGCCGGCGGCCGGCCAATCGCCAACCAGCTCTTTCATCCAGCGCGTCTTGTCGCAGACGGCATGCAGCAGACAGAGGCTAACCGAAACGCGCGATGGCGGCGCGAGCGAGAGATGAAAGCCCGCAACCATGCGCGTGCTGGCGTCTATCGCCAACGTCAGCCAAGGATAGCCGGTTTCGCCAGTACGCTCGTCGAAGACGCAATCCTCAATCTACACATGATCGAAGTAGACTATCTGCAACGGCCGTTCCGGGATGTCGCTCAACCGCATTTGAGCCATGTCCCGATCAGCTCCCGTCGTCAGGGCCGGGCTTTTTGCGACCCTCGAAATCGCGAAGCCGCGCCCGAATAGTGCGCCAATTAGGGGGCGGCAGCAGCTCCTCGTTGCAACGCCGATTGATGTCTTGGACGAGCACGCTAAATCTCGGACGGATCGATTTCGAATAGAAAAACTTGATCGCTTCATGGATCAGACGCTCGCGGCGGGGATCGAGACCGCGCGCGCCTTTGGGGCGTCCCACCGGACGCGTCGAGGGCGAAGTGACCGCGCCGCACTTGCGAAAGGTTTTCATCATGCGATAGGCGGTAGCGCGGCTGACGCCCAAGTCTTTCTTGAGTTCTTCGACGATGGTCGTTGAAGGTTTGCCGACAGTGGCGGCGAGAAGCTCTCGGAGAGCGTCCTCCCGCCGCTTGCGGGAACTCAAGCGTTGATTTTCTTCGAAGTTTGCGCTCATCTAAGTCTATACTCTTCTTGTCTTATTTTTATTCTTTCCCTTGCGCGAAGCAGTTTCGCCTATTGTTGTGGCTCCGCCAAGCCTCCGCTCTTGTGCGACTCGGCCGCCGCCGCGGTCGCCGCGCCTTTTTTCATAGATACAAAAAGAAAAACAACGCCGCATTTGTGCGCCGCGCTACGCGCTGGGCCTATTCCTTGGGCGCCGTCTCAAACGAAAAAAAGTCCGTTTCGGCGCATAGCGCATCAATATGCTGACTTTCCTGGGAGTTCTAAGCAATTGTCGTGCATTTGAATAGTTAAAAAGAGGAGGTTTCGTGCAGTGAGACGATTTAATACATGAGACGCTACATATTGTCGCGGCGGACCCACAGCGTGACTTAGTTGCTTTGCCGTGTGGCCCCAACCGCCTTCGCGACCTCCAAAAGGAAATCGTCCCAACTCGGGATAGATCGAGCCGGGACGATTCGGCGCCTTAAGGGGAGGACGGCGCGTG
>CAVPMJ010000029.1:0-39900 GCA_963706255.1 uncultured Alphaproteobacteria bacterium | reverse complement strand
GCGATTTCATCGAAACCGCTTCCGCCATCATGCCCTAGCCGCCGATTTTGTCTTTCACTGTCTGATAGACCGCTTCAGTCTCGGCCGCGGCCTTGGCGAGCAGCGCATTCACCTCGGCGAGCTGCTTCTCGGCGAAGTCGCGATCCTTGATCGATTTGGCGTTGATGAAGACATTCAGCGCGCAACTGCGCAGGCCGGCGTTGGCCGCGAGCACGGCGACGCCGGCGTCGCTGATGACGTTGAGATTGCCCTTGTCGGCCGCCTCTTTCGACAGCGCGATGACATCGTAACAGATCTTGCAAGTATGCAGCGGCGCGAGCGTCGCGACTTTAAGCGCCGACTGGATCGCCTCCGAGCGCTTCGCCTTTTCTTCATCCGTGCCGCGCGGCAGGCCATAGGCGCCCATCAGCGTGTTGAAAGCGGCACGGTTGCGTTCATCGACGCCTTGCGTCAGCTCGGCGCGCAGCTTCTCGGCCTTGGCGAGCGTTTGCTGGAGATCGGCGGAGACGGCCTCGTAATTCTTCTTGCCGATGGTGAGATTGCACACCATCGACACCAGCGCCGCGCCCATGGCCCAGAGAGCGCCGCAGCGCCGCCGCCGCCGGGCGTCGGCGCGTCGCTTGCGAGTTCGTCGAGGAATTTCCCAATCGTATCGTTTTTCGCGCTCATATCGTTCCTCGATCTCACGCCAGCTCTTTCGCTTGCGCGTAGATATTCTCGCAGTCGAAAATCTTGTCGGCGGCGTCGAACAGCTTGCCGACGCATTCGCGATGCAATTTCAGTTTGAGGCCGCCTAGGCCCAGCGCGCCGATGACGATCTTGCCGTGACGCTCCTTCGCCTTGTCGGTCGCCTCGACGCCGCCGACGCCGAGCGGAGGCTGCGCATTGCAGTCAGCGATGAGCTCGATCGTCGGATCGTTCTGCCAATCCTTCTCGTCGTCGAGCGGCGCGCCGATGGCGCCGGCCGCGAAGACGATTTGCGCGCCTTCGGCGGCTGGCGCTGTCGCGGCCTCGATCACCGTGGCGTGAGCCGAAGCGCTGGGAACTCGCAGCCGCCGAGGCTCTTGCGCGCGAGAAATCTGGCGCGAGGTGATCGTGACTTCCGCGCCCTCGATGTTCAGCATGGCGGCGGCGCGCATGCCGACCGGGCCGGTGCCGGCGAGCACCACGGCCTTCTTGCCCTTGAGCGAACTCGCCTTGGCGAGCAGCGCGACGCCCGCCGCCGCCGTCGTGTTGGAGCCGTTCGAATCGAGCATGGCCGAGACGCGGAAAGTCGAAAAGAAGCGCTTGCGCACCGCCTTAAACAGCGCCTCGCCCGCGGTCATCGAGCCGCCGCCGACAAACAGCGCGGTAAACTGCTTCTCCTTCGGACCGCGCGTATAAATCGCGCCGTCGACGAGCGCGCCGACGTTTTCCGGCGTCACGTCGGCGTAGCCGATGACGTGGTCGGCGCCGCCGTCGTAAGCGACCACCGTGTCGACACGCTCGGGACCGCGTCGGTGTCAAAAAGGAAGAGAAGCTTTTGGGTCATTGGCGACCCTTTGCTTTGCGGCGCTTACGCCGTCACCACGTTGCGCGGGCGCCGGCGACGAAAGCGTCGATATTGTCGACGAGCTGATCGGCGAGCACCTGCATCGCCTCCTTGTTCGCCCAGGCGACATGCGGCGTGACGATCAGATTGGGAATCGTCGGATCGAGCAGAATATTGCCCTTCTTGGGCGGCTCGACGGTCAGCACGTCGAAGCCGGCGCCGGCGATCACGCCCCTCGCAGCGCGTCGGCGAGCGCCTGCTCGTCGACGATGCCGCCGCGCGCGGTGTTGATGATGATCGCGGTCTTCTTCATCGAGGCGAGCTCTTTCGCGCCGATCAGATGCTTGGTCTGCGGTCGTCAGCGGCAGATTGAGCGTGACGACATCCGCCTCGCGCAGAATGGTCGGGATGTCGACGATGTTCGGCCCACGGCGACGTCGTTGATCAGCACCTTCATGCCGAGCGCGGCGGCGCGCTTCTCGATTTCCTTGCCGAGCGCGCCATAGCCGACGATGCCGAGCGTCGAGCCGGCGATGTCATAGATCGGATAGTCGAAATAGCAGAACTGATTGGCGTAGCCCCAACGTCCTTGCCGCACCGAATTGTAGTAGTTCACCAGATTGCGGCGCAGCGCGAAGAGCAGCGCGAATACATGTTCGGGCAGTGTGTTGAAGGCATAGTTGCGGATGTTGGAGACCGTGATGCCTTTCGCGCTCGTATAGGCTTTGTCGATCACATCCGTGCCGGTGGCGGCGACGGCGATCAGCTTGAGATCGGGCAATTGCTTCAACGTCGCTTCGCGCAGCGGCACCTTGTTGGTGATGCAGATGTCCGCGCCCTTCAGGCGCTCGACGAGCTGGTCCGGCGCTGACTGCGCATATTCAACATATTCATGCGGGAAATTCGGCTTGCGCACATTGGCGTCGAGCGTTCGCGATCGAGAAAAACGATTTTGTGCGACATGGAACCGAAAGTTTCCAACTTATTATTGGCGCCGAGACATCGCCCTCTCCCGCTTGCGGGGAGAGGGAGTTGGCATTTTCGTCGCTTACATCTTCAGCAGCGGATTGGCGCGATAGACCGCCTGCGCGGCCGCGACGCCGGAGCCGGGCTGGATCTTGATGCCGTTGTCGAGCATCGCCATTTCCGCGCCGGCGATGGCGCCGAGCAGCATCAGCTCATTGAGGTCGCCGAGATGGCCGATGCGGAACACCTTGCCCGCGAGCTTGCCGAAGGCCCGCGCCGAGCGAGAGGTTATAACGCTTGAAGCGATATCGATGACTTTTGCGATGCGTCGAGTCCCTGTCCGGCACCACGATGGCGGTGAGGGTGTTCGGAGTTCGACTCCGGATCGCTTGGCGCAGCACTTGAGGCCCCCACGCCGCGACCGCCGCCCGACGCCGCTCGGCGAGGTGGTAATGGCGCGTGTGACCGATCGAGACCCTCTTCGAACAGGATGGCAGCGCTTCCTTCGAGACCGTAAAGCAGCGGACGCGCCGGCGTGTAAGGAAAGTATCCGCGGCGCGATTCGCGTTGATCATCGTGCTGGAATTCGAAATAGGCGCGGTGAGCGACTCGTTGATCTGCCTTTGTCGATCGCCTTCGCGCTCACGGCCATCAGCCGCAGGCCGGCCGGCAGCATGAAGCCCTTCTGCGAGCCTGGCACGATCACTCCACGCCCCATTCGTCCATCTTGAAATTCGAGGCGGGCGACGGAGGACCGCCGTCCACGAACAACAACGCCGGATGCTTCGCGTTGTCGATCGCCTTACGAACGGCGGCGATATCACTGGTCACGCCAGTCGCCGTCTCGTTGTAAGTAGCAGAACGGCCTTGATCTCATGGTTCTTGTCAGCCTTCAGCGTCTCTTCGATCAGCTCCGGATCGTTGCCGGTTCCCCACGGACGCTCCTGCACGATGACATCGAGGCCCTGGCGGCGGCAGAGGTCGATCCACAGATGAGAGAACTGGCCGAAGCGCTGGGCGAGAACCTTGTCGCCGGGCGACAGCGTATTGGTGATCGCCGCTTCCCAGCCACCGGTGCCGGACGCCGGGAAAATGAAGGCGTGGCCCTTCTCGGTGCCGAACACCTTTTTCAGCCCGGGAAACAGCGGCTTCACGAGATCGGGAAAGTCGGCGAGCGATGGTCTTCGGAAGCCACCGCCATGGCGCGCACGATGCGATCAGGAAGATTGGTCGGGCCCGGCACGAAGAGAAAGTTTTTCCGGGAACTCTGGAATCAACATTAGCTGGCTCCTTTTGAGCGGACTGGTTTCAGATAACAATCGGCGCCGCCATCGCCGCCGAAGAATTCGCTCAGGTTAGAACAGGCCGGAGATGCGGCCGTTGGCGTCGACTTCGATATTGTTGGCCGCCGGAACCTTCGGCAGGCCGGCATCGTCATGATGTCGCCGCAGATGACCACGACGAATTCCGCGCCCGCCGAGAGCCGCAACTCGCGCACCGAAATCGTGAATTCGGACGGCGCGCCCTTGGCGTTCGGGTCAGTCGAGAAGCTGTATTGCGTCTTGGCGATGCAGACCGGGAGATGGCCGAAGCCTTCCTTCTCGAGCTCCGCGAAGCGCGACTTGACGCTGGCGTCGAAGGAGATGTCGGCGGCTCCATACAATTCCTTGGCGATGGTGCGCACCTTCTCGACGAGCGGCATATCGTCAGGATAAAGCGGCTTGAAGTTCGACGGCTGCGTTTCGATCGTCTTGACGACCGTCTTGGCGAGCTCCGCCGCGCCGGGGCCGCCAGAACCCCAGTGGTCCGCGAGGACGCATTCGACGCCTTCGCCCGCCGAGAGCTTCTTCAAAAGATCGATCTCCGCCTGAGTGTCAGAGCTGAAGCGGTTGACCGAAACGATGACCGGCACGCCGAACTTGCGGACATTGGCGATGTGGCGCTTCAAATTGGCGAAGCCCTTTTCGAGCGCCTCCAGATTTTCGCTCTTCAAATCCTCCTTGGCGACGCCGCCATGCATCTTCAGCGCGCAAATCGTCGCGACGATGACCGTCACATCGGGCTTGAGCCCCGCCTTGCGGCATTTGATGTCGAAGAACTTCTCCGCGCCGAGATCGGCGCCAAAGCCCGCCTCGGTGACGACATAGTCGGCGAGCTTCAAGGCCGATTTGGTCGCGATCACCGAATTACAGCCATGGGCGATATTGGCGAAAGGTCCGCCATGGATGAAGGCCGGATTCTCTTTCGAGCGTCTGCACGAGATTGGGCGCGATCGCGTCCTTGAGCAGCGCGGCCATTGAGCCGGCGGCCTTGAGCTCCGAGGCGCGCACGCTCTTCTTCTCGCGCGTCTGGCCGACGATGATGTCGCCGAGACGACGCTGCAGATCGGCGAAATTGCTGGCGAGGCAGAAGATCGCCATCACTTCCGAGGCAACGGTGATGTCGAAGCCGTCCTCGCGCGGATAGCCATTGGCGACGCCGCCGAGCGACGAAACGATCGAGCGCAGCGAGCGATCGTTCATGTCGACGACGCGCCGCCAGGCGACGCGACGCCCGTCGAGGCCCAGCGCATTGCCCCAATAGATGTGATTGTCGATCAGCGCCGAGAGCAGGTTATGCGCGACGCCGATGGCGTGGAAGTCGCCGGTGAAATGGAGGTTGATATCCTCCATCGGCACGACCTGCGCATAGCCGCCGCCGGCCGCGCCGCCCTTCACTCCGAAGCAGGGGCCGAGCGAGGGCTCGCGCAGGCACATGACGGCCTTCTTGCCGATGTCGTTGAGCGCGTCGCCGAGCCCGACCGTCGTCGTCGTCTTGCCTTCGCCGGCGGGCGTCGGGCTGATGGCGGTGACAAGGATCAGCTTGCCGTCCGGCTTGCCTTCGAGCGAAGCGACGTAATCGAGGGAGATCTTCGCCTTGTAATGACCATAGGGCTGCACATATTCGGCGGGGATGCCGAGCTTGTCGCGCGCAACGTCGATAATCGGGCGCATCTTCGCGGCCTGCGAAATCTCGATATCGGACTTCGGCGCGAGATGCTGATTGTCTTTTCCGCTCGCGCCTGGCGCGGCGGCTGACGTTTCTGACGACATGCAGTCCTCTCCCTCTCGAGCTTGCGTCGCACAAGCCCTCGCATTCTTATTTCAGTCATTGGAAGCGGGCGGCGCGCCGCGCTGCCTTTGCTCCCTGCGGCCGGGCCGAGTCCCGCCAATGTCAGGCTGCAGCCATTTTTTGCGACCGTAGTTAGTTCCAATTCACGCATCAAGGGCGCGGGCCGCCGCCGCAGGCCGACGCGCGCTTAATCCGCTTATCGAAAAATCCATAGGCGGACCGTTGGTATGACGGGAATCAATTTTGCTCGTCAAGCGCGCAGCGTCGCTGTGCGCGCCTTGTTTCCGTTGACGTCGGCGGGCTCATCCCGCTCGCGCGACGACCATCGCAAGGCCGCTTGCTTATTCGACAAGCCGGGCGCGGCGCCTATCCTAAGCCTATCCGTACGAATAGGACATCTCGCCATCCGCTGGGTCGGGGCGAACGCGCGCTTTCGCCAGAAAAACCTGAGCTCGGCCTATACATTTGAAAGCCTGATGCGACGGGACGACGCGATGACGCCGCGCGTTCGCGCGCGGCAACGGCCCCTGCCCGGCCCTATCCGAAGAAAGCGCTCCGGAGTGGGCGGTACGTTGGAAAGGCGGCCGGAAGAAAAATTTTGTCGCAGGCGGCGTCGCAGGCTTCGTTCTTATCGGCCTATCACAAAGACCGATGGTCGCGGGAGTCGTCACTCGGGCTGAAAATCCAGCGCAACGCCGTTGATGCAATAGCGCAAGCCGGTCGGTGGCGGGCCGTCGTTGAAAACATGGCCGAGATGCGAACCGCAGCGGCTGCAATGCACTTCGGTGCGCACCATGCCGTAATCACGGTCGACGGTCGAGCCGAGCGCGCCGGGCAGCGGGTCGAAAAAGCTCGGCCAACCCGTGCCGCTCTCGAACTTCTCGCCGAAGCGAAACAGCGGCTGGCCGCAGCCCGCGCAGTTGAACGCGCCGCGACGCTTCCCATGATTGAGGGCGCAGCTCCCCGGCCGCTCGGTGCCATGTTGGCGCATAACGTCATATTGCTCGGGCGTGAGAAGCGCGCGCCATTCCTCATCGCTGCGCATGACGGGAAAGCTTTCATTGGTCATAGGCGGCCCTTTCCGCGAACCTTTGGCGTCAGATGCTATCTTATGTCGCGCTGCGGCTTTCGCCAGAGGGCGACGGCGGGATAGAGTGGCGCCATTGCAGCGCCAAGCGACAATTCGAGAAAATGACCGACAAGAAATACGACGCCGTGGTGATCGGCTCGGGACTGGGCGGATTGACCGCGGGGGCGCTGCTTGCGCATGCCGGCTACAGCGTCTGCCTGCTCGAACGCAATTTCAGCTTAGGGGGCGCGGCGTCGGTTTATAAGGTCGGGGCGCTCACCGTCGAAGCCTCTCTCCATCAAACCTCCGACGCCCGCAATCCCCGCGACGTGAAGCACGACATCTTGAACCGCCTCGGCATTCTCGACGAAATCGAATTTCTGCCAACTGGCGCGCTCTACAAGGTCCGGGGCGGCCCGCTGGGCGAAGCCTTCGAATTGCCCTTCGGCTTCGCGGCCGCCCATGACGCGCTTGCGGAGCGTTTTCCCGACAAGCGCGCCGCGATCAAGAGATTTCTTGGCGAAGTCGAGCAGATCCACGACGCGATGTGGACCCTGAAACAGGCACGCGAGGAGGCTTCGCTCGCCAAATTCGCGCGCGGCTTATGGGAAGTCGCGCCGGCCGCCGCCGGCTGGCAGAACTCGCTGCATGAGATCATGGAGCGCGACTTCGCCGGCTGCGAGGCGTTGAAATGCGCGCTCGGCGCCAATCTCGCCTATTACGGCGACGATCCGCGCCGGCTGTGGTGGATTTTCTATGCGCTCGCCCAAGGCGGCTACATCGCTTCCGGCGGCGCCTACATCAAGGGCGGTTCGCGGCAGTTGAGCTTGAAGCTCGCGAAGGCGATCACCAAGACCGGCGGCGTCGTGCGCCTGGGTCGGCTCGTCAATGCGATCGAGACGGACGCGGACGGCGCCGCCATCGCCATTCGCCATGTCGCGCGGCGCGCCGAGGATAATGAAGAGCGCATCGAAACGCGCGTCGTGATGGCCAATTGCGCGCCCTCAGTCGCCGCCGAGATGATGGACGCGCCGGCGCGCGCGAAAATGGACGAAGTCTTCGGCGAGCGCCGGCTCTCGACCTCGCTCTATTCCGCCAATTTCGGTCTGAGCACTAAGCCCACGACGGTCGGACTGGCGGATTTTTCGACCGTCGTCCTGCCGTCCGACATGCAACGCTTCGACCAATATGGCGACGGAGCCGGCGCGATGGCGGAGGATCCGAAGGGCGCATTGCCGCTTCACGCGATCGCCAATTTCACCGCCGTCGACTCAGGCCTTTGGGACGAGCCGCCCATCCTCGTCAGCGTGCTCGGGCTCGATCGCCTCGACAATTGGAAAGGACTTTCGCGCGAGACGGCGGCTGCGCGACGCGAACGCTGGCTCGACGCGATTCAAGCCTCGCTCGATCGCGACTATCCGGGCTTTGGCGGCCTCGTCACGACGCGAATGCTGCTCAACGCCTATTCGATGTCGGGCTATCTCAACACGCCGGAAGGCGCGGTCTATGGATTTGCGGCGCTTCCCGCCGAGGAGCCGATCCTCATGGGCTTTCCGCGCACGCCGGCGACGCCGATCGCAGGACTCTATCTTGCGTCGGCCTTTGGCGGCGAACATGGCTTTAACGGCGCGATGTTATCGGGCGCCGAAGCCGCGCGTCTCGCCGAACGGCGCCTCGCGGCAACAAGCCGATCGACGCAGGAATCCGACGGAAAGGCAGACTAGGGCCTGACGAAAACAGGACGCCCGCGCGGAAGCGGGCGTGGCTTCTCAGCGCTTGCGCCGCTTGCCGCCGCCCGACGATGGTCCGACGCCGAATTCGCGCTGGCAGGCGGCGCTGAGCGAGCCCAAATTCGCCCTCAGGCATCTCTCGACCGCAACAGCGTCTGGAATATAGGCGTCGCAAAAGCGATTGGCGTCGCCCTCGCAAGCCGCGCGCTGCTCGGGGGTTCCTTGAGCAAAAGCCGGCGCGGCGACGACAAACGCCAGCAGAGCCGAGAGCCGCAAAGAGATGCGCATTCAGACCTTCCTTCCATTAAGACGCCCTTCGGGGCCATGCGGACCGAGGGCGCGCGACCGGTCTCCCGCGCGCTTCCCCGAACGACAACGAGGTTTGATTGCATCGCGCCCGTCGGGAATCAAGTCGCATTTACGCCTTCGCTGTGGGCTGCGCCGCCTGCGCGCCAAATTCCCGGGCGGAAGACGCCTCGTCCTGCGGCAGGCGATGGCGCGGCAAATACAGGCTGTTCGCGATCAAGGTGGGGACGACGGCGGTCGCGATGATCGCCGCAACCAGCGTCGAATATTGATTCTCGTCGATAATCTTGTTCGACAGGCCGAATAGCGCGGAGATCGTGCCGAAGGTGAGCCCCGAGGCCATCAGCAGCGTGGTGTACATTGCATCCTTATGCGGCGAGCCAAAATAGCGCGCAACCGGATAGACGCTCGCGACCTTTGTCGCCATTTCGACGGCGAGAAAGGCGATGACGCCGAGCGGCGCCGCGAGGACCGCCGGGATCGAAACGAAATAGCCGGCGCGGATGAAATAGAAAGGCGTCAGCAGGCCTATGGTGATCGCGCGCAGACGGCGGATCAGCGCATGATCGCGACCGACCGTTCCCGCGAGCGCCATGCCGATGAGATAGGCGGGCAATACGCCTTCGCTCCCCGCCCAGGTCGCCAACGCGCCAAGCGCCATCAGCGCGAAGAATAGGAATTTCGCCTCGAATTCCGACGGACGTCCGCCAAACCTGCCAAAAGCCATTGGCGTCACGCGCGGAACGCCGACGAAAGCGGCAGTGAGGACAACGACGAATACAACGGTCTTCCAAGTGAAAGGCGCGAACACGAGGCCGAGCGTCACGACCGTGCCGAGATCGGTGATGAAACAGGCCGCGAGAATGGTCTTGCCGAAATCGGTTCGGTTGAAGCCATATTCCATCATCACCGTATAAACGACGGCGACGGAAGTCGCGGCGAGCGCGATGCCGGCGAGGAGCGCCGGCGAATTCTCCCAGCCGAGGAGATAATGCGCGGCCGCCCAGCAGCCGACGGCGGGCGCAAGGAAGCTTGCGACGCCGATCGCCGCCGCCTCCTTCCATTTCATTTTGAAAACATCCGGATCGAGTTCGGCGCCGGCGAGAAAAGTGAGCATGATCGCGCCGACGCCCGCGAGCGTCTTGATCCACGGCTCCTGCACGCCGAACACATCTGCGCCGATCGTCCAGGCGAAGACCATACGCGCGAACATGCCGACGATGATTTCCGTCAGCGCGGTCGAGATGCGGAAACGATTGGCGATCATCGCCGCGATGAGCGCAAGGCCGAAAACAAGCGCGCTCTGCGACCAAATCCCAGTCATATCCGCTCCCTCCGCCGCTGACGCCCGAGCCTTATGGCTCGGCGGCGCGCCTATTGACAAGCGCGGGGCCGGTTCGGCTATGCTTTTGACAGGCGATGGAGTTCGCCTTTAACCGCCTTTTGGCTGATGACTCCTGTTCTGCGTTTCGTCGCTGGGAGTCCGTCCGATGAATCAACCGACATCTCCTTCGGAAAGCGTGGGGGCGACGACGCGCCAAGACGCGCAGGATCGATCGCGCGCGGCGGGGCGGCGACCATGAAAAAGGCGGCGCGCATCGAGGGCTGGCGCTTTCTTTTGCTCAATGTCGCAGCGGGAGCGGCCAATGTCGTCATGCTCTCGAATGTCCCCGGCTATACGGTGCTCGCGCCCTACGCGGCCGGCAGCCTGCAAGGCGTGACGCCGAGCTACGGCACTTGGGCGACGACCGACCACATGATCGGCATCGCGCTCGGACTGCCCTTGTCGCGCTGGCTGTCGAGTCGGTTTGGCGATTATCGCGTCTTGATCGGCGCGCTCATGCTTTACGCCGCCGCCTCGTTCCTATGCGCGGCAAGCGAGACGATCTGGTTCTTCGCGCCGATGCGCTTTCTGCTCGGCCTCGCCGGCGGCGTCGCCCTGCCGCTCGCGCAATCGGTGACGCTCGCGCAATATCCGGAAGACAGGCGCACCCTTGGCGTGGGCTTCTGGGGCGTCATGAGCATGGCGCCCTTCACCATCGGCGTGTTCATGGGCGGCTTCTGGGCCGAATATTTTAGTTGGCGCTGGCTGTTTTTATCCAACATCGTCGTCGCGCTCGCCGCGGCCGGGGTCGTGCTGGCGCTCTTCTATGGACGCGGCTTTCGCGCGCCGCGTGACGCGTTTCGATACGGTCGGGTTCGTCCTGCTCGGGACAATCCTGATCGGCGTGCAAACCATTCTCAACATGGGCAATGACTCCGACTGGTTCGGATCGCCTTTGCTGACTTGGCTCCTCTTGGTGGTCCTGCTGGCGCTGCCGACATTCATCATCTGGGAGTTCGGCGAGTTGCGCCCCGCGCTCGACCTGCGCCTGTTCCTGCATCGCAATTTCGCGATCGCGACGATTTGCTCGCTTGTCGGCTTTCTCGTCATTCAAGGTCTGCTATCGGTCTTCGTCGTGCAATTGCAGATGCTGCTCGGCTACACCTCTTCGCGCGCCGGCATGGTCTATCTGACGATGATCTTTCTGGCGATGGCGGCCGCCGCGGTGGTGCATGAGATATGCAGAAACGTCGACGCGCGGCTGATCGTTTTCTTGAACTTCGTCGGTCTCGCCGTGACCTTCATCTGGCTCGGCCATTACGACAAGAACGCCTATTTCGATGACATCAAGACGCCGATGTTCTTCTTTGGCTTTTCGCTCGCGATGTTCTTCGCGCCATTGGCCACGCTCGCCATGACCGGCCTTTCCGGCGAGCGGTTGATCCGCGCGGCGGAGGAGCTCGCCATGCTGCGCACGGTCTTCGGCGCCTTCGGCATCACGCTGCTCGGCGTCGTATTTTTCCGCCGCGCGCCCTTTCATCAGCTAGGTCTCGCGGATCATTTCGGCGGACGGCGCTTTGCCTCGCTCGATCTCCTGACGCCGTTTCTGGAAAGGCTGCAGGCGATGGGAATGTCGGCCGGCGCGGCGCGCAGCCAGGCGGCGCAGCTCATTCGCCAGCAGGCGGCGATCCTCGCGCTCAACGACGCCTTTCTGCTCGGCGCCGGCGTGTTCATCTGCCTCGCCGGCGTCATCTGGCTCGCGCGTCCGAGCTATGCGCCGGCGAGGCGCAAGGAAAGATTGGAGCAGCTTTCCGCCGAAGAGCTTATGGAGCAGCCGTGAGGCTTTAGGATGGTGGGCGGCACAGGGATTGAACCTGTGACCCCTCCCGTGTGAAGGGAGTGCTCTCCCGCTGAGCTAGCCGCCCGTCGCGCCTTACGCGCCGCTTTCCGTGTAAAAGGGGCCGGGGCGTCCCGTCAAGTGCGGGGATTTCCTGGCCTAAGGTCAGCGCCGCCGGCTGCGGCGAAGGCTCGGCCGCAAAGCGAAGCCGCGCCGGATCAATGGCCGCACGCGAGCCGACACAGATTCACGGGGGCGTCCACGGCTTCGCCAACAGGCGTCGAACCATCGGCTCGAAAGTCGAAAGCGGTTCGTTTGCGTAGTCGGGATCGAAGGACACTTCATCGTATTTGGCGCAAAATTCGACCGTCTGTTCATAAGCGGGGTCCGACTTGAATTTGTCGCGCGCATTGGGGTCGAGGCCCAAATGGCGCGCGTAGAAATAGGTCTGGAACAATCCATGCTGCGCCAGCATCCAATAATTGTCGCGGCTGATGAACGGCTTCAGAATGGCGGCGATCACCTCGCCGTGATTGAAGGGGCCGAGCGCTTCGCACGCGTCATGCAGCAACGCCACGACGACATATTCTTCGTCCTTGCCGTCTCGTAAGGCGCGCGTGGCGGATTGCAGGCAATGGTCGTAGCGCGTGATGTTATAGGCCGTGTCCCTGCTCAATTCGCGCAGCAGGCCGAAAAGCCGATCCGGCAACTCCCGCAATGTGCGTTCGTGGACGTGCTTGAGGACCTGAAAATCCTCGTCCGTGCCCTGGTCCATTCGGGTGAAATGCATCTTCTCCATGTCGCCGACCTTTTTTGCAAAGAATGACCCGGACGTTAGCCGTGACGATAAGAACTGGCGCGCATAGCGCAACGCATCTCTGCCGTTATGCTCTATCGAGCAGCATGTGCGCCGCCTCCCATAATTCGTCGAAATGCGAGATCACGCGATCGGGCGCGAGCGCCGCGACCGGCGTATCCGTATAGCCGAAATCGACCGCGATCGACGGCGTCCCGGCGGCGCGGGCGGTGTCGATGTCGGTCTTCGAATCTCCGACCATCACCGCGCGGCGCGGATCGCCGCCGGCGGCCTCGATCGTGAGCCACAGCGTGCGCGGATCGGGCTTATGCACCGGAAAGCTGCCGCGCCCGCAGATCGCTGCGAAACGATCGGCCGCCGCGAGCTTTTCCAGGAGCAGCCGCGCCAGGCCTTCGGGCTTGTTGGTGCAGACCGCGAGGCGAAAGCCGGCGCCCCTGAAACGGTCGAGCGCCGCGAGCGCGCCCGGAAAGAGACGGCTCTCATCGGCGATATGCGCTTCGTAATGGGCGAGAAAATCCCGCACCAACGGCTCGAGGCGCTCGGGCGTCAGCGGCGCGCCATGAAAGGCGAAGCCGCGCTCGATCAGCGCCCGCGCGCCGGCGCCGACCAGCGGCCGCGCCGCGTCAAGGGCGAGCGGCGCGAGACCCTCGCGCGCCAGCAGCAAATTGAGCGTTCCGATCAGATCATGGGCCGTGTCGGCCAAGGTGCCGTCGAGGTCGAGAACAAGGATCGGCGGGCGTATCTTCATAGGGGAGGCCCTAGCCGCGCCGCCGCGCCGGATCAAGCGGAGGCCATAAATTTAAGCGAAATTTGCCGGCCCCTCGCGCCCGGCTCTGCGTGTAGACTGCGCCCACCGATTCGCGACAGGGAGCGCAAATATGCATCGGACGCGCCATATCCATATGCGGCGATTTGGTTTTCTGACGGCCGGCGCGCTCGTCGCCGCCCAATTCGCCGCGCCGGCGGCGGCCGCCGGAAATTATGAATTCCTCGCCGCGCCGCAGACCGATCTCAATCGCGTGTTTCGCCTCGACCGCTCCAACGGCGAGGTCGGCGCCTGCCAATATGGCTTGAAGGAAGGCGCCGCCATCGGCGTCACGCTCTGCTATCCGCCGGGCGAGGGCGCCAAGGCCGGCGCCTTCAGCGAATATGCGCTTATCGCCTCGCGCCACACCGGCGAAGGCGGCGTATTCCGCGTCGATCTACGCTCGGGCATGATGTCGATCTGCTTCGTCTTGAATGAAACCGCCGTAGTCTGCACGCCGCAAGCCAAGTAAGCGCGTCGAGGTGAACGCAAGCATGACCGCAGTTTCGGCCGAAGGAATGAAGCGCGCTGCGGCGCAGGCGGCGCTCGCCTCGGTGACGCAAGGCATGCGGCTCGGGCTCGGCACCGGCTCGACGGCGGCGCATTTTGTCGATCTGCTCGGCGCACGCGCCAAGGAAGGGCTGGAGGTCGTCTGCGTGCCGACATCCGAGCGCACCCGCGCCCAGGCTGAAAGCCTTGGACTGGCGCTCTCCACGCTGGACGAGACGCCGCAACTCGATCTGACCGTCGACGGCGCCGACGAGTTCGACGCGTCGCTGCGCCTCATCAAGGGCGGCGGCGGCGCGCTCTTGCGCGAGAAGATCGTCGCCGCTGCTTCGACGCGCATGTTCGTCATTACGGACGCGACCAAGGAAGTGAGAACGCTTGGCGCCTTTCCCCTGCCCGTCGAGATCGACCGTTTCGGCGCGCGCTCCACCATGCTTCACATCGAACGCGTCGCGCGCGGGCTCGGCCTCATCGGGCCGCTGACCTTGCGGGACGCGGCGTCCGGCGAGCGCTTCATCACAGACGGCGGCCATTACATCGTCGATTGCGCTTTCGGCGCCATCGACGATCCGGAGACGCTCGCCGCGCGCCTTTCTTCCATTCCCGGGGTCGTCGATCACGGCCTCTTCATCGGCCTCGCCACGGCGATCTTCGTCGCCGGCGGCGCGGGCGTGCGCGTCATCGGCAACATATCGGGCGGCGTCTCGTGACATTCGACTACGACCTCATCGTTATCGGCGCGGGTTCGGGCGGCGTGCGCGCGGCGCGCGTCGCCGCCAGCCACGGCGCGAAAGTCGCCATCGCCGAGGAGTTTCGCGTCGGCGGAACATGCGTCATCCGCGGCTGCGTGCCGAAAAAACTCTACGTGCTCGCGAGCCGCTTTCGCGACGAATTCGAAGACGCCGCGGGCTTCGGCTGGCGCGTGGGCGACGTCTCCTTCGACTGGCCGACGCTCGTCGCCGCCAAGGACAAGGAGATTACGCGCCTCTCCGGCCTTTATGTGGAGACGCTCGCCAGTTCCGGCGTCGAGCTCATTCGGGCGCGTGCGACGCTTACCGGCGCCAATGACGTGCGCTTCTCCGACGGCCGCACGGCGCGCGCCCGCTATATTCTCATCGCCACGGGCGGCGCGCCCGTGCTCGCCCCGCATATTCCCGGCATCGAGTTCGGCGTCTCCTCAAATGAAATTTTCGATCTGCCGAAATTCCCGCAGCGGCTGCTAATCGTCGGCGCGGGCTATATCGCGGTCGAATTCGCCAGCATCTTCGCCCGGCTCGGCGCGCAGGTGCATCTCGCCTATCGCGCCGATCTGCCGCTGCGCGGTTTTGACGACGATTTACGTTCGCGCCTCGCCGAAGCGCTCAAGGCTGCGGGCGTCGAGCATCGCCCCGCCGCGCTGCCGACGCGCGTTGCGAAATGCGTCGGCGGCCTAGAGGTGGAGATGAGCGACGGCGCGCCGCTTTCGGTCGACTGCCTGCTCATCGCCACTGGACGCAGGCCAATGACGCAGAATCTCGGGCTCGAAGCCGCTGGCGTCATCCTTCGCGAGAACGGCGCGATCGCCGTCGACGCGCATTCGTGCACCAATGTCGAATCGATCTACGCCGTTGGCGACGTGACTGATCGTCTCAATCTGACGCCCGTCGCCATTCGCGAGGGGCAAGCCTTCGCCGACAGCGTCTTCGGCGGCGCGCCGACGACTGTCGATTACGACTGCACGCCAAGCGCCGTCTTCACGACGCCCGAGATCGGAACGGTCGGACTGACCGAAGCGGGCGCGATCGAGAAAGATGGGGCGGTCGACATTTATGAGACGTCCTTTCGTCCCATGCGCGCGACGCTCTCGGGGCGCGCCGAGCGCGTTTATATGAAGCTCGTCGTCGACGGCGCGAGCCAACGTGTGCTCGGCGCCCATATTCTCGGACCGGAAGCCGGCGAGATGGCGCAACTCGTCGCGATTTCGCTGCGCATGGGCGCGACGAAACGCGATTTCGACGCCACGATGGCGGTGCATCCGACGATGGCGGAAGAGCTTGTCACCATGCGCGCCCCCTCGCGTCGCCATCCGCCCCAAAGCTGACGGTCAATGCGACGGCGCGCTCGTTCGCGTCGATTGCTGCGAGACCGGCGCGATTCTGTCGAGCAGCGCGCGCAGCTTGCGCCGCGCCGCGCCGGTCTTGGCCTCCGTGACGCGCGAGAAGAGATAGCCGGCGACGATGGCGATCCCCATGACCGAAAACGCCAGCGCAAAATGCTGCGGCGTCGCGAGTTGCGTCGGCCAGTCGCGGCCAAAAGCCGTTCCCGCCGCCGCGCGCGCGAAGATCAGGATCGGCATGTGGATGCTGTAGAGCGAGAAGGAAAAATCGGCGAGCGTCTTGTGAAACTTTGGCCGAAGCAGCGAGAAGCCTTCATGCGGCCCGTAGCGGAAGGCCAGCAGCACGATGATGAACAGACCTGAAGCGAAGAGATCCGTGGCGTCGGAGAGCCAAGGGTGGGCGATCAGGATCGGCCCGCGCACGAGCAAGCGGATCAGCACGACGACGAGCGCATAGAGCGCGAAGGCGCGCCAGCGCGATTTGATGATCGGGCGCGGCAGGAGGGTCGCGAAGGCGCCCATCGCCCACAGAATATAGCCGAATTTGAACCAGCTCGGCGGAATCGAAAGCGCGACGAACAGCGCGACGCCCAGCGCGAAGCCGCCGTAGCGAAGCGTCAGCGGGTAGTTGCGCGCGAAGGGGAGCAGCAGCAGCGGAAAAGTGACGTAATACCAAAACTCGCAGGCGAGCGACCACAAGGGTCCGTTGGTGCCGAAATAGTCGAAGCCGATGCCTTGCAGATTGGCGAAGCTCGCGAAGAACAGCGTCGCCGAAAAATGGCCCTTGAACACCGGCCAATCATAGACGCCGCTGTCGGCGAAGATCGCGCGACCGATCGAGTCGAGCACCAGCGTGAGCGCCACCGCCGGTCCAACGACGAGATAGATGCGCGAGACGCGATGGATGAAATATTCGCGCAGGAAGTTCTGGCTCTTGCGCATATGCGCCAGCACCGCGCCGCCGACGAGATAGCCCGACATCACGAAGAAGGCGAGCACCGCCTGGTGACCCAGCTCAAACGCCGCATAGAACCACCAGGCGTAAACCAACGGCCCGTGCGGCGCGGTCATGATGTCGGCGAGGTTCACGAACATATTGTTCGTATGCACCGCCAGCACGACCAACGCGCCGAGCCAGCGGCATGCCTCGATGAATTGCGATAATATGAACGGCATCGCCGCCCTCGGCCCCTAAGCTTTCGTCACTTCGGCTTATAGCCGCAGGTCGGGCGCATGGCCAAGGGAGGCGACCGAGTTCAGGCCCTCCAAAGGGTCGCATTCGCGCCCGTTATCCTCTATAAGCGCCGCTGGCGTCGCCGCGAGGACGGCCGCCGGGCGCCCGCCGAGGCGCTGATTTTGTGGAGTTTGGGAAAGTGGAACGCTGGTCGCCGGGCAGTTGGAGAAGTTTGCCGATCGAACAGACGCCGGTCTATCGGGACCAGGCGGCGCTCGCCGATGTGGAGCGCCAGCTCGCCGGCTTTCCGCCGCTCGTCTTCGCGGGCGAAGCGCGCAATCTGAAGCGGCAACTCGCGGACGTGGCGGCCGGCAAGGCGTTCCTGCTGCAGGGCGGCGATTGCGCCGAGAGCTTTTCCGAGCATTCCGCCGACAATATCCGCGACTTCTTCCGTGTCTTTCTGCAAATGGCCGTCGTGCTGACCTACGCCGCGGGCTCGCCGGTGGTGAAGGTCGGGCGCATCGCCGGCCAATTCGCCAAGCCGCGCTCCTCGCCGATGGAAAAGCAGGGCGCTCTGGAGCTGCCGAGCTATCGCGGCGACATCATCAATGATCTCGCCTTTACGCCGGAAGCGCGCGAGCCCGATCCGCAGCGCCAGTTGCTGGCCTATCGCCAGTCGGCGGCGACCTTGAACCTCATCCGCGCTTTCGCGGCGGGCGGTTTCGCCAATCTCGAAAACGTCCATCGCTGGATGCTCGGCTTCGTCAAGAGCAGCCCGCAGTCGGAACGCTACCAGAAGCTCGCCGACCAGATCACCGAGACGCTCGGCTTCATGCGCGCCATCGGACTCGATCCCGAGCATCACCCCGAGCTGCGGGGCACCGATTTCTACACGTCCCATGAAGCGCTGCTGCTTTGCTACGAGCAGGCGTTGACGCGCGTCGACTCGACGACGGGCGACTATTACGCCACCTCAGGCCATATGCTCTGGGTCGGCGACCGCACGCGGCAAGAGGACGGCGCCCATATCGAATTCGTGCGCGGCGTGAAAAATCCGCTGGGGCTCAAATGCGGTCCGAGCCTCAAGCCGGACGCGCTGCTGCGCCTCATCGACGCGCTCGATCCGGAAAATGAGCCGGGTCGCCTGACGCTGATCTGCCGCTTCGGAGCCGACAAGATCGAAGACTCGCTGCCGGGGCTGGTGCGCGCGGTAACGCGCGAAGGCCGCAATATCGTTTGGTCCTGCGATCCGATGCATGGCAACACGATCAGCGCGGCGGGCTACAAGACGCGGCCTTTCGATCGCATCATGTCGGAGATTCGCAGCTTCTTCGCGGTGCATCATGCCGAAGGCGCCTATGCCGGCGGCATTCATCTCGAAATGACCGGCAAGGACGTGACCGAATGCACGGGCGGCGCCCGCGCCATTTCGGAAGACAATCTGCGGGACCGCTACCACACCTATTGCGATCCGCGCCTCAACGCCGAGCAGGCGATCGAGGTCGCGTTTCTGGTGGCGGAGTTGCTCAAGGCCGAACGCGTCGCGCGCAGCCTGCCCGAACAGCACGCTGCGGCGGAGTGACCTGGGCGCGTCAGCCTGTGGTCTCCTCGGCCTCGCGCACGCTCATCTCCGCGCCGTGCCAGACGAAATCGTCATACAGCAGCGCGTCGATGAACATCACCGGCAGCATCAGATCGCGCATGATCAGCGCGAAAGGCGTGCGCCAGTCGACCGGAAAGCCGCAGACGCGCGCGAGCCAGATTTCGCCGCCGTGCAGCGAAGAGACGATGAGTCCGACGGAGAGCGCGACGGTGGAGACGCCGCCGTCGAACTGCAGGGCCGCGTAAGCGCCGAGCACGATCGCGGCGAAACTGCCGTTCATGAATTCCGGCGCGTAATGCGCCGGGAAGGTGGCGCGCCGCAGCCGCGCCCAGCGCACATGTCTGGAATAGACCTCGCGCGCGGTTCGGCGGCCGAGCGGCTGCTCGAAGGGCATGTCGACGAGGCGCACATCCATGCGCTGCGCGCGGATGACTTTGGTCGAGGCCGCGTCCTCGGCGATTTCGCTCGCCAGCGCGCGAATGCCGCCCGCCCGGTCGAGAACCTCGCGCCGCCACATCATATTCTTGCCCTGGGCGAAGCCCGCGCCGATCGCCTCCGCGCCATATTGCCAGCGCGCCTGAAAGGTGTTGAGGATCGCGCATTCCACCGTCGCCCAGAAGCCGACGGGACGCGAGCCGATCGGCATCGAGACGCTCATCGCCGTATTGGACCGGAAGGCGGCCAGCATCGTCTGGATATAGTCGCGCGGCGGCAACGCATTGGAGTCGGCGAGGATCACATGCCCATGCCGCGCCGCGTCCCAGCCCTTGACGCAATTATTGAGCTTGGGGTTGGCGCTGACGTAATCGTCGCCGACGAGGAGCCGCGCCTCGCGTTCGGGATGCGCCGCGATCAGTCGCTCGACGAGCGGAATGATTGGATCGTTCGGGGATTGCACGCAGAAGATGATCTCGTAATCGGGATAGTCGAGATCGAAAGTCGCCCCCAACGTCTCTTCGCTGAAAGGCTCCAGCCCGCGCACGGGACGGATGATGCTCACCGGCGGCGCATTTTCCGGCGCCGGCAAGTCGCGCGGCCGCGCCCGGCATTTGCGGGACATCAGCGCCATGCTCGTGAAATTGAGGGTGAGAATGAATGCGCACCAGCCGGCGCAGAGATAGGCCAGGATCATGAACGGCGCTTTTTCTTAAGAGTCGTAACGCACGGCGCCGTCACGACGCCTATCGCGAAGATCGGCGCCCCCCTTGCGGCGCGCGAGGCCCGGACGCGGCCAGTCTGATATTCCGCCTGACAAAGGCGCGATCTCTTGGCAAAAGGGAGGCGGCGCGAGAATCTTCTCCCGGCGCGGCGCTTGGGAGAGTTGCTGCTGAAGGCCTTGCTGAAACCCTTGTCGAAACTCCTGACGAAGCTTCCTCATGACCTCTCCGATCGTTCGTTTCGCGCCCTCGCCGACCGGCCGCATCCACATCGGCAACGCGCGCGTCGCGCTATTCAATTTCCTATTCGCCGTCGCGCACCATGGCCGATTCGCGCTACGGTTCGATGACACTGATTTCGCTAGGTCCACCGAGGAATTCGCGCGCGCGATCGAGATCGATCTGGCCTGGCTCGGCGTCACGCCGCATGCGGTTTTTCGTCAGTCCGAGCGCGTCCCGCTTTATCAGGCGGCTGCGGACAGGCTGCGCCAATCCGGACGGCTCTACCCCTGCTATGAGACGCCGGACGAACTCGAGAAACGCCGCAAGATGCAGCAGGCGCGCGGCCTGCCGCCTGTTTACGATCGCGCCGCCCTGCGCTTGACCGCAGCCGAGCGCGCCGATCTCGAGGCGCAGGGTCGGCGCCCGCATTGGCGCTTCAAGCTTGAGCCAGGCGTCGTCGAATGGAACGATTTCATTCGCGGGCCGGCGCATATCGACAGCGCGGGACTGTCCGACCCGGTGCTGATCCGCGAGGACGGCAGCTTCCTCTACACATTGCCCTCGGTCGCCGACGATATCGACATGCAGATCACCCATGTCATTCGCGGCGAGGATCACGTCACCAACACCGCCGTACAGTTGCAGCTCTTCAAAGCGCTGGCGCCGCAGGCGGCGGCGCCCATCTTCGCGCATCACAATCTATTGGTCGGCGCCGGCGGCGAAGGCCTGTCGAAGCGGACGGGATCGCTCTCCGTCGCCGCGCTGCGCGAAGAGGGCTATGAGCCGCTTGCCGTCGCGGCGCTGGCGACTCTGACCGGCTCTTCGGACAATGTTCACGCCGTGCGCTCGCTCGACGAACTCGCCCGAAGCTTCGACCTCGCGCATGTGTCGCGCAATCCGGCGCGCTTCGATCCGCAGGACCTTGCGACGCTGACGCATCGCACATTGGCGCTTTACGAATATGAGGACGTGCGCGACCGTCTCGAAGCGTTAACGATCGTCGGACATAAGGCCGAACCGCTGTGGCGCGCGGCGCGCGGCAATCTTGCGCGCTTCGACGATATTTTGACATGGTGGCGAGTGATCGAAGGCGAGATCGAACCGATACGGGAAGACGCCGCCTTTCTCAACGACGCCGCGCAACTGCTGCCGGCCGAACCTTGGGACGAGACCACATGGGCGGCCTGGACGAGCGACATCAAGACGGCGACCGGGCGCAAAGGCAAGGCGCTCTTCCATCCGCTGCGGCTGGCGCTGACGGGCGAAGAAAGCGGACCGGAACTGGCCGCGCTGATGCCGCTGATCGGTCGAGCGAAGGCGCTGGCGCGGCTTGTCGGTGCCGGCGAATGAAGGTGAAACGCTAGTGCCCTACCTCAACAATTTCCGAGAGTTCATTAACGCCGCGGGGCTGATCCTCGACGTCGCCGGGGTTCTGATCATTTTTATCGGCGCGTCCATATCAACCCTCGCCTATCTGATCCGCTGGAAAGACCGCGGCCTGGCCTATCGCGACTACCGCAGGAATGTGGGCAGATCGATTCTGCTGGGACTGGAGTTTTTGGTCGGCGGGGACATCGTCCGAACGGTCTCTGTCGAACATCCTAGCTTTGAAAATGTTTTCGTCCTTGGCTTGATCGTGATGATACGGACCGCGATGAGCTTTACGATGGAGGTGGAGCTCGAAGGCCGCTGGCCATGGCAAGCTCAAAGCGTGGGCGCGCCTCCAAATGAAGAGCCCCCAGCGGGAAACGACGCCCGAACGGCCGCCTGAATCATTGCCGGAAATCTCCAGCCTATCTACGCCCGTTTCTCTTGGCGCAGCGACGCGCGTGTGGCTGCATATCGCACTGTTGAGTTTCGGCGGGCCGGCGGGGCAGATCGCGCTTATGCATCGCGTCCTCGTCGACCAGAAAAAATGGATTTCGGAACGAGGTTTCCTGCATGCGCTGAATTTTTGCATGTTGCTGCCCGGGCCGGAGGCGCAGCAGCTTGCGACCTATATCGGCTGGCTGATGCATGGGACCTTGGGCGGACTGATCGCCGGCGGCCTCTTTGTGCTGCCCGGCGTCGCCGCGATCATGGCGCTGAGCGTCATTTACGCCAGCTATCGGCGCGACGCCCGCCATCGCCGGCGCCTTCTTCGGCCTGAAGGCGGCGGTGCTTGCGCTGGTCGTCGCCGCGATCTGGCGGCTCGGCAAGCGCGCGTTGAAAAATCGTGCGCAACAGGCGATCGCAGTCGCCGCCTTCGTGTCGATCTTCTTTTTCAACGCGCCCTTTCCGCTGATTGTCGCCGCCGCTGGGCTGATCGGCTTCTTCGGCGCTCGCGCCGGCTTCGCGGCCTTTGCGCTTACGGGTCACGCAGGCGGCGACGACTCGCCGCTTCCCGCCGACGCGGGCGCTCGTCTGCCTCCCACACGGCGGACAGTTGGAGTCGTGGCGCTCTTCGCCGCGCTCTGGCTTGTCCCCGTCGCCGCGCTTGCGCTCGCATTCGGCGTCGAGGACGTTTACGCGCGCATTGCGATTTTCTTCTCGAAAATGGCTGTCGTCACTTTCGGCGGCGCCTATGCGGCGCTGTCCTATGTCGCACAGCAGGCGGTAGACCGCTTCCACTGGCTCACGCCGGCCGAAATGCTCGATGGGCTCGGCATGGCGGAAACGACGCCCGGACCGCTCATCATGGTCGTGCAATTCGTGGGCTTCATGGCGGCGTTCCGCAATCACGGGGCGCTGCCGCCGCTTGCCGCCGGCGCGCTCGGCGGGTTGCTCGCGACTTACGTAACTTTCGCGCCCTGCTTCTTGTGGATTTTCGCCGGCGCGCCCTTTGTCGAGCGGCTGCATGGCAATAAAGCGCTCGCCAGCGTCCTCGCGGCCATCGCCGCCGCGGTGGTCGGGGTCATCGCCAATCTTGCCACGTGGTTTGCAACCCACTTCCTCTTTGGCGCCCATTGGACGCCGGCAAGCCTGCCTATTGAGCTGCCCGTGCTCGCGAGCGTCGATCTCAAAGCCCTGGCGCTCTCGGCCGCAGCGGGCGTCATGCTGCGCTTCGGCCTCGCGCCGACGCTGGCTATTTGCGTCGGCGCCGGCCTCATCTTGCGCTTGCTATGATCAGCCCGGCAGCGCGGCGACGCCGAAGAGCCAGGGGTGCAGAACGAGGACAAGGGCGTAAATCGCCGTGCCGGCGCCGACGGCGATCGCATCGCCGCGGGTGAAGGCGTCGAGCCGCGCCGCGCCCAAATCGCCGCGCTTCTTCACGGCGATACGGTCATAGACCGCCCAGGCGAGGAATGAGCCGAACAGGATCATGCCGCCGAGATCGCCATTGACGAGAAGATGCGCCAGCGCCCAGCTCTTGATCGCCACGAGCGTGGGATGGCGCAGCCAACCCCTGATGCGCCCCGGCGGGGCGCGCCGGCTCGCGAGCGCGACGAAGGCGAACCAGACGAGCGGCATGGCGAGATGGCGCGTCCACGACGGCGGCGTCCAGACCGGGATCAACCCCTCGGCGCGATAGCGGATGAAGCCGAAGACGATGAGCGCAAGGCCAATGGCGGCGATCAGCGCATAGGCGCCCTTGTAGCGCTGCAAGCCGTAACGCTCGACCATCTCCGCGCGCGCTTCTCGGAAGGTCGCAAAGGTGTGGACGCCAAGAAAGATCGCAATGCCTAAAATTAGAAAAAACATGGCCCCTCCGTATGCCAAACCTGGTGTGCGCTAGAAACACCTTACTTGCGCCTCAGCTTGGGCGCGGCGCAATTCGTCGAGAACGTCGCGCGCCGCGCCGGTGTTGCGCATCAGCGCGCCGACCTGGCCGGCCTGCTGGTTGACGCTCGCCACGGTCTCGGCGGTAACGTAGCGCTCATAGGGCAGTATGGTGGCGATAATATCGATCGAGCATGAGCATTGTTCGAGCGACAGCCGTGTGTCGCCATTCGCCTTCATGCAGCCAAAGACATAGTCGGCGCGCGCCGAGGTCGGATAATCATTGAGATCGGCGGCGACGGCTGGCGCCGACGTCAGTGAAAGGGATACCAGGAACAAGAGATTACGAGCCGCACGCATCTTTTTCGCCTCTGGCGCGTTTTTCTTCGCGCAGCCTATCGCAGGCGGCGGCGCGCCGCCACGGCGAGCGCGAAAACGATCTTGATCGGGAGCGAGAAGACGCGCAACCTATGATCCAAGCGCGCCGCGCCAGCGGGGCTTGTCCTGGCGGGCGAGGCGCAGTTTTAGAACATGATGCGGCTGGATGAGATGCGGCGGAATACGCCGGCGTGAATATCGACGCCGCCGAGCGCGCCTTGAAGGACGCGTAAAGCTGCCAAGCCCGGCCTTCCGCCGCCGCTGCGCCTCTCAAGGGCGCGCGCGGGGGCGCCGTCCAGCCCATGGCATATGGGAGGACGGCATGCGCAAGCGCCTTAACGCTCTTTGTTTCGGCTTGATGGCGGCGCTGCTCACGGCGCCTGCGCCAAGCGCGCGCGCCCATGGCGCGATGCGGCTCCAGCAGGAAGCCTGCGTGCTGAGGGTCGGGCCCGACTTCATGTATTTTACAGGCTACCAGCCCGCGGCTTCGCGAAAGAAGTTCTGCGAGGACATTCCGACGACGGGCGACACGATCTTCGTGCTCGACTACGCCCAAGACGAGATGCGGGCGATGACCACTGATTTCCGCATCGTGCGCAATGTCGGCGAAGCGGACGAGCAGGCGCAGCTTGACGCCGTCACCGTCGCCTATCTGCCGCCGAAGATCTATCCGGCGGGAACGCTGAATTTCGAGCATGTTTTCAAGGAAACCGGCGACTATGTCGGGATCGTCACCGTCGACGGGCCCAATGGCGAACATTGGGTGTCGCGATTCCCCTTCACCGTGGGCGGGCGCTCCTTGATGTCGCGCGCGCCTTATTTTCTGCTCGCGGCGGCGGCGGCGCTCGCCCTGCTGTTGCTGGTCTGGGGGAGAGGGGACAAGAACCCGCGCGGCGCCTGAACGCAGCCGCGCGCCGCCGCAATCGTCATCTTGCCGTCAATTTTGGCGCGCATATCCTGCGCGGAGCTTTCCAGCGCGTATGTGTAAATGGGAAGTTCAAACGCCGGACCGGAGGTACGTCCGGCGTTTCTTTTTTGGGCCGCTCGAAGCGCCTGCGGCGCAGCGCATAAAAAAGCTGCGTAACTCTGGACACTTAAACCGCGCGCCCTCTTGCCGAAAACGCATCGGATTGCGATCATCCGGCGTTTTCAGGGGGGGTCATGGGCGAGTCAGTTCGGAGATTTGCAGGGTTCAGCTATAGCGCGCAAGGGGGCTTGCAGCGCGACGGCACGCGCATCCATCTTGGACCGCAAGCGCGCCAGCTTCTCGAATTGCTGCTCGACTCTCGCGGCGCCGTCGTCACCAAGGGTGAAATCGCCGCACGGCTTTGGCCGGGCCGCCTGGCGTCCGACGATTTAATCGATCGATGCGCCTATCTGCTGCGCAAACCGCTGCGCGAGGCCGGCGGCGGCGATTTGATCGCCACTGCTTATGGGCGCGGCCTGTCGCTGCGCGCGCCCGTTGAAACCGTCAACATCGACGCCGCGCCATTCCATCGCGTCGCAGCCTCGCCCGAATCCCACGTTCTCGATCTATGGCAAACGGCCTATGAACTTGCCGGCAATCGCACACGCGACGGTTTCGCGCGCGCCCATGAGGCGATCGTCGCGGCGGCCGAACTCGACGCGGACAGCGCCGCGATCTGGTCGCTTTCGGCCGATATCGTCGCTGGTCGCGCCATTCACGGGTTTCTGCGCCCCGCGGAGGCCGCCGCGATGATCGAAGAAGCAGCGATCCGGGCGCTCGACATCGCGCCGGACCATACGCCCGCGCGCGCCGTGCTTGGGTGGGCGCGCGGCGCGCTGAGGGGTCATTTCGCCGAGGGGCTGGCGCTGCTCGACCGCGCCGTCGCCGACGATCCCCTCTATGGCAAGGCGCGCGCCTATCGCAGCTGGTTGCTGCCGGCCGTCGGCCGGCTCGACGACGCCGTCACGGACTGCGAGGCAGGCCTTGCCGCCTCGCCGCTCAACCAGGAATTGCTGACGCTGCACGCGTGGCTCGCGCTCTGCGCCGGCGATTTCGACCGCGCCCTGCGTCTTGCGCGCGAGGGGTTGGATTTGAGGCCGGACGCCGCGACGCTGCGTTCGGTGATATCCATCGCCGATAGTCTCCGCGGGCTTCATGAGTCGGCGATCGTCTCTGCGCGCCGCTCCGTCGACATGAGTCCTGAAGATCCATTCCACCTGACCGTGCTCGCCTATGCGCTGGCTTGCGCCGGCCGCGCCGAGGAGGCGGATGCGCTCGTTCGTGCGCTGACCGAAGCCAAGGATGTTTACGCCCCACCCTGTTTCCTCGCCGCCGCAATCCTGGCGCTCGGTCGACGCGCCGACGCGCTGGAGGCGATCAAGCGCGGCCTCAGGGACGGCTGCGCCTTATGCGCCTTCGTCAGCGTAGATCCACGGCTCGCGCCGCTGCGCGCCGAAATCGCCGCTCTCCGCCTCTCCTAGTCAGCCAACCAGCCCACGACGGTTGAAATTGCGCCCTAGGGCGCTTATTGGCGCTGCACAGCTATTCTCCAGGAAGGTGAAAATGATCGGCCGTCTAAACCATGTCGCCATCGCCGTAGGCAGCGTCGAAAAAGCTTCCGCCGTCTACCGCGACGCGCTCGGCGCGAAGGTCTCGCACCCCGAGAGCCTCCCCGAACATGGCGTTACGGTCGTGTTCGTGGAGTTGCCCAACACTAAGATCGAATTGCTCGAGCCCTATGGCGAGAACTCGCCCATCGCCGGCTTTGTCACGAAAAATCCAGCGGGCGGCATCCATCATCTGTGCTATGAGGTCGACGACATCCTCGCGGCGCGCAACCAGCTGACCGCCTCCGGCGCGCGCGTGCTCGGCGACGGCGAGCCGAGGATCGGCGCCCATGGCAAGCCGGTGCTGTTCCTACACCCCAAGGATTTCTGCGGCGCCTTGATCGAACTCGAACAGGCTTAGGCGAAATGCCCTTCCCCCTGCCCCTCGCGGCGGCGATCTATCTCACGATCTGGTGGATCGTGCTGTTCGCCGTGCTGCCGCTGGGCGTCCGCTCGTCGGAAGAAGCGGGCCAGGAACGCCCGGAAGGCGCGGACCCCGGCGCGCCAGCCGCTCCGCAGCTCCTAAAAAAAGCGGCGATAACGACCGTGATCGCGGCGGTCGTATTTGGGATCGTCGCGTTGATCGCCAAGACGATGGCGTGACCCAGCGCCCGCCCGATCCGTCGGGGTTGACCCGCCCGCCGCCGGCCGGTAGTTGATCGCCAAGCGGATGAGAGCGACCGCGCGGCCGAGCGGACCGACCCGCTCCGTCGAATTCGCGGCGGTCGCCAACACCGCCGCTATTGGAGCGAGCGCGTAGCTCAGTCGGTAGAGCACCTGACTTTTAATCAGGGGGTCCCGGGTTCGAGCCCCGGCGCGCTCACCAAATAAAAACAATAGGGATACATAATTCTCGATCGCGCTTTCTCCGCGAGATCTGTCGCCTGGCGGCCCAACGTCTCTCGAATTGGGGCTCTCTAGGTTTTACTGAATAAGATAGACGCCCAAAGTCGTCACTGGTCGACATCAGTGAATCGATATCCCATCCCTGGTTCTGTCAATACGAGTCGAGGCTCCGAGGAGTCCTCCTCGATTTTAGCGCGTAGCTGGCCGATGAAGACGCGCAGATATTGCGTATCCTCCTGATGAGCCCGCCCCCATACGGCGGTGAGCAATTGCCGGTGGGTCAAAAGGCGGCCCGCGTGACTCGCGAGCATCGCCAGAACATCATATTCTTTTGGCGTCAATTTCACCGCAACGCCATTCTTCGTCACGAGACGTTTGACGAAATCGATGCAAAGCCCTCCGGTCTCGATCCGCGCCGGCTCGCGTTCGCCATGCATTGCGTGGCGCAAGGCGGCGCGCAGCCGAGCCATGAATTCTCCGATCGCAAATGGCTTTTCGACGTAATCGTCAGCGCCAGCGTCGAGCGCCAGGATTTTCTCGGCCTCTTGGTCTCGCGCCGATAGAACGATAATCGGAATCTTCGAGAAGCTGCGGACCTCCCGCAAGACCGCCTTGCCATCCATGTCTGGAAGGCCGAGGTCTAAAACGACCACGTCGGGAGCGGCGGTGGCGATGCGCCGCAAGGCCTCTCTGCCTGTCTCCGCCATCTCTACCTCATAGCCGCACGCCGTCAGCGCAGGACGGAGAAATCTATGGATTTGTGGCTCGTCGTCGACGACGAGAACGCGAATGGCGCTCATGCCGTCATGCCCTCTCGCGGCTGCTCGGAAACGGGAAAACGCAGGACGATGCGCGTGCCGCGCCTACGGATCGCCGGGCTTTGCGCAATGATCGTTCCTCCCATCGCTTCAACAAGGCCACGACAAATCGAAAGGCCGAGTCCGGTTCCGGCCTTGCGGCCATCGGGGCGACCGCCCCGATAGAATTTTTCGAAGATGCGTTCGAGATCGGCGGGCTTTACGCCGGGTCCCTCGTCGGTGACCGTAACGACGACGTCCTCTCCTTCGCGCCTCGCATGAATGATTGCGCCGGAGTCCCCACCGTATTTATGTGCATTGTCGAGCAGATTGAACAGCACTTGCGCGAGCAGGTTGGCGTCGGCGCGGATGAATGGCAAATCCCGCGCGATGCTGAGGGCGATCTCTTGCTCGGGAAAGACTTTGCGGCACCGAGCGACCGCGCTGCGCACGACATCGGCGACATCGACCAAATCGCGTCGAGGCGCGAGCGCCCCCGACTCAATGCGCGACATATCGAGCAGATTGGCGACGAAACGACTAAGTCGGCCCGCTTCCTCCTCGATCGAGATTAGCAAGTCCCGCCTGTCCTGGGCCGGCATCTTGTCGCCAAGCTGCAGCAGGCTGGTGACCGCGCCTGTGATCGAGGCGAGCGGCGTTCGCAAATCATGGGAAAGCGATGCGAGAAGCATCGTGCGCAGCTTCTCATTTTCCTCGAGAGCCGCGGCCTTGACCGATTCATTGACCAGCAAGGCGCGATCGATCGCGATCGCGGTTTGTTCGAGGATAGACGTCAACATGCTTTCGTCCTGCGCCGAAAGCGGCTCTTCGGCGATCTTCGGCTCGACCCCGCACACGCCAACGACGCCGCGCGAAGTTGCAAGCGGACGAAACTGAAATCGCACATTGGGCAGGGTTCCGGTTCTCCAGCCGGCCGGCTCGGACTTATTCAGCGTCCAACGGGCCGCGCTAGCTTCCCCTGCGCCCAATTGATCCATCGGCGGCCATGCGGCGCAGATGTTCAATTCTCCGTCATCTGGCCTCAGCAACACGATACATCGCGCATCGAGGGCCTTCTGCGCGTGGACGGCGGCGGCCCAAAGAACGTCGTCGAGCTTCGCCGCTCCGGAAAGTTTGCGCGAGAACTCGAACATGGACTGGGCCGCTTGCACCCTTTTGCCCATGCCGAGAGAATGCTCGCGCGCCCTGCTCGCGAGCATCGCCGTTATGAAGGCGACGACAAGAAAGACGATGAGCGAGAAAAACTCATGCGGCTGCGAAATCGTAAATTCGTAGCGAGGATCGACAAAGAAGAAATCGAAAGCGAAAAAAGATAGAACCGACGCGGCGATCGCCGTCCACAATCCGAAGCGGACCGCGCAGAATATCACCGGGATGAGAAACATCATCGACAGGTTGGGTAGGCGCAGCCACGACTCCAGCGAATGCGCCAAACCCGCCGCGATTGCGACCGATACAAGCGCGGCGCCCATGCCGATCCAAAATTCCCGGCGCGCTGAAGGCAACAGAGGTCGTCGCTCGACGACCGATTCCGCTTGAACCTCCGTCACCACATAGACGGCGATATCCTTCGACCGCCGGACTATTTCTTCGGTCAGAGACCGTCGCAACAGGCGAGCGAGCAAACCGGCGCGTGACCGCCCCACGACGATCTGCGTCACATTCTCCCTTCGTGCGAAACGAAGCACTTCTCCGGCAAGGTCATAGGCTGATAGGCGCTCGATCGTCGCGCCAAGCCGCTCGGCCAGCCTCAAGGCGTCGTGCGACGCTCTTGGCGCGCGAAGGGTCTGTTTCCTCATGTCCGGGCCGCTCGACGTAAATTGCCGTCCATTCTGCGTTAAGGCCGGTCGCAAGGCGCGCCGCCGTGCGCACGACCACGTCCGAGGAAGAGTCCACGCCGACGCAAACCAGCAAGCGCTCCGAGGTCGCCCAGGGCCCTTCGATGGCGTTCTGCCGCAGGTAATCGACCATCTGGTCGTCAACCCGGTCCGCGGTGCTCCGCAAAGCGAGTTCGCGCAAAGCGGTGAGATTGCCGGGCGTAAAGAAATTCCGCGTGGCCCGGATCGCGGTCTCGGGGAGATAGACCTTGCCTTCCTTCAATCTTTGGATGAGTTCGTCCGGCGTAATGTCGACGACGACGACATCCGCTGCGTCCTGTATGACTCGATCGGGCACAGTTTCGCGCACGACGACGCCGGTGATGCGCGACACGACGTCGGCCAGGCTCTCGAGATGCTGAATGTTGAGAGCCGTCCAAACATCGATGCCCGCGTCCAGCAGTTCCTCGACATCCTGCCAGCGTTTGGGATGGCGGCTTTCCGGCGCATTGGTGTGGGCGAGCTCGTCGACGATAATGAGCTTGGGCTTACGCGCCAATGCGGCGTCTATGTCGAACTCCTCGAGGACCCTGCCCCGATAATCGATCTTGCGGCGCGGCAGGATTTCGAGCCCTTCGGTCAAAACCTGGGTTTCGCGTCGCCCATGCGTCTCCGCCAGACCGACCACGACATCGACGCCGTCCGCCTTCAAGGCGCGCGCCTTCGCCAACATGGCGTAGGTCTTGCCGACGCCAGGCGCCGCACCCAGAAATACGCGCAGCTTTCCTCGTTCCTCGCGATCCGCTAGCGCGAGCAGCGCGTCCGGATCAGGTCGGCGATCGAAGTTTTTCTCCGGCTGCGCCATATCGCGGATTCTCGAGCTTCTTTCGCCAGGCTGCCGGCATCAGAATAGGGCCAAGCTTTTTAATAGCAGAGCAAAGGCCCCGACTCGATCAAAATGTCCGACCAGCCATCATGAGCGCATGTTCGACCAATGGACCAAGCGTGATGACGGGAAAGAACTGAAGCAAGGTGACGATCAGCACAACGAAGAGAAGAAGGACGACGAAGAGCGGCCCATGCGTCGGAAACGTGCCGGCCGACGGTCGAATCTTTTTCTTCAGGGCGAGCGAGCCGGCAATGGCCATGATGGGCACGACGCTCGCGATGCGCCCCAATAGCATGACAATCCCGGTCGTGGTGTTGAACCAGGGCGTGTTTATGGCAAGTCCGCCAAACGCCGAGCCGTTGTCCGAGGCCGTCGAAGCGTAAGCGTAAAGAATCTCGCTGAATCCATGTGGGCCCGCATTGCCAAGGCTGTCGAGAGCGATTTTCAGACTGACGGAGACCGCGGCGAAGCCCAGCACGAGCGCAGGCGCAAGGAACAGCGCAAGAATCGCGAATTTCATTTCCCGCGCCTCGATTTTCTTGCCGAGGTATTCGGGCGTACGGCCCACCATGAGCCCGGCGATAAAGACCGAAAGGATGGCAAGGAGAAGAATGCCGTAGAGGCCGGTTCCTACGCCGCCCGGCGCGATACACCCCATCAGGAGATTGAATAGCGGAACAAGGCCGCCGATCGGCGTCAGCGAGTCGAAGGTCGCATTCGCGGCGCCAGTTCCAGTTCCAGTCGTCGCGACCGCGAACAGCGCTGCGCTGGCCTGGCTGAATTGCATCTCCTTCCCTTCCAGATTGCCGCCGGCTGGATCGACGCCGATCTCCGTCAGAAGCGGGTTGCCGTTAGCCTCCGCCCGATAGAGTATCGCGAGACCAACGAGAAAGATAACCAGCATCGCGGCGAGCAAGCTACGTCCCTGCCGCGTGTCGCCCACCAAGCGGCCAAATGCGAAAACGAACGCCACGGGCAGAACGAGCTGGCTCCAACACTCGATCATATTCGACCAAGCGTTTGGATTCTCGAATGGATGGGCTGAATTGGCGTTGAAAAATCCGCCGCCATTGTTTCCGAGCAGTTTGATAGCTTCCTGGCTCGCCACTGGTCCAACGGCAATCGTCTGCCGTGCGCCTTCGAGGGTCGTCGCCGCGAACGCCCCCTGCAACGTCTGTGGCATGCCAAACGCGACGAAAGTCAGCGCAACCAGGATAGAAATCGGCAGCAAGACATAAAGCGTCGCTCGGGTCATATCGACCCAGAAATTGCCGATCGCGCCGCTCTCACTGCGTGCGAAGGCCCGCACCAGTCCGACAGCCAATGACATGGCCACCGCAGTATCGAGGAAATTGTGGGTGGTGAGACCAGCCATTTGAGTGAAATGGCTCATCGTCGTCTCGCCGGCATAAGCCTGCCAATTGGCGTTGGTGATGAAGCTAATCGCCGTGTTGAAGGCGAGATCGGGGGCGACGGCGCTTCGCGCTTCGGGATTGAACGGGAGGACGGCCTGAAGTCGTAAAATTGCATAGAGGGCCAGAAAACATCCGGCGACAAAAGCCAGCATGGACAATGTGTAACTGAGCCAGTCCTGCTCTTCTTCGGGATCGACCCCCGACAGTCGATAGAAGCTTCGTTCGAGCGGCCCGACGATCGGGGAGAGAAAGTTTCTTCGCTCAGCGAAGACATCGGCCATGAAAACGCCAAGCGGCCAAGCCGAACCCAGGACCAGCGCCAGAACCAGAAGGATTTCGATCCAGCCTAAGAGAGTCATGGCTTGGCAAGCTCCTCGATGATCGCGGGACGCCTGGCCTAGTCGATCGATCAGTGGGCGGATTTTGGCGATTCGGAGGAGTCTTCTTGCTTCCCGGCGTCGATCCCAGACGAGATCTTAAAGTCTCGCATGATGCGACCGATTGCCGGACCGACTGTGTCGTCGCCCACAAATAGGACCACCAACAGACGTACGACGCCAACCATCGACAGTGACAAAAGGAGCAACTTGATCCAAGCAACGTACAGTCATGACACCCTCGATTCTTCGATCAGAAGATGAGCTTCCGGCGGCGGTCCGAACCGGTCCGTCACGAGTACGAATTCCGGTCCGGGTTCTCTCTTTTTCTAGCGCAGCTCGTCCAACGCGAGATTAAGCAGAAGCACGTTGACGCGCGGCTCGCCGATGAGCCCGGCGAAGCGCTGTTCGGCGCGCTCCTCCACCAGAGCGCGAACCCTGTCTTCCGGCAGATTGCGCGCCTTGGCGATCGCCGGAACCTGCGCCAGCGCGAATTGCGGCGAGATGTGCGGATCGAGGCCCGAGGCGGAGGTCGTGACGGCGTCCGCGGCGACCATGTCGATACGACCGGCCGCGAACTCCGCCTCGATCGCGGCGTTGACGCGGTCGATGAGCTTTTTCGAGGTCGGGCCGAGGTTGGAGCCCGCCGAATTCGCGGCGTTGTATGGCGCGTCGACGGTCTTGCTCGGGTCGGCGGGATCTGGCGCAACAGTCGCCGAGGGCCGGCCATGGAAGTAGCGGTCGGAGGCGAAGTTCTGACCAATCAGGGACGAGCCGACAATTTTTCCGTCGCGCTCGATGACGCTGCCATTGGCTTTGTCCGGATAGAGCGAGTTGCGCGACGCCGGTAATCGCCAGCGGGTAAGCAAGGCCCGTCAGGGCGGTGAATAATACGATCATCACGATCGCGGGACGCAGTTGGGCCAACATGATGGGCTCCTCAAGCCAGATGCAAAACCGAGACGGCGACGTCGATGAGCTTGATGCCGATGAACGGCGCGACGAGGCCGCCGAGGCCATAGATCAGCAGGTTACGGCGCAGAAGCGCGGCGGCGCCGACGGGGCGATAGGCGACGCCTTTCAAAGCGAGCGGGATCAGCGCGATGATGACCAAGGCGTTGAAGATGACCGCCGAGAGGATGGCCGATTGCGGCGAGGCGAGCTTCATGACGTTGATCGCTTCGAGCTCGGGATAGGTGACGACGAACAACGCCGGGATGATCGCGAAATATTTGGCGACGTCGTTGGCGATCGAGAAGGTCGTCAGCGATCCGCGCGTCATCAGCAATTGCTTGCCGATGGCGACGATTTCGATGAGCTTGGTCGGATCGCTATCGAGATCGACCATATTGCCCGCTTCGCGGGCGGCCTGCGTGCCGGTCTGCATGGCGACGCCGACATCGGCTTGCGCCAGCGCCGGCGCGTCATTGGTGCCGTCGCCGCACATGGCGATAAGGCGGCCGCCTTGTTGCTCCTTGCGGATATAGGTGAGCTTGTCCTCGGGCGTCGCCTGCGCAATGAAATCGTCGACGCCTGCTTCCGAGGCGATCGCCGCCGCCGTAAGCGGATTGTCGCCCGTCACCATGACCGTCTTGATGCCCATCGCGCGCAATGCCGCGAACCTGTCCTTGATGTCGGGTTTGACGATATCCTTGAGATGAACGACGCCGAGCACTCGCCCGTTCTCCGACACGGCGAGCGGCGTGCCGCCGGCGCGAGAGATGCGTTCGACGGTCCGTTTGAAGTCTTCAGGGGCGTAATTATTAGACAAGCCCGCATGGGCGACGACCGAATCGACCGCGCCCTTGCGCAGCGAGCGCCCAGGAAGATCAACGCCCGAAATGCGCGTGTGGGCGGAAAAGGGCACGATCCGCGCGTCCCCGCCGATTTTAGGCTCCGCAAGGCCGTAGCGGCTCATCGCCAGAGCGACGATCGAACGGCCTTCCGGGGTTTCGTCCGAAAGAGAAGCGAGCAAAACCGCTTCGGCAAGGGCGCGTTCCGATACGCCCCCGACCGGGATGAACTCATCCGCCATACGATTGCCGAAGGTGACGGTGCCGGTCTTGTCGAGCAACAAGGTGTCGACGTCGCCCGCCGCCTCCACCGCGCGGCCGGAGGTGGCGATGACATTGAAGCGGATCAACCGATCCATGCCGGCGATGCCGATCGCCGACAAAAGACCGCCGATGGTCGTGGGGATCAGGCAGACCAACAGGGCGATGAGCACCGTCACCGAAAGAACCGTTCCCGAATAGCCGGCGAGCGGCCACAAGCGTCACGCAGACGATCAGGAAAATGATCGTGAGACCGGACAGCAGGATCGACAGAGCGAGTTCGTTCGGCGTCTTCTGACGCTCGGCGCCTTCGACAAGCGCGATCATGCGGTCGATGAAGGTCGAGCCGGGCGCCGCCGTGATCTTCACCCTGATCCAATCCGAGAGAACCGTCGTGCCGCCCGTAACGGCCGAACGGTCGCCGCCAGCTTCGCGAATGACCGGCGCGGACTCGCCTGTGATGGCCGACTCATTGACGGAGGCGACGCCCTCGATGATTTCGCCATCGCCCGGAATGAGATCGCCGGCCTCGACGAGAACCACGTCGCTGATTTTCAGATCGAGCGCGGAAACGCCCTCGACGACGTCTTTCATGCCGCTTTTTCCACTCGGGTCGATCAATCGCTTGGCGCGCGTATCCGAGCGGGTCTTGCGCAGAGCGTCGGCCTGCGCCTTCCCGCGCCCCTCCGCCACGGCTTCAGCGAAATTAGCGAAGAGCACGGTGAACCACAGCCAGGCTGCGATCTGGCCGGTGAACAGCGCGGTTCCGTTCTGCGCGATGAGGTCGCGAAGAAAAATCAAGGTCACGAAAGCCGAGACGACCTCGGTGACGAAGATGACGGGATTGCGCGCCAGTTGGCGCGGATCGAGCTTTCGGAACGCGTCGATCGAGGCGCGCTTGATGATGGCCGGATCGAAAAGGCCAGGAGCGACGACTTTATGAGACATGGACGAAACTCCGCTCAGAAGGCTTTGCCGGCTTGCAGCAGGAAGTGCTCCACGATCGGACCGAGCGCGAGCGCCGGGAAATATTGGAGCAGATAGAGGATGACGATGACGCCGATCAGCAGTCCGACAAACAGCGGCCCATGCGTCGGGAACGTGCCCGCCGAAGCCGGCGCCTTCTTCTTCGCCGCAAAGGAGCCCGCCATCGCCAGCACCGGGACGACAAAAGCGAAGCGGCCGAAAAGCATGGCGAGGCCAAGCGTCGTGTTGTACCAAGGCGTATTGCCGCTGAGCCCCGCGAAGGCCGAGCCGTTGTTGTCGTTGGCCGAGGCGAAAGCGTAGAGGATTTCCGAGAGGCCGTGCGGGCCGGCGTTGTTCAGACTGGCGAGGCCGGTCTGCAACATCACCGACGCCGCCGAGAAGCCGAGGACGGTGAGCGGATAGATGAGCACCGCCAGCATGGCGAGTTTCATCTCGCGCGCTTCGATCTTCTTGCCGAGATATTCCGGCGTGCGACCGACCATGAGGCCGGCGACGAAGACGGCAATGACGGCGAGAACCAGGAAGCCATAAAGCCCGGCGCCGACGCCGCCCGGGGCGATGCTGCCCATCAGCATGTTAAACAAGGGGATCAGTCCGCCGAACGGCATGAAGGAGTCATGCATCGAATTGACCGCGCCGCAGCTGGTCCCCGTCGTCGAGGCCGCGAATAAGGCGCTGGTGGCGACGCCAAAGCGCACCTCCTTGCCTTCCATATTGCCCGGCGACGGATCGACGCCGATCGCGGCCAGCAAAGGATTGCCGTTGGCCTCGGCCCAATAGGCGACGAGAACGCCGGAGGCGAGCACGATCAGCATGGTGACGGCGATCGCGCGCCCCTGGCGGAAATCAAAGACCGCCCGTCCGAAGGCGAAGGCCGCCGCGAAGGGAATGACCAGCAAGGCCCATATTTCAAGCATATTGGACCAGGCGTTGGGGCTCTCAAAGGGGTGCGCGGAGTTGGCGTTGAAGAAGCCGCCGCCGTTTGTGCCGAGTTCCTTGATCGCCTCTTGGCTCGCCATGGGGCCGATGGAGATGATCTGCTTGGCGCCTTCAAGCGTCGTTGCTTCGATAGAGCCGGCGAGGGTCTGCGGAACGCCGAGCGCGACGAGAACGAGCGCGACGATGATCGACAGCGGCAACAGCACGTAAAGCGTCGAGCGCGTCAGATCGACCCAGAAATTGCCGACCGTCGTCGATTCGGCGCGGGAGAATCCGCGCACCAAAGCGAAAGCCATCGCGAGGCCGGTCGCGGCGGAGACGAAATTGTGAACCGTCAATCCGAGCATCTGCGTGAGATGAACTCATCGTCGTCTCGCCGGCGTAGTTCTGCCAGTTCGTGTTGGTGAGGAAACTCACAGAGGTATTAAAGGCGAGATCAGCCGGCACGCCATCGAAACCCGACGGATTGAGCGGCAGAATGTTCTGCAGCCGCTGCAGCGCATAGAGCGAGGCGAAGCCGACCAGGCTGAAGGCGAGCATGGCGATCGTGTAAACGAGCCAGCTCTGCTCCCGCGCCGGATCGACCCCGGAAAGCTTGTAGAAAATGCGTTCCACCGGCGCGAGGACTGGAGACAGCAATGTGCGCTCGCCCGCGAGCACGCGAGCGATATAGGCGCTGAGCGGGATGGCCGCGGCGATTACGGCCGCGAGCACGATGGCGATCTGCGCCAATCCGATGGCAGTCATGACGGCATCCTCTGAAGAATCCGAGCCTGTTTCCTAGAACTTCTCGGGATGAAGCAGGGTGTAAACGAGATAGGCGCCAAGCAAGATGGCGACGCCCAAGCCAATGATGGGTTCATACATGACGCGCTCCTCTCAAAGACGACCGCAGGCGCGCGCATAAAAGCCCATCAGCAAAAGGACGATGACGCCGAGACCGACGAAAATGAAATCGAGCATGCTTGCCTCCCGTTTCGATGCCGGCGGGTTATGCCGCCAAAGGATGTAAAGACTCCATTCGGAATTTAGCCCGTGCGCGTAAAGGCCGCATGAAGGGGCGCTCGGACGAATAGTTTTGGTCTCCCGGAATCGCGGCGCTCCTTCAAAGGCGCCGGCGGGCGCGCAAAAAAACGCCCAGAAGGACCCCGAAAACAAAAGCGCCGAAGGCGACGTCGTGGAGCCCGCGCATATTCCTTTCCCGTTCCAATGGAACCGCGGGAATATGCCGGCAAAGGATGTAAAGGGTCTATTCGGAATCTCGTCAGTGCGCATAAGGATCGCATAAAGACTGACGGTTGCCTGAAAGCGTAAGTTACCGCTACTAACTAACCGTTTGGCAGGCTGAATTGGACGCGCATCGCGTATTGCGCATAGTCGCTCCGCGAGGGCGCCCGCGCGCCCGATCTAGGGCGAGAGTCGATTGTAGAACCCCGTCGCCAGAGAGTCCGGAACGCGGCGCTTCCGGGGCGGTTTCTCGCGACCAGTCGCCCCTATTTCGACAAGAAGCCCAATCGCCTGATCAACAGCGGCATCGTCAGACCCTGCACGATAATCGAAAAAGCGACCACGCCAAAAGTTACGACGACGATTTCATCGCGCAACGGCAGCATTGGCGGCAGGGAGAGCGCCAGAGCGAGCGCCAGGGCGCCACGCAACCCTCCCCACCAAAGAATATGCTGCTCGTTAAGTGAGATCGCCCAGCGGGAGCGCAGAAAGAGCAGGCTGAGCGAATACACCGTCAGGCCGCGGCCAAGGAGGGTGATGAGAATCATAACTGGGAGAACCTCGATCCCGTAAGCATCAAACGGCATTGTCGCGATAGCGACGCCTATGAGCAGAAAGACCACCGAATTGGCGAGGAACGCCGCAAATTCCCAGAAGGAGAGGATAAATTCCCGCCCTTTCGAACTCAAAAAGCTCTTCTCCTCCGTGGGCGACACGCCGAAATTGCCCATGATGAGGCCCGTCGTGACGGTGGCGAGCACACCCGACACCTGGAGCTGTTCTGCAAGGAAGAAGGAGCCAAAGGCGGCAACGGTGGTCAAGGTGGCTTCGATCAAATGTTCCGAGGTACGCCAGGCGACCAAGATCGAAGCGCCAACGCATATTGCCCCAACGGCGATGCCTCCAAGAACAATGCGCGTCAATTCGCCGATTGTCCCAAGATCGATTTGGGCGTTTCGGGCGGACTGCGCCCAGGCCAAAGCCATCACGAAAAGCACTGCCGCCACGCCGTCGTTAAACAGGCTCTCGCTTTCGACAAGCAGACGCAAGCGTCCTTTGAGGCCGTTGTCCTTGAACATTGCGATGACCGCTACTGGGTCAGTCGCCGCGATCAATGCTCCAAACACCAACGCCGATGGCGCAGGCCAGCCCAGCAGCCAAATCGCTCCAGAGGCCGTGACAGCCGCAGCGACCACGGTTCCAAACAACGAAAGGACGAGGATTGGGACGATATCCCCCAATAACGCCGAGCCAGAAATATTGAGCGCCGCCTCGAATAAGAGCGGCGGCAGAATCAGATTGAAGATGAGATCCCGAGTCAGGGGAATCCCGAGATCGGCCTTCGAAAATGCTAGAACAGCGCCGACAACGACTAGCCCGGCGGTGTAGGGAAGCTTGAACCGGCGCGCCGCGATTGCGACAACCATCGCGACCGCAAGCACGCCTACGATCTGTTTCAGCCCGTAGTCCATTATATTTTTTTTCAATCCAAGAACGGGATGCCTTTGGAGGACACGCTTGGTTTCGGCGAGGCGCCTCGTTCAGCCGCCTTGCCCAAAGTAGATATTTGCGCGCTTGCAATTTAGTCTCGGTTCCGCTCTGTCAGCAAGCGTAATGCGTGCTCTG
>CAVPMJ010000028.1:0-288589 GCA_963706255.1 uncultured Alphaproteobacteria bacterium | reverse complement strand
ACTCTGGCGCATGAGGTCAATCAGCCGCTTGCGGCGGCGACGACCTACCTTAAAGGGGTCCGTCGGCTCCTCAAGATGCCGCCAGAGAAGCGCTGGCGTCGAGGACACATTGGACAACGCCGCCGCCCAGATGATGCAGGCCGGGCGGATCATTGGCCATTTGCGCGAGTTCATTTCGCGTGGAGAGCCCGACAAAAGCCTGCTGAACCTACATGAGTTGATTACAGTGGCCCACGAACTCTGCATTGCAGCCCAAACAGGCGAAAATTAGAATGGTTCTGCAATTGAATGCCGAGAAGGATCGGATCCTCGTCGACAAAGTGCAGATCGAACAAGTCTTAATCAATCTGATACGCAACGCCGAAGAGGCAATCAGCGCTTCGAATAATCGCGAGCTGACCATTTCGACGTCGCTCGACAAGGATATGATCCGGACCGATATCATCGACACGGGTCCGGGCTTGCCCAAGAGGTCGATCTGTTCGAACAACCCTTCGTGACGACAAAACCGCACGGCCTGGCGTTCGCCTGTGGATCTCGCGCTCGATCATCGAGACGCACTACGGTAAACTATGGGCGGAGCCTAATCCCGGCGGAACGCCCCAAGTTCAGCTTCATATTGCCACTGGCGGAATCGGAATTCGTCGATGAGTGACGGAAAGACCGTGCATATCGTCGACGATGAACCTGCCGTTCGTGATTCGCTCGAATTATTGTTGAAGAGCGAAGGATTCGATGTCCAAATCCATGCTTCGGCTCGAGCTTGTCTCGAGGCGATTGGAGAGGAAACTGGCTGTGTGGTGACGGACGTGCGCATGCCGGAAGTGAGTGGTCTCGATCTTCTGGCGAATATAGTGGAGCGGCCACTCGCTCCGCCAGTCATTGTCATTACTGCCTATGCCGATGTTGCGCTGGCTGTTCAGGCGATGCAGGCAGGAGCGATTGATCTTCTCGTGAAACCGTTTGACGACATCGCCTTGGTAAACTCCATTCGTCGAGCGCTGACGCGCAGCATGGACGAACAGGCGCGCTATAAAGAAATGCGAGCGAATACTCGCGAGACTTGCAATCTTGACTGCAAGGGAACACGAGGTGTTGGCCGGGCTGCTGAAGGGAAAGTCGAACAAGGTCATAGCGTATGAGCTGGGCATTAGCGCAAGGACCGTCGACGTCCACCGCGCCCACGTGATGGCGAAAATGCAAGCCGGAAATCTGTCCGAACTCGTGCGCATCTCGCTGATCGCTCTCAATGCCAGTAACACAGGAAGTATGGGAACCATCGATAAGATTTAGGTTACAGGTTGTAAATGCAAATAAGGAAATTAAGTAATCAGCGCGCCTCGACGATCGATCCGTCATGCAGTTGAGAGAATATCGATTTCGAAGCCCGTTCCGCCCTCTCCCTCGGCGTGCGCCCAAGATGTAAAGACCGGGAGTTCATGGCGGCCATTGCGCTGGATTCGCTTAATCCTTTCTTGCTTTCGGCGCGCGCGGGAAACGCGTTAATGCTTCGTAGCGGCCTCGCGGGATGGCTGGTCGAGGAGCGGACTGCGCACATGTCGTCCGCGACGCGCCGGCGCCATGGGCCGAGACAATGCCTCAGTCGGCGGCGCATAGGGGCGCGGCGCGAGTCGGGCTTCCGGATATTCGGAGAGGAACTCTCGTAGCACGACCAACAAATCCGCCGCCTGTCTCACCGCTCCGAGGGAGAGCGAAACACGGATATCAGCGACGATTATGTCGCGCACGGTTTCGGCACCCACCTCCAAATCTTGGAGATAGAATGAAAGCAGTGATTGATGTCTAGCGGAGGGGGTCGCGCCCAAGATCACTTCCTTGGGAGCGAGGCCGGAAAAGGCCATACACTGCTCGACGGTAATCATCACGTTTAACTCTTTACCACCCCCAACCAATCGGGGCGTTTACTCTAATACGCGGTCATGGTCGGTCTTGAAATTGTGTAACTTACTTAGTGCGGTGTAATTCGCGCGGCTTTTTCGACGACGCGCGCGGCCTGAGCGTGATGGCGGCGGAGGAAACTCTTCTTCGCCCGCACGGGCAAGAACGGCCGACACGTCTTGGCCGGCTTATTCCGACAATCAGTCTTCGGCCGCCTCGCTGGATATGAGGACGTGAGCGCCGCCGAGCGACTGCGTCGTGCTCCGACGATGAGCTGGATTGTCGGCGGGCCGACACGGCTTTCGCCAACTCGCCTATAATCTCGGCAGTTTCCTGCGCACGCTTGCGGCGCCTGAGCCGATCAGAAACTGGTCCCTGACAACTCTCAGGGAGAAGCTCAATGGAATCCTCGAACGCTACTGCGGTCTGCCCCAGCCACCTGCATGGACATGGCCCAACGATAATGCGTTTCGGCAAGCCGCCCGACGCCCAGCTTTTTGCTGGTCTCCAGAAGCTGGAGGCGCTCGCAGGTTCTGTGCTTATTGTAGAAGTCGACGACGTTCTCGGCGGGGCCGCGTGATGTTTGTCACGACGAATACAACGCGCGGGGAAAGCTTGTCCGGATACCGTTCGACCCTGGCTATGACCCGGCGAGGGTTCGTCGAGCTTCAGGCCCACAAAATTGAAGCTCGCGAGTTGTGTCGAGGAAAATTCGTTCGCGACCACTCGGCCAAAAGGCGCTTTTGGGCACGTCGAAATGAGACGGCGCTCTGCTCGGCTGTGCTGCAAAGCAATACGTATATCTACTTATTTGTGCAGCGCACATAATCAATTAGCCTTTAGAGCGGCGTGGGAATTGCCCGCGCGCCTAGACCAGAAGGGGATAAACGATGACAGCGTTCCCAGACATTAAGGCATTCGGCACGAACCCATTCGAGGCGTTTACCGCGTCAACCAAGGGTTTTGAGGCCATCGCGGTCGAAACGACGGATTATTCAAAGAAGTCCTTTGAGAAAAGCCGTGCGTTCTTCGACAAGCTGATTGGCGTGAAGAGGATCGACGAAGCGATCCAGCTCCAGTCGGACTTCGCCAAATCCGCCTATGACGATTTCCTGGCCCACGCCACCAAGATTGGCGAGCTGTATTCGAGCCTCGCCAAGGAAGCGTTCAAGCCAATCAATGTTGCGGCGCCTGCACAGTCGCCAGTCTCCGCTTCGCCGTCAAAGGCACCGGTCGCTGCTAAGCAGAGCTGATCTTACGCAGGTTAAACGCGTCGCATCTCAACCGACGAAACCCGCTCGATCAGCTGTGCTGATCGAGCGGGTTTTTTCGAAGCGTTTATCGGCGTGTAAGTCGGAGCCGAAACATAGGCCGCACCAGCGCCGGATTACCACATGGCTCGCAGGTAGAGGCTGGAGACGGCCATGGCGCCTCAGAGACACGCCCCTCCGAAATCCTTTGGGGTTTTCAACCCGAGCTTTGGCGCCAACTGGGCCATTCTCTACACGAGGCGCGAGAAAACGGCGGGGTGTAGGGATTTTACGCAAATTCAAAAATGTTAATCAACACATAAAGGCCATGGATGGCAGGGCCAAAGGTCCGCGAAGAAAGAAGTCCGGAGCCGACGCGCTATGTCCAAAGTGGCATTTCTCGCGAGCTTTCTTGCTAGCTCCATGACGATGGACGCTTATTTCTTCGACGGCTCCACGACCCGCTTCATATGGCGCTAGATGGGCGACGTTGCCAGCGCCGCAAACACCCAAATCATAAATTGGAAGCACTCGATCGCCCGGCGCTAGTCTTCTCCTTTACTCGGCTCCCATAGCCATGCAACGCCGTTCGCGGCCAGGCTGCCGCCCAGTTGATAATCAGGAGCGGTGCTCGCACTAGCCCAAATTCCGTAGTAACTGCGTAACCGGCCCGCAACGGCCGGGCTTTTTCTTTGGGCGTGGCGGCGACGCTAGCGCTGTGCGCGCTGGTTGCGAATTCGTTATTGATCCGCTCCAAATTCCTTGGCGGCCCGCCGATCAAAGCACGATGCTGGAGACCAGGGCTGGCGCCCAGAACAGAGACGAACTTGTCAAGCTCTAAGGAGTCGAAGAACTTCAATGCCCTCGGTTAATGCGAAGATGACGCCTCGCTGGGAGTGGCGAACCTTTGATCGGAGTCTCGCTGCGTTGGAAGTAAAGATCGGTCTCTCAGTTCAAATTGAGCCGAAGCAAAGCGTTGAAATTTATCTGCTGAATTCCGAAAAGTCCGCATAGCGCGAAAATTCGTGATCGCGAGCTTGATATTAAGCGGCTGGATAAGGTCGACGCCGCCGGTCTCGAACTTTGAAGTCCTGCCTTCAACGCCGGTTTCCCCTTGCCTGCGCCCTTGTTGCAGGAGGCGTTTGTGACATTGGGCCTAGCGCCTCCAGTGGTAGAACGAAATCAATACTCCCTGGACGAGTTTCTGGCCGAGATTATCGGCGGTGATAGAGCCTTCCGGTCAGTTCAAGTCTTAAAGGCGCGTCGCCAATTCTTTTTTGGCGGCTGCGCAGCCGAACTTGTTCGGATCCGGGTCGGAACCATCGTGCAGGATAGCTTCTGTATCGAAGACAAAAATTCAAAGAAGGTCATGGTGGCATTGGGCGAACTTGGTCTCGACTCGGAGGCGAATGTCAGCTTCCCAAAGGGCTTGGCGCGAGCACTGGGCAGTGGCCAGTGACCGCGTCTGCCAACGAATGGATTGAGCGACGTGACGGGCGCGCGTCAGTTTCTTGCGCAGCGCATCCACCGCAGCATTGCGCGCGACGCGGAACAGATAGGCCTTTGGATGCGCGAATGTCGCGGCGCTCCGCTTTTGAAGCAAGTTCAAATAGACGTCGTGCACGACGTCCTCCGCTTCCTGCATCCCAACGCGCCGGCGCGCGTAAGTCTTTAACTCCCGCGCATGGGCGCGATACAGCTCTTCAAGTCTGTTGAGCGGCGCATTCATGGACCGTCTCCATCAGCTAAGCGAGTGGCGCACTACAGCCAAACTGGACAGTCGCGGCGTGACGCCGCGTCAGGGGTTTCGAAACCGCGAGATAAAGCAATGGGCGGTAAGAAGCGGGATCGCGATCAAACGCGAGCGGGCGCGCAAGCCCTCAGAATTGGCCGCTTCGGCGCCTGCGTCGTCATGCGCCGCGCGCGCTTTATCAACGCGCCCTGGGCAGGACATCAGCGCATGGCGGCGCAATTGGGCGACGGCCAATCCAAGCGGGATGCAGAGTCTGTTAGGCGGGAGGCCCGCGCGCCGTGAAAAAAATCGGCTTACGCGAAGCGACAATAGGCAGATCGCCGATATTCCAAGTGACCGAAATGCTTGTTAAGGCGGGAAGGAAAGTTGCAGAGTCGGTTTTCGTCAGATAGGCGCCGCAACAACTCCCGTTCAATAGAATGCAACAGTCCTCGCCACGCCCCTGATTGTCGGATGGACCGGAGCCGGCGTCGCCGATCGAGCAAATCGCGCCGGGCTGCAATTCGAAAACCGCGTCGTGGGAATGCGCTGGGATAAGCACAGAGAACAGGAACAGGCAACATGCCAGAGCGCGCACCGCGGTCCGTGTAAAAAGCAATTTTGGACAAACAACTTGCATGGACGACAGTATAAATCGCTTCGCCCAAATCACAATGTATTTTTGCGGATTAGCCCGGCGATAGGATAGCATAACCGTGTCGAGACACGGTTATGCTATCAGCTTTATTGAATTTAACTTGCGCGTCTCCATTCCGGGCCGGCTTTCAGCGACAGAAATTGCGCGCTAAATCGCCTGCATCGCCTCGGGTTTGCCGCGGGCGCGCTTCGCCATCAGCCTATTCAGCGCCGAAACATATGCGCGCGCCGAAGCGACGAGCGTGTCCGGATCAGCGCCGCGACCCGTGACCGACTTGCCGTTTTCGGAAAGGCGCACGGAGACTTCCGCCTGCGCGTCGGTGCCCTCCGTGACGGCGTGCACCTGGAAAAGCTCCAGCGTCGCCTCATGCGGCGCGAGCGCCTTGATGGCGTTGAAGATCGCGTCAACGGGCCCATTGCCCGTCGCTTGATGCGTCACCTTCTCGCCGTCGATGTCGAGCGTCAGCGCCGCCGACTGCGGGCCATGCGTGCCCGCCATCACCATCAACGCCTCGACCTTGATGTGGTCATGAGCGTTGACGATCTCGTCGTCGACCAGCGCGATCAGATCTTCGTCATAGACGAACTTCTTGCGGTCGGCCAAATCCTTGAAGCGGTTGAAGGCGTCGAGCAAGGCGTTTTCGCCAAGATCATAGCCCAGCTCCTTCAGCTTCTCGCGGAAGGCGTGGCGGCCGGAATGCTTGCCCATGACGAGCGAGGTCTTGGAGACCCCGACGCTCTCCGGCGTCATGATCTCGTACGTATGCGCATTCTTGAGCATGCCGTCCTGATGGATGCCGCTCTCATGCGCGAAAGCGTTCCGACCGACGATGGCTTTATTATATTGCACCGGGAAGGACGTGACCGCCGAGACGAGCTTCGACGCGCGCGTCAGCAGCTTCGCGTCGATGTTCGTATAAAAGGGCAACGCGTCGCCGCGCGTCTTCATCGCCATCACGACTTCTTCGAGCGCCGCGTTGCCGGCGCGCTCGCCGATGCCGTTGATGGTGCATTCGACCTGACGCGCGCCGCCGCGCACGCCCGCGAGCGAATTCGCGACCGCGAGGCCGAGATCGTCGTGACAATGCACCGAGAAGATCGCCTTGTCGGAATTGGGCACCCGCTCGCGCACCGTGCGGAAGAGCCGCTCATATTCCGCCGGCGTGATATAGCCGACGGTGTCGGGAATATTGATCGTCGTCGCGCCGGCGTTGATCGCGATCTCGACGCAGCGGCACAGGAAGTCGATTTCCGTACGGGTGCCGTCCTCCGCCGACCATTCGACGTCGGCGACGTGATTGCGCGCCCGCGTCACGGAAGACGCGACCATCTCCAGCACGCGCGCGGGCTCCATCTGGAGCTTGTATTTCATATGAACCGGCGAGGTGGAGATGAAGGTGTGGATGCGCGGCCGCTTCGCCTGGCGCAAAGCTTCGGCGCAGCGGTCGATGTCCTTCTCGGAGGCTCGGGCGAGGCCGGCGACCGACGCGTTCTTCATCCGCCGCGCCACTTCGCTGACGCTCTCGAAATCGCCGGGGCTGGCGATTGGGAAAGCCCGCCTCGATGATGTCGACGCCCAAATGGTCGAGGAGTTCGGCGACCTCGAGCTTCTCTTCGAAGGTCATCGAAGCGCCGGGCGACTGTTCGCCGTCGCGCAAGGTGGTGTCGAAAATCAGAACGCGCTCGTCGTTATGTGCGACGGCGCCTGTGTCGTTTGGATGGCTCATTTGTCAGAAATCCTGCTCTGCCGCGCCCCGCCCTGGGGGCTCTTGTCGTTATCGCGTGACATGATCCCCTGAAAGCCTGGGCGTGAGCCCGTCGGGCGCTCAGGGGCGACTAAGAAGCAGCAGGCCGAGAAGCGGAAGGGGGCGTCGAGCGCGCGCGAATCCGCCCGCGCGCGCGAGCGGCGCAGGGAATTTCGCGGAGGCGGCTGCGTTTGGCAACGATCTCGTCCCTTCCGGCGGCGCTTGGCCGCGGTCGCGGCAAGAATAACGCAAGATCGGCCCGCGCTGCAAGCGCTACGTCGAGCGCCGCGGTCCGGCGCGAAAAAGTTAAGGCGGTCGCCTCATCCTTACGCATGAACTTTTTGCGCGATGGATAATTTTTGCCGTTGAAGCGCCCATGGCTCTTGCCGAAAGGAACCGATGGGACCTAACATCCAAATTATGGTCAAGACCGCTTTCTCCATCCGACATGCGCGTCCGGGAGACGCCGAAGAAATCACGCGCGTGCATGACGCCTCCTGGCGCGACGCCTATCGCGGCGTCATACCGGGCGCGGAGCTCGAGCGAATGATCGCGCGCCGCGGCCCCAGCTGGTGGCATTCCGCGATCGTGCGCGGCACCGGTCTTCTCGTGCTCGATTTCGACGACAAAATCGTGGGCTATTCGACATATGGACGCAACCGTGTGCCGTCCATGCCTTACTCCGGCGAAATCTTCGAGCTTTATCTCTCGCCGCAACATCAGGGCTTGGGGTTCGGGCGCAGGCTGTTCAGCGCGGCGCGGCGTGAACTCGCCGAGCACGGCTATCTCTCGACGATCGTCTGGGCGCTCGCCGACAATGACAAGGCGCTGGCGTTCTATCGCAGCCTCGGCGGCCAGACGATTCGCCGCGCCGAGGAGCGATTCGGCTCCGACATGCTGACGCGCGTCGCCTTCGGCTTCGTCTCCGCGCCGGTGCGCTAGAGCATCTCCCGGAAAAGCGCGAAGCGGTTTTCCGGTCCTTTTCCATCGCCTGATCCGGATGCGCGCAAAGCCTCGCCGCCCGCTGGCTTCAAGCTGCGATTGATGGAAAGATCGACGCGGCGATTCGCGCCGCCGCAGAAGCGGTCGCGCGCGAGGCGGCGTCACGTCATCACCGGAGCTCTCTTAATGCGTCTCGACGCGATTCCGATCGGCGCGAACCCGCCGCATGAAGTCAATGTCGTCGTCGAAGTGCCGCTCGGCGGCGAGCCGATCAAATATGAGCTCGACAAAGCCTCGGGCACGCTGTTCGTCGACCGCTTCCTCTATACGGCGATGCGCTATCCTGGCAATTACGGCTTCATTCCGCATACGCTGTCGGATGACGGCGATCCTTGCGATGTCCTTGTCGCCAATACGCGCCCCGTCGCGCCGGGCGCGGTCATCGCCGTGCGTCCCATCGGCGTGTTACGCATGACGGATGAGGCCGGCGGCGACGAGAAGATCGTCGCCGTGCCGTCGGCGCGGCTCACCCAGCGCTACGTGGATGTGCACAATTATACCGATCTTCAGGAGATGACCTGGCGCCGGATCGAGCACTTCTTTGTCCATTATAAGGATCTGGAGCCGGGCAAATGGGCGAAGGTCGCAGGCTGGGGCGACGCGGCGGAGGCGCGCGGGCTGATCGCCGAATCCATCGAGCGCGCTAAGGCCGCGAAATGAACCTTAAGGAAGCGGCGGGGTGCGCGACACGACGCCCTTCTTGAAACAGGCGGGCCGGTCCTTCCAGGGCACGATGCCGTTGTCGCTTGCCGCAAAGCCCCGCGCCGAGTTCGATCAATTCGTCGACATGAGCTTCTAGTTCAAGATCGCCGATCACATAGGTCCATTTGCCTGGCGCGGCGAAGGCGACCGTCGCCGGCCGCTTGCACACCGCGAGGCACTCCACCGGCTCCACCGTGATGGAGAGCGCGCGTTCCTCGACCCGCGCGCGCAGCGACTCAAGGAAGACGGCGCCCGGACGGCTGTCGGCGTCGCCGCCATCGCGGCAGGATACGCAAACGAAAATAGTCACGTCCGGTTTCGACACGTCTCTTCCTCCAGTCCTCGTCGCGCGCCTTGTCGACCAAGTTTGCGCCAAAGACAAGAGGAACAGCCCGAGCCATAAGGATTAAAACGCGCAGCGCGCGCCGCCGCCGGCCTTCTCCGCGACTTCATCGGCGTCGACGATGCAGTCGAGCGCAGTGACCGACGCATGCGAGCTGCCGGCGGCGCCCTCCAAAGCGACGCCGTTCTCGATCAAGGTCGCGTAAAGCTCATGCGCCTTGCGGCCGCGCAATTCGATCTTCTTCGCGCCGAAGGTCAGGTCGCAGGAACGCGAGGTGATGTCGACATTGCCGGCGCGGCAGTCGATGGCGTCGGCTTTCACCGCGACGCGTTGGCCCTTGGCGTGCGGCGCGTCGGCGCGGCCATTGAAATAGGCGGCGAGCAGCTTCTTTTCAGCGGCGCTGACCTGCGGCGCGTACTCGCCGACAAGCGCCGAGAGCGCCAAGGCGCTCGCGCCATTGCTCGCGCCCGCATGGGCGACGCCGGGGATGAGGGCGGACAAGAAAAGAAAGCGAAAAGTCTTGGACGCGATCATGGAAATCCTCCTCGGCGAAGGCGTCGACGTAATGACGATAAGCCGCTTCCGCGGAAAAAACTGCGGCGCTCGCGCGTCAAGACAGCGGCGGCGCGGCGACCATATCCGCTAATCGCGAGGCGCTCCACTTTTTTGGATTGGCGCGCTTTTCTTACGTCGCGCCGGCGTCATTCGCCGCGACTGGCGCTATGCCGCGTCGTCATGGTTCTCGCCTTTGCGCCGTTCGGCCGGCGGGCGCGATGCCCGGCCGAGCTGGTCGCACTGGCGCGCAAGGCGCGACACGCTTTCGACATGCACATGACGCGTCTCGGTGCGCACGCCATAATCGCGCAATTTGGCGAAGGCGCGGGACAGCGTCTCCTGCTTCACGCCGAGCCGCGCGGCGACGAGGCGCTTATCATAGGGCAGGCGGAAGCGGCACTGCTCCTCGCCGGCCGGGCAGAGCGACAGGATGAAGCGCGCGAGCCGCTGATCCGCGTTCTGGCCTTTGAGCGATTCAACCTCGCCGATCAGGCAGGCGATGCGGTCCTTGGCGTCTTGTATCACGGCGGCGCAGAGCGCCGGCGACTCCTTCACGAGCCGCGCAAAACGCGCGGCCGGCAGCTTGAGCGCCGTCGTTGGACCGACCGCCTCGGCGGAAAGACTGTGGACTTCATCGGCGCGCATCGGCGTCTCGCCTATCGTCTCGCCATCGGCGCGAATGCCGATCAGCGTCTCGTCGCCCGAAGCGGCGATGCGCAGAAGCTTGACATAGCCGCGCAAGACGACGGTGAGATGGGCGATCGCGTCGCCCTGGCGGAAGATCGAATCGCCGTCCTCGTAGGACTCGACCTTGGCGTCGAGCGAAAGGCGCGACAGCGTCGCCTCGTCGATTTGAGAAAAAAGCGACGCATCGCGCAACTTCGGCGGCTCCGCTGGTTGAGCCGGCGGCGCGCGCCGACTGACGCGACCCTTGCGCGGCGCGGCGATGTAGCTCGGCGCGATCTCGCTCGTATGCGTTGTCAAGCTCGCGCTTCCTCCTAAAGCGCGGCGAACGCTTCCGTCACGACCGGCGCGAAAAAACGCGCAGCCGAAGGGCGTCGCCGCTTCCCCCTGCGGATTTCTTATTTGGCCGCTAAAACGAAGGCTATCGCGAACGCTTAAGCGGCGAAAGGCGGCCTGGCGGGACAAACCGTCGCATGGTCAACCGCGTTGGGCGCTGCTGCGCTCCAACAGAAACACCGCTTGTTCGCCCAGAAGATTCCATATCCGCCAGGGGGCGTTGACGCGGATCGGCGCGCCGGCGCGATTTAAGGCGACGCCGCGCTCGATACGCGCGCCAAGCTCGTCGACCAGTTCGACGAAATCGCGAATAGTGCAAAGATGAATATTCGGCGTGTCGTGCCAATGGTAGGCGAGATGGCCCGTCACCGGCATGCGGCCGCCGAAAGCGAGTTGCGCGCGCACGCGCCAATGACCGAAATTTGGAAAGGACACGATGGCGCGGCGCCCGATGCGCAGCATATTGGCGAGCGCGTCGCGCGGACGCCGCGTCGCCTGCAACGTCTGCGAGAGAATGACATAGTCGAAACCGTCGTCGGGATAATCGACGAGGTCGGTGTCGGCGTCGCCCTGAATGACGGAAAGGCCCTTGGCGACGCATTCATTGACGCCGCGCTGAGAGAGTTCGACGCCGCGTCCGTCGACGCCTTTCTTTTGCGCGAGCAATTGCAGCAAGGCTCCGTCGCCGCAACCAACGTCAAGCACGCGCGCGCCCGGCGCGACCATGTCGGCGATGACGGCAAGATCGAGGCGCGCAGGGTCGACCGCCGTTTGCGCGGAAGCTTCCGCGTCGGGCGCGGGAGAGAAATTCATCTTGGACTTCCGTCGCGGCCAAGGCCGCGCGCGGCGGCGGCGGAATCGAGGAAGCCGCGCGTCGTCGCGATGAACATCGGCTCATGCAGCAGAAAGGCGTCATGGCCCTTGTCGGATTCGATCTCGACGAAGGACACCGAGGCGCCGCCGGCGTTGAGCGCATGCACGATGGCGCGCGAATCGGAGGTCGGATAGAGCCAGTCCGAAGTGAAGGCGACGACGCAAAAGCGCGTCTTCGTGTCCTTGAAAGCTTGCGCCAGCGAGCCGCCGTAGTCGGCGGCGAGGTCGAAATAGTCGCAGGCGCGGGTGACGAAGAGATAGGAATTGGCGTCGAAGCGCTCGACGAAGGCGAGCCCCTGGTAGCGCAGATAATTCTCGACCTGGAAGTCCGCGTCGAAGGAGAAGGTCGGCGCGGATCTGTCTTGCAGCTTGCGGCCGAATTTGCGCTGTAGCGCGGCTTCCGAAAGATAGGTGATATGCGCGGCCATGCGCGCGACCGCGAGGCCCTTCTCGGGACGCACGCCTTGTTCCTGATAGCGGCCCGAGCGCCAGTCGGGATCGGCCATGACCGCCTGTCGCCCGACTTCGTGAAAGGCGATGTTCTGCGCCGAATGTTTCGCCGCGGTCGCGATCGGCATCGCCGAGAAGACGCGCTCGGGATAGCTCGCCGCCCATTGCAGCACTTGCATGCCGCCCATCGAGCCCCCGGCGACGCAAAACAGCATGTCGATCCCGAGATGGTCGATCAGCATCGCCTGCGCGCGCACCATGTCGCGTATGGTGACGACCGGAAAGTCGAGGCCATAGGGCTTGCCTGTCGTCGGACTCGTCGAGGCGGGGCCCGTTGTGCCCATACAGCCGCCGACGACGTTCGAGCAGATCAGGAAGTAGCGGTCCGTGTCGAAAGGCTTGCCGGGCCCGACCATCGCCTCCCACCAGCCGGGCTTGCCGGTGACGGGATGAACGCCGGCCGCATATTGATCGCCGGTCAGCGCATGGCACAGCAGGATCGCGTTGCTGCGCGCCGCATTCAGCCGGCCATAGGTCTCATAGGCGATGGCGAGCGGCGCGATGCGGCCGCCGCCGTCCGTGGCGAGCGCTCGCTCGGCGGGAAAAATGACTGTCTTTGGCGCGAAGCCTTCGCCGCAGGCGGGCCTCGCTTCGGACAGGATGGACAAGCGATCTCCTGACGTTCGATTTGCCGAACGATTTGTTCGGCAACATCGATGCGCGCGGCGGGCGTGTCAAGCGGCAAGCGGCGCAGCCTTATCGCGTCGCCGGGCCGAGATAGAGCGGGGCGCCGCCGGTCGTCGGCGGGACGACGGCGCGTGCGCTGGCTGGGCCCCGATAGGCCTGCGCCGGCAGGCCGGGATCGACGCCGCGGACGAGGCCGAAGCCCGCGCCACGCGTAGCCGGGGCGCTCGCGACATATTGCGGCGCGCCGCCCCCGACCGGCGCGAGATATTGCCGGCCGTCGGCGCTGGGCGAGGAAGGCGTCGTCATTGGCGCGGGCGTTTCCGGCGCAGCGTTCGGTTTCGCGCGCGGGCGTTGCTGGGCGTGGCGATGGGCGGCGTGGCGGGCGGCGCTCGCCCGCGGAGGCCCATGCGCGCCGATCAGCGTCGCTTCGAGCGTTTCGGACGTGTCGACGACCAATCCGCCGCCGGCCGTCTGCCCATAAGCGTTGTTGCGCATCGCCTCGGCGATCCGCGCGACATTCGCCGAATTCGACGATCTCGAGCCGCTCGTACCATGCCGCGAGCTGGTCGGCGGTGGCTCCGCGCCGGCACAGACGCAGGCGGATCGAGGCGGCCATATCGCCGCTATTGAAGAAATTCGCCTTTTCGCCGCGCGCGGCGGCCGCAAGATTGTCGACCCATTGCCAGGCGTAGGCGCAGCGCATGTCGTCGGGGCCGGCGCCGACCGCGAGGCCGAAGGGCCCGAGCGCGTTATACATCGGACGCGCGGCGATGCGCATCGGCACGCCGTGGAATCGCGCCAGGATTTCGTTGCGGACGCTTTCCTGCGTCGGCTTTGCGATGCGTATGACGCCGGCGTGGTTCTCAGCGGGCTCCGGGCCCATGATGTCGATCGAAAGATCGTTCCAGTCGCCCGCCATTTTTGCGTTGTCGAGCGACGCGCTTTGACGCCAGCCGTTCGCATATTGCTTTTCGGTGAGCTTGCCGCGCCCGGCTTGGGACGGAAGGGTCAGCACGGAGAAATTAGGCGCGTCGCTTCTCCCCGTGATCGGCTCCGACAGCGTCTGTCCGGCGATGAACTGGCCCGTGACGGCCGAATTCGCGTCGGCGACGAACTCGCGCTCCGGCTGGCTTTGGCCGCAAGCGGCGAGGGCCGCGCAAAAGGCTGCGCATAAGATGACGGCGAGGCGACGGCTGAACGGAGCGATCATTTCAGCGACTCAAGGGTTGCGGTAAACGGGTTGCGGATATTGGCCGTAGCCGACGGGCGCGCGCATCGGCGCCGTCGACGGCGGAAAGTCGCGCGGACCCGGCGCGGCGTAGAGGCCCTGCGGGGGATAGGCTTGCGGCTGCAGCCCATAGGTCGCGGTGGTCGGCTGGCCCGGCGCAAGGCCGCGGGCGTTCGCGGGATTGCGCGCGTCGAACACGGCGATGCCGGCGCTCGCCGCTTCGGCGTCTTGATTGGCGAAGGACGTGCCCGCGGGCGCGCCCTGCTGCGAATAGGGCGGCCAAGTCGCCGTCCCGATGCCGTTCCATCCGGGAAGCAGGCTGAAGCCGTAGCGTTCATAGGGCATCGGCCCGACGCCCGGCACGCGGCTGGCGACGAGCGGCGGCCGCAACGCCGCCGCCGGATCCCGGGCGAGCGGCGTTTCACCCGCAATGGGCAGACCGAGAGCCGGCGGGCGCGCATTGAAGGCGCCCGCGATTGGCAGCGGCCGAAAGCGCAGCGGATTGTCGGGCGCGACGATCGCCGGGAATTTGCCCTTGAGGTTCTTGAGCGCGCGCTGAATCAGCACATCCTGCGGCGTCTGCATGTCAATCGGCATCGCGCCGTTATTCTGCGCGAGCAAGGAGGCCGCGAGCGGCGCGTAATTGCCCGGCGCGCCGGGGATCAGCGCGGGGCCCGGGACGATGAAGGCGGGCGTGCGCAGCGCGGCCCCATGATATTTTTCGGCGCCCTTTTGATCGCATGGCGTCGGCGGCCGGTAATAGCCGTCGGGAAAGAGAATCTCGATGAGCTTGGCGAAGAGCCCGTCATAGCGATTGGCGAGTTCGAAGAAGTTTTTCTCCTTTTTCGTCTTGCGCAGGGTCAACGCATAGCCTTGGACGACGTCTTCCGACGGACGCCAGGCGACGGCGCGCTCGAACCAAGGAAGCGCTACGTCGAACTGGCAGCTGTTGTAGGCGTACCAGGCGAGCGCTTGCGCGCCTTCGCCCGACGCGGCCTCCATCGTCACCTTGGCGTAGCGCGCGAGCCGCTCGGGTTCGATGTAAGGCGGAACTTCGCGCATCAAATCGGCGCCAAGCAAATCGAGGAACAGAATGATGTTATTGGCCGACGGCTCATGCCAGGCGAAGGCGACTTCCTCGGCCTCGCGCTGCATCCCGAGCGCGCGCAACGAATGCGCGAGACCATGGGCGATCATCGCGTCGCCGTCGTTTTGGATCGCCGTCTTGAACCATTCGAGGGCGGCCGCGTAGTCGCGGCGTTTGTAATCGTACCAGGCGACGAGCCCAAGCTGATTGGCGTCGCGGCTTTCTCGCGCATAGGCCTCGAATTTCGCCATGTCGGCGGGCGGCAGTTCTTCAGCGCGCTCGTCATGCAAAAAGGCGGCGATCCGCGCGCGGGTGATGTCGATGGCGATCGTCGCGAATTCGCCCTTTCCCTCGGCCGCGCCGGGCATGGCGGCGAGCAGGGTTTCGACGTCGGTCATCCGCAGGCCGCCAAGCGCTTTTTGGATCGTCGCGACGCGGATGTGCGGATCATTCGACGCGGCGAGGATGCGCTTATACACATTCACCGCTTCTTCGTTCTGCTTGGCGCGCGCATAGGCCTCGGCGATGGTCCAAAGAACGTCGACCTCTTCGGCTAGATCGTTCATGTCGACGTTTTCGCCTCTGACATAGTCGACAAGATCGAGAAATCTCTCAGCCTTGAACAGGCCGCCGATCTTCAGGCGAAGCTCCTTGCGCCGCATTTTTTTGGCAAGATCGGCGGAAGGCTTCCAGCCCGGAATGTCGCGCTGCTTCTCCGCGATCGCGGCCTTCAGTTCGTCTATCTTGTCGGCGGCATAGAGCGCCCAGAAAGGCCCCTCATTGACGCCGCCTTCTTCGGGCGTCTCATAAAGATCGGCGGGCGTTTCGTAGCTTGGATAGAGGCGCTTGAGGCGCAGGAGCTCCGCATTGACGCGCGCGGTCTGCCTCAGAGAGGCGAAATAACGCAGCGCCAAGTCGTCGGGGCCGGGCGGCGCGCCGACAATATTCTTCGCCGGCGCGACAGGGGCGGCTTTCGACGCCGCTTTTGGCTGAGCTTTTCCTTGCGGCTTTTCCTGCGCGGCGTCTGGCGCGCTGCGGAGCGCCTTATCCTGGAGGGGGGGCGCAGGCGCTTCGGCCCGCACGGCGTAGACCACGAGGAAAAAACATGTCGCGATGAGCGCGGCGCCGGCTTGTTTCAGCGTAGGCATGACGCATGCCTCATCTGCATGGCGATCAGCGCCAAAAGATGGATGGTCGCGGGGTAGTAATGGTCGGCCGGGCTCGGCGTGAAAAGCTGCGGCGGCGCCTTGGAGCCTTCGACGACGCAGGCCGTCAGCGCGCCGACGGCGCCGATGCCGAAATCGCCGAATTGGCCGACTTCCTTGCCGCTCGCGACATCGACGATCGCCATTGCGCCGCGGCTGCGCTTCACCAAAGCGATGAAGGGCGCATATTGCTCGCGCTCGCCGAGGCCGGCCCAGGCGAGATAAAGCGGAATGCGCACGGCGTTGTAAGAAAACTGCGCCGGAAAGCCTTCGGCGGGCTTCGCCGTCCAATTCTTCAAGGACAGCCAGTCGGGCGGCAGCGTCTCTTCGCGCGTTCGCGTCGCGTCGAGCAGATCCAGTCCCGTCTGCGTCAGACCAGCCCAATCGACTTCCGGCGCGACGAGCTTCAGGCGGGAGAAAGCGGGAAAGACGTAATAGGAGAGATTGACGACGGGGCCGTCCGGCCTTTCGTCGGCGTGGAAGCCCGAAATGGCGGGAAGCAGAATCGCGCCGAGCTTCGTCTTGAACATGACGAGCTTGCGCGCCAGCTCGACGGCGATGCGCCGCCCGGCGGTGCGATAGCTCATATCGCCCCAGAATTCGCCGGCCTCGGCCAGGGCCCAGGCGACGAGAATGTCGCCATCCGAGGCGTTGTTGATGTCGGCGACGGCGGGCCGCCGCGCCGGCTCCCAGCGCCAGGCGATGAGTTGGTCATGTCGCACCATGAGATTGGCGCGCGTCCAGCTCCATAGCCGATCGAAGGTCGCGCGGTCATTGGCGGCGACGGCGAGGAGCATGGCGTAGCCTTGCCCCTCGCTGTGGCTGATGAAATTATTGCCGGTGTCGACGACGCGTCCCTGTTCGGAGACGAAGCGCGTCTTATACGCCTGCCACATGAAAGGGCTCTTCAACGCGCCGCCGAGCGGCAGCGGTCGCGAGTCGAGCCCAAGGCGCGGCGCTTTCGTCGCCGACGTCGGCGCGGCGGGCGTGGTTTCCTGCGCAGGCGTTTGAGGACGCGCGTCGGACGCGGCGAACAAAGCGCAAATGAGAGCGGCGCAGCGGAGCGCGATCATCGCGTCCTCCTGCCGACATTCTTGACGAACAGCCGCGTCGTCGCCGCGAGCAACAGACCCAGCGCCAACGCGCCGGCGACGTAATAAAGAGAATTCAACGAGAGCCAACCGGCGGCGATGAGTCGGACATTGCCGGCCGAAAGCGGCTGCGTCATCACGAAGCGCGAATTGGCGACGGGCGTCACGTCGATCTTCGCTTGCGCGAGATCGAGCAGCGACACCCGTCCGGCGATTTGACGCGAGACGCGCGGATCGACGAGGCAGGCGACGGATTCGGCCAGCGCGTCCGCATTGGGCGCGGTGACGACGGTCCACACGTCTTCGCTCGTATCGCCGAGAATGTTCTGGCCGACCGCGAGCAGCGTCTGCGTCGACATTTCCTGCTTTTTGGCGCCAAGTTCGAAATTGCGCATCCAGACGCCGGCGTCGGTGAATTTCGCCTTGCCCCATGCGCCGACGCGGTCGGCCCATTCGGAGACGACCGCGATACGGCGTTCGTTGCGCAGGCGCGCGTCCCACTCCTGGAAAAGATCGCGCGGCGCTTCGCTCGACTCGTCGGCCACAGCGGAGGCGGAGGCTTCCGGCGCAAAGGCGGCGACGCCGGGCAATTTCGGCTCGGCGCGCTTCAAGGATTGCGAAAAGGCGCCGGTCTTCGAGGGATGGCAGGCCATCGGAAAGTTGTTTTGCAAGGCGAGACGGTTGTTCGTCGCGGCCTCGTATTGCGACGGCGCAAAGCCGTCGTCCGGCGCGCTTTCGGCGCCGATCTTCTCGCGCCATGCTTGCGAAAGTTCATCGACGGGCATGTCGAGCTGGCGCAACAGGTCTGGGTCGAGCGCGTCATAGGGCGCGACGGCGAGCGTCGGGCCTTTGCGCGCGGCGTTCTTTTGCGGCGCCGTCTGAGTGATCTCGAAATCAATCGGACGGCCCGCGGATACGGCGAGACGGGCGACGATCGTCGCCGCGGCGCCGATGGATTTCTGGTCGAGGCGCGGCAGATAAAGCAGCGAGCGCCGCGCCGCGCCGGCGAAGGGGAAGCCGCCCGTCGCCGTCACCGCGAGGTCCGGCATGCGGCCGACGCGCGCGATCTGCGGCAGCTCGAACTCTGTCGAATCGAGAAATAGAAAGCGGTTCGGCGCCGCTTTCGCCGCCAGCGTGTCACAGCTGTCGTCGGCGGGCGTCGGCACATGCGCCTCGATTTCGATGCGATTGAGACCGGGCCTCAGGAAGCCGAGCGGCAGAGGCAGCGGATTGTCCTTGAACGCCTCGCCCGTCGATTTCAGCAAGGCCAGGCTGACCGCGGTGCGGTCATTGATGTTGATGACGAGCTGGGCTTTCGAGGTCAGTCCGGGCGCATAGCCGCCGGCGACGCGCAGCGTGGCGCGCCCATAGTCGGCGGGATAGAAATCCGGCGGCAGGATGATGTTGAAGGCGGCGCGATAGAGTCGGCCGTCAAACTCGACGTTCTTGAGGCCAAGGTCCGAGAGCTTGACGCGTTGGCCGCCTTGCATGCGAAAGCCCGGAAAGGCCGCCGCGGCGCGCAGGCCGGCGGCCGCGCCCTTGGGTTTCGACGCGACGAGAAACTGTTTCATCGCCTCGTCGACCTGCGCCGCGTCGACGCCGGTAACGATGATCGTCGTGCGCCGCTCCGGCGTAGCCGCAACGACAATGGCGCGCGGGCGATCGATGACGCCGGGCAATATGCCGGCGGCGCCCAGCGCAGCGAGCTCCTTCGCCGTGCCGACGAGCAAGTTGACGCCGTAACGCCCGCCGGCGAGCGCACCGGCGTCCACCGCCGACTGCTCGAAGCGGCCGACGATGGAGATGAGCTGCACGACGCGCAGCAGCCGCTCAATGTCGCGGCTTTGCGCTTTGAGCGGCGTCACGAGGCGAATGGGCAGCGCGCCCTGCTCGTCGGGCGGCAGCGCGCCGAGATCGGCGATCGAGTCGACGCTCGCATCCGCCTCGTCGAGCATCAGCCCCGTCTGAGTCGGATCGATCTGCGCCCATAATTCGTGAGTGGCTTCCAGCGAGCAGTCGACGCGATGGCGCAGCGCGCTCGAGAGCCGAACCGAATTGAAGCCTGGACGCATCAGCCCCGGCGGAATGTCGAAGGTCACGGCCTTCACCGCCTGCGCCGCCGTCACCGCCGTTTCGCCGACGATCTGGTCGTTGATCGTCAGCGTCAGCGTCGAATATTCCGGCATCACGGCGACGGCGGCGAGATAGCCGAGCTGGAATTGAAGCTTTCGCCGCGCCTGCGCCTCGGTGAGATACATCGGCCATTCCGACGCGCCGGCCTCGCCGGCGAGCCGATAGCCCTGAATATTATTCGGCAGATGGCGCAGCAGCGCCGCAGGTTTCGGCGCCGCCTTGGGGGCGTTGGCCGCAGGAGCGGGCGGCGCGATGGGCGGCGCGACAGGCGCGCCTATCGCCGGCGCCGACTCCAGCGGAGCGGGAGAGCCGCTTTCGACCCGCGCAAGCGGCGTGGGGGCGGTGAGAAAAATCGGCTGCTGCGCGCCGGCCGTGCGCGCAAAGGGCGACGCGGCGCAGAGCGCGAGCGCGCCGCGGGTCAGAAAGCGCGTCCATGCGCGCGCCTTATGTGACGGGCGCGCGCTCATGCCGACTGCTGGCGCCGCGCCGCTGGTTTCAGCGGCTCGATTTGAGGAAGCGGCGGAACGGCGGGCGGCGTCCGGGCTGTGGCCTGCGCCGAGAGCCGCCACAACCAGGCTGTCGCGGCCTTGGGCGCGGGCGCGGTTTCCGGCGCTGACTCTTCCGGCCGTTTGCGAATGAAGAGATAAGAGAGCGCGCGAAGCGGCTCGATGAGGCCCCACCACAAGAACTGGCCGGTGCCGGCCCAGAGGCTTTTGTGCTTGCGGCGGCTCGCCAGGAAGCGCGACAGCGCTTCCGGGTCGCCGTACATCAGATCCGCGAGCACATAATATTCTTCCGCCTGCAGCAGTTCGAATTCGCAGCCGTAAATTCTTTCGTCGCCTTCGCAAGGCGCGCGGCGGAAGATAAGCGGCAGACTGTGGCCGCCGGCCAAATCGCCGACCGGTTCGATCGTGAGGCGCGCGCGCGTGTCTTCGGCTTCGAGCAGCGCGGCCGGCATATCGCCGTTAAGGCGCAGCGCGCAACCGCCGGCAGAGACGTCGACGATGTCGACGGCGATCTTCTCGCCGCCGACGGCAAGCGCGCCCTTGCGCGCTATGTTGAGGCGGGGATGTCGGCGGGGCTGCTTGCGCTCGGAGACGGCGCCGAGCGCGACGCCCGCCATGACGAGATTGAAGGCGTTCCACAGCCCGACAATGAACATCAGATTGCTGACGCCTGGCTCGACCACATAGCGGAAGGCGGCGACGAGCGCGCCGGTCAGAAGCAGGAGATACATCGCGAAGAAAGGCCAGGCGAGTTCCGACAGATGATCCTTGTCGAGCGTCACGCCCTTCGCCGTGACGTTGAAAGTCGGCTTTCGCGGATTCATGACGACCGAGACGATCGCCTTGCTCAAAAAGACGCCCTGGCAATATTCGTAAAGTTCGGAGACCCAGGGCCAGCGCACGCAGCCGAACAGATAATTCTGCAGCATGACGTTGACGATCATATAGGTCGCCGTGAAGGCGACGGCCTCGTCGACATTGGAGACGAAAATCTTCACGTCGAACAAAATGTAGGCGAGCGGCGCCAGCATGAAGACGAGGCGCGGAAAGGGGAAGAACCAGAAGGTCATGCTCGAGAGATAGCCGAGCCTCTGAATGGGCTTGAGACCCTTCTTGAACATCGGATTCTTGAGCAGCATGATCTGCAGCATGCCCTGGCACCAGCGCACGCGCTGTCCGATGAAGGAAGAGAAGGTTTCCGGCTGCAGGCCGGCGATCAGCGGCTTGTCGACGAAAACGCTGGAATAGCCCTTGGCGTGAAGCTCGAAGGCGGTCTCGCAATCCTCGGTGATCGTGACGCCGGAAAAGCCGCCGGTCTCCATCAGCGCCGAACGGCGCAGCAGCGCCGCCGAGCCGCAGAAGAAGGAGGCGTCCCACTTATCGAGACCGCGCTGGGTCAGCGAGTAGAACATCTCGTTTTCGGACGGCATTCGGTTGAAGGTCTTGAGATTCTTTTCGATCGGGTCCGGGTTGAGGAAGACGTGCGGCGTCTGCACCAGGAAGAGTTTCGGATCGTCGAGGAAATAGGCGACCGTCTCCTGCAAGAAAGGAGCGGAAGGGCGCATGGTCGGCGTCGAAGACGAGCACGATGTCGCCCTTCACATGGGCGAGCGCGCTGTTCATATTGCCGGCCTTGGCGTGTTCGTTCTTGGCGCGGGTGAGATATTTGCCGCCCATGCGCTTGCATAATTGCTGCAACGAGGCGCGGCGCAGTTTCGCGGCTTCGGCCTTCACCGGATCCTTATCGTTGCATTTCTGATCGGTGCCGCCGTCGTCGAGCAGCCAGACATGCAGCTTGTCCTTGGGATAGTCCATGGACATGGCGGCGGCCATGGTGGTGGCCAGAATGTATTCGTCCTCATTGTAGGTCGGGATGAAGACGTCGACGATCGGCAAATCCTCATCGCGCCTACGCGTCAATGGCTGGCGCTTCACCGGATCGGCGTTGACGATCAGGCTGATGATGAGAATGGTGACGCAATAAATTTCGGCCGACAGCAATATGAGGCCGAAGGTCAGGCCGATCGGATCGGAAGGCGACGGCAGCGTGTAGCTCAGGCGCCAGTAGACGTAGCGGATGATGACGAAGCTCGACAGCGACAGATAAAGCTGGCGCGCAAAGGAGCCCCGGCCGAAGAACCAGATCAGGATGAGCGCGCCGATAATGGTGACGCTGAGCGAAAGCTGCGCCTGCACGCTCACCGGCTGCGTCAGCAACGCAGCCGCCAGCACGCCTGTCACAACCCACGCGAACGCACGCAACCCGGCCATCAACAGCCCCACAGTCCCACGCTAAAGAATGTAGACGGCAGGTGCTGAAAGCCGCGTTAACGATGAATTGTCGCTTTTGGGAAGATTTAGAAAGTCACCCGGGTGTCGAGCGTCCCGTAGACGCCGCCGCCGCGCACGCGGTCGTTGAGGTAGCCTATCGCCGCGCCGAATTGCATCATGCCGAAGCGCAGTCCGGAGACATGGCCGCCCAAGCGCCATTGCTGGAAGAAATTGTCGCCGAGCGCGCCGGCTTCCGGCCCGATATAAATCCGGTCGGCGATGGCGAAGCCGAATTTCAGCCGGCCGTAGTATGAATTAAAGTTCGTCGAATAGGAGGCGACGCCGGAAATCATCATGTCGTCGGTCGGCGTCACATAGAAGTCGGTTGCGATCTTGAAGCCGCCGCGTCCGCCCTTGACCGAATTGTTGGGGTCATTGGGCGAAAGGCTCGTGTTCATCACCTCGCCGCCAGCGTAAATCGCGACAGTGGCGCGGTTCGTCACCCATTCATAACCGACGAGCAGAGAGCCGCCGACGATGGTGCCGTAGACTTGGGTCAGGAACGGATTGTAGCCATAGTAGAATAACGTGTCCAACGCATTGAGATAGTACGCGTTATTGTAAGCGTTCGAGGGCGTGTAGACATAAGTGCCGGCGAGCGCGCTGGCCCTCACGCGCATGCCGCTGCGGTCCATCGGCGCGAAGGGGGCGATGGTCCCAATGATCACGCCGGACACCGCGCGCTGCGACGTGGCGTCCAGAGAGATGTCGATTGCGACGCGCGGGCGCCGCGCCTGGGGCGGTCCGTCGGTCGGCACGCCCGTATACCAGTCGGCGGCGCGTGCGCTGTTCCCCAAGCCCGCCGCCATCGCGATCGCGACCATAAGAAGCTGGAAGACGCGCATCCTAAGACAGCTCATTCCCTATGCCGGCGCGCTTTATGGCGCCCATTCGCCGCAAAAATGGCGCAGGCGCGTTAATGCAAAGCTGAACGAACGGGTAAACAGCTTGTTATGGCTAAGACTAAGTGAACGGCGCGTGCGACCTCCCGGAAATCAGGAAAAAAGATCGCGCGGAGGCTCTCCAGGCGGCGGCGCGCTCATCGTCTCGATCGCCGCGGCGAGCTGAGCGAGATCTTCGTCGCGCGAAAGGCGATGGTCGCCGTCGGCGATGAAGGTCAGCGTCACGGGGTCGGCGTTTAAATGTTCGAGGATCGTCAGCGCATGGCGCCAAGGCACGTCCGCGTCGCGCATGCCCTGCAGAATATGGACGCGCGCATGGGCGCGGATGACGCCGCCGAGCAAGAGATGGTCTCGTCCCTCCTCGATCAGCCGGCGCGTGATCGGCGACGGCTCCGGCGCATAGTCGGAGGGACGCAACAACACTCCTTTCTCCATGATTTCGCGGCGCGCCGCCTCGTCAAAGGAAGCCCACATCAGCGCCTGCGTGAAATCCACGGCCGGCGCGAGCAGGATCAGACCCGCGATTCGCTCGGTCGCGCCTTTCTCGGCGAGCCGGCGCGCCAGAAGCAGCGCGATCCACCCGCCCATCGAGCTGCCGATGACGATCTGCGGCCCCTGCGTCGAACGTTCGAAGATGGCGAGGCTCTGCTCCAGCCAGTCGCCAACGCAGCCCTCCTCGAAACGTCCGCTCGAGCGGCCGTGGCCGGAATAGTCGAAGCGCAGGAAGGCCCGGCCTCGCTCGGCCGCCCAATGGTCAAGGAAATTCGCCTTCGTTCCCTCCATGTCGGAAGCGAAACCGCCGAGCCAGACGAGGCCGGGGCCGCTTTCCCTTCCCGCGGCGGCGGGCCGCAACCGCCGCGCGATCCGCCAAGAGCAGCCCGAGCCGCCCGCGGGATTGGGCGCGGGATTGGGAATGTCGAGAAAATCGAGATCGTCAGAATCGGACAAGGCGGGGTTCGCTGGGTCGTCGATCATGGGCGCGCCGTTGCGCGCGCTTGAAAATAGGCGTTTCGCTCATAGTTGGTAAACAATATAAAAAGAAGATGCGATCCGCCGGACGCTTCCGTCCCGGCTTCGATCGCATCAGTCCAGCGATGTCGCAACAGCTCGCCTCGATCGCCGCCCCCAACCAGCGCCTGGCCGGACGGACGATCCTGCAAATCGTTCCCGACCTTCAGTCGGGCGGGGCGGAGCGTGCGACGGTCGACATGGCCGAGGCGCTGAGCCACACAGGCGCGCGTTGTCTCGTCGCGTCGCGCGGCGGCCGCATGGTCAGCGAATTGCAGTCGAAGGGCGGCGTCTGGCTGCCATTCCCCGCCGCGACCAAAAATCCCTTCGCCATGGCGCTGAACTCGGTGCAGCTGGCGCGGATCATTCGCGACGAAGGCGTCGACATCGTCCATGCGCGCTCGCGCGCGCCGGCGTGGGTCGCCTATTATGCGACGCGTCAGACGGGAGCGAAACTCGTCACCACTTATCATAGCGCCTATAGCGGCGGCTCGCCGATCAAGCAGCGCTACAACGCCATCATGACGGCGGGCGACGCCGTCATCGCCATTTCCGAATTCGCCGCGCAGCGCATCCGCGAATTGCATCCCGAAAGCGCCGCGCGCGTGGTCGTCATTCCGCGTGGCGCGGATTTGCGCACCTTCTCCCCGAGCGCGGTCGACCAACGACGCGTCGAGCGGCTGCGCGCCGAATGGGGCGTCGCGCCGCATGAGCGCGTCGTGCTGCTTCCGGCGCGCCTTTCCGCGCGCAAGGGGCACGCCGTGTTGCTGGAGGCGGCCAAGCGTCTGATGCGGGAAGGCCTGTCCGATCTGCGCATTATTTTTGTGGGCGAGGCGCATAGCGACGCCTTTCGCCGCGGCATCGAGGCGCAGATCGCGCGCGCGGGCCTCGCCGAAGCGGTGCGCAATTACGGCTATTGCGAGGATATGCCGGCGGCCTATCTCGCGGCGGCCGCGATCGTCGCGCCGGCGACGGAGCCGGAAGCCTTCGGGCGCGTCGCCATCGAGGCGCAGGCGATGGGCGCGCCGGTCATCATCTCCGACATTGGCGCGGCGCCGGAGATCGTGCAGGCGCCGCCGCAAACGCCGCGCAACCAGGCGACGGGCTGGCGCGTGCCGCCCGGCGATCCCGTGGCGCTGGCGGAGGCGATCGAGGAGGCGCTGGCGTTGAAAGCGTCTGCGCGCGACGAATTGATGCTGCGCGCGCGCGCCAATGTGCAAGCGCGTTTCTCCGTCGAGGAGATGCAGCGCGCGACGCTCGAGGTTTATGAGCGCTTGCTCGCGCGCTGATATGCGACCTCCCAGTTCCCTGCCCATAGGGACGCGCAATTGAAATCATGGTTGTCGCTTTGTTAACGGCTCGTCGCGGCCCTTCTCCGCGAGCGGCGTCTTGCGCGCGCGCCCGCCCCCGCGCATGATCCTGGCCCTGCAACGAATGAATTCGTGAACGTTTCCATTTGACGTCGGAATCGCGTCGCGCCGTAAAGCAAAGGAGATCGCCATGTGTCGCGTTTGTGGAGCTCCCGATAGGACGCATGGACAAGAATTTCCCCGACGCGCCGTGCTGTCGCTGGGCGTTGGGCTGGCGGCGGCGCTTGCGGCGCCCGCCGGCGCTTTCGCGAAAAAAGCCGTGAAGCCGCCGCCCAAGCCCGAAAATGTCCTGTCGCCCGATCAGGCGCTGGCGCGTTTGATGGCGGGCAATGAGCGCTATCGCAAGGGCGTCGCCAAACGTCACGACTTCATCGCCGAGCGCGAAGCGCTTATCGGCGGACAAAACCCTTATGCGGGCATTTTGAGCTGCGCGGATTCGCGCATCGCGCCGGAATACGCCTTCGACAGTTCACGCGGCGATCTCTTCGTCGTGCGAATCGCCGGCAATTTCGCAAGTCCTGAAGGCGTCGCGAGTTTCGAATATGCGGTCGAAGCGCTGAAAACGCCGCTCCTGCTCGTGCTTGGCCATGATTCCTGCGGGGCGGTGAAATCGACGATCTCTTCGATCGAGGACAAAACCACGCTGCCCGGCCATTTGCCGTCTCTCGTCGCGGCGCTGACCCCGGCGGTCAAAGCCGTCGCGGGGCGTCCCGGCGACATGCTCGAAAATGCGACGAAGGAAAACGTTCGGCTCACTGTCGAGGCGCTCAAGGCTGCGACGCCGCTGCTGAGCGCGGCGGTCAAGGACAATCGCGTCAAGGTGGTCGGGGGAATTTACCGCCTCGCCGACGGACGGGTCGAGATTTTCGCTTAAAGCGGCCACGCTTTCAGCCTCTGCGAAGCCCCGCTGTCATGAGCGGCGCGACTCTTGTTCTTTTGCTCGCCAAGGGCGGCGCGCGCCGTCTATCCTTTGGAAAGAATCGGCGCGGCGCGAGCAAAAGGGCGGCATGACCAGTTCAGTTCATCTTGAGTCCTATCGCGAAGCGCTGGTTTTTCTCGCGACGGCGGGCGTCGTCGTGCCGCTGTTTCATCGCTTAAGAATTTCGCCCGTGCTTGGCTTTCTGCTGGCCGGCGCCGCGCTCGGGCCGTTCGGATTGGGCCGCCTCGCGCGCGAGCACGATTGGGCGGCGTTCTTCACCATTACCGATGTCGAAGGCGTCTCCAGCCTCGCGGAATTCGGGCTCGTCTTTCTGTTGTTCATGATCGGCCTGGAGCTCTCCTGGGAGCGCCTCGTGCGCTTGCGCCATCTGGTGTTTGGGCTAGGTCTGGCGCAGATCATCGTTTGCACGGCCGTGCTGGCCATGGTCGGCTATTTCTGGTTCGGGGTCGATGCGGCCCCCGCGATCCTGATGGGCATAGCGCTCGCTATGTCCTCCACCGCCGTCGTCATGCCGGTGCTCGCCGAAGGAAAGCGACTAAACAAAATGCCCGGCCGCGTCGCCTTCTCGGTGCTGCTGCTGCAGGATCTGATGGTCGCGCCGGCGCTGTTTTTCGTTTCCGTTCTGGCCCAAGCCAAGAGCGGCTCCAACGGCAAGAGCGGCTTCGGCGTCGTCGACGCGCTGTGGACGTTCCTTCCGGCTATCTTAGCTCTAGCGGCGCTCATCGTCGTCGGCCGCCTGTTGTTGCGACCGCTCTTCCGTCTCGTCGCCTCGGCGCAATTGACCGAACTTTTCATGGCGGCGTGCCTGCTGGTGGTGGTCGGCGAGGCGCTGGTCGCCGCCGCCGCCGGACTGTCGATGGGGCTTGGCGCCTTCATCGCCGGGCTATTGCTCGCGGAGACGGAGTTTAGGCGCGAGATCGAGGTGACGATCGAGCCGTTCAAGGGCCTGCTGCTCGGCCTCTTCTTCGTTTCCATCGGCGCGGGGCTCGACATCGGCGCCGTCGTCGCCGATCCAGGACCCGTCGCGCTGCACGCCGTCAGCCTGATTGCGGTGAAAGCGGCGTTGATCTTCGGTCTGGCGCGCGCCTTCCGAGTCGAATCGCGCGCGGCGGCGGAAGCGGCGTTGCTGCTCGCGCCGGGCGGCGAATTTGCCTTCGCCCTGCTCACCTCGGCGATGAACGCGGGCGTGCTGCCCGGCCACTTCGGCGCTGACGCGATGATCGTCGTCACGCTCAGCATTTTCACTATTCCGTTTCTGGGCCGCCTCGGCGCGAGACTTTCCCAGCGCGCCGCAGCCGTCGTGGACGACGCGCAACACGCTCATCTCGCGCCCGAGGGGCAAGTCGCGGAGGGCCGTGTGGTGATTGTGGGCTATGGCCGCATCGGCAGTCTCGTTGGGGAGATGCTGAGGCGTCATGACGTGCCTTTTGTCGCTGTCGAAGACGTTGTCTCGATCGTGGCGGAAGCGCGCGCGAAGGGCGTCGAGATTTACTGGGGCAATGCGGCGCGTCGCGAATTCCTCCTGCGCTGCGGCGTCGCGCAGGCGCGCGCGCTGGTGGTGACGATCGAGAACGTTCCTGCGGCCGAGGAAGTGGTGCGGCTGGCGCATGAGATTCGCGGCGATCTGACCATCGTCGCGCGCGCCCGCGACGCCCGCCACGCCACCGAGCTTTATAAGCTCGGCGCAAGCGACGCGATTCCCGAAACAATCGAAGCCAGCCTGCAGCTTGCCGAAACCGTGCTCGTCGATATCGGCGTGCCGATGGGCTATGTCATCGCCTCGATCCATGAGAAGCGCGACGAATTTCGCAAGCTGCTGCAGCCTTCCGGCGAAGAGGCGCGCGCGCGCCACGAGGAGCGCAACAGGAAGATCAGACGCGAGCAGGCGCGCCGGCGCATCTCGGGCCGCGTGGCCGAGGAGGGCGACGAGCCTTGACGAGCGGCAGAGGTCAGGGTCCCGCTGCGTCATTATGATAGGAATGACGTTTCAAAGGGTTATGGGCCTCGGCGGTAGATTTGCCGGCAGCGAGGAACTCCCGCTATTTCCTATTGTGCCGGCTGGTTAATAGTTATATTCCTAACGATAGGAAATCCTTCCGCGCGGGCGCTCAGCAACTATATGTCGGACATCCTCACCCATGCGCAGATCTGGGCGGCGATCGACGCGCTCGGGGAGCGCTATGGCCTGACGCCCTCGGGGCTGGCGCGCAAGGCGGGGCTCGATCCCACGACCTTCAACCGCTCCAAGCGCGAGACGACGAGCGGGCGCCAGCGTTGGCCCTCGACCGAATCGATCGCCAAAGTGCTGCAGGCGACAGGCGCCGGCCTGGAAGAATTCATGACGCTGATCTCCGCCAACAGCGCTGCGGGGCGGATGCGCCACACACGGCCGCTGATCGGACTGGCTCAGGCGGGCGTCGGCGGCTTTTTCGACGATGCGGGCTTCGCCACCGGCGCCGGATGGGAAGAGATCGACGTTCTCGCCGAGGCCGACGAACATTCCTACGCGCTGGAAATTTCCGGCGACTCCATGGCGCCGCTCTATCGGGACGGCGACGTGGTGATCGTCTCCCCGGCCGCCCCGGTGCGGCGTGGCGACCGCGTGGTGGTGAAGACGATCTCCGGCGAGATCATGGCCAAGGAGCTGAAGCGCCAGACGGCCCGCACGATCGAGTTGCGCTCGATCAATCCCGCCTATCCCGACCGCGTCATTTCCCGCGACGAGGTGAGCTGGATGGCGCGCATTCTCTGGGCCAGCCAGTGACATCGTGACGCTCAACTTTCACCGGCCCTCTAGCGTCGCGACGACGCGGCTGTGCTATAAGGCAACTCCTCACAAGTTCGCTTCCTTCAGGTGAATCGCGCCATGCGTCTTTCGTTGATCGCCTCCGTTCTTGCGCTTCTTTCCGGCGGCCCGGCTCTCGCCGACGCCGGCCTCCGGGATCAGGCGAAGGCTTTGTTTGAGCCGATACCAGCGACGCCGCCCGCCATCGCTGGCGAAACGACAACGCCGGAGAAGCTCGCGCTCGGCAAAATGCTGTTCTTCGAGCCGCGCCTTTCGGAAACGCATGACATGAGTTGCGCCGCTTGCCACAATTTGAGCATGGGCGGCGTCGATGGCGGCGCGCTGTCGGGCGGACACAATGCGCAGCTCGCGGGGCGCGAAGTGCAGACGGTGCTGAACGCCGTCTTCAACAAGGCGCAATATTGGGACGGCCGCGCCGCGGACCTCAAGGATCAGGTCGTCAATTCGGTGATGGCCAATCCCAAGGCGATGCTGAAAACCCGCGGCGGGCCGATGGCGATCAACCCGACGGAGCACGCCGCCGCGAAGCAGCGAGCGATCGAACTGTTCAAGGGCATTCCCGGCTATGTCGAGGCGTTCAAAAAGGCGTTCCCGGAGCAGAGCGATCCTCTCGCCTATGAAAACATCGGCCGCGCCATCGCATTGTTCGAGGCGACGCTGATCACGCCTGACGCGCCCTTCGACCGCTGGCTGAAGGGCGACGATCTGGCGCTTTCGGACGCGCAGAAGGAAGGCTTGAAACTCTTCATCGACAAGGGCTGCGCCGCTTGCCACAACGGCGTCAACATCGGCGGCGGCATGTATGCGCGCTTCGGCGTCGTCAAACAGCCGGCGCCGGAATATCTGCCGCCCGACGATTGGGGGCGCTTCGCCGTCACCAAGGCGATCGCCGACAAATACGCCTTCAAGGTTCCCTCGCTACGCAATGTCGAACTGACGGCCCCCTATTTTCACACCGGCGCGACTTTCGATTTGAAGAAAGCCGTCGCCGTCATGGCGGAAAGCCAGCTCGGCGCGCAACTCAGCGCTGAGGAGACCGACAAGATCGTCGCCTTCCTCGGCGCGCTGACCGGGCGCCAGCCGGAGGTCGTTTTGCCGATTCTGCCGCCGCGCAGCGCGCCGCCGGCGCCTTAGGGCTTACGCCTCGCTCCAGCGCAGCACCGGCTTCCTCGCCGCAAGCGTCTCGTCGACGCGCCGGCGTGGCGCAAGCCGCGGCGCGCGCGTGAAACGGGGCGCGTCGCCCTTGCGCGCGCTATGCGCGAGGTCGCGCAGCGTCGCGATGAAGAGATCGAGCGAAGCTTTCAACTCCGATTCCGTCGGTTCGATCAGCATGGCGCCATGCGCGACGAGCGGGAAATAAATCGTCATCGGATGATAGCCTTCGTCGATCATCGCCTTGGCGAAGTCGAGCGTCGTGACGCCGGTTCCGCGCAGCCAGGCGTCGTCGAAGAGAACCTCATGCATGCAGATGCGATCGCCGAAGGGCTGAGTCATCAGATCGCGCAACGAGGCGCGGATGTAGTTCGCCGAAAGCACGGCGTCCTTCGACGCCTGCGCGACGCCCTCCGCGCCATGCGCCAGCATATAGGCGAGCGCGCGCACGAACATGCCCATCTGGCCGTGAAAGGCCGTCATGCGGCCAAAGCTCTGCGTTCCCTCCGCATGCTCGACGAGTTCGAGCTTGTCGCCTTCGCGGCGAATGAAAGGAACCGGCGCGAAAGGCGCAAGACGTTCCGACAGCACGACCGGGCCGGCGCCCGGGCCGCCGCCGCCATGAGGCGTCGAAAAGGTCTTGTGCAGATTGATATGCATCGCGTCTATGCCGAAATCGCCCGGCCGCGCGACGCCGGCGATGGCGTTGAAATTCGCGCCGTCGCAATAGAAGTAGCCGCCAGCTTCATGGACCGCTTCGGCGATTTCCACGATATCGCGTTCAAAGAGACCGCAGGTATTGGGGTTCGTCAGCATGATCGCCGCGACCTCAGCGCCGAGCGCTTCTCTCACGGCCTCCGCTCGAACCGTTCCATCCGGCGCGGCGGGAATGACGCGCACCGAAAAGCCCAGCAGCGCCGCCGTCGCCGGATTGGTGCCATGCGCCGACTGCGGAATGAGCACGACATTGCGCGTCGCGCTCTCGCCCCTCGCCGCGATCGCCGTCTTGATCGCCATCATGCCGCAGAGTTCGCCATGCGCGCCGGCCTTCGGCGAAAGCGCGACGGCGCGCATATTTGTGAGCGTCATCAGCCAATCGGCCAGCGTCTGCATCAGTTCGAGCGCGCCCTGCGCCGTCGACTGCGGCTGCAAGGGATGAGTATCGGCGAAGCCCTCGAGGCGCGCGATTTTTTCGTTGCTGCGCGGATTATGCTTCATCGTGCAGGAGCCGAGCGGATAAAGCCCCGCGTCGATCGAATAATTCCTGCGCGACAGGCGCACGTAATGGCGCATCGTTTCGGGCTCGGTGAGGCCGGGAAGGCCAATCGGCGCTTTGCGCTCCAGCCCGCCAAGCCGCGTCGTGACGGGCGCCGGCGCGTCGATGTCGACGCCGGTCGAGTCAGAGCGCCCGATCTCGAAGATCAATGGCTCTTCCTGATCGAGGCCGCGATTGCCGGTGAAGGTGGCGGACGGCGCGTCGTCGTCGGCCAGTTCGACGATGGAAGGTTTGTCGAGCATTAGAGCGACCCCTTTAGCGCCGCGACGAAAGCCGCGCGATCCTCATCCGTATTGACTTCGGTGTTGGCGACGATGAGGAGATCATCGAGACCCGCGCGCGGCAGAAGCCGCGAGACAGGAACGCCGGCGAGCACGCCGCGCGCCGCCATTCTTTCGACAAGCGCGCTCGCGTCGCCCTTTACGCGCAATGTGAATTCGTTGAAGAAGCTCTCGTTGAGAACATCGACGTTTGGACTGCCCGCCAGCATGTCGGCGAGCAGCACGGCGTTGGCGTGATTGACCCGCGCGAGTCGCGTGAGCCCAGCTTCGCCGAGCAGCGTCAGATGGATCGTGAAGGCCAGCGCGCAAAGGCCGGAATTAGTGCAGATGTTCGAGGTCGCCTTGTCGCGGCGGATATGCTGCTCGCGCGTCGACAGCGTCAGCACATAGGAGCGGCGCCCATCCGCGTCGACGCTCTCGCCGGCGAGACGGCCGGGCATTTGCCGCAGGAATTCGTGACGCGTCGCGAAGAGGCCGACATAGGGGCCGCCGAAATTGAGCGCATTGCCGATCGATTGGCCTTCGCCGACGACGATGTCGGCGCCCATGGCGCCGGGAGGCGTAATGACGCCAAGCGACACGGGTTCGGTGAAGACCGCGACGAGCAGCGCGCCATGTTTATGACAGGCTTCCGCGATCGGCGTCAGATCGCGCAGATTGCCGAAGACGTCGGGCGTCTGCACGACGACGCAGGAAAGCGTGTCGTCGATTTGCGCGAGCAAATCTTCCTGCGCCAAAATATCGGGCGCCATCGTCTCGACTTCGTCTTCGGCGAGACGCGAGATCGTGCGCACGACGTCGGCGTAATGCGGATGCAGACCGCCGGAGAGCAGCGCCTTGCGCCGCTTGGTCAGGCGATGCGCCATCAGCACGGCTTCGGCGGTCGCGGTCGAGCCGTCATACATGGAGGCGTTGGCGACCTCCATGCCGGTCAGCATCGCCACTTGCGTCTGGAACTCGAAGAGATATTGCAGCGTGCCCTGCGAAATCTCGGGCTGATAGGGCGTGTAGCTTGTCAGGAATTCCGAGCGTTGAATGAGATGATCGACGCTCGCCGGAACGTGATGCTTATAGGCGCCGGCGCCGACGAAGAAGGGGACGCGCGACGCCGGCGTATTGCGCGCCGAAAGCCGCGAGAAGAAGCGTTCGACCTCGAGTTCGGATTTGCCGGCCGGCAGATCGAGCGGCGCCTTGAGCAGCGTCGCGGCCGGCGCGTCGGCGTAGAGATCATCGATCGCCTTAACGCCGATCGTGGATAGCATCGCGGCTCTATCGGCCTCGGACAGGGGATGATAGCGCATCTTCAAATTTCCTTACGCTCAAAGCGTCTTCAGGAAGGCGGCGTAAGCGGCGTCGTCCATCAGCGACGCGCATTCGGCGGAATCGCTTACGCGCAGCTTAACGAGCCAGCCGCGCGCGAGCGGATCGTCATTGACGAGCGCCGGCGTTTCGCCGAGCTCTGGATTGACTTCGATCACTTCGCCGGAGAGGGGCGAATAGACTTCGCTCGCCGCCTTCACGCTTTCGATGACGGCGAGTTCCTTGCCTTTGCCGACTTTCGCGCCGACCGGCGGCAGTTCGATGAAGACGATGTCGCCAAGCTGCGATTGCGCATAGTCGGAAATGCCGATGGTCGCGACATCGCCGTCAAGCAGCACATATTCATGGTCCTTGGAGTAGCGTGGTCCGGTCATCTCGCGTCCTTTCGGGCGGTTGATCTGAAGTAGCGATGCGCCACGAAGGGCAACGGCGTAAGGGCGACGTCGATGCGCCTGTCGCGCAGCGGCGCCGAAAATGTCGCGCCAAACCAGGCTGCGGCGCGCGTCACATAGCCCATGGCGATCGGGCGTTGCAGCGTCGGCGAAAAGCCTCCCGAGGTGACGCGGCCGATTTCCGCGCCATCCGCCACATAAAGCGCCGCGCCTTCGCGCAAGGGGGCCTTCGAGTGCGGCGACAGGCCGACGCGAATGCGTTGCGGGCCGCGCTCCAGCGCCGTGCGAATGCGTTCGAACCCCGGAAAGCCGCCCTCGATGCGGCGGCGCTTGCCGATCGACCAGGCGAGTCCCGCTTCGACAGGGTCGGTCGTTTCGTCGAGGTCATGGCCATAGAGCGGCAGGCCGGCTTCAAGCCGAAGCGCGTCGCGCGCGCCGAGGCCGATTGGCGCCACATCCTCATGCGCGAGCAATCGCGCCGCGAAGGCCTCTGCGTGGTCGGCGCGCAGTGAAATCTCGAATCCGTCCTCGCCCGTATAGCCGGAGCGCGAGACGAAAAACGACGCGCCCGCAAAATCAAAGGCTCGCCAGTTCATGAAGGGAAGGTCCTCGACGCCGGGGAGGATTGCGTCGAGGACCGCGGCCGCGCGCGGGCCCTGAAGGGCGATGAGCGCGCGGTCCAATAGGTTCAGGCCGAGTTGGGGGAGCTTTGCGGCGACGAGCGCGAAATCTTCTCGCTTACGCGACGCGTTGACGACAAGGAGCAGCCGCTCCTCGACGCCGGGCAGGCGCGTGACGAGAAGATCGTCGACGATGCCGCCGCTCTCGTTGAGGAGCTGCGTGTAGCGGGTGCGTCCGGGCGCGAGCGAGATGAGATCGGCGGGCGTCAGGGTCTCCAGCGTCCGCGCGGCGCCGGCGCCCGAGAGGATCGCCTGACCCATGTGCGATACGTCGAACAAGCCGGCCTTCTCACGCGTGTGCAGCGTCTCGGCGACAATGCCGGCGTCATATTGCAGCGGCATGTCGTAGCCGGCGAAAGGGGCCATGCGCGCGCCAAGACGACGATGCAGGGCGTCAAGCGGCAGCTTGGCGAGCGAAGCGGTTGCGGTCGTCGCGACGTCTGGCTCGGTTGTCACCGATCGCCTCCGGCAAAGGTTCAGCAGGCGCAATCAAGGATGAACCTTGCTGCGCGCCCCCTCTGTCCGGTGACCTGAGAGATTTCCCTGCATTGCGGCGACACGCCGGAAAAGCAGGTTACACCCGTCGGTGGGCGAAGCGCTTGCGCGCTGCGCCGCTTTCCAGAGTTCTGCTTCGTCGCGGTCCTTTGGGCCTGAGCGTTTCCGGGGCGGTTTCGCCTTCGGCGCCGGCGCAAAGCGCCGGTCTCTCCCGCGATGAAGTTCGACCTTCAACGAAGATGTGCCCGATTCGGGAGATCGTCAATCCCGAAGGCTGCGCGTTTTTCGTTCAGCGCCGTTTGGCGCACGTCGAAACGGACCCGCTATGTAGTCAGATTTTGGAGAATGTCCTTATCGGAAAACCGCTTCGCACTTTTCCGGGGACATTCTCTAGTGTCGCTTGCTCTAGTGTCTCTTGGGCGCGCGCATGCGATAGACGCCGTCGTCGTCGCGCTCGAACGTCTCGTCGACCTGCGGATGACGCACCGGATCGCCGGAAGTGTCGGGCATGAGATTTTGCTCCGACACATAGGCGACATATTCGGTTTCGGCGTTTTCGGCGAAGAGGTGGTAGAAGGGCTGGTCCTTGCGCGGGCGCAGCTCCTCGGGGATAGACAGCCACCATTCCTCGGTGTTGGCGAAGACGGGGTCCACGTCATAGATCACGCCGCGGAACGGATAGCGGCGATGCTTGACCACTTGGCCAATCGCGAATTTTGCGACGTTCTCCCGCGGCATTCTCGAGACGCCTTTAACACGCTGTTTACCCCGCCATTTCGTAGCGCAGCCGGGGCGCAGGCGTCAATCGCCACGGCCTGCCCCTCAAGGAGGAGGCAAGGCGCCCTCACAACCCGTAAATCTTGGCGAAATCGGCGTCCTTGGCCGCGACCTGCTTGGCGAGATCGACGACGACCTTGCATTGTTTCCAGGTCGCGTCGTCCTGCATGCGCCCGTCGATCATCACCGCGCCCGTGCCGTCTGGCATCGCCTCCAGCACGCGCTTGGCGAAGGCGACCTCGGCCGGGTCGGGCGAGAACACGCGCTTGGCGATCTCGATCTGCGACGGATGCAGCGACCAGGCGCCCGCGCAGCCCAAGAGGAAGGCGTTGCGGAACTGCGCCTCGCAGGCCGGCGCGTCGGAGAAATCGCCGAAGGGGCCGTAGAAGGCCTTGATGCCGGCCGAAGCGCAGGCGTCGACCATTTTGGCGATGGTGTAGTGCCACAGATCCTGCTGGAACGAGGCGCGCAGGCCCTGGCCCGGCTCGGCGTCGGCGATCACCTTATATTCCGGGTGGCCGCCGCCAACGCGCGTCGTCTTCATCGCGCGCGAGGCGGCAAGATCCGCCGGCCCGAGCGAAATGCCATGCATGCGCGGCGACGCCGAAGCGATGGCGTCGACGTTCTTGACGCCTTCGGCCGTCTCCAAAATGGCGTGGATGAGAATGGGCTTTTTGACGCCGTTTCGCGCTTCGAGTTGCGCGAGCAGCTGGTCTAGATAAGCAATGTCCCAGGGGCCCTCGACCTTGGGCAGCATGACGACGTCGAGCTTATTCCCGACCGCGCCGACGATCTCGATCATGTCGTCGAGCGCCCAGGGGCTGTTCAAGGAATTCATGCGCGTCCAGAGGCCAGTCTGGCCGAAGTCGGTCGCCTTCGCCATTTCGATGAAGCCCGCGCGCGCCGCTTCCTTCGCATCCGCCGGAATGGCGTCTTCAAGATTGCCGAGAACGACGTCGACTTGGCGTGCGATGTCCGGCACCTTGGCGCGGAATTTTTCCAGATGCGGCGGCACGAAATGGATCATCCGCTCGACCTTGACGGGAAGTTCGCGCAAGGGCGCCGGCGCGCCGATCGCGAGCGGACGGTAGAATTGATTGGGGAGTTTCATTTTCTTTGACGCGCTCCGGATTTAGCTCGGGTCGAGCTAAACCAGACCGGGCGGAATGGCAATGGCGCAGTTTATTGCTCGTGAGAAGAAGCGGTTATAGTTTGTGGGCCGTTGAAAGCCGCGCGATCGCCTCGCGCAAAAGGATTCCGCCGTGACATCTCGCAAGACGTCTTATGCCATTATCCTTTGTGCGGGCTTCTTGAGCGCACTCATATCAATAAGCCAAGCCGAACAGGCCGCGCCGACGAGCGGCGCGCCGATAAAAATAGCCGTGTTCGATATGGAGCTCGAGGACTATTCCGCCGGCGGGCCCATTGCCGGCGAGAGCCCGGCTGAAACCGCTCGCCTCAAACTCGTCACGGGACAGCTGCGCGATCAGCTCGCGAAATCCGGCCGTTACCAACTCATAGACACTTCGGCGGCGAACACTAAGGAGATGAGCGATCATTGGCTCCGAAAGTGCAATGGATGTGAAGCTGACATCGCCAAATCTCTCGGCGCCGAACAATCATTGCTCGGCGTCTTTCAAAAAGTCAGCGTGATGGAGCAAACGCTCGTGTTTCGCATTCGCGACGCCCGGTCAGGAGCGCTCATCAATCAGGCTGTCGTGGATTATCGTGGCTCGACCGACGAGTCTTGGTCGCGCGCGTCAAATCGGCTGACAAAACACAGGCTGTTGGACGAGCGGTAGGATTACCCCGTCGGCGCCCTCGCTCTACATTGACGAAAAGAACGCGTCGCTCCGATCCTCTCAATAGGGGTGACGATCCTTCTTGTTCTCCCAGGCGCGGTAAGCCTCAAGACCTGTGTCCCGTTCGAAATTTGGCGTCACCGCGATGCGCCGCTTCTCCCATGGCTTTGCAAAATCCTCGTATTGAAAGGCGTCGTCAAAGCCGATCTGGCTGGTGTCCTCCAGGCTGGCGCCGAAATAGACGTGGTCGATGCGCGACCAATAGATGGCGCTCATGCACATTGGGCACGGCGCGCCGTTGATATAGATTTCGCACCCTTTCAACATGCGCGCGCGTTGCGGAACCCGATCGGGAGAGTTCGGCTCGCGCGGAATCATCTCGAGGATGGTGCCGGCATTGTAGTCGCCGCCGAGCAGCGCCTTTGGATTCAGTCGGTGCGACGCATCCATGATTGCGGTGATTTCGGCGTGATATACGGGACAACCCGTGAGAAGGACGCGGTTTTGACCGCGGCCGATTATCTCTCCGTCTTTCACGATCACCGCGCCGAACGGCCCGCCCCAGCCCTTCTCGACAGACTCGGTAGCGAGCCGCGTCGCTTCTTTCATAAATTTGCGCTTATCCTCCGGCGGCGCCTTGACAGGCGTGGCTGCAAACGCGCCAGTCGCGGCCGCGCCCACAGTAACGGCGGTGCAGGTAAAGAAGGCGCGTCGTCCGGAGTTGGGAAGCGAATCTTGGTTTCGCGGGCTCATGAACATATCCTCCAAAATTTGTGGGGCGCGGAGCCGAAAACTGACAAGCCGATATCCATCGGATGACTGCTTGGCCAAGCTAAGAGTGTCGCTTTCGATGAATCTTGGCAATACTGGACGCGGTCACGCGACTTTCGTGCGAAGGCATAAGGTTAATGGCCGCGCGAATGGATAGACGCGCCGCGCCGTCGTACCAGACGCTGGTCCGGGCCCCAGTCGACAATCTGCGACTCGCGCTACGCGGTCACCTTTCGCAGCAGCGCCTCCAGCCCTTCCGGAAAAATCAGATCATGCGAGGCGGCGATTTCGTCGGGACTCCACCAGCGCCAGCCAAGCACATGGGTCTTTTCTTCTTCGGTCAAATCGCGCGGCTCGGGCCTAAATGCATGCGCGCGGATGAGATAATAGCGCTCGACCGCCTGATGCCAATCGTCGCCGATCTCCATCGGAAATTCGCGCGTCGCGACGACCGGGCCATGCTCCAGCACGGCGAGGCCGGTCTCTTCATAAACTTCGCGCCGTAGCGCCGCTTCGAAACTCTCGCCCTCTTTCACGACGCCGCCCGGCGTCGCCCAGAAGTGATGATGGCCGAGCACGAGAAAATGCGGCGTCAGACCGCCGGCGTAGCGCATCAGCAGGACTTCGCCTTTCTCATTCACGATGAGCGCGCGCGCGGCTTCGCGGCGCGGCAACGCTCCGCCGTCCCAAGGCGCGGCGATTTCCGCGCGCCCCTCCGGCTTCGCCCAATCGACGAGCGACCATTTTCCGTCTTCATAGGCGATCCAATTCGGCGTCGCGTTGAGCACCGGATGTTCGCGCTTTTCGTCAAGCCCCTTGCCGGTCGCGAGGCGCCAGGCGATGTCGAGCACGCCGGCATGGGCGACGACGAGCACGGTCTTGCCCGCGCTCTCCTTGGCGATCTGGGTCAGCGCCTTGCGCACCCGCTCGGCGAAATGTTCGAGCGTTTCGCCCTGCGGCGCGGCGAAGTCGGGCTTGCGGGTGAGATAGTCGGGATAAATATCGGCGTGGGTCACCTGCACTTCGGCGTGGGTGTGGCCCTGCCAGACGCCGTCGTCCTTCTCGCGCAAAGCGGGCGTCTTGGCGACCTCAAGCCCTTTTGCGCGCGCGATCGGCGTCGCGGTGGCCAGCGCGCGGCGAAGATCGCTCGAATAGACGCGATCGAAATGCGCGCCGGAAAGCTCTTGCGCCAGGGCCGCCGCCTGGGCGCGGCCCCGCGCATTGAGAGCGATGTCGAATTGGCCCTGAAAGCGCCGTTCGATGTTCCAATTGGTCTCGCCGTGGCGCGCGAGACACAGAAGCGTGCGGGGCATGTCTTTTCGGATTTTTAGCGCTGAAGCGGCGGATCAAACAGGCGCGGGATGCACGCCGCGCGCCAATTGGCCGGTTATTAAGGCTTAAGCGGCAAAAAGTCAGTCCGGTTTTTCGCGGGTTGCGGCGAATAATCGCGGGTTGCGGCCGTGGTTCGACTTTAGTGGCGGAGGCCGGTGGTGAACTCGCCGCCGCGGAGCCGGCCGGGCAGCGTCTCGGCGAAGGCGGCGACGGATTCTTCGCCATAGGTGGCCACGAGTTCGCGCAAGGCGGCGGATAGGGCCGCATGCGCAAAGGAATCGCTCTCGATGCCGGCGAGGATCGCCTCGGCGAAGGCTTCGGTGACATAGACGAGGGCGGCGCGGTGCTGCTCCCCGCCCGCCTCGTCGAAAGAGGCGAAGTTCGATTGCGTCATGAGGCGCACTGTAGACAAGCCGAAGGCGCGGCGCGAGGCGGGTCTTGCCGGAAGGTTAATTTCGTATTTGAATCAATCTTTACTGATTTCCGTAGCGATAGGTGATGTCGCGGGTGAGCCGGGACGCTTCGGAGAGATAGCGGGAAATGGCGGTTTCCGCGTTGGGCGTGCAGGCGCGGTAGGTCAGCTCATAGCCGCGAAAGCCGCGATTGAAGGAGGCCATCAGCCTCTCCCGGCGCGGCCCGCTCGGCGCGTCTGCGTTGAGCAGCGAGGCCATTTTGCCGCGCCACTCCTCGCCGTCGCCCGCCCCGCAGAGGTCGCGCAGAAAAGCGAGCGCGCCCAGCACTTCGGAGAGCCGCGTGATCTGCGGTTCATAGGGCGGGGGCGGGGCCTCCGGTCCGCCGGAGCCCGTCTTCGTGCCGGGCGCCGTTCCTGGCTGGGCTTGGTCGCGGCGTTTCTCCTGGGCTTTCTTGGCGCCGTCCCGTCTTTTTGCTGGCGCGGCCTCAGGCCGCCGCGGCGCCCACTCCCGGGCGCGCCGTCCGCCGCCGAAACCGCCAAAGAGGAAGTCGAAAGGGTCCTGCGCGGCGGCGTCCGCCGAAAAAAGCGCGCAAGCCGCCGCGGCTGCGAACGCAAGTTTAAAGCGTTTCAGTCTCATGGATAAAGCCGCTCCTTGCGCCAGTCGTCGCCGGGCTCGGCCCGGAAAAAGCGGACCCGGTCGTGCAGCCTAAACGGCCTGTCGGACCAGAATTCGATGGCGAGCGGCGCGATGCGGAAGCCGCGCCAATAGGGCGGGCGCGGAATTTCGCCGAGCGCATATTTTGTGGCGTAGGCCGCGACCGACTTCTCCAAGGCGAAACGGCTCTCCAGCGGGCGGGATTGCTGGCTCGCCCAGGCGCCGATGCGCGAGTCGCGCGGCCGGCTCGCATAATATTCATCGGCCTCCGCGTCGCTGACCGGCGCAACGGGGCCGCGCAGGCGCACCTGCCGGCGCAGCGATTTCCAATGGAAGAGCCCCGCCGCCTTCATATTGGCCGCGAGCTGGCGGCCCTTGGCGCTCTCGGCGTTGGTGTAGAAGGTGAAGCCGTCGACGCTCCAGTCCTTCAAGAGCACCATGCGGGCGTCGGGCATTCCCTCAGCGTCGGCGGTCGCGAGCGCCATCGCCTCGGGATCGTTGAGTTCTTTCTTTTGCGCCTCCTCGAACCACTGGCCGAACAGCGCAAAAGGCTCGGCCGCTTCGACGAAGTCACCCGACGTTAACGCGTTCACGCGAAAATCCTCTCTCGGCCGACGCCATTGGCGGGCGCGTTTTGAAGGTGGCGCTTTGCAGTTCCTGCGTATCAGACATAACGCCGCCGGCGTCATTGCTCAAATTTCGCGTGGCGCCTTCCTTCTCGCTTCGTTCGCCGCCGCCGGCGCGCTTGCGGGATGCTCGATCGCCATTCCGATGTCATCCTCCTCCGAGCCTTCCGCCATGTGGAAAGCCCCGCCGCACGATGCGACCGGTTCGATCCCGAAACCCCCGCCGACCCTGTCGCGCGCGCTCGACGGCGAGGATTTGCGCCGGGCGGTCGCGGCGATGAGCACGGCGCTCGATCCGCAAGGAAGCGGCGCCAGCGTCAATTGGGACAATCCGCAGACGGGCGCCAAGGGCTCCTTCACGCCGGTCGGCCAGCCCTATCCGCTGGAGGGCAAGATTTGCCGCGCTTTTCTCGCCGACATCGCCGTGAGCGAGACGCAGGAAAGGCTGCAGGGCGCCGCCTGTCGCGAAAAGACCGCGGAATGGGCGCTGACGGACGTGAAGCCCTTCAAGAAAGGCTGAACATGGCGCAGCCCTTCGGCAGACGGCTGATCGTCACCACCATCGCCGTCGTGCTCGCGATTCCGACGTTTTTCCTCGTCGTTCGGGCGCTCACCGCCTGGCGGCAGGGCTATTCCTGGGCCGAGATGGACTGGGAGGGGCGGGGCCATACGTCGATCGCCGATTTCCTGCGCGCCGCCGACATCGGCAAGCGGCCGATCGACGTCAATGGCGTCTCCTGCGTCGAATATTTCCGCTATCGCGACGGCGTGAGCGTGAAGACCGACTGTCCGCGCTAGCTTTGCGCTAGAGCAATACGCCAGGATTGAGAATCCCGTTGGGATCGAGCGCCGTTTTAATGGCGCGCATGGCGTCCAGCGCGACCGGATCCTTCGTCTTGCGCAGCAGATCGCGCTTCAGGCGCCCGATCCCATGCTCGGCGGAGATCGAGCCGCCAAATTCATGCACGACGGCATGGACGACATCGTTGACCTCTCCCCATCGCGCGAGAAACGCCGCCTTGTCGGCGCCGACGGGCTGCGAGACATTGTAATGGATATTGCCGTCGCCCATGTGGCCGAAAGGCACAGGCCGCGCCTCGGGCATGGCGGCGCGCAGGCGGCGCCCGGCCTCCTCGATGAATTGCGGAACGCGATCGACGGGAACCGATATATCGTGCTTGATCGAGCCGCCTTCGCGCCTTTGCGCTTCCGAGAGATTTTCGCGCAGCCGCCAAAGCGCCCCCGCTTGATCGAGCGATTGCGCCAGCGTCGCATCCTGCGCGAGGCCCGCATCGAGCGCGCCGGCGAGAATTTCGGCGGCGACGCGCTCGGCTTCGCCTTCGGCGAAGGCAGCGAGTTCGACGAGCGCATACCAATCATGCGCGGCGGCGAGCGGATCGCGGGCGCCGGGAATATGCCGCAGCACGAGATCGATGCCGGGGCGCGAGATCAGTTCGAATGCATGCAGACTGGGGCCGGCGCGTCCCTTGACGAAAGCGAGCAATTCGAGCGCTTGCGCCGGATCGCGAAGCCCCAAGAAAGCGACGGCGCGCGAGCGCGGGCGTGGAAAGAGCTTCAACGTCGCCGCAGTGATGACGCCGAGCGTTCCTTCCGAGCCGACGAAAAGCCGCGTCAGATCATAGCCGGTGTTGTCCTTGCGCAAGGCGCTGAGCGTCGAGAGCAAACGCCCGTCGGCAAGCGCGACTTCAACGCCCAGAACAAGATCGCGCATCGAACCATAGGCGAGCACATGCACGCCGCCGGCGTTGGTCGCGAGATTGCCGCCGATGGTGCAACTGCCTTCCGAAGCGAGCGAAAGCGGAAAATAGCGATCGACGGAGCGGGCCGCTTCTTGCGCTTGCAAGAGCGTGACGCCGGCCTCGACCGTCATTGCGTCGGCGGCCGCGTCGATGGCGCGAAGCTGATTGAGTCTTTCGAGCGATAGGACGACGCCGGCGCCGCTTTCATCGGGCGTCTGGCCGCCGACGAGGCCGGTATTGCCGCCTTGCGGCGTCACTACGGTTCCGGTCTCGTTGCAAAGCGCGAGAATTCGCGCGACTTCACTGGCGCTTCTTGGCTTTAAAACGCAGAGGGCGCGGCCGTGATAGAGGTCGCGGGGTTCGGCCAGATAGGCCGACATCGCCGTCGCATCCGTTACGACGGCCGTCTCGCCGACAATGGCCGCGAGACGAGAAAGCAGAAGAGGCGCGTCAAACCGATTGGCTGTCACAGTCAGTAAGATGCGCCCTTTTTGTTGCGCAGTCTTCAGCGACGACGGCTGCGATCATCTTTGCGGCGAGCGTAGACGTAAGCGCGCGCGGCGACGGGCGCGCTAGCGAGGACGACACTGCACAATGTTGCGACGATAAGCGCATTCATCATGGCGATCTCCTTCCAGATCACGGAAGTTATTGAACTTCCGGCTACGCTGGACCATCTCGCAAATCCTATGCCTGATTTGGCGGTTCGGCAACTGCGGTTTACGAAAGCGTCAGCCAATCACGCGTGTCTTCCTCCCTGTGTGACATTCTCGGCACAGCAAACTTACCTGCATGTTAAGAAATCAACCGAGGAGACGCCGTTTTGCGCCGGCGCGGGCGCCTTCTTTGACGAAGGTCGCCACAATCTCGACATGCGCCGAATAGCGAAACTGGTCGATCGGCGTTGTTTCGCGCGCGCGATAGCCGCCACTGAGCAAAATTGCGGCGTCTCGGGCGAAACTTTGTGCATTACAGGAGACGGCGACGACAATAGGCGTTTTCGATCGCGCTATTTGCGCCGCTTGCGCCGCCGCGCCGACCCGCGGCGGATCGAAGATGACCGCGTCGAAAGCCTCAAGTTCTTGCGCGCTTAGCGGGCGAGAGAAGAGATCGCGCGCTATGCCTTCGACCGTGCGCAGGCCTTGCCTCGAACGCGCCGCCGCTTCCATCGCCGCGATGGCGCCTGTGGCGCTGTCATAGGCTGCGACGCGCGTGCGCTGCGCGAGCCGCAGCGCGAAGGCGCCGACGCCGCAGAAGAGATCGGCGACGTTGCGCGCGCCCTTTGTCGCTTCGCAGACAAGCGCGGCGATCGTTTCCTCGCCCTGCTGCGTCGCTTGAAGAAAGGCGCCGGGCGGCAGCGTGAGCGTCACGGCGCCGATGGCGATCTGCGGGTCGCGACGCAGCGCGACCAGCCGGCCGTGATTCGTGAGGCGCGCGAGATCATACGCTGCTGCGGCCGCGATCAGCGCGCTTGTTTCATGTTCTTCGAGCGGACCCGCGCCGCGCAGATCCACGTCCATGCCGGCGAGCGTCGCCGTGACGGCGATGTCGAGAGGCTTGCCGCGCGGCGCAAGAATGCGTGCGAAGGCGCGCGCCGCCGTCAGCGCCCCGGCGAGTTCGGGAACGAGCAGCGGACAGGCGTCGATCTCGACGATGTCATGCGAGCGCGCCGCCATGAAGCCGACGCGCGCTTTGCCCTTTTCCATGCGCGCGTGAAAAGTCACGCGTCGTCGTCCGGCGCCATGCGCGTCGACGAGCGGCGCGACATCGAGCGAAAGCCCGGCGTTGCGCAGCGCGTTTTCGACAAGGCCGCGCTTCCACGCCGCATAAGCCTCCCAAGCAAGCGTCTGCACGGCGCAGCCGCCGCACGCGCCGAAATAGGAACAGATCGGCGCAATGCGCTGCGGCGAAGCTTCGATGATGTCGATCAGCCTCGCGCGATCGCCGTCCGTCTCGACGCTCACGGTCTCGCCGGGCAGCGCATAGGGAATGAAGACGAGCTTGTCGCCAGAACGCGCGACGCCTTCGCCGCGATGGCCGAGCCGTTCGATGAGGAGGCGCCGCGCGCTCAAGGCCGCATCGCGTGAATGAGAAACTCGCGGTTGCCGTCGCCGCCTTCGATCGGCGAAGGAATGACGCCCGCGACGCGCCAGCCAAGGGCTTCGATTTCCGCCCGCACACGCTCGCAGACGTGCGCGTGAATTTTCTCGTCGCGCACGAGACCCTTCTTCACCGCCCCGCGGCCGGCCTCGAATTGCGGCTTGATCAGCGCAATCAGTTCGGCGCGCTCTGCTGCGAGCGAAAGGACATGCGGCAGAATCGCTACAAGCGAAATGAAACTCGCGTCGATGACGATCAGGCTCGGCGCTTCGGCGAGTTGCGCCGGCGTCAGGGCGCGCGCATCTTGTCCTTCGAGCGACGTGACCCGCGCATCGGCGCGCAGTCTTTCATGCAACTGGCCATGGCCGACGTCGACGGCGACGACATGGCGCGCGCCCCGCGCAAGCAATACGTCGGTGAAGCCGCCGGTCGAGGCGCCGATGTCCAGACAAAGGCGTCCTTCCGGCTCGACGCCGAAAACTTCCAGCGCATGGGCGAGCTTGACGCCGCCGCGCGAAACCCAAGGGTAGGGGGCGCACGCGACGATCTCGGCGTCCGCCGCAATCGGCTCGGAGGGCTTCTTAATGACTCGCCCGTCGACGCGCACGAGCCCTGCCTCGATCGCTTCGCGCGCCTTGGCGCGGCTCTCGAAAAGACCGCGCGCGGCAAGCGCGACATCGGCGCGGGTCGCGCCCATCGTCATTCTCCCGTCTGCAAGAGCGTGCCGGCGCGCCGCGCGCTTTGCAGCAATAGTCCGAAAGTGGCGGCGGCCAGCGTGAAGAGAAAGACGTCGATTGCAAGACCCTGCGCCAGGAGATCCCAGCGAACGACATGATCGATCAGGACGCCGCGCAGGCCTTCGAACACATAAGTCGGCGGCAGCATCCATGAGAATGGCTGCAGCCAGGCGGGCAGCGTCGTCACTGGATAATAGACGGCGCCGAGCGGCTGCACGAAGAACATCAGCGACCAGACGAGATTCTCCGCGCCCAATCCGAAGCGCAGCAAAATGCCCGAGACGAAGCAAGCCCGATGCTCCAGGCGAAGAGCATCAGCACGACGAAGAAGGCGGCGAAGGCGAGGCCAAGCGCCCAAAGGTTGAAGCCGAAAAATATGATCGCCATGATCGTCACCGGCACGACGCCGACGATGAGGCGGATGAGACTCATCGCGACGAGCGCGGAGACGAATTCCGTCGGCCGCAGCGGGCTCATGAGAATATTGGGCAAATTGCGCGACCACATCTCCTCGATGAAGGAGAAGCAGAAACCCTGCTGGCCGCGCAGCAGAATGTCCCAAAGGAGAATGGCGCCGATGAGCGTGCCGGCGGCCTGCGCCGCGCCGCCCGGCGCCGCCAGCGCGCCGGCGCGCACGAGATAGGTTTGCAGAAAGCCCCAGGTGAGGAGTTGGATCGTCGGCCAATAGATGATGTCGAGCACGCGCGTGTAGGACGCGCGCAGGAGATAGCCGTAGCGCAGCACCATGGCGCCGACGCGCTTGAAGGAAAAGCTCATGCCGCGGCTCCGTTCACGCGGCCGCGCGCGACATCGAGAAACACTTCTTCAAGCGTGTCGCGTCCGTAGCGCGCGAGGAGATTGGCGGGCGAGTCGTCGTCGACCAGCGTTCCTTCCTTCAGCATCAGCACCCGGTCGCACAGGCGTTCGACCTCGCTCATATTGTGCGAAGCGAGCAGGATGGCGCAATTATGCGTGCGCCGATGCGCTTCGAGGCGCGCGCGCACCCAATCCGCCGTGTCGGGGTCGAGCGAAGCCGTCGGCTCGTCGAGCAGCAGCAATTGCGGATCGTTGATCAGCGCCTTGGCGATGGCGACGCGCGTCTTCTGGCCGGCGGAAAGCCGGCCCGTCTGCCGGTCGAGAAGATCGCCGAGCGCGAGATCGTCGGCGAGCTGCGCGATCTTGGCGTCGAGATCGTCGACATCGTAAAGCAGGCCGAAGACGCGCAAATTCTGCCGCACGGTCAAACGATGCGGCATGTCGACATAGGGGCTCTCGAAATTCATCCGGCCGAGCGCGCCATAGCGCTGATGCGCCATGTCGCAGCCGAAGACGCGGATGGCGCCTGTCGTCGGCGCGATCAGCCCCATGATCATGCCGATCGTCGTCGTCTTGCCGGCGCCGTTGCCGCCGAGCAGCCCGGTGACGGACCCCGCGTCCAAGGCGAAGCTCAGCGGGCCGACCACCCGCCGATTGTCGTAACTCTTCGAGAGGCCGGCGACGGAGAGCGTCGGCTCGGGCGCGGCTGGAATTTGGGACATCAGCGTTATTAAGCTCGCCACGGCCCGCCCCGCAAGGGCGTCACTTCTGGCAGCGCGGGCAATAGAAGGTCGAGCGTCCCGATTGAACGACGCGCGCGATCGTCCCCTTGCAGCCCGGCGTCGGACAGGCGGCGCCTTCGCGGTCGTAGACGCGGAAACTGTGCTGGAAATAGCCGAGCGACCCGTCCGTCTGGCGATGGTCGCGCAACGACGAGCCGCCGGCCTCCAACGCTTCCTTCAATACGCTTTTGATCGCTGCGGGCAGCCGCGTCAGCGCAGCAGCCGGTTTGCCGCTCGCCGTGATGAGCGCTCCGGCCGCGCGCAAGGGCGAGATATGGGCGCGATGCAGCGCTTCGCAGACGTAGATATTGCCAAGGCCCGCGATCAGCCGCTGGTCCAGTAAAGCCGCTTTGACCGGCGCGGCGCGGCGGGCGAAAGCGCGCGCGAGAAAGGCGGCGTCGAGCGCAGCGCTCAATGGTTCGACGCCGAGCCCGCGAAAGAGCTTATGCGCGTCAAGCTCGCTTCGCGCGACGAGCAGCATGAATCCGAAGCGGCGCGGATCGTTATAGGTGACGCGCTTGCTATTATCGAGGTGGAAGACGACATGATCATGCGCCGCGCTCTTGCCGCGCGGTTGATGAAAGCGGCCGGGCGTCTCGTCGTCGATGCGGAAGGAGCCGCTCATGCCAAGATGCATGATCAGCGTCTCGCCGTCGTCGAGATCGGCGATGAGATATTTGGCGCGGCGGCGCAGATCGAGAATGCGCCGGTCCTTGAGGCGCGCGGCGAAGCGTTCGGGAAAGGGAAAGCGCAAATCGCCGCGCCTCTGCTCTACGCGCCGGATCGTCACGCCGACGAGGGCCGGCGCCAGGCCCCGCCGGACCGTTTCGACTTCTGGCAATTCGGGCATGAGCGGGGTTAACCTCTTGGAGAATTGCGCGCGGTTTCAAGGCCCGCGCGCCCATAGCCACCGGCGCGGCGACAGGCTATACCGTCCTCTTCTTCCTCGTCACGCGAGCCGCTGATGACTGATCGAAGTTCCGACCGAGAGGGCTCGACCCATTTCGGCTATTCCGAGGTCCCGCTTAACGAAAAGCAGGGCCTCGTCGACGACGTGTTCCACAAGGTCGCGCGCCGCTACGACATCATGAACGACCTCATGTCGGCCGGGCTGCACCGGCTGTGGAAGGACACGCTCGCCGCAAAGGTGAACGCGCGCGGGCGCAAGGGCTTTCGTCATCTCGACGTCGCCGGCGGCACGGGCGACGTCGCCTTTCGCATCGCCAGCGGCGCGGCGCATGACGCCGAGATCGTCGTGCTGGACATCAATGGCGACATGCTCGAAGTCGGGCGCGACCGCGCGCGCGAGCGCGGCCTTACGGGTCTCGATTTCGTGCAGGCCAACGCCGAGTCGCTTCCCTTTCCCGACGCGCATTTCGACGCCTATACCATCGCCTTCGGCATCCGCAACGTGCCGCGCATCGATTTGGCGCTCGCGGAGGCCTATCGCGTGCTCAAGCCCGGCGGCCGATTTCTGTGCCTTGAGTTTTCGCAAGTGGCGGCGCCCGGCCTCGATAAAATCTATGAGGCCTATTCCTTCAACGTCATTCCGGCGATCGGCAAATTCGTCGCCGGCGACGCCGAGCCTTATCGCTATCTCGTCGAATCGATCCGCAAATTTCCGAGCGCGGAGGAGTTTGAAAGCATGATCCGCAAGGCCGGCTTCCGCCGCACGGGCTTCGAACGCCTCACCGGCGGCGTGGTGGCGATCCATTCCGGCTGGAAGAGCTGATTTTAAAAGAGCGGCGGGCTTTGTGATTCTCGGCGTTGGTCACTTTTACCGTCTGGCGCGCGCCGCCTACATACTGGCGCGGGAAGGCGTCTTTGCGCGTCTTGACCCAGATCTTCTGCCGCCGGCGGCGGCGCCGCTCGTGCGTTTCGCGAATCTCTTTGCAGGCGGAAAGCGCGACGGCGCCGGCTCAGCGCTGGTGCGCGCCCTGGCGCAAATCGGCCCGTCCTATGTGAAGCTCGGCCAGTTTCTCGCGACGCGCCCTGACGTTGTCGGCGGCGAGATCGCCGACGCGCTCACCGCGCTGCAGGACCGCATGGAGCCCTTCGGCCGCGAAAAGGCCGTCGCCATCGTCGAAAAGGCGCTGGGGAAGAAGATCGACGCGCTGTTCCTCTCCTTCGGCGAACCGGTCGCCGCGGCTTCCGTCGCGCAAGTGCATATCGCTCAGGCGCGATATAAAAACGGCGCGCGCAAAGTTGCGGTGAAAGTGCTGCGGCCCGGCATCGAAGGCCAATTCGCGCGCGATCTGCGCGATATGTACCGCGTCGCGCGCCTCGCCGAACGCTATTCGTCGGAAGCGCGGCGCCTGCGCATGATCGAGGTCGTCGATACGCTGGCGCGGACTGTGAGGCTGGAGACGGATTTTCGTCTCGAAGCGGCGGCGGCGTCCGAATTCGCCGACAATGTCGCGCAAGATCCAGAGATTCATGTGCCGGGCGTCGACTGGGAGCGCACCGCGCGAGAAGTGCTGACGCTCGAATGGATCGAGGGCGCTCCCCTGTCCGACATGGAGCGCGTCGCGGCTGAAGGATACGACCTCAAGGCCATCGGCCGCAACGTGCTGCAGTCCTTCCTACGCCATGCGATGCGCGACGGCTTTTTCCACGCCGACATGCATCAGGGCAATCTTTTCGTCGATAAGAAGGGCCGCCTCGTCGCCATCGATTTCGGCATCATGGGCCGTCTGGGGTTGAAGGAGCGGCGGTTCCTCGCCGAAATCCTCTACGGCTTCATCACGCGCGACTATAAGCGCGTGGCTGAAGTGCACTTCGAAGCGGGCTATGTGCCGGCGACGCATTCGGTCGAAGAGTTTTCGCAGGCGCTTCGCGCCATCGGCGAGCCGATGCATACGATCAACGCCGCCGAGATTTCCATGGCGCGGCTGTTGACGCTGCTCTTCGAGGTCACCGCGCTCTTCGACATGCGCACGCGCACCGAATTGGTGCTGTTGCAAAAGACGATGGTGGTGGCCGAAGGCGTCGCCCGCGCCTTCGATCCCAAGCTCGACATATGGAAGACCTGCGACCCCGTGGTGCGCTCCTGGATCGAGGAAAATCTCGGGCCGAAGGCGAAGATCGAGGATGCGGGCAAGAGCGTCGCCGAGCTTGCGCGTCTCGCGACGCGCCTGCCGCAGACATTGCAGGAGGCCGAAACCGCGATCCTGCGCGTGAGCGAAATGGCGGAGCGCGGCGTCGATCTCTCGCCGCGCTCGCTGGAAGCGCTCGCCGACGCGCGAAGGCGCTCGGACCGGTGGTTTCTGCTCGGCCTCGCGTTGCTAGCGCTGATCGGCGTCTGGCTGTTGAAGTAGTTCGGCGTTAGACGCCTTACTTCACCCCGACGAGCTCCACGTCGAAGATCAGCCAGGCGTTGGGCGGGATGACGCCGCCGGCGCCGCGCGCGCCATAACCCAGCTCCGGCGGAATGATCAGCGTGCGCTTGCCGCCGACCTTCATGCCTTCGACGCCTTCGTCCCAGCCCTTGATGACTTGCCCCTGGCCCAGCCGAAATTCGAACGGCTCGCCGCGGTCGTGCGAAGAGTCGAATTTCTTGCCCTTTTCGCCATTGTTATAGAGCCAGCCGGTGTAATGCATCACGGCGGTCTGGCCGATCTTCGGGCTCGCGCCCGCTCCGACCTTGGCGTCCTTATATTGCAGACCGGTCACGCTCTTCGTCATTTGCGCTTCAGCGCGCGCTTCAATGGCCAGTGTGAGGCTCGCGGCGGCGACGAAGGCCGCCGTCAAAATCTTCGAAACGAAACGCATTCTTTCCTCCCGCTTTTCATCCCAACACCCCATTGTCGCGCGCGAGCTGAAGCAAGTTCTTCTGCGGCCGCGCGCCGACATGAGAGATGATTTCGGCCGCCGCCAGCGCCCCTAACACGGCGCTGCGCTCATGCGGCAATTCCTGGGTGAAGCCGGCGAGAAAACCCGCGGCGAAGAGGTCGCCGGCGCCGGTGGTGTCGACGATTTCCTCGACGGGAAAAGCCGGCGCCGCGAGTTTGCTCGCGCCATTCGCCACGACGCATCCTTTTTCCGAGCGCGTCACGACGCCAAGCAGGCCGTCTTCGTCGCGCAGCGCCTTCAGCGCCGTGTCGAAATCCGCGGTCTCGTAAAGCGCATGCAATTCGCTTTCATTGGCGAAGACGATGTCGACGACGCGGTCGCGAATGAGCGCCAGAAATTCGCCGCGATAGCGATCGACGCAGAAAGCGTCGGAAAGGGTCAGCGCCACTTTGCGGCCGTTGGCGCGCGAGATTTTCGCAGCCTTCAGAAAGGCCTCCTTGGCGCCGGGCGGATCCCACAGATAGCCCTCCATGTAGAGAACCTTGGCGCGCGCCGCCGCCGCCTCGTCGATGTCCGCTGGCGAGAGCGCCTGACAGGCGCCAAGATAAGTGTTCATCGTGCGCTGGCCGTCGGGCGTGACGAAGATGAGGCAGCGCGCCGTCGCCGCGCCGTCGGCCGCGGCGGGCGTGTCGAAGGCGACGCCGGCCTTGCGGATGTCATGCGCGAATTCGCGGCCCGCGTCGTCGTCCTTCACCTTGCCGACGAAACCGGCGGCGCAGCCAAGACTCGCAAGCCCGGCCATGGTGTTGGCGGCGGAGCCGCCCGAGATCACCGTCGTCGGCCCCATCGTCGCGTAAAGCTCGGCCGCGCGCCCCTCGTCGACGAGCGCCATCGACCCCTTGCGCAGACCCGCCCGCAACAGATCGTCGTCGTCGGCGCGGGCGATCGTGTCGACGATGGCGTTGCCGATGCCGAGAACGTCGAGAGGCGTGGTCATGGAGGCTGTGATCCGTCGCTGAAAGATTAGGGGCCAAATAGAAACCGGCCGCTCCAGGCGGAACGGCCGGTCGGCTGTTTAGCACCCCGTTTCGCGTCAGTCGATCATGTAGCGGAAACCGAGCCTGACCTGATGGCTCGTCAGGTCGCGATTGAAGCGGTTGTTGAAGAGGTCATAGCCGACAATCGTGCCGAGATTGATCCAGCGATAGCCAAGATCGATCTTCCAATGCGAGTCGATGTCGTAAGCGACGCCCGCCATGCCGGCGTAAGCGAAGCTCGTGAAATCCCCGGTGCGGGACGTCGAGTAGAAGGGATAGAAAGCGGGGCTCCAATTCACGACGCTGCGATGAATTAAGACATTCGCGCCGATGCCGCCGCCGATATAAGGGGTGAGGCCCCACCAGTTGCCGAGGTCGATATAGGCGTTGGCCATGAAGTTGATGCTCTCGACATGATTGTCGACCGTCGGCGAGCAAACCGTGAGGCCCGCGCCGCCGAAGCAGGGGCTGAAGACGATCGGCGTGCCGACGCGCCGCCACAGTTCCTGATAATCGACAGTCGCGTCGACGCGAAACCAGTTGTTGAACTGGTAGCCGCCGCCAAGCCCGATCGTCCAGTTCGAGGGCCAGGCGCGGGACAGCACCATGCCGTCGATTCTGGTGATATTATAGTCGGCGCCGCCGACTTGTCCGCGCAGATACCAATTCGTTCCCCACTCGGTCGGGCCTTCGTTCACAGGCGGCGGCAGCTCGACGGGATAGGGCATGTCCGCGGCCTGCGCCGCCGACGCAAGGAGCGCCCCGGCGATCGTGGCGAGAAGCGTCGCGCGGGCGCGGGAAAACGGAGGGAGCATTGCTTTCTTCCTTGCTGAGCTCCGGCCGGGCGCTTGCGACCCGGCGCGTTAGTCAACAAAGGTTGAGCGAACATGCTTAACGCCGCATTAATTTGCGGCCATGGTTTAGACAATCTTTCCGCACGCGGCGGACAAAAAGAAGCCGGCGTCCGCCGGGGCGATAAGGCCGCCCCAGGACGGTCTATCTGCACATCGCCGACAAGATCGCTTGAATGAACAGCACGAGAAGCGCGGCTGTGAAGAAGGCGGGGACCGGCCGCAGCGACACATGCCGAAAAAGAAAGGCGTACATAAAGATTGTCCAGACGATGATCGGGAAGAGCAGGAAGCGCAACAGCTTCTCGGTCGGCAAGGGCGGCGGCAGCGCGATGCCGAAAACGCCATGCAGAATAATATAGGCGAGCGCGGCGATCACGCCCATCACGGCCATCGCCGTCGCCGTCCGTAGGAACTTCGCGTCCTCCTTGAGGAAGCGTAACAGAAGATAGGTCACGCCATATAGAATACCGACGCTCAGTATTCCGTAAATCAGGCTGCCGAGCAGCGAATGATTGAAGAGTTGCGCGCTCGCTTGCAGCACGCCATAGGCGCCGAAGGCGCCCCACATGAGTTCGCGCGACTCCGGCAGCGAGAGCTGCGACGCCTCGAGATTGATCATTTTGATCACGGTCTTGGGCGTCGTTTCGTTCAGGAACGGAATATTGATCTGCATTGACGCGGTCCCGGTGTCGGCGGCGAAGAGGCGGGGCTCTTGTCCGCACTAGAAAGGAAAAGCCGTGCGACCCGGGCGCCTCTAAGGCGCCGGCCGGACCGCACGACCGATTGGCGCTTCTCTACCATGCTTTGGCGGCGCGCGAAAATACGCTGGATCGGCCATGTTGCGGCGCAAGGCCGCCAGCCTGCATCTGCTTAAGGTAGTCGCCGGCGCCAGTCCTCGCGCGCAACGACCTCGACGATGCGCCGCGCGGCGTCGCGCCAAGAGACGTCGAGAGCCGCGGCCGGATCGGCGGCCCGCGCGCCGTCGAGAAAGTCGCTGATCGTCGCCGCCAACGCTCGCGCGTCATTGACGCGGAAATAAAGCGCGCCCGCGCCGCCGACCTCCCGAAAGACGGGGATGTCGCTGCAGATGACCGGCCGCCCCCGCCGCGCCGCCTCGACGATCGGCAGCCCGAAACCCTCCGCATAGGAGGGGAAAATAAGCGCCGCCGCATGGTCGTAGAGAAAAGAGAGCTCGCCGTCGTCGGCGTCGTCGAACCAGAAGAGGCGCCGTCCGAGTTCTACATGTTCCAGCATTTGCGCGACGACGGCCTCCTCGAACCAGCCGCGTCTGCCGACGACGACGAGGCGGATGTCGCGTCCCTGCGCCCAGAGTTCGTCGAAGGCGCGAAGCGCGACGCGCTGGCCCTTGCGCGGCTCGATCGTGCCGACAGTGAGGAAAGTCGGCGTTTCGCCCGCGACGGCGGCGCTTATTTTCGCGCGCGGCGCGTCCGGCGCGCCGACGGCGATGTCAGAACCGCAGTGAAACCAGCCGATTTTGAGGCCGGCGCGATGCGGCAGATTTTGCGCCGCGACATAATCGGCGAGCTCCTCGGCGACCGTGCGGGAGATGGCGAGGAAGCCATCGCTTTCGAGCAGCGCCTTGCGCAGCCAAGCGCGATAGCGCGGGACGGTCACCTCATGGCAGGCGTGCGGATAGAGTTCGGGAATAAGATCGAAGATGCAGGTCACGACCTCGCCGCCGTCGGCGCGGATCTTCGCGAAGATCGGCGCGAGCTCCTCGAAAGCGTTCCAGCTGTCGGAGAGCATCAGAAAACGGTCGCCCTCCGCGATCTCGATTTCCTCATCCGGCGCGGCCTCGCCGCCGGTAAGCTCGGCGACAAATGCCTTCGCCGTCATGAGCCGACCATTGGCGCAACGCACGGCGAGCGCGGGAATGTCGAAACTTTCGCCGCCGTAGAGAGCGCGCACGACTTCCTTCACCACCCGCTGAATGCCGGTCCCGGCGTCGCGCTTGATCGTGCCGGTCACGTCGACGAGCAGGCGCCGCGCCGGCCGCGACGCCGTATTACTGTGGAGCGCGGCGACGGAAGGCGCGGCCGGGGCGGGCGCAACGGGCGGCGCCGGGCGAAAGCGCGCGGCGAGCGCCTTCGGGGCGTCGGCGATCCACGCTTCGATCGGCCGAAGAAGGCGGTAGATGTGTCCGGAGACCGAATAGGTCATCCGATAGCGCTCATGGGTGAGATGCAGGAGCTCGGCGCGCAAATGGTCGAGCTGGAATTCGAGCAGGCGGATGCGTTCGCGATCCCGCTCGCTCTCGGGCGGCTTCTCCTCGTTCATTGAGAGGCGCCCGCGTCTTGCGCCGCGCGGGCGTCGTCGAGAAGCGCCTGCAGCATGTCGTCGATCTCAAAGCGCGGCCGCCAGCCGGTGGCGTTCGTCAGTTTCGTCGCGTCGCAGGCGACGCTCGCGATGTCGGTTTCGGGCCGCAACAGCGCCGGATCGACCTCGACCTCGAAATCGACCCTGGCGCGCGTGCGCAGGCGCTCGAGCAGCGCGGCGATGCTATGCGCCTTGCCGGAAGCGATATTGAAGGTCGAGACGGCTTCGGGAAAGTCGCGCGCCTTCTCGATCAGCCGCATATAGGCGTCGACCACGTCGCGCACGTCGAGAAAGTCGCGCGCCTTGGAAAGATCGCCGACCTTGAGACAAGGGCTGGCGCGGCCGGCTTCGATCGCGGCGATCTGCGCGGCGAAGGAGGCGAGCGCGAAATTGCGGCTGCGCTGTCCCGGACCCGAATGATTGACCGGGCGCGCCACAATCAGCCGCCCCGCCGGGCTGAGCAAATCCGCGAGCGCGCTCTCGGCGGCGGCCTTGGAGCGGCTGTAAACGTCCAGCGGGCGCAACGGCGCGTCTTCGGTCAGCACGCCGTCATGGAAGCTTGCGCCATAGGCGGCCGCCGTCGAGACAAAGAGAACGACCGCGCTCGGCGCATGGCGCGCAATCGCGCAGCCCAGCGCAAACGTGCCGTGGAAATTCACCCGCCAGGTCGCCTCGGCGGCCTGCAGCGCCTGGCCGATGGAGGATTGTCCGGCGAGATGGACGACGAGGTCGGGGCGAAGGCGGGCGATCAGCGCGTCGATCGCTCCCTCATCGACGAGGTCGGCGGCGACGGCGTCGAAGGCGGGATGGCCGCTGCGCTCGCCGGGGCGCAGCAGCATCGTCCGCGCCGCCTCGGGGTAGGCTTTGGCCAAGGCGGCGGAGAGATGGCCGCCGACAAATCCGGCGCCCCCCGTCACCAAGATGCGCTGGAAGGCGGCCATCGTCCGCGCCCTTTTTTGGTTAGACCGACGCCTCGCGCCGCAGACGCTCCAGGTCGGCGTCGACCATTTCACGGATCATCTGATCAAGATTGATCTCCGGCTCCCAGCCGAGAACGCGCCGCGCCTTGCTGGAATCGCCGAGCAGCACGTCGACTTCCGCCGGACGATAGAACGCGGGATCAATGACGACAAATTTCTCCATATCGAGGCCGGCGTGGTCGAAGGCGATGCGGCACATGTCGCGCACCGTGGTGGTGACGCCCGTCGCGACCACATAATCGTCTGGCTTCTCCTGCTGAAGCATCAGCCACATGGCGCGCACATAGTCCTTGGCGTGGCCCCAGTCGCGCTTGGCGTCTATGTTGCCGAGCCGCAGCTCGGTCGCCGCGCCGAGTTTGATCGCCGCGACGCCGGTCGTCACCTTGCGCGTCACGAATTCGACGCCGCGCAGCGGGCTTTCATGGTTGAACAGAATGCCCGACGACGCATGCAGGCCGAAGCTTTCGCGGTAATTCACCGTGATCCAATGGCCGTAGAGCTTGGCGACGGCGTAAGGGCTGCGCGGATAAAAGGGCGTCTTCTCGCTTTGCATCGGCTCCTGGATGAGCCCGTACATCTCCGAAGACGACGCCTGGTAGAAGCGCGCGCCGGGCGCGCCGAGCCGCATCGCCTCGAGCATATTGGTCACGCCGACGCCGGTGACATTGGCGGTGAGCACGGGCTGGCGCCAGGACGAGGCGACATAGGACTGGGCCGCGAGATTGTAGATCTCGTCGGGCCGCACGTCCTGCACCGTGCGCAGCAAGCTGGACAGATCGGCGAGATCGGCGTCATGCAGATGCAGCTTGCCGCTGATGCCGAGCCAGCGCAGCCTATGATCCTCGACGCCGCGATGCGAGGAGCGGCGCACGACGCCATGCACCTCATAGCCCTTGTCCAATAGGAATTGGGACAGATAGGCGCCGTCCTGTCCCGTAACGCCCGTAACCAGCGCGCGCTTGCTCATAAATCGTCCTTGTCAAAATGGCCGGGCGGTCGCGCGGGAGGCGAAACCTCCGCGCGGGGCGCGGCTTTGGATGCGTCGTTACGCCCAAACGCCGAGAGCGGCTTTCCCAAGGCGCGCGCGATGGGCTTACAAAATCAGGGCGCCTGAAGCAAGAGCGTGGGAGCATGGCGGCCGGCGCAAAAACCGCCGGCTCGAGCGTCGCGCGGCCGGCGGTTCTAAAGAGCGCCCGAGCGAAAAGTTACGGCTTGTCCTTATCCGGCGGCGGAAGCTTTCCTTCCGGCGTCGCCTTGTCGATCGCCACCGGCAGATATTGGGCGAGAAGTTCGCGCGCCTTGTCCATGTCGACGCCGGCGTTCTTGGCCAATTCTTTCAGTTTGTCGACGTTGATCGCCTGACCGATCTCAGCGGCGCTGATCTTCATGTTTTCACCCGTGCCGACCCAGGATTTGACCTGCTGCCCCAAGCCGGTTTTCTCCAACTGAGCCACGACGCCGTCGATGCCGCCTTGCTTCTCGATATATCCTTTAACGACGCTAAGCGCTTCAGCGCCAATCACGCCGCCGGCGATCGCCTTAAGCCAACTCATGGTCATTCTCCCCTTTTTTAAAAAATGCGCTGTCGCGCCGCGCTAGGACAGATAGGGGGCGGCATGGGCTTTACAATGCCGTCCGCCCCGGATCGCCGGGGCGGGGCGTCTAACCCCATCATTCGAAAAGCGGATTTCCGTTTCTCTCGCCCCAGCGCAGAATTTCGGTCCAGATCTCCTGCGCGCTTTCGGCGTAACGGAAGAGATCGCGGTCCTCGGGTTCAATCACGCCCTCGGCAATGAGGAAATCGACGTCGAAGGCGCGCCGCCAATAGTCTTTGCCGACCAGGATGATGGGCATCGGCTCGACCTTGCCCGTCTGCACAAGGGTCAATGTTTCGAATAATTCGTCAAATGTGCCGAAACCTCCGGGAAAGGCGACGAGCGCCCGCGCCCTCAGCATGAAGTGCAGCTTTCGAAGCGCGAAGTAACGAAAGCGCAGACAGAGGGCGGGCGTGACGTATGGGTTGGGCAATTGCTCGCGCGGCAGGGTGATGTTCAAGCCGATGGTTTCGGCGCCGGCCTCGAACGCGCCGCGATTGGCGGCCTCCATGATCCCAGGACCGCCCCCGGTGACGATGGCGAGACGAGGCCGCTCGCCGCTCTCGTGGGCCGAGCCGACAAGGGCGCCGAACTCGCGCGCCACTTCATAGTAGCGCGACTTGTCGAACAGCCGCTCGGCGACGGCAAGCCGCTCGGCGGCAAGCCGATCGCCCGGCTGGGCGCAGGCGGCGCTGCGCGCCTCGTCGAGTCGCCTCTTCGCGACGGCGGGTTCAGCGATTCGCGTCGAGCCGAAGACGACGATCGTGTCCTTGACGCCGTGCCGGCGGAGCAGCGATTCGGCTTTCAGATATTCAAGCTGCAGGCGAGGTCCGCGCGCCTCGGGCGACGTCAGGAATTCCGGGTCCTCATCCGATTTACGGTAGGAGGGGCTCGCGAGAATCGCCTGAAGGCGTTCGGCGGCGGCTGGATCCTCGATCTCGGGCGCTGGAGGAACGCTCTGCGGCGGCGCGCCGCGCACGGTGGGTTCGGGCGGCAGCGGAACACGGCGCGACTCCTGCTCGGCGCGATCGTTCGTAGACGTCATTCGGCGTTTCCGATCCCAAATTGTTCGTTGAGGCTGCAATCTTGACTTATATCGATCTTAGGATAGTTTATCAGAAAATGATAAATCGATCTAAGATCTGTATAATGGACCCAAGAAACAATCCATATGCGCCAGGCGCTGGCAATCCTCCGCCGGAACTCGCCGGTCGAGACGAGATCGTCGAACGGGCGGCTGTCGCTCTTGATCGTATCAGAGCTGGGCGCGCTTCGCGAAGCTTCATACTTTATGGATTGCGCGGCGTCGGCAAGACAGTGCTGCTCAACAGGATCAGAAAGGATGCTGAGCAGCGGGGGATCATAACGGTTTCGATTGAGGCGCCAGAGGGCCGATCGCTCCCTGGCCTTCTCGTGCCTTCGCTTCGCGCAGCGCTGTTGCGGCTCAGTCGTGGACGGGCGGTCAAGGCTCGGATCGACAAGGCGCTGCGCGCGCTGGGAAGTTTCGCCTCGGCATTGAAAATCAAATATCAGGATATCGAGGCGAGCATCGATCTCGAACCGGAACGCGGCGTCGCCGACAGCGGCGATCTGGAGATTGATCTGTCCGATTTGCTTACGACAGTCGCCGCCGCAGCCAAGGAGCATGAGACCTCGATCGTGTTGGCGATCGACGAACTGCAATATGTGCCCGAAGAACAGCTCGCAGCACTGATTTCTGCTCTCCATCGAGTCAGTCAGGAGCAGCTTCCCTGTACGATGATCGCGGCCGGGCTTCCGCAAGTCCTGGGTCAGATGGGACGCGCTAAGTCCTACGCGGAACGGCTTTTCGAATTCGTCTCTATCGGCCCTTTAAGCGAGGAATCCGCCCGAGACGCGCTTTGCAAGCCGGCGGAACGCGAAGGCGTCTCCTTCACCAGGGACGCGATTCAAGAGATTTTCCGGCAGACAAGGGGTTACCCATATTTTATTCAGGAGTGGGGAAAACATAGTTGGGACGCCGCCGACGCCTCGCCCATCGCGAAAGAAGATGCGGTTCGCGCTACGACGCTTGCTCTTGCAGAACTCGACGCCAGCTTTTTTCGCGTGCGCTTCGATCGCCTAACCCCTTCGGAAAAGCGTTACATGAGCGCGATGGCGGAACTTGGCCCGGGCGCTCATCGATCGGGCGACATCGCCGATAAGCTGGGAAAAAGGGTTACAGCGGTCGCTCCTATCAGAAACTCGCTGATCACGAAGGGAATGATATACAGCCCCGCGCATGGCGACACCGATTTCACCGTTCCGCTGTTCGATGGCTTCATGCGACGGAGAATGCCATGGCCGAACGAGGCTCTTTCTCGAAAAGCATGATTTCGCACGTCGATCTTTGCGCCTCGCAATGAATTAAGGCGTAAGGGGCGCGACGTACGCGTTTCTTTATTTCCGTTTCGCCGCGGCGTATATGACCCGCCGGACGCCGGGACGGCGAATGAGCGGCAAGGTTTTTCAAGGAGCAGGGCGAAAGCGCATGGCCGGGCATAGTCAATTCAAGAATATCATGCACAAGAAGGGCAAGCAGGACGCGATCCGCTCCAAGCTCTTCTCGAAGCTCGCCCGCGAAATCACCGTCGCCGCCAAGATGGGCCTGCCCGACCCGAATATGAACGCGCGCCTGCGCGCCGCCGTTCTCGCCGCCAGGGCGGAGAACATGCCCAAAGACAATATCGAGCGCGCGATCAAGAAGGCCTCCGGCGCCGACGCCGAGAATTATGACGAAGTGCGCTATGAAGGCTATGCGCCGGGCGGCGTCGCGGTCATCGTCGAGGCTTTGACCGACAACCGCAACCGCACGGCCGGCGAAGTGCGCTCCTATTTCACCAAGGCTGGCGGCGCGCTCGCGGAGACCGGCGCCGTATCCTTCATGTTCGACCGCGTCGGGCTTGTTGAATTCGACAAAAAGGCCACGTCCGAAGACGCGATGATGGAGGCTGCGATCGACGCCGGGGCGGACGACGTCTCGGCGACCGACGAGACGCATGAAGTCATCACTTCCGTCGAAACCTTGCGCGACGTCGCCAAGGCGCTCGAGGACAAGTTCGGCGAGCCGCGCAAAGCGGCGCTTGTCTGGCGGCCCCAGAATACGATCAAGGTCGACGACGAATCCGGCGAGAAAATCTTGAAGCTCGTCGGCGCGCTCGAGGACAATGACGACGTGCAGAACGTCTACGCCAATTTCGAAATCTCCGACGCGCTCATGGCGAAGCTGGCCGGCTAAAGGGGCCTCACCAGGCGCTGATGATAACGGCGCTGGCGACTGCGAATGCGGCGAGGACGCCCACGAGGTCGAGCATTTGGTTTTTCGCCATAGCGACGCTCCCGATGTTCAACGCCTTCGATGCGGAAGGCCCCAGGGTCGGCAAGCAAGGTTAGCGCCAATTGCGGCTTGCGCAAGGCGCTCGCTGCGCGCCAAGCTGCCGCCGCCCCGGGGGAAATGACGCGACGCCCATGCACAATAAACGCCGCTATCATCATGGGTCGTTGAAACAGGCGCTGGTCGAGGCCGCCTTGGAGCTGCTCGCCGAGGGCGGCCCCGCGGCGCTGACGCTGACCGAGGCGGCGCGGCGCGCCGGCGTTTCTCCGGCCGCCCCCTATCGGCATTTTACCGGCCGCGACGCGCTGATGAGCGAATTGGCGCGGCGCGGCTTCGAGACCTTCGGCGCCCGCATCGAAGCCGCCTGGGACGAAGGCCGGCCCGACGCGCAAAGCGCGATGCGCGCCATGTGCGCGGCTTATCTCAAATTCGCGCGGGACGAACCCGGCCTCTACGCCGCCATGTTCGGCCAGGCGACGACGCTCGCCGACCCGCAAGCGGGCGGCGCCGCCGATCATGCGCTGGAAATTCTCTGGCGCGCCGTCGTCGCCTGGCTGCAGCAGGCGGGCGCGCCGGCGCAGGGCGCGCGCTATGCGGCGCTGCAAATCTGGTCCGCCGCGCATGGCGTCGCCATGCTGACGATTTCAGGCCATTTCGATCCCGTGAGAAGCGCCGATCCGGCCGCGGTGCTGGAAGGCGCGGCGCAGGGAATCATGGAGGGCGCCGTTGCGCGCGCCAAAGGCGCGAATGTTTGAACTTTAAAAATGCGCGCGGTTTGGCGGCGGAAATGGCGCGCGACAATTCGTTCTTAACGCTTCATTAACAATACCGCCGTCATATGAAACAAATCTTAATTGCGCGAGGCTGTCGTGACGCAAACGTCTTCCCGACACATCCGCTTCAAAGGCCGGTCCTTTCCTGTGCTGGCGCTTGAGCCGGAGCAACCGATTGCCGGCTGGATCGAGCAGCTCGACGCTTTGCTTGCGCAGTCTCCCGCCTTTTTCGCTCGGAAATCGATCGTCATCGACGTCGCGAAACTGGAGTTGGAGCGGCCGGCGGTCGTGGAGCTTTTCGGAAATCTCACGCAGCGCGGCATCCGCGTCATGGGGCTGTCGGGCGTCGATCCCGCTTGGGCCGCCGACGATCTGCCGCCAATCATGTCGGGCGGCCGCGTCGCCGATGAAACGGCTTCCGAGCCCGCTGAAACGCCCGCAAGCGACACGAATGCTGGCGCGCTGACGCCTAGCGAAGAAGCGGCGTTCGAGGATATCGCGAAAGCGCTCGGCGACGACGAATCACGGACCGACGCCGTCAAGTCCGATGGTCCGCCCAAATCCGCGAGCGGGGCGCCGCTCATCCTGGTCGAACCGGTGCGTTCCGGTCAGACCGTGTACCATCCCGACGGCGATGTGACCGTCGTCGGCTCGGTCGCCTCGGGCGCTGAAATCCTCGCCGGCGGCTCCGTCCATGTCTACGGAACCCTTCGCGGGCGCGCGATGGCGGGCGCCTATGGCGAAAAGCGGGCGCGCATTTTCTGTCGTCGACTCGAGGCCGAGCTTATTTCGGTCTGCGGCGTCTATCTGACGGCTGATGAAATCGCGGCGAATGTGCGGAGCCAGCCAATCCAGGCGTGGCTCGAGAATGAATTGGTCAAGATCGCAAGGCTCGACTAAGAGAGGACGACAACATGGCCAAAACATTGGTGGTCACCTCCGGCAAGGGAGGCGTCGGCAAGACCACGTCGACCGCAGCGCTCGGGGCCGCTCTGGCCCAGCAGGGCCATAAGGTCGCCGTGGTCGATTTCGACGTCGGCTTGCGCAATCTCGACCTCGTCATGGGCGCCGAACGGCGGGTTGTCTATGACCTGATCAATGTTGCGCAAGGCGATGCGAAACTGCATCAGGCGCTGATCCGCGACAAGCGGCTGGACACCCTTTACCTCCTTGCCGCCTCGCAGACGCGCGACAAGGACGCCTTGACGGAAGAAGGCGTGCAAAAGGTCATCGGCGAATTGCGCGAGAAGTTCGACTGGATCGTCTGCGACAGTCCGGCAGGAATTGAACGCGGCGCGACGCTGGCGATGCGCTTCGCGGACGTCGCGGTGGTCGTCGCCAATCCCGAAGTCTCGTCGGTGCGCGATTCCGACCGCATCATCGGCCTTCTCGACGCGAAAACCGAACGCGCCGAAAAGGGCGAGCGGATAGAGAAGCATCTCTTGCTCACGCGCTATGACGCCGGACGCGCCGGGCGCGGCGAAATGTTGAGCGTCGACGACGTGCTGGAGATTCTCTCGATTCCGCTGCTTGGAATCGTGCCTGAGAGCGAGGAAGTTCTTCGCGCGTCCAACGTCGGCGCGCCGATCATTCTCCACAACGCCATGAGCGCCGCCGCGCGCGCCTATTCTGATGCCGCGCAACGGCTGTGCGGCGAGACGCTGCCGGTGAATATTCCTTCGGACAAGAAGGGACTTTTCGTTCGGCTGTTTGGTCGGAGGGCGGCATGAATCTGTTTGGACTATTCGGACGCCGCAGCGGCTCGGCGCCGGTTGCGCGCGAGCGCTTGCAGATCCTCCTGGCGCATGAGCGGAAGTCGACAGGCGACTCCAATCTCATCGCGGTTCTGCACAAGGAGGTTCTCGCCGCGATCTCCAAACATATCTCCGTCGATCCGGACAAAGTCGCGGTGAAGATGCATCGGAAAGAGGACATGTCGCTCCTTGAGATCGATATTGAGATCGAGTCCGACGCCGACGCCATGGCCGACGAGATGACGAGCGGCAAGGCGGCCTAATCTCAACGCCGAGACTGCGCGCGGCGTCGCCGCTTTTCCCATAAGGCGCGGGACCTGCGGCTTGCGCGATAAGAGCGCCCCGATCCCGCGACCGCCGCGCCGATTTTTCGCGCGACCCCCTTCCCCTTGCGTCGATGTTAATGCATATTACATTCACATCGGCCGCCGCCACTGCGCGACGAGGCCGGTTGATAAGACTGGAGCCCACTATGAGCTGCCATCGTTATTCCCGCATGTCGTCCTCCACTGGGGGCTCGCCCTGGGGATCCTGCGGCCGCATGTCCTGGAAGCCCTATGAGATCGCGGCGATGATCCTCGGCTTCTTCATCTTCTGGCCGATCGGTCTCGCGATCCTGTTCTGGAAGCTTTGGCAGCGCAGCCATGGCTATGAAGGCGATTTCTTCGCCTTCGCGCATGAGCAGAGCGACCGCGTCAAGCAGGCGTTCGGCGGCGTTACGCGCGAAGCGTCCCGCGGCTGGGGCGGCCCGTCCTTCATGCGCTCGACCGGCAATGTCGCCTTCGACGAATGGCGCGAGGGCGAACTCGCCCGCCTCGAGGAAGAGCGCCGCAAGCTGGCCGAAGCCGAACGCGACTTCGCCGAGCATATCGACCAGCTGCGCCGCGCCAAGGATCGCGAGGAGTTCGAGTCCTTCATGCGCGGCCGCAAGAGCGGCGACGGCAAGGACGCGTAAAGCCGCTTAAGGCGCAAGCAATCGCCGACCTGAACAAGAATAGGCGCAAATCGGCAATGTCCGATTTGCGCCATTTCGGACTTTCGGCAGCGCGCTATGTTTACGGGAGGAGTTTCGGATCAGAGCTCTCCCATTTGGGAAATTTTGGCATGAACGAGGGCACGCGCGAAAAGCTTCTCAAAGTGGCGCTTGTGGCATTCGGCGCAATCTTCTTCCTGATATACCCTCTCGGCCTGGTTTGGCCGTCGGGCTGGGTGTGGCACGGTGGAGAAGGCAAATATTATTTCCAGATGATCTGCGGGGTCTATGCGGTCCTGGGCGGCTACCTGATCGCTGCGGCTCGGAATCCCTCTGAGCATCGGAGCCTGATCTCGTTCACTATCTGGTCGAGCGTCGTGCATGCCGGAATAATGGCGGCTCAGTCAATCTATGACGAACACGAGAGAGGCCACCTTATCGGAGATGTGCCCGGACTACTGCTGGTTGCCGCCGTACCTCTGGTTTCTCTCGCCAGCGAAACAACAGGGGCGGGCCACGACATAGCGACCGCCAGCCGGCCGATAATGGCTTTGCTCGAAGGCCATTGATCCGTTAGCGCCAGAGCGGCGACTTCCGCTCAGGGTCATAAGCTGTCATTTACCGACCCGCTGCCGCGGGCGGGCCACAGTCGCGAAATATCTCGTCATTAACTAAAATTTTCGACGCCGAATTAACGGGCCGGCGTTCAGGCTCGCGGCATGGTCCGCCGCGCCTCACACCTATCGCTCTTGCTGGCGCTCGTCGCCATTCTAGCGCTCTCGGCCTGCTCCATCGGGCAAAAGCCGCAGCGGCCGGCCTGGCGCACACAGGCCGAAAACGCCTGTTTCGCCCAGAAGCGCGTCCAGCCCTCCGATTTCGTCGCCCTCGCCAATGAGATGGACGGGCCGGGCATCTGCGGACTGACCAAACCCTTCAAAGTCACCGCCCTGCAAGGCGGCGCCGTCGCCTTCAACGCCACCGCGACGCTCGACTGTCCGATGGTCGCCGAGCTTGACGCCTGGCTGGCCGATACGGTGCAGCCTGCGGCGCAGGCGCGCTTCGGCCAGCAGGTCGCACAGATCAACTCCATGGGATCTTACGCCTGCCGCGGCATGAACAATCAATACGGCGCGCAGCTCTCCGAGCATTCCTTCGGCAATGCGCTCGACATCGGCGGCTTCGTGCTGGCGGACGGTCGCCAGATTACGCTGGTGCGCGACTGGCGTCACGGCGACGAGCAGACGCGCGCCTTTCTGATGGACGTGCATCGCGGCTCATGCGGGCATTTCTCGACCGTTCTGTCGCCCGGCTCCAACGCCTTCCACTACAATCATATTCACGTCGATCTCGCGCTGCATGGCCGCTCCGGCCGCACGGTCTGCAAGCCGGCGCCGCAAGAGTCTTTGCCGCCGCCTGATCAGTCGCCGCTCGTCGCGCAGCGCAACGCCCCACAGTCGCTTGACGACGAGACCGACAATGACACGACCGGCAAGCCGCCGCTCGCCGCCTTCGAGGGGCCCGGCGTCGGGGCGCGCGACGGCTTCGGCCCGGTCGCGGGGCCGGAGGCCTATGCGCCGCCGCCCCCGCCCCTGCCGCCGCGTCGCGACGGCATTAGCCAGCTGATCGACGAGTCGGATCAGACATCGAGCATAGGGAAGCGGCGTTAGATTTAGCGCTTCGCGCCGCCCATATTCATCAGCCGCAGGATGAGCCACGCCGGCACGACGAAAACGGCGCCGGCGAGCACATAGCTTGCAAGCTCCTTCACCGCGCCGAAGCCCAGTTGATAGATGCGATCGAAGAAGGCCTGCACGCCGCGCAAAATGTCGATCGGCCGCAGCTCGAGCCACATCAGCAAAGCGCCGACGACAAGCGAGATGAAAAACAGCCGCACGAAAGTATTGAGCGGCGTGCCGCCGAGGAAATTTTCAAAAGCGTTGTTCGACGCCATCTGCGTGTCTTCCTTAAATTCCGTGGAGCCGGGCAGGATCAGATAGTCGCGCTCGGCGGCGGGCTTTTCTGCGGGGCGCGGCTTGTCGAGATGCGGCCAATTGGCGAAGGGGCCCTGATCGCTCATGCGGAAGCTCCCCTTGCGGAAGCTCCGCTCGCGGACGCCTCTGTCGCTGCGCTCATAGACCGCCTCCGTTCGGCGCTTCCTCGCGGAAGAGCCGCATTATGCGTCGCAGGAAGCGCTCGGTAAAGGAGAGCGCGCGTTCGAACTCCTCTTCGCTCGGCCCCGCATTCGGCCTTGTCCCGGGCGGGACGGGCGCGGCCTCGGCGCGGGCTTTGAGCGCGGCGTTCTCCTTGCGCAGCCGGTCGATTTCGGCCTCCAGCGCCGCGCGTTCCTCGGCGCCGAGACGACAGACCGAGACGCCGTCCTTGACCGAGCAATAGGAGAGCGCGCCCGTCTCCTTGTTCATCCTGACGAATCCGCCTTCAGTGGGCGTCAGCGTAAAGCGCTCGCCCTCCGGCGCGACGATCGGGGGCGCTTCGGCGCGGACGATGGACGGCGCGAAGAAAAGCGCAGCAAGCGCAATTGTCGAGGGTAGAAGCAGGGCGTGGCGCATGGGGCCGCCTTGGAGAGAAAGCTCGTTCGCAGATGGGCGTTTCGCTTCCCTGCGTCAATGGCGCGTGACGCGCGCGCTTGAACGAGGGCGGGCCGTCGGCCATATAAGCTTGACCGGGGCGCCTTACGGGTTCTGGGAAAGAGGCGCCAAAAGGGCTTCGTTCAGATGTCGCGACCGCCGCTCAATTCGCCGTTTCTGCTCGGCTTCGATGAAATCGAACGCGCGCTCGACCGCGTCGCGCGCACCGCCTCCGACGGCTATCCGCCTTATAACATCGAGCGTATTCCGCGCAGCGACAGCGAGCCTGAGCGGCTGCGTATCACGCTGGCGGTCGCCGGCTTCACCCGCGACCAGCTCGACGTATCGCTGGAGGAGAATCAGCTCGTCATCCGCGGCCGGCAGACGGAGGAACGCGAGCGCGTTTTTCTCCATCGCGGCATCGCCGCGCGCCAGTTTCAGCGCGCCTTTCTTCTGGCCGAGGGCATGCAGGTGCTCGGCGCCGATCTCGTGAACGGGCTTCTCTCCGTCGATCTCGCGCGGCCGTCGCCCGAGCGAATCGTCAAGAAGATCGAGATCGCGGCGAAAGAATAGGGACCGCCGCGTTCACTCCGCCGGCGCGCGGATTGCGGCCGCCGGCGGGCGCGCCGCGAAGAATTTCGTCGCCGCGACGATGGCCACAAGCGTCGCGAGATAGACCGCCACTTGCATCGCTGACGGCTGGTCGGCATAGCCGATCAGCGTATGCAGCACGCGCCCGAAGATGCTCTTGTCCGACAAAAGCCACGACGTGTCCCAAGCCGTGTCGGAGAGCGCGGTGACGATTCCCGCCTGCTGGAGAAAGGCGACGCATTGCGCTGCGAGGCCGGCCGCGAGCAGGGTGATGAGCCAGGTCGTCACCGCGAAAAGATGGCGCGATGGGATAGCGACGAGGCCGTAGAAGGTCGCGACGCTCGTCGCGGCGCCGAGCGCGAGGCCCGCAAGCCCGCCGGCGAATACGTCCCAGCCGGATTCGCCCGAGGCGAGAATGCCATAGAGAAACAGCGCCACCTCGGCGCCTTCGCGCAACACCGCGAGGCCGACGACGCCGGTGAGCGCGAGAAGCGTCTGGTCGCCCTCTGCGACCGCCCGCCCGACGTCGGAGAGATTCCTCGCCAATTCGCGCCCGTGCTGGGCCATCCAGATATTGTGCCAGACGAGCATCACGACCGCGAGCGCGAGAACGGCGGCGTTGAAGAGCTCCTGACCACTGCCGGCGAAAGCCTGCGACAGGCGATCGGCGAACATCGCCACGATGATCGCGCCGACGGCGCCCAGCGCGACGCCCGCCGCGACGAAACCACGCGACCCCGCGACGCCGCGCGTCACGGCGAGCACGATGCCGACGATCAAGCCGGCTTCGATGGCTTCGCGAAAGACGATGATGAGCGCGCCGAGCATTTTATTCCGCGATGATCTCGCCCTTGGCCGCGTCCTCGTGGAACTCGCCCACGAATTTGTAGCGGCCGGGCTTCAGCGGACGCAGCGTGAAGGTCGCTTCGCTGTTGGCGGGAATCACCTTTTCGATGCGCAACGGCTTGCTTTCGAATTCTTCCGGAGTCGCATCGAGATTCTTGACGGTCAGCGTCGCCCCTTGATTGGCCGGCACGCGCAATTCCGACGGCTCGAAACGATGGTCCTTGATCGTGAGGGTGAAGGCGTTTTCGGCCATCGCGGCGCTGGAAACGCCCGCAAGCGCGAAGGCCGCGAGGCTCATACGAAAATAAAGTCGCTTCAAGAACCGCATCTCCCGAGCATGCAACTACGGCGCCGCGAAGCCGCTGGGCCCCGGCCGCCCAATTGAACGTAAGAACGCCAAAACATGAAATCAATCAATCTAGTCTGGATAGTTTCCAAGCTATCGGGCGCCGGGCCGCTGGCGCCGCATCGGCGTCGTTTCAGCCCGGATAGCCGTGTCGCGACTTCGACGTGCGCAAGAGCGACAGGGCGCGCCCGTCCTGGCCGCTGGAGCAGGCGGAAGCGGCTTCCGCGATCTCGTTCGAAATCTGCGCATGGACGCTTTTGTTGACGTGGCCCATGTCGAGATCATTGTCGATGACGGCGCGATAGCGGGCGACCGCGCCGGCGCAGCCCGAGCCTTCAGGGAGCGGCGCTTCGCTCGTCCGCGCGGGCGGCGACGGAGCCGCGGCGACAGCGGTCGCTTGGGGCGATCTGGCCGCGTTGCACGCGGCGAGCGCCGCCGCAAGCGCGCCGACCGCGACAGGAAAGATTGGGCGCATCTTGTTCTCCATCGTTGGAAAGGGAGCCGCGCCGTCATAGCCGCAATCGCTCTGGCGAGGCAATGTGGACCGTTCATCGTCCTCGCCAGGCCGGAGGATGTTTTTCCGCTTGGCGGGCGGGGGGCGAGCGGCTATAAGCTAGGGAAATTCGTGGCGCGCGGCCGGCAGGTCCCGCGCCGCGACTGTTTTGCGGCGCGCGTCGTCCGAACGTCCGGCCGTCCCGCCGCCCTTGCAGCGCCTGGTAGTCGAATGGTCAATCCGTTTCAATTCCTGCAGGAGGTCCGCGCCGAGGCGGCCAAGGTCACCTGGCCTTCGCGCCGCGAGACGATGATCACGACCGGCCTCGTGATCCTCATGGTGCTGTTCGCCAGCCTGTTTTTCGTCATCGTCGATTACGCGCTGCGTTTCGGCGTCGGCCTGATGCTGGGCGTCGGGCGTTAGATAATTGGAGCTGATGGCGCCGATATGAGCATGCGCTGGTATATCGTCCACGCTTATTCGAACTTCGAAAAGAAGGTCGCCGACGCCATTCGCGAGGGCGCGGCGCAGCGCGGGCTGTCCGATCGTTTCGAGGAAATCCTGGTGCCGACCGAGCAGGTCGTCGAAGTGCGCCGCGGCCGCAAGGTCAACGCCGAGCGCAAATTCTTTCCCGGCTATGTGCTGGTGAAATGCGATCTCACCGATCAGGTCTTTTCGCTGATCAAGAACACGCCAAAGGTCACCGGGTTTCTCGGCGCCGACAATAAGCCGATGCCGATTAGCGAAGAAGAGGCGATGCGCATCAAGGGCCAGGTCGCCGAGGGCGTCGAGCGCCCCAAGCCCACGATCATGTTCGAGGTCGGCGAGACCGTGCGCGTCGCGGACGGGCCATTCGCCTCCTTCAACGGATTGGTCGAGGAAATCGACGAGGCGCGCTCGCGCCTCAAGGTGGCCGTGTCGATCTTCGGCCGGCCGACGCCGGTCGAACTGGAGTTCGGCCAGGTCGAGAAGGTTTAGTTTCACCCTCCCCTTGAGGGGGAGGGTCGCGCCCTAGGCGCGGGGTGGGGTGACTCGCCCGAACCCGTGGGGATTTCACCCCACCCCGGACTGCTTCGCAGTCCGGCCCTCCCCGTCGAGGGGAGGGTATTAAAACGTGGCGGGTTTGCCCTGACGCCATCGGGGAGCTCAAACCGGACCACGAACTGCAACCGGCGACGACGCGCGTGAAGCGCGCCGCGCGCCTATCGTTGGAGAAAAGCAAATGGCGAAAAAAATCGCCGGCTACATAAAACTGCAAGTGCCGGCCGGCGCGGCGAATCCGTCGCCGCCGATCGGTCCCGCGCTCGGCCAGCGCGGCCTCAACATCATGGAGTTCTGCAAGGCGTTCAACGCCAAGACGGGACAGATGGAGAAGGGGATGCCAATCCCCGTCATCATCACCGCCTATCAGGACCGCTCCTTCACTTTCGAGATGAAGCAGCCGCCCGTGTCCTACTTCCTCAAGCAGGCCGCTGGCGTGAAGTCGGGCGCGAAGACGACGGGCCGCGGCTTCGTCGGCAAGGTGACGCGCGCGCAAATCATGGAGATCGCGCAGAAGAAAATGCCCGACCTCAATTGCAGCACGGTCGAGGCTGCGGCGGCGATGATCGAAGGCTCCGCGCGTTCGATCGGTCTCGAAGTGGTGGGGTGAGGCAATGGCGCATATCGGAAAACGCATCGCGAAAACCCGCGAGGGCATCGAGCGCACCAAGCTTTACGCCCTCGACGAGGCCGTGAAACTCGTGCGCGAGCGCGCCAAGGCGAAATTCGACGAATCCGTCGAGATCGCCATGAATCTGGGCGTCGACCCCAAGCACGCCGACCAGATGGTGCGCGGCGTGGTCAATCTGCCGAACGGCACGGGCCGCGTTCTGCGCGTCGCCGTCTTCGCGCGCGGCGCCAAGGCGGACGAGGCCAAGGCCGCCGGCGCCGATGTCGTCGGCGCGGAGGATCTGGTCACGACGGTGCAGGGCGGGACGATCGACTTCGACCGCTGCATCGCGACGCCCGACATGATGCCGCTCGTCGGGCGTCTGGGTAAGGTGCTGGGTCCGCGCGGCCTGATGCCCAACCCGAAGGTCGGCACGGTGACCATGGATGTCGCGGCGGCGGTGAAGGCCAGTAAGGGCGGCGCGGTGGAGTTTCGCGTCGAGAAGGCCGGCATCGTCCAGGGCACGGTCGGCAAGGCCTCTTTCGACGACGGCAAGCTCGTCGAGAACATCAAGGCCTTCGTCGACGCCGTGGCCAAGGCCAAGCCGCAAGGCGCCAAGGGCACCTATATTCAGCGCGTCGCCATCTGCTCGACCCAGGGTCCGGGCGTGAAGATCGACGTGTCGAGTCTGGGCGCTGCGCCGCACTGAGGCGGGACGCATCTCGAAATTCGAGAGCCGGCGGGAAACCGCCGGCTCTCTTGTTCTTCATAGCGCTGCCATGACCGCCATGCGACGCTTGCTGAACGTCGCCGCCGCCTGCCGCATCTTTCATCGCGGCGGCCTGTCGCAGGGGCGTTTCCTGCCTTGTGTCGCGGCGCCTTTGTAAATAGTTTGCCGCGCAGGCGACGGCTGGCTGCGGCTCTTAAGTTTTCGCTTTATCGTCAAGGGCGCGCGCGCCGACTTCGCTGGTTCGGGATTTCCTTCATGTCCGTGCTGATCGACAAGAACACCAAAGTCATCACCCAAGGCTTCACCGGCAAGACCGCCACATTCCACTCCGTGCAGGCGCTCGACTACGGCACGCAAAATGGTCGGCGGCGTCTCGCCCGGCAAAGGCGGCTCGACCCATCTCGATCTTCCCGTCTTCGACACGGTCGCCGAAGCGCGCGAGAAGACCGGCGCCGACGCCTCCGTCGTCTATGTGCCGCCGCCGGGCGCCGCCGACGCCATTTGCGAGGCGATCGACGCCGAGATTCCGCTCATCGTCGCCATCACCGAAGGCGTGCCGGTGCAGGACATGATCCGCGTCAAGCGCGCGCTCTCTGGCTCCAAGTCGCGGCTCATCGGTCCCAACTGCCCCGGCGTCGTCACGGCGGGCGAAAGCAAGATCGGCATCATGCCCGGCAATATTTTTTCGCGCGGCTCGGTGGGGGTCGTGTCGCGTTCCGGCACGCTCACCTATGAGGCGGTGTTCCAGACGACCCGCGAAGGCTTGGGTCAGACGAGCGCGGTCGGCATCGGCGGCGATCCGGTCAAGGGCACGGATTTTATCGAGGTGCTGGAGTTGTTTCTCGCCGACGAAGCCACCAAGTCAATCATCATGATTGGCGAGATTGGCGGGTCCGCGGAGGAAGAAGCGGCCCAATTCTTGAAAGACGAAGCCAAGCGCGGCCGCAAGAAGCCCATGGTCGGCTTCATTGCCGGCCGCACTGCGCCTCCCGGCCGCCGCATGGGCCATGCCGGCGCGATTATCTCGGGCGGCAAGGGCGACGCGGAGAGCAAGATCGCCGCGATGGAGTCGGCGGGCATAAAGGTGTCGCCGTCGCCTGCGAGGCTCGGAAAGACATTGGTCGAAGCGCTGAAGGGCTAGCGCGAGCGCCCTTACGCTTCGAAAGACGTCGACGCTTCTCCCCGGGCGCCGGCGCTTTTGGGAAAGATTAGGATGGCGCGTTTCGAAACGAATGGCGGCGCCGGCCCAGCCTCTCCGGCGGGTCCGCGCTCGCCGCAAAATGATTTCCTGGCGTCGACTTCCTTCCTGCAGGGCGCGAATGCAAGCTATCTCGAAAGCCTGCTTGCAGCCTATGAAGCCGATCCCGCCTCGGTCAGTCCGGATTGGCGCAGCTTCTTTGCGGAGTTGGGCGTCAAGCCGCGCGCCGACGGCGGCGCAACCGTCCCGAGCTGGGCGCGGCGCGACTGGCCGCCGCCGGCGAATGGCGAATGGGCGGGCGCGCTGACCGGCGAAGCGCCGGCGCCCGCCAAACCCGCCGCTATAAAGCCTGTCCCCGCGCCGACCGCCGCAAGCGGCGAAGACGTGCTGCGCGCGACCCGTGACTCCGTGCGCGCGCTGATGATGATCCGCGCCTATCGCATGCGCGGCCATCTCCACGCCAATCTCGATCCGCTCGGCATGGAGCAGCGCCACGATCACGGCGAACTCAATCCGCAGACTTACGGCTTCACCGACGAAGACTACGAGCGCAAGATATTCATCGACGGCGTGCTCGGCCTGCAATTCGCCACGCTGTTCGAAATGGTGACGATCCTGCGCCGCACCTATTGCGGGCCGATCGGCTTCGAATTCATGCACATCTCCAATCCCGAGGAGAAAGGGTGGCTGCAAGCGCGCATCGAAGGCCCCAAGAAGGAGATCGTCTTCACGAGAGAGGGCAAGCGCGCGATCCTCAACAAACTCGTCGAGGCCGAAGGCTTCGAGAAATTCCTCGACGTGAAATACACGGGCACCAAGCGCTTCGGCCTGGACGGCGCCGAAGCCATCGTGCCGGCGCTCGAGCAGATCATCAAGCGCGGCGGCGCGCTCGGCGTCAAGGAGATCGTGCTCGGCATGGCGCATCGCGGCCGGCTCAACGTGCTCTCGCAAGTGATGGCCAAGCCGCATCGCGCGCTGTTTCATGAATTCAAGGGCGGCTCGTTTCTGCCGGACGAAGTCGAAGGCTCTGGCGACGTCAAATATCATCTGGGCGCGTCGTCGGACCGCGAGTTCGACGAGAACAAGGTGCATCTCTCGCTCACCGCCAATCCGTCGCATCTCGAAATTGTCGATCCCGTCGTGCTCGGCAAGGTGCGCGCCAAACAGGATCAGCACGCCGCCAAGGGCGGCGACCGCCGCACGGTGATGCCGCTGCTCATTCATGGCGACGCGGCCTTCGCCGGTCAGGGCGTCGTCGCCGAATGTTTCGGCCTTTCGGGCCTCAAGGGCCATCGCACCGGCGGCTCGCTGCATTTCATCATCAACAACCAGATCGGCTTCACCACCTATCCGCGCTATTCGCGCTCGTCGCCCTATCCGTCGGATGTCGCCAAGATGGTCGAGGCGCCGATCCTCCATGTGAACGGCGACGATCCCGAGGCGGTCGTCTTCGCGGCGCGCGTCGCCACCGAATTCCGGCAGCAGTTTCAGAAACCCGTCGTCATCGACATGTGGTGCTACCGCCGCTTCGGCCATAATGAAGGCGACGAGCCGGGCTTCACCCAGCCGCTGATGTATAAGAGGATCCGCGCGCATCGCACGACGCTCGATCTTTACGCCGAGCGTCTCTTGGCCGAAGGCGTGGCCTCGCAGGCGGACGTCGACCGCATGAAGGAAGACTGGCGCGCGCGGCTCGACCAGGAGTTTGAAGCCGGCCACGCCTATCGGCCCAATAAGGCGGACTGGCTCGACGGCCGCTGGGCCGGGATGAAGCCAGGCTCGCAACTTACCGAAAACGAGCGCCGCGGACAGACCGGCGTGCCGCTGGAGACGCTTCACGAAATCGGCGCGAAAATCACCTCGGCGCCGGCGGATTTTCACGTTCACCGCACGATCCAGCGCTTCCTCGACAATCGCAAGACGGCCATCGAACAGGGCGGCCCGATCGACTGGGCGACGGCCGAAGCGCTCGCCATCGGCTCGCTCTTGCGCGAAGGCCATAATGTGCGCCTCTCCGGCCAGGACAGCGAACGCGGCACCTTCTCGCAGCGCCACAGCGTGCTCATCGATCAGGAGAACGAAGCGCGCTATACGCCGTTCAATCACATCGCCGATGTGCAAGGCCGCTACGAGGTCGTCAATTCGATGCTCTCGGAAGAGGCGGTGCTCGGCTTCGAATATGGCTATTCGCTCGCCGAACCCGACGCGCTGGTGATGTGGGAGGCGCAGTTCGGCGATTTCGCCAATGGCGCGCAGGTCGTCTTCGACCAGTTCATCTCTTCGGCCGAGCGCAAATGGCTGCGCATGTCGGGCCTCGTCTGCCTGCTGCCGCATGGCTACGAGGGCCAGGGGCCGGAGCATTCCTCGGCGCGGCTCGAGCGTTTTCTGCAGCTTTGCGCCGAAGACAATATGCAGGTCGCCAATTGCACGACGCCGGCGAATTATTTCCACATTCTGCGCCGGCAGCTGCACAGGAGCTTCCGCAAGCCGCTGGTCCTGATGACGCCGAAATCGCTGTTGCGCCATAAGCGCGCCGTATCGCGGCTCGGCGAAATGGGCATGGCGTCGAGCTTCCAGCGGCTCCTGCTCGACGAGGCCGAGACGGCGCCCACCGACAAGTCGGCGCTCAAAGCGGACGAAAACATTCGCCGCGTCGTCCTGTGCTCCGGCAAGGTCTATTACGATCTTTACGAGGAGCGCGAGAAACGCGGCGTCGACGACGTTTATCTCCTGCGCGTCGAGCAGCTCTATCCGTTCCCGCTCAAGAGCCTTGTCACGGCGCTCGCGCGTTTCAAGGACGCCGACATCGCCTGGTGTCAGGAGGAGCCCAAGAACATGGGCGCCTGGTTCTTTGTCGAACCCTATCTCGAATGGGTGCTGGGGCAGACCGGCGGCAAGTCGAAGCGCGCGCGCTATGTCGGGCGTCCTGCGTCGGCCTCGACGGCGGCGGGCACCATGTCGAAGCATCTTGCGCAGTTGAAGACGTTTCTGGAGGAGGCGTTCGCGGCGTGACGCGCGGCGACGCGAGCAATGAGAGAGCCGATGACTGAAATTCGCGTGCCGACTCTTGGCGAATCGGTGACCGAGGCGACCATCGGCCGCTGGTTCAAGAAGGCGGGCGACCCGGTGCGGGCGGACGAAACCCTGGCCGAACTCGAGACCGACAAGGTCACGCTCGAAGTCAACGCGCCGGCCGCCGGCGTCCTGGCCGAAATCGTCGCCAAGGAAGGCGAGACGGTCGCGCCCGGCGCGCTGCTCGGCCAGATCGCGGAAGGCGCGGCCGCGCCCGCCAAGAACGGCGGCGAGGCGGCGCCCGCAAAACCCGCGGCGGCGCCTGCAAAGCCCATCCCCGAAGCGCCAAAACAGGCTCCCGCCGCGCCGCCGGCGATGCCGCCCTCGCCCGCCGCAGCCAAGATCGCCGCCGAGCAGGGCGTCGATCTTTCGCAAGTTGCAGGCTCTGGCAAGCGCGGGCAGGCGTTGAAGTCGGACGTCATCGAATTCGCCGCGCGGCCGCAGGCGACGCCGCCTGCGCAAGAAGCGCGGGCGCCCGAGCCGGCGGCGCGCGCGCCCGTTCCCCAAGACGACGCACGGCGCGAAGAGCGCGTGAAGATGACGCGCCTGCGCCAGACCATCGCGCGCCGGCTCAAGGAGGCGCAAAATGCGGCCGCCATGCTGACGACCTTCAACGAGGTCGACATGTCGGCGCTGATCGACCTGCGCACGCGCTACAAGGAGCCGTTCGAGAAAAGACACGGCGTGAAACTCGGCTTCATGGGCTTCTTCGTGAAGGCCTGCTGTCAGGCGCTGGAAGAAATTCCCGCCGTCAACGCCGAGATCGACGGAACGGACATCGTCTATAAGCGCTTCTGCCACATTGGCGTCGCGGTCGGCACGGAGAAGGGCCTCGTCGTTCCCGTCGTGCGCGACGCCGATCGGATGTCGCTCGCCGAAATCGAAAAGGCCATCGCCGAGCTTGGCAGAAAGGCGCGCGAGGGCGCGCTCGACATCGCCGATTTGCAGGGCGGCACCTTCACCATCTCCAATGGCGGCGTCTATGGCTCCCTGATGTCGACGCCGATCCTCAACGCGCCGCAGTCGGGCATTCTCGGCATGCACAAGATTCAGGAGCGGCCCGTCGCACTCGGCGGCAAGATCGAAATCCGCCCGATGATGTATCTGGCGCTTTCCTATGATCACCGTATTGTCGACGGCCGGGAGGCGGTCACTTTTCTGGTGCGCGTCAAGGAGATCCTGGAGGATCCGGCGCGGCTCGCGCTGGGGCTGTAGCCGCGGCGCCCCTTCAAAATCGCCAAAACATGCACATCTAACCTCATAACGGCGCGCCGTTTGCACGGGCGCCGAGGCGGGTCTCGAGGCGACCGTCAGGAGGCAAAGATGGAATTGAAGACTGCGACCGATGGCAATGCGTCCCCGCTGACGCCCGAGCAGTTCGCGCAGCTCGGAGACGGAATGATCGCCTATGTGCGGCCCATGCGCTCCGAGGAAGTGAACCGGCTCTATCCCCAGGCGCCCCAGATTGCGCCCGGATTGACGATTTTCGCGCTCTTTGGCGCGGACGGCGCGCCGATTGTCCTGGCCGATTCAGAAGAAGGCTGCATCGGCAACGCGCGGGAGAACCATCTGCAGATGGTCAGCCTGCACTAACCCTTCCAAAAGGCCTTAGGGGCGGGATTCTTGCTCCGCTCGAAGGGGCGCGTCGGCGGCGCGCCTCGCAGGGGAGCGTGTCCGAAACCGCAATCTTCGCCGTTTGTCATGTCAATGACGTCGCCAAGCGTGGCGCGATCGGCTGCGCGCTGGAATGCCGCCGGCCGTTATCCAGCCGGATTGATCACCCGCCGCCGAAAAGCTGCTCGAAAATATTCTTCTCCGGCGCGGCCCGCCTTTGGCTCGGGCGCGCGCGCGGCGGGATCGAGCCGACCGTCGGAATGTCTTCGGGCGGCAGCAGATCGTCGACGCTGCGCGGCGCTGGCGGGCGCTCGGGCGGAACGGGGGAGGGCGCCTCCTGCGCCGAGGCCATCGGCGGCGGAATTGGCGTTTCGTCCGGAGGCGGCGCTGCGGGGCGGGGCGCGGAACGCGGCGCCGGCCGCGCCTCGCGCCGGGCGGGCGGCTTCGACTCGCCGGTGAAGAGGCCGATCAGATCGTCGATCGGCTTGGCGATCTCCTCAGGCATGGCGGCGGTCTCGGAGCGCCAGGCGCCCGACGGCAGCCCCGCGACCGGCTGACCCTTGAGGGCGATGGTCATGAAGCGGCTCCAGATTTCGACCGGCAGATTGCCGCCCGACGCCTTCTTCGTCGGCGAACTGTCGTCATTGCCGAGCCAGACGCCGGCGACGAGTTGGCTCGTATAGCCAATGAACCAGGCGTCGCGGAAATCCTGGCTCGTGCCGGTCTTGCCCGCCGCCTCCCAGCCGGGAAGATCGGCCTTGCGCGCCGTGCCCGTGACAAGCGTCTCGCGCATCATGTCGTTCATCATCGCAACATATTGCGGGCTGATCACGCGGCCGAAGGAAGCGCCCTTGCGCTGATAGAGCGTCTTGCCGGCGGCGGTCTTCACTTTTGTGATGACATGCGGCTGCACGCCGACGCCGCCATTGGCGAAGGGCGCATAGGCGCCGACGAGTTCGAGCGGCGTCACTTCCGACGTGCCAAGCGCGATCGAAGCGTTGACCTGCAAATCCGACTGCACGCCGAGCCGATGCGCCGTCTTCGCCACATTCTTCGGCCCCACCTCCAGCCCGACCCGCACCGCGACGGTGTTGAGCGAGAGCGACAGCGCCTTGGTGAGCGTGACGGGGCCGAAATATTCATGGCTGTAGTTTTCGGGGCGCCAGCCTTTCACGTCGAGCGGGCCGTCTTCGCGCACCGATTCCGGCGTCAGCCCATGTTCGAGGCCGGCGAGATAGACGAAAGGTTTGAAGGCCGAGCCGGGCTGGCGCTTCGCCGAGACCGCGCGGTTGAACTGGCTTTCCGAATAGTCGCGCCCGCCGACGAGCGCGCGGATCGCGCCATTGGGGTCGAGGGCGACGAGCGCGCCCTGCGTGACGCCGAATTTCGCGCCCTTCTCGTTGAGCTCCTGCGTCAGCGCGCCTTCCGCCGCCATCTGCATGCGCGCGTCGATCGTCGTCGTGACGACAATGTCCTGGTCGATCGCGCCGATCGTATCGTCGAGCATGTCCATGACATAGTCGGCGGCGTAATTGATCGAGCCGGCGCCGATGATCGCGGCGCGCCTGCGCCGGACGCGCCAGCGCCGCCTTCGCCATCGCCTCGCTGATGTGGCCTTCCTGCGCCATGGCGGCGATGACCTGCGCCGCGCGCTCGGCCGCGCCTTCCGGATTGCGGTCGGGCGCGAGCTTGCTCGGCGCCTTCATCAGCCCGGCGAGAACCGCGGCTTCCGAGAGCGTGAGCGTTTTCGCGTCATGGCCGAAATAGCGCTCGGCGGCGGCCTCGACGCCATAGGCGCCGGAGCCGAAATAGACGCGGTTGAGATAGAGTTCGAGGATCTGATCCTTCGAATATTTGTGCTCCAGCCACAGCGCGAGAATCGCCTCCTGAATCTTGCGCGAGATGGTGCGTTCCTGCGTCAGGAAGAGATTCTTGGCGAGCTGCTGCGTCAGGGTCGAGCCGCCCTGCATGCCGCCGCGGCCGGTGACGTTGCGCACGATGGCGCGGCCGACGCCGATCGGGTCGACGCCCCAATGCGAATAGAAGCGGCGATCCTCGATGGCGATGAAGGCTTTGGGCGCATAAGGCGGCAAATCCGCGAGCCGCACCGCCGCGCCGCCAGTGTCGCCGCGATTGGCGAGAAGCTCGCCATTGGAGTCCATGATGGCGATGTTGGGCGGGCGCTTGGGCACGGCGAGCTGATCGATCGGCGGCAGACGCGAGCCGTAATAGACGGCGAGGCCGCCGCCGGCGATGGCGCCCCAAAGCGCCAGCGTGAAGCTCCAATAGACCAGCGTTCCCATCAGCGAGCGCGACCCGCGCTTCGCCTTGGCGCGCGCCCGGCTGCGCGGCGGGGGGCGGCGTTCGGCGCGCAGTTCGCCGTCGTCGTCGCTGTCGTCGAACCTCGGTTCGCGACGCCTGTCGCTGCGCGCCATCGGGATACTCGCCTGTCGCCGCCGCACGGCCCGAAATGCTTGATGCAGCGTAACGAAGGCCGTTTAAGGGCCGGTTAAGGGCAGGGCTTGCCGCGCGGCTGTCTTGGCCGCCCCGAAATCTATGGACAAGAAGCTTCTGCTGCTCGCCTTGGCCTTGCGCATTTCCGCCCGCCGCGCCAAAGTCTTCGCCCGCGGCGCGGCGGCCTGCCGCGCCGCATTCACATGCGGGCGGATTTCCTGGCGATGAAGGTCACGATCGAGAGAGCGGCGCTGTTGCGGGCGCTCGGCCATGTTCACCGCGTGGTGGAGCGGCGCACGACGATCCCCATTCTCGCCAATGTGCTGCTTTCCGCCAAGGACGGCGCGCTGACGCTCAAAGCCACCGACCTCGATCTCGAGATCACCGAAAAGGCCGTCGCCGAAGTGGCGCAGCCTGGCGCCACGACGCTGCCGGCGCATACGCTCTACGACATCGTGCGCAAACTCCCCGAGGGCGCGCAGGTCTCGCTGGAGGCGACCGGCGACGCCGGGCAGCTGACGCTGCGCTCGGGCCGCTCGCGCTTCAATCTCTCGAGCCTGCCCGAAAGCGATTTTCCCGACGTCACCTCGGGCGACTTCAGCCATAGTTTCACGCTGGCGCCGGGCGATCTGAAGCGGCTGATCGAGAAAACGCAATTCGCGATCTCGTCCGAAGAGACGCGCTATTATCTCAACGGCATTTATGTCCATACGCTCGACGTCGAGGGCCAGGCGATGCTGCGCGCCGTCGCGACCGACGGCCATCGTCTCGCGCGGCTCGAACTGCCGGCGCCCAAGGGCAGCGCCGGCATGCCGGGCGTCATCCTGCCGCGCAAGGCGGTGACCGAAGTGCAGCGTCTCATCGAAGACGCGCAGGGCGACGTCTTGGTCGAACTCTCGACCAACAAGATGCGCTTCACCTTTGGCGACGCGTTGCTCACGACAAAGCTCATCGACGGCACATTTCCCGATTACGCGCGCGTCATTCCGGCCGGCAACGACAAGCGCCTGACGGTGGAGCGCGACGCTTTCGCCAAGGCGGTCGATCGCGTCTCGACGATTTCGTCCGAGCGCGGCCGCGCCGTCAAACTCGCGCTGTCCGAAGGCAAGCTCGTTCTCTCCGTCACCAATCCGGACCAGGGTTCGGCGGTGGAGGAGCTTGAGGCCGATTACGACGGGCCGCCGCTCGATATCGGCTTCAACGCGCGCTATTTGCTCGACATCACGCAGCAGCTCGACAGCGACACGGCGCTCTTCAAGCTCGCGGACCCCGGTTCGCCCACGCTCGTGCAGGACCGCGACGGCGCGAGCGCGCTTTACGTGCTGATGCCGATGCGCGTTTAGCCGCTCAAAGATCGCGCCGCGGCCGCGGCTCTGGAGCGCCGTCGCCCGTCGGGATAGGCTGTGCGTCATGGTCGACTATCTCGTTTACCTCTGGGCTTGGCTTTTTGTCTGTTTCGCCATCGGCGCAGCCTCGGGCGCCCTGACGCGCCGCGCGCCGGCGAAAGGCGGCGTCGCGCGCTGGCTGATCTGGACGGGGCTCGCTTTCGCGGCCGGCGCGCTTGTCGCAGGCCTTGGCGCATTGCGCGGGGACGTCGGCATGTCTCTTGAAAGCGCGCTCGCCGCTTACGCCGTCTTTCTCTCCGGCGCGGCGGTTGGAACATTCGCCACTCGCGGCTCGCTCAAGGCGCATGAAGGCTGGGCCTTGGGACTGATCCCAGCCGGTCTCGTCTGGTGGGGCGCGACGTTCGTCGCCCAACCCGCCTATCAGGAGGCGCTTCATCGCCGCGTCGTCGCCGTGAGCGAAGGCGCTGGCGTCGACGCCGCGCAGATAAGCGTTTCGGGCCGCGACGTGCGCGCCGCTGATAAAGTGGCGGCGAACCCGCAGCTCGTGGCCGAAATTTCCCGCATAACCGGCGTGCGGCGGGTGACGATCGACGCCGCGCTTCCCACGCCGGCTCCGCCAGCGACGGACAGCGCGCCGGCGTCGTCCGCGCTACAAACCCCTTCAATGCCTCCCGCCGAGGCCGAGTCGCCGGCTCCGGCGCCGGCGCGTCTTTCCGCCGGCGCGCTGACGGCCGCCAAATGCCAGGCCGCGCTCGACGTGTCCGTGACGCAAGATCGCATCATGTTTCAGCCAGCGCGCGCGACGATCACGCGCGCTGCGGCGCTCGCGCTCGACAAGGCGGCTGAGATCATCCGCCGCTGCCCGGAAGATGCGACGATTGAGATCGGGGGCCATGTCTATGGCGTCGGCGCGAGAGAGGAAAACGACGCTCTGGCGCGACGCCGGGCCGAAGCGGCGATGCGCTATCTTCAGCGCGAAGGCGTGGGCGGCCGGCGACTGGTCGCCATCGGCCATGCCGTCGCGCCGCTCGAGGAGAAGAGCGCGGCCCCGCGCGGCGCGATCAGTTTTGCGGTCCAATGAGCGGCCAACGTCAATAATTCGGCAACCCTGTTCGCTTAGACGGGCGCCGGCGCCTTAACTTCGCGCAGTGAGGCGGCAAGCCTAGCGTCCGCTTCAGTTTCTTCTTAAACATCCAGTCCTAGCGTCCTTGGCTTCTACGCGGAGGGAGCCGTCCTGGAAAGATTGTCTTGAACGCCATCGACACGACCGATATCGCCCACAAGGCCATTGTCGCCGAGCTTCGCGACGACGTGCAGCGGCGCCTCACTTTTACGGTCGGCAAGGACAACGCCGCCGCGAGCCCGCGCGACTGGTTCGTCGCGACGGCGCTGGCGACGCGCGATCGGCTCGTCTCTTCATGGCTTGCCTCGACGAAGCGTAACTATCAAGAAGATCGGCGGCGCGTTTATTATCTCTCGCTCGAATTTCTCATCGGCCGCCTGCTGATCGACGCGCTAACCAATCTCGGCCTCACCGAGGCGATGCGCGAAGCGCTCGTGGAGCTTGGAGCCGATCTTGAAAAATTGCGCGCGCTCGAACCCGACGCGGCGCTCGGCAATGGCGGATTGGGGCGTCTCGCCGCTTGTTTCATGGACAGCATGGCGACCTTGGAAATCGCCGCGATGGGCTATGGCATCCGTTACGACCACGGCCTGTTTCGCCAGACGATCAAGGACGGCTGGCAGCACGAATATCCCGAGGACTGGCTTTCCTTTGGCAACGCCTGGCAATTCCCGCGTCCGGAAATCACCTATGACGTGGGCTTTTTCGGCCATGTCGAAAGTTCGCGCCTCGCCGATGGCATGCTCGCGCATGTCTGGCGGCCGGGCGAAACGATTGTCGCCGTCGCCTATGACACGCCGGTCGTCGGCTGGCGCGGCAAGCATGTCAACACGCTGCGGCTATGGTCGGCGCGCGCGCCGGATGCGCTGCGTCTCGACGCCTTCAATCAGGGCGATCATGTCGGCGCGCAGTCCGAGCAGGCGCGCGCCGAAGCGATCTCGAAAGTGCTCTATCCGAGCGACTCGACGCCCGCCGGACAGGAGCTACGGCTGCGGCAGGAATATTTCTTCGCCTCGGCTTCGCTCCAGGACCTGATCCGCCGTCACATGAAGCAGACCGGCGACATCCGTAAACTCGCCGACAAGGTCGCGATACAACTCAACGACACGCATCCGGCGATCGGCGTCGCGGAACTGATGCGGCTCCTCGTCGACGTGCATGGCGTCGGATGGAAAGAAGCTTGGCGCATCACGCAGGCGACTTTCTCCTATACCAATCATACGCTGCTGCCCGAGGCGCTCGAAACCTGGCCGGTGCAGCTGATGGAAAAACTGCTGCCGCGCCATATGCAGATCATCTATCTCGTCAACGCCATGCATCTTGACCAGTTGCGAGAAAAGGGCGTGAGCGACGCGGCGACTCTTTCTTCCGTCTCGCTCATCGACGAGCGTAACGGTCGTCACGTGCGCATGGGCCATTTGGCGTTTCTTGGCTCGCACAAGGTCAATGGCGTCTCGGCGCTGCACAGCGAGCTTGTGAAAGAGACGGTGTTCCATGATTTCCATCGTCTCTATCCCGACCGCATCGTCAATAAGACCAATGGCGTCACCTTCCGTCGCTGGCTGCTCGAGGCCAATCCGGCGCTGTCCCGGCTTCTGGCGGAGACGATCGGCAGAAGCGTTTTTGACCAGCCGGAAAGACTGATCGAACTCGAGAAATTCGCCGACGACGTCGAATTTCAGAACCGCTTCGCGGCGGCGAAGCGCGAAAACAAGGAACGACTCGCCGCGACGATCTTCGAGAGCGTCGGCGTAAAGGTCGACCCGAACGCGCTGTTCGACGTTCAGATCAAACGCATCCATGAATATAAGCGCCAGCTCTTGAATGTGCTGGAGACGGTCGGGCTCTATCAGGACATCAAGGCGCAGCCCGCCCGCGACTTCGTGCCGCGCGCGAAGATTTTCGCAGGCAAGGCGGCGGCGAGCTATCATCAGGCGAAGCTTATCATCAAGCTCGCCAATGATGTGGCGAAGGTCGTGAACGCGGATCCCGAAACGCGCGGCCTGCTCAAGGTCGCCTTCCTGCCGAATTATAAGGTGAGCCTCGCCGAGACGATCATTCCTGCGGCCGATCTTTCCGAACAGATTTCGACCGCCGGCATGGAGGCGTCGGGCACGGGCAATATGAAATTCGCCCTGAATGGCGCGCTCACCATCGGCACGCTCGACGGCGCGAATGTCGAGATCAGAGAGCGCGTCGGCGACGACAATATCTTCATCTTCGGCCTTACGGCGCAGGCAGGTGGAGGAAAGCCGCGCGAAAGGCATCGACGCCCGCGAGACGATCGCCGCGAGTCCGCGCCTCGCCGAGGCGCTACGGGCGATCGCCGCCGGCGTCTTTTCGCCCGACGATCCGCATCGCTACGCCCAGCTCGTCGATACGTTGACCTATTACGACCATTTTCTGGTTGCGAAGGATTTCGACAGCTATTGGGAGACGCAGCGACGCGTCGAGGCGCGCTGGCGCGATCAGAAGGCGTGGCGGCGTTCGAGCATTCTCAACACTGCGCGGGTGGCGTGGTTTTCCTCGGACCGCACGATCCGTGAATATGCGGAGGAGATTTGGAACGTGCCGGTGTGATGCGCACCTCCCTCTCCCATGGGGAGAGGGTGGCCCCGCGAAGCGGGGTCGGGTGAGGGGTTCGTTGCTGATGCTTTTCCTCGCCAACCGTTGGCGGCTCTCATAGAGTTGCATGAGTGTAACCCCTCACCCGGCTTGCTGCGCAAGCCACCCTCTCCCAAAGGGAGAGGGTTGACGCGAAATGATTCCGATTGATGGATTGGCGCGCCTCTCCCGACGACATCGATGCAATCGTCGGCGCGCGCCATGGCGATCCCTTCGCCGTGCTGGGTCTGCATGAGACGGCGGCGGGTTTTGTTATCCGTGCTTTCGTGCCGGGCGCCTCTGGGATGGAGGCTCTCGCGCCGGATGGCAAGCCGATTGCGCAGCTCGAACGCGTCCATGCGGAAGGCTTCTTCGAAGGGCTGACGCCGCTCAAAGCTTGCGCGCCCTATCGCTTGCGCGGGTCGAACGGCGCCGCCACATGGACCTTCGCCGATCCTTACGCCTTCTCGCCGGTGCTCGGCGCGACGGACGATTATCTCCTCGTCGAAGGCGCGCATCAGAAACTCTATGAAAAACTCGGCGCCCATGTGCTGACGCATGAGGGCGTCGAAGGAACGCATTTCGCCGTCTGGGCGCCGAACGCCCGGCGCGTCTCTGTCGTCGGCGATTTCAACCAATGGGATGGGCGCCGCGCGCAAATGCGCAAGCGCGTCGACAGCGGCGTGTGGGAGATTTTCATCCCCGGCGTCGCCGCCGGCGCCAATTACAAATATGAGATCGTCGGACGGAACGGCGCGCTATTGCCGCTCAAGGCCGATCCGCTCGGCTTCGAAGCGGAACTTCGGCCTTCGACCGCGTCGGTCGTCGCCTCCAACGCGCCTTACCAATGGAGCGACGACATCCATATGCGCGCGCGCGTCGAAGTTGACCCACGCCGCGCGCCCATGTCGATCTATGAAGTTCATCTGCCGTCCTGGCGGCGCGGCGAGGATGGGCGCTTTCTCACCTACGACGAACTTGCCGATCAGCTCGTGCCCTATGTCGCCGATCTTGGGCTTCACCCATATCGAGCTGATGCCGGTCAACGAACATCCGCTCGACGCCTCCTGGGGCTATCAGCCGATCGGGCTTTTCGCGCCGACGCGCCGGCACGGCGATTCATATGGCTTTCGCCGCCTCATCGACCGCGCGCATCAGGCGGGATTGAGCGTCATTCTCGACTGGGTGCCGGCGCATTTCCCGACCGACGAACATGGCCTCGCGCATTTCGACGGCGGACCGCTCTACGAGCATCCCGACCCCAGGCGCGGCTTTCATCCAGACTGGAATACTGCGATCTATGATTACGGCCGGCGCGAAGTGGGGAATTTCCTCATCGCCAGCGCGCTCTATTGGTTGGAGCGCTTCCATATCGACGGGCTGCGCGTCGACGCCGTCGCCTCGATGCTCTATCTCGATTATTCACGCAAAGAGGGCGAATGGACGCCTAATCCCGACGGCTCCAACGACAATCGTGACGCCGTCGCCTTTCTTCAAAGGTTCAATGAACTCGTCTACGGGCTTTATCCCGGCGCCGTGACGATCGCCGAGGAATCGACCGCCTGGGCGGGCGTAACGCGCCCGACATATTCGGGCGGCCTCGGCTTCGGCTTCAAATGGAACATGGGCTGGATGAACGATACGCTGCGCTACCTGTCGTCCGACCCTGTCCATCGCAAGTGGCGCCATAATGAGATGACCTTCGGTCTCCTTTACGCCTTCACCGAGAATTTCGTGCTGCCGCTCTCTCATGACGAAGTCGTGCATGGCAAGGGTTCGATCATCGGCAAAATTCCCGGCGACGAATGGCGCCGCTTCGCCGCCGCCCGCGCCTATTACGGCTTCATGTGGGGCCATCCCGGCAAGAAGCTTTTGTTCATGGGCCAGGAGTTCGGCCAGACGAGCGAATGGAACTACGCCACGAGCCTGGACTGGTGGATGCTGGACCATGCGCCGCATCGCGGCCTTCACGCTTTTGTCCGAGACCTCAACCGAGCCTATCGCAACCATGAAGCGCTTTATGCGCGCGACTGCGAAGGCGAAGGCTTCCAGTGGATCGTGGTCGATGACGCAGAGAGCTCCGTTTTCGCCTTCGCGCGCTTCGGCGCGGATCGTTCGCGCCCGCTGGTCGTTGTGACGAATTTCACGCCGGTCCCGCGTAACGCCTATCGGCTCGGCCTGCCGCGCGCTGGCCGCTGGCGCGAGATTCTCAACTCCGACGCTGCGATCTACGGCGGCTCAGGCATGGGCAATCTCGGCGCCATTCACGCGCGCGCCGAAGCCTTCCGCGACTTTCCGGCCTGCGCGGAAATTCTTCTGCCGCCGCTCTCGACTTTGTTCTTCGAATTCGAAAGCGATGGTCTACAATAACGGCGAATTGTATCGCCGCCATCGATGGGATGTGGTGATGGCCGCCTTTGAGAATGCGCCGCTCGCGCGCCACGCCATGGCCTATGTGCTCGCCGGCGGCCGGGGCGCGCGGCTGATGGAGTTGACCGACCGGCGCGCCAAGCCCGCGGTTTATTTCGGCGGCAAGTCGCGCATCATCGATTTCGCCCTCTCCAATGCGCTCAATTCCGGCATCCGGCGCATTTGCGTCGCGACGCAATATAAGGCCCACAGCCTCATCCGCCATTTGCAGCGCGGCTGGAGCTTCTTTCGCACCGAGCGTAACGAAAGCTTCGACATTCTCCCGGCGAGCCAGCGCGTCGCGGAAGATCACTGGTATCTCGGCACGGCCGACGCCGTTTATCAAAACCTCGACATCGTCGAGAGCTATGACCCGAAATATATCGTGCTGCTCGCCGGCGACCATATTTATAAAATGGATTACGAGCCGATGCTGCAGCAGCATGTGGACCAGGGCGCCGATGTGACGATCGGCTGTCTTGAAATACCGCGCAGCGAGGCGTCCGGCTTCGGCGTCATGCATGTCGACGAGAACGACCGCATTCTCTCTTTCGTGGAAAAACCGAGGGATCCGCCGGCGATGCCGGGCCATCCCGACCGCGCGCTCGTCAGCATGGGGATTTATGTTTTCGAGGCGAAATTTCTTTACGAGCAATTGCGTCGCGACGCCGCCGATTCGCAATCGACTCACGATTTCGGCAAGGACGTGATCCCTTACATCGTCGCGGGCGGGAAGGCGGTCGCGCATCATTTCGAGCGCTCCTGCGTGCGCGCCGCGAGCGAGCGGCACGCCTATTGGCGCGACGTCGGCACGGTCGACGCTTATTGGGCCGCCAATATCGATCTCACCGATTTCACGCCGCAGCTCGATCTCTACGACCGCAACTGGCCGATCTGGACCTATGCGGAAATCACGCCGCCGGCGAAATTCGTGCATGATCAGGTCGGACGGCGCGGACAGGCGCTCTCTTCTCTCGTCTCCGGCGGCTGCATCGTATCGGGCTCCACTTTGCGACGGACGCTGCTTTTTACCGGCGTACGCGTGAACTCCTACGCGACCGTCGAGAACGCCGTCGTCTTGCCCTATGTCGATGTCGGCCGCTCGGCGCGGCTGACCAATGTCGTCGTCGATCGCGGCGTGCAGATTCCGCAAGGGCTCGTCGTCGGAGAGGATCCGGAGCTTGACGCGGCGCGCTTTCGCCGCAGCGAAGCAGGCGTCTGCCTCATCACACAGCCGATGATCGATAGGCTCGGCGCATGAGCCGCCTGCGCGTTCTCGCCGTCGCTTCTGAGATGGCGCCGCTCGTCAAGACCGGCGGCCTCGCCGATGTCGTCGGCGCGCTGCCGCATGCGCTCGCCGCCGAGCGCATCGAAACGCGCACGCTCATCCCCGGCTATCCCGAAGCGCTCGCGGCGCTACGCGCCGGCGAAACGGTCTTTGCTTTCGACGATCTCTTCGGCGGTCCCGCGTGGGTTCATGCGGCGCGCTTCGGCGACGTCGAAGTTTACGCCCTCGTCGCGCCGCATCTCTATGCGCGCGAAGGCGGACTTTATGCGGGGCCGGATGGGGCCGACTATTCGGACAACGCCTTCCGCTTCGGCGCGCTCGCCTGGGCCGGCGCGCAAATCGGCCTCGGCGCGCTGAACGATTTCACGCCCGACCTCGTCCATGCGCATGACTGGCAGGCGGCGCTCGCGCCAGCCTATATGCATTACGCGGATCGCCCACGCCCCGCGACCATCCTCACGATTCATAACATCGCCTTCCAGGGCCAATATCCCAAAGAGCTGTTGGAGCCGCTGCGATTGCCGCCTCAGTCCTTCGGCGTCGACGGCGTCGAATATTACGGCGCGATCGGCTTTCTCAAGGCGGGCCTGCAGCTCGCCGATTGCGTCACGACGGTGTCGCCGAGCTATGCGCGGGAGATCGAGACGCCGGAATTCGGCATGGGCCTCGACGGCCTCTTGCGCGCGCGCGCCGAGCGTGTGGGCGGCATATTGAACGGCGTCGACGAAAACATTTGGAATCCCGCGACGGATGCGCATATCGAGACGCGCTACGATCACTGGAGCCTGCCGTCGCGCTCGAAGAACAAGGCGGCGCTGCAGAAGCGCCTGCGGCTGCGCGTCGATCCGGACGCCTTTCTCATCGGCGTCGTCAGCCGCCTTTCTTGGCAGAAGGGCCTCGATCTGCTGCTCGACGTTCTGCCGCAGCTGATGAAGGGCAAGACGCAGCTCGCGCTTCTCGGCGCTGGTGAGAAAGCTTCTCGAAGCCGGCTTCGCGGCGGCGGAGACGGCGCATCCCTCCCGCGTCGGCGCCCATATCGGCTATAGCGAAGAACTCGCGCATATGATTCAGGCCGGCGCCGATGCTTTCGTCGTCCCGTCGCGTTTCGAGCCCTGCGGTCTGACGCAGCTTTACGCCTTGCGTTACGGCGCCGTGCCGATCGTCTCGCGCGTCGGCGGATTGAAGGATACGATCATCGACGCCAATGAAATGGCGTTGCAGGCCGGCGTCGCGACAGGCTTCCAATTTTCGCCGACGACGAGCGAAGCGCTCGCCATCGCGCTGCATGAGGCCGAGCGCCTTTTTTGCGAGGCCGAGACGTGGCGCAAGATTCAGGTCAATGGCATGAAGACGGATGTCTCCTGGCGCAATCCCGCGCGCCGCTACGCCAAACTCTTCCGGGACGCGGTCGCCGCGCGGGCCGCGTGAGGAAGCGCGTATGATTGGCCGCCTCACGGACGGCGCGCCGGAGCCCCTCGGCGTCACGCCGGACGAGGCGGGCGCCAATGTCGCAGTGTTCTCCGCTCATGCGGAAGCGATCGAGCTCTGTCTTTTTGATGGCACCAACGAAGAATTTGCGCGAATAAAATTGCCGGCGCGCAGCGGCGATATTTTTCACGGCCATGTCGAAGGGCTGAAAGAAGGCCAGCGCTACGGCTTTCGCGTTTACGGACCCGACGCGCCCGCCGTCGGCCATCGCTTCAATCCGGCGAAGCTTCTCGTCGATCCTTACGCGCTGGCGCTCGATCGCGTCTTTGCGCTGCATCCTTCGATGTTCGCCCATGGCGAGACGGCGCAAACAAACAGCGCGGCGCATGTGCCGAAAGCGATTGTCGCGCGGCCGCAGCCGGCGGCGGCGTCACGACCAAAACATTCGTGGCGCGATACGATCATCTATGAGCTCAACGTCAAGGGCTTCACCGCGACGCATCCCGGCGTTCCGCCTGAACTCCGCGGAACCTTCGCGGGCCTCGCGCATGAAGCGTCGATCGCGCATCTGAAAAAGCTCGGCGTGACGACGCTGGAGTTGCTGCCCTGCGCCGCCTGGATCGACGAACGCCATCTGCCGGCCCTGGGGCTTCGCAACTATTGGGGCTATAATCCCATCGCCATGATGGCGCCCGACCCCCGCCTCGCGCCGAGCGGCTGGGCGGAAGTGCGCGCGTCAGTCGCGGCGCTGCATGACGCCGGTCTCGAAGTCATTCTCGACGTCGTGTTCAACCACACCGGCGAGAGCGACGAACTCGGCCCGACCGTCTCGCTGCGCGGTCTCGACAATGCGAGCTACTACCGGCTCGCGGAAGATCGCGGCGTTTACGTCAATGACGCAGGCTGCGGCAACATTCTCGCCTTCGACCGCGCGCATGTCGTGCGCCTTGCTATGGACGCCCTGCGCGCCTGGGCGCTCTATGGCGGCGTCGACGGATTCCGCTTCGATCTTGCGACGACATTGGCGCGCTTGCCCACAGGCTTCGATCGCGATGCGCCATTCCTCAGCGGCGCTCTTGCAAGACCCGGCGCTTGCGCGACCTGAAGCTCATTGCCGAGCCGTGGGATATTGGTCCGGCCGGCTATCAGCTTGGGAATTTCCCTTATCCCTTCGCCGAATGGAATGATCGTTTTCGAGACTGCGTCCGACGCTTCTGGCGCGGCGACGGGTCAGGCGTTTCCGAACTTGCGACGCGCGTCGCCGGCTCGCAGGATTTCTTCGCGCGTCGGCGACCGTCGTCGAGCGTCAATTTTGTCACGGCGCACGACGGTTTCACGCTGCGCGATCTCGTCTCTTATGCGCATAAGCATAATGAAGCGAATGGCGAAGAAAATCGCGACGGGACCAACGACAATCTTTCCTGGAACAATGGCGTCGAAGGCGACAGCGCCGATCTGGCCGTCAAGGCGGCGCGGGCGCGCGATCAGCGCAATCTGCTTGCGACGCTTCTCTTCTCGCGCGGAACGCCGATGCTCGCCATGGGGTCGGAGCTGGGCGCGACGCAAAGCGGCAATAACAATGCTTATGCGCAGGACAATGCGCTGAGCTGGCTCGATTGGGCAGGGGCCGATACGTCGCTTATTGACGTCGCGACGACGCTCGTCGCCTTGCGCAAGGCGCATTCGGCTTTGCGCGAGGACCGCTTCCTCGATGGCGCGCCGCATGACGCGACGTTGATCCGGGATGTCGAATGGCTGCGCGCCGACGGCGCGCCGATGCAGGAAGGAGATTGGCGCGACGGCGCGGCCCAGACGCTCATCGCCGCGCTTTACGCCGAGAGCGACCGCGTTGTCGTCATATTACATCGTGGCGCGGACCAAATTGTCGTGACGCCGCCTCCGCCGCGCGAACAGCATGGCTGGCGCCTCGCGTTCGATTCGGCGCGCGACGATGCGAACGACGAGATCGACGCCACGCTTGCTGTGGAGCCGCGTTCGGTCGCGCTGTTGATTGAGGAGAAGCGCGCGCAGCGCCGCGCGCCGCCGCCCGCGCCGGACGAACTCTTGTCGCGCCTTGCGCATGCCGCCGGCATCGAGACGCAATGGCGCGATGTCGAGGGCGCGACGCATGACGCTCCGCGCGAGACGGCGAACGAACTGCTCGCGCGGCTCGGCCTGCCGGCGGAAACGCTCCATGAGGCGCGCGCCAGTCTCGCGCGGCTTGCCGACGAGCGCGACAGGCGCGCGCTGCCGGCGAGCCTTACGGCGCGAGAGGGCGAGACCGTCACGCTGCGTCTTTCCGCGCGCGACGGCCGCACGCCGTCAGTGGATCATTGTGACGCAAGAAGACGGAAGCGAAACGCGCATCGCCTTGCGCGCCGAGAACGCGACGCCGACCTCGTGGCGCGGCATCGACGGACGGCGCAGCGAAGGCGCGATCTTGCGTATGCCGTCGCTTCCTGTTGGGCGCCATCGCCTCTCGCTCGAAGGCGGCGAAAGCTGCGCGCTCGCCGTCGCCCCTGCGGATTGCTTTCTGCCCGACGATGCGCGCCGGGAGTTCGGCCTTTCCGCGCAACTCTACTCCTTGCGCCGCGACGGCGATCAGGGGATTGGCGATTTTTCGCACGCTCACCGAGCTTGCGCGACTTGGCGCAGGGGCCGGGGCGGCGCTGGTCGCGATCAATCCGCTGCATACGCTCTTCGCGCAGGATCGCGCGCGCGCCAGTCCCTACTATCCGTCGGACCGCCGCTTTCTCGATCCGCTTTACATCGATCTTGAAGATCTCTCTCGCACGCTCGGCGCAGCGGTCGAATTCGACGAGCGAACGGCGGCGGCGCTTTCAGTGTGCGCGGCGGTCGATTACCGAGCTGTCCACGCGTTGAAGATGGCGGCGCTGGAGAGCGCCTTCGAAAAGTTTCTCGATCTATCGCGGCGCCAGCCCGACGCCGCGCCCGTCGCCGCTTTCGCGCACTTCATCGCGCAAGGCGGCGCGACTCTCGCGCGCTTCGCCTTCTTCACGAGGCGATCAGCGAAGCGCGGAAGGGCGAAAGCTGGCGGCGCTGGCCGCAGGAGTTGCGCTCGGCGCGCGTCGAGGCGCTCAGCGCCTTCGCCAAGGAGCATGCGGCGCGCATCCGCTTCCAGCAGTTTCTGCAATGGCTCGCTGACGCGCAATTCGCCCAGGCGGCGCAAGAGGCGCGCGCGGCGGGATTGTCGCTTGGCTTCTGCCGCGATCTCGCCATCGGCGCCGCGCCGGATGGCGCCGAGAGCTGGAGCCGCGCGCAAAAACTCATCGACGGCTTTTCGATCGGCGCGCCGCCCGACGCTTTCAACCGCGACGGCCAGAGCTGGGGACTGCCGCCGCCAAATCCGTTGGAAATCGAAAAGGACGGCGGCGCCGATTTCGCGGAGCTGCTGCGCGCCAACATGCGTCACGCCGGCGCGCTGCGCATCGATCACGTCATGGGCCTCGCGCGTCTTTTCGTCATTCCGGACGGCGAAAAGCCAAGCGCCGGCGCTTACCTTACCTATCCGCTCGAGGCGCTCATGGCGCAACTTGCGCTCGAAAGTCGGCGCGCGCAATGCGTCGTCGTCGGCGAAGATCTTGGCACGCTGCCCTGGGGTTTTCGCGAGCGAATGGAGGCCGCCAATGTGCTGAGCTATCGTGTCCTGTGGTTTGAGCGCCAGGGAGAAGGCTTCGCGCCGCCGTCGCATTATCCAAGGAAGGCCATGGCCTGCGTCTCGACCCATGATCTGCCGACATTGGAGGGCTGGTGGGCCGGCGCCGACATCGCCGAAAGACAAGCGCTGGGACTCATTGCGCCCGAGGCGGCGGACGTTGCGCGCGAGATGCGACGCGCCGACAAAAACGCGCTCCTCGACGCGCTGCGCGGCGAAGGACTGATCGGCGACGAACATGATGCGTCTGGCGCCTTCGACGATGCGCTGGCGCTGGCGCTCCACGCCTATGTCGCGCGCGGCCCGTCGCTGCTCGCGATCGCGCAGCTCGACGATCTCGCGGGAGAACAAACCGCGGTCAATCTGCCTGGAACGGATCGCGAGCGCTTGAATTGGCGGCGTAAACTGCCCAAATCGCTCGTTGAGCTGCTTCAGACGCCTCGCGCTGGCGCGATTCTGGCGGGGCTTCGCCGCAATGTGGACCATATTTCGGCGGCATATCTGGCGCTTAACGAGATTGACGCCGCAGGCGAGGATGAGTGTTTTAGCGAGGGCGCGTAACGAGGCCACAAGCCGCGGGCTGATGTCTGCGACGGCTTTGGCCTATGCTTTCACGCTGGCGGCGCATGCCGAGCCCAATGCCGCGGAAACGCCGGACGTCTCCTCCAAACAGCTCGAATTGCGCGGAGTCGAGGATAAGATCGGCGCCGCCAGAGAACGCGCCCGCAGGCTCGAAGAAGAAGTCGTCGATCACGCCGCCGCGCGCGAGCGGCTCAACAGCACATTGCTCGAGGCGACGCAGCGGCTGCAAGAGACCGAAGCGCGCGCCGTCGAAATCGAAGAACGGCTGGCGACGCTTAACGAGAGCCAGCAAAAGGTCTTGGAGTCGCTCGAAAGCCGGCGTGCGCTGATCGTGGAAATTCTTACCGTCTTGCAGCGCATGGGCCGCCGCCCGCCGCCGGCGCTGCTGGCGCGGCCGCAGGATATTCTCGAAGCGGTGCGCGCCTCGCTCGCGCTCGGCGCCGTTTTGCCGCAAATGCGCGGCGAAGCGCGACAGCTTCAGGCCGATCTGACGGAACTCGTGCGCCTGCGCGACGGCGTAAGGCGCGAGCAAGAGAATCTAGCGGAACAGAAAATCAACCTCGGCGCGCAGCGCGAACGGCTCGCGCCGATGATCGCGGCGCGGCAGGAGGCGCTCGCGTCGGCGCAAAGCGCGTTGCAGACGGAGACTGAGCGCGCGCAGGCGCTGGCGCGGCAGGCGACGAGCCTTAAGGACCTCATCGCCCGCATGGAGGCGGAAAGCGCGGCGGCGCGGCGCGCGGCGGAAGCGGCGCGCAAAGCCGATGAAGAAAGGGCCGCGGCGCAGGCGAAGCTTTCCGATGAACAGCGCCGCAAGGCGCTCGCGGCGCCTTTCAAGGACGCGGCGCGGCTCGCGCCCGCCGTCGCCTTCGCCGACCTCAGGGGCCGCCTGCCGGCGCCCGTGGCCGGGCCCATCGTGCGGCGTTTCGGCGCGCCGGACGGTTTCGGCGGCAAGGAAAAGGGATTGTCGATCGCCGCGCGGGAAAACGGCGTCGTTGTCGCACCTTGCGATGGCTGGATCGCTTTTTCTGGACCTTATCGAAGTTACGGTCAACTCTTGATCATTAATGCCGGCGGCGGTTATTATGTCGTTCTGGCCGGTATGAGTCGCACCAGTGTGAACGTCGGACAATTTGTTCTGGCGGGTGAGCCGATAGCCAGCATGGGAGACGGAGCCGCGCAAACTGCGGCGACCATCGCGATCGGCGCGAAACAACCCATTCTCTATGTTGAGTTCCGCAAAGACGGAGCGTCAATCGACTCAGGCCCATGGTGGGCAAAGTCAGACAGTCGGAAGGTCGGCGGATGATTCGCAGAACAGCCCTTATCGCAACAGGAATCGCTATTGGCGCGGGATGCGCCACGCTCGGCCAACAGGCGCGCGCCGTCATCGGCGCGCCGGCGCAAGCCGCCTCCGCCGACACCTATAAGCATCTCAGCCTGTTTGGCGACGTGTTCGACAAAGTGCGCGCCGACTATGTCGAAAAGCCCGACGAGCAGAAGCTCGTTGAAAACGCCATCAACGGCATGCTGACTTCGCTCGATCCGCATTCGAGCTATCTTGACGCCAAGGGCTTCAAGGACATGCGGACCCAGACCGAGGGCAAGTTCGGCGGTCTGGGCATCGAAGTCACCCAGGAAGACGGTCTCGTCAAAGTCGTGACTCCCATCGACGATACGCCGGCCTCTCGCGCCGGCGTCATGTCGGGCGATCTCATCGGCGCCATCGACGAAGAGAGCGTGCAGGGCATGACGCTCAATCAGGCTGTCGACAAGATGCGCGGCGCGATCAATACGCCGGTGAAGCTCACGATTTTCCGCGGCAAGAACAAGGACAAGGTCGAGGTCAAACTCGTCCGCGCCGAGATCCACATCAAATCGGTGCGTTCGCGCAAGCAGGACGACGACATCGCCTATGTCCGCATCTCGCAGTTCAACGAGGAGACGGCGGAGGGCCTGCGTAACGCCATGGCGAAAGCGCAGCAGGAAATTCCCGCCGACAAGTTCAAGGGCTATATCCTCGATCTGCGCAACAATCCCGGCGGCCTGCTCGATCAGTCGATCCAGGTCGTCAACGCCTTTATCGACAAGGGCGAAATTGTTTCGACGCGCGGCCGCAACGCCGACGAGACGCAGCGCTATAACGCCCGCCAGGGCGATCTCTCCAAGGGCAAGCCGGTTGTCGTCCTGATCAACGGCGGTTCGGCCTCGGCTTCCGAGATCGTCGCCGGCGCCTTGCAGGACCACAAGCGCGCGACGCTGATCGGCACGCGCTCCTTCGGCAAGGGCTCGGTGCAGACCATCATTCCGCTCGGCGGCTCCGCCGGGGCGCTGCGACTCACGACCGCGCGCTATTACACGCCATCGGGCCGCTCGATCCAGGCCAAGGGCATCGACCCCGACATGATCATCCTGCAGGAAGTGCCGGACGAGCTTAAGGGCAAGGACGACACCAAGGGCGAAGCCTCGCTCAAGGGCCATCTCAAGAACGGCGAAGACGAAAAGACCGGCTCGCAGGCCTATGTGCCGCCGGACGAGAAAAAGGACAAGCAGCTGACCGCGGCCATCGAACTGCTGCATGGCAAGCCGAAGGCGCAGATCCTTTCCGAGGCGCAGCAAACCAAGGATCTCGCCAAGGACGCGACCAAGCCGCCGGCCAAAGCCGCGAATTGACGGCGCGGGCGGCGGGGCTTAGGCAGTCGGCGGGAGAGTCCGGCCGGCGATGAGTTTTCTGTCCACTTACGCAAATCCGACGCGCTTTCTGCGCTTTGCCGGAGCGGCGTTGCCTTGGCTGACGGGCGCAACGCTGCTCCTGCTCGCCGTGGGGCTGTATGGCGCTTTCACCGCGCCGCCCGACTATCAGCAGGGCGAGACGGTGCGGATCATGTATATCCATGTGCCGTCCGCCTGGCTCGCGATCTTCGCTTATGTCGTGATGACGTCGGCCTCGCTCGGCGTGCTGGTGTGGCGCCATCCGCTGGCCGACGCCGCGCAGAAAACCGCGGCGACGCTCGGCGCAGCCTTCACCTTCATCTGTCTCGTCACCGGCTCGCTCTGGGGCAAGCCGATGTGGGGGACGTTCTGGGTGTGGGACGCGCGCCTCACTTCGATGCTTGTGCTGTTCCTTCTCTATCTCGGGCTCATCGCCGTGCGGCAGACGATGGACGACACGCCGCGCGGCGCGCGCATCGCGGCGATCATGACGCTCGTGGGCGTCATCGATATTCCGATCATCAAATATTCCGTCGATTGGTGGAATACGCTGCATCAGCCGGCCTCGGTGTTTCGCATCGACGGGCCGGCGATCTCAGGTTCGATGCTTTGGCCGCTCCTCGTCATGGCGCTCGCGGCGACGCTGCTCTTCCTCACATTGCATGTAATGGCGATCCGCAATGAAATCCTGCGCCGACGGCTCGCGCGCCTGTCCATGCAGGCGATCCGTGGAAACGAGAGCGCCGAAGATGAAAGTCTGGAGGCGGCGCAATGAATGACCACTGGTCCTATGTCGCCGCCGCTTACGGCGTCACGCTCGTCACGCTCGGCGTCGTCGCGCTGCGCATCATCCTCGACTATCGCCGCTTGCGTTCAGCGCTCGCGCGCTTTGGCGCGGCGGGCGCGCGCGATGAAGGAGACGGCTCGTGAGCGAGGCTTCCGCGCCGCGTTCGGCCTTGCGCTTTCTGCCGCTCGCGCTTTTCGCGCTGCTCGCGGGCCTGTTTCTCGTCCGGCTCTTTTCCGGCGACGCCTCGCGGATTCCGTCCGCGCTGATCGGCAAGCCGGCGCCGTCCTTCGATCTGCCGGCGCTCGCCGGTCTTAACGACGTTCCGGGGCTTTCGACGGAAGATCTGCGCAAGGGCCATGTGAGTCTCGTCAACGTCTTCGCGAGCTGGTGCGGCCCATGCCGGCAGGAACATCCCGTGCTGATGTCGATCGCCCATAACGAAGCGCTCAAGGCCAAGGGCGTCGCGCTTTACGGTCTTTCCTATAAGGACGAGACGGCGAATGCGCTGCGCTTTCTCGAGGGTGACGGCAATCCTTTCACGCGCGTCGGCGTCGATGGGGCGGGGCGCATAGCGATCGACTTCGGCGTCTATGGCGTGCCCGAGACTTTCGTGATCAATGGCGACGGAACCATCGCCTATAAATTCGTCGGCCCGCTGACCCCGTCGGCGCTCGCGACGACGCTGCTGCCGGAAATCGAGAAGGCCATCGGCAAGAAATAGCGCAAAGCGGGACTATTTTGGATCGCCGTCAGCTTCAGGCAAGCGACCGCTTTCGCGATAATGCTGCGTGACGCGCTGAAATTCTACGCCGATCTCATCCTTGCGCCGCCAAACCACATGCGCGGAACGCTTGGTGTTTCCCGCCCGCAAGATGAAAGCGTCAGGCAGGTTCGAACCCGGCGGAAAAGCCAATTTCGCGCCGGCGCTCGAAATGTCGATGACCTTGCAAGGGATCGCCGGCGCCATGCCGCCGGGGTCGGCCCAGGCTTCGGCGTGGGACTTTTGACGCGGCGACGCCCGCCGCTCGCCGGAGGCAGGCGTTTTTGGATTGTTCTTGTCGAGCCTGGGATCGGGCATGACCGCCTCGGCGCTGCGCCTCGATTTCGTCAGGCTTAAAATGGCTTAAAGGCTTTTCGAATTCCTAACGATTGGTTGCTCAAATTGAATCATCGGCCTTCTCATGAGGCCTTGATGAACAGGCCGATCGTTAACGCTGCGCCGATGGCGACGATAAAGACGCGCAGCATTTTCTCGTCGATGTGATTGATCAGTCGCGCGCCTAAGACGCCGCCGATCGTCGCGCCCGCAGCCGTCACGAGCGCCTGCGGCCAATGCAGATCGGGCGAGAACAGAAAAATGGCGACGGCTGAAGCGTTCATGACGCCGGCTAAAAGGTTTTTGGTTGCGCTCGCGATCCGCACGCCCTGACCCGCCATGGTCAGCGCCGCGACCATGAGAAAGCCGATGCCGCCGCCGAAATAGCCGCCATAGACCGAGATGAGGAATTGCGCGAAGCCGGCGGCGGACGCGCTCAGATGCGCCTGCGTCTCGGTAGGCTTTCTAAAAAAACTGCCCCAAGCGAAGAGCGCGGTGGCGAAGAGCACGAGCCAGGGCACGAGGCGGGCGAACAATCCGCGCGGCGTGCCGAGCAGGACGAGCGCGCCGATGGCCCCGCCGACGATGCTGATGACGAAAAGCGCGCGCAGCGAAAGCCCGTTGGCGCCGGCGGCGAATTTGCGGCCTGTCCAGCCGGTCGCGACCTGCGCCGGAAACAGCGCCGCGCATGAAGTGATGTTGGCGGCAAGCGCGTCCATGCCAGTAAACATCAGCGTCGGCAGGAGGAGGAAGGAGCCGCCGCCGGCGAGCGCATTCTGCGCGCCCGCCCACATCGCCACGGCAAACAGCAGAATGAAAGCCATGCGCGCCTATGTCAGGTCGCGCGGCTCAAGGCAAGCGCGCCGACTCCATCATCAGACCGGCGGCGAGAAGATGCACCAGCGTTTCGAGCTGCGCGTCGAGCACGGCGGGGGGCGTGTCGGCGATCTTCTCCTCGAGGCCGAGTGCGACGACGCCATGCACCGCCGAAAACAGCGTGCGCGCCAGTCCCGCGCGCGCCATCGCGTCCTTGCCCGGCAGAAGCTGCGTCAGCGGCGCATCCAGCCGCCCGAACAGGCGATTGCGCGCCTCGGCGTACCATTCTGGAACCGGCGCGCCCTGCGGCAGGCGGTGCTCGAACAACGCGCGCCAGCTCGGCTCCTCGGCGCGCGCGAAGTTCAGATAGGCGCGTGCGAGGGCGTCGAGCGCCTGTTCCGCCTCGGCGTCGCCGAGCGCCGCGTCGAGCGCTCTCTCCAGCCGGGCCAATGTGCGGGCGTTGACGCGCAGGATGAGTTCGTCGAGATCGTCGAAAGCGGTGTAGATCGCGCCAAGCGCGCAGCCGGCGGCCGCCGCGAGATCGCGCGCCTTGAGGCCCGCGAGGCCGCGCGCGGCGATGGCTTCCTGTGCGATGTCGATCAGCCGGTCGCGCAATTGCGCGCGCCGTTCGGCTCCAGCTTCTGTCTTGGTCTCGTTCAAGCGGCTCGTTCCTCTATGCGCAGCTTGCGCCGACGATGCGGCGAGAATTGGCCTTTCCGCCGCGCCAGCGCCGTAGCATGCTTTATTTAAAGCCGTTAAGGAAAAATTGAACCTCGTTCAATTTTATCTTGAACGACGTTCAAAATTGCGCTAGGGTCTGGTTGTGAACATAGTTCACATAGGAGGATCCCATGTTCAAGACTGTTGTCACTCTCATGAGGGGTCGGGCGTTCGAGGCCGAGGAGCGCCTCGCCGACCGTCATGCCCTGTCGCTCCTCGACCAGCAAATGCGCGACTCGGCGGCAAGCGTCGAGCGCGCCAAGAAGGCGCTGGCTTTGGCCATCGCCCAGGACCGGGCCGAGGAGCGCAAGCTCGCCGCGACGCGCGAGCAGATCGCCGAACTCGAAACCCGCGCGGTCGAAGCGTTGAAGGGCGGCCGCGAGGATCTCGCGGCGAAAGCGGCGGAGAATATCGCCGCGCTCGAAGGCGACGCTCAGGCTGCGGAAAAAGCCCGCACAATCTCTTCCGCCGAGATCGCTAAACTCGAGCGCCATGTGCGCGGTCAGTCGACGCGACTCGCGGAACTGGAGCGCGGAAGGCGCATCGCCCGGGCCGCCGAGTCGGTGCGGGTTATGCGCCGAGGCCGGCTGGAGGACGCGCCCTGCCATCAAGCGACGCTTTCGGAAGCCGAAACGACGCTCGCGCGGCTGCGCGAGCAGCAGACGCAAGCCTGCGCCGCCGAGACCGTCCTCGATGCGCTCGACGCCGAGCCGCAGGCCGAAAGCCTCAACGAGACGCTGGCCGATCAGGGCTTCGGCCCGCCGGTCAAGCCGCGCGCCGCCGATGTCCTCGCAAGGCTGAAGGAGAAGGCGGGCTCCCCGTGATGATCCCCCCACCGTGTCAGAGCAAGAAAGATCTGATCTAACCAAAAGGGAAAACTCAAATGACCACTCAACCGATCAAGCACTCCTCCGCCTTCATCAGCTTCTCTTACGCCACCTTCGGGCTCTCCATCGCCATGATGGGCGCCGGCGTGTTCTTCATGCCGATCGATGGCTGGATGAAGGGCTTTCTCGCTATGGGCGTCGTGATGCTGGTGCAGTCCTGCATCGTCGTCTCCAAGACGATCCGCGACAATCAGGAGGCCGAAAAGTTCTTGAACCGCATCGAGGACGCGCGCACCGAGCGCCTCTTGATGGATGTCGCCAAAGTCCCGTGACGCGAAAAATTTTCGCGCTTTCATGCAACCAGCCGGCGTCTTGACCGATCCTTAAAGGAGATCAGGTGAAAGTCGCCGGCCTCGCCTCTTGGATTTACGAGCCATGTCGCAATCGCTTCTCGCCTCGCGCCGCTTCGCGCCGCTGTTCTGGCGCCAGTTCTTCGCGGCCTTCAACGACAATTTCCTGAAAAACGCGCTGGTGCTCTTGATCCTCGCGCAGATCGGCGGAGAGCAGGGCGCTTCGCTCGTCACGCTCGCCGGCGCAATCTTCATCGCGCCTTTCTTTCTCCTGTCTGCGCTCGGCGGCCAGCTCGCGGACAAATACGACAAGGCGCTCATCGCACGCAGGCTGAGCTTCGCCGAAATCGGCGTCGCCGGAATTTCGGCGACGGGCTTCCTCTTTTCCAGCGTGCCGGCGCTGTTTGGCGCGCTCTTTTTATTCGGCGTCACCGGCGCGCTGTTCGGTCCGGTGAAATACGGCATCCTGCCCGATCATCTGACGCGTGAAGAATTGCCGGCCGGCAATGCGCTTGTCGAGAGCGCGACCTTCCTTGCGATTCTGACGGGCACCATCGCCGGCGGCTTCGCCATGCATGCGCAGGGCGGGCTGATATTTGCGTTGGGCGTCATGGCGGTCGCGGCGCTGGCCTACGGCGCCGCCTGGTTCATCCCGGCGACGCGCCGCGCCGACCCTGATCTCAAGGTCGACGCCAATATCTTGCGTTCGACCTTCGGCCTGTTGCGGCATTTGCGCGCCGAGCGGGCGCTATGGCGCCTCGCCGTCGTCACGAGCCTCTTCTGGCTCTTCGGCTCCGTCGCCATGTCGCTGATGCCGCCGCTGGTGACGCAGACGCTGCACGGCGCCGACAGCGTCGTCACCATTCATCTCGCCGTTTTCGCCGTCGCCATCGCCGCCGGCTCGGGTCTCGCCGCCTTCCTGCTGCATGGCAAGATCGTGCTGCTGCCGTCGGCCGCCGGCGCGGCGCTTGTCGCCTTCGCCGCGGGCGATCTCGGCTTCGCGCTGCTGTTTCAGACCACGCCGGAAGTTGCGACAAATCTGTCGCCCGCCGCTTATTTCGCGCAGCCCCTCGCCTGGCGCGCCGCCGTCGATCTTGCGCTGCTGGCGCTCGCCGGCGGCTTGATGATCGTGCCGTCGTTTGCCGCCATTCAGGCGCAAAGCCGCCCCGAAGAGCGCGCCCGCACCATCGCCGCCGTCAATGTCCATAACGCCGCCTTCATGGCGCTGGGCGGCGTCGGCGTCGCCGGCTTGCAGAGCGCCGGCGTCTCTTTCGCGGCGCTGTCGCTCGGCGTCGCTGTCGTCGCGCTCGTCGCCTCGATCTGGATCGTCAAGGCGGTCGTCGTCTCGCCCTTCCAGGATATTCTCTCGATCTTCTTTCGCGCCTTCTATCGTCTCGACGTGAAGGGGCTGGAGAATTTCGACAAGGCGGGACCCAATCCCATCGTCGCGCTCAATCATGTGAGTTTCTTGGACGCCGCGGCGATTCTCTCGATCATGCCGCGAGAGCCGATCTTCGCCATCGACCATACGATCTCGCAGAAATGGTGGGTGAAGCCCTTCATGAAGCTCACGCGCGCCATTCCGCTCGATCCTTCGAAACCGCTCGGCACGCGCACGCTGGTCAACGCCGTGAAGGCGGGCGATCCTTTGGTCATCTTTCCTGAAGGGCGTCTCACCGTCACCGGCAGCCTGATGAAAGTCTATGACGGCGCGGGGCTGATCGCGGAGAAATCCGGCGCGATGGTCGTTCCCGTGCGCATCGAGGGCGCCGAGGCGACGATGTTTTCGCGACTCAACCGCGAACAGGCGCGTCGCCGCTGGTTCCCGAAATTCACGCTCACCGTGCTCGAGCCGGTGCGCCTTACCGTCGATGATGCGTTGAAGGGCAAGGCGCGGCGCATGGCCGCCGGCGCGGCGCTCTATCAGATCATGTCGGACCTCGTCTTCCGCACCACCAAGGTCGAGCGCACATTGTTCGACGCCGTGGTCGAAGCGGCCGACAAGCACGGCCTCTCGCGCGTCGCGCTCGAAGACCCGATCACCGGCGCGCTGACCTATCGCAAGCTGCTGATCGGCGCGCGCGTTCTTGGCGAAAAGATCGCGACCTTCGGACAGCCTGGCGACGCTATCGGAATCATGTTGCCCAACGCCAATGGCGCCGGCGTCGCGTTCCTTGCGACCACTTCAGCGGGCCGCGCGCCGGCGATGATCAATTTCACCGCTGGCGCAGCCAATATTCTATCGGGCTGCGAGGCGGCGCAGGCGAAGACGATCCTGACTTCGCGCGGCTTCATCGAGAAGGGCAAGCTGGAGAAGCTCGTCGCCGCGCTCGAAGAGAAAGTCGCGCTCGTCTATCTCGAGGACATGCGCGCCTCCGTGAGCTTCGCCGACAAGGTCAAGGCCTTCAGGCGCTTCCGCCAAGCCTGTGGTCGCGCGCAAGGCGGACGACATCGCGGCGATCCTCTTCACTTCGGGCTCCGAAGGCGCGCCCAAAGGCGTCGCGCTGTCGCATCGGAACATGCTTGCGAACGCCGCGCAGGCGGCGGCGCGCATCGACTTCGGCCGCACCGACAAAGTGTTCAACGTGCTGCCGATCTTCCACTGCTTCGGCTTGACGATCGGCTTTGCGCTGCCGCTCATCTCCGGCGTGCCGGTCTATTTCTATCCCTCGCCCTTGCACTACCGCATCGTGCCGGAGCTCGTTTACGGAACCAACGCCACGATCCTCTTTGGCACCGACACTTTCCTTGCGGGCTACGCCCGCTCGGCGCATGCCTACGACTTCCGTTCGATCCGCTATGTCGTCGCCGGCGCCGAGCCGGTGAAGCAATCGACGCGCGATCTATGGATGCGAGAAATTCGGCATTCGCATCCTTGAAGGTTACGGCGTGACCGAAACCGCGCCTGTGCTCGCGCTCAACACGCCGATGTTCAATAAATTCGGCACGGTCGGCCGGCTGATGCCGGGCGTCGAATATAAGCTCGAACGCGTGCCGGGCGTCGAGGAGGGCGGACGCCTGCTCGTGCGCGGGCCGAATGTCATGCTCGGCTATCTCAAGGCTGACAATCCGGGCGTGCTGCAGCCGCCGGAGAATGGCTGGCACGACACGGGCGACATCGTCACGATCGACGCGCAGGGCTTCGTCACGATTAAGGGCCGCGCCAAGCGTTTCGCAAAGATCGGCGGCGAGATGGTCTCGCTCGCGGCGATCGAGCAACTTGCGGCGGAGCTATGGCCCAAGGCGCTGTCGGCGGCGGCGAGCGAAGTCGATCCGCGCAAGGGCGAGAGAATCGTCCTCGTCACGCAGCAGACGGACGCGACTCGCGCAGACTTCCAGGCTTACGCCAAATCGAAAGGCGCGTCCGATCTGATGATCCCGGCCGAAATCATGATCGTAGAGCATGTGCCGCTTCTGGGCTCCGGCAAGCTCGATTTCGCCGCCGTGACGAAATTGGTGCGCGAGCGCGGTCGCTATGTGTTGCCGAACCCGCGCATTCCAAACGGCTTGCAAGGGCGCATCGACGGCAGCGCCGCGCTGTCGGCGTAGCAGCTAACAATGTCATTCCCGCCGCGCGGGGAATGACATTGAACGCCTACGTCCAAAACGGCTCAAGTTCTTTTAGCCGTTTTTCGCTTTTCTCCGCGTGAGCGGCGCCTTCCCGCGCCGCATGGGCGAACCAGCCGCGCACAAAACCCGAGGCGCGCGTCGCCGCGCCGCCGCCATCGGCGTCAATCTGATCGAGCAGACTATTTGCGACCGCCATATCGTTGAAGGCGCCCATCCCGTCCTGCATTTCGGACAGCGCGCGCATGAAGGCGCGGGCCGTTTTCCGATCTGCATAAAGGCTGTGAAAAAACTCCGCCCCGTAGCGCGCCTTTTTCAGCGCGATGCGCGCCTGGTGGCGCGCCTCGGGCGAGAGCGTCGCGAGATCCCGGCTCTTTTTCAGGAGGCGCTTGCGCAGCCGCGTCAGCGCGCGCGAGGCGAAGTCGCGCGCCGAACCTTCCCCGCGCATGTTTTCTTCAACCCGCCAATCGCGTTGCGCAATCGCCAAACGCAGCTCTTCGACGAATTGCGCCGTCTGCGGCGCGGTCAGCGCCTCCTGCGCCTCGCGATAGGCTTGCGTGCGGCGCAGCTCCACGGCGTCGAGCAGCGCATAGAAGCTTGGATCGTTCCCCAGCGCCTCGCGCGGGCCAGCGTTCAGCATGTCGCCGAATACGTCCCAATTGCGCGCCGCGCCCAGAACGCCGGCAAGCGTCTTGGCGCGTTCGCGCGCGGTTTCGAGCGCCGAGCCGGTCAGCGCCGGCCGCATGAGGCCGATCGCCGCGCGAAGCCGCCGCAAGGCGACGCGCATCTGATGCACGCCTTCCGGCGCGCCGGAGGCCTGCATGAACGCGACATTCGCCACGAAGTGATCGAGCGCCGCGGAGAAAATGCGCGCCGCCGCATCTTCGAGCGCGTCGTCGCGCGAAAGCGAAATCTCTTCCGCCTTTACGGCGGTCGGCGGGGCGGATGTTGGCCGGGCGCTGACGAGACGCAGGCGCGCGCGCGCCGCGCGCAGGGCCGGCGAAGGACGGGGTTTCACGGAACGCTTCATACGGACGGTCTACTCTATTGACTTCAATCAACTAGGGCACCATTGCGCGGCGCGCCATATGGGGTCAAGAGGCGGACTGCGCGACGCGCGGTCGCGCATGCGCCGCGCCTACTTGATTAAAACAGCGGCGCTTGCTTTATCGCGGCGCAACATTCCCTCCCGCAGGAGCCGTTCTATGTCGACTTGGCCTGTCTATGGCAAAATCACTGGCCCGATCGTTCTCATCGGCTTCGGCTCGATCGGGCGGGGCATTCTGCCGCTGATCGAACGCCATTTCGACTTCGACAAGAGCCGCTTCACCGTCATCGATCCCGTGGATACGCATCGCCGCCTCTTGGACGAGCGCGGCATCGCTTTTCTCAAGACGAAGCTCACGCCGGACAACTACCGCGAGGTCTTGACGCCGCTTCTCACCCAGGGCGAGGGCCAAGGCTTTGTCGTCAATCTCTCTGTCGACGTCTCGTCGCTTGCCATCATCAAGCTCGCGCGCGAATTGAATGCGCTATGCGTCGACACGGTCGTCGAGCCTTGGCCCGGCTTCTATTTCGACAAGACCATGGCTAATGAGGCGCGCACAAATTACGCCTTGCGCGAGACCGTGCTGGAGGAGCGCCGCAAGAACCCTGGCGGATCGACGGCGGTCTCTTGCGTCGGCGCCAATCCGGGCATGGTCTCCTGGTTCGTCAAACAGGCGCTCGTCAATATCGCCAAGGATACTGGCGCGCTGGACAAGGAGCCGACGAACCGCGCCGAATGGGGCGCGCTCGCGCAAAAGCTCGGCGTGAAGGGCATTCATATCGCCGAGCGCGACACGCAGCGCGCGCGCGATCCAAAACCCCGCAACGTCTTCGTCAACACCTGGTCGGTCGAGGGTTTCGTGTCGGAAGGCATGCAGCCGGCGGAACTTGGCTGGGGCACGCATGAGAAGTCGCTGCCCGACATCGGCCGCACGCATCACACCGGCTGCGGCGCGGCGATCTATCTCCTCTCGCCCGGCGCCAATACGCGCGTGCGCTCATGGTGTCCGACGCCCGGGCCGCAATATGGCTTTCTCGTCACCCATAATGAATCGATCTCGATCGCCGATTATCTGACCGTGCGGGACGCTTCGGGCAAGGCGGTCTATCGTCCGACCTGCCATTACGCCTATCACCCGGCCGACGACGCCGTGCTGTCCCTGCATGAGATGTTCGGGCAGGCCGGCAGGATGCAGGACAGTTGGAAGATTCTCGACGAGCATGAGATTGTCGATGGAATCGACGAGCTCGGCGTGCTGCTCTACGGCCATGGCAAGAACGCCTATTGGTACGGCTCGCAGCTTTCGATCGAAGAAACGCGCGATCTCGCGCCCTATCAGAACGCGACCGGCCTGCAAGTGAGTTCGGCCGCGCTCGCCGGCATGGTCTGGGCGTTGGAAAATCCCCAAGCCGGCATCGTCGAGGCGGATGAGGTGGACTACAAGCGCTGCCTCGAGGTGCAACTGCCCTATCTCGGCCCGGTGATCGGCGTCTACACCGACTGGACGCCGCTGGATGGACGCCCCGGCCTCTTTCCCGAGGACATCGACGAGAGCGATCCCTGGCAGTTCAAGAATATTCTGGTGCGCTGAAGCGCGCGCAACAAAAGCCCTGAAATCGAGCGCGCCGTCGGCAAGACGGCGCGTTTCTTTTTTCTCGATCGCCCTTGCGCCCCGCCTTTATGTTCGTTATATGTTCTCTATTCGCGTTATGTTCCGCTTTGGCAGGTCGAGCCGGGGCGGGGCGTCCAGTCCCTTGAAAGCGTCCGGCGTTGAGCCGGATCAGTTGCGTCGCGTTGCGTTTGTCGGGAGGCCGCGGGTTGCGCGAGATGTTGTGGCGTGCGCGTGAGCGCGCGGCCTCCCCTGTCTTATGTTCTCGGTGGAGTTCGACATGGGGCGATTGGCGGAGGTTTCGAGAGAGGCGGTTGGCGCGCCGCGGATCGACGCCGCGGCGATCATTGACGCCGAACGGCGGCGCGGGCGCGGGGCGCTGTCGAAGCGCAGCGGCCGTTTCGAAAAAGAGACGCGCGAAGAAGCCGACGATGGCTGGGGGTCTTTGGAGAGCCTCGAGGCGCTCAAAACCAATATTCACATCGAGAAGCCGCGCACGATCATCACCAAGAATGATTCGCCCGACATTTCCTTCGACCGTTCGATCAATCCCTATCGCGGCTGCGAGCATGGCTGCGTCTATTGCTTCGCGCGGCCGACGCACGCCTATATGGGCTTTTCTCCCGGCCTCGACTTCGAGACCGAGATTTTCGTGAAGGAAGGCGCGGCGCAACTGCTGGAGCGCGAATTATCGGCGCCGGGTTATGTGCCGAAAACAATCGCGATCGGCTCCAACACCGATCCCTATCAGCCGGCCGAGAAGCGCCATCGCGTCATGCGCTCGATTCTCGAAGTGCTGGCGCGCGCCAATCATCCGGTGGGGATCGTGACGAAATCGGCGCTTGTCCTGCGCGATCTCGATCTGCTCGCGCCGATGGCGGAAAAAGGCCTGGCGAAAGTGGCGATCTCGGTGACGACGCTCGACCGCAGGCTCGCCCGTCTCATGGAGCCGCGCGCCGCGACGCCTGACTTGCGGGTGGAGACGATCGAAAAGCTCAGCCAGGCGGGGGTGCCCGTCGCCGTCATGACGGCGCCGATCATACCGGCGATCAACGACGACGAGATCGAGACGATTCTTGCGCGCGCGCACGCCGCCGGCGCGCGCGAAGCGGGCTATGTCTTGCTGCGTCTGCCGCTCGAATTGCGCGATCTTTTCAGCGAATGGCTCGTGGCGAATTTTCCCGACAGAGCGCGCCGCGCGCTGTCCCTGGTGCGTTCGACGCGGGACGGCAAGCTTTACGATTCGGCTTTCGGCCGGCGCATGAAAGGCGACGGGCCTTATGCCTGGATGATCGGCCGGCGCTTCGAGGTCGCCGCCGCGCGGCTCGGTTTTTCGCGCAGCAAGCTGCGCACGGACCTCTTCGAGCCGCCCCGGCGCGCGCCGCGGCAACTCGATTTGTTCTGACGTGGCATCGAAGGTCATTGAGAGTCGGCGCCGCCTGCGCTCAAAGAATTCTTTGGACGAGCGAGAGTCGGTGGACTTTGTAGTTGCCAAGGCCGTGATCGACGCGCTTTCATCGCGCCATGCTTGCGCGCGCCTGTTCGCTTTCTTCCAGCAGCCCCAGCCGCACAGCGGCCATGGTCGCCGATAGGCGAAAGCCTTGACGCGCGTCGGTCCCGACTTTCGGCTTGAAGCGCGATTGCGCCGCCAGGGTATCTGGCCAATCGCCGGCGTCGACGAAGTCGGCCGCGGCCCGCTCGCGGGGCCCGTCGCCGCTGCGGCGGTGATTCTCGATCCCAAGCGGCCGCCGCCTGGCCTCGACGATTCGAAAGCCTTGACCCCTAAACAGCGGGAAGAGGCCTTCGAGCGAATCATGGCGAGCGCGCTCGCGGTCAGCGTCGCCTTCGTCACCGCCGCCGAGATCGACCGCATCAACATTCGCCGCGCCTCGCTCGCGGCCATGGCCCGCGCCGTCGCCGGCCTTTCCCGGGCGCCGGCCTATCTTCTCGTCGACGGCAACGACCCGCCGCCTGTCGCCTGTCCCTGCCGCACGATCGTCAAGGGAGACGCGACGACGCTGTCGATCGCGGCGGCGTCCATCGTCGCCAAGGTCGCGCGCGACGCAATGATGCGACGGCTCGCGGCGCTTTACCCGCACTACGGCTTTGAAACCAATGTGGGTTACGCCGCGCCCCGGCATCTCGAGGCGCTGGCGCGACATGGCGCGTCACCGGCGCATCGCTTCAGCTTCTCGCCCTTGCGCGAAGCTTGACGCAAATGCGCGCCGAGCCGGCAAGGTTTTGCTAACCTTGTTATTTCATTAAGAAATCCGTTCGAAAAAGACACGTGTGGCCTTTTGGCCCCTAAACGCGGCTTTTACTTCCCTCAAGCAAGATCGCGACAGTTAGGTAGCGTTCTTGGTGTCGAGTTCATGCGTAGCGCGCGCGTCGGGGCGGCCAGCCTCAAAGCCCGGATTCAGGTCATGCGTACCGGGCGCTCTAGCGAAAGGCCGCTCCGCGCGACGGCGCGCAACCAAATTCTGTCCGGCGACTGCGTCTCGCTCATGCGAGAACTCGCGGCGGAAAGCGCCGATCTCGTCTTCGCCGATCCGCCCTATAATCTCCAGCTCGCCAATCAGCTGACGCGCCCGGATCAGAGCGTCGTCGACGCCGTCGACGACGATTGGGATAAATTCGCCGATTTCGGCGCCTATGATTCCTTCACACGCGACTGGCTGGCGCAAGCGCGCCGGCTGATGAAGCCGACGGCGACGATTTTCGTCATCGGCTCCTATCACAATATTTTTCGCGTCGGTGCGATCATGCAGGATCTCGGCTTCTGGATTCTCAACGACATCGTCTGGCGTAAGAATAATCCGATGCCGAATTTTCGCGGCCGCCGCTTCACCAACGCCCATGAGACGATGATCTGGGCCGCGCGCGATTCGAGCTCGAAGAATTACACCTTCAATTACGAGGCGCTGAAGGCGGCCAATGAAGATTGCCAGATGCGCTCGGATTGGCTGTTGCCGATCTGCACCGGCGCAGAGCGCCTGAAAAACGGCGCCGGGCGCAAGACGCATCCAACGCAAAAGCCGGAGGCGCTGCTCGCGCGCGTGATCCTTTCCGCCTCAAAGCCAGGCGATCTCGTGTTCGATCCCTTCTTCGGCACGGGAACGACCGGCGCCGTCGCCAAACGTCTCGGCCGCGACTGGCTGGGCCTCGAACGCGACGAAGACTATGCGGCCGCGGCGCAAGCGCGCATCGCCGCCGTCGAGCCGTTGCCGCATGACGCGATCGTCGCCGCGCCCTCGAAACGCTCCGAGCCGCGCATCGCCTTTGCGAGCCTGGTCGAAGCGGGGCTGATTGCGCCCGGCGCGTCGCTCACCGACGCCAAGAAGCGCCACAGCGCGCTGGTGCGCGCCGACGGAACGCTGTCGCTTTCGGGCTTCGTCGGCTCGATCCACAAGACCGGCGCGCTGGCGCAGGGGCTGCCGGCCTGCAACGGCTGGACCTTTTGGCATTACGAGCAGAAAGGCGCGCTTGCGCCGATCGACGATCTGCGCTCGCAGGCGCGCGAGCGTCTGCGCGTCGCGGCCGAATGAGCACTAACTCAGGAAGCCGGCGTAAAAGCCCACAAGCAGCACGACGCCGATGAAGGCGCGATAGGCCACGAAAGGCCAGGCCGAAAAGCGCTCCAGAATGCGCAGCAAGCCCCAGATCGCGACGAAAGCCGAAATCGACGCGATGAACAGACCGACGGTAAGCACCGCCCAGCCGTGAAAATCGAGCTGCGCCTTATGGAGCTCCCACAGCTCCTTCAGTCCCGCGAGCGCGATCGCCGGCAGGCCGAGCAGGAAGGAAAAGCGCGCGGCTTCCTCGCGCTTCAAATCGAGGAACAGGGCTGCGGTCAGCGTCGAACCGGAGCGCGAGACGCCTGGAATGAGCGCGCCGACCTGCGCGAAGCCCACGATCATCGCGTCCTTCAGGCTCACATGTTCGAGCGTGCGCTTATGATTGCAATAGAGCTCGGCGATGGCGAGCAGCGCCGCCATGACGATGCAGGAAATGCCGATGACCGGCAGGGTTCGCAACGGCGAGCCGCAAGTGTTCAGCGTATGCGACAAGGCAAGGCCGGCGATGCCGATCGGCACGGTCGCGAGCGCGATCCAGACGACGAAGCGGAACGACCAATCGTTGAAATCGCGCCGCAGCAGGGCGTTGACGGAGCCGACCGCCAGCGCGCGAATATCGCCCCAGAAATAGCTGACCACGGCGGCGAGCGCCGCGAGCTGCATGGCGGCTGAAAAGGCCGAACCGGGGTCCTTCCAGCCCAGCAGCGCCGGCACGATGCGCATATGCGCCGTCGAGGAGATCGGCAGAAGCTCGGTGATCCCCTGCACCACGCCGAGAACGGCGACCTTCATATAGCCGAGATCGACGAAACCCGTGTCGAGACCATTGGTGCAAGCCGTCGTCATCTGTATTCTCGTCTCTTCTCGGCCGGGCGCAACGAATCACGACGGCGCCTTGGAATGATGCCTTCTCTCAAACAAGCTGGCCACGATCAAGGCGGCGCGGCAGGGCAATCGGGTGAAGGCTGGGCGTTTGCGCATCCCTCCCCTTTACGGGGAGGGTGGCCCCGCGAAGCGGGGTCGGGTGGGGTAATACCGCTCGATGCCGCGCGACAAGAACCCCCACCCGGCGGGCTGCGCCCGCCGACCTCCCCGCAAGGGGGAGGTATCTCGCGCCAACCGCTCGGGATCGTTGTTCGTCCGTTTGCCCTGATTGGCGCGGGCGTCCCGAAACGGCGCGGCGTCTGGGTCAGCGAAACAGCGCGGCGGTCTTTAGAAGCGTGATCCACACGCCCCAGGCGAGCGGCGCGCCGACGGCCGTCCAGGCGAGGATCAGCAGCAGCGACGCGCCTGGCGCGCCGGGTCGGGCGGCCGGCGTATCGGGGACTGTCGCGGGCGCGTCAAGCGTTTCCTTCCTCCTCGACGAAATCCTCGAAATCCGCGTGCGTTTCGTCGTCCTGCTTCACGACTTCGGCGACCGAGATTTTCTTCTCCGCCGCGACCTCCTCGTCGCTCATGTAATATTTCTCTGCGACCGGCCGAACGAGCAGATTGCAGACGAGGCCCGCGAGCAGAGAGGCCGGCGAGCACATACATGGTCTGGTTATAGGCGGCCGCGCGCGCGACGCCGTGCGCGAGCTGATATTCGCGGATGTAATTGACGAGCACCGGCCCGAGCACGCCCGCCGTCGACCAGGCGGTAAGCAGGCGTCCGTGAATGGCGCCGACCATATGCGTGCCGAAGATGTCGGCGAGATAGGCGGGGATCGTCGCGAAGCCGCCGCCATACATGGTGAGGATCACGCAGAAGGACAGCACGAAAAGGAAGACGGCGCCGTTGCTGGCGGCGATCGGCTCGGAGGCATAGAGCGCGAAGCCAAGCAGGAAGAAAATGGCGTAGGTCGTCTTGCGGCCGAGCCTGTCGGAGGCCGACGCCCAGCCGATGCGCCCGCCGATGTTGCAAAGACTCAAGAGCCCGGTGAAGCCGGCGGCGATCGCCGCGATCTGCTTCTTCTGATCGGCGTTCAGATCATCGAAGCCGATGTCGAGGCCAATCAGACGTCCGCCGAAAACTTCCTGCAGCATTGGCGAGGCCATGCCGAGCACGCCAATGCCGGCCGAAACATTGAGGCAGAGAACGCCCCACAGCAGCCAGAATTGCGGCGTCTTCCACGCCACGTCGAGATGCACATGGCGATGCGTCACCATGGCGTTGGCGGCGGGCGCCGGCGGCGTGAAGCCCTCGGGCGCCCAGCCCTCGCGCGGCACCCGATAGCCGAGCGCGCCCGCGACCATGAAGACGAAATAGACGCAAGCGAGCGTCACGAAGGTCTGCCACACGCCGGGCGAAGACGGCGTTGCATAAAAACCCATCAACCGGTCGGCGAGCGGCGCGCCGATCATGGCGCCGCCGCCAAAGCCCATGATGGCGAGGCCCGTCGCCATGCCGCGCCGGTCTGGAAACCATTTGATCAGCGTCGACACCGGCGAAATATAGCCGAGGCCCAGGCCAATGCCGCCGATGACGCCCGAGCCGATCCACAGCATCCAGATTTGATGCAGATAGACGCCGAGCGCGGAGATGAGCAGGCCGCCGCACCAGCAAAAGGCCGCGGCGAGGCCGGCCTTGCGCGGCCCGGCCGTCTCCAGCCAATGGCCGAAAACCGCCGCCGAAGAGCCGAGAAAAACGAAGAACAGCGTGAAGGTCCACCCCAACCAGCTGATCTTCCAGTCGCAGTTCGTCGCGATGAGCGTCGCGAAGAGGCCCAGCGTCTCGGGGCATTCCTTTGGCTGCGCGCCGCCGACGATCCGCGATAGCGGCAGCCAGAAGACGGAAAAGCCATAGGCCATGCCGATGCAAAGATGGATGGCGAGCGCCGCCGGCGGCACGAGCCAGCGGTTGAAGGAAGGCGCGGCGATGGTGCGTTCGCGGCTGAAGAAATCGGGGCGGGCGGTAGCGGCGACGGACATTGAACTTCCCGGACTTGTTTTACCCTGTCGGTTATCGCGCGTGCGCGGCGCCCGGCACAAGCCCGCATGTAACCCTCTCCCTCTGGAAGAGGGTTATGCGCGCACGACAATTCCTTGCCGCCGTCTTTCGACGCGAGGTAATTCCGCCGCGTGGTGAATCGGCTAATGGCCGGGCTTGTCCCGGCCATCCACGAAAGGGGATGGCGCTTATGCTGCACGCTGCGTCAAATGGCGCGGCGTGGGATGCCCGCGACAAGCGCGGGCATGACGCGGAGAGATAGCGCCTGCCTCAGACCGCCGTCTTCTCGATGATATGCGCGAGATCGGTCATGATCGCGTTGAGGTCGTAATTCTTCGGCGTATAGACCGCCGCGACGCCCGCCTCGCGCAAGAGTTTCTCGTCGGCCGGCGGAATAATGCCGCCGACGACGAGCGGCGCTTCGACGCCCTCCTCCTTCATCAGCTTCATCACTTCATGCGCGAGCGTCACATGCGAGCCGGAGAGAATCGACAGGCCGATGCAATGCGCGCCCTCCTTCTTCGCGGTTTCGACAAGCTCCGCCGGCGTCGAACGAATGCCGGCGTAGATCACGTCGAAGCCGGCGTCGCGCGCGCGCACGGCGATCTGCTCGGCGCCGTTGGAATGGCCGTCCAACCCTGGCTTGCCGACAAGGAATTTCGCGCGCTTGCCGATCTTTTGCGACACGCGCTCCACTTCGCCGCGCACGGCGTCGAGCTGGCCGCCGACCTGACGCGCGGTGGAGGAGACGCCGGTCGGCGCGCGATATTCGCCGAACACGCCGCGTAAAACATTGCCCCATTCGCCGGTGGTGACCCCGGCTTTCGCCGCTCGAATAGACGGCTCGACCATGTTGCGGCCTTCCTTCGCCGCCTGCGCAAGCTCTTGCACCGCGGCCTGCGCGGCCTTGGCGTCGCGCTGTTCGCGCCAGGCCTTCAGCCGCGCGATCTGCTCGGCTTCGACATGTTCCGGCACGACCATGATCTGATTGTCGCCGGAGGTGAGCGGCGACGGCTCGCCGCCGGTGAATTTATTCACGCCGACGACGATCTGCTCGCCCGCTTCGATCGCCTCCAGCCGCGCGGTGTTGGCTTCGACGAGCTTGCTCTTCATATAGCCGATCTCGACCGCCGCGGCCGCGCCGCCGAGCTCCTCGATCTTCTTCAGCTCGCTAAGCGCCTCCTGCTTGAGCGCCGCGACCTTTCTTGGCGATCTCGGTCGAGCCGTCGAAAATGTCGCCATATTCGAGCAGGTCGGTCTCATAGGCCATGATCTGCTGCATGCGCAGCGACCATTGCTGGTCGAAGGGCCGCGGCAGGCCGAGCGCCTCGTTCCAGGCCGGCAATTGCACGGCGCGGGCGCGGGCGCCCTTGCTGAGCACCACCGCCAGCATTTCGATCGAGAATGCGCGTGACGTTGTTTTCCGGCTGCTGCTCGGTGAGGCCGAGAGAATTGACCTGCACGCCGTAACGGAATCGGCGCAGCTTCTCGTCGGCGACGCCATAGCGCTCGCGCGTGATCTCGTCCCAGAGCTCGGTGAAGGCGCGCATCTTGCACAGTTCGGTGACGAAGCGCATGCCGGCGTTGACGAAGAAGGAGATGCGCCCGACGACCTGGGCGAAATCGGCGTCCGAGATTTCGCCGGACTTCTTCACATTGTCGAGCACGGCGATGGCGGTCGCGAGCGCGAAGGCCAATTCCTGCGAGGGCGTCGCGCCCGCTTCCTGCAGATGATAGGAGCAGACGTTGATCGGATTGAACTTCGGCGCTTCTTTCGTCGTGAACAGGATGAGGTCTTGCGTCAGGCGCAGCGACTGCGTCGGCGGAAAGACATAAGAGCCGCGCGAGAGATATTCCTTGATGATGTCGTTTTGCGTCGTTCCCTGCAGTTTGGCGCGCGGCACGCCCTGCTCCTCGGCGGCGGCGATATAGAGCGCCATCAGCCACACGGCGGTGGCGTTGATGGTCATCGACGTGTTCATCTCGCCGAGCGGGATGCCCTCGAACAGCGCGCGCATGTCGCCCAGATGCGAGACCGGCACGCCGACCTTGCCGACCTCGCCGCGCGACAGGATGTGATCGCTGTCGTAGCCCGTTTGCGTGGGCAGGTCGAAGGCGATGGAGAGACCCGTCTGGCCCTTGGCGAGATTGGAGCGATAGAGCTTGTTGGACTCGCGCGCCGTCGAATGGCCGGCGTAGGTGCGAAACATCCAGGGCTTGTCGCGGCGGGGCGGGGTCAGGTCGTTCACTTCTTTGATCCTCCGCCTGTTGCGATAGCACATGACCTTGTTTTGACAAGACGCGGCGTCGCCGCGCCGGTCTTGGCCGCTCTTGGCCAAGCTTTTCCGAGGCTTCCGAGCACAGTCGGGTGCGGCGGCGCACGACGCAAGCGCGCGCCGCGGCGTATCCGAGAGGCGTCGATTGATCGGCTATTCGCGACAGGAGCGTCGATATGCCCCTATGCCTCAATTGCGGCGCCGCCCTTGAAGCGGAAGCGCCGAACTGCCCGGCTTGCGGGGCGCCGGCGCCTCCGGCGGAGCCCGATCTCCATGCGATTTTCGTCGGCGACAATTACGCCTATTACAAGCGTCGATGGGAGGCCATGGCGCGCGGCGGAAAGCGCTTCTCTTTCAACTGGGCGGCCTTCTGGCTCGGTTTTGTGTGGCTCGCCTATCGGAAGATGTATCTCTACGCCTTTCTTTACGTCCTCTTTATCGTCGTCGAAAGCGGCGTCGAAGTCTATCTCAACGTCCCGGAGCGCGCCGGTTTGGCGATCACGCTCGCCATCGGCCTCGTGACGGGCGGCTACGCCAATTATTTCTATCGGCTCCATGCGGATAGGATCATCGCCCGCGTCCAGGCGGCGGGATCCCGGGACGCCGCCGCCGAAGCGGCGCGTCGCGGCGGGACAAGCTGGCTTGCGGCGATGGCCTCGATCCTTCTCGCCCTTATCGGCGTGCTGGCGGTTCTCTATGTCGCCGATCCCAGCCTTTTCGCCGCGCCGCCTTCGAGCGGAGGCGGGGCGGGGCCGCGATAGGGGCGTTGCGGGCCACAAGTTAGGACTATTCGCATCGCGCCGCCCCGTTTATAAGCTCCCGCCAATTCCCCCGCCCTGAAAGGGCGGCAAGGCGAGGAGCCCAAAATTGACCGACAAAAAAGACCTCTATGAAATGGGCGAGATTCCGCCGCTCGGACATGTTCCCAAGAACATGTACGCCTGGGCGATCCGCAAGGAGCGCCATGGGCCGCCGGAGCAGGCGATGCAGCTCGAGGTCTTGCCGACATGGCAGCTCGACAGCCATGACGTGCTGGTTCTCGTGATGGCGGCGGGCGTCAATTACAACGGCGTTTGGGCCGCCCTCGGCCAGCCCATTTCCGTGCTCGACGCGCATAAACACCCCTATCATATCGCCGGCTCCGACGCCTCGGGCATTGTCTGGGCGGTCGGCTCCAAGGTGAAGCGCTGGAAGGTTGGCGACGAGGTGGTCGTCCACTGCAATCAGGACGACGGGGACGACGAGGAGTGCAACGGCGGCGATCCGATGTTCTCCGCCTCGCAGCGCATCTGGGGTTATGAGACGCCGGACGGCTCCTTCGCCCAGTTCTGCCGCGTGCAGGACCGCCAGCTCATGGAGCGGCCCAAGCACCTCACCTGGGAGGAAGCGGCCTGCTACACGCTCACCCTCGCCACCGCCTATCGCATGCTGTTCGGTCATGCGCCGCATCAGCTTAAGCCCGGCGACAATGTGCTCGTCTGGGGGGCCTCGGGCGGGCTCGGCGTCTTCGGCGTGCAGCTATGCGCCGCCGCGGGCGCCAACGCCATCGGCGTCATTTCGGACGAGAGCAAGCGCGACTATGTGCTCTCGCTCGGCGCCAAGGGCGTCATCAACCGCAAGGATTTCAAATGCTGGGGGCAGTTGCCCAAGGTCAACACGCCCGAATTCAACGAATGGACCAAGAACGCGCGCGCCTTCGGCAAGGCGATCTGGGACATCACCGGCAAGAAGGACGTCGACATCGTCTTCGAACATCCGGGCGAAGCGACCTTTCCGGTCTCCTGCCTCGTCGTGAAGCGCGGCGGCATGGTGGTGTTCTGCGCCGGCACGACGGGCTTCAACCTCACCTTCGACGCGCGCTATGTGTGGATGCGCCAGAAGCGCATCCAGGGGTCGCATTTCGCCCATCTGAAACAGGCCTCGGCCGCGAACCGCTTCGTGCTCGACCGGCGCGTCGATCCCTGCATGTCGGAAGTCTTCCCCTGGGAGAAAATCCCGCTCGCCCATACCAAAATGTGGAAGAACGAACATGCGCCGGGCAATATGGCGGTTCTGGTCATGTCGCCGGAACCCGGCCTGCGCACGGTTGAGGACGTGACCGAGGCCGGCAGGAAGAAGTAAGCGCGCTTCGCTCTTCTGTTCGCCTACGCGAACCGTCGGGAATGACGCCCGCCGCGCGTTATTCCACCTCGATCGTCGCCATCAGCCCGCCGCCGCCTTTCGTCTCGGTGTTGTCGTTGCTGGTGTGATGCGGGATGTGGCAATGGATCAGCCATTTCCCTCTCTCCCGCGCCGGCCAGATGACATCATATCGCTGGCCGGGGCCGACATTGACCGTGTCGGCAAGATAGCGCGCGCTTTTGGCGAGCGTCTCGCCGTCGCGCGCGACGACTTCGAACGGGCCCCCGTGAATATGCATCGGGTGGATGAAGCCGTTGTTGGTTCCGATGAAGCGCACCTTCAGCGTTTCGCCGAGCTTCATGCGGATCGTCTCGGTCGAGGGATAGGACTTGCCGTTGATCGTGAAATAATTCGGCTGCATGCCGTCCATCGGCATCGCCGGAAAAGTCAGGCCTTCGCGCCAGAGCCATTCCTGCAGCTGCATGACATATTCATGGTCGGCGGAGACTTCCTCCGCGGCCGCTGCGGGATCGATGATGAGCGCGCCATAGAGGCCCAGAGCCTGACTTCGATCCGGCTCCGCATGCGGGTGATAGAAATAGCTCCCGTGCTGGTTCGCCGTGAACTCGTAGTCAAAGAATCCGCCCGGCGGAATCGGCGGCTGGGTGATTTCGCTCGGCCCGTCCATGGCGTTCGGCAGAATAAGTCCGTGCCAATGAACGGTCGTCCCCTCGGGCAGTTCGTTGCGCACTCTTATTCGAACCCGGTCGCCCTGACGAATATGGATGCGTGGTCCCGGTATCTGATTGTTGTAGGCATAGGCGTCCACGGCGACGCCGGGCAGGATGCTCCAACGGATGACCGAAGCGGTAAGCTGGAAAACCTTGACGCCGGCTTCCATCGTGAAGGGCAGTTCCCTATCGCCGCGCGTATCGATTGGGAAGCTCGCGCGCGCGAGACGCGAATCCGCGAAACTCATCTCGCGCATGGCCTCGGCGGTAGAGTTGCGACTCATGAGCATTCCCGGCGGCATGATCAGTCCGCCCACCTCATGCGCCGAAAGCCGCATGTTCACCCAGTTGGCGGGCGCGAGCATGCCGGTGGCGAGAAGGACGAGCGACGTCAGGCTGAAAGCCGCGATCTGAGCGATCGTCGCCTCCGGCTTCGCATGCATATGCGCGGCGCTCTCGCGATGGCCCGCATGTGGATCGCTCTCATGAGGCGGCGCGGAATCCCCGGTCTGGTCGGGATGCTCGCCATGATCGTGATGCTGATGCGCGGCCGCATGATGTCCGACGTGTTCGCTCGGCTCCGCGCTGTCCTCCTTCTCGGCCGGGATGTCTTTCTTTCGCTCCGTCATCAGCCCGTGCTTGAGCCCTTGCGCAACCATCCAGACGTTTGACGGATAGGCGGTCGCGAAGCCCGCCATCACGCCAAGCGACATGACGCCCCAGAACATCAGTTCCGTTGGGACCATCGCGCGCATGTCATGCCCCATCATCAGGAAGCTCATGACCGGGGCCATGCCCGCCATCATGAAATTCATGCTGATGAATTCTGGAAAGAAGCTGCGCCGCACATTCTCCCAATAAGTCCCGCCCATCATCTCTTTCATGAAAAGCGACTGGAAGATGAAGAGGCCGAAGAAGAAGCCGGCGAGATATTCGACGATAAGGTCGAGCCACATCGGCAAGCCGAGCGAGGCGACGATGACGGCGGCGAGGATGATGCCTGTCGCATCGCCGGCGACGCAATGGATGGTGGAGCCGACGCCCTGCTTCCATAGCGGGCGCACGAATTGCTCATGCGCGCCGGGTCGCGGCTCCTTGTCGGTCAGAACATAAAGGAGAAGGCCGAAGGGGCCGGTGTAGAGGGTGACGAGGATGAAGCCCCATTTCATCACGACCGGTTCGGGGTTTTTATGGCCGTCGACGGCGACGTAAAGCGTGCAGACGACGGTGAGCGCAAACCAGGCGGCGAGATAATAGTCGATCGGCAGGAGGAGAAGCGAATGCATGTCGGTCTTCCCCGTCGATCTCTTCGGACTGACGAAACGCGCCGCGTCGGTCCAACCTATTCTTTGCAGTTTCGATCGCGATGCAAGACGATGGGCGCAACAAAGGCGGTTAACGCCAAGCCGTGGGGCGCGGCTCGCTTGACGGCCGCCGAGCAAAGAGGCAGGCTTGACCGAGAGACCATACTCGACGCCGGCGCGAGGCCACGCGCGCTGGCCTGAGCCGTAAGGCGGATGCGGCGATGCTCGAAGCGCGTAATCTTACCAAGCGATATGATGGCGCCGACATCCCGGCGCTCGACCGTTTGAATCTGATGGTTCCGGCGGGCGAAGTGTTCTGCCTGCTCGGCCCGAACGGCGCCGGCAAGACGACGACCGTCAATCTCTTCCTCAATTTCATCGAGCCGACGGAAGGCCAGGCGCTCGTCTGCGGAATCGACGCGGCGCTCGACCCTTCCGCGGCGCGCGCCAGGCTCGCCTATATCCCCGAGACGGTGATGCTCTATGGCGCGCTGACGGGACTTGAGAACCTCCAATATTTCACCGAAATCTCCGGCGCCGAAGCGCCGCGCGAGTCGCTGCTTTCGCTGCTCGCGGCCGCGGGGCTTTCTCAAGACGCGGCCTATCGTCCGGTGCGCGGCTATTCCAAGGGGATGCGCCAGAAGGTCGGCGTCGCCATCGCGCTCGCGCGCCGTGCGCAGGCTTTGGTGCTCGACGAGCCGACCTCCGGCCTCGACCCGCTTGCGGCCAATGAATTCGCCGCGCTCGTTGAGCGGCTGCGCAAGGACGGCATGGCGGTGCTGATGGTCACCCACGACCTCTTCCTCGCCAAGCAATGCGGCACGAAGATCGGCATCATGGCGCAAGGCCGTCTCGCCTCGGTCTTCGGCGCCGATGACGTCGATCATCTCGGCTTGGAGCGCGCCTATCTCGATCTTTTCGCGAGGGCGGCGTGAGCGATCTCGCCCTCGCCCCCATCGCCGCGACGGCGCCCGCGAAAAGCCATTGGCGCGTCATGCGCGCCGTCGCCGCCAAGGAATGGCTCGAAATTTCGCGCGACCGGCGTCTCCTCTGGCTGTGCGGCTTCGTCGTGGCGCTGATGCTCGCCGCGCTCGCCTTCGGCTATGTCGAAAACGCGCGCATCCTGCGCGAGCGCGACTCCGCGGCGGCCGCCGACCGGGCGCTGTGGACCGGGCAGAGCGCCAAGAATCCGCACGCCGCCGCCCATTTCGGACAATACGCCTTCAAGCCCTTGAGCCCGCTCGCGCTCGCCGATCCCGGCGTCGACGCCTATGTCGGATCGGCCGTCTGGCTCGAGGCGCATAAGCAGAACGAAACCCAGTTCAAACAGGCGCGCGACGGCGGCGTCGGCGCGCGGCTCGGTTCGCTCTCGCTTGCCTTCATCCTGCAGACGATCGCGCCGCTCATTGTCATTCTGATGGGATTTGCGAGCTTCTCGGGCGAGCGCGAAAGCGGCACGCTGAAGCAGTTGCTCAGCGTCGGCGCGCAGCCGCGCGACATTCTCGCCGGCAAGGCGCTGGCGCTCATCGGCGCGATTTTCGCGCTGCTCGCGCCGGCTTTCATCGGCGCGGCGCTCGCGCTCTTTTTCTTTGTCGACCGCGAGCGTCTGTCGCTCGCCGACCAGTTCATTCGTCTTTGCGCGCTCGGCGCCGGCTACGCCATTTATCTCGCGGGCTTCGCCTTTCTCGCGCTCGGCGTTTCGGCGCTGGCGAGAAATTCCCGCGCGGCGCTCGTGACGCTGCTCGCCTTCTGGCTCGCCAATTCCTTCCTCGCGCCGCGCCTTGCGACGGACGCCGCGCGCGCCTTCGCGCCGACGCCGACATGGCAGGAGTTCCGCGCGGGCATCGTCAAGGACAAGGCCAAGACCTTCGGCCATGACGAGAGCCATCCGGCCTTCATCGCCTTCCGCGACGAGACGCTGAAGAAATACGGCGTGTCGCGAATAGAGGATCTGCCGGTCAATTTCCGCGGTCTCGCCCTGCGCAAGGACGACGAGAGCGGCTATGCGATTTTCGACCGTCACTTTGGCGCGTTGCAGACCGCCTTCGATCGCCAGGACGCGCTGCGCGCCGCGCCGGGCTTCCTCTTTCCGCTCCTGGCGCTGCGGCCCCTGTCCATGGCTTTCGCCGGCGTCGACAGCCGGAGCCAGTTCGATTTCGCCACCGCCGCCGAAGCGCATCGGCGCGACATACAGAACGAGGTGAGCGACAACATCATTCATTTCGCCCATGACAATAATTACGTCGCCGGCCCGGCTCTGTGGCAAAAGATCGCCGCCTTCTCCTATCGCGCGCCCGGCGCCGTCTTCGCATTCGCCCATAGCGCGCTGCCGATCGCGGCGCTTCTCGGCTGGCTCGCGCTCGCGGGCGCCTTCGCGCTCTTCGCGGCGCGGCGTCTGCGGCCCGTATGAGGCGCGCGATGGGCGGCTCGGCTTTCTTCGCAGGCTTTCGCTTCGAGGCGCGCATGATGCGCCGCGACAAGGCGGTGTGGTTCGCGCTTCTCGCCTTGGCGGCGATCGCGCTTTTCGCCCTCGCCATGGGCGCGGCGCGCGTCGAGGCGCAACAGGCCGCGATCGCGGGCGCCCGCGCCGACGAGACGCAGCGCCTCGTCGAACCTCCAGAAGACGCTGGCGCAATTGCAGCAGGGCGACGCGCAGGGAAAGCCCGCGCCCGAGCCGCCGCCGTTCCGCGATCCGCGCAATCCCGCCTTCATGGGCGGCGGACCTGCGGCGACGGTCGCCGCGCTCGCGCCCGCGCCCTTGGCGCTCGTCGCGACCGGGCAGAGCGATCTTCTCCCGCCCGCGGTCAGGGTCACGACCGGCTCGAAGGACAGTTTTCTCTTCGCCGACGAGATCGACAATCCCGCCAATCTGATGTCGGGGGCGACCGATCTCGCCTTCGTCATCGTCTTCGTCTATCCGCTCGTCATTCTGGCGATGGCGTTCAACCTGCTCGCGGGCGAGCGCGAGCAGGGCACGATGGCGATGACGCTCGCCTCGGCCCGCCGACCCGGCGCGGCGCTCGCCGGCAAATTGACCGCGCGCGTCGCGGCGCCGATCGTGGCGACGCTTCTCGCCGTCGCCGCGGGCGTCTGGATTTTCGCCGGCTGGGAGCGGCTCGCGACGCCCGGCTTCTCGGCGCTGCTTGTCGTCGTCCTGCTCTATGGGCTGTTCTGGGCGGCGCTCGCCGCCGACGTCGACGGGCTTGGCCGCAGCTCGGCCTTCAACGCGCTGACGCTGATCGGCGCCTGGGTCGCGATCATCATGGTCGCGCCCGCCGCGATCAACAGCCTCGCCGCCTTCGTCCATCCCGCGCCGTCGCGCATCGACATGGTGCTTGCGGCCCGCGCCGCCTCGACCGACGCCGACCAGCGCGCGCGACGCATCGCTCGCTCGCTACGCCGACGAGCATGGCGGCGGCGGCGCAAGCCGGCGGGCGGCGTGCGGAGAGGCGACGCTGCGTCGTCTCGCGACGCAGGAGGCGGCTTTCCAACGCGTCGAGGCGATCGTCGCCGAGCATGACGCGCAGCTTGCGCGCCAGCGCGACATGTCGGACAGGCTCGGCTATCTCTCGCCCGCCTATCTGACCTATCGGGCGCTTGCCGACATCGCCGGCTCCGGCGAGACGCGCTATCGCGCCTTTCTCGACCGCATCCGCGACTTCCATGTCGATTGGCGCGAATTCTTTCTCTCCCGCGCCAAGGCCGGCGCGTCGCTGACGGCGCAAGATTACGCGTCGCTGCCGCGCTTTCCGCAAGCAAGCGACGATCCAACGGCTGGGGCGCTTGCCGGCCTCGCCGCCCCCCTGATCGGAGTGGCGCTGCCGGCGCTGCTGCTCGCGGCGCTCGGCTTTCGCGGCTACCGGCGGGCCACGCCGCGATGAAGCGCCGGCAGTACCTCGGGGGCGCCGCATCCACGCAACATTATAATCCTTCAAAGGAATCAAAATCGGCGTCGCGTCCATCAAGACCGGATCTCCAGCCGATGCTGCACCATTAGCGGACGGGGCGGGCGGCTGGACGGGGTGGTTTGTCGCCATTGGCGATCACCGCCACAGAATGACCGGAATTGCCGGTCAAAGCCGACGTTCTTTAACATTCCGAAAAGCAAGTGACGGCAATCTCAGCTCAGCAAAGACGTTCAGCGGGTTTATGCCGGAGTATTCTCTGGTCGGGCAACAGGACATGGGAAACTCCAAAATCATGATCATGGACGATGGGATTGCCGATGCCGGCGAAAGAAACGAGGGAGCTCTGCTTGGGCTTCGGTCGGGGCGTCTCAACCGCCGGTCGTTTCTGTTCGGCTCCGCCGTCGGTCTCGGCGCGGCCGGGCTCGCCGGTTGCGTGACGTCCGACGACATGAGCCGCGCCGAGGCGGCGAAGTTTTACGGGCCGGTGCCCAACGAGAAATTCCCGATCCCGGCGGTCGATATCAGCAAGATCGATCCGAAATATTATCGCCGGACAGTGCGCTACGACACCAAAGAAGCGCCCGGCACGATTATCGTCGATCCCGGCAATTACTATGTTTACCGCATCGAAGGCGACGGAAACGCCACCCGCTATGGCGCCAATGTCGGCCGCCCCGGGTTCCTGTGGAGCGGTGAAGCTTATGTCGGGCGCAAGGCCGAATGGCCCATCTGGACGCCGCCCAAGGAGATGATCGCGCGCCAGCCAGAGGCGCGCAAATATGCCGGCGGCATGCCGGGAGGTCTGGACAATCCGCTCGGCGCCCGCACGCTCTATCTCTATAAGAACGGCGTCTACACGGTCTACACGATCTACAGCACCAGCGACCCCGAGACGATCGGGACCGGCATTACGAGCGGCTGCACCGGCCTCCTCAGTCAGGACATGATCGACCTCTATTCACGAACGCCGATCAAGACGAAGGTGGTCATGCTGCCGGCATAGCCAACGGCGTCGACCCCCGGTCCAGGCGCCGCCGCGTGCGGGCAGCGCAAAGAACAGGGCCGTTCGTTAGAGTCATAGCGATTGTGGGAGGTGGCGGTCACTTGTCGTGTGTCTGCGCCACGCCGCTTCGAACGTCCGCTGCCTAATTGTTTCCCCCAATAGCGGACCGACTGGAATCGGTCGATAGCTCCCGTTGGCCTGCCGTTCGATAGCGGCCACGGCAGGACCGCCCGCGAATGTCCGGTATATGCTCGCAGGTCAACGTCGGCTCGTGGCGCGAAGCAGCCTCCCGCCTGCCAGCCAAAAATTTCCGTTTTTCGCCCAAAGCCGAAATTCAAACTGAGATACTCCACCGCTCCGAGTCCGGTTGCGTCCCAGGCGAAATGGCGGCATGTAGGGCGCGAATTCGACCAGCGTCTGAAGGCGCTTGACCTCCGGAAAGTGAAATGACCGCAGCCGTCGCGACGAAACTTGCAGCCGCCGATTGGACGAGTGACGCCAGGGAGGCGCTCGCCGCCGTCGAGGCGCTCTATCAGGATGCGCTGGCGAGCCTGCGCGCCCGCGTCTCGCGCGACGGCAAGATCGCCAACGACCTGTTCGAAGCCGACCAGCACGCCGCCCACGGCCTCGCCTGGCTCGCGACCTATGTGCAGGGCCTGCGCGAACTCATCGACTACGCCGAGCGTCTCTCGGCCGAGGGCGCCTATGGCGAGACCGAGGAGCTCCTGAACCAGATCGGCTTCGCCGAATTCCTCGCGCAAGTCTACGGCGGCATCCCGATGAGCCAGGGCGAAATCGTTCGCCTCTCGGATTTCGGCCTCTCCGCCCAGCAGATCGCCGCGCGCCGCCCGGCTTCCGTCGACCGGCTGATCCTTACCGGCAATACGCCCGCGAACCGCGCGCGCCTCGCCGAACTCATCGACCATCACGCGGCGGCCGAGACCATCGGCGCCTCGGGCCTCGACGAGACGCTGGAGGCCATCCGCAGCGAGATGCGCAAATTCGCGGCCGACAATGTCACGCCCCATGCGCATGAGTGGCACTGCAAGAACGACTATATACCGCTCGACGTCATCTCCGGCCTCGCCGAGCTTGGCGTCTTCGGCCTGACGATCCCCGAGGAATATGGCGGCTCCGGCATGGGCAAGATCGCCATGTGCGTCGTTTCCGAGGAATTGTCGCGCGCCTATATCGGCGTCGGCTCGCTCGGCACGCGCTCGGAAATCGCCGCCGAACTCATTCTTGTCGGCGGGACGCAGGCGCAGAAGGAGAAATATCTGCCGCAAGATCGCGAGCGGCGAAATCCTGCCGACCGCCGTCTTCACCGAGCCCAACAATGGCTCCGATCTCGCGGGGCTGCGCACGCGCGCGACGCTGGAAGACGGCGTCTATAAGGTCTTCGGCAACAAGACCTGGATCACCCATCCGGTGCGCGCCGATCTGATGACGCTGCTCGTGCGCACCAATCCCAATGAGAAGGGCTATAAGGGCCTCTCCATGCTGCTCGCCGAAAAGCCGCGCGGCACGGATGAGAATCCGTTTCCCGCCAAGGGCATGACCGGCGGCGAGATCGAAGTGCTCGGCTATCGCGGCATGAAGGAGTTCGAGATCGGCTTCGACAATTTCGAAGTGCCGGCCGAAAATCTTCTTGGCGGCGAGGAGGGCAAGGGCTTCAAACAGCTCATGGAGACCTTCGAGTCCGCCCGCATCCAGACGGCGGCGCGCGCGCTCGGCGTCGCCCAATGCGCGCTCGATCTCGGGCTGCGCTACGCCAAGGAGCGCATCCAGTTCGGCAAGCCGCTCTTCTCCTTCCCGCGCGTCTTCAACAAGATCGTCTCGATGGCGATCGAGATTCACATCGCCCGCCAGATCACCTATTTCGCCGCGCGCGAGAAGGACGAAGGCAAGCGCTGCGATCTCGAGGCCGGCATGGCGAAGCTGCTCGGCGCTCGCGTCGCCTGGGCGGCGGCCGACAATGCGTTGCAAATCCATGGCGGCAATGGCTTCGCGCTCGAATATCCGGTCTCGCGCGTGCTCTGCGACGCCCGCATCCTCAATATTTTCGAGGGCGCGGCGGAGATTCAGGCGCAGGTGATCGCGCGACGCCTGCTGGAAGGCTGAACGTCCTCTTTCATTCGACGACGATTGTAAAGAAGCGGCCAGGGAAGGCTCTCTCCCGGCCGCTTTTTTGTTTGGCGACTGACACATGCTGCTTTTGCAGTGCACAAATTTTATGCGCATCGGAGACCGATTGAATTAGGAATATTATATTTTTCAGTGATCTATATATCATGCGCGCTATTTGCGCTCGCAAAAATCTTGACGCGGGACGTGTTGCGCCGCACAATAATCGCGATGGAGATGTGGTGGACTGATTCATGCATGCCGCGGCGCGCTGGCGCCGCTGCGTCCACGCTTGGATTTTAGGAGGCCAGATGGAGTCCATCAGACAGTGGTTTCAGGACTGGTCGGACGCCTGCGAATACGCCAAGGAATGCGCGCCCGACCTATCGTTCCTTTCGTTCTTCGCCTTGGGCGAACCCTATACGGCCCTCTTGAGCATCGCGGGCGCTTGCTTTCTGCTTTGGGCCGTAAACGAGCGAAGGATTCGGCGTGAGGCCGCGCGCGAGCGGGCCGCGTTCGACGCATCCGACCGAGCCGAACTCGACGAGATGTTTGGCCGGATGAAGACGGACGCCTCCGCCGGAAACAAGCTCGCGGCTTGATGCCTATCCTCGACCCGCCCGCACATTATTAAGGGCGGGTCGTTTCGCATTAAGGCGGCGAAAAGCCGCGTTGCTCTCGCTTCCCTGGAGGGTCACCTGTAAGCTGAGCGTTCTTTCAGCGAGGGAGTGGCATGAGCGGATTTTCGATCGGTAATGGCGCCTGGGTTCTCGTCGGCGACGGCCGGCGGGCCTTGTTTTTCCAAAATCACGGCGACGCAAATCTTCTCGATCTGAGGGTCGTCGAGACCCGCGTCGACGACAATCCGGCGACGCGCGAGCAGGGGACGGACAAGCCCGGCCGCAGCTTCGCCTCAAAGGGCGGCGTGCGCAGCGCCGTCGAGGACGCCGACTGGCATGAGATCGAGGAGGAGCGCTTCGCCCGCGCCATGGCGGATCGAATCAACCGGGCGGCCGAGTTGGGCGAATTGAGCCAGATCGTCATCGTCGCGCCGCCGCGGACGTTGGGCGAGATCCGCAAGGAGTTGACGAGCAAGGCGCATGGCAAGGTCGTCGGCGAACTCGCCAAGGACCTCACGCGCCATCCGCTCAAGGAAATCGAAAAGGCGCTGACCCACGGCTGAAAAAGAGGCAGGAGGAAGCCCTTCGGCTTCCCCCTGCGCAGTCGGAAGCAGTTCGTCCCAGCCCCGCCTCCGACGCTCGCTTCTCATGCGAGCATGATTATCATTGCGCGCATTTTTTAAAGAATCAGTGCGATGACGCACGCCCCGACGCATGGTCGCATTACAGCCGCAAAGATAGTGGACGCAGGGTGATTGGCTTCGTCTGGGGGACGTTGCTTGGCGTTAATTTTTTCCAACGACGGCGGACGCATGGCTTTCGCGCGCATCGCTCTCGCGATACTCGTCATGCTTCTTCTCGGCGCTTGCAGCGGCCGGCCGCATGGCACGCTCGTCGCGACGCATCAGCGCCCGCCTGGCGCGAGCGTCGTCAGCCTGCTCGTCGTCACGACGAGGAATCCCGATCGCGTCGAGCCCGGCGTGATGTTCTCGGGCGAACGCGGGCGCAGCGTCGCCTTCGCCGACATTGCGGTCTCAATTCCCCCAAATCGCGCGATCGGCGAAGTGCAATGGCCTGAAGGTCCGGCTGCGGACCCGATGCGTCAATTCACGACGGTCGAAGCCGCCGTCCTCGACAAGAACGCCGCCATCGCCGCCTTCGACGCGCGCATTCGCAAGACGCCGAAGCATCAGGTTCTCGTCTTCGTCCACGGCTACAACACGCGCTTCGAGGAGGCGGTCTATCGCTTCGCGCAGATCGTGCATGATTCGGGCGCCTCGGTGACGCCGGTGCTGTTCACCTGGCCTTCGCGGGGCAGGCTGCTGCAATATGGCTACGACCATGAAAGCGCCAGCTATTCGCGCGATGCGCTGGAGAGCGTGCTGCAGGCCTTGCAGCGCGACCGCAATGTCGGCGAAATCTCGATCCTCGCGCATTCGATGGGAAATTGGGTGACGCTCGAGGCGCTGCGTCAAATGGCGATCCGCAATGGCGGCGTCGCGCCGAAAATCCGCAATGTCATGCTCGCGGCGCCGGACGTGGATTTCGACGTATTCCGCCGCCAGATCGCCGAGATCGGCGTTAAGCCGTCGGTCTTCACGCTCTTCGCGTCGCGCGACGACGACGCGCTCGCCGCCTCGCGCAAATTCTGGGGCAATACGCGTCTTGGCGCGGTCGATCCCCATGCGCCGCCGTATAATGAGGTCCTTGCCGACGATCGCATCAAGGTGATCGACCTCACCGACATCGCGTCGCGCGATCCCCTGGGCCACAATACTTTCGCCTCATCGCCCGAGGTCGTGCGCTCGATCGGCGCGCGTCTCGCGCAGGGCCAGCCGCTGAAGGACGGGCAAGCCGGCGTCGGCGATCGGCTGGGGCTGGCGACAGCCGGCGCGGTGTCGGCGGTGGGCGGCGTCGCGGGCGCCGCCGTGGCGGCGCCTTTCGCCATCGTCGATCCCGCCACGCGCGAAAATTTGAGCGAGCATCTGGGCGCGGCGGGCGAGCAACTCGACCCACAATATTAACCACCCAGGCGCTCGATCCGATAAAGCTGGGTCAATGTTTCCATTTTTGGGGGTCTGTTGCGCCTAGGTGACAGTCAGCGGCGCTGAAGCTCGATAAGTTTATGCGCTCGCGACGATCAACGCACGGGACTAAAATCGCAATGTCGTATCAGCGCCAGCTTCTCGCCTCCTTGGCGGTCGCGCTCGCCATGTCGTCGTTCGCTACGTCTTCGCCGGCTCTCGCCGCCGAACCGTCGTGGTGGAAGGCGCCGCTCGACCCCCCGGGCTTGACGCGCCGCCCCGCCGTCGACGGCGTCAATGGCAAGCTCGAGGGCTTTGGCGGGTGGTCGGATTGGCGGGGCTGGGGCCGGCTCAGCAATGTATCCGCAGGCGGCCTCGGCTCTCTTACCGCGCCGCTCGGCGACAAATTCGGCGTGCAGGTCGACGGCATCGCGGCGAGTCACCGCGGCTTCTTTGTGGGCGGCGGCGGCGGCCATTTGTTCTGGCGCGATCCGGGGGTTGGCCTGCTTGGGGCCTATGGCGCGGTCACGCATAATAATCGCCTCAACGACCGGCGCTATCGCGTCGGCGCCGAGGGCGCGGCCTATTACGGCCCCTTCACCGTGAGCGGCATCGCCGGCTACGAGGATGGATCGGCGCATTTCTCGCCGCTTGGCTTCGGCCCCAATTTCTTCGCCTATCACTGGATTCCATCTCGCGGCCGCGTCTTCGACATGGTCGATATCAGCGTCTATCCGACCTACAACATCAAGCTAACGGTCGGCCACCGCTACGTTGGCGGCCTTCACGCGGCTTCGCTCGGCGGCGAGGCGCTCGTCTGGAATCTCGGCAATTCGGCGGTAACCGGCTTTATCGAGGGCCGCGTCGGCGAGAACGACTACAAGGCCATCTGGGGCGGCTTCCGCTTTTATGTCGGCCAGAACGACAAGCCGCTGATCAGCCGGCACCGGGAAGACGATCCGCCGAACTGGCTGAAGGACGACATGTTCGCCTCGCAGAACGCCGTGCGCGAAGGCGCCTTCCCATTGCCGCCCGCGGCCGCGCCGCCTCCGCCTCCGCCGCCGCCGCCGCCGGATTAAGTTGAACGGAATTGGCGGCCGCCTCCTTGAGGTTCCGGGTCGCCTTCGCGATCTATCTCAACGCGGGCGTTTGGCTGCTCAATAATTAGAAAGGCGCGTTCTTCGCCGCCGCGACATAGTCGTCGGCGTCCTTCTGCAACAGCAGCCGCTCCTTCACGAGTTTGTCGGCGACGACGCGCATCGTCGCGACGAAATAGGCGCGCGAGCCATAGCGCTCGACGAGCGAGGGGCGTGGATCGCCATTCTTTTCGCGATCGACCTTTGTCCGCCGTGAAAGGGAAGCGCCGCGCCGGCGGCGCAAGGCGGCCCGGCCTTGTCCTTTTGGGCGTTGAAGCCCGTGAAAGTCGCGATCGGCAGAGCTTGGTCCGGCAGGCGCAGTCCGGCCATTTCATTGCCGTCGGCGTCGATTTTCGGAACGCGGCGTTCTCCTTCGGGCGGCGCCGGCAGGCCGGGAATCTTCGGCCATTTGAGATCGCGCGCCGCGACGAAATCGGCGGCGCCCGGCGCGCGCGAAGCCGGCGGCGCGACGCCTTTCGCCGTCCAATCGTCGAGCGCAATGAGGAGCGCGCGCAGCGCCGGCGCGATGGCGCGCGTATTGATGGGCGCGGCGCAATTGGTGATGGCGCCCGCGGCGGCGGTTCCCGCGAGATAGAAGCGGCGCGCGTTCGGCGGTTCGCTCTTGTCGCTTTCGGCGCGCGGCGCCGCGCGCCAATAGGCGTCCGCGCTCCATGTTTCGATGAAGCGCGTCGGCGCCGCCGGCAGTCGCCGTGCGTCATGCAGCAACAGGCCGTCGAACAGCGACGCGGCGTCCGCCAAGACGTCGGCGTCGCTTCCCTGCGCGCGGCCGAGAACGCGCTTGGCTTTCGTCGCTCCCCGCATATGTTTCACGACATCGCGCAGGGCCGCCGCCTTCGCGGTCTCCGGAAGTTTTGAAAGATCGAGCGTCAGGACGGCCATGCCGCGCTCCTGCGCCAGCGTCTTGAGATCCTCGCTCGCCTGCGTCTCGATCAGGAGAGAATTGGAGGCGGGTTTTGTGGGCTGCGCGAGCCTTCCCGTGATCTCATATGAGAGGCCGTCAATCTTCACTGCCGCTTGAACGGTCTTCGGCGCGCCGTCGGCGGCGGGACCGACGTCCAGTTTGACGAGCTCCGCGTGCGCCGGCGCATGCAGAAGCGCCGCAAGAGCAAAGGCGCCCGCGAGGCGTCTCGCCGAAATCGGCGGGAAAGTCGCTCCATGCGTCATATGCGTCGCTTCCATCATTCAATCGTAACAAAGAAGGAGGCGCGAGACATTGGGCGTGTTTCCCTCCCCTTGACGGGGAGGGTGGTTCGCGAAGCGAACCGGGTGGGGTGAATAGAGTCGATGCGCTTTCTTTGCCCCCACCCGCGCCGCTAAGCGGCGCGACCTCCCCGCAAGGGGGAGGTATCGCGCTGCTCCGCGCTCAAAGCTTAGCGATGAAATTGGCGAAGGCGAGCGAGCCTTCCGGCCAGGGGCCGTGGCCGCTGTCGGCGTTGATATGGCCGGCAGCGCCGGCGTCGATGAATTTCGCGCCGATGTCTTCCGCGAGATGGCGCGTAAAGAGCAGATCGGCGTAAGGGTCGTCGCTGCTGCCGACGATTGTCGCCGGGAAAGGCAGGCGCGAACGGGGAACGGGCAGGAAGGCCGAAATCGACCTGCGGCATTTCGCGGATGACCGCTTCGGACGGCGGCGCGACGAGAAAAGCGCCGGCAATCCCATCGCCGACCCGCTGCGCCGCATGCAGCGTTGCGATCGCGCCGAGAGAATGCGCGACGATGACGGCGGGACGCGCGCTCGCGAGCACGTCGCGGGCGATCGCCTCTTCCCACTCAACGCGTTTTGGCTTTTGCCAGTCGCGCTGGATCACGCGGCGCGCCGTGGAGAGCTTCGCCTGCCATCGGCTCTGCCAATGCCCGGGGCCAGAGTCGTTCAAGCCCGAAACGATCAGGATGTCGGCGTCGGCGGCGCGCATGGCTCAAACGGTTTCGGGCGAAACGAAAGCGCCCGCAAGCGCGTCCTCGATCAGCTTGCGCGTCTCGGCGACGCCGTAAAGCGCGATGAAGGAGCCAAAACGCGGCCCCTTCTTTTCGCCAAGCAGAACTTCGTAGAGCATGTTGAAGAAGTCGTTGGAGACGCCCGGCCGCTCCGGCGTCGCGCCCTTGGCGTTGAAGTCCTGATAGCGCGGCACGGCGCGCGCGACATCATAGAGAGCGGTCTGTATGTCTTCGGCGCTCGCGCCTTGCGGCAGGGCGCCAAGCGTTTCGTCGAGCTTTGCGAGCACATCGCGCTCGACATCGTCGGCGGCGCGATAGGTCTTCGCCGGCTTCACGAAGTCACGGAAATAAGCGACGGCGTAGCCGACGAGTTTATCCAGGCGAGGATGATTTTCGGGGCTAGCGCCTGGCGCGTAGCGACGCAGAAAGCCCCAAAGCACCGCCGGGTCTTCGGCGTTGGCGACAGCGGCGAGATTGAGCAGCATGGCGAAGGAGACGCTCGTTCCTTTCGTCTCGCCTTCATGCACGAGCGTTTCCGCTTCCGGAGGCTCGCCGGCGTGAATATGCCAGACCGGATTGCCGAGCCGTTGCCTCCAGTCCTGGCGCGGATAGGCGTCGAGGAAGGTCAGATAATCGTCGACCGCGCGCGGTATGACGTCGAAATAGAGCCGCTTCGCCGCAGTCGGCTTCTGGAACATGAATTGCGCCAGACTCTCGGGGCTGGCGTAGGTCAGCCACTCCTCGATCGTCAGGCCGTTGCCTTTCGACTTCGAAATCTTCTGGCCTTTTTCGTCGAGGAAGAGTTCGTAATTGAAGCCTTCCGGCGGGCGCCCGCCGAGCGCGCGCACGATGATGCCGGAAAGCTTCACCGAGTCGATGAGGTCTTTGCCCGCCATTTCATAGTCGACATTGAGCGCATACCAGCGCATCGCCCAGTCGGGCTTCCACTGAAGCTTGCAATGGCCGCCGGTGACGGGCGTCGTGAATTTCTCTCCCGTTTCGGGATCGGTCCATGAGATCGTGCCGGCTTCCGCATCGTGACCGTCGAGCGGAACCTGCATGACGATGCCCGTCGTCGGGTGCACCGGCAGAAACGGCGAATAGGTGCTTGCGCGCTCCTCGCGGAAGGTCGGCAGCATGATCGCCATCACGGCGTCGTAACGCGCGAGCATATGCTTCAAGGCCGCGTCGAAACGGCCGCTCTTATAATATTCCGTCGAGGACGCGAATTCATAGTCGAAGCCGAAGGCGTCGAGGAAGGCGCGCAGCCTTGCATTGTTATGCGCGCCGAAGCTCTCATGCGTGCCGAAAGGGTCGGGCACTTGCGTCAAGGGCTTGCCGAGATGCGCCGCGACCAGCTCCTTGTTGGGGATGTTGTCGGGCACTTTGCGCAAGCCATCCATATCGTCGGAGAAGGCGAGCAGCCGCGTCGCGATCTTGCCTTCGGTCAGCACTTGGAAAGCGCGGCGCACCATGCTCGTGCGCGCCACTTCGCCGAAGGTGCCGATATGCGGCAGGCCCGAGGGTCCGTAGCCGGTCTCGAACAGCACGTTCTTCTGTCCGCTCGCCTCGATCCGCTTGACGAGCTTCTTCGCCTCCTCGAACGGCCAGGCCGGCGAGACGCGCGCGGCGTCGACGAGTTCGGGCGACAAAAGGAGAGGAGCGGACATGTGTCTGGGGCGGCCAATCTATCGGGAAGCGCGGCACAGTAGGGAGCGCGGCAAAGGGCGTCAACGCGGATGGAAGCGTGGTTGGGCAATCGCGTGAGGCTCGTCCTCGCCCGTCATCTGGAGGCGGAGCAGCCGTCGTCTCAGGACGAGGTCCTTCGAGAGCGGCGCATGAAGGTTTCCTCTCCTCAGCGCATGCCTCGTCAGGATGAGGAAACCTCGCCGCTGTTGCTTCCGGCCAATAGACAAAGGCGGACGGCGCGTTAAGCTCGAATGGCGCAGACGCTTCGATTCACGATCGGACTGTGCGCAAGACCGAGCGCAACCATGTCCGAGAGCGAGTTGACCGGTTCGTCCTACTCGGAAAGGGGCCGCCGCGCCTGTCGCTTCGCGATGGGGCTGGCGCTTTGCGGCCTTCTCGCCGCGACAGTTACGACGGCCGTGGCCGAAGACGCTCTCGAGTCCCTTGCGAAGCAGAATTCGCTGACCGACACGCCGGACGGGCCGAAAGAGCAGCTGCGCCGCTATGGCATCGGCGTCGACGTCTGGGTCACGCAATTCTATCAAGGCATACCGGCCGGGGCGCTCGATCGAACCGCGCGATATGGCGGCAAGATGGACGCCTTTCTGCGCGTCGACGCCGAAAAGCTCGGCCTTTGGCGGGGCCTCAAATTCAATGTCCAATATGAGCATTATTTCGGCCGGAACCTGAACAGGCAGGACCTTGCGCTCGTGCCGGTCAATGCGGCGATAGCCTTCATCGAGCGCGACGGCTATCACTCCGCGCTTTCCATGAGCGTCACGCAGGAGATCGGCGAGCATCTGTCGGTGACCGCCGGCAAGTTCAATATGATGACGCTCGCCTCGCAAACGCCGCTCATCGGCGGCGGCGGCATCGACACTTTCATGAACAGGGCCTTCGCGCTTCCCTCGACCGGCATCGGCGTCAGCTCTCCCGAAAGCGTCGCCGACCGGCTCATCGTCGCGCCGCCCTATCTTCTCGGCGCGGCGGTCGCGCTCAAGACGGAATATGTCGACCTCAAGCTGATGGTCGCCGATCCGCGCAATGCGCAGCTCCCCCGGGTGATCGAGCGTCCCTTCGAGCGGGGCGTCGGCGCCGGCATCATGGCGACGATACCGACGGAGATTGCCGGACTGCGCGGCTTTCATACGTTTCGCGTCGCCTATAGCAATGCGCGCGGCTTCGATCTCGACGATATTGGCGAGGTGCGGCCGCAAATAGCGCGCCTGCTGGGGATCACGAAAAAAGGCTTCCGCTTCGCCTCCTACGCCATCCAGCAGAATTTCATGCAAAGCGAGGAACACCCCGAAATCGGCTGGGGCCTTTTTACGCTGGCGACTCTGTCGGACGGCAACCCCAATCCGGTGAGGTGGAGCGTGCTCGTTGGCCTTGCCGGCAATAATCTGATGCCGGGCAGAGAGCTGGACCGCTGGGGCGTCGGCTTTTTCCACTATGGGCTGACCGAGCCGCTGCTCGGCGGATTGGCTGTGCGACGCATCTACAGGCGCAGCGAAGGCGGCGTCGAGGCCTTCTATAATTTTGCGGTCACGCGGTGGCTGCGCCTTTCGGGCGATTTGCAGATCGTCGATCCGTGGAATCCCTTAAGGCCGCGCGCGACCTATCTGGGTCTGCGCCTCCAGACGAAGTTTTGAAGGCCCGCGCAAACAAAAAGGCGAAGATGTCCGTTTCCGAACGATCCTCGCCTCAAGGCCAGCCCTTTTGGCCTTAATCCGGGTGCGCTTCTCTAGGCGTCAATTCGCGCAGGAGACGCTACGCATGTAACGGACACGACCCCGCTCATCAGCTTTCGGCGTTATGACGAGCGTGCAGTCTTCATCCTCCGCGCCATAGGCGCGCCCCACACGGATCGCCGGTCCGCGCGCCAGCGGACGCATGCCATCGTCGTTCAGGCTCACTGCGGCTTGGACAGCAGAAGCGACGGATTGACTCTTCAGACCCGAAGGCGCCGATGGCGCGGCCGCGACAGCAGCGACCACGCAGGTGGCGACGGTGAATCCGAGGATAATCCGCGACGTGCGGCTTGCGAAAGGGCTTTCGCGCGTAACGGCCATGACAGGGCTCCCACAGGGTCAAACGGGAATTTTGCCCCAGATCGCTACTCGAACGATGCGAACCCCGGACGCTTCCTCTTGTTGGCGGGACAACGCGCTGCTCCGCTAATGGTTCCCTTTTTGCAGAAAAATTTCGGTTTTCGCCTTAAAAGCGCCTTATCGCTCAAGAGCAGGATCGTTTGAAATGGAACCGCGCCGCGTTTTCATTTCAACGTGAATCTGCTCTATTCCTTTAAATTGAGCGAGATCGTTCTTGATGGAAACGCTCGGCATTTCCATCAAGAACGATCTCGCTCTAGGCGGGCGATCAGGCTCGACGTGTCCCAGCGCCGTCCGCCCATTTTTTCGACCTCGGCATAAAACTGGTCGACGAGGGCCGCGACCGGCAGGCGCGCGCCGTTGCGCCGCGCTTCAGCGAGACAGATTGCGAGGTCCTTGCGCATCCACTCGACGGCGAAGCCGAAGTCGAATTCGCCCGCGAGCATTGTTTTCGTGCGGTTATCCATTTGCCAGGACTGCGCCGCGCCGTTCTTGAGCAGGTCGATCGCGGCCTCGGCGTCGAGGCCGGCGGCCTTGGCGAAATGCAGGGCTTCGGAAAGGCTCTGGATCAGTCCGGCGATGGCGATCTGATTGACCATCTTGGTCAGCTGCCCGGCGCCCGGCGGCCCCATAAGCCGGCAGGCGCGCGCGTAACAGGCGATGATCGGCTCGGCTTTGGCGAAGGCCTCGGGTTCGCCCCCGCACATCACGGTCAGCGCGCCGTTTTCGGCGCCCGCCTGGCCGCCGGAGACCGGCGCGTCGATGAAGCCGAGGCCGCGTCCGGCGGCGGCGCGGTGGAGCTCCCGCGCGACCTGCGCCGAGGCGGTGGTGTGGTCGACGAAAATCGCGCCGGGCTTCATGCCGGCGAGGGCGCCGTCGTCCCCGAGCGTCACGGCGCGTAGATCGTCGTCATTGCCCACGCATGAAAAGACGAAATCGGCATTGGCCGCGGCGGCGCGGGGCGTCGGCGCCCATTGGGCGCCATGCCGCGCGGCAAAATCCTCGGCCTTGGCGGCGGTGCGATTATAGACCGTCACGCGATGGCCGCGCCGCGCGAGATGCCCGGCCATGGGACGGCCCATGACGCCAAGGCCGAGAAAGGCGACGGATTTTGCCTCCATGAACTTCAGCCGCCCGTCATGCTCATATGGCGGGAGACGGCGGGCGCGGGCGCGGCGCGGTCGATGACGAAGTCATGGCCCTTGGGCTTTCGCGCGATCGCCGCCGCGATCGCTTCATTCAGGAGCGCGTCGTCGGCGCTGGCGCGCAGCGGCGCGCGCAGATCGGCGGCGTCCTCTTGGCCGAGGCACATGAAAAGCGTCCCCGTGCAGGTGACGCGCACGCGATTGCAGCTTTCGCAGAAATTATGGGTCAGCGGCGTGATGAAGCCGATGCGCCCGCCGGTTTCGCGCGCGCGGACATAGCGCGCCGGTCCGCCGGTGCGGTAGTCGATCTCATCGAGCGTAAAGGCTTCGCTCAGCCGCTCCTGCACGGCGCGCATCGGCAGATATTGGTCGACGCGGGCGGGACCCTCGAGTTCGCCGAGCGGCATCACCTCGATGAAGGTCATGTCCATGCCGCGCGCATGGGCGAAACGCGTCAGCGCGACGAATTCATCCTCATTTACGTCCTTCAGCGCGACCGCGTTGAGCTTGACCTTCAAGCCGGCCGCGAGCGCCGCATCGATTCCCCGCATCACCTGCGCATGGTCGCCGGTGCGCGTCAGCGCGCGGAAGCGCTCGGGATCGAGCGTGTCGAGCGAGACATTGACGCGCTTGACGCCGCAATCGACGAGTTCGCTTGCAAAGCGCGACAGCTGAGAGCCGTTGGTGGTGAGCGTCAGCTCCTCCAGCGCGCCGGTGGCGAGATGGCGCGACAGCGCGCGAAAGAGCTTGATCACGTCATGGCGCACCAAGGGCTCGCCGCCGGTGATGCGTAGCTTTCTCGTGCCGCGCGCGACGAAAGCGGCGCAGAGCCGGTCGAGCTCCTCGAGGGTCAGGAGATCGCGGCGCGGCAGAAATTGCATGTGCTCCGACATGCAATAGACGCAGCGGAAATCGCAGCGGTCGGTGACGGAAACGCGCACATAGGAAATCGCCCGCCCGAATGGGTCGATCAGCGGCGCCGTCGCTGCGGTTGCGGGCGTCTGGGCATGCGCGTTCATGAGATGTCCTTAAGGGCGCAGCGGCTGGCCCTCTACCAGCATGTCATATATTGGCGTCGCAACCGCGCGTGAAGCCCAAAAGGGCAAGGAAGGAAGAATGGCTGACGATCCCTGGCCGACCGAAATCCGCCTCGCCGAAGGCGGGCGCATGCTGCATGTCGCCTTCGACGACGGCGCCGCCTTCGCGCTCAGCGCCGAGCTGCTCCGCACGCAAAGCCCGAGCGCCGAGGTCCAGGGGCATGCGCCGAGCGAGCGCAAGACGGTGGGCGGCAAGCGCAATGTCGCGATCATCGGCGTCGCGCCGGTCGGCAATTACGCGGTGCGGCTCGATTTCGACGACATGCACCGCACCGGCATCTACACATGGCGCTATTTGCGCGAGCTCGGCGAGGCCGGGCCGGCGCGCTTTTCCGCTTATCTTGCGGAGCTTGCGGCGAAGGGTCTGGATCGGGATCGGCCGGGCGAAAAATAAAACGGCCGGCGCAAAGGCCGGCCGCTGAAATTTCGGGGTGGAAAGCTTAGCGCGTCACCACCACACGCGTGCCGATGCGGACGCGGCTGTAGAGATCGACCACGTCGTCATTCGTCATCCGGATGCAGCCCGAGGACACCGCCTGGCCGATCGTTTCCGGCTCATTGGAGCCGTGGATGCGGTAGAGCGTGCCGGAAAGATACATCGCGCGCGCGCCGAGCGGATTGCTGAGGCCGCCTTCCATATGGCGCGGGAGATCGGGACGGCGGCGCAGCATTTGCGCCGGCGGCGTCCAGTCCGGCCACTCGCGCTTGCTGGAGATGAAGCGCGTGCCGGCCCATTCGAAGCCCGGGCGGCCGACGCCGACGCCATAGCGGACGGCCTGGCCGTTGCCGAGCACGTAATAGAGCCGCCGCTCATTGGTCGCGATGATCACCGTGCCGGGCGCATATCTGGCGTCGAAGGACACGACCTCGCGCGGAATCGCGACCGCTTGCGGACGGCCGTCGCCGGCGCGCGGCGCCGGCGCGAAGCCGCCGCCGAACAGCGCCGACAGCGGATCGACGTCCTGCACGGGCGGCGTCGGACCGCGCGCGAAGCCTTGCGAGGAGAGAGCGCCAAGAGCGCCGAGTGCGCAAATCAATGCAAGAGCAAGACGCCGCATGATGTTCCCTTGTTTGAGCATGAGTGGGCGAATTGCGCGCGCCGTCTCGGAACCCGCGCGCCAACAGTGATGATTAGTCTCGCAGCCGGCCCGCGCAAGCAAGCGCCAAGCCGCGCGAAAGCCGACGCGAGGGCAGTTTCTTGAGCAAGAGTGGCAGAGTTGCAACAGTAGCCTTGAGCGGCGCCAATCGAAATTAATCAGAACTTAAGTGTGACCGCCCGTTTCACGCCCGGCAGGCGCTCGATGGCGGCGAGCGCTGACGCGGGCAATTCGCCGTCGATGGCGACGAGCGCCACCGCGGCGCCGCCTGGCCGATCGCGGCCGAGCGCAAACGTCGCAATATTGACCTGCGCATCGCCCAGCGCCCCCGCGAAACGGCCGATGAAGCCCGGCCTGTCCTCATTTGTCGTATAGATCATCGAAGGCGCGAATTCGGCGTCGACGCCGGTGTCGCCGATGCGGATGATGCGCGGCTTGCCGTCATGGAACACCGTGCCGGAAACCTTGATCTCGCCCTGCGCCGTATGGGCGCTGAGCGTCACGAGCGATTCATAATCGCTTTGCGCCTCGCGCGTGACTTCCTCGACGGCGACGCCGCGCTCCTTGGCGATCGCCGGCGCCGAGATCGGGTTCACGTCTTCGAGAATCGGCCGCAGCATTCCCGAAATCGCGGCCGCGGTGATCGCGCGCGTTTTTTGATGCGCGACCGCCCCCTCATAGACGATGGAGAGCGTGTCGACGCCCGCGCGCGCGATCTGCCCGGCGAAAAGGCCGAGCTTTTCGGCAAGCTCCACGAAGGGTTTGAGTCGCGGCGCCTCGTCGGCCGTGATGGAGGCGAAGTTCACCGCATTGGCGATGGCTCCGCGCGTGAGATAGTCCGACATTTGCTCGGCGATCTGCAGCGCGACCTTTTCCTGCGCTTCGCTTGTCGACGCGCCAAGATGCGGCGTGCAGACGACATGAGGATGGCCGAAGAGCGGATTTTCCGTCGCCGGCTCCTGCGTGAAGACGTCGAAGGCCGCGCCGGCGACATGGCCGTCGTCGAGCGCCTTGCGCAGCGCTTCTTCGTCGACGAGTCCGCCACGCGCGCAGTTGATGATTCTCACGCCCTTCTGCGTCTTGGCGATGTTCTCGGCCGAGAGAATATTCTTCGTCTGCGTCGTGAGCGGCGTGTGCAGGGTGATGAAGTCGGCGCGGGCCAGGAGATCGTCGAGCTCGACCTTTTCGACGCCAAGCGCATGGGCGCGATCCTCGGTGAGAAAAGGATCGAAGGCGATGACGCGCATCTTGAGCCCGAGTCCGCGCTCGGCGACATTGGCGCCGACATTGCCGCAGCCGATGACCCCGAGCGTCTTGCCGGTGATCTCGACTCCCATGAAACGATTCTTTTCCCATTTGCCCGCTTGCGTCGAAGCGTCGGCGGCGGGAATTTCGCGCGCCAGCGCGAACATCAGCGCGATGGCGTGTTCGGCGGTGGTGACCGAATTGCCGAAGGGCGTGTTCATGACGATGACGCCGCGCGCCGTCGCGGCCGGGACATCGACATTATCGACGCCGATGCCGGCGCGTCCGATGATTTTGAGCCGCGGCGCCTTTTGCAAGAGCGCCGCCGTCACTTTGGTCGCGGAGCGGATCGCAAGACCGTCGTAATCGCTGATGACCGCGGCGAGCTTTTCCTTGTCCTTGCCAAGCGTCGGCTCGAAATCGACCTCTAGCCCGCGCAGGCGAAAAATCTGCGCGGCGGCGGGGGAGAGCGAATTGGAAATGAGAACGCGGGGCGGCATGGAGGTCATCTGGATGGGAAATCCTCTAAAGCTACTTTCTGTCTCCGGATTAGCCTGAGTTAATCCAGTCTTCGACCTGTAACCCGTCGACGCGACGAAACTCTTTGATGTTGGCTGTTACCAACACCAGTCCTCGTCCCAGAGCGTGGGCTGCGATCAAGAGGTCATATGGACCTATCGGGGCGCCTTCCGCGCGCAGCTTTGCGCGAATTTCTCCGGCGATGATTGAATCATCGAGATCGAAAGGCAAAACCTCGAACCGTAGCGCGTGCAAACGAGCGAGATTGGCTTCGACCCTCGCGCTCTTGTAAGCGCCGAAGTACAATTCATGCGTGACGATCGAAGAAAGGCATATGTCCTCCGGCCGATGTTCGCGCAGCCGGCGCGCCAGCGACGAGTTGTCGCCCTTCAACAGTCTGATCACCGCATTGGTGTCGAGGAGATAGCGCACGCTTAGAAAATTTCATCGAGCTCTGGACGTTCTTGCATCGTGGGCTGCTCGCGACCTTCTTTCATGAAGTCCTCGGACATGGTTCCGACGATCGCGTCGAGCCAGGACCAATCTTTCGGAATAGGTTCGAGAATAATCGTGTCGCCGCGCCGACTTATCCGCACCTCATCCGCCTCGATGCGATAGTCCTTCGGCAAACGCACAGCCTGCGAGCGCCCTGACCAGAAAACCTTGGCTTTATCCATTCGCGCACTCCTGATATATCTCGAAAGTATATATCACAGGAAGCGTCTCGATCAAGGGCTCACGCGGCTTTCGCCATCTCGGCCGACGCTTCCGCATAGGCCCAATCCAGCCATTGCGTGAGTAAGCTTCACGTCGCCGGCTTCGACCGTCGCGCCGCACCAGATGCGGAAGCCCGGCGGCGCGTCGCGATAGGCGCCAAAATCATAGCCCGCGCCTTCCTTCTCGATCATCGAGACCATCGCCTTGGCAAGGCTCGCCTGCGCCTCCGGCGTCTTCGCCGCGCTCTCGTTTGAGAAGGCGAGGCAGACGCTGGTGTTGGAGCGCGTCGCCGGGTCCTTGGCGAGATAGTCGATCCAGGGCGTTTTCGCGGCCCAATCGTCGACCGCCTTGGCGTTGGCGTCCGCCCGCGCGAAAAGCGCCTCTATGCCGCCAATCGATTTCGCCCAGTTCAGCGCGTCGAGATAATCTTCGGTCGCAAGGAGCGAGGGCGTATTGATCGTCTCGCCCTGGAAAATGCCTTCGTTCAGTTTGCCCTTCTTGGTCAATCTGAAAATCTTCGGCATCGGCCAGGGCGGCGCGTAGGTCTCGATCCGCTCGACGGCGCGCGGCGAGAGGATCAGCATGCCATGCGCGGCCTCGCCGCCAAGCACCTTCTGCCAGCTATAGGTCGTCACATCGAGCTTGGAGAAATCGAGGTCTTGCGCGAAGGCGGCCGAGGTCGCGTCGCAGATCGTCAATCCCTTGCGGTCTGCGGGAATGAAATCGGCGTTCGGCACGCGCACGCCCGAGGTCGTGCCGTTCCAGGCGAAGACGACATCATTGTCGAAATTAATCTGCGACAGATCCGGCAATTCGCCAAAGGGCGCCGTGAGGCTGCGCGCGTTCTCCAACTTCAGCTGCTTGAGGACATCCGTCACCCAATCGGTCGAAAAACTCTCCCATGCGGCGACATCGACGCCGCGCGGGCCGAGCAGCGACCAGAGCGCCATCTCCACCGCGCCCGTGTCGGAAGCCGGCACGATGCCGATGCGGTAATCCGCGGGCGCGCGCAGCACTTCGCGCGTCAGCGCGATCGCTTGCGCGAGCTTTTCCTTGCCCGCTTTCGAGCGGTGCGAGCGCCCGAGCGCCGCGCCGGCAAGATTTTCGAACGCCCAGCCGGGACGCTTGGCGCAGGGGCCCGAGGAAAAGCAGGGATTGGCCGGCTTGGCGCCGGGTTTGGCGGTGGCCATTGCGGGAGCGTCCTGAGCGGAATGTCCTGATCAATGCAACGCCGATCGCGCTACGCGCCGGCCGGCAAATCGTCAAGACGCGCCGAGGGCGCGCCGATCCGCGGCTGAACGCCGCTTAAGCTTGCGCGGCTTCCTGCGGAGTCTTGGCGGTGATCGCCAGCGCATGGACGCGGTCCGCGAGTTCGTCCGCGAGCAGCGTATTGACGAGACGGTGGCGTTCGACGCGGCTCTTGCCCTCGAAGGCGGCGCTCACCACCTCCACTCTGAAATGGGTTTCGCCGTCGGGGTGGTGATGCCCATGGCCGGCGTGATGATGCGATTCGTCGATCACGTTCAGCGCGATCGGCGTCAAGCCGTCGGCGAGCTTTTGCGCGATTTTCGTCTTGACGACGCCTTTACCCTGATCCGCCATTCTCTCTTCTCCCCGGGGAAGCCCTTAAAACGCCCCGCCAATTTAGCATAGTGGCGCGGAGTTGCGCTTGCGGCGCGCCGCCGCGCCATCATAATGGAAAGACATGGATCTCAATTCGCCCCTCTTCGACCGCATCAGGACGCAGCGCGAGACGCGCGAGGCGCCGCGCGATGGCGCGATGCGCTGCGATTCGCCGGGTTGCGCGGCGGAGGGCGCCTATCGCGCGCCCATGGGCCGGCTGCGCGAGGGACAATATTTCTGCTTCTGCCTTGAGCATGTGCGGGAATACAACGCAACTTACAATTATTTCAATGGCATGAACGACGCGGACGTCGCCCGCTACATCAAGGATGCGACAGTCGGCCATCGCCCCACCTGGTCGATGGGCACGAAGCGCGGGCAGGCGGGCTTTCGCGAGGACGGGCTGGCGACCGACGACCCGCTCGGCCTCTATCCCCAGCGCTTCCGTCGCCCGCCGCCGGCCGCCCCGAAGCGCGCGCCGCGCCATTCGCCGGTGACGATCCGGGCTTTCGTTGCGCTCGATCTCGAAGAGACCGCGAGCGCCGAAGCGATCCGGACGCGCTACAAGCAGCTCGTCAAGCGCCATCATCCGGACGCCAATGGCGGCGATCGCTCCCGCGAGGAAAAATTGCGGGAAATCATCCATGCCTATAAGACGCTGAGAGCCGCCCGGCTGGTCTAAGCCTTGCGCCGTTTGGGCGAAGCGCGAAGCGGGAGTTTCCCCGCCGCGCAGGACGGCGGCGGAACGAAAGTCCGCGAACGGAGGACGAATTTTGGTCGCAGAAGAACACGCCGCCGCCGGTCTCGACAGCCTGCCGGACATGAAAATCTCCGTGCGTCAGGTCTTCGGGATCGACTCGGACATGGAGGTTCCCGCCTTCTCCGAGCGGAACGAGCATGCGCCGGACCTCGACCCGGACTATCTCTTCGACCGGCAGACGACGCTCGCCATTCTCGCCGGCTTCGCCAAGAACCGCCGCGTGATGGTCACGGGCTATCACGGCACCGGCAAGTCGACGCATATCGAGCAGGTCGCGGCGCGCCTCAACTGGCCCTTCGTGCGCGTCAATCTCGACAGCCACATCTCGCGCATCGACCTCGTCGGCAAGGACGCCATCGTCCTCAAGGACGGCAAGCAGGTCACGGAGTTTCGCGACGGCATCCTGCCCTGGGCGGTTCAGCACAATGTCGCGCTCTGTTTCGACGAATATGACGCCGGCCGCCCGGATGTGATGTTCGTCATCCAGCGCGTGCTGGAAGTCTCGGGCCGCTTGACGCTCCTCGATCAGAATCGCGTCATCCGTCCGCATCCGGCGTTTCGGCTGTTCTCGACCGCCAATACGGTGGGGCTGGGCGACACGTCGGGCCTTTATCACGGCACGCAGCAGATCAATCAGGCGCAGATGGACCGCTGGTCGATCGTCGCGACGCTGAATTATCTGCCGCATGACGCGGAGACCAATATTGTGCTCGCCAAGGTCAAGTCTTACGGCGCGAGCAAGGAAGGCCGCGACGTCGCCAACAAGATGGTGCGCGTCGCGGATCTGACGCGCAACGCCTTCATGGCCGGCGATCTTTCCACTGTGATGAGTCCCCGCACGGTCATCACCTGGGCCGAGAACGCCGAAATTTTCGGCGATGTCGGCTTCGCCTTCCGCCTGACGTTTCTGAACAAATGCGACGAGCTGGAGCGTCCGCTGGTCGCCGAATTCTACCAGCGTTGCTTCGGCAAGGAGCTGCCCGAAAGCGCGGTGAATGTGGTGATGACGTAGCGGACAGCGGCCGGAACGAAAATTGCTCGCGCGATGGCGTTCCGTAACCGCCATGTGACGCGAGGTCCTGATGCCGCTTTACGCCTATGTCTGCGACGCCTGCGCCGCCGAATTCGAACTGCTGGTGCGCGCCTCGGATGTCCCGGCCTGTCCCGCCTGCGGAAGCGAGAAATTGCAGCAACAGATTTCGCGCATCTCCAAGGAGATAAAATATCCGGCCGTCGCGAAATCCTGGCGCCGGCGCGCGGCGGCGGAAGGTGATCTCTCCAATTTCAACAAGGCCGAGCGTAAATTGTAAGGAATCGCGCAATCTTTGCATGGCGGCAGGCTGAAATTCTGCGCCAACAAAGCCGCCCGATCTTTGCGCAATTTTAAGCGACTTGATTCACTCTGGCTCGGACGCATTCATGACGCATCGCGTCACGGACAGCGCGCGCTTCACGAGTTGACGTATTTTTCTGACGCCGAATCGGCGCCTGCCAAGCGGAAAATGTCCTAAAGCGCCCAAGAATCGCCCCCGGCCGGGTAGAGGATTGCGACATGCGGATCGGAAGATTAATCGCCATATCCATGATGGCGCTTCTCATCGGCGCCTGCGCCTCGACCGGCGAGCAGCGCGCCGCGGATGAAGTCCGCTGCCGCGGTTATGGCTTTCGCAAGGGAACGGACGCCTTCTCGAAATGCCTGCTCGACGTCGATCTCAATCGCGACGCCGACCGCCGCGCCAGTCTCAACTACCCCTATGGCGCCGGGCCGGGCTTGTACGGCGGACGCCTCTGGAGATATTGGTAAGGCGTCGGCGCCGCGAATCGCGTGAGGCTTTTCCTTCCGGCGCCCGCGCGAACTGGTCTATATAGTCTCCATGCCCCCGCCGCCGACAAACCGCCGTCCCGCCTCGCCCAAGGAGGCGCCGCAGGAGCCGTTCAAGCGCGCGGTCGCCGGCGCCATGCGCGCCATGGCGAAGACGCCCGCGCTCGACGTGATTTTCGCGCCCGAACGGCCCTCGCTCATCTCGGCCCAGCCCGGCGCCAATGAGAGCGCCAAGGCGCGGCTCACCGAGCCGCCGAGGAAGCTGACGCCAAAGGACGCCGCCATTTTGCGCGGCCAGGCGGATTCGCTCGCTTTGCGCCTCGCCTGTCACGACGACGCGCTGCATCGCCGCTATTCGCCGGAGACAATGGAAGCGCGCGCCGCCTTCGACGCCTTGGAGCAGGCGCGCTGCGAATCGATCGGCGCGAAGCGGATGGCCGGCGTCGCCGCCAATATCGACGCCATGCTCGACGACCGCTATCAGCGCGCGCATGCCGCCGAGGCGGCGAGCCGAGAGGACGCGCCGCTCGAGGATGCGCTGGCGCTTCTCGCCCGCCAACGCCTGACCGGCCTTGGCCCGCCGCCGCATGCGCAAAAAATCGTCGAACTGTGGCGCGACACGCTCGAGGAGCGCGCCGGCGCCGATCTCGATCGGCTCTCCGGCGCGGTCGAGGATCAGCGGCTCTTCGCGCAGATCGTGCGCGAGCTGCTCTCGCATCTCGACATGGCGAGCGGCGAGTCGCCCGATGAATCGCAATCCGAGGAGGAGAGCGACGAGGCGCCGCAAAACCCGGACGAAAGCGAGAACGAGGACAAGGACGACGAGGAGTCGAAAAGCGCCGCCGACATGGAGACGGCGCTCGCCGCCGATGACGCGAGCGAGGAGGGCGAAAGCGATTCCGCCGAAGCGCCCTATGGCGAGACCGAGCAGGAGTCGGACGCCGGCGACGCCGAGGAGGCAGCCGAGGCGCGCCGGCCCTCGACCGGCGCGGCCGAGCGCTCCGGCGCGGATTATCGCGCCTACACCACGCGCTTCGACGAAACCGTGCGCGCCGAGGAATTATGCGACCTCGAAGAGCTTGATCGGCTTCGCGCCTATCTCGACAAACAGCTCTTGCATCTTTCCTCCGTCGTCGGGCGGCTCGCCAATCGCCTGCAACGGCGCCTCATGGCGCAGCAGAGCCGTTCCTGGGAGTTCGATCTCGAAGAAGGGATGCTCGACCCGGCGCGCTTGCCGCGCGTCATCATCGACCCGCAACAGCCCCTGTCCTTCAAGCGCGAGAAGGACATGGACTTCCGCGACACGGTCGTGACGCTGCTTCTCGACAATTCCGGCTCCATGCGCGGGCGCCCGATCACCGTCGCCGCCACCTGCGCCGACATTCTCGCCCGCACGCTGGAGCGCTGCGGCGTCAAGGTCGAGATTCTGGGCTTCACCACCCGCGCCTGGAAGGGCGGCCAATCGCGCGAAGCCTGGATCGCCGAGGGCAAGAAACCCAATCCTGGCCGCCTCAACGACATCCGCCACATCATCTATAAGGCCGCCGATGCGCCTTGGCGTCGCGCGCGGCGCAATCTCGGCCTGATGATGCGCGAAGGATTGTTGAAGGAGAATATCGACGGCGAGGCGCTGGACTGGGCGCATCGCCGTCTGCTCGCGCGCACCGAGCAGCGGCGTATTCTGATGATGATTTCCGACGGCGCGCCGGTCGACGATTCGACGCTTTCGGTCAATCCGGGGAACTATCTGGAGCGGCATCTCCGGCAGGTCATTCACGATATCGAGACCAAATCGCCGGTGGAGCTCATCGCCATCGGCATCGGCCATGACGTGACGCGCTATTACCGCCGCGCCGTGACGATCGTCGACGCCGAGGAGCTGGGCGGCGCCATGACCGAAAAGCTCGCCGAGCTTTTCAGCGAGAGCGCCGCGCCCGCGCCGCCCGCCGCGAGCCATATCCGCCCGGCGCCCATGGCCCGCGCCGCCCGTTAGGCTTGCGTTCGCCATAGGCGCTGAATCCGCGCCCGCCTGCCGCGCTCGATAAATTTGCAACGAATCTCGGCGCTCGCGCGTTAACGGACTGGCCCGAGGCTTTACGGCGAGCGCGCCCGAAGCGGAGAGGGGCCGCAAGCGTATCGGGGGTTGTGATGGCGTTCATCCATTGGCAGGACAGAGCGTGGCGGGAGAAGGCCCGTCCGGAGCCGGCGAGCGATCTGGAGCGGATTCTTTGCGTTGCGGGCGTCTGCGCGCTGGCGATCCTCCCACTGGCCATTTGCGCGGCAAGGACCATCTGGGGCGTGTGACCCTTTTCGCATGCTCGGCAATGCCGCCTGCCGGCTCGTCTAGCGAGTCCGCGCGGTGAGGCGATGAGCCTGAGGCTGAACAGACGCTCCTTTTTGACGGGCGCGACCGTGGGTCTCGCTCTCCCCTCCTTGCCGCAGGCGCACGCCCTCGCGGCCGAGCGCGCCCACTTGCCTTTCGTTAATGGCGAACGACCGCTCGTGCGCTACCCGGGAAAACGGCCCCTCATTCAACACACGGCGCGACCGCCCCAGCTTGAAACGCCCTTTTCCGTCTTCGACGAAAGCGTCATCACGCCTAACGACGCTTTCTTCGTTCGCTACCATCTCTCCGACATTCCGCTCAGCATCGACCCCGACCTTTTCCGGCTCGAAGTGAAGGGACATGTCGATCGCCCGCTATCGCTATCGCTTGACGATTTGAAACGCGACTTCGAACCGATCGAGATCGTTGCGGTCAATCAATGTTCCGGCAACAGCCGCGGTTTCGTGGAGCCTCGCGTCGGCGGCGGCCAGCTTGGGCATGGCGCCATGGGCAACGCGCGCTGGCGCGGCGCGCCGCTTAAAGCGCTTCTCGAAAAGGCCGGCGCGCGGGCGGGCGCTCAGGCCGTCGCCTTCAATGGCCTCGACAGACCGCTGGCGCCTGAGACGCCCGATTTCGTGAAAGCGCTCGACATCGGCCATGCCGGCGACGGCGAAGTCATGATCGCCTACGCCATGAACGGCGAGGATCTCCCTTGGCTGAATGGCTATCCGCTGCGTCTGGTGGTCCCCGGCTATTACGGAACCTATTGGGTCAAACATTTGAACGAGATCACGGTGTTAGACGGGGCGTTCGATGGCTATTGGATGTCGAGCGCCTATCGCATTCCCGACAATGATTGCGTTTGCGCGTCGCCCGGCGCGCCCGCCGCCGCGACGACGCCGATCAAGCGCCTGAACGTGCGCAGCTTCATCACCAATCTATCGGACGGCGCGAAAGTCGGGGCGCACGCCGCCCTGCCGTTGCGGGGCGTCGCCTTCGACGGCGGCCATGGGATCAAGGATGTGCTCGTGTCCGCCGACGGCGGCTCCAACTGGACGGCGGCGCGGCTCGGCGACGATCTGGGGCGACATTCCTTCCGCGAATGGCGGATTGAACTGTCGCTGCCAAAAGGCGTCCATGAGCTGAAGTCGCGCGCGATCAATCGCGCGGGCGAGGCGCAGCCGCTGGCGCCTCAATGGAATCACGCCGGCTATATGAGAAATGTCGTGGAGACCGTTCGGGTCGAGGCGATCTGAAGGAAACGCATGCGGCCTCACAAGCGAATCCTTTGCCTTCTGACCGCGGCGTCGCTCGCCTTTCCGCTCGCGTCGCTCTGCGACGCCAAGCCGCTAACCTATTCTCTCCCCGACGAGACGGCGACGCTGCGTCCCGGCCCAGGCCAGGAAACGGCGCAGAACAATTGCGTCGCGTGCCATTCGGTCGATTACATCGACCGCCAGCCCCCGGGAATGGGCCGGACCTTCTGGGAAGGCGTCGTCAGAAAAATGATCAAATCCTACCATGCGCCGATCAATGACGAAGACGCGAAGGCGATCGTCGACTATCTCGCCGCGACTTATTAAACGCGCTCAGGAAGCCTCGCCGATCGGCCACTCGCCCTTATAGACGCCGCCCTTATTGTCATGCGCCTCGACGCGCAGAGTTTTGGCGCCGTTCGGCGCATAGCTGAAGCGGAAAGCCGGGTCCTCGGACAGCGAAATGCCGCCCTCCATCTTGAAGATGAGCGCGTCGCCTTGCCACACTTCCACCGCGTCGATGAAATGGGCGGGGAGATAGGCGCGAGAGACCGGATCCATCTGCATGCCGGAGCTATTGGGATGGCGGATCATGATCTGCGCCTCGCGCTTTGTCGCGTCGGCGCTCTTGAATTCGCGATATTTCATCTTGCCGAGATTGGCGATGGCCTCGTCCTGATCCTTGACCGCCGGCGCCGAGCAGCCGCCCGAGGCTTTGACGAATTTCGCGTCGGCGCGCAGCTTGCCGTCGCGCGTCTCGGCCACCGCATGGACGTTGCTGTAGGAATTCACCCGCACGCGCGTTTCGATGAAGCCGACGCCAGATTTTTCGCCGAGCGTGAAGGCGGCGGCCATCGGCATCGGGTTCTGATCGACGACGAGCGTCGCGAGTTTTATCTGCGCGGGATCGGAAAAGCGCATCGTCATCGGCACGATCGCCGCGTCTTCGGCGCGCGTCGGCGCCTCGAGCGTCACGACGCCGTCGGCCGTCGCGATGGCGCGATTTTGGAAAATGTCGGCGACAAGGCCCGGCCAGGGGTCGGGCGCCGACTGGGCGAAAGCGCCGCTCGCAACGAGGCCGGCGAAAAGGGCTGCGCCGGCGGCGCGGCGCGCGACTCTGTTGAGCATGTTCCTGCATCCCTGGCGGCGAGCGGCCTTAAGGCTCTTGCCCGCCAGCATAGACGAGTTTCGCGCCGGGTCATGAGACAAAGTCATCATCGGGCGCCGCTCGGTCAGGGCGTCTCCCACTCCAGCTCCGCGAAACCCGCGGTGGCGTTGCGGGCGTTATAGTCGTCGAAGAGCCGCCATTTGCCGCGCTCTTCGCGCGCCGGCGGTCTTGCGCCGCGGCGGCGACGCCCTCGCCCTTCTTGATCGCGGCGCGCAAGTCGGCGGTCAGCCGCGTCAGATAGGCGCGCTGGTCGTCGAGCGCCTTGGGCCAAGGGGCGGGCATGGGGCCATGACCGGCGACGACCTGCGTCGCCTTCACGGCCGCGAGTTTGTCGGCGACGTCGAGAAAGCCCAAGAGGCTGCCGTCGACGACCGGCACATGTTGGAGAAACAGCAGGTCGCCGGCAAAGAGCACGCCGCTGCGATTGTCGAGAATCGTCAGGTCGCATTCGCTATGCGCCGTGCGCCAGGCCTGCAGGACGATCTCGCGATGGCCGAGATCGAGCGTCATCTTATCCTCGACCGTCAGCGTCGGCGGCACGATCGTGACGCCGTCGAGCGCGTCGCCCATCTGCGCGCGAAAGGCGGAAAGATAATGCGGCCCCCGCGACGCGAGCGCGCGCGGCAGATTTTTGTGGCCGACGAAAATCGCGCCGGTCTCGACGAAGGCGCCATTGCCGAAAACGTGATCGGGATGCGCGTGGGTGTTGATGACATAGCGGATCGGCTTTTGCGTCCGCTCGCGCAAAGCGGCGAGAAAGGCGCGCCCTTCGATGAGGCTGCCGCCCGTGTCGATCACCGCGACGGCGTCGTCGCCGACGATCGCGCCGAGATTGGCGATGTCGCCCGCATTTTCCCGCGTCATCAGGGAAGTTTCGCCTTGATGCGCATATATGCCCGGCGCGATTTCCTTGAGAGAAAAGGCCGGCGCCGCATTGGCGGCGCGAGTAGCGCGGCGAGTGCGACGGAGCGCGAACATAGACGCAACATATTGTTCGCCTTGTAAGTTTGTCGCCTGCGCCGATGCGCGCGCCGCGCAGGGCCGCGCCAGCGTTTTTTGCGATTGCGATTCAATTGCTCGCGACATATTATCCCGCCGTTTCCGAGTTAAAAGATGTCTTCCGGACGGGAACCGGGAGCTTCTCGCCGCCGGGGGATTTTTTGTCCCGCCGGCAAGAGACAAAAACGGAAATCGCCTTCCCAATGTCGAGGCGCCTAGGAGGCACGACGTCGGAGGCGGCGCAATCATAATGCGCGCCACACGTCGTCAGGAGGAAAAGCTCATGCATAGACTGTTGTTGTCGACTTCGGTGGCTGTTCTCGCGCTCGCCGGCGCTGCGAATGCGCAAAACTGGGCCGCGCCCAGTGGCGCGGCGGCGGCTGGCGCCTCCGACGAGTTGCTGACCCTGCAGAAGGACGCGAAGCAGTGGGTGATGCCGACGGGCGACTACGCCAACCTGCGCCATTCCGCTCTCAAGCAGATCACGACCGAGAACGTCGGCAAGCTTGCGCCGGCGTGGCAGTTCTCGACCGGCGTGCTGCGCGGCCATGAAGGCGCGCCGCTCGTGATCGGCGACGTCATGTATCTGCATACGCCGTTCCCCAATAATCGTCTATGCGCTCGACCTGAAGGACCCCGATCACAAGATCCTCTGGAAATATGAGCCCAAGCAGGATCCGTCCGTCGTTCCGGTGATGTGCTGCGACACGGTCAATCGCGGCCTCGCCTATGGCGACGGCAAGATTTTCCTCGCTCAGGCCGACACGACTCTCGTCGCGCTCGACGCCAAGACCGGCAAGCTCGCCTGGTCGGTGAAGAACGGCGATCCGGCGAAGGGCCAGACCTCGACCGCCGCGCCGCATGTCTTCAAGGACAAGGTGTTCGTCGGCATCGCCGGCGGCGAATTCGGCGTGCGCGGCCATATCACCGCTTACGACGTCAAGACCGGCAAGCAGGCGTGGCGCGGCTATTCGATGGGCCCGGACGCCGACACGCTCATCGATCCGGCCGCGACGACCCATCTCGGCAAGCCGGTGGGCAAGGACTCGGGCATCTCGACCTGGGAAGGCGATCAGTGGCAGATCGGCGGCGGCACCACCTGGGGCTGGTACAGCTATGATCCGGAGCTGAACCTCGTTTACTACGGCTCGGGCAACCCCTCGACCTGGAACCCGAAACAGCGTCCGGGCGACAATCGCTGGTCGATGACCGTCTGGGCGCGCGACCTCGACACCGGCAAGGTGAAGTGGCTCTACCAGATGACGCCCCACGACGAGTGGGACTATGACGGCATCAACGAGATGATCCTCGCCGACCAGGACATGGGCGGCGTCAAGCGTAAGACGCTCGTCCACTTCGACCGCAACGGCTTCGGCTATACGCTCGATCGCGTCACCGGCGAATTGCTCGTCGCCGAGAAATTCGATCCGGCCGTGAACTGGGCGACCAAGGTCGACATGGACAAGAACTCCAAGACCTATGGCCGTCCGCTGGTCGTCGTCGAAATATTCGACCGAGCAGAATGGCGAGGACGTCAACACGCAGTATGTCTGTCCGGCGGCGCTGGGTTCGAAGGACCAGCAACCGGCGTCCTATGATCGCGGCGACGGGCCTCTTCCTGGTGCCGACGAACCACGTCTGCATGGACTATGAGCCCTTCCGCGTGAGCTACACGGCGGGCCAGCCCTATGTCGGCGCGACGCTGGAAATGTTCCCGGCGGGCAAGGACAAGGGCGAGACCCACACTGGCAACTTCATCGCCTGGGACGCCAAGACGGGCAAGATCGTCTGGTCGAACAAGGAGCAGTTCTCCGTGTGGGGCGGCGCCACCTCGACGGACGGCGGCATCACCTTCTATGGCACGCTCGAAGGCTATCTGAAGGCGGTCGACACCAAGACCGGCAAGGAGCTCTATAAGTACAAGACTCCGTCGGGCATCATCGGCAACGTCACGATCTATGAGAGCGGCGGCAAGCAATATGTCGCGGTGCTCTCGGGCGTCGGCGGCTGGGCCGGCATCGGCCTCGCGGCGGGCCTCTCGAAGAGCAACGAGGGTCTCGGCGCGGTCGGCAACTACGCCTCGCTCGCCAACTACACGGCGCTCGGCGGCGTCTTGACCGTCTTCGCTCTGCCGAACTAATCAGAGAAGAGCGTAGCGTTACGAAAAATCGGCGCTCGGCGCGCACCTGTTCAAGGTGTCCGCCGGGCGCCAGTGTTTCCAGGGTAGGAAAAGATCAAGGAGAGAGTGATGAGATCGTCGCTTGCCGGAGCGTTGGCTCTGGGCGTCAGCATGTTGATGGGAGCCTCCGCGATGGCCGAAGCGCCGGGAGATCCCAAGGCCGTCAAATCCGTCGACGGCAAATATTTCGACGCCAAAGGCGATCCCACTTATAACGTCAAGCGATGGCAAGGTCGACTGGTACACCTTCTCCGGCTATCGCCGCTATCACGCCGAATGCCATGTCTGCCACGGTCCGAACGGCGGCGGCTCGACCTATGCTCCGGCCCTCAAGGATTCGGTGAAGCGTTTCGACTATGCCGAATTCGCCGGCATCGTCATCGGCGGCCGTCAGAACGGCAACAGCGTCATGCCGGCTTTCGCCGACAATAAGAACGCTTCCTGCTACATCGACGACCTATATGTCTATCTGCGCGCGCTCTCGACCGACGCCATTCAGCCGGGCCGTCCGGAGAAGAAAGAGGAGCGCCCCGAGGCCTTCGCCAAGGCCGAAGCGGAGTGCATGGGCAAGAAGTAGGCGTTTACGGCCGATCGCATGATCGTCTCAAGAATAAAACGGCGCGGCTTCGCCGCGCTCTTTTCTTCCGCCGCCGCGATCCTGTTTGCGACGGCGTCCGGCTTTGCGCAGCACATGGGGCCGGATTTCGGCGCCAGGGGCGACGACAGCAAGGGCTCGATCGAACTCGTCGATCCCAAGACGCTGCGCGTCTGCGCCGATCCGAACAATCTTCCCTTCTCCAATGAGAAGGGCGAGGGCTTCGAGAACAAGATCGCCGAATTTCTCGCCAAGAAGCTCGGCAAGGCGCTCGCCTATTCCTTCTATCCCGGCGCCACGGGCTTCGTGCGCAACACGCTCAATGCGCATCTATGCGACGTGATCCTCGGCATGCCGCAGGGCAACGACCTCGTGCAGCCGACCAATCCTTATTATCGCACGACCTATGCCGATCGTGACGCGCGCCGGCTCCGATCTTGATGGGATCGCCGCGCTCGACGATCCGCGTCTGAAAGAGAAGCCGCATCGCATCGGCCTCGTCGCCAATACGCCGCCGGGGAATGTGCTGGCGATGCAGGGCTTGATGGGGGCGATCAAGCCCTATCCGCTGATGGTCGACACGCGCGTCGAATCCTCGGGCGCGGCGATGGTCCACGACCTCGAAAAGGGCGATATCGACGTCGCGCTGCTGTGGGGACCGATTGCGGGTTTCTACGCCAAACAATCCGCGACCAAGCTCACTGTGACGCCGCTGCCGGAAACGCCCGGCGCGCGCATGGCTTTTCGCATCGCTTTCGGCGTTCGCCATTCCGACCAGAATTGGAAGCGCGAACTCAATACGCTGATCGCGCAGAACAAGTCCGAGTTGGAGCGCATTCTGATGGACTATGGCGTGCCCTTGATCGACGATGCGGGACACACGATCACGGTGACGCGATGATATTTTCGGCCCGCCGGCTTCTCGCGCTTTGCGCGGCGCTGGCGCTTCTTGGCGCCTCGCCCGCCGCGTCGACCGACGCCCCGCCGCCCGAGCCCGAAACCTATCGTCTCGACAATTATCACGCGCCGACGCCTGCGACGCTGAAGGGCGCGACGGCGCTCGACACGCCGCAGGCCTTTGAGTTGTGGAGCGAGAAGAAGGCGGTCTTCATAGACGCGCTGTCGCATCCGCCAAAGCCTGAAGGCCTGCCCAAGAACGCCGTCTGGCGGGACCCAAAACGTTTCGACATCCCGGGCAGCATCTGGCTTCCAGACACGGGTTTTGGCGAATTATCCGAGCCGATGGCGCGTTATTTCGAACGAGGACTCGCCAAGGCGAGCGGCGGCGACAAGTCGAAGGCGCTCGTCTTCTACTGCCGCACCAATTGCTGGGCGTCATGGAACGCCGCCAAGCGTGCGCTCGCGCTCGGCTATTCAAATGTCGCTTGGTATCCGCTCGGCGCCGACGGTTGGGAGCAGGCGGGGCATCCGCTCGAGGAGCGCCAGCCCGAGCCGCGGGAATAGAGCGATTCAATTAAGGCCAGGGCCGTCATTCCCGACGCTTCGCGTCAGCGAAGCGATCGGGAATCCAGAGCAAGGCCAGCTTTCTCTGATCGTTTCTGGATTCCCGGTCAGGCCGTTGGCCTGCCGGGAATGACACGCCAAGTGAACGGATCAATCCGACTCCGTCTCACTCCATCGCCGCGATGATCGCCCTTGCCAGCGCGCCGAAGCGTTGCTCGATCAGCGCAGGGCTTTCGCAAACGAAGCCGATCATCCGTCGCTGCTCCTCGAACAGGCGCAGACGCCATTGCAAAGCCTCGCTCGCCTTCCTGACCGCGTCGGGGTCGGCGGGCGTCTTGTCCTGCAAATCGCGCAAGGCCTGCGTCTCCTCGCGCGTCTTTTCCGCCATCTCCTTCAGGCGCCGGCCGAAACGATCGAGGCCGTTGACGATGTCGCGCCGCTCGTCATTCATGCGCTCATAAACGCCGGCGAAAAGCGTCGTTAGGCGCTCCTTGCGCTTGTCGCCGGCGGACTTGGCGAAATCGGCGATGAGCCGCTCCGCCTCGTCCATCGGCGTGCGGCGCGGTCCGATGCGCGCCACGAGGTCGGCGACCGCCGAATCTTCGCGCCATCGCTTCAGCGCGGCGTCGAGCGGCGGCCCCGTCCAGACGCCGCCGAGCGCCATGTCCGGCACGCGCACCTGCTTGCAAGGCCAGTCCGGCTGCGCCGGCGTCTGCGCGTTTGCTGCGACAGCGAGCCCGAAAGCGAGAAAAGCGACGGCGAAGCTGCGTGGCGTCATGACTAATCCTTCGCGCCCTTTGCGCGCAACGCCGCTATAATGCCTCATGCATGTCATTCCCGTCATCGATATTCGCGAGGGCGAGGTCGTGCGCGCCGTCGCGGGGGATCGCGCGAACTATCGGCCGATCGTAACGCCGCTTGCAAGAACGAGCGCGCCGACCGACGTCGTCGCGGGCTTCTTGAATCTTTATCCCTTCGAGACGATTTACGTCGCCGACCTCGACGCAATCGAGGCGCGAGGCGACAATCGCGCGGCGATCGTTAAGCTCAAAAACGCCTTCCCGAAAATTCGCTTGATGATCGACGCGGGCGCGAAGTTTCACGATTGGCGCGGGATGGCGCGCGTCGACGCCATTATCGGCAGCGAATCCTTGCAGGATGTCGAAACATTGCGCGTCGCGCGCGACGATTCGGATTTCGTCCTCTCGCTCGATTTTCGCGGGTCCGCCTTTCTTGGTCCCGAGGCGTTGCTCTCGATGCCCGCGCTATGGCCGCAGCGGGTCATCGTCATGACGCTCGCGCGGGTCGGTTCGAGCGGGGGGCCCGATATTGAGCGCGTGTCTGAAATCGTCGCGCGCGCGGGAGATCGGCGCGTCTATGCCGCAGGCGGCTTGCGCGGCGCCGGCGATCTCGCGCGGCTTGAGGCGGTGGGCGCGGCCGGCGCGCTTGTCGCGACGGCGCTTCATGACGGGCGGCTCACGCCTTCGGAACATATGCGTTTCGACGCAACGCCCGCGCAATAAAAAGGGAGCCGCGAAGGGCTCCCTTTTTTCCTAAGGCAAAGGCTTTCGATCAGTTCGCGGCGAAGGGGTGCTTCGCGGTGACGCGCGCCGAGAGCACGCTTTGCGCCGTCGGATCGCCCTTCATCGCGCGGGCGATGGCTTCCTTCGTCGCCGCATAGTTGAAGTCCTGAATCTTCTGATCGTCGTTGGCTTCCCAATGGATGAAGACGCCGACGCAGATGAAGAGGTCGTCGGCCTGGCTCATCGGGATCACGCCTTCGGCGACGCTGTCGGCGACGGCTTTGGCGACGCCATATTGCGCCGGGCCGAACATCTGAACGGCCTGCTTGGCGTTCTTGATCGTCACCTTGTTGAACATCATCGTATAGGGTTTGACGAGCAGATTCGGCGCGATGACGGCGAGCAATGTCGTGAAGCCGTCCTTATTGTTGACGAGGCCGTTGGCGAAGGCCTTCTCGGCCGCCGATCCGCGCGGTCCCATGATCAGGTCGATATGCGCCACCTCATTGCCGTCGCCGATCAGCGACTCGCCGACGCTGGTCTTCGCGCTGCTCGACGTGAAGCCGGGCGACGACTTCGGAAAGAGCGCGCCAAGAATTTTCTCAAAGAACGAAGCCATGATTCCATCCCTTCCGGTGCCGTTCGCGTCCCTGCGGCGTCTTCTGTCTGCGCGCGCGGAATGCCCCTTTATCCTCGCTGCGGCTTCCCGAAGAAAGCCGAAATCTCTCGCTGGCCGCCAGCCTCATACCCGCCAGACTGAAAACCTACTGACGCCATTTATCGCGCCGCGTCACCGCATGAGCGGCAAGGGCGCCTAGGCCCGCGACGGCGGGAAGCCCATTGAGGCTCCCCGCTGCGCATCGGTTGCGCGACTTAGTTTGGCGCGAAGGGATGCTTGGCGTCGTTGCGCTTGGCCACGACTTCGGACGCCTTCGGCTCGCCCTTCACCGCGCGGGCGATGGCTTCCTTCGTCGCCGTGTAATTGTAGTCCTGGATCTTCTTGTCGTCCGAAGCGTCCCAGTGAATGAACACGCCGACCGCGATGAAAATGTCGTCGGCTTCGTCGAGCGGGATCACGCCCTCGGCCACCGAATCCGCCACCGCCTTGGCGACGCCATGCTGCGCCGGGCCGAACATCTGAACCGCCTGCTTGGCGCCCTTGATCGTCACCTTGTTGAACAGGATCGTGTTCGGCTTGCACAGAAGGTTCGGCGCGACGACCGCCAGCAGCGTCGTGAAGCCGTCCTTGTTGTTGACCAGCGCATTGGCGAAGGCGAGCTCCGCCGCCGAGCCGCGCGGACCCATGATCAGGTCGATATGCGCCACCTCATTGCCGTCGCCAACCAGCGACTTGCCGACCAGCATTTTGTTGATCAAAGCCATGTGCGTTTCCTCCCAGAAATCCTTAAGTTCGCTCGCGCGCCATTGCGCCGCGAGCGCCCCCTATCCTCGCTTCGGCGCCGGGCGAAAAGCCCGACCGGTTGGCCAGATAGCCGCGAGACCACCCCGCGCGCGCGGACTCAAACATTTTTGCGCGCCCTTGCCAAGATGGCCGCCAGATTATCCGCGAAAAGAACCGCGACGGTGAGATCGGCGCTGGCGCCAGGATTAAGTCCGCGCCGCTTGAGCGCGCGGTCGAAATCGAGCGCCATTTCGAAAGCCGCGTCGCGGTTCGCCGCCTCGGCGAGGCGCGCCGCGAAAAGCGCCGCTTCGTCACGCACGCTTTCAGCCGCCGCCGCACCATATTTGCGCAGGACGTGGCTGTCCGGAAATGCGCTCAGGAAAGCGATATAGACGGCGAGCGTCGCAAGCGGCGCGTCGCGCCCGCTCGCCCGCGCCTCTCCCAAGGTCTTGAGTCCAATATCGAAAATATCGGAAAAGCCATTGGCGTATTGCCAGGCGATGCGGTCGCGATGGGCGGCGGCGCGCATCGCTTCGACGAGGGTCGTTTCGGCCGGCGCATGCACGTCATGCTGAGGCGCCGAGCCAAGCCCCGCCGGTTGGGCGCGCGCGATGGCGCGAAAGGCGGCGTCGGCGTCGGCGCGGTCGAGACCGACGAGAACGCGCTCGGTCTCAAGGCGCAAATCGGCGCTCTTTGCCGTCGCGGCGGCGCTTGCGAGCGGCGCGCAAAGAAGAACAATTCCGAGATTGGTGTTCTGGCCCACTCTCGCCCATGTGGCCTCGATCGCGCCGAGAATGCGTTCGCCGACGCTCGCCTGGGGGGCGGCGATGAAAGGCGCGGCGGCGGCGGCGCTTGCGATGAAATCTTGCGCCTCCATGCCATGGCCGGCGGCGAAGACATGGACATTGCCGGGCTTGGGGGCGGCGAGCTCCGCTTCGCAGGCGGCGACGAAGGCCTGCGCGATCTCTTGCGGCGTCGCCGGCTGAACCATGTCAGGGGCGGGCTCGCGCCGGAACGAGACGCGCCAGCGCGTCCGCCGCGAGGCGTTCGGCGATGGAAAACGGCGTCACCTTCTGCAATCCGCTCCAGCCCGCCATGCTGTTGACTTCGAGAACCAGCGGCGCGCCGTTCTCATCGTTGATGAGATCGACGCCCGCGAAATCGACGCCGAGCGCGCGCACGGCGGCGAGAGCCATGTCGCATTCGCGCGGCGTCGGCTCAATCGCGACGGGTTTCGCGCCTTGGCGCACATTTGTGATCCAATGGCTGGAGCGGCGGCGCATGGCGGCGACGATCTCGCCGCGCGAGACGAGAATGCGCATGTCTTCGAAGGGCGGCCGCGTCGGCCCGACAAAGCGCTGGAGATAAAAAACGCCGCGCGCTTCTTCCAGCGACGGAATGTCGCTCTCGCTTTCAATCGAGCCGCAGTCCCCAGCCTTGCGCGCCGAACAGCGGCTTCATCACGAGCGGACCTTCTCTGCATTCGCGTCGCGCAATGGCGCGCGCGTCGCTTAGCGTTTGCGTCGCGAAAGTTTCGGGCGTCGGAACGCCCGCCTGCGCCAGGAGAAAGCTCGCCATCGACTTGTCGGTGCAGCGCTCGATCGCGCGCGCGCTGTTGACGAGCGGAACGCCCAAGGCCTCCAGCGCGTGCAGCGCGCCGAGCCGCATGGTGATCGCCTCCAGCGACCCGTCGCCGATGGCGCGCACGATCGCAAGATCGGGCAGGGCATGGAAGCCCGGAACAGCGAGGCCCGATGCGCGGCTCGTGTCGATCTTGCAGGCGGAAAGCCGCACGGCGACAGGCGTCGCGCCAGCTGAGCGAAAAGCTTGAAGCGTCTTCTCGACATGCCAGTCGAGCTTGTCGGTGAAGACCGCGACGCGGGGCGCGTTACCTCCCCCTTGAAGGGGGAGGTCGAGCGCCGGAGGCGCTCGGGTAGGGGTGAAACAATCTGCCGTCACTGAGAACCTGTCACCCCGAACCGCTATGCGGTTCGACCTTCCCCATCAAGGGGAGGGTGATGCGCCATCATCACCCAAACGACTTGTCGAGCAGCGCCTCATTGATCTCGCCGGCGCGGAAAGTCTCGCCGGTCTCGACCGCCGTCACCAGCGCTTCGGCCGGCGAGAACAGGCTGCCGTCGATCTTATAGAAGTCGCCCTTATAGGCTTTAAAAATTTCCGCGAAAGGCCGGCCATAGTCGCGCGACGTGCCGCTCGGCAGCTTTTCGGCGAGCTCCTTGGCCGCCGCCGCCGACCCCTTCACGAAGAGATGGGCGCGCCCGGCGTAGATGATCGCGTCATTGGTGCGGCCCATGGCCTGCACGAAGTCGGGGTGCGGCGGCGACAGCGGCGCGGTCGCGATTCCGTCAATGATGTCGTCGAGCGGGAAATGCAGCTCATGCGCCTTGTGCAGCGCAACCTCCAATACCCGGCCGACGACCTGCACGCTGCCGGCGAGCGACTGGGTCGGCGCATAGATGAAGGCGACATTCTCGGGTTTGACGCCGGATTTCGTCGCGACCTTCTCGACGACTTCCTTGGGCGGCGGGGAGCCGCTTTCGAGCACGATGGTCACGCGTTCGGCCTTGTCCCGATAGGAAATTTCCTCAAAAAGCTTTTCGGCGCGCGCCTGGGCGCGCCCCGGCCCCGAGCCCAGCGCGAAGAATTTCTCATGACTGAGGCTCCAGCCGGCGTATTGGCTGGCGAGGCAAGCGACGACCGGATCCTTGCTCATCACCGTCAGCCAGAACGGCCATTTCGCGGCGCCCGGCGAATGCGCGAGCGTGACGCGGCCGAGCCCGCCCATGCAGATTTCGGTGAGCAGCAGGCCGGCGTCGAGCCCGCCCGGGACTTTGGCGCCGGCGTCGATCAGCAATTCGCCGAGACTGCCTCGCGAAACCGCGACGCGGTAATGTTCGGCGCCCGCGACCAGACGGTCGACGATCTCTCCCGCAAGAAGGTTAACGCTCGCCGTCACGCGACCGCTCGTGTTTTGGCTTCCGCTCACTTGTGGTCCTTCCCTTAAGTTTTTTTGTGGCTCTACCCGCCGGTCTTTGGCCGACTTATAAAAAGCGCCTCAGTTGGGCGGAACTTATCGGGCTTTGTGGGGAAACGGAAGCGGGGCCGCAGGAACAGCCCTCAGACCGCCGGCGATCTCGGATGGCCTGGAGTATGGGGCGGCCGTCCGTGAGCGACGTAAATTTTCAATCTTTTTGAGGTTGAAAGGAAACCAATCAGCGGTTGAGACGTTAGCTTCGCGCCTTGTGCGTTTGCGCACCTTCGGCGGGCGGCCTTCGCGTTAAAGACGATCAACGGCAATTTTGGAATCAAGGAACGCAACGATGGATGCGCAGACGACTGAGCAGGACGCCGGCAAGCCAACGTCCGGAAATGTTGCGTTCAACGACGTTTTATTCGTCGCCTTGGCGATCGCGGCGATCCTGTTCGGCAATGTTTTCCTGTGCCGCGTCCTTGACGTCGCGCTGGACGCTTGGGCGCGCTAGTTCGCGTTTCACGCCCCTGCGATAGCGTGAAATTTCTGTGACAATCTAGGTTAACGCGGGGTGTGGGAAGTTCACTTCACGCCGCGCCGCGCCTGCGACCATGAGCGATAGGCGCCCGGCGTCATTCCTGAATAGCGACGAAAAGCCCGACGGAAACTCGTCTCATCCGCATAGCCCGAGGCGGCGGCGAGCTGCTTGACCGAATTGCGCGTCGTCTCCAGCAGCATGCGCGCCGTCTCGAACCGAACCCGGTCGAGAAAATGCTTCGGGGTTTCGCCCGACGCCTCTTTCAGCCGACGATGCAGGGTGCGCTCGGAAACACCGAGCGAGCGCGCGAGTTCGATCGTCGTGAGCGGCGCGTCCCCGGCCTGGCGCACGATATGCTCAGCCTCCAGCAGGAAGGGGTTCGACGCCGAGAGATGCCCGGGCGGAATGTAGATCGCCTGCGTCGAGGGAACCGTATCGACGACTGTGAAATCGGCCGCCTTTTTCGCCGCTTCGGGCCCGAGCAGCGCGCGAATGATATGCAGCGACAAATCGATCCATGACAAGGGACCGCCGGCGGTGACGACGCGGCCGTCCTCGATCAGCGTGGCGCCCCAGGCCGCGTCGGCGCGCGGATAGCGCGCTTTCAGCTCATTGTGACGCCACCAGGTCGTCGTGCAGCGGCGACCATCCAGCAAGCCTGCTTCGCCGAGCAGGAACGCGCCATTGCAGGAGCCCGCGACGATCGCCCCCAGAGCATGCTGGCGACGGAGCCACGCCGCCGCCGCGCCGATCGCCGGCGTTGGCGGCAGGGCATGTCCACCGTCGCATAGATAGCCCGGGACGATGATCGCGGCGCAGCCGTCGACTTCGTCGAAACGGGCGTCGACCTCGAAGCGCCTTCCGGCGCCGTCGCGGACGGGCTGACCGTCATGGCTGACGGTCACCACGCGATAGGGCTCGGGCGCGTCTTTCTTGGCGAGCATGCGGCGGCTCAGGGTCAGCATGTCGGCGGCGCCGATGAAGCCCAGCCCCAGACAGCTTTCAAAGCCGAGAATTGCGATGTCCATCTTCGCCGAATCCTCTTGGCGAACTTTGCCTCAACATTGGCAAACCCGCTGTCCGACTTTGCTAGACTAATGTCGAACTCGCCAAGCTGTAAAGGACCGTTTTGCGCGCGACTCTGAAGGCCGCCGGAAAATCATCGTCATTTTTCGGTCGAACCGGAGGAGAGGAAAATGAGCGTAACTACGCAATCGGCTGCAGGCGCAATCGATCGCGCCCAGCCGGTCGTTGATCTCAGGGGAATGTGGATCGGCCTTGGCTTGCTGAACGGCTTCTATCTGCTCGTGCGCATTTATGAGCAGGTATACGGCTGGCGGGCCGGGCTCGATTCATTCGCGCCCGAGTTCCAGACCTATTGGATGTCGATCCTATGGACCGAGATCCCGCTCGAACTGGTTTCGGGCCTCGCGCTTGCCGGCTATCTTTGGAAAACCCGCATTCGCGACATGTCGAGCGTGACGCCGCGTCAAGAAATGCGCGCCGTCGCCGACAATGCTGCTTGGCTCGTGGTCTATGCGGCCGGCATCTATTGGGGCGCGTCCTTCTTCACGGAGCAGGACGGCACTTGGCACATGACGGTGATTCGCGACACGGACTTCACGCCGTCGCACATCATCGAGTTCTATATGAGCTACCCGATCTACTCGATTCTGGCGATCGGCTGCTTCTTCCATGCCAAGACGCGAATCCCATACTTCTCGAAGGGCTATTCGCTTGCCTATCTGATCGTCTCGATCGGACCCTTCATGATCATTCCGAACGTCGGTCTCAATGAATGGGGCCACACCTTCTGGTTCATGGAGGAGCTGTTCGTTGCGCCGCTGCATTGGGGCTTCGTGTTCTTCGGCTGGATGGCGCTCGGCGTGTTCGGCGTCGTGCTTCAGTTGCTGATCAACATCCATCGCGTGATCGGCAAGGAAGGCGTCGAACTCCTCACTGGCGCCTGACGGCGTCGCGTCGGAACGCGGATTTTCCCACGAGCCTGCGTTTTTTAAAAAAACTCCCCCTAGATTGTCGAGCTCAGGCGCCTTCTGGTCTCACTCGGGCTGGAAGGCGCCGTTTTCTATAGCGAACTCCAAGGCGACGCCCCCGGCCACGGGCGCGTCGCCTTTTTCCTTGGCCTCGGCGAGACGATCGAGCCGCACGAGCGCGAGGCCTTCTTCGCCCAGGCGCGATCCCGTCACGCCGATTTCCATCTCGCCGGCGCGAATTGTTTCGCCCGGGGCCGGGGCGGCGCCCTTGGCGCGATAGGGCGCGACGCGTTTGCGCACGAGGCCGCGATGCTTCATGCGCGAGACGACTTCCTGACCGACGAAGCAGCCCTTCGTGAAATCCACGCCGGCGAGGCGATCCATATTCGTCTCATGCGGGAACGCCGCGCCATAGGCGAAATCGACGCCGCCGAGCGGCACGGCCGCGTGAATGCGCCGTGCGTCATAATCGGCGCGCTCGCCGAGCGCGACAATCTTGCCCTTTTCCGCCAGCGCCCGGAATCCGAGCGGCGCGCGGGGATCCGGCGCGATCGCGAGAGCGTCGACATGCGGCGGCTCGGCCGCGTCGGGAAAGGCGATCGCCTCAAATTCGCCGCTGCGATTCTCGACCGTCAGTTTCAAACGCAATTTGTAAATATTCAGACGTTTTGTGAGGTCGGCGGCGAGAGAGAGCGGACAATCGAGCAAATAACGTCCTTCGCCGACAGCAAAGACAAGGAAATCGAACAAAATCTTGCCCTGCGGCGTCAGCAGCGCGGCGAAACGCGCTTCGCCGGGCTTGAGCGAGGCGATGTTATTCGTCACGAGATTATGCAGGAATTTCCCCGCGTCTTCGCCCGCAACCTCGATAACCCCCCGGTCCGTCAATAGGATCGCCGTCGTCATCGCTTCTCCTCGCCGCCGTCGGCCCTGCTTCTTGAGTCTCACGCGCCTTTGGCGCATTAGCAACAATAGTTCGCCTTAGGGCGGTTGCATCGCAAGCGAGGCGCCATTCATGCCGGAGGTCTTCGACGCCATCCTTTCGGGGGGGACGCTCGTCAATCATGACGGCGAGGGTCTGAGGGACGTCGGTATCCGCGCCGGCAAGATCGCCGAAATCGGCGATCTCTCCCGCGCCTCGGCCGGCGAGCGGATCGACTGCCGCGGCCTGCATGTCCTGCCCGGCGTCATCGATACGCAGGTGCATTTCCGCGAGCCGGGCGCGCCGCATAAGGAAGATCTGGAATCGGGTTCGCGCGGCGCGGTTCTCGGCGGCGTCGTCGGCGTTTTCGACATGCCGAACACCAATCCGCTCACGACCGGAGAGGCGGAGCTTGCCGATAAGGTCGCGCGGGCGAGCGGACGGATGCATTGCGACTTCGCCTTTTGGGTCGGCGGCACGCATGAGAACGCCCGCCGTCTTGGCGAATTGGAGCGCCTGCCGGGCGCGGCGGGCGTTAAGGTCTTCATGGGTTCGTCGACGGGTTCGCTGCTTATCGCCGACGACGTCGGCATCGCCGAAGTGCTCAAGCATACGCGCCGGCGCGCCGCCTTTCACAGCGAGGACGAAGACCGGCTCAATGAGCGCAAGCCGCTGCGCGTTCCCGGCGATCCCGCTTCGCATCCGGTGTGGCGCGACGTCGAGACGGCGCTCCGCTCGACGCAGCGGCTGATGCGGATCGCGCGCGAGCAGCGCGCGCTCGTCCATGTGTTGCATGTGACGACGGAAGAAGAGATCGCGCTGCTCGCGCAGCACAAGGACATCGCCAGCGTCGAAGTGACGCCGCATCATCTGACGATGGATTCGAGCGAATACAAACGCATCGGCACGCTCGCGCAGATGAATCCGCCGGTGCGCGAGGCGCGCCATCGCGACGGCCTGTGGCGGGGCGTGGCGCAGGGCGTCGTCGATGTGCTCGGCTCCGACCATGCGCCGCATACGCTTGAAGAGAAGGCCAAGCCCTATCCCGAGAGCCCTTCGGGCATGACCGGCGTGCAGACGCTCGTCCCGCTGCTGCTCGACCATGTGAACGCGGGCCGTCTCACGCTGCAGCGTTTCGTCGACTTAACGAGCGCCGGCGCCGCGCGGCTCTTCGGCCTCGCCGGCAAGGGCCGCGTCGCCGTCGGCTACGACGCCGATCTCACGATCGTGGACATGAAGCGACGAGAGACGATCCGCAATTCATGGATCGCCTCGCGCGTCGGCTGGACGCCTTATGACGGCAAGGAAGTGACAGGCTGGCCGGTGGGAACCTTCGTGCGCGGCGCCAAGGTCATGTGGGAAGGCGAGCTTGTCACGCCTGCGCAAGGCGCGCCGATGCGCTTTTGGGGCGCGCTGTAGTCGCCTTTTCGCAAAGTTTGCAGACAGGCGGAACATAGGGCGCGGCGCGCGGTTCCTTCGCTCATAACAGTGTTGCGCGCGAAGGAGAGCAGCCATGCCCCAAGGAGACAAATCGGCTTACACCGACAAGCAGAAGCGTAAGGCCGAACACATCGAGGAAAGCTACGAGAAGCGCGGCGCGCCCGAGAAGGACGCGGAACGCATCGCCTGGGCGACGGTCAATAAGGACGACGGCGGCGGCAAGAAATCGGGCTCCGGCCGCGGCGCCGAGACAGGCCATCCGGCGGCGCATAAAGGGCGGCAAGCGCGGCGGCGAAGCTTCGGCGGCGCGCCCTGCAGCGGAGCGCTCGGCTTCGGCCAAGGAGGCGGCTACGACGCGCAAGCGCAACGAGCGGCGCGCCAGTTAGTTTCGGAACATCGCCGTCTTTATCGCGTTCAGTCGCCAGAGCAAGTTCCGAAAAAGTTGACAGACTTTTTCGATCAGAACTTGCTCCAGCTTATCGATTTGGCGCGATTTCTTATCGATCAGACGATTCCGTCTGATCGGAAAGCGCGCTAGCGACAGGAGAACGCGATGAACATGAAGAACGAAGCGCAGCCGAAGAACGAAGGCGAAGGCAGCCGCACCGCGGCGAAGCAATATAACGACGCGACGAAGAAATTCGTCGAGAGCGGCAAGGTGGAGCGCGCCGCGAAGGACGCCGAGCGCGCGATCGAAGGCGATGAAGCGGAAGAGCTGAAACGCGCCGAGGAAAAAGGTCGCTCGCACGCCAAGCCGCATGAGCAGGAGCGCGAGATCTAATATGCTTCAGGCGTCGGCGTCGACGCCCTGCGCAAGCTCCGCGATCACCGGCCAGCCGACTTCGCCCGTCGGATCGGCGGTAGCGAGCGCCGCGAGATGTTTCTGCGTGATCTCGGGGCGGCCGCGCTTCAATTCGATGAAGGCGAGCGCCTTCAGCGTAAAGAGCGCAAAACGCCCCGGTCCCTTGTGCGTCGCCGCGCGCGGCGGCCAGAGGGCCGGATCATCCGGCCAGCCCGCTTGGCGCGTCGCGATGCGCAGCCCTTGCTCGGCGATCTCGGCGGCGTAATCGAGCCCGCCCATGTAAGTGTGAATCTTGTAGAGGCAGAAATAGGTGGAAAGCTCCTCCGGCGCCATGGCGAGCGCTTTCTGGAACAAAGCGTTCGCCGCGTCGCGGTCGCGGCGATAGGCGACGACCCCCTCTTTCAGCACTTCGTTGATTTCAGGCGGCGCTTCCGCGAAATCGACCTGCGCGGGGAGTTCGTTGTTGAGGTTGAAAATATCAGCCATGCGGGCGCCGATGCAAAGGCTAGGCCATAGGCTGTGTCAGTTTTCGCTCCAGAAATAATGCCACACGCCGTCGGACGCGATTCCGATCCGCGTCGCGCGCGGCCTGCCTTCGGCGTTGGAGCGCGCAAGATCGGCGAAGCGCACGCAGCGCCACCTTGCGCGCGCGTCGTCCTCATTCGCGGGCGCCGCCGCATGGCGCGCGAAGGCCGGCCATTCGTAAAGCGTCACCGGGCCGCGCGCGATCTTGACAAAGGGCTGGGCAAAAATGGCGCGAATGAGCGCAATCGTCTCGCGCCCCTTGCCGTCGAAAGACAGCGTTTTCAAAATTTCGATCGGATCGGTTCCGGCCTTGAAGGCTCCGCTTTTGGCGAAGAGCGGGCGCGTCTCGTTCCAGTCGATGGGAATGCGCAAGGCCTCCACGTCGCCCTTGTCGCAGGCGGCGAGAATCTTCTCGCGGATCGCCGCGACCGGTGCCGGCAGGGCGGCGAGATCGGCGATCGGCTGCGAGATAACGTCAGGCGGCGTTTTGGCGGCGCGCTTCATGATTGATGTTAACCGCGCCGGCGCGCGCGCCGTCAACGCCCGGAAGTTGCGATGGCTTGCGCGGCCCGGATTGTCTAGTCTCCTTGATGCCGCCATCTAGTCGCGGCAGGGTCGCCGCCGGAGAGTGAATGGACGAGCTTCAGCATCAGGACGCGCCGCAGGCGGAAAAAGCCCCGTCGCGGCTTGAGGCGCTTCTGCGCCGCTCGGCCTTGGCGATCGTCGCCGAACGCGTCTGGCGCCTGGGCATGGCGCTGGCGACGCTCGCGCTTTTCTTTCTCGCGCTGTCGTGGCTGGGTTTCTGGCGCGCCGCGCCGCTCGAAGCGCGGATCGGCGGCGTCGCGCTCTTCGGCTTCGCGGCGCTCTATGTCGTCGCGCGGGAGATCATGCGCGGTTGGCCGCGCCGCCGCGCCGCCATGGCGCGGCTTGACGGAAGCGCCGATGCGGCGCTGCGCCCGGCGTCTTCCTTGCAGGATACGCTCGCGCCGCAAAACGCCGATCCAGGCACCGCCGCGCTCTGGACGCTGCACCGCAGGCGCCTCGAAGCGGCGCTGGCGGCGACGCCCGTGGCCGCGCCACAGCCGGGCGTTCCGCAACGCGACCCCTATGCTCTGCGCGCTTTGGCGCTCGTCGCGGCGGTGTCGGCCGCTTTCGTCGCGGGCGATGAAAAGCGCGCGCGCCTCGCCGCGGCTTTCGACTGGCGCGCTTTGCCGAGTTTCGGGTCGACGGCGCGAGTCGACGCCTGGCTGGAGCCTCCCGCCTACACGGGCCATCCGCCGATCGTGCTCGCGCAGGAGAGCGAAGCTCCCGTCGAGGCGCCAGTCAATTCGACTTTGCGCATTCGGCCGGCCGACGCGGGCGTTTCGGTCAGCGGCGAACTCGCCCCCGCCACGCAGGAGCCGGGGAAAGAAGCGGCGAAAGAAGCCTCAAAGGAACAGGCATTCAAGCTCGCCGGCGCCGCGCAATTGTCGCTTCCCGACGGTCGGCGCTTCGATCTCGTCGCGCTGCCCGACAGGCCGCCGACGATCGCTTTGACCGAGAAGCCGCGCAACAACGCCCGCGGCTCGATGACGCTCGCCTTTCGCGCCGAGGACGATTACGGCGTCGTCGGCGCCGAAGCGGCGTTCAGCAAGCCGCCCGGGGGGCGCCGCGCGCTCTATGAGCCGCCGCGCCTCGCGCTCGCTCTGCCGCCGGGCGGCGGCGGGCAGGGCGAAGCCAAGGCGACGATCGATCTCGCCGACAGCCCCTTCGCCGGCGCGAAACTGTCGATGCGCCTCATCGCCAAGGACGCCGCCGACAATGAAGGCGCTTCCGATCCCATAGAGGTGACGCTGCCACAACGCCGCTTCGTCAAGCCGCTCGCCCGCGCGCTCGTCGAGCAGCGGCGCATTCTCGCCCTTGATCCGGAATCGCGCGCGAGCGTCCGCGCCGCGCTGGAGGCGCTCTCGATCGCGCCCGAAGCCTTCGAGACGCCATCCGCCATCCATCTCGGCCTGCGCGCCGCGCGCCGCAGCTTGGAGGGACCGCGCAGCGACGACGATTTGCGCAATGTCGCCGACATGTTGTGGACGATGGCGCTCAATCTCGAAGAAGGCGACGTTTCGCAGGCCGAACGCGATCTGCGCGCCGCCGAGCGCGAATTGCGCGACGCGATGGCGCGCGGCGACAGCGAGGAGGAGATCGCCAAGCGCGCCGAGGAGCTGCGCGCCGCGCTCGACAAATTCCTGCAACAGCTCGGCAGCCGGTTGCCGCCGGAAGGCGCGCCGCCGCGCGAGAACGCCGGCGACGGCGATTCGGTGACGCCCGAAGATCTGCAGGCGATGCTGGACGAGATGAACAAGGCGATGAAGTCCGGCGATATGGCGCAGGCGCAAAAGCTCCTCGACGAATTGCAGGACATTCTCGAAAATGTGCAGAGCGCGCAGGGCGCCGGCCAGCGCGCCGCGCGTTCGCGCGAGATGTCGCGCGCGCTGAACGAGATCGATCGGCTTTCGCGCGAAGAGCAGCAATTGCGCGACGACACTTTCCAGGGAATGAAATATCCGGAAGACGCCGAATCGCAGCGCGCCTTGCGTGGGCGGCGCCAGAGCGGCGCGCCGCAAAGCGAGGATAACAGCGCCGAGCGCAGCCGCCAGCAGGCGCTGCGCGAGCGCTTGGAGCGCCAGCAGGAGGCGCTGCGCAAGGGCGACGCCGACGCGGGCGAAGAACTCGACGAAGCGCGCAAGGCGATGAAGGAAGCGGAAGAGGCGCTTGGCAAGGGCGGCGAGGGGCGCGCCAAGGCCGTCGACGCGCAGGGCCGCGCCGTGCAGGCGCTGCGCAAGGGCGCAGACAAGCTCGGGCAGCAGATGCGCGGCCAGGGCGAAGAGAGCGCCGAGGAGGAAGGCGAGGGTCAAAGCCCCGGCCGGCGCGGCCGCAGGGGCAAGGGCCGCGATCCGCTCGGCCGCTCGTCGGGCGATGGCGACCGCGCCGCCACGCGCGGCAAATATGATCCGCTCGGCCTGCCGCCGGCGCAGCGCGCCCATCGCGTGCAGGAGGAATTGCGCCGCCGGCTCGGCCAGCCCGAGCGTCCGCAAGAAGAGCTCGACTATCTGCAGCGGCTCCTGCGGCGATAAACGTCTTGCGGCGCGCCTCGCGCTTCTCTACAGCGCAGCATAAAGGGAGCAGCGCCGCTGATGACGAATTGGTCGAATGTGTTGGTGATCGTCGCGGTCGCGGTCGTGGCGCTCGTCGTCCTTGCGGGCTTCGTCAATATGTTCCGCGGCGGCGCGGGCGCGCCCGCCCGCGCGCAGAAGCTCATGCGCTGGCGCGTCGGCTTGCAGCTGATCGCGCTCTTGATCGTTCTCGGCGTGCTCTATGCGCGAGGTCGCTGGTGACCCTAAATCGCGTCGGCCGAGACCTATGGGATTTGGAAAAGCGCGACTGCGCGTCCGCGCTCATGCGCGGGATTCGCAAATGGCGGCGAGTTGCCATTTGCGAGAGAGGTTAGAATGGTCAAGCTGGACAAAATCTACACGCGCGGCGGCGACAAGGGCGCGACATCGCTCGCCGACGGCGCGCGCCGCCGCAAGGACGACATTCGCGTCGAGGCCTATGGCGCGATCGACGAAGCGAACGCCGCCATCGGCGTGGCGCGTCTTGCGATCGAAGACGCCGCGCTCGACGCCATGCTCGAGCGCATCCAGAACGATCTCTTCGATCTTGGCGCCGAGCTCGCAACGCCGGTGACGCCGGGAACAAAGATCGATCCCGCGACGCGGCTCGTCATCACGCCTGCGCAGGTGGCGCGGCTGGAGAAAGAGATCGACGCGCTCAACGCCGATCTTTCGCCCTTGCGCTCTTTCGTGCTGCCGGGCGGAACGGCGGCCGCCGCGCATCTGCATCTCGCCCGCACGATCAGTCGGCGCGCCGAACGCGTGATGGTGACCCTTGCCGAGACCGAGGGCGAACATCTCGAGCCGGCCGCGCTCGCTTATGTCAATCGCCTGTCGGATTTTCTCTTCGTCGCCTCGCGCTACGTCAATCGCGACAGGGGCGACGTATTGTGGAAGCCCGGCGCGACGAGGTAGCCGGGCCTACTTCCCGCTCCGCTTCTCCAGCCATTCGACGATCAGCGGATCGTCGATCGCGCCCGTCACCGTCACGAGCCCGCCGTCGGGCGCGACCAGCGCCGTGAAGGGCAATTCGCCCCGCCAGGTCTTGTCGGCTTCGAAATAGAGCTTCTCGACGAAATCGTCGGAGAAGCCGTAATGCGCCGCGTTCGTACAGTCCCGCCTTCTCGATGCGCGCTTGCGCGCGCGCGCGGTCCTCGTCGCCGTCCGTGTTGACGAAGACGACGTCGATCGCCTTCTTCTCGGCGACGATCTTCGCCCATTGCGGCAGTTCGGCGAGGCAGGGCGGACAGGTCACGGACCAGAAATGCACGATGAGCGGCTTGCCGGCATGCGCTTTCGTCAATTGCGCGAAGGCGCCGCGGCCATAGGGCTTGAAGTCGAGCGCATAGGCGTTGCTGGCGACGAGCGCGAAAGCGAGGACGAGAGAGAGCAGGCGCATGACGCGAATTCCGACTGACAGTTCCGAGAATTTGCGGCCTTGTCATTCCCGGCGGGCCGTAGGCCTGACCGGAAATCCAGAGCAAATCCTATAGACTCGTGTTGTGACTCTGGATTCCCGATCGCGCGCGTTGCGCGCGTCGGGAATGACAATGCTGCGTTAGCGCAGCGCCGCGGCGCTTTTCTCGTCGCGCGGCAGCGGCAGCAGCCGATAGCCTTCCTTATGCGTAAGCCACGACAGATAGGCCGCGCTCTTATGGGCGATGAGTTCGGGATGGTCGGAGGCGTCGGAGGTTTCCGCCATCACGCGCGGCGCGCTCCAGCTCTTGCCATTGTCGCGCGACATTTGCATCGCGATGCTCGTCGTCGTTCCGTCGAATTCCTTCCAGACGCGGTAGAGACGTCCTTTCGCCGCGAGCAGCGTCGGATGGCCCGGCGCGCGCGCATCGTCGCCGAATTTCTCCGGCGCGGAGAAGCTCTTGCCGCCGTCGAGACTGCGCGCATAGAAGAGGCCCTGCCGCTTCTTGCCATTGGTGAACCAGACGACATGCCAGCCGCCGCTAGCGTCGATTGCGAGCGAAGGCCCGTGATGCGGACAGCTGTTGATCGCCCAGTCGTCGTCGGAGACGCGCGTCGGCGTCGCCCGCGCGCCGTCGGCGGAGAGCTTGGCGACCATATGGTCGCGGATATTGCCGTCGAGCACCTGACGCCAGGCGAAGACCGCCGTTCCGTCCCTGTCGAGCGCCGCCGCGGTGCGGCAGCATTCGCAGGCGTGATCGATGAGGATCGACTTGCCCTTGAAGGTCGCGCCGCCGTCGTCCGACCAGCCGAAGGCGACGCCGCTCCCTAAGAATTCCTTGCCTTCCGCCTTGGCTTTCAGCGCATGGGTCTTGTCGAGCCAGGCGGCATAGATGCGGCCCTTGCGGTTGACGACGAAGCTATCGAAACGCTGGCCGCCCTCGGTGAGGAGCGGCTGCGGCGCGGAAAACGTCTTGCCGCCGTCGGTCGAGCGGGCGGTGAAAATCGTGCCGATCATCACCTTTTCCGGCCGGTTAGTGTAGCTGACGAGCAGCGTTCCGTCAGCAAGCGCGACGATCTTTGGGCGTCCGTCGCCATTGGCGTCGACGACGCCGTCGCCGACCGTGGCCACGACGACAGGCGCGCCGAAGTTTTTGCCATTGTCGGTCGAGGCGGCGGCGTAGACGCTCTTGCCGACCGAAAAGGCGACCCAGAGCCTGCCGTCCTTGGCGAAGGCCGGAACGGCGGTCATGCCGCAGGCGACTTTGGCCTCCGAACAGGCGGCGGTGGGGTGTTTCATCGCGCTGTGGGTCGTCGGCGCGGCGGCGTCCTTGTCGGCCTTGACCGGCGTTGCGCCCTCTTCGGCGACGGCGGCGCTGGCGAGGCAAACGGCGAGCAGAGTAAGGGCCATGCGCTTCATTCTTCTCTCCTGTTCGCGTCGCGCCGTAAGCCGGCGGCGGTTTCCTTGCGAAGCGGCGCCGCGCGCCGATTATGCGCGCGGCGTCGACGCTCTAGTGAAATCTAAAGTTCTGCACGCCTTCATAGGAGCCGCCGGGCGGGGGCGGCGCGCGCAGGCCCGACACGATCGAGCGCGCCAATTCGCCGTGACGCGGCGTCGTCGCCGAAATGATGCTGACGCCGCTGGTCGCGCCCGTGGGCCCCAAACGAAAACGCACGACCGCTTTGCCCTCACCGAGATTGGTCGTCCCCGGCGATCGCGCGCGGATCAACTGTCCGAGCTTGCGCAGATAGGCGCCGTGATCGGCCGTTTGCTTCGCGGTCGGCTTTTCGGCGCGTTTCTCCTGCTTGTTTTCCTCGCGCTTCGCGTCGGTCTTCTCCTCTGGCTTCGCTTCGGTCTTCTCCGCGGGTTTCGCCTCGGCTTTTTCTTCGCGCGCCGCTTCCGGCTTATCGTCGCGCGCCAGCGCAGGTCCCGCAAAGCGCGCCGGCGATCGCCAGCGCGCCGAGACCCAATGTCAGTCGAAAAATGTGCCGCATCTTTCTCTCCCTTCACAAAATTGCGCGCGGCCTCACGCGCTCTTCATGCGCCGTGCAATCCCGGCCGAACGGCCAGGTCAATTGCGGACCGCTTCATCTCGGGTCGCCGGCGCGAAACTTGAACGTCTGACCCACGTCCATCGAGCCGCCCGGGGGCGGGGGCGCTTCGACGCTCGCCAGGATTTTCTTCACCGCCTCGGCGAGCGCGGGGCTCGTCGTCTTGTCGATCGTCACCTTGTCGATCTTGCCTTGCGCGTTGACATGGAAGCTCGCCGTCACTTCGCCTTCGCCGGCGGGGCTCGTCTGGGGCGTGCGCTTCGCGATGGCGCTATAGAGCGCGCTCAAGAACTTGCTTTCGGACAGGACGGGGGCCGGCGCGGGCGCGGCGGCCGGCGACGCTGCATTGGGCGCGGGAGCTGGCGCGGCGGGGCTTGGAGTCGCGACTCTTGGCGCCGGCGCCGGGGCGGCCGGTTTCGCATCTTCGGCGCGCGCGGCCTGCGCGACCGTCGCCGCCAACAGCGCGAGGGTAATGCGCGCAAACATCGTCATGTCCCCGATTGGAGAGTGTCCGACAAAAGAATGAAGCGAGGGCGGCGGACGCTTGGCCCGCCGCCGCTCTCGTCAGTGGAAGGCGAAAGCCTGGCTCACGAAGGCCGAGCCGCACATGCTCGGTCCGCGCGAGGAAGCGACGATGCGCCGCGCCAGCGCCGAATGGGCCGGGCTCGATCCCGAGGCTGAGATGTTCGAAAGACCGCCGCCCGCATTGACATGGAAGGTCACATGGGCGCTGCCCGAGCCGAGGCTCGTCGCGCCCGGCGTATGCCGCCGCAACGCCGCCGCGATATGCGCGAGACAGGTCGCCTGCGACGCGCCCGAACCCTGCGCATGTCCTTCCGGCGCGCCATAGCGCCGGCGCGCCTGCGCTTCCTGGCGCTGCTGGGCGCGCTGGATCTCCTGGCGCTCTTCGCGCTTCTTCTCGACCTTCTCGACGTCTTCCTTCTTGGCCGGCAAGGGCACGGCGTCCGGCGACATCACCACCGGCGGCGGCAGAGCGAGGTCAGGTTCTTCGACCGCCTCGGGCGGCGGCGTGTCGTCCGCCTCGGCCACTTCCTCCTGCTCGAAGAAATCGCCCTCGGGCACGAGATCCATGCTGACCGAATCCAGCGACACCGCCTTGGGCGCCGCCGTATGCATCAATATGGCGAAGACGGCGACATGCGCCGCGACGATGGCGACGGTCGCTACGGGGCGCAGCCACGCCGGCTTGACCGGCGGCGGCCCCGATGGGGGGACGTCGCCCTCGCGCGCCATCTGTTGAGGACTGAGCGCGAGATCGGTCATTTTGGGCTCCCCGCGGGCGCGGGCGCGAGGGTCGCGGGCGCGGGGCGGCCCGGCGCGCCCTTGGTCGCCGGCCCGGTCTTGCTGCGCGAATTGGTCATGATCGCGATATGCGTGATGCCGTTCGTCGCGAGCTTGTCCATCACCGCGACGACTTCGCCATACACGGCCTCCGTATCGCCGCGAACATGCACGACGCGCGTATGGTCGTCGCCCATCATCACGCGGATGCCGTCGATCAGCGCCTCGGCCGAGAGCTCATCGGCGCCGAGCGAGATCTTGCCCTCCTTGCCGATCGTCACCACGATCGGGTCCTTCTGATTGATGGGCTGGGCGGCGCTCGCCTGCGGCAGGTTGACCTTCACGCCCTTGGCGAGCAGCGGCGCCGTGACCATGAAAATGATCAGCAGCACCAGCATGACGTCGACGAGCGGCGTCACATTGATGTCGGCGAGCGGCTGATAAAGGCCGTCGGTTGCGCTCTGGCGCTGACGCGAGGGGGTAGCCATTATGCAGCCTCCCGATCGCGGCGCGCGCGCACCGGCTGTCCGCTGCACATCGCCAAGGCTTCATCCTCGATGTAATGGGCGACCTGCTGGCCGACGCGCGCGAAGGCGGCGCCGATGCGGTTATAGCCGACCGAAGCGGGGATGGCGGCCGCGAGGCCATAGGCCGTGGCCGCGAGCGCTTCGGCGATGCCCGGCGCGACGACCGCGAGGCTCGTGTCCTGCGACTGCGCGATGCCGGCGAAGCTCGTCATGATGCCCCACACCGTGCCGAACAGGCCGACGAAGGGCGCGACCGACGAAATGACCGCGAGATTGGGCAGGCCCCCTTCCGCCTTGGTGAGAAACTCACGCGCCGTGCGGCTCATATGATCGGCGATGCGCGCGCGCTTGTCGCCGATCGTCTCGTCAGGCAGATCGAGCGCGTAAGCCTCGCGGCCGGCCGCGGCGACAGGCGCGAGCACGCCGACGTCGCCGCCCTCGCGCGCCGAGCGCGCCGATTTGGCGATGCGCACGACGGCGACGACGCCTTCGACGATCAGCACCCATGTCCAGATCGAGGCGAGCAGCAGCAGGGCCATCACCGCCTTTCCGACAGGACCGGCGTTGACGAACATGGCGATGGGGGAAAGCGTGTTGTAATCCATCTTACTCACTCATTCTTGAGGACGCGCCTGCGCCGATCGCGACGGCGAAGCGTCAGAGTTTGGTTCTTGGTTTTGTTTTGCGGCCCGCAAGACGCCCAATGAAAGCGCGCCAACGCCGCCGCCAATACTCCGCCGCCGCGCGTTTCGGAGTTTTAGCGGGTAATCAGGAGATCGGAAGGGCGGGAGGCGCGCGCGCGCCATTTGCGGCGCTTGACGACAGGCTCTCCGGCTGGCGCGCCGAGCCTGCAAAATAATGAATGGTCGCCGGACGTTCGGCCGGGGGCCGCGTCAGGACTGCGATGCGTTCCGGCAGCACGGCCGCGCCGGCATGCGCCGCAAGGCAGCAATCCGGGCACTTATGCGCAAGCGATCCGTCCGGCGCGGGGGCGCTGTCCTTGGCCGGAGTCGCCGCTTGGCGTCCATCGAAGTGAATCGCATGATCGCATGCGATCGAGTCATTGGCCGCAGCGCCGATGAAAGCAAGCGCCGGCCGGGTGGCGCCAGTCACGAGAAGCCCGAAAATCAGCGCATAAATCGCGCCGACGGCAATGGCCGCGCGAAACTCCCGACACATGACGCGCAGATGTGACATAAATGTCTCTTAACGGATTTTTTAATCTTTGACAACGCATGCAGGCTTGGAATGGATCAAGTTTGCTGACCATCATCGAAGGATGGCGCCGTTACGGTTAATGGCGTTGTTTTCGCTGACGGACCGCATGCGCGCGCGACTGCTCGTTACGTTCTTCCTTCTGTTCGCGCTCGTCGCGAGGGTCGCCGCGCCCTGCCCGGCGGAGGCGTCGACGCCTGTCGGCGACTCCTCTTCGGTTATCGCGAAATGCCACTTGCTGTTGAAGGCCTCCTCTGCGGCGGCAGGCGAGAATGATCAAGCTCCCTTCGGGGGGCTGGATCAGGACGATTGCTCCTGCGCGCTTTGCCATATCGGCTGGACCGCGCCGCCGCCGACGGACGCCGTTTTCGCGATCCAGGGCTTCGAGAGCCATCGCGCGCCGCGGGCGCCGCCGGCGCAAACGCTTGTCGCATTCCGTCCCAACCGCGCCGCTCCAACGCGCGGCCCGCCTTCCCACGCCTGATCACATGAAATGCGGCGGCGCAAAGCCGCCTTGATCAGACGCGTCGCCTCGATCGGCGCAAGGGAAGGAATCTCCATGTATCGTCATCGTCTCATGCGCGGCGTATCCGCCGGCGCACTCGCGTTCCTCGCGTTCTCCGAAATTTGCGCCGTTCCCGCCGCTGGCGCAGCAGTCGCTGCCGACGATCGACGTCGGCGGCCAGCGCCGCGGCGCGCAGCGCGCGACCGGCCGCGTCGCCGGCCCGGCGACGAATGCCGCGCCGGGTCCGGCGCCCGCCCCGTCGCCCGCCTCGGTCTGGTCGCCGACGCTGCCGGACGGCAAGCCCGCCTTCGTCCAGCGATGGCAATTGCCGAATACGGTGGCGAGCGTCACCCGCAAGCAGATCGAGCGCACGATCAACATCGTCGACACGGAAGATGCGGTCAAATACATGCCGAGCCTTTTCGTGCGCAAACGCAACAATGGCGACACGCAGGCGGTCTTGCAGACCCGCACCTGGGGCATCGGCTCCTCGGCGCGCAGTCTCGTCTATGCCGACGACCTCTTGCTCACCGCGCTGATCGGCAATGACAACACGATCGGCGCGCCGCGTTGGGGCCTCGTCGCGCCGGAAGAAATCGAGCGCGTCGACTTCCTCTACGGCCCCTTCGCGGCGCAATATCCCGGCAACTCGATAGGCGGCGTCTTGAAGATCACGACGCGCATGCCCGAGAAGCTCGAGGTGACGGCGAAGGAAACGCTATCTGTTCAGGATTTCTCGCTTTGGGGAACGTCCAAGGGCTTGGTGAACAATGTCGCGAGCGTCTTCATCGGCGACAAGGTGAATGATTTCTCTTGGACGATCTCCGGCAATTGGCAGCGCGGATCGCAGCAGCCCCTCACCTATGTCACCTCGCCCAATTTCTATGCCAACGCTTATCTGGCGACGAACGATTTACGGCACCACCTTCGCGAACGTCATCGGCTCGACGGGCAATCTCGCGAACAATCAGGTCAACGCCAAACTCAAGCTCGCCTACGACTTCACCAATGACGATCCGGGGCACCTACACATTCGGCTTCTGGTCCAATGACGGCACGTCGATCCCCGAGAACTACCTCGTTTCGGGTTATGGCCCGTTCTGGGGCGTGACGACCGCTGGACGCGGACTCAGCAACGCCATTCTCCAGAACTTCGCGACGCAGGGTTATTACCGGATCCAGGAAAAGATCATGGTCAACGCCGCGGCGGTGCGGTCGAACAGCGGCGGACTGTTCGACTTTGAAGTTTCAGCGTCGAACTTTTCCTATTTGCAGTCTGATCAGGTCTCGCCCTGGTCGGCCGCCATCCCCTTCGGCGGCTATACGCAGACCGGCCGCGATACGGTCTTCACCGGAACCTATTGGACGCTCTTTGACGCGAAGGGGATCGTGCGGCCGCCTGAAGGGCTCTTACAGGGTCACGACATCAGCTTCGGCGTGCACGGCGATCAGTTCCACCTGAACAACCCCGTCTGGTTGACGACGAACTGGACTGGAGGTTCGGCTGCGAGCACGGGCGCTGCGATCTCAATCGCGCAGGGCACGACCCGCACGCAGGCGCTCTGGTTTCAGGACGCCTTCAAGATCACGCCCGACCTCAAACTGACCGCGGGCCTTCGCGGCGAGCATTGGACGGCGTCGGATGGCTACAATCAGCAGGCGGGCGTCAACAACTTTGGCACCGCGCTGACGGGCACAATCGCCTCGTGGCTGCCGATCTATCAGCCCAACCTCTATAGCACGCGCTTCTCGCCCAAGGGATCGCTTCAATATAGCGTGGACGACAATTGGACGATCACCGGGTCGGTCGGCATGGCAAACCGCTTCCCGACGGTGAGCGAACTCTACAATCTTTCGACGGTCGCGGTTGGCGGCGTGGCGACCAATCCCAATCCAAATTTGCGTCCCGAAGTTGGCGCTCAGCAAGGAACTGGCGATCGAGCGCAAGCTCGGGCCCGATGGAACCGCGCGTGTGTCCCTTTTCGACGAAGAAGTGCGCGATGCGATCATCAACCAGCAGGTCTTCGTGCCCGGCTCCGCCGCGGTGCTGGTGCAAACGCCGACGAACGTCGAGCGCATCCGCAACAGCGGCGTCGAAGTCGCTTTCCGGAAGGACAATGTCTACTTCCAAGGGCCTCGAGGTTCTCGGAAGCGCGACCTGGTTGAACGCGCGGATCATTTCCAATCCCACCTGGGCGCCGACGCGTTGCGAATTTCGAGTTTCCCTGGGCGACGTCGGTCGCCGGCAAGACCGTGCCGAACGTTCCTGAATGGCGTGGGACGCTGGCCTTGACCTATCGGCCGGATGAGCATTGGGCGTTCACGCTGGCCGGCCGCTATCAGAGCAAGCTGTGGCGCACCATGGCGAACAATGATCGGGCTTACGGCATCTATTTCGCGTTCGATCCATTTTTCGTCGTCGACACCAAGATCCATTACAAATGGGACGACCGCTGGTCGTTCGATTTCGGCATCGACAATATCGGCAACTACAAATATTTCCTCTTCCATCCCTTCCCGCAGCGGACCTTCTACATGTCCGGCAAATATGAGTTCGGCACGGATAAGAAGGGCTCGCCCGGCATCTTCTACGCCGGCGACCCGGCGGGCTGGCCCGACGTCAGCAGCTGGTTCCAGCCGGTCGCCTTTAACTGGGAGTGACCGGAAGCCAACCGATCGGCCCGTAATGCCGGCCCTTCTCACAATGACGAACGCAAAAACAAAACGCCCGGGATTTTTGTCCCGGGCGTTTTCTGTTTCTGCGACTTGCCGGCTTAATGGCCTAGCGATTTGACGATCGACTCGACGGTTTTCTTGGCGTCGCCAAAAAGCATCATCGTATTGGGGCGGAAGAACAACTCGTTCTCGACGCCGGCGTAGCCGGAGCCCATGCCGCGCTTCAAAAACAGAACCGTCTTCGCCTTTTCGACGTCGAGGATCGGCATGCCGTAGATGGCCGAAGTCTTGTCGGTCTTGGCGGCGGGATTGGTCACGTCATTCGCGCCGATGACGAAGGCGACGTCAGCCTGTCCGAACTCCGAGTTGATGTCCTCGAGTTCGAAGACCTCGTCATAGGGCACGCTGGCTTCGGCGAGCAGCACATTCATATGGCCCGGCATGCGCCCCGCCACGGGATGAATGGCGTATTTGATGTCGACGCCTTCCTCTTTCAGCATATCCGCCATTTCGCGCAGCGCATGCTGCGCCTGCGCCACCGCCATGCCGTAGCCCGGCACGACGATCACCTTGCCGGCGTTCTGCATGATGTAAGCGGCGTCCTCGGCTGAGCCCTGCTTGACGTTACGCGTCTCCTTGCCGCCGGCCGGGCCCGCCACCTCGCCGCCGAAGCCGCCGAGAATGACGGAGATGAAGCTGCGGTTCATCCCCTTGCACATGATGTAGGAGAGGATCGCGCCCGACGAGCCGACGAGCGCGCCGGTGATGATCAGCGCCAGATTGCCGAGCGTGAAGCCGATGCCCGCCGCCGCCCAACCCGAATAGGAGTTGAGCATGGAAACGACGACCGGCATGTCGGCGCCGCCGATCGGAATGATGAGCGTGACGCCCAGCGCGAAGGAGACGAGGATCAGCAGGAACAGCCAGAAGCCGCTCTCACTCGCCACGAACAGCACGATCAGCGCGAGAAGCGCGACGCCGAGCGCGATGTTGATCGTATGGCGCTCGGGCAGCAGGATCGGCTTGCCGGTCATGCGTTCGGAGAGCTTCAGAAAGGCGATGATCGAGCCTGTGAAGGTGATCGCGCCGATCGCCGCGCCGAGCGACATTTCGAACAGGCTGCCGCCTTCGATCTGGCCGGGCGCGCCGATGCCGAAAGCCTGCGGCGCGAAGAAGGCGCTTGCGGCGACGAGCACGGCGGCGAGGCCGACGAGCGAATGGAAGAAGGCGACGAGCTCCGGCATCTTCGTCATCGGGATGCGTTGCGCGACGACTGCGCCGAGCGCGCCGCCGGCGCCCGCGCCGATCAGGATCAGGACGAAGCCGAAGAAGGGCGGCAGATGCAGAAGAAAGGTCGTCGCCACGGCGAGCGCCATGCCGATCATGCCGTAGCGGTTGCCTTGCCGCGACGTCGCCGGCGACGACAGGCCGCGCAGCGCGAGAATGAACAGGACGCCGGCGGCGAGATAGAGAAGGGCTGCGAGATTGGCGCTCATTGCGTCAGCCCTTCTTCTTATACATGGAGAGCATGCGTTCGGTGACGAGGAAGCCGCCGAATATGTTCACGCAGGCGAGCGTCAGCGCGATGAAGCCGAACCAGCGGGCCCATCCCGATCCGCTGTCGGTCGAGCTTGTCGCCTCGACGCCGACGGAGAGCAGGGCGCCGACGACGATGACCGAGGAAATCGCGTTGGTCACCGACATCAGCGGCGTGTGCAAGGCGGGCGTCACCGACCAGACGACGTAATAGCCGACGAACACCGCCAGCGCGAAAATCGCGAGGCGAAAGACGACGGGGTCGATCGCGCCGCCGCCAAGCCCATGCGAGGACAGCGCCGCCGCGGTCTGCGCGAGCTGGTCGGAATATTGCTGCGCCTGGTCGGCCATGTGACGCGCGGCTTCCGCCGCGGCCCGCGCTTTCTCGAGCAATTGCTGCGTTGAATCGGTCATCGCTTAGCGCCCTTCCCGGTTGATGCGTCCTGTCAGCGCAGGGTGAGTTATTGAAAACGCGAATCCGTGACGGCGCCGTCGCGCGTCAGCGCGGTCGCCTTCACCAATTCGTCGTCCCAATCGATCGCAAGCTGCTTCGTCTCCTTCGAGATCAGCGTCTCGACGAAAGCCAGCAGATTCTTGGCGTAGAGGCTCGAAGCCGTCGACGCCATGCGGCCGGCGAGATTGAGCGCGCCGACGATCTTGACGCCGTCGACGACGATTGTTTCGCCGGGCTTCGTCAATTCGCAATTGCCGCCGCGCTCGGCCGCGAGATCGACGATGACCGAGCCCGGCCGCATCGAACGCAGCCATCTCGGCCGAGATGAGCTTTGGCGCCGGCCGGCCGGGAATGAGCGCCGTCGTGATGACGACGTCCTGCTTGGCGATGTGAGAGGCGACGAGCGCCGCCTGCGCCTTTTGATATTCGGGCGACATTTCCTTGGCGTAGCCGCCCGCCGTCTGCGCCTGCTGGAACTCTTCGTTCTCGACCGCGAGGAATTTGGCGCCGAGCGATTCCACCTGTTCCTTCGTCGCGGGCCGCACATCGGTCGCGGTGACGATCGCGCCCATGCGGCGCGCCGTGGCGATCGCCTGCAGGCCGGCGACGCCGACGCCCATGATGAAGACCTTCGCCGCCGGCACGGTGCCGGCCGCCGTCATCATCATCGGGAAGGAGCGGCCATATTCGGCCATCGCGTCGATCACGGCGCGATAGCCGGCCAGATTGGCTTGCGACGAAAGCACGTCCATCGACTGCGCGCGGGTGATGCGCGGCATCAGCTCCATGGCGAAGGCGACCGTCCCGCTCTTGGCGAGTTCGGCGAGCGCCTTGCCGGCGCCGAAGGGGTCCATGATGGCGATGACGGCGAGATTCTGCTTGGCGCCTGGCAGTTCCGACGCCGTCGGGCGGCGCACGCGCAGCGCGATGTCGGCCCCGGCGAGCGCGGCCGCCGCGTCGCGCGCGAGCGCCGCGCCGGCTGCGGCGTAATCGGCGTCCGAGACGCCGGCTGCGGCGCCGGCGCCGGCCTGCACGGCCACTTCGGCGCCGAGTCCGACGAATTTCTTGACGGTCTCGGGGGTGGCCGCGACGCGCGGCTCGGATGAATCCGTTTCAGCCAATACGGCGATGCGCATGACGAACTCCGGTTGCAGGAAAAGCCGTCGCCGCCAGTCTGTTCCCGGCGGCGTTGGACGTGGGAAGCGCGCGCCTTAGCGCGCGAGGAAGAAGTAAAGCGCGAGAAGCACGACGACCGTGGCGCCCGCCGCGATCTTCAACAGCAACAAAAAAGCGTTGTAGGTCCTCAGGTGCTCGGCCCAATCGCTGTCCGACCCCGTCGGCGTGCGCGCGCTCGCCATCTCGCCCCTCCCGATTCTTGCTTGCTTGACGCGCGCGAGAGCCCGCGCGCGAAGCTGATGCTAAACGAGCGGAAGCGATAGGGCAATGTACCCCGCCCTAGTGCGACGACTTGCGCCAGCCCTCCGACGCGGCTCAAGCGCGCAAGCGTTTGCGGAGACGCTGAAAGAAGAAGATTTCGCGCCGCCCAATGCGCGGCGACAAAAAAAGCCCCGGGGCGCGCCCCGGGGCTTTCGTTTTGCGTCGCGTCGAGGCGGCTTAGAAATCCATGCCGCCCATGCCGCCGCCGCCCGGCATCGGGGGCGCTTCCTTCTTGGGCTGCTCGGTGATCGTCGCCTCGGTGGTGATGATCAGGCCGGCGATGGAGGCGGCGTCCTGCAGCGCGGTGCGCACGACCTTGGTCGGGTCGATGATGCCGAGCTTCATCAGATCGCCATACTCGCCCTTCTGCGCGTCAAAGCCATAGCCGTATTCATTGGACTCGAGCAGTTTGCCGACCACCACGGCGCCGTCGCCGCCGGCGTTGTCGACGATCTGCCGCGCCGGCGCCTGGATGGCCTTGCGCACGATGTCGACGCCGGTCTGCTGGTCCGGATTGCCGACCTTGACGCCTTCGAGCGCCTTGATGGCGCGCAGCAAAGCGACGCCGCCGCCGGGCGACACGCCTTCCTCGACCGCCGCGCGCGTCGCGTTGAGGGCGTCGTCGACGCGGTCCTTCTTCTCCTTTACTTCGACTTCGGTCGCGCCGCCGACGCGGATCACCGCGACGCCGCCCGCGAGCTTGGCGAGACGCTCCTGCAGCTTCTCGCGGTCGTAGTCGGAGGTCGTTTCCTCGATCTGGCCCTTGATCTGGCTGATGCGCGCCTCGATGTCCTTCTTCTCGCCGGCGCCGTCGATGATCGTGGTGTTCTCCTTCTCGATGCGCACGCGCTTGGCGCGCCCCAACATGGCGAGCGTCACGTTCTCGAGCTTGATGCCGAGGTCTTCGGCGATCATCTGGCCGCCGGTGAGGATGGCGATGTCTTCGAGCATCGCCTTGCGGCGGTCGCCGAAGCCCGGCGCCTTGACGGCGGCGATCTTCAGGCCGCCGCGCAGCTTGTTGACGACGAGCGTGGCGAGCGCCTCGCCCTCGACGTCTTCGGCGACGATGAGGAGCGGCTTGCCGGTCTGCACCACCGCCTCGAGGATCGGCAGCAGCGGCTGCAGCGAGCCGAGCTTCTTCTCGTGGATGAGAATGTAGGGATCGTCGAGTTCAGCGACCATTTTCTCGGCGTTGGTGATGAAGTAGGGCGACAGATAGCCGCGATCGAACTGCATGCCCTCGACGATGTCGGTCTCGGTCTCGAGGCTCTTGGCCTCCTCGACCGTGATCACGCCTTCATTGCCGACCTTGGCCATCGCCTTGGCGATTTCGTCGCCGATGAACTGATCGCCATTGGCCGAAATCTTGCCGACCTGGGCGATTTCGTCGTTCGAAGTGACCTTTTTGGAATGCGCCTTGAGATCGGCGACGATGGCGTCCACGGCGAGGTCGACGCCGCGCTTCAGGTCCATCGGATTGAGACCGGCGGCCACGGCCTTGGCGCCCTCGCGGGCGATCGAGGCGGCGAGCACGGTCGCGGTCGTCGTGCCGTCGCCGGCGAGATCGTTCTGCTTGCTGGCGACCTCACGGACGAGCTGAGCGCCCAGATTCTCGAACTTGTCGGAAAGCTCGATCTCCTTGGCGACGGTGACGCCGTCCTTGGTGATGCGCGGCGCGCCGAAGCTCTTCTCGATCACGACGTTGCGGCCCTTGGGGCCGAGCGTGACCTTCACGGCGTTGTTGAGGATTTCGACGCCGCGCATGATGCGGTCGCGCGCGTCGGTGGAGAAACGGACGTCTTTGGCAGCCATTTATTGAACTCCTGGAGAGAGACGAAAGCGAATGGGCTGGTCGAGTTAGTCGACGATTCCCAGAATGTCGCTTTCCTTCATGATGAGCAGGTCGTCGCCGTCGATCTTGACCTCGGTGCCGGACCATTTGCCGAAGAGCACGCGGTCGCCGGCTTTCACGTCGAGCGGCACGAGCTTGCCGCTCTCGTCGCGGGCGCCGGGGCCCACCGAGACGACTTTGCCTTCTTGCGGCTTCTCCTTGGCGGTGTCGGGGATGATGATGCCGCCTTTGGTTTTTTCCTCGCCTTCGAGTCGCTTGACCACGACGCGGTCGTGGAGGGGACGGAACGCCATTGTAAAGTCTTCCTTTTCTGCGCTTCGGGGGAGCAGTTGAGCCCGCCCTCGGCAAAGGGATAAGCGAACGCCTGTTGGCACTCGAATATGATGAGTGCCAACAGGCCGCATGGAGATATTTGCGGCCTGCGATCCTGTCAAGGCGGCGATGGAAGGAGCCGTGCCTAAAATCGTGGCAGCTCAAGCGGGATCTGACGGCGCGCGGCTTTATTTTCGCCTTGCTTCGCCCTATCCCTGCGGGCCGCCATGGAGAGCCATCAATTGCCCGTCCGCTTTTCCCCCCGCGCCCTTTCCCCCTTTGTCTTGGGCGTCGCCGCCGCGCTCGCCGCGCTCGCGCTCGATCAGGCGCATAAATTCTGGATGCTTGACGTTTTCGACATCGCCGCGCGCCAACCCATCCCTGTCACGCCCTTTCTCGACATTGTGCTGTCGTGGAACTACGGAATCTCCTATTCGCTGTTTCCGGCGCATGAAGGGGCGGCCCGCGGCGCGCTTCTCATTGTCCAGGGCGCGATCGTCGCCGGGCTGACGGTCTGGATGTTTCGCGCGCAAAGCCGCCTCACGACCATGGCGCTCGGCCTCATTGTCGGCGGGGCGCTCGGCAATGTCGCCGACCGCCTGTCGCGCGGCGCGGTGGCGGATTTCTTCTATCTCCATACGAGCTTGCCGGTCGGCCCGTTCGCCAATTACGTGTTCAACGTCGCCGACGCCGCGATCACGCTGGGCGTCGCGCTGCTCGTCTGCGAAAGCTTCTTCGCGCCGCAGCAGCGGCGGGCAGGCGCATGATTAGCGCCCGCGGCGCTTTTGCCCTATGCATGCGCGCCGCCACTAAATCGCCAATAAGTCGCGCGCATGTAGCCGGCATACAGATTATTGCTGGGAAGGGGAGTCCGTTTGATGAAACTCGCACGCTCGCAGCGCCGCGCGCTTTGCGTTCTCGCCGGTTTCGCGGCGATCCAGGCCGCCCCGGCGCAGGCTACGGACGACAAGTCCACCATTACCTCGGTGATGGAGCTGGTCGGCGTCTCTTCGGACGATGGCGTCGGCAAGATCGATTATAGCGAGCGCCCCAAGCTGGTGTTGCCGCCGAGCCGCGGAGATCTGCCGCCGCCGCGCGAGGAAGTGAACCGCCCCGGCGACTGGCCGGTCGACGCGTCGGCCCCGCGCCGCCGCAACGTCGACCGTTACGCCCGCGTTCCAAACGCGCCCGAAGAGAAAAAGAAGAGTCTGCTCGAACGCGTTCGCGGCCCCCGACCCACCGCGGCGCCGGGGACGGACGACGAACCGGGGCTGCTCCAACGCGTGCTTTCGGCCCGCGCCCGCAACGCCGCGGCCGAGCCCGACGCGCCAGCGCGCCGCATGCTCGTCGAGCCGCCGGACGAATATCGCCGGCCGACGCAAGACCTGAGCAAATACCGTGACGGCGACGGCAAGAAGTCGAGTTGGTGGAACCCGCTGAGCTGGGGCGGCGGCGGCAGCGACAATGACCCCGTCGCGCAAACGGCCGGGACCGCGACCGGCCCCGTCGCGCGCCCGGCAAGCGGCGGCGGCGGACTTTCGAGCCTAATGCCGAGTTTCTTGAGAGGTTCTGACAAGAACTGATTTCCGGCCTATATAGGAGGGAATCTCTCTCCAGTCGCGCGGCTTCTGGCTGCGGGAAAGGCCGTTCATGTCGCTGCAGCCGAAGGCTTCCGCCGTCGCTTCCCTCACGCCCGGCGCGAGCGCCGCTTCGGCGCATGGCGGCGCGAATGTCGCCAGTTTCCGGCTCGACAACGGCATGGAGGTCGTCGTCATCCCGGATACGCGCACGCCCGTCGTCACCCATATGGTCTGGTACAAGAATGGCGCCGCCGACGATCCGCTCGGCCAGTCGGGCATCGCGCATTTCCTCGAACATCTGATGTTCAAGGGCACGAAGAATCATCCGCAGGGCGAGTTCTCCAATCTCGTCGCCGAACTCGGCGGCCAGGAGAACGCTTTCACCAGCTATGATTACACGGCCTATTTCCAGCGCGTCGGCAAGGAGCATCTCGCGACGCTGATGGCGTTCGAGGCCGATCGCATGCGCAATCTCGTGCTCACCGACGAGGTCGTCGGCCCAGAGCGCGACGTGGTGCTGGAGGAGCGCCGCATGCGCACCGACAGCGACCCTTCCGCGCAATTGGACGAAGCCGTGCAGGCGGCGCTCTTCGCGCATCACCCCTACGGCACGCCGATCATCGGCTGGAATCACGAGATCGAGCGGCTCGACCGCGAACATGCGCTCGCCTATTACAGCCGCTTCTATACGCCCGAGAACGCCATTCTCATCGTCGCCGGCGACGTCGAGGCGAGCGAGGTCGAGCGTTTCGCCAAGGAAACTTACGGAAAGATCCCGGCGCGCGCGGAGCCGCCGCGCCGCGCCCGCACGCAGGAGCCGCCGCATCGCGCCCATCGCCTTGTGACGCTGCGCGACGAAAAGGTCGAGCAGCCCAGCCATGAGCAGGTCTTTCTCGTGCCGTCCTACAGCACGGCTCAGCCTGGCGAAGCCGAGGCGCTGGAGACGCTCGCCTATATGCTCGGCGGCGGCCCGACGAGCGCGCTTTACGACACGCTGGTCGTGGACGAGAAGATCGCGGTCGGCGCGGGCGCTTATTACATGGGCTCGGCGGTGGACGACACGCGGTTCTGGGTCTACGCCACGCCCGCGCCGGGCGTTTCGCTCGAACAGCTCGACGCCGCGATCGATCGCGTGCTGAAGCGTTTTGCTGAAGAGCCGATCGACGCGCAACATCTGCAGCGCGCCAAGACGCGGCTCATCGCCGACGCCATTTACGCCCAGGACAGTCAGGCCTCGCTCGCGCGCTGGTATGGCGAGGCGCTGGCGACGGGATTGACCATCGACGACGTCGTCTCCTGGCCCGACCGCATGGAGAAGGTGACGGACGACGACATCGCCGCCGCCGCGCGCAAATGGCTGGACAAGCGCCGCGCCGTCACAGGCTTCCTGCTGCCGGCGGAATGACGGCGATCGGGAGCAGGCGGTCGGCGGTTGGCCGCAGCCTGCTTCGACCGCTGGCCGCCGATTTGCTTACCGCCCATTAGGAAAACGCATGACCGCTCACGCCCCTGCCGTCACCATCGCCTCCCGCGCCGAACATGTGCAGCGGATCACGACGCCCGGCGGGCTCACGGCCTGGCTCGTCGAAAGCTACGCCGTGCCGCTCGTCGCGCTCGAATTCGCGATCCGCGGCGGCGCCGCGCAAGACCCGGTGGAGAAGCCCGGCCTCGCGACGCTGCTCGCGGCGACGCTCGACGAAGGCGCTGGCCCATACGATGCGCGCGGCTTTCACCGCGCCATCGACGCGCTCGCCATTCATTTGGGCTTTGGCGCCGACCGCGACGCCATCTCCGGCCATATGCAGACGCTGTCGCGCAATGTCGAAAAAGCGTTCGAGCTCCTGAAGCTTGCGCTCAACGACGCGCGGCTCGAAGCCGGCGACGTCGCGCGCGTGCGCAGCCAGCTCGCCGCCGAGTTGAAGCGCGACATGAACGAACCGGACGCGATGGCGGCGAAGGCCTTTCGCGAAGCGGCCTTTCCGAACCATCCTTATGGGCGCCCGGTGCGCGGCGATCTCGCGACGATCGAGACGCTCTCGCGCGAAGATCTCGTCGCGCTGCGCGCGCGGCTCTTCGCCAGACGCGATCTCAAGATCGGAGTCGTCGGCGCGATCGACGCGGCGCGGCTTTCCGATTTGCTCGATAAGACTTTCGGCGGCCTCGCGCTGCAAAACGATCTCGCGCCGGTGGCGCCGATCGCGCTCGCCCATGTGGGCGAGCGTAAAATCGTCGATCTCGACGTGCCGCAATCGACGATCCGCTTCGGGCGTCCGGGGATCACGAAGCATGATCCCGATTATTACGCGGCCATCGTCGCCAATCATATTCTGGGCGGCGGCGCCTTCACCTCGCGGCTCTTCACGGAGGTGCGCGAGAAGCGCGGCATGGCCTATTCGGTCTATTCGCATCTCAACGAATATGACCAATGCCCGATGCTGATCGGCGCCGCCGCGACGAAGAACGAGCGCGCGGGCGAGGCGATCGGCGTCATCGAAGAAGAGTTCAGGCGTTTCGCGGAAGGCGGCCCGACCGAGGAGGAGCTCGACAAGGCCAAGAAATTCCTGATCGGCTCCTATGCGCTGCGCTTCGACACGTCGACGAAGGTCGCGAGCCAGCTCGTCAATCTGCAGCTCGATGGATTCGAGCCCAGTTTCTTGGATGAACGCAACGGCAAGATCGCCGCCGTCGGGCTCGAAGACTGCAAGCGCGCCGCATCGAGGCTGCTCGGCGACGGCGGGCTATTGGTGACGGTGGTGGGCAAGCCCGCGGGGGTGTGAGCGCCCTGCGGTTAACCAAATTTGGCGCCGCATTGGCGGCGCGACAGATCGGTGGTACGTTAAGCGCCATGGGCCGGCATGTTTCAGAATTGACGATCGAAGAACTCGCTAAGGCGGGCGCCGAGGCCGCTGACGCGGCCGTGACCGACGCGCTCGCCGCCGGTGTTCCCGTGACCGGCTACCTTACCGACGAGAGGGGTAATGTCTGGCTTGCGCGTCAGCTTCCCAGCGGCGAAACTGAATGGATCGAATTGATTGAAGCGGCGCCCGCGGCGAAGCCGTCGGATTCGCGCGCGCCACGAAAAAAGTTAGCCAGCTGACGATCGATGTCCGTTCCTAGGCTGGTGATCATCGCCGGTCCCAACGGCTCGGGCAAAACGACTCTCACGCGCCAATTGCTGGCGGAGGGCTTCGATTTCGGGGACTATTTCAATCCCGACGACATCGCCGCGGCGCTTACGGGCGACTATGAAGACCGCGTTCGACGAGCGCAGAAGATCGCCGATGAATTGCGCGATCGGTTCATCGCAGAAAGGCGAGATTTCGCTTTCGAAACCGTCATGTCGCACGAGAGCAAGCTCGAAGTGATGCGCCGCGCGCGCGACGCGGGATTTCATCTAACGCTGTTTTTCGTCGCGACCGAAAATCCACGCATCAATGTCGAGCGCGTTGAGGCGCGTGTGCAAAGGGGCGGCCATTCAGTGCCGCACGACCGCATCATCGCTCGTTACGCCCGCACCATGGCGGCGCTGGTTGACGCGATGCTGATCGTCGATCGCGCGGTTCTATTCGACAATAGTCGGCTTTCGAAAAGCCTGCGTCCCTGCGCCGAGATTGTCGTCAAACGCGCTTCTTCCGGCGCGCCCGCCTCGGTGGTTTCGGCGCGACGGCTCGCGCGGCTACCGCTATGGGGGAAATCCGCGTTACAAGGGCTCGCAAAGCGCTTGCCGACCGACGATCCGGGCGCGCAATTGCTTCGCAGTTTCGCGGGCGCCGGCTGACCTACAGCGACCCGCCCCTACTTCTCCTGCGGCAGCAGCGCCAGCAAATCCGCCATTTTCGGCGCCGCGCTTGGGTTCATCATGCCCACGACATGATAGCCTGCGTCGACATGCAGCACTTCGCCCGAGACGCCGCGCGCCATGGGCGATAAGAGATAAACCGCCGTCTCGCCGACTTCCTCGATCGTCACGACGCGGCGCAGCGGCGAATTATATTCGTTCCAGCGCAGAATATAGCGGAAGTCGCCGATGCCCGAGGCCGCCATGGTCTTGATCGGCCCGGCGGAAATCGCGTTGACGCGGATGTTCTTGACGCCGAGATCGGCCGCGAGATAGCGCACCGAGGCCTCCAAAGCGGCCTTCGCCACGCCCATCACATTGTAATGCGGCATCCATTTCTCGGCGCCGTAATAGGTGAGCGTCAACAGCGAGCCGCCGTCCGTCATCAGCTTCTCGGCGCGCTGCGCCAGCGCGGTGAAGGAATAGCAGGAGATGTTGAGCGACATCTGGAAGTTTTCCAGCGTCGTTTCGACATAGCGTCCGTCGAGCTGGTCCTTGTCGGAATAGGCGAGGCAATGCACGACGAAATCGAGCTTGCCCCACAGCTTTTCGACCTCGGCGAAGATCGCGTCGATCGTCTCGGGTTCGGCGACGTCGCAGCGGCCGACGACCTGCGCGCCGATCTCGGCGGCGAGCGGGCGCACGCGCTTCTCCAGCGCCTCGATCTGATAGGTGAGCGCGAGTTCGGCGCCCGCGTCGGCGCAGGCCTTGGCGATGCCCCAGGCGATCGAGCGATTATTCGCGACGCCCAAAATGAGCCCCTTTTTCCCCTTAAGTATCCCGGCGAAAGGAGCGGCGGGCGCGGCTTGCTGTGTCATGCTCAATCCATTTCTTGCGCGCGATCTTACGCGTGAAAATGCGTGCGGCGGCCCGCGCCCTTTAGCGTGGTTTGCGCCCAAAGGAAACCCTCGCGCGGCGCGGCGGCGCGGCGCGAAATGCGCCGCAAAAGCGCGGCGGACGATAGCCAATCGCGCCGGATTGCCCTATCATCCCATTAGGAAACGTCACTGGCCGCGCAAACACGCAAGAAAGCAGAGCGGAGCGGGCCGCATGGGCAGGAGAGCCGACATTATCGCAGGGCTGGGCGGGGCGACTCCCGCCCTGAGACGCTATGCGCGCGCGCTTTGCGCCGGGGCGGGGCCTGCCGTCGCCGACGATCTCGTGCAGAGCGCGCTGCAATCGGTCGGCGCGCGCATCCGCGCCAAGGAGCTGCGTCCCGCCGATCTCGCCGAGGCGCGGATCGAAGCCTACGCCGCGCTCGTTTCGCTCGCCCAGCGCAAGCTCGCGAACGCGCCGCGCCCGGCGCCGCGCCATCCGCCGATCGTGCATGGCCTTGCCGATCTCGCCTTCGACGAGCGCGCCATGCTGCTGCTCGTTTCGCTCGAAGGCTTCGGCTATGACGCCTCAGCGCGCATTGTGGGCGCGTCGCGCGAGACCGCGCTGGCGAGATTGATGCGCGCCCGCGCCGCGCTCGGCGCCGAGGGCCTGCGTCCGCTCGCGCCGTCGGATGGAAGCCGGCGCGCCGTTTCGCATCTGCGGATCGTGAAATAGTGGGAGGCGTGACGTGACGCCCTCGGCCCTTATCGAGGAAGCCGACCTGCACGCGCTTGTCGACGGCGAGCTTGACCCCGAACGGCGCCGCAAGGTCGAGGACCATCTGCTCCAGCACCCTGAAGACGCCGCGCTTGTCGAGGGCTGGCGGCGGCAGAACGCCGCGCTGCGCGCCGCCTTTGAGCCGGTGGCGCTGGAGACGCCGCCGCTGTCGCTGCGCGAGGCGGCCGCCCGTCCGCTGGCTCCGCCCGCGGGGCAGGGGCCGATCGAGACTGGCGCGATCCATTGGGGACGGCCCGGCGCCGCGCCGCGTCCGCCGCGCAAGCTCGATGAAATCCGCGCGAGCCGGCGTCGGCAGGCGATCGCCTCGACGCTGCTCACTCTTTTCGCCGGCGCCGCCGTCGCGGTGGCGGCGCTATTGTTCCTGGCGAGCCGGCCTCCGGCGCAGCGTCCGACGCTCGCCGCGGCCGCGACGAGCTACGCCGCGCGGGCGGGGCTCACCTATGCGACCTTCGCGCTCGACGCGCGGCCTGTCGAAATCGACGCCGGCCGTCGCGGCGAACTCCTCGCCTGGCTGCAAAATCGCGTCGGCTTTTCGCGCGCGCCGGATTTGAGCGGCGCCGGGCTGCGGCTCGTCGGCGGGCGGATCGCGCCGGGCGTGGCGGCGCCGGCGGGCTTTCTTATCTACGAGCGCGAGGACGGCGGCCGAGTCGGCCTTTTCTTCGAACGGGCTGAAGCCGTCGCCGCGCCTTCGGGACAGCGCGGAAGCCAGAGCCAAACGGCGATCGAATGGCGCGCCAACGGCTTCGCCTTCGTGCTGGTCGGATCGCTCGCGCCCGAAGCCATGCAGGCGGCCGCCGAACAGGCGGCGGCGAGCGTCGTCGCGCCGGAGTCCGGCGCGGGCAAGAAGGATTGATCGCGCGGCCAGGCGCGGCCCATGCGCCGATTATCGCGACCTTCCCGGAACGCTTGCGTAACATCGGCGTTTCCATAATGACGCCGGTGGCGTCTCGATCATCGCCGGCTATTTGCGACGCCCTCTAGAGCGCGGGCTGAGCGATCTGAAATCGTCGTTTTTTTTAAGAGATGTTCTCGCCCATTTCATAACGTAGGAGCAGACAATGGCCGCTATGTCGCCCCCCATTCCCTTCAAGGAACTGAATTGCCGGCTGAAAGCGCGCGCCCCGATTACAGAAAAGCCCATCGCCGTCGAACGGCGTTTCCATTTGGCCGCCGATAAGGAACCCGTCGTCAAGACGCGGGTCCAACGCATTGATCGCGGCGACGGTCTGACGCATTGGGAAGTCATAGTGGACGTCAACGGCGTGCGCGCGGGCGGTCGAGCCCTTGCTCCGCCGCTCAAAGGCGAGCCCACCAAGGTCGAAAAGCGTCGGGTGAGCGAAGAGCAGCTGACGCAGCGGCTAAGCGGATTCATGCCCGATCATCTTGGCTTTAACGCAGTGCCGCTCGAGCTGGTCAAGAGCGTAAAACGCATTCGGCCGCCGGAAGGCCGCCGGCGGGTCGCCACGACGCTCTTTGGCGACGACAACCGTCGCGCCTTTCGGGACACAAGCTATCCCTGGTCCACCATCGGACTGGTTGAGACCAACCGTGGCGGCGGATCAGGCGTGATGATCGGTCCGCGCCATCTCTTGACGGTCAGCCATGTGATCGACTGGTCGGCGCCCGCTGGCTTCGCGGCCGATTGGGTGCGCTTCACGCCGTCTTATTACGACGGCGGCGCGCCTTTCGGCGAGGCCTATGGATCGCATATATACTGGTATGTACAGGAAGACGGCGACGGCTTCATCTCCGGGACCGAGGCGCTGCACGACTATGTGGTCGTGGTTCTCGATCGTCGACTTGGCGAAACCACCGGGTGGATGGGCGCGCGCGGCTACGACGACGCTTGGGACGAACTCGACGTATGGTCGCACATGGGCTACCCGGCCGACCTCAACAGCGGCCAGCGGCCAACCTGGCAAGGCGGTTTCCGGGTCGACGGGAGCGACGACGCCGCCCAGGCGATCCTGCACAAGGCGGACGTGTTTCCGGGTCAATCCGGCGGACCCATGTTCGGCTTCTGGGAGGGCGATGTGGGTCCTCGCGCGATCGCCGTTCAGTCTTGGCAAGACACGTCCAACAATGGCGCAAGCGGCAGCATGGACATGCGCGATCTCGTCGCGCGCGCCCGCACCGACTTCGCTTAGTTCGAGCGCGAGCGACGTCGCCTCATGGCGCTACTTCATGGCGCTGCGCGGATCGTAAGGATGCGCGCTGCGCCATTCGCGCATGCGGGCGTCGAGCTCGGCCGAAGGCGCCTCGGGCAGCATGATCTTCAGCGAGACATATAGATCGCCCGCGATCTTGCCCTCCGTCGCCGGCAGCCCCTTGCCGCGCAGCCGCAGCACGCGCCCGGCGTTGGAGTGGGGCGGAATCGTCAACTCCACATTGCCGTCGAGCGTCGGCGTCGCGACGCGGCCGCCCAGCGCCGCCTCATAGACGGTGACGGGAAGCTCCAGCCGCAAGTCGCGGCCGTCGATCTTGAAATAGGGATGGGGCGCGACCTTCACGGTCACGAGCGCGTCGCCGGGCTCGCCGCCCATGGAGCCGGGCTGGCCCTGGCCGCGCAGCCTGATCTGCTTGCCGTCCTCCATGCCGGCGGGAATTTTGACTTCCAGCGTCCGGCCGCTCGGCAGAATGACGCGGGCGGCGCCGCCCTTGGCGAGCGTCTCGAGCGGGACGACGGCGGTGGCGACGACATCGTCGCCGCGCGTCGGCTGCGGGCCGGCGCGCCCCCGCCGCGCGCCGAAAAGGTCCGAGAAAAGATCGGAAGGGTCGAACCCGCCGCGCCCGCCCGGCCCCTCATTGCCGAAGTGAAATTCGAAATGCTGCTCGCCGCCCGGGCCGCCGCCCGTCGTGCGCCAGCTGCGCGCGGAGCCGCCCGGGCCCGCGCCGGCGCCAAATCCCTCAAAACCGGTGAATCGCGGCTTGCCGTCGGGGCCGATCTCGCCCTTGTCGAACTGCGCCTTCTTCGTCGCGTCGCCGACAATCTCATAGGCCGAAGTGATTTCCGAGAAGCGCTCCTTGGCCTTCGGATCGTCCTTGTTTCGGTCGGGATGTAATTTCTTGGCGAGCTGGCGATAGGCCTTCTTGATGTCGGCGGCGCTCGCCGACTTGGGCACGCCAAGAACCTCGTATGGATCGCGCATATCTTTCGGTCAGCCCATTTGGCGCGCCCGCCCATAGCGGCGCCGGCGCGGATGTCTGATGTCATATGTGGGAGAAGCGCGCCGCCAACGCAAGCCGCGCAGGTTGCGTCTCGCCGCGCGAGCCTCGGTGAATTCGCCGATCTCGAGGGGCTAGCCGCCGCGCGCGGCGAAAAAGGCGGCGAAACGCTCGCGCGCTTCTGGCGACGCCAGCGCCTTGGCGAAAAGCGCCGCCTCGGCGTCGATGCGCGCGAGAATCTCTTTCGGGTCGCCGCGCATCAGCCGGCGCGAGGCCGCGAGGGCGGCGGGCGGTTTCGCCGCGAGGCGGCGCGCTGCGTCCATTGCGAGGTCGATGACGCGCTCCGCCGGCGCCAGCGCGTTGACGAGCCCGAGCCGCAGCGCCTCCTCTCCATCGAAGCTTTCGCCCAGCAGGAGATACTGCGAGGCCTTGGCCATGCCGAACCGCCGTGGAGCGAGAAGGCTCGCGCCCCCTTCCGGCGGCAGCGCGAGATCGATGAAGGGCATTTTGATGCGCGCGTCGGCGCTCGCATAAGCGAGGTCGCAATGAAAGAGCAAGGTGGCGCCGATCCCGATGGCGTCGCCGGTCACGGCGGCGACGAGCGGCTTCTCGAGAGACGCCAGCAGGCGCACGAAAGCGAGCGCCGGAAAGGTCTCGAGGCTATGCTTGAAATCGCGGAAGTCGGCGAGATCATTGCCGGCGGTGAAATCGGCGCCGGCGCCGGCGATCACGACGGCGCGCAAGCCGTCGTCCTTTCCGGCCTCTTCGAGCGCGACGATCAGCGCGCCATACATTTCGCGGTCGAGGGCGTTCTTCTTTTCGGGGCGGTTGAAGAGAAGGCGCAGGACGCCTTCCTCCCGCGACGCGATGATCTTATCCGACATGGGGGGTCTCCACGAGAGCGCGTTCCGAAAAAGTTGACGGACTTTTTCGATCAGAACGTGCTCCAGCTTATTGAATTGGAGCGATTTCTCATCGACCGCATGATTTCATGCGGTCGGAAAGCGCTCTAGCGCCGCACAGGATACGCCAGGATCGGGACCGTCTCACCGTCGATCTTTCATGCGATCTGGGATTGCGCTCGGCGCGGCGCGACGCGTTACGAAGGTTGAAACGGCCACTTGCGCCGGCCTCCCAAGGGGCTAAATTCATCTTTGGCAGAAAGAGCGCCAGCGGCTTGTCGGTCCCCGCCTGAGCGCCGTCCGCGTTTCCAGTTGGCGGAGAGCAAGGCGCGACGATGAAAATCGGCGGTGGGGTGAAATGGTTCGCGGGCGTTTCGCCCCAGCGCGGCCAGAGTTTTTTGTACGCGATGGAGCGGCGCGCGGCGCAAGCGATTGCGCGCGCGGCGCCGGAGTGGGCGCAGCCCTCGCATCTTTCGCTGCTCGGCGCCGCCGGGGCCGTCTTTGCGGCCGCCGCGCTGGTCGGCAGCCATTCCTGGCCAAATCTGATCTGGCTCGTCCCGCCGGCGATGTTCGTCAACTGGTTCGGGCTGACGGCGGATCTGCCTCTTGCACGGCTGCGCAGCGGCGAGCTGCCGGGCTCGGGCATGGCGCATCACGTCGCCGAGCTCTTCTCGCATGTGCTGATCATCGTGGCCTATGGCTTCTCGCCGTTCCTGTCGTTGCGGGCGGCCGCCATCATCCTTGTCTGCTATCTGCTGTTTTCCTCCTATTGCTACATCCGCGCGGCGACGCGTCACGTCCAGCAGATGGCCTATATCGGCATCGGCGTGACGGAGTTCCGCATTCTCGTCGCGTTCTGGCCCTTCGTCGCGATCGCGCTCGGCGTTCCGGCGAGTCTCCACGATCCTTTGCCGGGCGTCGACATCGCCATCATGGCGCTGGCGCTCATGGCCGTGCTGGGCCTTTTCGGCAAGCTTTTCCAGGACGGCCGCAGGATCGCCGCCGCTTCGGCGCATGCCGCGCCGGGCCGGGAAGAGTAAGACTTCCGAGCAAGCGAGGCCGAAGGCGACGAGAGCGGAACTTTTGCGCCGCCAGCGCATTTTTCCTGAATGCGCGCGACCCTTGTCAGAACGCTTGTGCTCTGCCTCGCTTTAGCCGTCGCTCCCGCGGCTGCGAGCGCCCGCTCCGGCTCGAACGCGGGACCCTTTTCCATTTTGTCGGGCGAAACGAAGCAGGCGCAGGAAGATCCGCGCCTCGCCTGGCGCATGAGGGTCGAAGCCGCGCGTCAGCGCTATGAAGCTTTCGCCGCCCGCGCCGAAGAAATGTATCGCGCGCAAAGGTTGACGCGCTTGCCGCGCGCGTCTTCGGCGCCCTTCGACGCGCCCGAGCCGCTGACCGCCGCGCTGGATGATCCGACGCTGCGCTACAACGACATGATCGTGGCCGCCGACGGCGTCCTGGTGTTTCGCGGCCCCGAGGGCGCGCGCCACAGCGCGGCCGACTTCGAGCGTCTGCCCGATGCGCGCGTTCGCGCGCTCTCGGTCAGGATCATCGGCGCCGAACATTGAAGGCGAAGCGTCGAATTTCGCGCCATTAACCAAGCTGCCTTCATTCCGAAATGCGTAACGCGCATTAAGAATTCTTGTGGCATTTCCGCCACATAGATTGCATATTCCTTCTCTCCGCATGTTTGCGTCTTTTCGGTCTTACGGAAGGCGCTTACTCTTGCGCTAGAGTTGTTTCAGTTTTTTGTCGTGGCGGGCGCATTTCCGGAGCGATGTTGAAAATCCTCACCATTGTCCAGTTACGGTTTGGCTTCGCGCTCGCCGCGGGATTGCTGCTTTGCGGCTGCTCGATGCTTCCCGGCAGCGGTCCTTCGCGCAAAGACATCGTCGAAACGGCGATGCCCACCCCGAATACGCCGGAGCCGGCCTTCGCGCTTGTCGACATCAACGACTTCTCGCTTGGAGTGCTGGCGCGGCGCGCGCCGGCTACGCTGCGCGGTTACTTCGGCGACTACAGGCCGGCCGTCTCGCAGGTGATCGGCGTCGGCAACTCGGTTCAAATCACCGTTTGGGAGGCGGCTTCGGGCGGCCTGTTCTCGGCCCCTGTTTCCGACCGCATGAGCCCGGGTTCGCGCTCCGCCGCCATTCCCGATCAGATCGTCGGCCACGACGGCTCGGTGACCGTCCCTTACGCCGGACGCATTCAGGTCGCCGGCCGCTCCCAGCAGCAGGTCGAGGCCGCGATCGTCGATCGCCTTCGCGGCAAGGCGATCGAGCCGCAGGCGCTGGTCAACGTCTCCCGCAACGTCAGCAACACTGTCACGGTGACGGGCGAAGTCTCCAATGGCTCGCGCGTGCCTTTGACGTTGCGCGGCGACCGCATCATGGACGTGATCGCCGCCGCCGGCGGCTATCCGCTCGCCGGTGCATGAGACATTCGTCAGCCTGACGCGCGGCAACCGCACGGCGCGCGCTCCCATTCAGGCGCTGCTCTCCAATCCGCAAGAGGACATCTATTTGCGGCCCGGCGACATTCTCACCGTCGAACGCACGCCGCAGACCTATACGATCGCGGGCGCGACCGGCGCCAATTCGGTCGAGCCGTTCGACGCGCGCGGCATCACGCTCGAAGAGGCGATCGGCAAGGCCGGCGGCCTGTCGGATTCGCGCGCGGACCCCGACGGGGTCTTCGTGCTGCGCTACGAACCTTCTGGCCTCGTGCGGGAGTTTCCTTATGTCGCGCCGAGCTTGCTCACGCGCGGGCTGACGCCGGTCGCCTATCATCTCAATATGCGCGACCCGGCGGCGCTCTTCCTCGCGCGCCGTTTCGCGATGCGCGACAAGGACATTCTTTATGTCACCAATGCGCCGATGGCCGACATCGGCAAAGCCGTGCAGTTGGTGCAGATGTTGGCGCAGCCGACGATCCAAGGCGTCGCCGTCAGCCGTATCTCGAGGTGAAGGCGATGATTGCGTCGCAAAACTTTTGTAGCGCGAGGCCGATGGTAAACGATGCGACGCGGCGTTCAGGCGCGCTTAAAGTCTGGATGAGACATTGTTTCGCCAGCTTCGTCGCTACCATGTTGCAGGACACAATAAGTCGTTTGCCATCGCATCATCGGAGTCTTCGTCGCGATGACTTCATAAACGCTGTTCCATGAGGGATTGTGGTGGCCAATCAGCGGATCAACGATAGCTTTCTGGCGGTCAAGGAACGCGCTGTGCTCATGGCGCTCGTCCCTATCTGCTGATCAGTTCATACACTTATTTGCGCGTGGTGACGGAGAGCGTGCATCGCTTGTCATATGGCGGCATGGGCGCGACCGAGTTCCGCATCCTCGTGGCCGTCTGGGCGCTTTTCGCCGCCTGGATCGGGCCCGGCGTCGCTTCCTCGCAGGCCTATGGCTTTGTCGTGCTCGATATGGTCATCGGCGCGCTTTCGGCCGCGACTTTCCTCGGCTTCGTCGTGGTCGTTCGCAACGACCTCGCGCGCATGCAGCGCGAGGAGCGCGAAATCGTCCAGTCGCTGGAGCCCTCGCCCGCGGGCGAGCCGACGCTTTTCGAGATGGCCGACGGAGACCTCGCCAAGCCTGCGGCGCAGTGACCTTCCCGTCGGCATGACTTCTGACGGTCCGGTTCTTGTCACCGGCGCAAGCGGGTTCATCGGCGGCGCCGTCGTCAAGCGTTTGCTTGAAGAGGGATTCCAGGTGCGCGCCCTGGTGCGCCCATCGAAGTCCGCGCGACAATCTGCCGCCCTCCTGCGAGATCGTCGAAGGCGACGTCACCGACCGCGACAGCATACGCCGCGCCATGGCCGGCGTCGGTTCGCTGTTTCATCTTGCGGCGAACTACCGTCTTTGGGCGCCGGACCCCGAGCCGATGCTGCGCGTCAATGTCGGCGGTACGGAAATCGTCATGCGCGAGGCGCTGCGCGCCGGCGTGACGCGGGTCGTCCACACGAGCAGCGTCGCGACGCTCGCGCCGGCCGATAACCTTTGCACGAAGTCGGGCCGCTTAGCGCCCGAGCGGGCGCCGGGCGTCTATAAGCGCAGCAAAATCCTCTCCGAGCGACTGGTCGAAAGCCTCGTCGAGAAGGAAGGCTTGCCGGCGGTCATCGTTTGCCCCTCCGCGCCGCTTGGGGCCGGCGACCTGCGGCCGACGCCGACCGGGCGGATCGTCGCGGAGGCGTTGCGCGGCGGCATGCCCGCCTATGTCGACACCGGCCTCAACATCGTTCACGTGGACGATGTCGCCGCCGGCCATGTCGCGGCGTTGCGCTTCGGCGAGATCGGCGAACGCTATATCCTCGGCGGCGAGAACTTCGACTCTGCGCGAACTCCTGATCGAGATATCGCGCATCACCGGGCGTCCGGCTCCGCGCGTGAGATTGCCCTATTGGCCGCTTATTCCTCTTGCTTACGCCAATGAGCTCGTCGCCCGCCTTGCCGGGTCGGAGCCGTTCCTCAATCGTGAAAGTTTGCGACTCTCAGCGATGCGCATGTTCTTCGACGACGCCAAGGCGCGCCGCGCGCTCGGCTATCAGACGCGCCCGGCCGCCCTCGCCGTCGCCGCCGCGGTGCGCTGGTTCAGCGACCGCGACGCCGAGCGCCGCGAGCAGCGGAGCGGGTTCGGCGACCGTCAGGCTTAGGCGCGCGGCCCGGATTTTCGCGGCTTTGGCGTTTTGGGGCGCGGCGCCGCTCGCGGCCGAACCGTTTCGCGGCTTCACCCATTGCGCGCCGCCGCTGCGGCCCGCGTGCATCGACGAGGCCGTCACTCAAGAGGAGGTCGCCGCCTGCGACCGCGACGTGCAGCTTTTCACTTCGATGGTTTTCAAATATCGCGAATGTCTCGAAAAAGAGACCGAACGCGCGGTGCGCGAAGCCAATGACGCGATCGAGGCGTGGCGATGCCGGTCGGACAAGACGAAGTGCCGCAATTGACGGAGGCGCCGGCGCGGGCCGATCGACGCGTCGCCGTCGTCTATGACGTCTACGCGGCTTGTGACTCGCGCGCTCAATCCGGCGCCCAATGGCATCTGATCGCGTCGATTTGCTCGCTGGCGCGCCATTTTCTCGGGCGGGGCGATGACGAACGCCGGGCGTTGATCTGCACGGCGATCGGGCCCAACGGCTGGCCGACGCCGCGCAGGCGCTTCAGACGGTCGAGATCTTACCTAGGGGCGATCGACGCGAAAAACTGCGCAACATATGCCGATATGGCGCGGGCGCCGTCGTCGGATCGCAGGCCGTGGCGCGTCGCCTTGGCCAATTCGCCGCCGAGAACGGGCGCGCCGATCTGCCGATCCGCGTCGCGCGGCTCCCCGTCGCGGCGGCTTTTTCAGCGCCCGTGGCCGCGCCGGCGGAGCTCGATGGCGTCAATTACTTCGTCGTCTGCGGCACGATCGAGCCGCGCAAGAACCATCTCATGCTGCTCAATCTATGGCGGGAGCTCGCGCGCGACGCCGCGCCGCCGAAGCTCGTCATCGTCGGCAAGCGCGGCTGGCTCAATGGCAATGTCGTGGAATTGCTCGAACGCAGCCTCGCCTTGCGCCCGCATGTCATCGAGGCGGGCGGCCTCTCGACGCCGGGACTGCGCCGCCTGCTCGCCGGCGCGCGCGCCTTGCTGATGCCCTCGCTCGGCGAAGGCTTCGGTCTTCCCGTCGCGGAGGCGCTCGCGGCGGGCGCGCCCGTCATCGCTTCCGACATCGAAGCGTTCCGGGAGGTTGGCGGCGATGCGCCAGATTATGTTCATCCGCTGGATGGGCTGGGCTGGCTGCAAGCCGTGCGCGATTTCAGCGCGCCGCAATCGACGCGCCGGCGCGCCGCGCTCGCGCGCCTTTCACTGTGGCGGGGCGCGGACCCAAACGCCTTCTTGGAAACGATCGACGATTTTATAGCCAGTCTGTAATCGCGCGCTGCGACGAGGAAGCGAATTGACCCGCTGACGGGCCGCGCGCATTATTTGCAAATGGGTAGATGAGCCGCCGCTGTTGAGGGCGGTTGAAAAAAGGGGTCGTGCGTAAATCTTTGCGAACTTCCGCAAGGCGCTCCGCGCAAGGCGCCGAGCGACGAGGAATTGGCGGCGCTGGCGCATTTCCGTTCTACCTTGCGGAAGTTTTTGGCGTTCAGCGAACAGGCGGCGGCCGACCACGGCGTCACCTTGCAATGGTATCAAGCGCTGCTCGTCGTTCGCACTTATCCGAATGGCGGCCACATCAGCGTCGGCGAACTCGCCGAGCAGTTGATGATCCGCGATCACAGCGCGGCGGAACTCGTGTCTCGGCTTGTGCAGGCGAAGCTCGTCAGGCGCAAGACGGATCCCGCCGATCGTCGCCGCTCGCTCGTCATCATGACGGCCGCCGGCGACCGGCGCCTGTCGGAGCTCGCCGCCGTGCATTTGAAGAAGTTGCGCGAGTCGAAAGGCGTGTTCTTCAACTTCTTTCGCGCCGCCAACTCGTGAGCCGACGAATTTAGTGGCCGGTCATTTCGAGATAGCCTTCGCCTTCATGCGAGCCGCTGAAGCGGATCGGCCCCTCCCAATAGGGAAAGTCGGCTCCCATCCAGCTTTGCGAATTGAGCGGCGCCGTCTCTATGTCGAGGCCGCGGCTTTTGATTTTGATGCGCCAGCGCGTCGGGAGATTGCGGCCGGCGAGCGGCGTCATCGTCAAGGGCTCCAGCAAAATATCCTCGCGCGGCAATAGCGCGACGGCGCCGTCAGGCGCGATCCAATTGCCGGAGAGAAAATGGCGCCGACGTTGCGCTGCGCAGGCGAAACAGCATTAGCTTCTCGCCGCCTGCAAGATGAAGCGAGAACCAGTCCCACCCCTTCTGGTCCGGCGCGAGCGGCTGGCTCGACCATTCGTGGTCCATCCAGGCGCGGCCCGCGACTTTCATTTCTCGGCCGTTGAGCGACAGGACTCCGTCGGCCTTGAAGAAAGGCTGGCTGTAATAATGCGACGCCTGTCCCGCGTCGGATTTGCGGCTGAAGCCGGCCTCGCCTTGCAGCGCGAGAGGGCGCGTCGGCGGCAAGATCGAGCGTGAAGGAGAAATTCTTGTCGCGCGCGTGAACGCGCAAGCGCTTGATCTCCGCATCCGGCGCGGCGTCGCGCGATTCGAATGTCCAATCGTCGATGAAGGCGTGAAAGGGCGCCGCCTCGACGCCCGCCTGCTTGATGCCGCCGCGCGCGAGCTTTTGCGCAAAGACGTGGGCGGTCGCGCTCGTCGCCGCTGCATGGGCCATCCATATATTGCGGTCGTCCCAGCCGTCACGAGACGCCTTGGGCTCGAGCGCATGACGAAACAGCGTCCATTGGACGCCGTAGGACACGCCGTCTGCGCCTTTGAGATTGGCGGTGAGATACCACCATTCGGTGCGGAAATTTGGATGCGCGCCGTGGTCTTTTGGAAAGACGAGGGCCGTTCCCGGTTTCGGCGCGGCGAAGCCGGGGGCGTCGGTGCCCAGGCCGCCGAAACCTTGCGCCTGCGCGTCGCCGGACAGCAGCGCGAGGACCATCGCGACGGCTTTAGCGTTCATTCGAGAAGACCTTCAACAGCTCCGCGGGCGCCGTGCGCGCGAGCCTTGCGACAGGAACGAGCGCCGCGACGAGGGCGGCGGCGAGCGCCATGACGAAAACCAGCGCCCATTGCGCCGGGAACATATGGAATGGCAGACGCCAGCCGAAAGCCGCGACATTGACGCCGTCGACGAGGCGCCAGGTCATGAACAGGCCAAGCGGAATGGCGAGCGCGGCGGCGCCGGCCGCGAACATCAGCACGCGCGCGAGCTCCAGCGCGGCGAGCCGCCGGCGCGTGACGCCCGCCGCCCATACCGGCGCGATGCGAGCGCGCCGCATGTCGCTCAGCGTCAAGAGGCTCGCGAAAAGCGCAATGCCGGAGACGATCAGCGTCAACGTGTTGAGCGCGGCGGTGACGGCGAAGGTGCGCTCGAAAATGTCGGTCGAGAGCTTTTTGACTTCCGCCTGATCGACGATGCGCGCGATTTTTGCGCCAAAGCGAGCCTGCATGTCCGCCATAACGCGCGGGGTGGCTTCAGGGGCGACGCGCAGGCTGTAATGCACGCCGGAAGCGTCGGCGAAATGGCGCGCCAGCCGTTCGTGGTCGATGCGCAGCTGGCCTTTCGGATTGCCGTAGTCGGGAAATATTCCGGCGATGCGCGCGCGCCAGATTTCGCCCGATGTCGGAACGTCAAGCATTGCGCCGACTGCGAGGCCAAGACGGCGCGCCAATTGCTCGCTTATGAGGACAGCGTCTTCGTCCGCCAGAGCGCGCCAAACGTCGGGCGCTGCGTCCATGAGCGGAAAATGCGCCGCATAGGTTTCGTGCGGGCTCATGCCGACGAGGTCGACCGGCCAGCCGTCGAGCCGCGTCTTGGCGCGCCAGACGGGAAGTATGGCGACGATGTCGCGCCGCGCGCGCGCCCATTCCTCGATCTCGCGCGCATCGCGCGGCGTCGCCGCTTCGAAATAGATCTCGGCGATGAGGCGTTGGTCGAGCCAGCCGAGAAAAGTCTTGCGAAATCCCTCGACCATGCCGCCGACGCCGATATTCGTCGAAAGCGCCAGCAGCAGCGCCATCAGCGCGAGCGAGAGACCGGAAATCTCCTGCCGGCCGTCGGCGAAGAACCAATGCGCGAGCGGGCGTCGCGCCGCGGCTTCGCCGAGCTGTAGGACGCCAGCCAGCACAAGCGGCAGCAGAAGCGCCCCGGCGAGCAGCGCGAGGCCGATGACGGCGAAGCCGGCGACAAGCCCGTCTCCCATGCGGTAGGCGGCGGCGGCGGCGATGAGCGCCAGCGCGGCGAGCGCCCCCTGCCTGCGCAGGTAACGATGATGGGCCTCTCGCCAGGCGATCGGCAGCGCGACGGAAAGGACCGGCAAGCGCAGCGTTTTCGATAGCCCGCTCGCCGCCGCGAGAAGCGCGCCGCCGCCCGCCATGGCGAGGCCCGAGAGCCACCAGCGCGCGTCGAGCGCGAGGCTTTCCGAGATCTGCGCGCCATAAAGCCCTTCGAGACTCGCCGCGACATCCGGCAGCAGGGCGCGCGCAATGAGATAGCCGCCGATGACGCCGCCGCCGCCGGCGATCAGGGTGACGAGCGCGAGTTCGCATAACATCGCCGCGATCAGCGTCCCTGCCGAGACGCCGAGCGCGCGCAAGGTGCGCACGGTCGGCAGCCGTTGTTCGAAGGCGAGGCCGAAAGAGGCGTGGACGATGAAGAAGCCGACAATAAAGGCAAGCAGGCTGAAGGCGGTCAGATTGAGATGAAAGCTGTCGGTCAGCCGCGCGAGATCGCCCTCGTCGTCTGGTTCGACAAGGCGCAGCGCGTCGCCTGCGAGTTGCGTAAGGCGCTCGGCGTCGATCGGCTCGTCATCGGCGATGATCAGGCGCGACAGTTTTTCGGGCCGGTCGAGCAAGCGCTGTGCGACGCCGATATCGACGATGATCGCGCCCGGCGGCGCTTCGGCGAGCGAAGCGAGCGGCGGCAATTGCTGGCCCCGCTCCGTCACCGGTCGCGCGCCTTGCGCTGAGACCGAGGCGACGCAAGGTTTCCGGCGCGATGAAGGCGCGGCTCGGTCCGGTGAAGAAATCCGCGACATTCTCCCGCTCACGCATACGCGCCAGCGGCGCGCGGCGCGGCAAGGTGAGCGGCTCGACGCCGATGACGCGCAGATTCCTGTCGCCTATCCGGATCGCGCCCTCCAACGCCGGAGAGACATTCGACGCCAGCGCGGCGCAGCTTCACGAACAGCTCCTGCGCGAAGAGTCCGCCATGCGTGGCGACGAGCATCCTCGCGCCGTCGCCCGAGATCGCGGCCGCCGCGCTGTCATAGCTCTTGCGCGCTTGCGCGTTTAGGGCCTGCACGCCGCTCCACAGCGCCGTGGCGATCGCGAGTCCAAGGATAAGCGTCGCGAGATTGGCGGGGTGGCGGCGCCAATGGCTTGCAAGCGCCGCGAGCGTCCAGAGCATGCGTCGCTCGCCTCGATTCCTTCATGACGGCGCCAGCAGCCCGGCTTCGAGCCGCGCGCGCATCCGGAGACGCGCCGCAAGACGCTCGCTATGCGTCGCCATGAGAAAGGCGCAGCCCGTCGCGGCGACGAGATCGAGCGCAAGCGCCATCACGGCGTCGCCGGCGGCTTCGTCGAGATTGCCGGTCGGCTCGTCGGCGAGCAGCAGCTTGGGACGCACGGCGAAGGCGCGGCCGATGGCGACGCGCTGCTGCTGGCCGCCGGAAAGCTGCTCGGGATAGCGCGCGACGAGCGCCGCAAGGCCGAGCCGATCGGTGAGCTCCTCTTGCCAGACGGGGTCATAGCGTCCGGCGAGCCGCGCCTGAAAGGCGAGATTCTCGGCGACGGTGAGGCTCGCAATGAGATTGAACTGTTGAAACACGACGCCGATCTTCTCGCGGCGGATGGCGGCGCGCGCGCTTTCCGAAAGACGCGTCAATGCGACGCCGTCAAGCGCGATCTCGCCGCTGTCGGCGTCGTCGAGCGCGCCGATAAGATGCAGCAACGTGCTCTTGCCGCTGCCGGATTCTCCCGTCAGCGCGAGGCTCGTCCCCGCGTCGAGCGCAAGATCGACGCCGCGCAGAACGGGCAGTGGGCCTTGCGGCGTGGCGTAGGATTTCCTAAGGCCCTCGACCCGCAGCAATGGCGCGCGCGCCTGCGCGAGGGAAAGATTTCCCGCATTGGCGAGAGCAGACAAGATACGCGCCTTGGTTAGCAGCCGGGATGAGCGCCCGCACGCTAACATATATAGGCTCGGGACGCCGAAAGGCGCGAATGCGCCGCGCCTTCCGGCTTCTTGAAGCTAGAATGCGACGCGCAAGCCGCCGTAAACGACTCGGCCCGCGCCGGGATAGAAGACGCGCGGATCGAGGCCGCGCGCGTCGATGATCGTCGACACGTCGCTCATGTAGTGACGGTTGCTCAAGTTGCGCGCTTCGACATAGAGCGAGACGCCATAGGGCAGCTTCATGCCCGCCTGCGCGCCGAAGAGGACATAGCCCGGCGCCTCGAGCGTGTGGGCGTAATCGACATAGGCGCCTTGCGGAACCCAGTCGATCTGCGGCGCGAAGTAGAGGCCGTCGGGGCGCGAATAGGCGAGCGTCGTGCGCAACACATGGCGCGGTATGCCGGCCAGCGGATTGTCTCCAAAATCGCGATCGCCGACAAAGCGAAAGTCGTTCCAGGTCCACACCTGCGACAGCTTCAGCACGTCGCCGGCGTCGGGACCGAAGATGTCGCGCAACAGCTCGGCGCTCGCCGCGAACTCGACGCCCTGATGCATGGTGCGCTTGGCGTTGAAGGTCGTCGCCGGCACGCCGGCGCCGGGATTGGTGTTGAATTTCAGGAGTTCGTCCTGCAGTTCGGAGTGATAGAAGGTCACATCCCACGTATAGCGGTCCCAACGGCCGCGCGCGCCGAGTTCGCCGGTCCAGGCCTTTTGCGCCGCGAGCGGCGTGAAGGTCAGGCCGTTGTTTGGCGGCGGGAAGACGCCCTGCGTGAGGTCGATAAAGTCTGGCACGTCGCGGCTGCCGGTCATGTCGGCGAAGAACTGCATGTTGGGCGCGGGCTCGAACATGAGGCCGACCTTCGGGACAATGCCGCGATAGATTTTCTCCGAGACGCCAGGGATCGGCTCGAAGGGAATGCCGCCCAGCACCGAATAGCGCCGCGTGTCGGCGAAGATTTTGGCGCCAAACATCAACGTGAGCTGCGGAAGGATCTGGAAGCGGTTCTCGAAATAGGCTTCGAGATTGAGCGCCGTCATCCGGTTGTTGCGGAGGCGGGGATCCAAGCCCGGATTGATGAACAGGCCGCAGAAGCCAAAGCATGAATTCGCCGCGCCGAATTGCGCGAGGCCATTGAACGAAAAGGGCGGAAAGGAGAATGGCGCATTGGCGAAATTCGCAGGGATAGCGCCATAGGGATTTAGCCGCATGCCGTTGTAGTTATCGAACCAATTATCGCTCGATGATCCGCCCCAGACGCGGCCGCCGAGGATGAGTTCGTTCGCGATGGTCGGCGATGGTGAAATTCGAAGTGAGGCGCGGCGTGAAGCCCCAAGTGTCGCCTTCCTGCTCGATGACGACGAAAATCGGGTGGTAGAGGTAGTTGTGAATATACCAGCTGGAGAGGTCGATGCGGCCGATCTGGGTCTCGATCGTCGTCTTGTTCGAGATGCGCCAGTTCTTGACGTTTCGCGCCTGATTGGCCCCAAATCCGTCAGGCCCGAACCCGGCCGGGAAAGGCGGGAGCGATTGGCGCGGATTGGTTCGCGCATCGAAAAGCGTCAGCTGCCCGGGCAGCAATTGCCATGTGTCATAGACGCCGAAATAGAAACGCGTTTCGATGTCTTTTGAAAAGCGGTAGCCGATATTGGCGTTGAGCTGCGTATAGTCCGTCGTCGAATGCTTTCTGAAGCTGTCGGAATGCGTAAAGGTTCCGTTGATCAGAAAATCGAAATCGCCGATGACGCGTGACATTTGCGCCTGACCGCGCACGGTGCCGTAGCTGCCGCCTTCGATCGACAGCATATTGGGCGCGAGCGCGGTATAGGCGGTCGGCGAGATGAAATTGATCGCGCCGCCGAGCGTCGACGATCCATAGGCGAGCGCATTGCCGCCCTTCATCACCTCGATCGCGCGGAAATATTTCGGATCGATCTGATACATGTCGCCGCCGCCGTCGGCGTAATTCATCGGAATGCCGTCCTGCAGCAGCTCCAGGCCGCGCAAATGGAAATCGCGCGTGAGATTCGAGCCGCGGATGGAGAGGCGCAGCTCCTGACCGTAGCGGCTCTCCGCGTATACGCCGGGAACGTCCTTGAGCGCGTCGCGCAGGTCATGGACATAGCGCGTCTGAATCTCCGGCGTGTTGGCGTCGACGAAGGCGACCGAGCCGACCGTGCGCTCGAGCGCGCGGCGCTGCTCGGCGACGGACGGCACGGTGAGCGACCCGCCGCCGCCGGCCTGGGTTGAGGTGGGAGCGGGCGCGGGCGCAGGAGCAAGGGCGCGTCCGGCGCCGCGACCGGCGGCGCGCGGCCTGGCGCCGCCGATGTCGATGGTCGGCAGGTTTTGTTGCGCAAGCGCGGAAGAGGCGGCGAGCGTGATGGCGAGGGCGACGGCCGAAGAGCCGCGCAGCGAGGTCATGCAAAACATGGGGATTCTCCTGACGCGACGCTTCGTCGCGCGATCGTGAAGCGAAACTTACGAGGTCAGGAGAAACAGGGCGGCGCGCGCGGCGCGGCGATGAAACGGCAGCGCGCATAATCGCGCACCGGCGCCGGCGACGCGAGGGCGGCGGGGCCTATGGCGCGCCGAGGCGGCGCATAGACGACTATCGTTGGCGCCGCGGCGACAAAAGGACCGAGCGCTTCTTTTTCGCTTTGGCAGAGCGGGCAACAATGCGCGCCCTCGCAGGGATGTTTCTCCGGCGCGCTATCGGAGGAGGTAGGACAATGGACGCTCGCCGCGTCCGGCGTATGAGTCGCGGCATGGGATGCGGCGTTGAACGAGATCGTCGCCAAGGCGAAAAGAATCGCCACGCAGAGCGCCCATGGCCGCGATTGCGATCCGAAACGCCGCATTTTCGCGACTGCCGCCATTTTAGTATGAGTTCCCGATGATGCGCCGCGCCGCCGATGGCGCTAAGGCGTGGACCGGCGCGAGCGCCGAACGTGCTTAATTGGTAATATACCAAAATCGGGCGGGCAACGGACGCACGGTCCAGAATCGGCATCAGGCGGCGGTTTTTTTCGCACTGTTGCTGGAGCGCAACAGTCGTCTGAAAGTTCAGGGAATCGGCCGATGATGTGGATCGAGCGGCGAATGGCTCCCATCCGCCTCGACGGCCGCCATGCCGTCGAATCGCGACAGGCGTTCGAGAATGTCCGGCCCCAACCGCTTCTCCTCCGTCTCGAGCCGCTTCGAGAGCGCCTGCGCGCTCGGCTTCGACATGCCAAGTTTTTCGAGCGTCGTGCTGTCCTTCAACGCGTCGCCGGCGCAGAGCGCGATGCTCCAGTTTGTTCCTTGCGCTTCAGAAAGGCGCGGCCGCCGAGTTCGCCCTGGCGCCAATCGGCGACGGCGGCGTCTCCTTCAACGACGATGGCGTCGACGAAGAGCCGCGCCTCCGGCTTGTCGAATGTTTGGAACAGGAGACGGCGCGCGGACTCGGCGCCGTCGTCCGCCTGCGCGCCGGTCAATGCGATAGCAATGACAATAGCCGAAATGAGACCCCTCATCTGCTTGTTCCCGCAATTACGCCGCCTCGGGTGGCGACCGAGCGTATTGGTATAATACCAATACCGAGCCCGCAAGTCAGTTTCTCTTGAACGGAAGCGTCGTTTTCGCGGCCTAGTTTTTTTGCTACCACCATCGGGCGGCGCAAATGAAAATGAGCAGAGATGGCGACGGTGGAAAAAAGCGCGCGTCAGCGGATTCTGGACGCAGCGCTCAAAGTTCTCAAGACGGAGGGCGTTTTGGCGCTGACTCAGACCCGCGTGGCCTCGGCGGCGGGACTCCGGCAATCGCATCTGACATATTATTTTCCACGCAAGACGGATTTGCTCGCCGCGACGCTGGAAGCGTCGCATGCGGAGAAGCCGCGTCGCATTGCGTCGCATGCCGACCCAGATCCGCTCGAGGCGGTTCAATCGCTCATGTTCGATCGAAACAGGATGCGATTCTTCTTGAGCGTCGTCGCGCAGGCGAGCGATCGGGCCGAGATTCGCGCGACGCTCGCCGCTCATGCGCGAGGCGTCGCCGAGCAGCTGGCGCCGATTTTCGGCCGCACCGCCGACGATCCCGACATCGTCGCCTTCGTCGACATGCTGCGCGGCATGGGGCTTCGCCTGCTGCTCGAGGCCGACAACAAGCGAAAGACGCCCGTCGACCTGGAGACCTTGGCTGCGCGCTTTGGCCTCAGGCGCGCGCGCAAAGCGCGACTTTGAGCCGCGGCGCGAAAACCGATAGAACGCAGCGATGCAGCCCATTCATAGAGACGCGGTCAGCGAGCAAGCACGGCTTTACGCCGTCGCGGCGGCGTTCTTTCTCCTCTGCTCGCTGGCGCTCGCCCTTCCGTGGCTCTCGGGCCGCGTCACCATCCCCTGGGACGCCAAGGCGCATTTCTTTCCGCAATTCGCCTTTCTCGCCCATGCGTTGCACAGCGGCCAGTCGCCTTTCTGGACGCCGCATGTTTTCGCCGGCATGCCGCAGATCGCCGATCCGCAGTCGCTGATTTTCTCGCCCTTCTTCCTCGTTGCGGCGGCGCTCGTTCCCGAGCCGTCCTTCGCGCTGGAGGACGCGCTCGTCTTTGCGATGCTGGCGATGGGCGGTCTCGCCCTGATCGGCTATTTTCGCGATCGCGGCTGGAGCGCCGCAGGCGCGCTCATCGCCGCGCTCGCTTTCGCCTTCGGCGGTTCGGCGGCCTGGCGCATCCAGCATACCGGCCAGATCATGAGCATCGCCTGGCTTCCCGTGACGCTGTGGCTGCTCGCGCGGGCGCTGGATCGGCGCTCTGCGTTCTATGGCGCGGCTGCCGGCGCGGTTGCGGCCTTGCTGGTGATCGGGCGCGACCAGGTCGCCTTTCTCAGCGTGCTGCTGCTTGCCGCCTATGCGCTTTATCGCGTCGCCACGGACGACGCGCCGAAGCTGAGCGCGCTTGCGCCGCTCGCCGCCGGCGCGCTCGTCGGCTCGGCCATCATCGCCGCTCCGCTCGCCTTCACGCTGGAGCTCGCCGCAAATTCCAACCGCCCCGAGATCGATCTCGACGGCGCATTCAAGGGCTCGCTGCCGCCCGGTTCGTTCTTTACGCTGATCTCGGCCAACATATTCGGCACAAGCGGGCCTTTGAAGGATTTCTGGGGGCCGCCGACCGCCGTCTTCGGAACGAGCGATATTTTCCTCGCCCGCAATATGACGAATATTTATATGGGCGAACTGACGCTCGTCGCCTTGATCGCGGCGATGGGCAGACGTTTCTTTTCAAATAAAGAGATTCGCTTTTTCGCCGCCGCGGCGCTGTTCTTCGCGCTTTACGCGCTGGGCCGCTACACGCCCGCTTTCGCGCTTTTCTATCATCTGCCCGGCGTCGATCTTTGGCGCCGACCCGCCGACGCGACCTTTCCGCTCGGCGTGACACTGGCGATCCTTGCAGGTTACGGCTTCAATCTCGTCGAGCGCGGCGAGGCGACGCCGCGCGCGTCCTGGCTCATCGGCGCCGTCGCGGCGCTCTTCGCGCTCGCGATTCTCGTTGCGGCCTCGAAGGATCATCTCGCGCAGGCGGCGTGGCCGCTCGCGACGAGCGCCCTCTTCGCGGCGCTCGCCATCGCGCTTGTCCTTGCGGCTCGTGATGGAAAGTTGCGCGGGCCCTTATTGCTCGCCGCCGTCGCCACGCTGATGAGCGTCGATCTCGCCATCGGCAACGGCCCCAATGAATCGACGGCCTTGCCGCCCGAGCAATTCGACGCGCTGCGCATCGAGGCCAAAGAGCCGGTGATCGCCTATTTGCGCGAGAGGCTGAAACAGACCACGGCGCCGGATCGGCGCGACCGCGTGGAGCTTGCGGCGATCGATTTTCATTGGCCCAATGCGAGCCTCGTGCATGGTTTCGATCATGATCTCGGCTACAACCCAATCCGGCTGCGGCTCTTCGAGGATGCGACGGGCGCCGGCGATCATCTCGCACTGCCCGAGCAGCGCGAATTCTCCAAGCTCTATCCTTTCTATCGCTCGATCCTGTCCGACATGCTCGGCTTGCGGTTTATCGCGACGGGCGTTCCGATCGAAGAGATCGACGAGAACTACAAGCCCGGCGATTTGGTCGAGCTGACCCGCATCGGCAAGGTTCATATTTACGAGAACTCCCGCGCCATGCCGCGCGCAATTCTTGCGACCTGCGCGATGCATGTCGATTTCGCGGCGATGATGAAGAGCGGCGAATGGCCGGAGGCCGATTATCGAGAGACCGTGCTCTTGGAAGCGCCGCCGATTTGTCATACGCGCAAGGACGCGCCGCCGGCGCAGGCGCGCATCGTTTCCTACGCAAATACGCAAGTCGTCGTCGAGGTCAGCGCGCCGCCGGGCGGCGGCTGGCTCGTCTTGAACGACGTATGGCATCCCTGGTGGTTTGCGAGCGTGGACGGCGTCGAAGCGCCGATCCTGCGCGCCAATGTGATGTTTCGCGCCGTTGCGGTTCCGGAAGGCCGCCACGAGGCGCGGTTCACGTTTCGACCCATGCGCGGGCTGTTGCGGGAATATCGACAAAGATAGGCAAGTTTTCTTGAACATCGAGCGTCATGCCCGCGCTTGTCGCGCGCATCGACGTTATGAAGCGCGGAACGCTTAAAATAGCGCGAGAATGGTTTCACGACTGGCGTTGAGTAGCGCTTCGGCGTGGATGGCCGGGACAAGCCCGGCCATGGCGGCTCTCATCAAACCCACCCGGCAATCTCGCGCTTCGCCAGAGTCTCGATGAGCGCTACGCCTTCGTCGCTGTCGTTGAGGCAGGGCAGGCGCGCGAATTTCTCGCCGCCTTTCTCAAGGAAAAGATCGCGAATTTCAACGCCAAGCTCCTCGATCGTCTCCAGGCAATCGGACGAGAAGCCCGGCGCGACGACGGCGATGCGCTTGACATCCGCGCCCGCAAGCTCCGTCACGACATCCGACGTATAGGGCGCGATCCATTGCGCGCGGCCAAAGCGCGACTGAAAGGCGAGGCGCAGCTTCTGCGCATCCATCCCCAGCGCTTCGCGCAGCAAGCGCCATGTCGTCTCGCAATGTTCGCGATAGGGATCGCCGCGATCGATCTGCGCCTGCGGCAAGCCGTGGAAAGAGGCGACGATGACTTCCGGCTCGAAATCGAGCGCCGCGAGTTCGCGCTTCATGCTTGTCGCGAGCGCGTCGATATAGGCCGGATCGTCATAATAGGGCGCGCCGATGCGCAGCGCCGGCTGCTCGCGCATTTTGCGCAGGGCATCGAATGCGGCGTCGGCGGCCGAGGCCGTCGTCGACGACGCATATTGCGGATAGAGCGGCAGCAGCGCGATGCGTTCGCATCCTTGCTTCATCAGCGCGTCGATCTGCGCCGCGATAGAGGGCGCGCCATAGCGCAGCGCATAATCGACGATGAGGCGTGGCGAACCGATCCGCGCGCGCAGCTTCTCGGCCTGCAGACGCGTAAAGGTCTTGAGCGGCCCTTCGCCCGTCTCTTTGTTCCAGATCGAGGCGTAGAGCTTCGCCGAGCGCGCCGGGCGCGTGTTGAGAACGACGCCGTGAAGGATCGGCAGCCACAGCGCGCGCGGCAGATCGACGACGCGCGGGTCCGAGAGAAACTGCGCGAGATAGCGCTTCACGGCGGGAGCGTCCGGCGCGTCCGGCGTGCCGAGATTGACGATAATGAGGCCGACGGGCGAAGCGCGCGCCGTCACGGCCGCTTCCTTTCGAAAGCCGCGCGTTCGTCATCGGCCATGTGGAAGGCGTGTTCCGGCCCCGGAAAAGCGCCCGAGCGAACGTCGCGCGCATAGGCCGAAACAGCGTCGCGCAGCGCCAGTCCGACCGCGCCATAGCGGCGATTGTGCTTGAATTCGCGCGTCGTGATCCCGGCGAGATCATTGACGACGAGCACCTGGCCGTCGGCGTCCGCGCCCGCGCCGATGCCGATGGTCGGCGCCTTGATCGCGCGGGTAATGCGCGCCGCGAGCTCCTGCGGCACCAGCTCAAGCACGAGAAATTTCTGGCCGGCGGCGTCGAGCGCCAGCGCGTCGTCATAAAGTTTCAGCGCGGCTTCAGCGGTGCGCCCTTGGCGGCGCTTCACATCGTGATGCTGCGATTCAAGCCCGAGGTGACAGCAGACGTCGACGCCTGCCGCCGCGAGCGCGCGCACGAGCTCCGGCTGCGCGCCTTCGAATTTCACGCAATCGGCGCCGGCGTCGCAAAGGATGCGCGAACTCTCGATCGCTTGGCTCGGCGTGTCGTAAGTCGCGTAGGGCAGATCGCCGATGAGATAAATATCCGGCGCGCCACGCCGGACGGCGGCGATATGATGCGCCATGTCCTTGAGCGTCACCTCGCGCTCATGGGCGTAGCCCAGAATATTCACGCCGACGCTGTCGCCGACGAGAATAATGTCGACGCCGGCCTCGACCTCGAGGCGCGCGGTCGGCGCGTCATAGGCGGTGACGACGACGATCTTCTCGCCGCGCCGCTTCATGTCTAGAAAGGAATCGGCTTTGGACACACAAGGCTCCGGCGCGCGCTGAAAGATTTAGCGCGGCGCGCCATCCTTGCAGGCGTGCGGCTGGCCGGGCACGCGGATTTCCTGGAATCCGCCGCATTTGTCGCAGGCGGTCAGCGCCAGCGAGAGGCCGACAAGCGTCAAGATCGTTGCGAATCTGCGTTTCATGCCGCTTCCTCTCGGGCGATCTGCGGGCGGACCATAGCCTCGCGCGCGGGCGACGACAAGAACGCCAGACCCCGCGCGCGGGCGGTCAGCGGCGGGCCGTCGCGGCGACGCCCTTGCATCCTGCGCAAAGCTGGGTATAAAGCGCCCTTCGCGACGTTCCCGGCCGGGGGCTAAACGGAAGCGCCTTAGGGCGAGGGTTTTCCCCGTCTTCCCGTGTCTCCGCCTTCGAACTTAACCTTGTCGAGCCTTTCCGCGGAATTTTCCTTGGGGCTCGAAGGGCTTGGCGCCGGAGCGGCTCGCGACAACGGAAAGGCGAAAATTCATGCCTCTTTACGAGCATGTCTATCTCGCCCGTCAGGATATTTCTCCCCAGCAGGTGGAGGCTCTGACCGGGCAGTTCAAAACCATCGTCGCCTCGCTCGGCGGCTCGGTCGGCAAGACCGAATATTGGGGCGTCAAATCGCTCGCCTATCGGATCAAGAAGAACCGCAAGGCGCATTTCACCCTCATGAACATCGACGCGCCGCCGGCGGCCATCGCCGAGATGGAGCGCCAGCAGAGCATCAACGAAGACGTTCTCCGCATCCTGACGCTGCGCGTCGAGGAGCTTGAGGAAGCCCCGTCGGCGCAGCTGAGGAAGCGCGACGACGACGACCGCGGCGACCGTCGCGGCCCGCGTGGCGATCGCGGCGACAGAGGCGACCGTGGAGATCGCCCAGAGCGCCGCCCGCGTCGCGAAGAAGGCAAGGTTGAAGGAGAGGTCGAATGAGCACTGCGCCCCGCCGTCCCTTCTTCCGCCGCCGCAAATCCTGCCCCTTCTCCGGCGCCAATGCGCCCAAGATCGACTATAAGGACACGCGTCTCCTGTCGCGCTACATCAGCGAGCGCGGCAAGATCGTTCCTTCGCGCATCACCGCCGTCTCGGCGAAGAAGCAGCGCGAATTGGCGCAGGCGGTCAAGCGCGCGCGCTTTCTGGGCCTGCTGCCTTATGTGATCCGCTAAGGCGCGCGACTCCGCATCGGATATGTTGGACGGCCGTGCGACAGCGCGGCCGTTTTTCTTTGGCGCGCCGCGAGTCGCAACGCAACGCCAAGAAAGGGGACGCAATGACAAAAGACCCTCGCGCCAATCGGATCGACTTCGTCGAGTTTCCCTCCGAACCAGAGGCGCTTGCGCGCACGAAGGATTTTTTCCGCGATGTTTTCGGCTGGTCATACCAGGACTGGGGCCCGGCCTATGCGGATACGAAGAGCAGCGGCGTCGCAAGCGGGCTGAGCGCCGACGCCGCGCATAAGACGAAACGTCCGCTCGCCGTCATCTTCGCGACCAATCTTGAAGAAACGCGCGACAAAATTCAGCAAGCCGGGGGAAGGATCACGAAGGAAACTTTTTCGTTTCCCGGCGGAAGGCGCTTTCACTTCAAGGATCCGGCCGGCAATGAACTTGCCGTGTGGTCCGACAGCGACGCCGGCTGATCAACCAGCCCGCGTCTGCGGCGCGGAGGCCTCATATAAGCCATCGAGCGGCGTCTGCGAGACAACCGGCTCGGTCATGAACTGCGCCGCCGCCAGCATGGCGAAACGCTCGCCCTTGGCCACTAATTCGTCGAAGGAGCCGCTTTCGACGATCTCGCCCTGATCGAAGACGAGAATGCGGTCGGCGTTGCGCACCGTCGCCAGCCGATGCGCGATGACGAAGGTCGTGCGGCCCTTCGTCGCCGCTTCCAGCGCCTTCTGGATGAGGCGCTCCGTCGTGGCGTCGAGCGCCGGGTCGCTTCGTCGAACACCATGATCGGCGGGTTCTTCAACAAGGCGCGCGCGATGGAGAGGCGCTGGCGCTCGCCGCCCGAGAGCGAACGGCCGCGTTCGCCGACGCGCGTCTCGCGGCCCTCGCTCTGGCGCGCGACGAATTCCGTCGCCTGCGCCAGTTCGAGCGCATGCGCGATCTCTTCGTCCGCGGCGTCGGGGTTGCCGATGCGCAAATTCTCCTCGATCGAGCGCGCGAACAGCATCGGCTCCTGAAAGACGACGCCAATGTTGCGCCGAAGCGAGAGCAGGGTGAATTCGCGGATGTCGACGCCGTCGATTTTCACCGAACCGCTATCGGGATCGAAAGCGCGATGCAGCAGCCCGAGCGTCGTGGACTTTCCCGAGCCGGTCGATCCCACGAGCGCGATGGTTTCGCCGGGTTTCGCCGAGAAGCTCACATCGCGCACCGCCAGCCGGCGCCCATCGTACGAAAAGCTGACATGCTCGAAAGTCACCGCGCCCGTCAGCCGTTCCGCGTCGCGCGCGCCGGGCCGGTCGGCGACGGCCGGCTTCGTGTCCAGCACTTCGAAGAATTCGCGGATCTTGGCCGATTGCTGGAACAGCACATTGACGAAACCAACGACCTGCTCGAGCCGGGCGATCAGCATGGTCGCGAAGCTCATGAAGGCGACGATCTCGCCGATCGAGGCGAGATTGCGCAAGTGCAGCCAGACGCCGAGCAGAAAGATCGCGAGAATCGTCAGCGTCGCCGAGGCGCGGCTGGCGACGACGACGACGGCCCACCAGGAAAGTACCGGGAGCTGCGCCGCAAGCACGTCATCGATGATGCGGTTTAAGGCGTGCGACTCGCTCTCGATGCGCGTGAAGCTCTGCACCACGGGGATGTTGCCAAGCGTGTCGGAGGCGTGTTCGGCGAGCGAGGAATTGAAGCGCTCGACCTGTCCCTGCAAATCTTCCGTGCGGCGAAGAACGAAGCTCGTCGCGAAATAAAAGACCGCCACGAGGATGATGAGAAGCGAGCCGAGCCGCCAATTGACGAAGAGCGTCGCGGGCAACAGCACGAACAGCGCCACGAACGACGCGCAGTTCTCGCGAAAGAACGACAGCCACAGGCTAAACATGGCGTTGGCGCCGTCGAGCATCGTCTTCAGCAAACGTCCCGAATGGACATTGGTGTGAAAGCTGAGGGGCAGGCTCAGCACATGATCGAAATAATCGGAAAGGACGGCGAGCCGGCGCCGATGCGCCAAGCGGTCGGCGTTGAGGCCGACGAGGATCGCCCCGCCGATGGAGAAGAGGCCGAAGGCGGCCCAGGCGGAGACGAGCGGCAGCAGATCGTCCCAACCCAACGTTTGACCGGGCGCCTGCGCGCTGGTCATGCGGTCGATGATGCGGCCAAAAAGCAGGGGCTCGGCGAAGGCCGCGATGGCGAGCGCCAGATTGGCGAGGACGAGGATGGTCGCAAGCCGCGCCTGCGGCCGCAGCAGCCCGAGCACGCGCGCATAACTGGAGAAGACCGACATGACGCTCGCCTGCAGGAAAAATCGAGAATCATGAATTCTCGATATGCCGCATCTTCCGCCCCCTGCGATTGTTCCGCGTGGGCGCTTTCGCGGCGCGCGCGACGGCGGCGGATCGTGGCGCTCTACAAGGCGCGCCGTTCCGGCGCAAGGTCCAACGTCGTGAGCGGCCGCAAAGGGCCAAAAGTCGGCATGACGCGGGCTTCGCCACTCATTCCCATGGCGCGTTCGGCCGCGCCTATTCCTCTTCGCCGAAGCGGCTGGCGACGAGGGCGTCGAGGGCGTCGAGCGCCTCCTTGGCCTGCGGCCCGGCGGCCGTCACGGCGATCGTCGTTCCTTGCCCGGCGCCGAGCGTCAATATGCCCATGATGGAGCTGCCGCCGACGGTTTCGCCGCCTTTGGCGACGGTGATGACCGCGTCATATTTTTCGCAGCATTGAACGAATTTGGCGGTCGCGCGCGCATGCAGACCTTTCTTGTTGACGATCGCAAGATCGCGCGACACGACTTCTTCGGCGCCCTGTTGCGGCGTATCGGTCATAAGGTCAGTCATTTCGCATTGAGCACTTTGCTGGCGATGTAAACATATTTCCGGCCCGCGTCCTGAGCCTGCAGGACCGCTTGCTCCAAAGGCTGCGTGTCGCGCACCGATGCGAGCTTGATCAGCATCGGCAGATTGACGCCCGCGAGCACTTCCACCTTTCCGCCGTTCATCACCGAGATCGCGAGATTGGAAGGCGTGCCGCCGAACATGTCGGTGAGCAGCACCACGCCGTCGCCGCTGTCCGCTTCGCGGATCGCTTCAATGATCTCGGCGCGTCGGCGCTCCATGTCGTCCTCGGGGCCGATCGAGATCGCCTCGATCTGCTTTTGCGGGCCCACGACATGTTCGAGCGCGGCGCGAAATTCCGTGGCAAGGTGGCCATGGGTCACCAAGACCATTCCGATCATTCGACCCTACCACTCATGAAGACGTCTCGCGCGCCGCCGATGTCAGTGCCCGAAAAACGCGTCGGACGCCATAGCGTGGGCGCACGGCGCCAATATCGTCCGTCTGGAGCCGCTGCGCCCGCCGTCGTCGCTCCTCTCGACAGGGGCGACATTTTGTGCAATGCGGCGAAATTGGCAAGCGAAAACAGCATGGCGCCGTCAATTTGTCGCAAGGTCATGAATGTAGGCCGCAATTCTCGTGGCGGCGCCGGCGCTGTCGGCGTTTTCGAACATGCGCGGCAGCGTCACGCCGCCTAATTGAGTCGAAGTTTCTTTTTCCTGCGGCAAACGCTCCCTTCGCTTGCCCTCGGTAAGCAGATCGACGACAGCGCGCAGCACGCAGGCCGGCTCATAAGGAACGCGCAGCAGCCCGAGCCCGCGCGCCTCTATGAGGCCGAGGATCGCCGGATGCGGTCGCGCGATCAACCTTCCCGCGCGCATTTGGAGCGAGACGCGGTCGTCTCCGACGAGGCGGGCGAAGTCGCCGCGCGCCTGCCAATCGGCGATGAGCTGCAGCGTCAACGCGCTCTTGCCGGCGCCGGAAGGTCCGCGCAGCAGCAGGCCAAAATCGCCGAGAACAAGCGCATTGGCGTGAATATAGGCGGGCGCTTCAGGCGGCGTCATCGCGCCGTCGGCAGCCAAACGACGAAGCGCGCGCCCAGCACCGCGTCGCCGGGGCGCGGCTGGTCCGTGCCCTGGGGATGCGCGCGGGTGCGGTTGAGCGCCCGGATTCGACCGCCATGCGCCTCGATGATCTGACGCGAGATGGAAAGGCCCAGCCCTGAATTTTGACCGAATCCGTGTTCGGGACGATCGGTGTAGAAACGTTCGAACACGCGTTCGAACGCGCCTTCCGGAATTCCTGGCCCGTCGTCGTCGACAATGATCTCATAGCCCTCGAGCTGCTGGCCGCCGGGCCCTTTGGCGCGCTCGGGCCAGAGCAGCACGCGCACGGTCCCGCCGGGCTTCGAGAAGGAGCGGGCGTTGTCGATGAGATTGTTGAAGACCTGGCCAAGCCGCGAATCATGGCCGAGAACGCGCCAGCGCTTGCGCGGCGGCTCATTCGCCGAGGGCCGCATCGTCAACTCGATCCTGACGCCGTCGCCGCGGTCGACGGCGCGCGTCATGTCGACGACGGTGGAGAGCGCCGCCGAGAGATCGACAAGGCCCATGTCGGCGCGGGCGAGCTCTGCGTCGAGGCGCGACGCGTCGGAAATGTCGCTGATCAGACGATCGAGCCGGCCGACGTCGTGCTTGATGATGGCGAGCAGGCGATCGCGCGCCGATTCCGTTTTCGCGATCGGCAGCGTCTCGACCGCGCTGCGCAGCGAGGTCAGCGGATTCTTCAACTCATGCGCGACGTCGGCGGCGAAATGTTCGATCGCCTCGATGCGGTTGTAGAGCGCCTTCGTCATGTCGCGCAGCGCGCCGGAAAGATGGCCGATCTCGTCGGGCCGGTCGGAGAAATCCGGAATCTCCTGGCGCGACTTCGCGCCGCGCCGCACGCGCTCGGCGGCCTCGGCGAGACGGCGCATCGGCTCGGTGATCGTATTGGTGAAAAAGAGCGAGATGAGCAACATCACGCCGGCCGAGACGAGGAAGATGCGGATGATGCCCCAGCGCTCGGTGGCGATGACGGCGTCGATGTCGCCGCCCATGCGTCGAGAGCAGCAGCGCGCCGCGCACCGACCGGAACCGCTGCACCGGCACGGCGACGGAGATGATGGTCTCGCCCTTGGCGTTGGCGCGCACGACCGATTGGATGCGGCCGTCGAGCGCGCTGCCGACTTCCGGATAGGCCTTGCCGTTGCCCATGCCGATGTCTTCATAAAGCGGCAGTTCCGGTCGGCGGGTCAGGCGCCGCATGGAATCGAGCGTTTTTTCGAGAACGGAGGAGGCGTCGCGCGTCGTCGGCTCGCCGCCCGCCGGCGGGAGATCGAAACGCAGAATGTTGGAGCGTCCCGAAACGGAACGCGAATCGAGCAAGAGAAAGCCGTCGCGGTCATAGATGCGGGCGCGCAGCCGCGTCGGCGACACGAGGCGGCGCAACAGCGGCCCGACGCGCTCCGGATTGAGCGAGAACTCCAGCGGCGAGCCGCCTTCGGCGCCGCTCGCGCTCTCGCCCGGCGCGAGTTTTAGAAGCCTTTCCGGGTCGATGGTGATGGCGTCGGTGTCGACGGTCGCAGAGGCGGCGACGGCGGCGGCGATGATTTCGCCTTGCGTCTGCAGGCTTTGCACGCGGGCGTCGATGAGGCCCTCGCGGAACTGGTTGAGATACAGGAAGCCGGCGAGGAGCGCGACAAGGCCGCCGAGATTGAGAACGACGATGCGCCGGGTCAGCGAAGAGGAAAGATGCGACTGAACCGCGCGCAGCAGCCGCGCCAGCCGCACCGAGAGCGCGCGCGATAGGCGGGTCCGCGCTGCGGGCGCCTCTCGCCCGCTTGGCGCTTCCGCCGTCTGCGTCGGCGCGTCCCCGCCGCCGCGCCGGCGGCGGTCACGTCGCCGCCCCTGTCAATGCTTGCATCCATCTCGCGTCACCCTCCGCGAGAACTCACGCTTCCTTGAAACGATAGCCGACGCCATAGAGCGTTTCGATCATCTCGAAGTCGTTGTCGACGACCTTGAACTTCTTGCGCAACCGTTTGATATGACTGTCGATCGTGCGGTCGTCGACATAGACCTGATCGTCATAGGCCGCGTCCATCAGCGCGTTGCGGCTCTTCACCACGCCCGGGCGCTGCGCCAGCGACTGCAGGATGAGGAATTCGGTCACCGTCAGCACGACAGGATCGCCGCGCCAGGTGCAGGTGTGGCGCTCGGGGTCCATGACCAGCGCGCCGCGCTCCAGGACTTTCGCTTCCGACTCCTTTTGCGCCGCCGCCTCCTTGGGATTGGCGCGGCGCAGGATCGCCTTCACGCGCTCGACCAGCAGACGCTGCGAGAAGGGCTTATGGATGAAATCGTCGGCGCCCATCTTGAGGCCGAAAAGTTCATCGATTTCCTCGTCCTTGGAGGTGAGGAAAATCACCGGAAGGTCCGACTTCTGCCGCAGTCGGCGCAGAAGCTCCATCCCGTCCATGCGCGGCATCTTAATGTCGAAAATGGCGAGGTCCGGCGGATTGGCGCGCAGCCCGTCGAGCGCCTGGGCGCCGTCGGTGTAGGTCTGCACGCGATAGCCTTCGCCCTCCAGCGCGATGGAGACAGAGGTGAGAATGTTGCGATCGTCGTCGACGAGAGCGATGGTCGGCATTGTCAACCTTTGCTGTTTGCGGCCGCAAAATTTAACGTCTTGGCCGGCGCGACATGACAGGCGCGAAGCGTTCCGCGCGAAGAGAGCGCCCTTATTGTCAGGGCGCAACGTCGACGCTCAACAGTCGACACTCGTTTTGACTCGACGGCGGGACTTGCATCAGGCGCGCCCGTCGACGCCAACAAAGTCCGGGGCCAAGGCGGCTGAAATGTGGCCGATGCCCAATTTCCGCGGCCATGATGGCGCAAACTGCCGCGCCGTCGCCGCAATCCGCCTTATATACAGTTTCGCGCGGCAAAGCGACCCTTTACCCGTCCAAACTCAAAAATGCAGGCGAAATCATGAATTTAGATGGGGATAACGTCGCCGCTGGCGCGCCGCCGCGCGATCCCAGGCAAGATTCTGACTTTGATCCTGTCGCCGAATCGAAACATTTGTTGCGCGCAGTTCGAACCGCGACGCTGGCGACCCTTGGCGCGGATGGCGCGCCTTTCGCCACCCTTACGGCGATCGCCACGGATTATGACGGCGCGCCGATTCTGCTTATTTCCAAGCTCGCTCATCATACGCGCAATCTCGAGCGCGACGGCCGCTGTTCGTTGCTCCTGGCGCAGGGCGGGCGCGGCGACCCGCTTGCCCATCCGCGCCTCACGCTTGTCGCGACGGCGGCGCGCGCCGATAGCCCCCGGGCGCGAGCGCGTTTTCTGCGGCGGAACCCCAAGGCCGCGCTTTACGCGGATTTCCCGGATTTTTCCTTTTGGCGGGCGGAGGTCGCGGGCGTTCATCTGAACGGCGGCTTCGCCCGAGCCGCCGACTTCGGGCCCGACGCGCTGCTCACGGACATAAACGGCGCCGAGGCGCTGATCGAATCCGAAACCGATGTTCTCGACCATATGAACGCCGATCACGCCGACGCGCTGGCGCTTTACGCGCAAAGGCTGGCGGGCGCCGCGCCGGGCCAATGGCGGGCGAGCGGCATTGATCCGGAAGGTCTCGATCTTGTCGCCGGCGACGCGACGGCGCGGGTGGCCTTCCCTAAGCGGATCGCGACGCCGCTAGAGGCGCGGGAAATTCTCGTGGCGCTCGCTCGCGCCGCGCGGGAAGCATGATCTAAACCCAAATCCGCTTCGCGCTTGGCGATTATGCGCCGGCCATAAGGAACTGCGCGATCTCGTCCTTGAGCGACAGGCGCTTCTTCTTCAATTCTTCGATCGTCGCGTCGTCGGCCGGCTCGACGTTGGTCTCCATACGATGGATGGAGCGGTTAAGCGCATGATATTCGTCGGCGATGCGGGCGAAATGGGCGTTGCTGACTTTCAGCGAATGGATCGCCTCGGCCTTTTCGGGAAATTCTTCGTGCAGCTCATGCGCGACATGACTCATTCTTTGGTCTCCAAGCCTTGTTCATTCATGTTGCGGCGCCCGTGCGCCGTTTGCCCGCGCATGTTAGCCGCGCTGCGGCGAAGACGAAACATTGCGCGCGCGCCTCGCCGTGCGGCCATGCGTCGCGCGCGTTTGGGAAGCCGCGCGAAATTCTTGCGCGCGCCCCTGAATTCGCTTGACGCGGGGCAAAGCCGCGATTAGGTTCCGCGCACTTTCGACAGGCCGTAAGTTCACGCCGTCGGCGAGCGCCTCGCTCTCGATCTTTCGAACTTAAACGCTGTCGCCTTGCCTGTGACCGCCAAGTGTAATTGGTAATCATCCCGCCGCCATGAGGCGACGGACAGGAAGGCACGATCCCGGTTCTCCGGGGTCCTCTGCGTCAGGAGCGCCTTGGCCCATGCGGCCATCGGCGCTTCGCTCGTTTGCGCATCCCTTTAGGACGCGCGGCCGGGTCATCCATGAAATCCGCCATTCGCGAAAGAGCGAAGGACCTTTTTGAATGCCGACGATCAGCCAGTTGATCCGCAAGCCGCGGCAAGCCCCGACCTATCGCGAGAAGGCCCGCCATCTTGGCGCCTGCCCGCAGAAGCGCGGCGTTTGCACGCGCGTCTATACGACGACCCCGAAGAAGCCGAACTCGGCGCTGCGCAAGGTCGCCAAGGTGCGCTTGACCAACGGCTTCGAGGTCATCGGCTACATCCCGGGCGAGGGCCATAACCTTCAGGAGCACTCGGTCGTGATGATCCGCGGCGGCCGCGTGAAGGACCTTCCGGGCGTCCGCTATCACATTCTGCGCGGCGTCCTGGATACGCAGGGCGTCAAGGATCGCAAGCAGCGCCGTTCGAAATACGGCGCGAAGCGGCCGAAGTAAGGAGACCTTCCGATGTCGAGACGTCACCGGGCGGAAAAACGCGAAGTCATCGAGGACGCCAAATTTGGCGACGTCGTTCTCGCGAAATTCATGAACTCGATCATGTACGACGGCAAGAAGTCGGTCGCCGAGCAGATCGTCTATGGCGCGCTCGATCAGGTCGAGGCCAAGGCCAAGAGCGATCCGCTCGCCGTGTTCAAGCAGGCGCTCGACAATGTCGCGCCGGCGATCGAAGTGCGCTCGCGCCGCGTCGGCGGCGCCACCTATCAGGTGCCGGTCGAAGTGCGCAACGAACGCCGTCAGGCGCTGGCGATCCGCTGGATCATCACCGCCGCGCGCGGCCGTAACGACAAGACCATGGTCGACCGTCTGTCGGCCGAATTGCTCGACGCCTCCAACAACCGCGGCGCCGCGGTGAAGAAGCGCGAAGACACGCATCGCATGGCGGAGGCCAACCGCGCCTTCTCGCATTACCGCTGGTAAGGCGCAGCACGAGCTTTCACGAGGACAACCGTTATGGCCCGCTCTCATCCGATCGAGGACTACCGTAACTTCGGCATCATGGCCCACATCGACGCGGGCAAGACGACGACGACGGAGCGCATCCTCTATTATTCCGGCAAGAGCCACAAAATCGGCGAGGTGCATGAAGGCGCCGCGACGATGGACTGGATGGAGCAGGAGCAAGAGCGCGGCATCACGATCACCTCGGCTGCGACGACGACCTTCTGGAACGGCAAGCGCCTCAACATCATCGACACGCCCGGCCACGTCGATTTCACCATCGAGGTCGAGCGCAGCTTGCGCGTGCTCGACGGCGCGGTCTGCGTTCTCGACGGCAATCAGGGCGTCGAGCCGCAGACGGAGACCGTCTGGCGCCAGGCCGACAAATATAATGTGCCGCGTATCGTCTTCGTCAATAAGATGGACAAGATCGGCGCCGACTTCGACCGCTGCGTCGAGGAAATCAAGACGCGCGTCGGCGGCCGGCCGGTCTGCGTGCAGCTGCCGATCGGCTCCGAGAGCAATTTCAAGGGCGTTATCGATCTCGTGCGCATGAAGGCCGTCGTTTGGGAAGACGAGGGCCTCGGCGCGAAATATCACGATGAAGAGATTCCGGCCGATCTTCTCGACAAGGCCAAGGAATATCGTATGGCGCTGATCGAGGCCGCCGTCGAAATGGACGACGACGCCATGTCGGCCTATCTCGACGGCCAGGAGCCGGACGAGGAGACGCTGCACAGGCTGATCCGCATCGCCGTGCGCAAGATCGCCTTCATTCCGGTTTTCTGCGGCTCGGCTTTCAAGAACAAGGGCGTTCAGCCGTTGCTCGACGCCGTCGTGCATTATCTGCCGTCGCCCATCGATCGCGAGGCGATCAAGGGCGTCGACGTCGACACGGGCGCGGAGATGACGCGCCAGCCCTCCGACGCCGAGCCTTTCTCCATGCTCGCCTTCAAGATCATGGACGATCCCTTCGTCGGCACCATAACCTTCGCGCGCGTTTACTCCGGCAAGATCGAATCGGGCACGACAGTGCTCAATTCGACCAAGGAGAAGAAAGAGCGCATCGGCCGCATGCTGCTGATGCACGCCAACAACCGCGAGGACATTAAGGAAGCCTATGCGGGCGACATCGTCGCGCTCGCCGGCCTCAAGGACACGCGCACCGGCGACACGCTCTGCGACATGCAGAAGCCGGTGATCCTGGAGCGCATGGAGTTCCCCGATCCCGTCATCGAGATCGCCATCGAGCCGAAGTCGAAGGCTGATCAGGAGAAACTCGGCATCGCGCTGCAGAAGCTCGCGGCCGAGGATCCGTCCTTCCGCGTCTCGACCGATCAGGAGAGCGGCCAGACCATCCTCAAGGGCATGGGCGAACTGCATCTCGACATCAAGGTCGACATTTTGAAGCGCACCTACAAGGTCGACGCCAACATCGGCGCGCCGCAGGTCGCTTATCGCGAGCGTCTCGGGCGCAAGGTCGAAATCGACTATACGCATAAGAAGCAGACCGGCGGCACCGGCCAGTTCGCCCGCGTGAAGATCATTTTCGAACCCAACGAAGCCGGCAAGGGCAATGAGTTCGACAGCAAGATCGTCGGCGGCGCTGTGCCGAAGGAATATATCCCCGGCGTCGACAAGGGCATTGCGTCGGTGACGACATCCGGCATTCTCGCGGGCTTCCCCGTCGTGGATATGAAGGCGACGCTCATCGACGGCGCCTTCCATGACGTCAACTCCTCCGTGCTCGCCTTCGAGATCGCCTCCCGCGCGGCGACGCGCGAAGCGCTGCAGAAGGGCGGTTCGGTGCTGCTCGAGCCGATCATGAAGGTCGAAGTGGTGACGCCGGAGGAATACACCGGCTCGGTCATCGGCGATCTGAATTCGCGTCGCGGCCAGATTCAGGGCCAGGACATGCGCGCCAACGCCGTGGTGATCAACGCCATGGTGCCGCTCGCCAATATGTTCGGCTACGTCAACCAGCTGCGCTCCTTCACCCAGGGGCGCGCCAGCTACACGATGCAATTCGATCACTACGAACAAGTGCCCGAGGCGGAGTCGAAGAAGGTTCAGGCGAAATACGCCTGATCTCGATCACTACGGGCGAACGGAACTCTTTAGAGGAGCACGGCCATGGCCAAGGAAAAGTTTTCACGCACGAAGCCGCACTGCAACATTGGGACGATTGGACACGTCGACCATGGCAAGACGTCTTTGACGGCGGCGATCACGAAAGTGCTGGCGGAGACGGGCGGGGCGACGTTTACGGCCTATGACCAGATCGACAAGGCTCCCGAGGAGAAGGCGCGCGGCATCACCATTTCGACGGCGCATGTCGAGTATGAGACGAAGAACCGCCATTACGCCCACGTCGACTGCCCCGGCCACGCCGACTATGTGAAGAACATGATCACCGGCGCGGCGCAGATGGACGGCGCGATCCTGGTGGTTTCCGCCGCCGACGGCCCGATGCCGCAGACGCGCGAGCATATTCTGCTCGCCCGCCAGGTCGGCGTGCCGGCGCTGGTGGTGTTCCTGAACAAGGTCGACATGGTCGACGATCCCGAGCTTCTGGAGCTTGTCGAGCTCGAAGTGCGCGAGCTGCTTTCAAAGTATGAGTTCCCCGGCGACGACATTCCGATCGTCAAGGGTTCGGCGCTGTGCGCGCTCGAGGGCAAGAACCCCGAGATCGGCCATGACGCGATTTTGAAGCTGATGGAGGAAGTCGATCGCTATATTCCGCAGCCGGAGCGCCCGAAGGACCAGCCCTTCCTGATGCCGGTCGAGGACGTGTTCTCGATTTCGGGCCGCGGCACGGTGGTGACGGGCCGCATCGAGCGCGGCGTGGTGAAGGTCGGCGAGGAAGTCGAGATCGTCGGCATTCGTCCGACGACGAAGACGACGGTGACCGGCGTCGAAATGTTCCGCAAGCTCCTGGATCAGGGCGAGGCGGGCGACAATGTCGGCTGCCTGCTGCGCGGCACGAAGCGCGAGGACGTCGAGCGCGGCCAGGTGCTGTGCAAGCCGGGTTCGGTGAAGCCGCACACCAAGTTCAAGGCCGAGGCCTACATCCTGACGAAGGAGGAGGGCGGCCGCCACACGCCGTTCTTCACCAACTACCGCCCGCAATTCTATTTCCGCACGACGGATGTGACCGGGATCGTCACGCTTCCCGACGGCGTCGAGATGGTGATGCCGGGCGACAATGTGACGATGGACGTCGTGCTGATCGTGCCGATCGCCATGGAGGAGAAGCTGCGCTTCGCCATCCGCGAAGGCGGCAGGACCGTCGGCGCCGGCGTCGTCGCCAGCATCATCGAGTAACGAAGCGAATCCGGACCGCGAGCCCTTTGGCTCGCTTGACATGAAGGAGCCGCGCGCTGCGAGGCGGGCGGTTCGGAAACGATCCGAGAGATCGCGGTCCTAAAGGAAGAGACAATGAACGGTCAAAACATCCGGATTCGCCTCAAGGCGTTCGATCACCGGATTCTCGACACCTCGACGAAGGAAATCGTCTCGACGGCCAAGCGCACCGGCGCTCAGGTCCGCGGTCCGATTCCGCTGCCGACGCGCATCGAGAAATTCACGGTGAATCGTTCGCCGCATATCGACAAGAAGTCGCGCGAGCAATTCGAGATCAGAACGCATAAGCGCGTTCTCGACATCGTCGATCCCACCCCGCAGACGGTGGATGCGCTGATGAAGCTCGATCTCGCCGCCGGCGTCGACGTCGAGATCAAGCTCTAAGGGAATTCAAGCGCCGCTCCTAAAGATGCGAGCGCGCTTTGCGAAGGATTGGATCATGCGGTCGGGCGTTATCGCGCAAAAGGTCGGAATGACCCGCGTCTTTACAGAGGCGGGCGAGCATGTGCCGGTCACGGTCCTGAAGCTCGACGGCTGCCAAGTCGTCGCGCAGCGGACCTTGGAGAAGAACGGCTACACCGCCGTTCAGCTCGGCATCGGCCGCGCCAAGGTAAAGAATGTTTCGAAGGCCGAGCGCACGCGCTTCGCCGCGGCTTCCGTCGAGCCGAAGATGAAGCTCGCCGAGTTTCGCGTGAAGGAGGAAGAGCTGCTGCCGATCGGCGCCGAGATCACGGCGGATCATTTCGTCGTCGGCCAGTTCGTCGACGTGACGGGCACCTCGACCGGCAAGGGCTTCGCCGGTCCGATGAAGCGCTGGGGCTTCGGCGGCCTGCGCGCCTCGCATGGCGTCTCGATCTCGCATCGTTCGCATGGCTCGACCGGCGGCCGTCAGGACCCGGGCAAGACCTTCAAGAATAAGAAGATGGCCGGCCATATGGGCGTCGAGCGCGTCACCACGCAAAATCTGCGCGTCGTGCAGACGGACCCCGCGCGCGGCCTGCTGCTCGTCGAGGGCGCGGTGCCGGGCACCGCGGGCGGCTGGATTTATGTTCGCGACGCGGTGAAACGCGCGCTCCCGAAGGATGCGCCGCAGCCGGGCAAGTTCCGCCTTGGCGGCAATGGGCAGGGCGAAGCCGCGCCCGCGCAAGAAGAAAAGAAGGAGGACTGAGCCGTGAAGATCGACGTCACGTCGTTCGACGGTCAGGCGGCCGGTTCGATCGAACTCTCCGATGAGGTATTCGGCCTCGAGCCGCGCAAGGACCTCATCTTCCGCATGATCCGCTGGCAGCTCGCCAAGCGCCGCGCCGGCACGCATGCGGTGAAGAATCGCGCCGAGATCGCGCGCACCGGCAAGAAGCTGCATAAGCAGAAGGGCACCGGCGGCGCCCGTCACGGCTCGGCGCGCGCGCCGCAGTTTCGCGGCGGCGGACGCGCCTTCGGCCCGGTGGTGCGCAGCCATGAGCATGATCTGCCCAAGAAGGTGCGTCAGCTTGCGTTGAAGCACGCGCTGTCCGCCAAGGCGAAGGACGGCGGCATCATCGTCTGGGAGAAGGCCGAGCTCGCCGAACCGAAGACGAAGATTCTCGCCGGCGGCTTCGCCAAGGCCGGCCTGACGAATGCGATCATTATCGTCGGCGGCGCGCCGCAGAACAATTTCTCGCTCGCGGCGCGCAACATTCCGCAGATCGACGTGCTGCCGGTCGACGGCGTCAATGTCTACGACATCATCCGCCGCGAGAAGCTGGTCTTGACCCGCGCCGCCGTGGACGCGCTGGAGGCGCGCCTGAAATGAGCAAGGACGTGCGCCACTATGACGTGATCGTCGCCCCGATCGTCACCGAGAAGGCGACGCTCGCTTCCGAAAACAACAAGGTGGTCTTCAAGGTCGCCAAGACCGCGACCAAGCCGCAGATCAAGGCGGCGGTCGAGGGTCTTTTCGACGTGAAGGTCGAATCCGTCAACACGCTTGTCCGCAAGGGCAAGAAGAAGACGTTCCGCGGCGTGCGCGGCCAGCAGAGCGACGTCAAGAAAGCCGTCGTGACGCTCGCCGAAGGCCACAAGATCGACGTGACGACCGGACTGTGAAAGAAGGCGTGAGGATAGAAAAATGGCGCTGAAGACATTCAAGCCGGTCACGCCGAGCCTTCGCCAGCTCGTCATCGTCGACCGCAGCGAGCTCTATAAGGGCAAGCCGGTAAAGACGCTGACCGAGGGCAAGACCTCGAAGGGCGGCCGCAACAATAACGGGCGCGTCACCGTGCGTTTTCGCGGCGGCGGCCATAAGCAGACCTATCGCCTAGTCGACTTCAAGCGTCGCAAGCTCGATGTTCCCGGCAAGGTTGAGCGGATCGAATATGATCCCAACCGCACCGCCTTCATCGCGCTGATCCGTTATGCGGACGATGAACTTGCCTATATCCTCGCGCCGCAGCGTCTTTCGGTCGGGGACGAGGTGATCGCCGGCCAGCAGGTCGACGTGAAACCGGGCAACGCCATGCCGAGCGCCAATATACCGGTCGGCACGATCGTCCATAATGTCGAGATGAAGATCGGCAAGGGCGGCGCGATCGCCCGCTCGGCCGGCACCTATGCGCAGATCGTCGGGCGCGATCAGGGCTACGTCATCCTGCGTCTGAACTCGGGCGAGCAGCGCCTGGTGCATGGCCAATGCTTCGCCACGATCGGCGCGGTGTCGAACCCCGATCATATGAACACCTCGATCGGCAAGGCCGGCCGCTCGCGCTGGCTGGGCCGCCGCCCGCACAATCGCGGCGTGACGATGAACCCGATCGACCATCCGCATGGCGGCGGCGAAGGCCGCACCTCGGGCGGCCGTCATCCGGTGACACCCTGGGGCAAGCCGACCAAGGGCAAGAAGACTCGCTCCAATAAATCCACCGACCGTTTCATCGTGTCCTCGCGGCACGCTCGCAAGAAGAAGGGCTGATCCATGGCTCGCTCGATCTGGAAAGGCCCGTTCGTCGACGGCTATCTGCTGAAGAAGGCGGAAACCTCGCGCGCCTCAGGCCGCTCCGAAGTGATCAAAATGTGGAGCCGCCGCTCCACCATCCTGCCGCAGTTCGTCGGACTGACCTTCGGCGTGCATAACGGCCAGAAGCATATTCCTGTGTCCGTGTCGGAAGACATGATCGGGCACAAATTCGGCGAATTCGCTCCGACCCGCACCTTCCACGGCCACGCGGCCGACAAGAAGGCCAAGAGAGGCTAAGAGAGGCTAACGATGTCGAAGGAAGCCAATCCGCCCCGGCTCGCGGAGAATGAAGCGAAAGCGGTCGCGCGCATGCTGCGCGTGTCGCCGCAGAAGCTCAATCTTCTCGCCCAGCTCATTCGCGGCAAGAAGGTCGACCGCGCGCTCGCCGATCTGGAGTTCTCCAGGAAGCGCATCGCGCATGAGGTGAAGAAGACGCTGGAGAGCGCCATCGCCAACGCCGAGAATAATCATGGCCTCGACGTCGACGATCTTGTCGTCGCGCAGGCCTATGTCGGCAAGGCGCTGGTGATGAAGCGCTTCCACGCCCGCGCCCGCGGCCGCGCGAGCCGCGTCGAGAAGCCTTTCGCCAATCTGACGATCATCGTGCGCGAAGTTGAAGCGCAAGCAAGCGCCTAAAGGATAAAGACCATGGGTCAGAAGGTTAATCCGATCGGGCTGCGACTGGGCGTCAACCGCACCTGGGATTCGCGCTGGTTCGCCAGCAAGGGCGAATACGCCAAGCTCCTGCACGAGGACATGGCGATCCGCGAGGCGGTGTCGAAGACCTTGAAGCAGGCGGCGGTCTCGAAAATCGTGATCGAGCGCCCGCACAAGAAATGCCGCGTGACGATTCATTCGGCGCGTCCGGGCGTCGTCATCGGCAAGAAGGGCGCGGACATCGACAAGATCCGCAAGCTCGTCGGCAAGCTCACGGGCAGCGAAGTCGTCATCAACATCGTCGAAGTGCGCAAGCCCGAGACCGAAGCCGCGCTCGTCGCCGAGTTCGATCGCGCAGCAGCTCGAGCGCCGCGTCGCCTTCCGCCGCGCCATGAAGCGCGCCGTGCAATCGGCCATTCGTCTGGGCGCGCAGGGCATCCGCATCAATTGCTCGGGGCGCCTCGGCGGCGCCGAGATCGCGCGCCTCGAATGGTATCGCGAAGGCCGCGTGCCGCTGCATACGCTTCGCGCCGACGTCGACTATGGCACGGCGACCGCGCATACGGCCTATGGCGCCTGCGGCATCAAGGTCTGGATCTTCAAGGGCGAGATCCTCGAGCACGATCCGATGGCGCAGGACAAGAAGGCCGCCGAACAGGCGTCGGGCGGCGGCGATCATCATGACCGCGATCGCGACCGCGGCGGCGAACGCCGTCGGCGCGAGCCGCGCGAACCGCGCGACGCGGCGTAACGCATAAGATCAAAGAGCGCATATCATGCTGCAACCCAAACGCACCAAGTTCCGCAAGGCCTTCAAAGGCCGCATCCGTGGCGCCTCCGAAGGCGGGCTTCTCGCTGAACTTCGGTCAGTTCGGCCTGAAGGCGCTGGAGCCCGAGCGCATCACCGCGCGTCAGATCGAGGCCGCGCGCCGCGCCATGACGCGTCATATGAAGCGCGCCGGCCGCGTGTGGATTCGCATCTTCCCCGACGTGCCGGTCTCCAAGAAGCCGACCGAAGTGCGCATGGGCAAGGGCAAGGGCGCGCCGGAATTATGGGCGGTGCGCGTCGCGCCGGGCCGCATCATGTTCGAGATCGACGGCGTGCCGGCGCCGCTGGCGCGCGAGGCCTTGACGCTCGCCGCCGCGAAACTGCCGATCAAGACGCGTTTCATCGAACGCATCGCCGAGTAAGGGAGGACGTCTCATGAAATCCAAGCAGCGCCTCTCCGACATCAAAGCGATGAGCGAAGATCAGCTCAACGACGAAGTGCTGAAGCTCAAGAAGGAGCAGTTCAATCTGCGCTTTCAGCGGGCGACCGGCCAGTTAGAAAACACATCCCGCGTGCGCGTCGTTCGTCGCGACGTTGCGCGGGCGAAAACCATCGCAGCGCAGAAGCGCGCCAAAGAGCAAGGTTAAAGCGCCATGCCGAAGCGAATTCTCCAGGGCGTCGTCGTCAGCGACAAGCAGAACAAGACCGTGGTGGTGAAGGTCGAGCGCCGTTTCACCCATCCGCTGTTCCAGAAGACGGTGCGCCGCACGAAAAACTACCATGCGCATGACGAGAACGGCGCGTTCAAGGTCGGCGACGCGGTGACGATCGAAGAGACGGCGCCGATTTCGAAATTGAAGCGCTGGCGCGTCGTCGAAGAGGCGGCCAAGGCGTAAAACTCATGATCTCCAAAAGCGGGAAGCGGTTTTGGAGATCGTGATCGAAGACGGATAAACGAGGTTTTCCGGACGAAGTCGGCGGTCAGCCGAAACCAGACCGGATTAAAAAGGCGGATTAAGCCATGATTCAGATGCAGACAAATCTCGACGTCGCCGATAATTCCGGCGCCCGCCGCGTGATGTGCATCAAGGTGCTGGGCGGCTCCAAGCGCAAATACGCCGGCGTCGGCGACATCATCGTCGTGTCGATCAAGGAGGCGATTCCGCGCGGCCGCGTGAAGAAGGGCGACGTGCTCAAGGCCGTCGTCGTGCGCACCTCGAAGGACATCAAGCGCGCGGATGGATCGGTGATCCGCTTCGATTCGAACGCCGCGGTGCTGATCAACAATCAGAAGGAGCCGATCGGCACCCGCATCTTCGGGCCGGTGCCGCGCGAATTGCGCGCCAAGAATCACATGAAGATCATCTCGCTCGCGCCGGAGGTGCTGTGATGGCCGCCAAGATCAAGAAGGGCGACAAGGTCGTCGTTCTCACCGGCCGCGACAAGGGCCGCTCCGGCGAAGTGCTGCGGGTGATTCCGAGCGAAAACCGCGCCGTCGTCGACGGCGTCAACATGGTCAAGCGCCATCAGCGCCAGACCAAGGATCGCGAGGCCGGCATCATCAACAAGGCCGCGCCGATCGCCCTGTCCAACCTCGCGCTCGCCGATCCCAAGGACGGCAAGGCGACGCGCGTCGGCTTCAAGATTCTCGACGACGGCCGCAAGGTCCGCGTCGCCAAGCGTTCCGGAGAATTGATCGATGGCTGAGGAAAAGAAGCCAAAGGCCGAAAAGCCCGCGAAGGCTCAAAAGCCCGCCGCCGAAGGCGCGGAGGCGAAGGAGCAAAAGAAGGCCGCCGCCAAATCCGCTGAAAAGCCCGCCGCCAAGGAAAAGCCGGCGAAGGCCGAAGGCGACGCGCCCGCAAAGCCCGCCAAGGCGCCGGCGAGCGCGGGCGGCGCCTATGTGCCGCGCATGAAGAAGCATTACGACGAGGTCGTGCGCGAGGCGCTCAAGCAGCAGTTCGGCTATAAGAACGCGCTCGAAGTGCCGACGATCGAGAAGATCGTGCTCAACATGGGCGTCGGCGAATCGGTCAACGACAGCAAGAAGGCGACCTCGGCGGCGAGCGATCTTGGCCTCATCGCCGGTCAGAAGCCGGTCGTCACCCGCGCGCGCAAGGCGATCTCGACCTTCAAGGTGCGCGAGAACATGCCGATCGGCGCGAAGGTAACGCTGCGCAAGACGCGCATGTATGAGTTTCTCGACCGGTTGATCACGGTCGCGCTGCCGCGCGTGCGCGACTTCCGCGGCCTCAATCCGAAATCCTTCGACGGGCGCGGCAATTACGCGCTCGGCATCAAGGAGCACATCGTGTTTCCGGAGATCGACTACGACAAGGCGGAGTCGATCCTCGGCATGGACGTGATCGTCTGCACGACGGCCAAGACCGACGAAGAGGCGCGCGCCTTGCTCAAGGCGTTCAATTTCCCGTTCCGGCAGTGAGGCTTTAGAGCTTCAAACGCGGATACCGAAAGGCGAAACCAAATATGGCGAAGAAAAGCGCGATCGAAAATAACAAGCGGAAGGCGAAGCTCGTCAAGACTTACGCCGGGCGCCGCGCGCGGCTGAAGGCGTCCGCGAAGGACAAGACGCTCAGCGTCGAGGAGCAGTTCGAGGCGCGCCTCAAGCTCGCGCAGCTGCCGCGCAATTCGGCGGCGATCCGCGTGCGCAACCGCTGCGAAGTGTCGGGACGTCCGCGCGCCTTCTATCGCAAGCTGAAAATGTCGCGCATCGCGCTGCGCGAACTCGGGTCCCGCGGCCTCGTGCCCGGTCTCGTGAAGTCGAGCTGGTAAGGAGAACGGACGAATGGCGATCAATGATCCGTTGGGCGATCTCCTCACCCGCATCCGCAATGCGCAGATGCGCCGCAAGGACAAGGTGGCGACGCCGGGTTCGAAGCTGCGCGCCCATGTGCTCGACGTGCTGAAGGAAGAAGGCTATATCCGCGGCTACACCACCACGGATTTCGGCAATGGCCGCACCGAGTTCGAAGTCGAGCTGAAATATTTCGACGGCGAGCCGGTCATCAAGCAGATCGAGCGCGTGTCGCGGCCGGGCCGGCGCGTCTATGCGGCGGTGGGCGCGGTGCCGCGCGTGGCGAACGGCCTTGGCGTCACCATCGTGTCGACGCCCAAGGGCGTGATGGCCGATCACGCGGCGCGCGAGAACAATGTCGGCGGCGAGGTGCTGTGCAAGGTCTTCTAGACCCTGCGCCTCATCAAACAGGAATTGCAACAATGTCTCGTATCGGCAAGAAGCCTGTCGTCGTTCCCGCTGGCGTCACCGCCAAGGTGGACGGCCAGCTCGTCCAGGTGAAGGGCGCGAAAGGCCAGCTCGAATTCCTCGTGCCGGACGACGTTTCGGTCGCGCATCAGGACAATGCGATCACGGTCGATCCGCGCAATGAAACCAAGCGCGCCCGCGCGCTGTGGGGCACCTCGCGCGCGCAGATCAATAATATAGTGGTCGGCGTGACCGCCGGCTTCGAGAAGAAGCTGGAGATCACCGGCGTCGGCTATCGCGCGGCGGTGCAGGGCAAGACGCTGCAACTCGCGCTCGGCTATTCGCATGACGTGAACTATCCGATCCCGGCCGGCATCGCGATCGTGACGCCCAAGCCGACGGAGATCACCATCACCGGCGTCGACAAGCGCCAGGTCGGTCAGGTCGCCGCCGAGATCCGCGCGTTGCGCAGCCCCGAGCCCTATAAGGGCAAGGGCGTGAAATACGCCAATGAGTTCATCTTCCGCAAGGAAGGCAAGAAGAAGTAAGGCAATAGCGCTTTCCGGCGAAAGCAGAGATGCTTGTTGTAGAAAGCGCGTAAGGAACGATAAGGATCGCCGTTATGGCCAGGGACACGAAGATCGAAGAGCGTCGCAAAGCGCGCGTGCGCAAAGCGCTCCGCGAGCGCGCCTACGGACGGCTGCGCCTGTCGGTGTTTCGCTCCTCCAAGCAGATCTACGCGCAGATCATCGACGACGAGAATGGCGTGACGCTTGTCGCGGCCTCCTCGCTCGAAAAGCCGAACCGCGACGCGCTGAAGACCGGCGCCAATATCGAAGCGGCGAAGGTCGTCGGCAAGCTCCTTGCGGAGCGCGCGACGGCCAAGGGCGTCAAGGAAGTGGTGTTCGACCGCGGCGCTTATATGTATCACGGGCGCGTCAAGGCGCTCGCCGACGGCGCCCGCGAAGGCGGGTTGCAGTTCTGACGAATTTGGCGCGCGCCTTTCAAGGCGGGCGCCTTTAGCGCGAATGCGCGCCGGCGCTCATGCGCCGGACGCCGATCCGAAGGATCGGCAAGAACGAAGCGAGCGGCGTTTTCGCCGCGTAAGTGACGGAAGAGAAAATGGCGCGTGAAGGTGAAGGCGGTCGCGGTCGCGATCGGGAAGACCGCGACAGCGAATTTGTGGATCGTCTGGTCCACATCAATCGCGTCGCCAAAGTGGTGAAGGGCGGCCGTCGCTTCGGCTTCGCCGCCCTCGTCGTCGTCGGCGACCAGAAGGGCCGCGTGGGCTTCGGCCACGGCAAGGCGCGCGAAGTGCCGGAAGCGATCCGCAAGGCGACGGAAGCCGCCAAGCGCGCGCTGATCCGCGTGCCGCTGCGCGAAGGCCGCACGCTGCATCACGACGTCCATGGGCGCCATGGCGCGGGCCGCGTCATTCTGCGCGCGGCGCCTGCCGGCACGGGCATCATCGCCGGCGGCCCGATGCGCGCCGTGTTCGAGACGCTCGGCATGCATGACGTCGTCGCCAAGAGCCAGGGCTCATCCAACCCCTACAATATGATCCGCGCGACTTTCGACGCGCTGACCCACGAAGACTCGCCGCGCTCCGTCGCGGCCCGCCGCTCGCTCAAAGTCTCGGTGTTGCAGTCGCGCCGTCAGGGCGTCGACGCCGACGCCGTCGAAGCGTAAAGGGAGGCCGAGCCATGACGAAGAGCAAGCAGCAGATCGTCGTCGAGCAGACCGGCAGCCCGATCGGCCGTCCGGAACGCCAACGCAAGACGCTTCTCGGCCTCGGCCTGACGCGCATCGGCCGCCGCCGCGAATTGGTGGATACGCCGGCCGTTCGCGGGATGATCGCTAAAGTGGCGCATCTCGTCAAAATCGTCGACGGGAAGTGAGGACGCGGCCATGAAACTCAACGAACTTTCCGACAATTCCGGCGCCAGCAAGAACCGCATGCGCGTCGGCCGCGGCATCGGCTCCGGCAAGGGCAAGACCGGCGGGCGCGGCGTCAAGGGCCAGAAGGCGCGCACCGGCGTCGCGATCAAGGGCTTCGAGGGCGGCCAGATGCCGTTGCATCGCCGCCTGCCCAAGCGCGGATTCTATAATCCGTTCTCGGTGGACTATAATGAGGTCAATCTCGGCCGCATCCAGCAGGCCGTCGATTCCGGCAAGCTCGACGCGAAGGCGCCGGTGACGCTGGACGCGCTGCTTGCGGCCGGCGTCGTCGCCAAGCCGCGCGACGGCGTGAAGATCCTCGGCCAGGGCGAATTGAAGGCGAAGCTCGCCTTCGAGGTCGCGGCGGCGTCGAAATCGGCGGTCGCGGCGATCGAAGGCGCCGGCGGCTCGGTGAAGCTCCTCGCCGGCGCGGCGCCGGCGGCCTAGGACGCAAAATGCGCGGCCGCTCTCGCATGGGCGGCCGCGTTGTTTTATATCAAGCGTTCCGTATCCTATCGGGCGCGTAATCGGGCGGATCGCCGCTCCCCGCGCCCGTCGCCCAACAAGAATGCGTCTGCAGCGAACAGCGGCGCGACAGGGGGAGTTCCTTCATGGCATCGGCAGCCGAACAGCTCGCGGCCAACGTCAATCTCTCCGCCTTCGGCAAGTCCGAGGAGCTCAAGAAGCGCATCTTGTTCACGCTGGGCGCGCTGATCGTCTATCGCCTCGGCACCTATGTGCCGCTGCCCGGCATCGACCCCGACGCTTTCGCCAAGAGCTTCTTCGGCCAGTCGAAGGGCATGTTGGAGCTCTTCAACATGTTCGCCGGCGGCGCCGTGCAGCGCCGCGCGATCTTCGCCCTCAACATCATGCCGTATATTTCGGCCTCGATCATCATTCAGCTCCTGACCTCGGTGATCCCGACGCTGGAGTCGCTGAAGAAAGAAGGCGAATCGGGCCGCAAGGTCCTGAACCAATATACGCGCTACCTCACCGTGGCGCTTGCGACCTTCCAGGCCTACGCCATGGCGATCGGACTCGAGGGCCAGCAGGGCGTCGTCACCGATCCCGGCCTTTTCTTCCGCATCACCACCGTGGTGACGCTTGTCGGCGGCACCATGTTCCTGATGTGGCTTGGCGAACAGATCACCTCGCGCGGCATCGGCAACGGTTCGTCGCTCATCATCTTCGCCGGCATTGTCGCGGCCTTCCCATCGGCGATCGTTTCGACGCTCGAACTGGGCCGCCAAGGCGCGATTTCGACGGCGTTGATCATCGGCGTCATCGCGATGTCCTTCTTCGTCATCGCCTTCATCGTGTTCATGGAGCGCGCGCAGCGGCGTCTGCTGATCACCTATCCCAAGCGCCAGCACGGCAATCGCGTCTATGAGGGGCAGACGTCCTTCCTGCCGCTGAAGCTCAACACCTCTGGCGTCATTCCGCCGATCTTCGCGTCTTCGCTCTTGCTGCTGCCGACGACGGTGGCGAATTTCTATCAGTCGACGGGCAGCGACAGCATTTTCGCGACGATTTCCGCCTATTTCGGACATGGTCGCCCGCTCTATATGCTGGCCTATGTCGGGCTGATCGTCTTCTTCGCCTTCTTCTATACGGCGATCGTGTTCAATCCGGTCGAGACGGCCGACAATCTGAAAAAACATGGCGGCTTCCTGCCGGGCATTCGCCCCGGCGAGCGCACGGCGAAGTTCATCGACGACGTGCTGATGCGCGTCACGGTGCTCGGCGCCGCCTATCTCGCGATCATCTGCCTCATTCCGGAAGGGCTGATCGCCTACGCCAATCTGCCTTTCTATTTCGGCGGCACCTCGCTCCTGATCGTGGTCAGCGTCACCATGGACACGGTTGCGCAAATCCACGGGCACATGCAGGCCCAGCAGTATGAGGGGCTGATCCGCAAGGCCAAGCTGCGCGGCGGGAAACGCGCGCGATGAGGTTGGTGCTCCTCGGCCCGCCCGGAGCCGGCAAGGGGACGCAGGCGACGCGTCTGGTCGAGAAGCACGGCGTTCCGCAGCTTTCGACCGGCGACATGCTGCGCGCCGCGGTCGCGGCGCAAACGCCGATCGGGCAAAAGGCCAAGGCGATCATGGACGCCGGCTCGCTCGTGCCGGACGAGGTCGTGATTGGCCTCATCGACGAGCGCATCGACGACGCGGATTGCGCCAAAGGCTTCATCCTCGACGGCTTTCCCCGCACGGTGGCCCAGGCCGAGGCGCTGCGCGAGCTTCTCGCCCGCAAGCGCATGGCGCTCGACGCCGTGCTCGAGCTCGTCGTCGACGAAGGGGCCCTGGTCGATCGGATGCGCAAGCGCGTCGATGAAACGCGGGCCGCCGGCGGAACGGTTCGCGCCGACGACAATCCGGAAAGCTTCAAGACGCGGCTCGAGGCCTATCGCGCCCAAACCGCGCCGGTTTCGGCCCATTACGCCGGCCGCAGCGAACTCACCAGGATCGACGGCATGGCGCCGATTCACGAGGTGACCGCGGCGATCGACCAGGCTTTGGGCGGAAAAGTCTCGGGCGGCTAGTTATTTTTTCGTGAACGGGCGCTTGACCCGGCGCGCATTCGCGCCTAGATAAGCGATCTTCACGTTGTTGAACAGGCGGCTCCGGCTCCCGCTCGGGGGGCGGGGCCCGTTTTCGTATGAAAACGGTTCGCAGCCGTCCGCAAGGGCCGGGCTCCACCGGACGCGGGCGTCAACTTGGGAGCGACAGCTCCCCGCTAATGGAGAGATCAAAGTGGCCCGTATTGCAGGCGTCAATATCCCGACCAACAAGCGCGTCGTCATCGCGCTCCAGTATATTCACGGCATCGGCGCCAAGAAGGCGGCGGAAATCTGCGAGAAGGTCAGCATCCCATCCGAGCGACGGGTCTCGCAGCTCACGGATGCGGAAGTCTTGCAAATTCGCGAGACCATCGACCGCGACTATATGGTCGAAGGCGATCTGCGCCGCGAGGTCGCGATCAACATCAAGCGTCTGATGGATCTGGGCTGCTATCGCGGCCTGCGCCACCGCCGTCAGTTGCCCGTGCGCGGCCAGCGCACGCACACCAATGCGCGCACCCGCAAGGGCAAGGCGAAACCCATCGCCGGCAAGAAGAAGTAACCGAGCACAGAGAATTCTAGGCGCGACCCCGCGCCTCATCCCCAGCGCCTGGCGTTACGGGCGCGCTTGAAGGACGATAGAATATGGCCAAGGACACCACCCGCGTTCGCCGCCGGGAGAGAAAAAACATCGTCTCCGGCGTCGCGCATGTGAATTCGACGTTCAACAACACCATGATCACGATCACCGACGCGCAAGGCAATACGGTGTCCTGGTCGTCAGCAGGCTCCATGGGCTTCAAGGGCTCGCGCAAGTCGACGCCTTACGCCGCGCAGATGGCCGCCGAGGATGCGGCGCGCAAGGCGGGCGAACACGGCGTGCGCACGCTGGAAGTGGAAGTCTCCGGACCGGGCTCCGGCCGCGAATCCGCGCTGCGCGCCCTGCAGGCCGCGGGCTTCACCGTCACCTCGATCCGCGACGTCACGCCCATTCCGCATAACGGCTGCCGGCCGCGCAAGCGTCGTCGCGTCTGAGGCCGCCGCTCAAGGGTTTCAGATTGTCCGATTTCAATTCGCGCGACGCGGGACGCAAGCCCCGGCGCCGCGTTCAGGAGCTTCAAGGAAAGGCGTCCAAGTGAGCATCCAGAAGAACTGGCAGGAACTCATCAAGCCGAACAAGCTCGATGTCGTGGCCGGAGACGATCCCAAGCGCGTCGCGACCGCGGTCGCCGAGCCGCTTGAGCGCGGCTTCGGCGTGACGCTCGGCAACGCCCTGCGCCGCATTCTTCTCTCGTCCCTGCAGGGCGCGGCGATCACCTCGATTCATATCGACGGCGTTCTGCACGAATTCTCGTCCATTCCCGGCGTGCGCGAGGATGTGACCGACATCGTCCTCAACATCAAGGACATCGCCCTCAAATATCAGGGCGACGGCGTGAAGCGCCTGACGCTCAAGAAGACGGGGCCCGGCGTCGTCACGGCGGGCGACATTCAGGCGACCGGCGACGTTCAGATCCTCAATCCCGATCTCGTCATCTGCACGCTCGACGAGGGCGCGGAGATTCGCATCGAATTCACCGTCGCCACCGGCAAGGGCTATGCGCCGGCAGACCGTAACCGCGCCGAGGATGCGCCGATCGGCCTTATTCCGATCGACAGTCTCTATTCGCCGGTGAAGAAGGTCAGCTATCGCGTCGAAAACACCCGCGAAGGCCAGGTGCTCGACTATGACAAGCTGACGCTGACGATCGAAACGAACGGCGCCATCAGCCCCGAGGACGCGCTCGCCTTTTCGGCGCGCATCCTGCAGGACCAGCTCAACGTCTTCGTCAATTTCGAGGAGCCGCGCCGCGAAGAGGCCGCCCCGTCGATCCCGCAGCTCGCCTTCAACCCGGCGCTGCTCAAGAAGGTCGACGAGCTCGAACTCTCGGTGCGTTCGGCGAACTGCCTGAAGAACGACAATATCGTCTATATCGGCGACCTCATCCAGAAGTCGGAAGCGGAAATGCTGCGCACGCCGAATTTCGGCCGCAAGTCATTGAACGAGATCAAGGAAGTGCTGGCGCAGATGGGTCTGCATCTGGGCATGGAAGTGCCTGGCTGGCCGCCGGAGAACATCGACGATCTCGCCAAGCGCTTCGAGGAGCATTACTAAAGATTCGCGCGCGAAGCGCGCGACATAAGGACGGCCGTTCCTTGGCACGGCGGCCGCATAATCAACGGAGAGCCGCATGTATCACGGACACAAGAAGCGCCGTTTCGGGCGCACGCATGAGCACCGCAAGGCGATGTTCGCCAATATGGCGCAGGCGCTGATCAAGCATGAGCAGATCGTCACGACGCTCCCCAAGGCGAAGGACCTTCGCCCCGTCGTCGAGAAGCTGGTGACGCTCGGCAAGCGCGGCGATCTCCATGCGCGCCGCCAGGCCATCGCCCAGATCAAGGACGTGAAGCTCGTCGGTAAGCTCTTCGACGTGCTCGGCCCCCGCTACAAGGAGCGCAACGGCGGCTATACGCGCGTGCTGAAGGCAGGCTTCCGCTATGGCGACAATGCGCCCCTCGCCGTCATCGAATTCGTCGACCGCGACGTCGACGCCAAGGGCCAGGACTCGGGCCCCGTGCAGATGGCGGAAGAGGCGGCCTAAAGGCGGCGCGCTTCCATTCAAAAGGCGGCTCCGGCCGCCTTTTTCATTGTGCGGTCCCGCATTCTCGCCGCCGCTGGAATTCACGCCTATATTCCGCCAAGCGATTCTTTTGGGAGTGGCCGATGCGTCTGTCTTTGCGTCATATTTCTTTCGCGGCGCTTGCCTGCGCCGCTGCGGCGATGGTCGAACGCGCGGAAGTCGCGCCCGCATTCGCGCAGCCGGCGCCGGAGGAAAAGCCGCCGGGACGCGTCGAAACCTTCACGCCGCCGGCGCCAGAGCGCGCTGTTCCGAAAAGCCGCGCCGAGATCGCTTATTCCTTCGCGCCCATCGTCAAGAAGGCGCAACCAGCGGTCGTCAACGTCTTCGCTTCGCGCGTTGAGCGCATGCCAGCCAATCCGCTGCTCGAAGATCCGATCTTTCGCCGCTTTTTCGGCGAGGGCGGCATGCCGGGACGCAACACTGCGCAGTCTCTTGGATCCGGCGTCATCGTCGACGCCAGCGGACTCGTCGTCACCAATAATCACGTCATCGAAGGCATGACCGATGTGAAGGTGGCGCTCGCCGACAAGCGCGAGCTGGCGGCAAAAATACTGCTGCGCGATCCGCGCACCGATCTCGCCGTGCTGAAGCTCACTGAAGGCTCGAACTTCCCGACAATCGAGCTTGGCGACTCAGACGCGCTCGAAGTCGGCGATCTGACGCTCGCCATCGGCAATCCCTTCGGCGTAGGCCAGACCGTGACGCAGGGCATCATCTCGGCGCTCGCGCGCACCCATGTCGGCATCACCGACTACGGTTTCTTCATCCAGACGGACGCGGCGATCAATCCCGGCAACTCCGGCGGTCCGCTCGTCGACATGAACGGGCGCGTCGTCGGCATCAATTCCGCGATCTTTTCCAAGTCGGGCGGTTCGGTGGGCATCGGCTTTGCGATTCCCGTCAATATGGTCAAAAGCGTGATCGCGGCGGCCAAGGGCGGCGGCAAGCAGGTGAAGCGCCCCTGGATGGGCGCGACGCTGCAAACGCTGTCGCAGGAGATCGCCGAAGGCTTGGGGCTGGATCGACCGACCGGCGCGCTGCTCGCCGACGTCGACCCGAAAGGCCCGACCGCCGAAGCAGGCTTGAAGCGCGGCGACGTCATCATTTCGGTGGACGGCCAGACGGCGGACGATCCGGAGTCGGTCGGCTATCGTCTCGGCACAAAGCCGCTCGGCGGGCAGGCGACGCTCGGCGTGCTGCGCGCCGGCAAGAAGATCGTCGCGCAAATTCGCTTGGCGCCGGCGCCGGAGACGCCGCCGCGCGACGCGGTGACGCTCAAGGGCCAGTCGCCCTTCTCAGGCGCGACGGTCATAAATATTTCGCCCGCGGTGATCGAGGAAATGTCCGTTCAGGGCGCGAACAACGGCGTCGTCGTGTCGGAAATCGAAGACGGCTCCTATGCGCAGCAGCTCAATCTCCAGCGCGGCGACATTGTGCTGGCCGTCAACGACCAGAAGATCGGTTCGACGCGCGAACTTGAAAAAATAATGGCGGGCCGCGCTTATTACTGGAAAATCACGCTGGCGCGCGGCGGGCAGGTGTTCACCACCGTGATCGGCGGCTGACGCATCTTAAGAAAAGGAAACCGGATGAGCGCGCTCGCGATCCTCGTCACGACGATCGACAGCGAGGAAAAAGCGCGCGAATTGGCGCGCGCCGCGCTTGCGGCGAAGCTCGCCGCCTGCATTCAAATACATACGGTGCGGAGCCATTACGTCTGGAAAGGCGAGATGCGCGAAGAGCCGGAATTGCTGCTGCAGATGAAGGCGCGCGCCGCAGATTGGGTCGCGCTCGCTGATCTGGTGCGCAGCCTCCACAGTTATGAGACGCCCGAGATTCTGCGTATCGACGTCGCGCAGGCCGACGGCGATTACCTTGCCTGGGCGTTGGCGGCGACCCGCCGCTGAGTCGTCAGCCGCCTTTCAAATCGCGCCTCGCCGCATTACCTTCCCCACATCCCGATTCCGTGCGCGCGACGCCGCAACCCGGACGCTCTCATGTCAGTTCCAAGCGATTATCTCATCGACCGCCAACGCATGCGCCGCAAGCTCAGCTGGTGGCGCCTCGCCGCTTTCGTCGCGATCGGCGTCACCGCGCTTGTCGCGCTGGTGCGCCTCGGCGGCGCCGAATCAGCCGACAAGCTGACGCCGCACATAGCGCGGCTGGAGCTGCAGGGCCTCATCACCGGCGACGACGACACAATGGATATGATCAAGAAGATCGGCGAATTCCAGTCAGGCTAAAGCGTTGCTGCTGGAGATCGAGAGCCCTGGGGGCACGACCACGGGCGCGGAGCGGATTTACGAGGAGTTGCGGCGCGTGAACGAGAAAAAGCCGGTTGTCGCCGTCGTCGGCACGGTGGCGGCCTCCGGCGCCTATATCGCCGCCCTTGCCGCCGATACGATCGTTGCGCGCGGCAATTCGCTCGTCGGCTCGATCGGCGTGCTGTTCCAATATCCCAACGTCTACAAGCTGCTCAACAATTGGGGCGTCGAAGTCGAGACGGTGAAATCGTCGCCCCTTAAGGCCGCGCCGAACGGCCTCGAGCCCACGAGCCCGGAGGCGCGCGAGGCGATCGCGAGCCTCGTCGCCGACTCATACGCATGGTTCAAGAACCTCGTTCGGGAACGACGAAATCTGGACGAGCAGGAGCTCGCCAGGGTGACGGACGGACGCGTCTTTACCGCCCGCCAGGGGGTGCCGCTCAAGCTCGTCGATTTCATCGGCGGCCGGCGTGAGGCGGTCGATTGGCTTGTGGCCAATAAGGGCGTCGCGAAGGGATTGCCGGTTCGCGAATGGAAGAAGAAAACCAGCCTCGAGCGGCTCGGTCTTGTCGAAGGCGCCGCTGGCCTCGCGCGTTTTGCTGGCCTGGACTCGCTCGCGGGCGTTTTGGAGCAGTCCGTGCGGCTCGAGCGGAGCGGCGGTCTTGACGGGTTATTGGCGATTTGGCAGGGTTCTACGGCGAACTGACGCCGGCGTCGCCGGCGCATGTTTTCGACGACAACATCTTGGATCGGCTCATGATAAAGTCGGAACTCATTCAGCGTATCGCGCGCCGCAACGGCCATCTTTACCAGCGCGACGTCGAGACGATCGTCAGCACGATTCTGGACGAGATCACCTCCGCCTTGTCGCGGGGCGACCGCGTCGAACTGCGCGGTTTCGGCGCCTTTTCGGTCAAGAAGCGCGACGCGCGCACCGGCCGCAATCCGCGCACGGGCGCGCAGGTCTCGGTGCAGGAGAAGAGCGTGCCTTTCTTTAAGACCGGCAAGGAGATGCGAGAGCGCCTCAACGAGGATTACGAGGGTTGAGGCGAGAGGTTTTGGTTGCGTCCTTCTCCGGGCTCGGGGCGCGCGGCATGTGAGGTGGGGCGGCCGGCGGACGACGCCGGCCCATTTCGTTGCGCGGCGCCGACCAATTGGGAGATGTCATGAAGTCGATCCTGCGCATCATTGTCTTTGTTCCGTTGGCGCTCATCATTCTGTTTTTCGCCATGGCCAATCGCGGATCGGTGCGCATCGGGCTTGACCCTTTCGCGGCGAACGACGGCTCGGGTCCCTCTTTCGAGGCGCCGATTTTCCTTGTGGTTCTCGCCTCGATGGCGATCGGCGTGCTCGCCGGCGGCCTTTCTTCCTGGCTTGGACATTTACCGGTGCGGCGCGCCGCGAAAGTCGCCCGCGCCGAGGCGCGTAAGACCAGGGTGGAAATCGAGAAGCTTCGCCAGCAGGCGCTGGCGAGCCTGCCCGGCGACAAGGCGCTCAAGAGCAAGTAAGCCGGGCGGCGCGTCAACGAAACGCTTTAATGAAAATCCCGTGACTTCGGCAAGATGCGGACATTGCGCGGATGGCCGCCGCGCGGATGTTGCGGGTGCGCAAATTCGTCTGCGCGCGACAAAGCGATTTCGGAGCGATGCGCGTCGGATAGCCTGTTGAGATCGGCGCTGCGGTCGATGATCCGCTGCGCCATGAGATGCACGACATTCTCCGCGCTTTTCTGCACTCGGCCTTCCACCAGCATGAGCCGCGCCGCCATCGTCTCTCGGCGATAGCGTTCGAACAGCCGCGCCCAGATGACGATATTGACGATGCCGGTTTCGTCTTCGAGCGTCACGAAAATGGCGTTGCCCTTGCCGGGACGCTGACGCACCAGCACGACGCCCGCCGCGCGCGCCCATGCGCCGTCGGCAAGCGCGTTTATTTCCGCGCAGGCCTTTATGCGCTCGCGCGCGAAAATCGGCCGCAGCACGGCCATCGGATGCGCCTTCAGCGAGAGACGCAGCGTCTGATAGTCGGCCGCGACATGTTCGCCAAGCGACATAGACGGCAGAAGCGGGTCCGGCTCCTCGGCGAGTTCGCGCGCGTCTGCGGCGGCGAAGAGCGGCAGGGGTTTCGCGTCCGGCAGACGCCGCACGGCCCATAAGGCTTCGCGGCGGTCGCTCTGCAAAGAGCGAAAGGCGTCGGCGTCAGCGAGCGCGCGCATCGTCGAGGCATTGAGCGCCGCGCGCCGCGCAAGCTCTTCGACGCTCTCATAGGGCCTCATCCGCGCTTGCGCGATGCGCTTTCCTTCGTTCTCATGCACGCCATCTGCTTGGCGAAAGCCGAGCCGCAGCGCTAATGCGCCATCCGCGGCGCGCTCCAGACTATTGTCCCAATCGCTGAAATTCACGTCGACGGCGCGCACGTCGACGCCATGTTCGCGCGCGTCGCGCACGATCTGCGCCGGCGCGTAAAAGCCCATGGGCTGCGAATTGAGCAGCGCGCAGGCGAAGATCGCGGGGTAGCGGCATTTGATCCAGGAGGAAATATAGACCAGCTTGGCGAAGGAAGCGGCGTGGCTTTCGGGAAAGCCGTAAGAGCCGAAGCCCTTGATCTGATCGAAACAGCTTTGCGCGAAGGCGCGGTCGTAGCCGCGCGCCGTCATGCGCTCGACCATCATCGCTTCGAATTGATGAATCGTGCCGACGTTGCGAAAAGTCGCCATGGCGCGGCGCAGACGATTGGCTTCAATGTCGGAAAATTTCGCCGCGACCATGGCGAGTTTCATCGCCTGTTCCTGAAAAAGCGGCACGCCCTCGGTCTTTTCGAGCACGGCGCGCAATTCGTCCGCCGGCCCGTGTTCCGGCGCGGGCGAGGGATAGGTTACGGGCTCGATCCCGGAGCGGCGGCGCAGATAGGGATGCACCATATTGCCCTGTATCGGCCCCGGCCGCACGATCGCGACCTGAATGACGAGATCGTAGAATTTGCGGGGCTTGAGGCGCGGCAGCATGTTCATCTGCGCGCGGCTCTCGACCTGAAAGACCCCGATGGAGTCGCCCTGGCAGAGCATGTCATAAGTCGCTTTATCATCCGCCGGAATGTCGGCGAGGCCCATATCCTTGCCTTCATGCGCGCGCAGATAGTCGAAAGCCTTGCGAATGCAGGTGAGCATGCCGAGCGCGAGAACGTCGACCTTCATCAGGCCGAGCGCGTCGATGTCGTCCTTGTCCCATTCGATGAAGGTGCGCTCCGGCATGGCGGCGTTGGCGATCGGCGTCAGTTCGTCGAGCCGCCCGCGCGCCAGCACGAAGCCGCCCACATGCTGGGAAAGATGACGCGGAAAGCCGAGCAGCCGCTTGGCGAAATGAATGGCGCGGCGGATGACCGGATTTCCGGGATCAAGACCCGTCTGGCGGATATGGGCCTGCGGAATATCCGATCCCCAACTGCCCCATTGCGTGCTGGCGAGCGCGGTCGTCACGTCTTCGGTGAGGCCGAAGACCTTGCCGACTTCGCGAATGGCGCTGCGCGGCCGATAGCTGATGACGGTCGCGACGAGCCCGGCGCGCGCGCGGCCATATTTGGCGTAAATATGCTGGATGATCTCCTCGCGCCGCTCATGCTCGAAATCGACGTCGATGTCGGGCGGCTCTTTCCGCTCCTGTGAGATGAATCTTGCAAAGAGAAGATCATTCTCGGCCGGATCGACGCTGGTGATGCCGAGCACATAGCAGACGGCGGAATTGGCGGCGGAGCCGCGTCCCTGGCAGAGAATTCCCTTGTCATCCGCGACGCGCACAATGTCGTGAATGGTGAGAAAGTAGCGCGCATAATCAAGCGTCTTGATGAGCGCCAATTCCTCTTGCAGGAGCTTTTCGACCTTCGCCGGCACGCCCTGCGGATAGCGCATCGCGGCATGGCGGCAGGTCAACTCCTCCAGCCATTCCTGCGCATTGCGTCCCGGCGGAACGGGTTCGTCCGGATATTCATATTGCAATTGGTCGAGCGAGAAATCGACGCAGGCGAGAAAATTCTGGGTCTCTTGCAGCGCTTCGGGCGCGTCAGCGAAGAGACGCGCCATTTCGCTGGGCGTTTTGAGATGGCGTTCGGCGTTGATCTCCAGCCTGCGTCCGGCCTGCGCCAGCGTCACGCCTTCGCGGATGCAGGTCACGACGTCTTGCAGATCGCGCTGGCCAGGGTCGGCGTAAAGCGCGTCATTCGTCGCGAGCAGGGCGTCTCGCGCTCGCGCGGCGATCTCTTTGAGCTTGCCAAGACGGCGCCTGTCGTCGCCGCGCCGCGGCATGGTCGCGCCAAGCCATACGGCGCCGGACGCGATGTCTTGCAGAAGCGCTAAGGTCGAAGGCAGCCGCGCAAGATCGCGTTCGGGCATGACGATCAACAGCAGATCGCGCGCGGCCTGTGCGAGATCGTCGACATAAAGATGGCATTCGCCCTTCTTGGCGCGCAGATTTCCCGTCGTGAGCAGCCGCGTGAGACGTCCCCAGCCGTTACGGTTTTGCGGATAGGCGACGATGTCTGGCGTCGCATCGGCGAAGACGAGCCGCGCGCCGACGACGAGCTTGAAGGCTTCGACGCGCTCCTTGTCGAATTGCGCGAGAAGCGCCGCATCACGTTCGCTCGGCGGATCGCGCAATCTTTCGCGCAGCTCCTTGAGCGCGGCGTATGCGCGCACGACGCCGGCGACGCTGTTGCGGTCGGCGACGCCCAGGCCGTTTTGCCCAAGCAGCAGCGCCGTCAAAACCATTTCTCCCGGATGCGACGCGCCGCGCAGGAAGGAGAAATTCGTCGCGGCGACAAGTTCGGCGAAAGGCGCGCTCATGCGAAGAGCCCATGCAGAAACCAGCGCGGGCTCGCGGTTTCGCTTTCATAGAGGCCTTCGCGAAACACCCAGAAGCGATGACCGTCGCGATCCTCCAGGCGGTAATAGTCGCGCGTTTGCTTGCGCGCGCCGGCAGCGTTGCGCCACCATTCGGGCGCGATGCGCTCCGGCCCTTCGGCGCGGGCGACGATGCGCCGCACGCGGCGCCATTTGAAATGCATCGGCGGCCCATCGGGCGTTTCGGCCATGGTTTCGATGGGCTGCGGCGGATCGAACAGGAGCAGGGGCCGCAACGGCGGTTCGCCCGGCTCCGGCCGGGGCCATGAAGAAGCAGGCGCGGCGGCGAAAACATAGGATGCGGCGCGCATGGGATCATGCGTCTCATGCGCCGCGAAGCGCAATACGCGCTCGCGCCCGAAGCGCGCGGCGAGACGGTCGACGAGATCGGCGATCTCGCTTTCCTGCGCGCCTTGCCGCTCGAAGCCGATCTGGCTTTGCGCCAGCGTCTCGGCGCGCAATACGCAAAAACGCAAAACGTCGAACCCAAAGCCCGGATCAAGCGGGTCGGCAAGCGCCTCGGCCTTGAGGCGAAACAGCCGCAGGACCGCTTCGACATTGCGCGAAGGCGCGCCAGTTTCGAAACGCAGCGCGGCGACGGCGCCGTCGGTGCGAAAGAAACGCGCCTCGAAAGCGCGGCCGCCTTGCCCGCGCTTTTCGAGAATCCCCATCGCCTCGGCGATCAGCGGCCGCAGAACTTCCTCTATCGCCGCCTGATCGAGAAAGGGTTCGGCAAAGCGCCGCTCGACCATGCATTCGGGCAAGGGCCGCAAGGGCGTGATGCGCGCGTCTTCTCGCCCCAGAATGCGCGTAAGCCGGCGCATCGTCTCGGCGCCGAAACGCGCCGTCAGCGCGGCCGAGGAGCGCGCGGCGAGATCGCCCAATGTCGTGAGGCCGGCGCGCGTCAGCGCGACGCTTGTTTCCCTCTCGGCTTCAAGCGCGGCAATGGGCAGCGCGCGCGTGAAAGTCTCGTCGTCTCCAGCGGGAACGACGCCTTCTTCGCCAAAACGCGCTAAGGCGCGGGCGGCGTCTGGCGTTCCGGCCACGGCGGCGCGGCTCGTGAAGGAAAGCCGCGCCATCGCCTGTAAGACGCAAGCGCGCATCGCGGCTTCTCCGCCGAAAAGATGGGCGCAGCCGGTTGCGTCGAGCATGAGGCCGCAGGGCGGATCGAGCGCGACGAGCGGCGTGAATTGCTCGCAAAAAGCGGCGAGCTTCAGCATGAGCTCTTCGTCCGCGTCCGCATCGGCCCGTTCGACGGCGAGTCCCGGCGCGCGCGCCCGGGCGTCGGCGAGCGTCATGCCCGGCGTCAAGCCGAGTTTGATCGCCTTTCGATCGAGAGCGTCGATGCGCAGCGCGCTGCGTTCCTTTTTGACGAGCGCAAGCGGCGCGTCATCCAAAGCGGCGGCTACATCCTTCCGGCGCGCTTTCGCGACGCGCTCCGCCGACAGGAAGGGAAGCCACAGGGCCAGATAGCGACGATGCGTCGAATGTTCTGTCCTCGAAGGCGCTACGGTCACGGTTCCACTCCACACGCCACTCATGCCCCGCCGCGCCGCCGCGCTGGCGCAGCAGAAAAATCGAAAAAGCCGCAGACCCGGGCGCATTCGCCTCAAGCGCGCGGGAGGGCAGCGCGCGCACGCGCCAGCGGCTTGCGGCGGCGCTCGGCGCGGGGGCGGCGGCGGCGCGGGCGACGAAGATCGGCGCGCCAGCGGCGGCGGCCGCCAGAGCCAGGCGGCGGCTCGCGGTGAGATCATAGGCGCGCGCTTCGCCCCAGATTTCGATCAGCGTCGCGCCCACGGCGGCGCAGCGTCCGGCTTCCGCGCCCGCCTGCAGCGCCTCCTTCGCGTCGCGCACGCGAATGAAGGCGACGGCGGCAGGGTCGAGGCCGATTTCCGCGAGGCCCGGCGGATAGGGCGCGCCGGCCTCGGCGGTGAAGGTCTCCTGCCGCACCCAGAGCAGCGGCTTGCCGCTTCGCGCCATCGCGCGCTTGGCGAGCGCTAGGGCGAAGCCCGTCGTAGCAGCGGCGTCGGCGGCGCTCTCGGCATAGGCCTCATGCAGCGCCGCGGGGAGAAGCCCCCCGCCGAGGCGCCGATCGATGCCGGGAGACCCCAGCGCGATCGTCTCCGAAGGGCCGGCCGAATAGGCGCAAGCCAGGCTTTTCCGCAGCGACGCCAGCGGATTGTTCATGACAGATGTTCCTATTATGTTCTTATAATGACTCTCTGCGCGCGAGAGTCAAGTCGGAGGGATGGGCAGAGCAATCGGGTGAAGGACAGCGCCACTCTCGCCCTCATGCTGAGGAGGCGGCGCGCAAGTCGGGTAAACCCGACTTGCGCATTAGATGTCGTTCTCGGGTAGACCCGAGATCGAAGCCGCCGTCTCGAAGCACGGGGGCGAGTTCCAGAGTGCGGCTCATGAAGGTTTCCTCGTCCTTCGAGACGCGTGCCGCGCACGCTCCTCTGGATGAGGAAACCTTCACCCCATCGCCATGGAAGGGTGGGCGGCGCGCCCGCTATCGGCGGCGTTCACCTCGTCTTCAAATATTCGACGAGCGCCATGGCGCCGGCGACGTCGTCCGACCAGTCGAGCTTCAACGTCTTGCCGTCCTCGACGACGTCCTTGTCATGGCCCTTGTTGGAGAGCGCGGAAAAAGCCTGTGCGTCGAAACGATAGCCTTCGTCGCGCGTCAAGGTCTGAGGAACTTCCCAGGAGAAGCCCACGAGCTTCTTGTCGTAGTCGAGACGGCCTTTCATGAAGACGTTCGGCCGCTCGCGTGGAACGAGAAGATGGAACAGCGTCGGCACGGAGCCATTGTGCAGATATGGCGCCTGCGCCCACACGCCGCCGAGGGGCAGGGCGTTATAGCCTTCATGCGTTCTGGGATCGGCCATCGAAAATTCGGCCCTGTTCTCCAGCGAGACGCCGTCGAATTCCGCGCAAGGGTTGGTCCGCTTGCCCGTCGGCGGCATTTCCACCGTTCTCGTCGGCGGACAGATTTTCGTGAAACTCGCGCGCGCGCTTTTGGCGATGGCTTCGCTGACGACATGCGCTCGGCCCAAATCCGTGCCGAGATCATAGACCTTGCCGTTATGCGGCCTGTGGCACGCCGCGCAATTCTCTTCAAACAGCGCCTCGCCCTTTTTGGCGAGCGCGAGATCGACCGGGAAGGGATAGACGGGCGCCGGCAGATCGCGCAGCAAATCCTCGCCGAAGGCGGCGATGCGAATATCCGTATCGGCCCCGAGGCCGAGGGTGAGCTCCGCGGCGAGATTGCGGAAGATCGGAATCGGAATATTGCCGTTCCATTGGCCGCCGCCGTCTATGAGCCGCATGTGATCCGGGGACCAGCGAACCCGGCGCTTCTCCTGCTCCCAGACCGCCATGAAGTCGGTGATGCCCGGCGCAGGCGGCAGGCTTGTTTGCGGATCGGGATTTTCTCCGCGCGCCCAGGCGGCGGCGAAAACCATCGACGTGCTGACGCCGGTGGCGTCGGCCATGCCGCCGAAGCCTTGCGCCATCTGCTCTTCGAAGCCCTTGTAGTTTTTGTCGATGAGATCGAGCAGCGAGGTGAATTCAAGGTTCGCGCGAATGAGGAATTTGCCGACGATCGCGCCCGCGTCTTGCTTGAAGAGCTCGATCTGCCGCGCTTCATAGGCCGCGTCGAAACGGCGCCCGGCGAAAACGTAATTCTTGTAGAAGTAATTCTTGTTCTCGGCGTGGACCTTGTCGAGCGCCGCGAGCACAGCTTCCGTGGCGCGCGCGGTCTTTTCTTCCGGCGTCGTCGCGCCGGCGGTGATTTTCTTGATCGTGTTGACGACTTTGACTCGATATTGCACGAGGTTGAATTGCGCATTCACGCCGCCGTCGAGATAATGAAGACTGCCGTCGTCGAGACGCACGCGACCGATATGACAGGCGCCGCAACTGAGCGCCGCGAAATCGACGGCGCCATTGGGATCGTCGCGCGCCAGTCCCGTCCAGCCGAAACCGCGCGCGATCGGATAGGAAGGATCGCGCTCGTCGATAAAGAGGCCCGCGACGTCGAGAAAATTATTCTTGCTTCCCCATTCCTCGGGCGCGAGCTTGGGCAAGAGCTTCAACACAATGAAAGGCGCGCCGCTCGTCAGGCCGAAGGGAAAATCGGCGAACCAGCGATAGGCGACCGGCTTTCGGCCGATGTAATCCTCCAGCGCCTTGATGCGCTTCTCTTGCTCCGCCCGCCATGCGGCGGCGGGTGGCGCTTGTTCCGTCGAAACGGTACGTTTTCGCATAGGCAGGCGCAGCCAGCGCCATGCAAGAGACGAGCGAGGCGCGCGCGAGCGCGCGCGCGCGCATGCGATGCGTCACCATGGCCATTTTGGAAATCCCGTCGGCTCCTTGGGCAGCGCCCGGAATTTCGACGAAGCGATATAGGTCCCAAGACGCAACCGATTGATGCCGCCAATCGGCTGATGCGCGGTCAGTCCATGCCAAGGCGTGAAAGCCATGTGCTCGCATTCCGTCACCTGGAACGGATTGTTGAAGTCCTGCCTGCCAATCTCGATGGTCGCGACCTTTTGCGGCGGCGCGGTCGTCTCCGACCATTCGGCGGTCGCGTCTTCGATCGGCAGCGACTCGTCATTGCGCAACTGCACCTTGAAATCGAATACAGCCGGCTTGCCATTGGCGAAATCGAGACTCTTCTTCATCGCCTCGCGCAGGTAATTCATGCTCGGATGTTCGGGCACGGGGGTTTTTTCATTGCTCTTCGGCGCGACGCTGAATTTTGCGACCATATCCGCGCCATAGAGGAAAGGCGCCGCGGAGAAATAGGGACTCTCGAGCGGATTGCCGACGTTGGTTTGCTTGATTTTTTTCACGACCGCCAAGGTTTTCATTCGTTCCGGCGACACGGGCGGCGCGAAAAAAGGCGTGATGTCGTCGTGGTTGGCGAGCTGAATTTTCGTCACCTCAAGATATTCGGAGACATTTGGAAAGGCGAAGGCGGGAAGATTGATGAGCAGAAAATCCTGCGTCTTCGCGCCCGGTTCGTTGAGCAACGTGTCGCCCTCGACGCCCATCAGCTTGATCGCCATGCCGCGACTGTCAGGGCCGCCCTTGCCAAGATCGGGCGCGAGAAACGGCGTCGCATTGGAGAAGCGAATCCACGCCGGATATTTCTTTCCCGGCGTCGTGAATACGCCGACCCGGTATTTTTCCGGAATGTCGGGATTGACGGTGAATGTCGCCTTCACGCAGCCATGATCTTTCGGATGCACGCCGCGTCGCGCCATGCCTTCGGGATAGCGCATCTGCAGGAGTTGCTGGGTGAGATCGATGATTTGCGCGATCTGCTCGGCTTCGCCGGGGGGCGCTTTCTCGAATTTCGTTTGCGGCGGCGGCGCGCCGGCGCCCGCCTGTTCGGCGGCGATCGCTTCGTGTCGCGTGTTGATCGCGAGGGTCGACAGCAGCGCAGCGGCCGCGAACGATAGGTTCGCTCCCTTGTTCATGTTCTTTCCTCCCCACGAGTTCCAAATTTTTGGCGCGCACATCCAAATCCGGCTTGGGCGCGCTTCAGAGCGTCTTCAGATATTCCAGCAGCGCCTTTTTCTCGTCGGGCGACAAGCTCGTTCCAAATTCATGACCGCAATGGCCGTCTCCGGTGGGCGCACGCGGGTCGATGCAATTGTCGGTCTGCTGCGTGTAGTTGAACTTGGTCTGGTCGACCGCCAAGCCGACATTGACCGGATCATAGGCGGAGCCAACCTTGAAGCTGCTCACGCGGTCCTTCGCCGGCTTCAACAGTTCGGCGAGCGTGGGCACAGACCCATTGTGCAGATAAGGCGCGGCGGCCCATATTCCTTCAAGGACGCGGGCTTCATAGCCGGGCGGCGGTTTGACCGAAGCGGCGGGTTCCGGATACGCCCCTTTCAGTTCGTTGAGCTTCGCTCTGATGCGGGGAATATCGAGGCTTTTCTTCAGCAGCGCGCGCGCTTCGTCCGACGACGACAATAATTGCGCCAGACTAACTCGTAGCTTCGGAGGCACGCGAATGCCCGGGAAGTAATATTGGAGCACGGCGCCGCGCACGGATACGCCCAGCACCTTGGCGGCGGCTTCGTTCTGGGCTTTGAGCGGGTCGATAAGAAACGGAATTGAAGCGCCGGCGAGCGTCCCTGTCGTCACCGTGCGGCCGAGATTGACGAGCTCTTTTGAATCGGTGCGGATCTGTTCGATCGGCGTAACCGGCGTGGTCCATCTACCATCCGGAAGCTCTTTAACGCCGTGGCATTCAATGCAACCGCCCCGTTCCTTTTCCAAATTGTAGATCGCTTTCCCGGCGGCCGCGAGTTGCTGATCCACCGGCCAGGGCCACTTCGGCGGCCCGAGTTTCTCGATCCACTCCTCCAGCCGGAGCAATCCGGGGAAATTGGCGGAATTATCGCTGACGTAATCGAATCCGAGCGGACGCGCGTCATCCTTCTTGGGGTGATAGACGCCGAAGACGCCGTAAACTTCGCCGAGATTGCGGGCGAGCGCCGTAGTCGTCGTGCCGTTTTCCGCGAAGCCGGGCCATTGAGTCCGGTCCTGGATCGACGCATTCCATAAGAAGGGCGGCCGAACTGGCGCATCGGCAAGCTTGATGTTCTCCTTAATAACATACGTGGGCGGCGCGCCGATATCGATGCCGGTGACGCGATTGAAAATCATCCCGACGGCGTCGAGGCGCCCGACTCCCCAAGGCTTGTCCTTTGGCAATTTGAGCAATCCGCCGTCCGTAATGGCGTGGAACGGCTCAAACCAATTCTGGACCTCCTTGCGCAGCGCCGCCTCTTTCGCCGCGGATGGAGAGGGACCGAGAACGCCACGGGCGAAATCGGAGAAGCCGCCGCTATCGGTAAGGACGTGGTTCACCGCGCCGTCGAGATCGGCCCAGAAGGCGCCGAGGTCGGCGATGGCCGGGCCGCCATCGATGCGGTAGGATTTGCCGTCGACATCGATCTGTCGCGTGTGACACGCCGCGCATGTCAAGCCAAGGACTTCGCCATCCTTCTCGCGCGCGACGCTGAAGCCGATGGGTAGGCCGCGCTGAGGATTCGCGTCGTCTCGAAGATAACCGTATCGCTGCAAATCGTCGGCCATGAATGGCTGGCCGTTCGGCTGTTTCAGCGCCTTGATCCAGGCGAGGGGCATCAGTCGCGAGCCCTGATCGCGAGTATAAAAATCCCTGCGGATGGTCTCGGTCCATTTCGGACCCTGGTCGAACTCTTGTCGGCGGCGCCGATTGCGCGAAGGAATCGATCGTCGCCATCGCGAGCGCCATACCGGCAAGGCCCGCCGCCCGAAGCATGCTTCGTGAAATCATTTGTCCGCTCCCACCCAAATCGCAAGAAATGGAAATTTTCCCGACTTCAATTGATTTGACAATTTGTCGTCGCAATAATTTGACCGTCTTCGCCGCAATTGGCGCAAGGGGAGTGGCCTGTTTGAGTGAACGCTTAACGCTCGTTAAGGTTCCGTTGCCATTTGAAATTCCTGCAAAATGGCTGGGCCAAGCGCATCTCGACGCTGGTGAAATCCAACATGTTGCGCAGGACATGGGCGCGACTATAGTAAAAGCTCACGGTCGTCGCATCGAGGACGCAAGAACGACGGCCGGCGGCGGCGCCATCTGATTGTGCTTTGCGGCGAACTCAGCATCGCTCGTCAAGGCGCAGATCGAAGAAAAACCTCATTGCGCGGGCGTGACGATCATCCCTATGGCCCGCCAAACTTGTCATCGAGCGGTCGTAAAAGGTGGGCTTCGTGGCGCGGACAAGCGATGTCCTTAATGATCCTGGCCGAAACGAACGCAGCGAATTCGCCAGTCTCCGGGCGCTGTTTCGGCGTCGAGACAGGCCCTCAGCCGAAGGCGGAAATCCTTCACGACGCCTGTCCGGGCCGTGTGCGCTTTCGCCACATGGGCCTGCGCGGCCGCGCGCGTCTCGCGCACGCAGTCGAGACGGCGCTTGGCCGGCTTCCCGGCGTTATCGCGGTCAGATCGAGCGAACTGACGGGTTCGACGCTCGTCGAATTTCGCTCGCCCATGACGGTCGAGCGATTGACGCGCGCGCTCGACGCCGCCGCCGCTGGCGAACTGACGCCGTCGCCTGCGACAGGCGAATTTGCGTCGGAAGTCCTGTCAGAGAACGATCTGTTTCACGCCGAACCTATCGAACGGCTTGCCGCGTGGCTCAAAACGCGGCTTTCCGATGGCCTCACGACCGATGAGGCGGCGGAGCGCCTGGCGAGATGGGGTCGCAACGAACTGCGTCGCGCCGAACCGCGTTCGGCCGCGCTCATCTTCGCCGAACAGATGACCAGCCTGCCGATCGCTCTGCTCGCCGCTTCGGCGGCGCTGTCGCTGGCGACCGGCGGCGTCGCCGACGCCGTAATGATCGCGGCGGTGGTCTTGGTCAACGCCGGCATCGCCGCCACGACCGAGCGCCAAGCGGATCGCTCGATTCTCGCTCTCGCCGCGGAGGCGGCGCAGCAGGCGAGCGTCATCCGAAATGGAACGCGCCAGATCGTCGATTCCCGCGATCTTACGCCGGGCGATATCCTGCTGATCGAGCGCGGCATGCTCATTTCCGCCGACGCGCGCCTTATCGACTGCGACGATCTCACGGTGAATGAATCGCCTTTGACGGGCGAAGTCCAACCGGCGCGGAAAAACGCGCAGACAGTATTGCCGCCAGAAACCGGCGTATCGGATCGCCGCAACATGGTGTTTCGCGGCACGGCGGTCACCGGCGGTTCGGGCGCCGCCATCGTCACCGCCGTCGGCGCGCGCACGCAAATCGGCCGTGTGCAGGCGCTGCTCGGCACGGTGCGGCCGCCGGAAACTCCGATTCAGCGCGAACTCGGCGACGTCGGTCGCGAACTCGTCATCGTCAACGGCCTGATTTGCGCGAGCGTGTTCGGCCTCGGCATGTTACGCGGCCATGGCTTGATCCCCACGCTGCGCAGCGCGATTTCGCTTGCGGTCGCCGCCATTCCGGAAGGATTGCCCGCCGTCGCGACGACGACGCTGGCGCTCGGCGTGCAGGACATGCGCAAGCGCAAGGTGCTGGTGCGCAAGATCGACGCGGTCGAAACGCTGGGCGCCGTCGAAGTCGTCGGGCTCGATAAGACGGGCACGCTGACCGAGGACCGGATGGCGACGGTCGCTGTCAACGCCGACAATGCAGCCTTCGAATTGCGCCAGGGCCGTCTGGTTTACGAAGGCGTCGACGCAAGCGCGGAGACGCTTGCAATCGTGCGCAGACTATTCGAGGCGGCGACTTTGTGCAGCGACGCCGTTGTGGGACATGCATCGCAAGGCTTTCACATCGACGGCACGCCGACGGAGACCGCACTGATCGAAGCAGGCGCGGCCTTGGGCGTCGATCCAATCGAGCTGCGCCTGTCCGCGCGCATATTATCGAGCGCGGGGCGCGGCGACGGACGCAAGCGGATGAGCACGCTGCACGAGACGACGGACGGCGGACGCCTGCTCTGCGTGAAGGGCGATCCGGTGGAAGTGCTGGCGCGATGCGCGAAACGGCGCACAAAGGATGGCCCTGCGCCGCTGGACGCCGCCGCGCGCGCCGCCGTGCTCAAGGCCAATGAGCGCATGGCCGGCGACGCGCTGCGCGTGCTTGGCGTCGCCATCGGCGAAGAGGGCGGCGACCCGCGCGACGAGCGCGATCTCGTCTGGCTTGGCCTCGCCGGCATGGCCAATCCCATCCGCGCCAGCGTCGCCCCGGCGTTGAAGCAACTGCATCGCGCTGGCGTGCGCACGGTGATGATCACCGGCGATCAAAGCGCGACGGCCTTCGCCATCGCCCGCCGTTTGAATCTTAACGATGGCGGCGAATTGCGCGTGCTGGAAGCGGGGCAGATCGCAAAGATGCAGCCCGACGTGCTTGAGGCCCTGGCGGCGCAGCCGCATGTCTTCGCGCGGGTAAGTCCCGTCGACAAGCTCAACATCGTCAAGGCGCTGCAGGCGCATGGCCGCATCGTCGCGATGACGGGCGACGGCGTCAACGACGGTCCGGCCTTGCGCGCGGCTGACGTCGGAATCGCCATGGGCGGAGAAGGCGCCGACGTCGCGCGCCAGGTCGCCGACATCGTGCTCGCGAGCAACGACATGGACGGCATCGTCGAAGCCATACGCCTTGGCCGCGCCACTTACGCCAATATCCGCAAGGTGCTGCGCTATCTCGTGTCGACCAACGCCTCGGAAACGATTGCGATGCTTGGCGCCGCTCTCGTCGGAGGCGGCGAGCCGATGACGCCGATGCAGCTGCTCTGGCTCAATCTGGCGACGGATGCGCTGCCGGCGATCGCGCTCGGCCTCGAGCCGCCGGAGCCCGACGTGCTCGACAAGCCGCCGCACGATCCGCAAGCGCCCATTTTGGCGGCGGCCGATTTTCGCCGCATCCTCCGAGAAGGGTCCGTCATGGGCGCCGTGGCGCTCGCAGGTTATTTCAGCGCCGGCGGCGCGGCGGGAGGGGCGCGCGCAAGCACCATCACCTTTCATGGCCTCACCTTCGGCCAGCTGCTGCACAGTCTCTCTTGCCGCTCCGAAATGCGCGGGCTGAGCGCGGAGATCGGCCGTCCCGCAAATCTGACGCTGTACGGAGGCGTCGGGGCTTCGCTCCTGTTCCAGGTCGGCGCCCAGCTCTTTCCCTTGACGCGCCGGCTCCTCGGGCTCGCGCCGCTCGGAGCTGGAGACATGCTCCGAATCGCCGCGATCGCGCTCGGCAGTTCGCTCGCAAATGACATTATCGGCCGCGTCGCGGATCGCGAGGGTGCGCCGGCGCCGCATTCGCCGCGCGTCAACGGAGGGAGCCATGTCGCCTGACATGATCTTCACGTCGGAATCGGTCACGCCCGGCCATCCGGACAAGCTCTGCGATCAGATCAGCGACGCGGCCATCGACGCGTTGCTGAGAGAAGACGCAAGCGCCCGCGCCGCGATCGAATGCGCATTGGCGACAGGCCTGGTGTTCCTCGCCGCGCGCTACGCCGCCGACGCCGTCGTCGACCTGCCCGCGCTTGCGCGCAAGGTGATTCAGGACGCGGGCTATTCCGCCGGGAGCTTTGACGCGCGCAACTGCTCCATCCTGACGAGTCTGGTCGAACTGCCGCTCGAGACGCGCGAACCGCTGCTCGCCGCGCTCGATGACGAAGCGATCGGCCGCCGCGTCGCGCATGAGCAGGCCAATGTCTTCGGTTACGCCTGCCGCGACACGCGTGAATTCATGCCGGCGCCGATCAGTCTCGCGCATAAACTCGCCCGGGCGCTCGACGCCGCGCGGCGCGACGGATTCCCCTCGCTCTCGCCGGACGCCAAGACGCAGGTGTCGGTGGAATATCGCGCCTCTCGCCCCGCGCGCATTCACGGCGTCTCGCTGACGGTCGCCTTCGATGGTCCAGCGCCTGACGCCGGCGCGCATGAGCGTTTGCGCGCGATCGCCCTCGATGCGCTAGGCGACGGAGAAATTGGGCCCGACGCGCAGACGCATGTTTATGTCAACGCCGGCGCACCCTTCGAGATCGGCGGGCCGGCGCGCCACGCCGGCCTCACCGGCCGCAAGAATGGCATCGACTCCTACGGAGAAATCGCGCGCCAGAGCGGCTCGGCGCTTTCCGGCAAGGACCCCTCGCGCATCGAACGCGCGGGAGCCTACGCCGCGCGTCACGCCGCCAAGAACATCGTCGCGGCTGGCCTCGCCGAGCGCTGCGAAGTTCATCTCGCTTACGCGGTCGGACAAGCGCATCCCTTGAGCCTGTCGGTCGAGACTTTCGGCTCCGGGAGGCGCAGCGACGACGCCATCGCCAAGCGGCTTTCCGCCGTCCTGGATTTTCGTCCCGCGTCGATCGTGCAGCGGTTCGGCCTGCGGACAGCCCCGGCTGGCGGCGCCCGCAGGCTTTTATCTGCCGCTCGCCACCTATGGGCATTTCGGGCGCGCCGATCTCGACCTGCCCTGGGAGGCGATGGACGTTGCCGAGGCGCTTAGAGGCTGAGCGTCTATTCGCCGCTTTCGGCGTCGCCCGCATGCGACCAGACGCCGCCCAAATGGCTGGCGTACCATAAGAGCGTCAGAGCCGGCGGCAGGAAGCGCTCCCGGGAGAGTTGCCAAAGCGCCGCGGCGCAGAGACCAAGCGCAACGACGATCTTAGGATCGATGGCGATCTCGGGCGCGGGCTGGGCGGCGGTCGGCTTGTCGACGGCGAAAAGCCGCGCCTCTTGCGCCGCGACGCCAATCCGCGCCAGTGGTCCGCTGTGTTGGATCAGCACGCTGCCGGTGAGCGGCGTGACCTCCACTGCGCGCACGCCCGCGATCGCCGAGAGGCCGCTCGCAACAGAAGCGAAAAAGGCGGCGTCGCCGCGCCGATCCGCGATGCGCAGTCGCGCGCGGCCCGGCATCGCATGGGCGATTTCGGCAAGCGGCAGATTCGTTTCGCTCATTGTCAGGCGCTCTCGCCAGCGGCGCGGGGCGCCGGCGCATCGCTCGGCGGCGGCGCGCTTTCTGTTTTGGGCTTGGCTTCCGCGGTCTTCGTTTCCGTCGCTTTCGCCTGGGCCTGCGCCGCCGCCATGGCGGCGGCGAAAATGTCGGCGGCGGCTTCAGCCTTCGCCTCGGCGAAAATATCTTCGGCGGCTTCGGCCAATTCCGCGCCCTGCGTGCGCGCCTCGTGATAGGCCATCATCGCCGCTTTGAGCGCCGCTTTCGCGATGGGCCGCGCGCGTTGCGCGCCCGGCCGGCCCAGAAGCAACACAGCCGCGGCGCCCGCCAGCGCGCCCAATGCAAATCCCAAGGGTTTCATGACTTACAGCTCCATCGTCCCTCGATCATAAAGAAACACAGGCCGGAAATCACGGCAATGGCTTCTTCGGTTAACCCGTGTCTCGCGTCCGCCATTCGCCGAAGGCACGCTGCAAGCGGATTTATTTCAATTGTGTGACAATCGTCCCGAGACTCTCCGTCCAACCCCATAACAATCTGGGGTCACAAAGCTGAAACCGTCGCATGTATTGGGTCGCTATGCCTGAGCGGACGCCTCGTGGCGTGGCGCAGGCGAAGCAATTTCGTCTATGACGGGGCTACTGTATCGATGACCGCAATCTCTCACACTAAGGCGGCAGTCCCAATGCCTATCAATGAACCGATAGACCAAACCGTCGCGAATTATGTCGTTTCCTCGGTTCCCATCGCCGCGCCCGACGAGACAGCAGGGGAAATGCGAAGGCGTGTGCTCGGCCAGCATTTCGACGACGCCTCGCATGTCTTCATTCTTGCCGAGGATCGCCGCCTGATCGGGATCGTCGCCATCCGCGACCTGCTGGGCGCGCCGGAAACAATGCCCCTCCAGGGCATCGCGCGAGGGGTCGATTCCTACAGCGTGTCGCTGGACGCCGATCGGGAGAATGCGGCAAGCATGGCCATTCACTCGGGGCTGTCCATCCTGGCCGTGTGCGACGCCGAAGGGAAATTCCTAGGCGCCGTGCCGGCGCGCGCGCTGATGACGATCCTGCGCGACGAGCATCTCGAAGATCTGCATCACATGGTGGGCATTCTCAGCAAGTCGGAAGCGGCGAAGGACGCGCTGACGGCGCCGCCGCATCGCCGGGCGCTTTACCGTTTGCCCTGGCTTCTCGTCGGCATGACCGGCAGCGCGGTCGCGACGGCGATGATGTCGCGCTATGAAGCGGCGCTGAGCGCCCACATCGCTGTGGCCTTTTTCATCCCGGCGATCGTCTATCTCGCCGATTCGGTCGGGACGCAGTCGGAAGTGGTCGTCGTTCGCGGGTTGTCCTTGACCGAATTGGCCTTGTTGCCTCTATTCGCCGGAGAACTTGGAACGGGCGCGCTGCTCGGCTCGATGCTGGGATGCCTCGCCTTTCCCGTCGTTTGGTTTTTCTTTTCAAACGTCGGCCTGGCCGCGACCGTTGCGATTTCCCTGGCGGTGGCGAGCACGATCGCGACGGCGTTTGGATTCCTGATGCCCTGGATATTTTCTCGGCTCGGCTACGATGCGGCGCTGGGCTCCGGCCCGGTTGCGACGGTGGTGCAGGACACCTTTTCCCTGTTGACCTATTTTCTCGTCGCCTCAGTGCTGGTCTTCTGATTCCTCGGAAGGGACGTCGGCGCGGAGCGAAAGGCCCTACGCCGCCTGTTCCTCGTCGTCGCTCACGACTTCCTGAAGGGGATTTGCCCGCATCAAATTGGTTTCGATCGGGGCAAGGTTCAGCGCTTTCCTGATGCGTTGGAGCATATGCACGGTGCGCGGCTCCATTTCCTCAATCGCCCCGGCGACGAACTCGATCGCGCCGACGGCGTTGGCCCTCTCCTCGAAGGTCGGCAGCAGCAAAGGAAGCGTCTCCAGCGCGTTTTCGCGCTCGAATTCGACGATGATCGACTGTTCATGGATCAGGGCGGCGCGCCGCTGGGCGCCGAGCGAAGCGAAAGGCTCGTCGCAGTTGAGCATATGCGCCGAACGCTCGAGACGATCGCGACGCACCGAGCCGCGCGCTTCGCTCAAGAGCAGCAGCATACGGATCACCGCTTCCGCGAAGCCGCCCCGCCCGACATTGAGCAGCGCCGCCTGCGCCTCGGGCAGGAAGCGCAACTCGGCGGGGCTCTTGAGCGTCCTTTGGAAGTCGTGGAAGCGGCCGATCCAACGCATCAGCGGCCCGCCATAGATCGACAGGAAGGCGATCTCGTACCAGGCGTCGCGCATGTCGCGCCAAAGATCCATTCCCTGCATGACGCTCTCCGCCACGAGCCGCTCGGTCATGAGGAAAGGATTGTCGCCTTCGACCCGCGCGTCGCGTTCCTTCAATTGCGCGGCCGCTCCTGGCAGCCAGCGCAGGGCAGGATTGTTCGTTGCGAAAAACCGCCGTTGAACGCGCGCCGGATGCATCTCCCGCATCAGGGCCGCCGAACGCGGCGTGACGAGCGACTGCACAAGAGGGCGCGCGAACAGATCATATGCGTCGGCCGTGAACTCCGAGATGCGCGCGACGGAGGCGAAATCCGTCTCTTCGCTGCGATCATTCTCGTCGATCTTGAGAATGTCGGAGACGCGGCGCTCGGCGAAGCTCACGCGGAAGCGCTTGTGCACGCCCTCGCCGATTTCTTCCTCGATCTTCATCTCATAAAGGCCGGGCGCGAGCGCCTCGATCGTTTTCATCGTCGAGGTGACCTCGGCATGCTCCTTTTTCGCCACCGATGAGGAGACGAAAATTCCAAGATGGCCGACTTTCTCGTGAATCATATAGATGATGCGCTGACCGCAAATCTTGATTTCGTGCTCGTCGGCGTAGGTGTCGGGAATCCAGTTCAACGCCTGCTGGGGCGGCGTGATGTTGTCGCCCCAGCTGGCGAAGACGATGATCGGCGAGCGAATGGCCTTGAAGTCGAGCCGTCGGCCACGCTCGATTCGCGCTTCGCCGCGCGAAAGCCGATTGCCAATGAAAAGCTGCTCGACGATCCAGCGTATTTCCGCTTCCGTCATATAGTGGAAGCCGCCCCACCAACGCTCGAATTCGAGGAATTTTTCGCGCCCCCCGTCGATGTCGGAAAAGAGATCATAATATTTTCCGAAAAGATTCCGGCTCGGGTTGAGCAACTCGAAATTGGATACGAGATTGGCCCCGTCGAATTCGCCGTTGCCGAGATCCGACAGCAGCAATGTCGACGCGAGCCCGCCGAGCAATCCGCCGTTGTAGCGCATGGGGTTCTCGCCGATCCGTCCGGACCAATAGGCGAGCGGCGAGCCGTTGACGACAAGAGGCCCGGTGATGTCGGGATTGGCGGCGGCGAGCACCATCGTCGCCCAACCGCCCTGACAATTGCCGACGATGATCGGCTTGGGCGATTTCGGGTGGAGCCGGCCAATCTCCTTCACGAAGGCCGCTTCCGCGCGCATCACGTCGGCGAGCGTTTGCCCGCGTTCCGGATGCGGCCGAAACACGAGGAAATAGACCGGGTGGCCGTCATGCAGCGCAACGCCGACCTGGCTGTCGGATTTGAAGCCGCCGATGCCCGCGCCATGGCCGGCGCGCGGGTCGACGATCAGATAGGGCCGCTTCCAGTCGAAGGTCGCGACGCCTTGAGGCGGAATGATTTTCAGGAGCATATAATTGACGGGGCGCGGAAGGTTCCGGCCATCCAAAATGATTTCCGATTCATAGGAGAGGACAGGGGGCGAGCCTGCCGCCTCATGCGCGGCGTCATTGTCGGCTCTCTCGCGCAAAACATCCAACATCAATATGGCGCGCCGAGCGGCGTTCTCGGCATAGGCCAAAGCGTCCTCGCTCAACGAGCCGTCGCTCTTCGGCGCGCTAAATCGCGCGTTCAGCTCGGCGAAGTCCTTCCAGAAAGTCTGCGCCCGTTCGGCCTGCGCATTTCCTATCCTTTGCGCATGTCGACCGATGGCGGTCGACAATTGGCGCGACTGAACGCTGGCGATCGCCTGCCCTTCGGCGATGCGACGCGGGAGGTCGGCGAGACTGAACGTCGGTTCCATGGCTACTAAAGCTCCGTTAGGTCACGCTGCGACGCGGGCGAGTCCGATCGCCTCCATCGCGTGGCGCGCAATCATCGCTTCCTCGTCGGTCGGCAGGACATAGACGGGAATGTTTGAGTGGGGATCGGAAACGCGCGTTTCGCCGCTAGCGTTTGCGTCTGCGTCGAGCCTCACGCCGAGCCAATCCAGCGTTTTAAGGATGTCGGCGCGAATATGGGCGGAGTTTTCGCCGATGCCGCCCGTGAAGACCAAGGCGTCGATTCCAGCGATCGTCGCCGCGAGCGCGCCGATCTCCATTTTGATGCGATGCACGAAATAGGCGATCGCTTCCTTCGCCTGCGGCGCGCTGGAGGCTTCGAGGGCGCGCATGTCCTGGGAGATGCCGGAGAGTCCAAGCAGGCCGGACTCGCGATAGAGCAGGCGCGCTAAATCCGCGGCCGACATTTTGTCGTGTTCGAGGAGGAAAAGGAGCAAGCCCGGATCGATGGCGCCGCAACGCGTGCCCATCGGCAGGCCTTCGAGCGCCGAGAAGCCCATGGTCGTCGCCACCGAACGCCCGTCGCTCATCGCGCAGAGCGATGCGCCATTGCCCAAATGCGCAACGATGACTCGCCCGCGCGCCGCGGTCGGATCGACTTTGCGCAGACGGCGCCCGATAAATTCATAGGAAAGCCCATGAAAGCCGAAGCGACGCAAGCCGCGTTGATAGTATTCGCGCGGAAGCGCATAGGCGTCGTTGACGAATGTATGGCCGCGGTGAAAAGCGGTGTCGAAACAGGCCACCTGCGGCACGCCTGGAAAAGCCATCTGCGCAGCCTCGACGCCGCCGAGATTGTGCGGCTGGTGCAGCGGCGCGAGAGGAATGAGCGTGCGAAGGTGAGAAACGACCGCGTCGTCGATTATCGCTGGCGCCGAGAAGCGCGAACCGCCGTGCACAATGCGATGGCCCACAGCGGCAATTGCGATATTGGGGAAGGCGGAGTCGATCCATTCGACGATCGCGTCCAGCGCGCCGATGTGATCGGAAACGTCGAGCGCCTCGTCGCGGCTTTCGCCGCCGACGCTGCGGGCATGGAAATGCGGCGATGCGCCCAGGCCTTCGGCCTGCCCGCACCCGACTTGAACCGGCCATTCGCTATTGGCGATGTACAAGGCGAATTTTATCGATGAAGAGCCGGCGTTGAGCGTGACGATATGGTCGCCCCTCATCATTCTCATTCCGCTGCGTTTGGGAGGGAAATCGGCTCCGCCGCCGCCTTTCCGAACCGCCGCCAATGGTCATAGAGCGCCGCGAGCGCGCTCGACGCCAGCCGCGCCCGTTCATTGTCGGCGCGGCTCGTCAGCATGATCGGAACCCTGGCGCCAAGCACCAGACCGGCCGCCTCGGCGCGCGCCACGAATGTCAGCTCCTTGGCCAACATATTGCCCGCCTCGATATTGGGCGCGATCAAAATGTCGGCGCGGCCGGCGACGAGCGAACTGATGCCCTTGGTGCGCGCCGCGCCGACGTCCACGGCGTTGTCCATGGCGAGCGGACCGTCGACGACGCCGCCCTTGATCTGCCCGCGATCGGCCATTTTCGACAGGATCGCCGCATCGAGCGTCGAGGGAATGGCGACATTCACCGTCTCGACCGCGGAGAGCACGCCAACTCGCGGCGTTTCCACGCCGCACGCGCGCGCGAGGTCGATGGCGTTCTGGACAATATCCACTTTGACCGAAAGATCGGGCGCGATGTTCACCGCGGCGTCGGAGATAAACAACAAACGGTCGAGGGTGGGGGCGTCCATCGCGAAGACGTGGCTGATGCGCCGATCCGTGCGCAGCCCGCCGTCCTTCTTGACCACCGCGCCGAGCAGATCGTCCGAATGAACATTGCCTTTCATGATCGCGCGCGCCTCTCCGCGCCGCGCCATATCCACGGCGCGCTGGCAGGCTTCACGCGGATCCTCGGCGTCGACGATCAATCGCTCGTCAATCGTTTTGTCAGCCGCCCGCGCGGCGTCGCGAATCATGGAGCGCGGGCCGATCAAAATGGGCTCGATCAGACCGCGTTCCGCCGATAGAAGGGCGCCCATCAGGGAGTTGTGATCGTTCGGCCACACAACGGCCGTAGGCAATGGGGGAAGCATCGCCGCTTGCTTGACCAGCCTGTCGAAATGATCGTGGCGATCGACGATGATCGCCGGCAAGTCTTCGCGTCGCAAAATGATGGACTCGACGGGCGCGGCGACTTCCGCGACGCCGGCGCAGGCGAGCGCGCCGTCGGACTTCGTCACGCGCACGTCGAATAGCGCCACCGGCTTTTCGCGCTTTTCGGCGCAGCGAACTTCAACCGACAGCCGGTCGCCCGGATGGACGCGAGCGCCGAAACGAAAATTCTGCGCGAGATACAGCGTTCCCGCGCCGGGAAGCATATTCCCAAGAACCGCCGAGACAAGCGAGCCTACCCAAAGCGAAGGCGCAATCGCTTCGTTAGGGTCGCGTCCGTCCTGCGCTGGAAGCATGAGCGGGTTCACATTGCCTGACGCGTGGGCAAATAGGAAAAGATCCTCGACGGAACATGTTCGCTCGATGCGCGCGCTCGCGCCGATCTGCAATTCGTCCCAGGTCGTGTTGCGGATCGCGTCTTCGTCGGTCATCGCCACATTCCGCCTGAGTGAGGTAAGGGCGGCCTTCGCGCGCGCATCGCCAAGCCACCGACCGATGCAATAGGCTTCGAAAGCGACACCGGTATGAAGGCGAGGGCTTGCGGGCCGCCGACGGCGTCAACACGGCTATAAGCGGCTAACGGCGACGTTTCATGTCGATCGCAGCGACGCCGCATGGCTCAAGCATGCGTTCTCCGAGCAACAAGGTTGCGTCGCCGATAAGGGCGGAAATATTCTTAGTCTCGGCGCCGCAATTGAAGATGTAACGCGTCGCGCCATTGTCGCGAACGCGGATATCTTCAGGAATATCCAGGGTTGGAACGTCCGCGACGGACAAAACTCGGCGCAACACGTTTTGCAGCAGTTCTTCGTCAGGCCAGCCGGCCAGATAAAACGCGTCGCCGCACCGCGTGAGCGCCGCTTCGCCATCATCCGACATGAGCTCGATCTTGGCTTGCTCGCCCAACAGCAAGAATTCGCGCCAACGCGCGAACGCGCCGTGAGGCGACACGGCGATCCGCGCGCCAGGCCGCAGACTTTCAAAGCGCCTGACGCGAATGTCGAGCAATTGGCCCAGGACTCCCGGCGGCAAATCCGGCGGTATTTGGAAATCCGCGGTCTTTGAACCAGAGCGCGGTCCGATCAAGAGCGCGGCGCCGCTCCGGGCCAGCGCTTGGCGGAGTTCGTCCGAAGGCGCGAAAAGGCCGGGCAAAAGAATGAGCCTGCGGTCCGCCGCCGCCTCCGCAGTCGGCGGAACGATATCCACCGATACGCCGGCGCGCCGCAAGCCGCGATAAAAATGCAGGACAAGTTCGAAATAGGAGAAGTCTTGGCCCTGCGGCTCGATGCGCCACGCCCATGCGCTTTCATAATCGAAGATCAAAGCAATTGGCGATCGCCCCGTCTCCACGCGCGCGCCGAGCATTGAGAGTTCCTTTGAAATGCGAGCGATTTCGTGAAAAGCGACGGTTGGCTCGGAATTCGGCAAGAGCAGTCCTTCGTGCATTTGCTCCTGCGCGAAAGGCGCCTGCCGCCAGCGAAAATAGCTGACCGTCTCCGCCCCGGCGGCGAAGGCCTCGAAGGTCCACAGCCGCACGGCGCCCTCGGCCGGCGCGGGATTCCACGGCGCCCAGTTCACCGGGCCAGGCTGCTGCTCCATCACCTGCCACCGCCCGCGTCCGCAAGCGCGGTAAAGATCGTGGTGAAAGGCCTGAAAATCGGGATCGCCGACGCGCATGTAGCGCAGTTTGAAAGCATCGTCGTGCGGCGCGCGTTCGAGAAAGCCGAGCGGATAGCTGTCCCAGGCGGCGACGTCGAGGTCTTTTGCGATGGCGTAGTGATCGAAGGCGGTGAAGGCGCCCATGAAATTATGCAGGATCGGCCGCTCCGGCGAATGGCGGTGAATGATTTCCGTTTGGCGCCGATTGAACGCCACAAGCTGATCCGAGGAGAAACGCTGAAAATCCATCAGATGCGACGGATTGGCTTCCGTGACCGTTAGATTGGGAAGTTCGATCTCGTCAAAACGCGTCAATTCCATCGACCAGAAGATATTGCCCCAAGCTTTGTTCAAAGCGTCGATCGCGCCGTATTTCGCCGCGCACCATTCTCGAAACGCCATAAGCGCTGCGTCCGAATAGCTCTCGACAGTGTCATGGCAACCATACTCATTGTCGGTCTGCCAGGCGGCGAGCGCCGGATGCGCGCCAAAGATGCTTGCGAGGCGTTCGACAATTCGATCGCATTCGCGGGCATAGCCTTCATGGCTGAAGCAATAGTGCCGGCGGGAACCGAATTTACGGGGATCGCCTTGCGCGTCGCGCGCCAACATGTCCGGCATCTTGTCCACGAGCCACTTCGGCGGCGTGGCCGTCGGCGTGCCGAGCACGACCCTAAGGCCGGCGTCGTGCAGAACGTCGATTGCGCGCTGCAGCCAATCGAACTGATAGGCTCCGGGGCTTGGCTCCAGCCGCGACCAGGCGAATTCGCCGATGCGCACGAAGGAAAGGCCGATTTCCTTCATCATCGCCGCGTCCTCGGCCCAGCGTGACTCCGGCCAATGTTCGGGATAATAGCAGACGCCGAGCGTTTGAAGGGTCATGCGAATCTCTGTCATTTCTCCGTCGCGTCCGCCATCGATGCTGATTCCCTTTGACAGTTAAATGACGATATGGCGCGCTTGAAATGTCTTCGACGATCGCAGCAGAGCTTCTCGCGCCCTTTCGACAGCTCTATGGGCGCGAACCGCAGCTCTTCCGCGCCCCGGGCCGGGTCAATCTGATCGGCGAGCACACGGATTACAACGAAGGCTTCGTCCTGCCGGCGGCGCTCGACCTTTCGGTCTTTACCGCGATCGCGCCGCGCGTCGATCGCCGGCTGCGCGCGCGGTCGCTTATGATGGATGAGAGCGTCGAGTTTGACCTGGGCGATCCTGCGCCGCCGCGCGGGAACTGGAGCGACTATGCGCGCGGGGTGGCGATCTTTCTGGAGCGCGCCGGCCATAGAATAAGCGGCGCCGATCTGCTCATCGATAGCGACCTTCCGATGGGCGCGGGGCTTTCCGCGTCGGCGGCGCTCGAAGTTTCGATCGGCTATGCGCTCTTGGCGACTTCCGGTTCAAGCGTCGACAAAATCGAACTGGCGAAAATCTGCCAGCGAGCAGAAAATGAATTCGTCGGCGTGCGCTGCGGAATCATGGATCAGTATATTTCCTGCTGCGCAGTCGCTGGAAGCGCTCTGCTGCTCGATTGCCGCAGCCTGGAAGCCAAGCCCGTGCCGGTCGATCCCAAGGCGCGGCTTGTCGTTTGCGACACCATGATTCGCCACAAGCTTACGAGCAACGAGTATAATGCGCGCCGCGAAGACTGTGAGCGCGCCGTCGCGCTGCTGTCGTTGCAGCTCGACGGCGTAACCGCGCTGCGCGACGTCTCAATCGAAGAGCTTATGCGCCATGAAGCGTTGCTGCCTCCAATCATCTTTCGGCGCGCGCGCCATGTCGTCGGCGAGAACGACCGAACCTTGCGCGCGGCCGCGGCTTTGGAGGCAGGCGATCTCGCCGAATGCGGCCGCCTGATGGAACTTTCGCATGCGAGTCTGCGCGACGACTATGAGGCGAGCTGCCCGGAACTCGATCTCATGGTTGAAATGGCGCGCGGTCTTCCCGGCGTTTACGGCGCACGAATGATGGGCGGCGGCTTTGGCGGCTGCACGATTAATCTTGTCGAAGCGTGTCATGCGAATGCCTTTGCGCAGGCCATGACGCAGGCGTATCAAGAGGCGACCGGCGTTAACCCTCCGATCATCTGTTGCATTCCGGGTCCGGGCGCCGGTCCGGTCAGCGCATAGGGCGAGCAGACTCGTGCCTCTATTCGACAGCGTCTCGCATCGTCGCCTCAATCAGCTCACCGGGGAATGGGTGCTCGTCTCGCCGCATCGAACAAGCCGCCCCTGGCGCGGACAGGAAGAGAAGCCTCGCGACGTTGATCCTCCGACCTATGACCCGACCTGCTATTTATGTCCCGGAAACGAAAGAGCGAACGGCCAGCGCAATCCGCCATATAAAGGCGTCTTCGCCTTCGACAATGATTTCGCAGCGCTGACGCCGAATGCGCCTCCCGAGCGCTGGAGCCAAAATGGATTGCTCGTCGCCCAGGGCGAGCCCGGCCTTTGCCGCGTCTTATGTTTCTCGGAGCGTCACGACCTCACGCTCTCGCGCATGGAAGCAGCAGACATCGCCCGCGTCATTAAATCCTGGCGGGACGAGAGCCAGCGCCTTGGCGCGCTCGATATCGTCAATTACGTGCAGATTTTCGAAAATCGCGGCGCGGCGATGGGCGCGAGCAATCCGCATCCGCATTGCCAGATCTGGGCGACGCACAGCATCCCCAACGAGATCGTCAAAGAATCGAAAGCGCAGGGCGAATATTTGGCGCAGCATGGCGCCTGTCTGCTCTGCGATTACCTCGCGCTCGAGGATAAGCTCGCTGAACGCATCGTCTGCGGCAATGAGTATTTCGTCGCGCTCGTTCCTTTTTGGGCGATCTGGCCTTTTGAAACGATGGTGCTCGCGCGCCGCCATATCGGCGCCTTTGATGATTTCACGAACGAAGAGACGCAGGCGATGGCTGAAATTCTTCATCGTTTAACCGTCCGCTACGACAATTTGTTCGAAACCGCCTTTCCCTATTCGATGGGCTTTCACCAGCGTCCGAGCGACGGCGCGCCGCATCCGCATTGGCATTTCCACGCGCATTTCTATCCGCCGCTGCTGCGTTCCGCGAGCGTGCGCAAATTCATGGTGGGCTTCGAAATGCTTGCTTCGCCGCAACGCGACATCACGCCGGAAGCAGCCGCGCGCGAATTGCGCCATGCCTCCAAAACGCACTATCGCGGTCTGACCGACAGGGCCTGACGGCGCGGCGCCCCGGGTCATCAAGCCGTCATCGCCCGCAAATAGCAAAGCAGGCGATTGATTGTCGCGGCGGCGTTGCGCATATAAAGCAAGCGCCGCCTCAATGGAGGAGCGGAAGCCATGGCGATGCTCGATCTCGTCAACCCGGTCGATCCCCTTCCGAAAGTGTGGGATCCGGAAAGCCGCATCGGCGATATGCTGCGCGGCAAGCGCGGCCTCGTCGTTGGCGTCGCGAATGAGCATAGCATCGCTTTTGGATGCGCGGCGAAGCTGCGCGCTTTCGGCGCCGATCTGGCGCTGACCTACCTCAACGAAAAATCGGAACGCTTCGTGCGCCCCTTGGCCGAGCAGATTCAGGCCGACCTCCTGCTGCCGCTCGACGTCGAAAAGCCGGGAGAGCTCGAAGCGGTCTTCGAGCGCATCGCGTCGGAATGGGGACGCCTCGATTTTCTTGTCCACTCCATCGCCTTCGCGCCGCGCGACGATCTGCACGGCCGCGTGGTCGACTGCTCGCTTGCCGGCTTTCAGCAGGCGATGCGCGTCTCCTGCTATTCCTTCATCGAAATGGCGCGCCTCGCCGAACCGTTGATGACGAATGGCGGCGCGCTGCTGACGATGAGCTATTACGGCGCCGACAAGGTGGTCAATCACTATAACATCATGGGGCCGGTGAAAGCGGCTTTGGAGGCGACCACCCGCTATCTTTCCGTCGAACTCGGCGAGAAGGGCATCCGCGTCTTCGCCGTTTCGCCCGGGCCCTTAAAAACGCGCGCGGCGAGCGGGATCGATCAATTCGACGAGCTTGTCGCGGCGGCGGTTGCGCGCAGCCCCGCGCACCGACTGGTCGACATCGCCGAGGTCGGCCGTGTCGTCGCCTTTCTTGTTGGCGGCGGCGCGTCCGGCATGTCGGGCGACACGATCTATGTCGACGCCGGGCTCCACAACGTCGCGTGAGGACATGGCGAGATGATGCAACGCGCGATCTCCGCCGAAGCCGCCGCAAATTTGATCCCCGATGGGGCGAGCGTGATGTTCGGCGGGTTTCTCGGCGTCGGCTCTCCTGAACGGTTGATCGACGCATTGGTGGCGCGCGGCGCGCGCGGCCTCACGCTGATCGGCAACGACACCGCGTGGCCAACCGTCGGCGTCGGCAAGCTGATCGAAGCCGGATGCGTAACGCGCGTGAAGGCGTCGCATATCGGCACCAATCCCACGACGCAAAAGAAGATGATGGCTGGCGAGATCGAGGTGGAGCTCATCCCGCAGGGCAGCCTCGCGGAGCGCATTCGCGCCGGCGGCAGCGGCCTTGGCGGCGTGCTAACGCCGACAGGCGTCGGCACCGTCGTTGCGGAAGGCAAGCAAGTCATCGAGATTGACGGCGCGAGCTTCCTTCTGGAGAAGCCGCTGCGCGCCGATTTCGCGATCCTTCGCGCCCATGAGGCCGACTATTTGGGCAATCTCACCTATCGGCTGACGGCCGCCAATTTCAACCCGATCATCGCCTTGGCCGCCGATTGCGTCATCGCCGAGCCGGATGAAATCGTGCCGGTGGGCGTCATTCCGCCCGACGCCGTGCGCACGCCCGGCGTGCTCGTGCGTCACCTCGTAGGGAGGGCGCATTAATGGACGCCAAGGAATTGATTGCGCGGCGCGTGGCGTTGGAGCTGCGCGACCGAATGCTGGTCAATCTCGGCATCGGTCTGCCGACGCTCGTGGCGAGCTTCGTGCCCGAGGGACTGTCCGTCGCCTTTCAGAGCGAGAACGGCATTATCGGTTTCGGCGCGCCGCCGCCGGAGGGGATGGAAGATCCTCATCTCACGGACGCGGGCGGCGGCTTCATCTCCGCGCTTCCTGGCGCCGCGAGTTTTGACAGCGCAATGAGCTTCGCGCTGATCCGCGGCGGCCATCTCGACATGGCGGTGCTCGGCGGTCTTCAGGTCGATGGCGCGGGGCGTCTCGCCAATTGGATGGTTCCGGGCAAGTTCGCGCCAGGCATGGGAGGCGCGATGGACCTCGTCGCCGGCGCCAAGCGCGTCGTCGTCGCCATGCAGCACGCCGCCAAAGGCCAATCCAAGATCGTGCCGACGCTCTCGCTGCCGCCGACCGCGGCGCGGCGCGTCAGTCTCGTCGTCACCGAACTCGCGGTGATAGAGCCCACTGACGAAGGGCTTTTGTTGCGCGAACGCGCGCCGGGCGTGGGCGTCGAGGAAATCGTCGCCAATACCGGCGCGAAACTGATTCTTCCGCAGGATGTGCCAGAGATGCCGATCGGCGCGCCAACTCTTGCGGCCGCCTGAGGAGCGCAACGCGTTTCGCCTGCCGCGTCCGGCCTTCGTCCGAGATTGCGTTGCAGATGCAGGCAAACTCCGGAAAGTCCCGCCGCAGTGACAGAGCGATTGGAACAAATCTTCCTGTAGCGGGTTCCACTGAGACGGAGTTCCTCTCCGCCCTTTAACTGCGCTCGGCTTTCCGGCCGAGCGCTTTTTCTTTCTTCTATGCGGCGCCAATCCGCTGCCTTCAAGACCGTGGTTCTTTGGAATTAAAACGGTTCCAATCTACTATTGTTTGGAAACATTACAAATATTACAAAGTGCGCCACATGCAATTGTTAGAAATCGACATATTACAATATTTCCATTCAACAGTTTTGACAATTGACCGCCTTAATAACGAAACTTAACGTCAGCTCAATGCTTCTCTGACGCGACCGCGAAAGAAGATAACGCAATACCTCCCTTGGTGGTTCCAATGAGCGACGTAAAATCTCCAATATCTCTTCGCGCGCTGCGTCAGTCCTTGCCGCCGATCCGAGCGGCGGAACGCACATCTGTGAAAGCGTTGAGCGTCGCGGCGGCGCTGGCGTCGAGCGTCAGCGCGTCGGCGCTGGCGCAATCGGCGTCGACAACGCTGCCTCCGGTGAAGGTGGATGCCCCGCATGAGAAGCCGCGCACGGTCGCGCCGGCGAAGCCGAAGCCTGTCGTCGCGCAGGCCCGTCCCGCGCGCCACGCCGCGCCGAGCCATCAGGCTTCAGGGCAGCGCCGCGGCGCGCCCGGCGCCTCGACGGCGGGCGGCGAGGGCGCTGGGGGCGGCGGCGTTCCAGCCTTCGTGGCGGCGGCGAACGCCAATCCTTACGCCGATCCCGTCGCGCCCTATAAGGTCGATCGCCTCTCCTCGAATAAATTCACGCAGCCGGTGCTGAACACGCCGCGCACAGTCACCGTACTGACCAAGGAAGTGCTGGACGACAAAAACGCCTTCTACGCTTAAAGCGAGGTCGGCCGCAGCACCGCCGGCGTCACGCTTGGCGTCGGCGAAGGCGGCAACGCCTTCGGCGATCGCTTCTTCATCCGTGGCTTCGACGTGCGCAACGACATCTTCGTCGACGGCATCCGCGATCCGGGCGTCACCGTGCGCGAGAACTTCTATACCGAGCAAGTCGAAATCCTGCGCGGCCCGGGTTCGACCTTCGCCGGTCGCGGCACCGCGGGCGGCGCGATCAACATCGTCACCAAGCAGGCGGGCGATCGCGACTTCGTCGACTTCAAGGCGATCGGGGGCTTCTCCGACCATATGAAGCGGCTGACGCTTGACGTTAACAAGGCGATCAGCCCGATCCTCGCGGTGCGCGTCAATGGTCTGTTTCAGGACTCAAATGTCGCGGGGCGCAGCTTTGTCACCGACTATCGCGACGGCGTCTCCGGCTCGGTCGTGTTCAAGCCGATCGAAGGGCTGACGCTGACCGCTCAATATACGCATGTCTATCTGAACGGCCTGCCGGACTTCGGCGTTCCCTACAACCGCATCCGCAATCGGCCGTTCCCGGAGGGCGTCACGCCGCGTTACGTTTGGTACGGGTTGGTCAACCGCGACTTCCAAGCCTATACGCAGGACTTTGGCACCTTTACCGCGCAGTATCGCTACAATGAAAATCTGACGCTCAACAGTCGACTGCGACAGGAACGCTCGGTTATCGATTATATCGGGACGCTGACGCAGAGCGCCGAATGTTTTCGCGAGCACGGTGAACATCGGCGCGCAAAGCCGCTATCAGGTGACGAATGTGCTCGCCAATCAGACCGATGCGAATCTGAAATTCGTCACCGGTCCGATCAAGCACGAAGTCGTCGCGGGCGTGGAGTTCAGCCGCGAGGGCGTGACGCGAACGAACTATTCGGGACTCGCGTCGGAGTTCAACGGCGTTCCCCTCGTCGGCGGCGCCCTGATTTGCAACCTCTATCTGCCATGCACCGATCTGCCTTTCCCGAACGAGCCCTACCGCAATACGAAATCCGACGCGCATCGCGGTCGACACCAAATCCGGCTATTTGATCGAGACGGCGAATTATGACGACGTCGTGCTCGTCAACGGCGGCGTGCGTTTCGATGACTACACCATCACCAGCCGCACGCAGACGGGCTTTACCGGCTCTGGCGCCAGTATCCAGTCGACCTTCGCGAGCAACCACTCAGGCATTGTCAACTATAACGGCGGCGTGGTGTTCAAGCCGCTGCCCAACGTCAGCCTCTACGCCGCCTACGCCACTTCGGCCAATCCTGTCGGCGCCGAGCTTGACGGCAGCGCCCCGAATTACGGCGGTCTGAACGCCGCCGCGCAGATTTTTGCGCCTCAAATCAATCGAGGGCAGGAAATCGGCGCGAAGTGGGAGTTGTTCGATCGCCATCTTCTCGCCACAGCCGCGCTGTTTAGAACCAATGTGAGCGGCGCGCGCGAGGTGACCGCCGGCACGACGACCGCTGTCGCCTCCTATTATGTCCAGGGCGTCGACCTCGAGGTTGCGGGCAACATCACCGACAAATGGAGCGTCATCGGCGGCCTTGTCCTCATGGAATCTGAAAATACTGAGTTCATACGTGCCGACAAATGTCGGATTGCAGCTCGCCAATATCGCGCATGAATCCTTCAGCATGCTGTCGAAGTATAAGTTCGGCGATCTCATCGGCCTTGCGCCGGATGCGCTCGAAATTGGCGGCCAGGCGATCTATCGCTCGAAGATCTATGGCGGCGGCAATCTGGTCGCCAATGGCGGATCAACCTTCAACGCTTTCGGTTGGCCCGCGCCGATCGCCGCCAATCCCTTTGTGAACGTGCCGACGATCTTGCCGTCCTTCTGGCGCTTCGACATCTTTGCGGAAGCCAAGGTCGGCAATAACGTCACGCTGAAATTCTCGGTCAATAATCTTTTCGACCGCACGACCTACGACGGCTTTTACCAGACGGCGACGCCCTATGCTCTGATAGCGCCGGGGCGGGCGGCCTATCTCGAAGCGCGCGTGCAGTTCTAGAGGGGCGTCGATGCTCGCACACATCCGCGCAGCGCTCGGCAAGGAGGAGCTCGCTTTCTTTCGCCAGGCTATCGGCTCGGCGGAATGGGAGGACGGGGGCTCCACTGCCGGCGCGAACGCGGGCGAGATGAAGAAGAACCAGCAGCTGCCTCCGGATTCGGAAGTCTCGCGCACGCTTGGCAAGCGCTTGCTTTCGGCGCTACTCACAAACCCCGCCTTCGTTGCTGCTGCGATTCCGCAGCGTATCTTTCCGCCGCTGTTCAATTGCTACGGCGTCGGGGACCATTTCGACCCACATGTGGACAATGCCGTGCGCGGAGACGCGCTTACCGGCGCCCGCATCCGCGTCGACCTCGCCGCCACGCTGCTTCTGTCCGAGCCGGACGAATATGACGGTGGCGAACTGATTGTCGAAGACATATACGGCTCGCGCCAGTTCAAACCGCCGGCGGGAGACCTCGTTCTCTATTCGGCCGGCAGTCTTCACATGGTGACGCCTGTCACCCGTGGAGCGCGACTCGCCACATTCATCTGGCTGCAAAGCATGATCCACGCGGACGAGGCGCGCAGCTTGATCTACGATCTTGACGTCTCAATCCAGGAACTGATGCCCCGCATCGGCGCCGACGATCCTGACCTGCGCAAGCTCGCCACTGTCTACCACAATCTCATCCGCTATTGGGGAGAGGCGTAAGCGCTCATGCTTGTTTGTATACCCGAAGTCCTTTCCAAGCAGCAGGTCGCCTTTTTTCGCGCGACCATGGCGAAGGCGCCTTGGGAGGACGGCCGCACGACTGCGGGATCGCAATCCTCGCTTGTGAAGAACAATCTGCAGCTACCGCAGGACGGCGAAGCCGCGCGCGAATTGGGCGAGAACGTGCTGGACGCGCTGGCGAATTCGCCGACGTTCGTCTCGGCGGCGCTGCCGCAAAAAATCTTCCCGCCGCTCTTCAACCGCTATGGCGTCGGCCACGGCTTCGGCCTGCATGTCGACAACGCCATTCGCGGCGTTCCCAGGACGCCGATCCGCATCCGCACCGACCTCTCATGTACCCTGTTCCTGTCGGAAGCCGAAGAATATGACGGGGGAGAACTTGTGATCGAGGATCGCGTCGGCCAGCAGGAAGTGAAGCTTCCCGCCGGCGATTTGGTTCTTTATCCCTCGACGAGCCTACACCTCGTTCGCGAAGTGACGCGCGGCGAGCGCGTCGCCTCCTTCTTTTGGATGCAAAGCATGATTCGCGACAACGTGGCCCGCGCTTTGCTTTTTGATCTCGACCAGGCAATTCAATCTCTAACTGCGCGGCTGGGCCCGGGCGATCCGGCCTGCGTCAAACTCTCCGGCGTCTATCACAATCTCATCCGCACATGGGCCGAAGCATGAAAAGTCAAAAGCAAATTCTGTTGATCTTGGCTATGGCGCTCATCGCCACGCACGCCAGCGCGGCGGCCGCGGGAAATCAAGCGCTCGACGCGGCGATTGCGGCGACGAAGCCGCATGATCTTTCCGTGTGGACGATGTTTGTCAACGCCGACATCGTCGTGAAGATTGTGATGATCGGACTATTGCTGGCGTCCATTGCGACATGGACGATTCTCATCGCGAAAACGATCGAGTTGAAACGCGCGCGCGAACGCGTGACGGAATCCATTCGCCGGCTCTCCGAGGCGCGCGGCCTCGCGGAGGGGCGTCTGGCGCTTGGCGGCGGCGATCGCCTCACGCAGGCGCTGCTCTCCGAGGCGACGCGCGAGCTTAAGCTGTCGTCGGACATTCTTGCGGCGCCGGGCGTCAAGGAGCGCATCGCCGCCTGCTTTGCCGAAATCGATCGCGCCGAGGCGCTCGCCATCAAACGCGGTACGGGACTGCTCGCGTCCGTCGGTTCGACGGCGCCCTTCATCGGCCTGTTCGGCACGGTGTGGGGCATCATGAACAGCTTTATCGGCATTTCGAAAGCGCAGACTACCAATCTCGCCGTCGTCGCGCCCGGCATCGCCGAAGCGCTGCTCGCGACAGCTGTCGGTCTGTTCGCCGCTATTCCCGCAGTGCTGATTTACAACCATCTGGCGCGCGAAGCGACCTCCTATCTCGAACTCGTCTCCAATCTGTCGGGCGAATTGCTGCGCATCGTTTCGCGCGATCTCGATCGCAGCGGGCACGCTTCAAGCAAGATTCACGCGGCGGAGTAGGTCATGGCGGTTCAACTTAAGAGCGATCTTCAGGAAACGCATGAGATCAACGTCACGCCGTTCATCGACGTGATGCTGGTTCTGCTCATCATCTTCATGGTTGCGGCGCCGCTCGCAACCGTCGATCTGCCGGTCGATCTGCCGGCCTCCAACGCCGCCCCGCATGAAAAGCCAGATAAACCTGTTTATGTTACGATTCAGTCCGATCTCGCGCTCGCGCTCGGCGAAACGCCGGTCAAGCGCAACGATCTGATTTTGACGCTTGACGCGCATCTCGGCGACAAGAACAAACGCATTTATCTGCGCGCCGACACGAGCGTGCCTTACGGCGAGATGATGGCTGTGCTGGAGCGCCTGCGCGCGGGCGGCTATTTGAAGGTCGCGCTCGTGGCGCTTGATGCGGGCGGCAAGGAGCCGGGTCTCGCGAAATGAGCGCCGCCGCCGCCCTTCAGAACCCGCAATCGAACAGAAGGCTATGGGGCGTCGCCATCGCTTGCGCCGTGTTTCTGCATGTCGCGGGCGTCGTCGCCGCATTCGTGACATTGCGCGGAGAGTTGGACGACGAGGCCTCCGGCGCGCCGGCGATTGAGCTTTCGCTCGAACCTGCCGCATCGAGAGACGCCGAAGCCGCCGATTTGCCGCCCGGCCCGACGACGGATGAAGCCGCCGCCGCCGCGCCCTCCGTCGCCGCCTCCGAGGCGAAAGAGACGAATGAGGAGAAGATCGCCCACGCCGAGGCCGATGACGCGGAATTGTCGCACAGCAACAAGCCAGACAAGCCGGTCGAGGAAGAAAAGACGCATCAGGCGCAGCCGGTCGTCTCGGCCGAATCCGCCGCCTCGGAAGCGACAGCGCCGCCGAAGTCCGATGTCGAAAAGCAATCCGACAGGCCCGTCGCGCCCGTTCACGGCGCCGACGATGCAGCGCGCGCGGTGAAGCTCACCTGGCACAAGGCGCTGATCGCGCATCTCAACCGGGCGAAGCGCTATCCGGTCGGCGGTGGGCGGCGAACGGCGGAGGCGAGCGTCTTCTTCACGCTCGACAGGCGCGGGCCATGTCGTCAGCTACAACGTCAAACGCTCGTCCGGCCACCCAGCCTTTGACGACGCCGCGCTCGCCATGATGAAGCGCGCCGATCCGGTGCCAGCGCCCCCGCCGATCATCGCAGACGAGGGGCTGTCTTTCGAAGTGCCGGTGCAGTTTCGCGCCGACCATAAGTAGCGCCTCTCGACCCCGCGCCGTCGCGAAGATGCTCGATGACGCCATCCGCTCCGGCGGCGTGCGCCATGGGAATTTCTTTCGCTTTATTTGAAAACGCTCGGCGCTCGGATTTATGAGCGGCGTATCGTGATATTGGAAACGATAACTGAGCGTATAGGCGCGCGCGGCGTCACCTACTGCAAAGCGCGTATTGGCGTTATCGAAACCGCCGTTGGCGCAATCGAAATTCTGTAGCAAGGCGGACGCGGAGATCGTAGGCTTTTCCGCGGCTCACATTGGTCTTCGCCAGCGTACCGATGATCTCGCTTCCCCTATCGGGCGCGTTGTACCCATCGCCGTCCACCAAATATGATCTGTCGTGGTAGACAAACGTCGCGTCGACGATTGTCGTCCACACGTTCAATGACAAGGCTGCTTTTGTAACAGGAACAGTTTGAAAGACGTTTCGTACAAGAATTCCGATCAAAGCTGAATTGTATTGACGCGCGCCGCCGCTTGCTAAAGTTTTTGCATCATGCAAGGCGGCCGCCAATCATGGATCAAACTCCCAACGACCAAGCTGCGGAAGCGCCAACCGTCGACAAGGCGCCGCGCGAGCATGACGTGCGGGAACTTGTCGAAGAAGACGTGGAAGCGGCGATCATACATGCGGGAGAACGGTACTGACTGCGCATCGCGGCCGACAACAAACTTTTTGACGAAGTGAGCGAATGAATGAGCGCACGAAAATCTCTCCCTTGGCGCCCTTTGAGCGCCGCATGGCGCCGCCAAGTCTTCTACGCGGCGCTCCGCGCCGTCGCGACGGCGTTAAGTGCGCAGCGAGCCCCGCCGATCGTAACGACTCTTGGCGCAGTATCCGCGGCGCCGGCGGACCGGATCGTTTCGATCGGCGGCGCGGTCACCAAAATCCTCTAGGCGCTCGGACAGCAGGAACGCATTGTCGCAGTTGACGCGACCAGCCTCCGCGCGCCGCAGGCGTTAAAAGAAAAGCCCAACGTCGGCTATTTCCAACTCTAGGCCATGTCAGGCTCTGAAGGAGAAGACCATGTGCGATTTGGCAAGCCATAAGCGGCGTATCAATTCGATCCTCGCCGCCGCGATAAATCAGGGTTCGGCGCGCATGTCCATCGACGAAGTTGAACTTGCCGGCCATGGCCTCGCGGCGTTGCGGAGCCATTATGCCGACGCATGTAGACAATGCATTCGCAAACGGTGCGATGAATATGCCGCCTTCGTTGCAAGATCGCGTCGATCGGAACACCGCGCGCCGGGATGCAGATCAGCCGGCGGCAAAGACGCAGAAAGGACAAGCGTGATGTTCATGGCTTCGAACCA
>CAVPMJ010000027.1:0-335144 GCA_963706255.1 uncultured Alphaproteobacteria bacterium | reverse complement strand
GCCGTCGCGGCGAGCCAAAACCGCGAAGGCCCGGTCCTTGTCCGACCATCGACCATTGCACATATGAAATCCTAAACAACACGTTATGGCTTTGGGGGCGGCAGATGGTCGACAATAAAATTGCGCTGGACCAAGCTCTGGCAGATAAATTTACGGCTCTCTTGGGGACAATTAGAAAGTCTACCGTGGAGCTCGCCACTACAGCCGCGACTGTCCGAAACCAATGTCTTTCGGCGGATGGCAAACGCTACGACGCTGACTTTTATAAATTTTGGAAAACCTTTGACATGGAGAAAAAGTTCGGCTCGCTATCAACCTTCAGCAAATACGCAGGCATCGGGGACGCTATAGAAAAGGTTCGGGCAAGATACGAGCAATATCAGGATAGACTGCCAACCACGATGACGGCGCTCTATGAGTTCTCGCAGCTCGAGGATTACGAATTGGAGCTCTGCTTAGAGGATCACTGGACAAGAACTGAAATCACGGCTGATAGCGGCAAATGGAAAAGGAAGGGCAGAAGGCCCGCTCCAATTATCAATCCATCGGCTACCGCTGCCGCTATCAGGACATGGCGCACGCACTGGCGTAACCCCAAGCAGCCGCCGACCGACAAGCGCCGGCTCGCCCTTGCTGAAATCAAGATTTACAGCGCTCTATTCGACTTCAAGAACGGTCAGCACTCAGACCTCATCTCGAAAGAACAGGTGATCGAAATCGCTGAAGCCTTGAAGGAGCTGATGAAAAAGTTTGACGGCTCTATCGTGCGCCTAGACCTGCGAGATGAAATATTGAGGGCGGCGTATGACAAAAAGGAAGCGGCTGCTCTCGCCAAGGCGGCTGAAGAAGCGGCTAAAGCTGAAAGAAGGAAACAGCGAAGCGCCAAAAAGAAATAATCGACGCCCTTGCCCCCTGCTTGAAGGCGGATACGAAGTCGGAGTCCCGACCTGTGGCCACGGTCCATGCGCAAACAAAAAAACCCATCAGATCATCCGATGGGCTTTGATTTATCTACGACGCTCAGAACTGCCTTATCCGCGCGAGGACAGGTGAGCGCGGTCTTAGCCACCAGCCATTGACGGCGTTGCCGCCGCCAAAGAAACGCCCCGACCGTGGATGATGTAACGGCGGGGCGTCTTGTATTGATTAGCTCACGAAGACGGCGCTCGGCCCGTCACTGCGACCGAAACGCACAAAGGAAAATCGCGAAGCGTGCGTCGCTGCTGATAGCGACGACGCTATTGCGGGCTCAGCGCCACTGCACACACCGGCGATGGCCGAACCCGTGCGACGGATTCCAACGCCGAGTCCATTTCATGCATTTCGTGCCAGGAGGTGGACCGTGCTTGGCTTGCTGGACAAGCGACGTCGATCCGCCATCTTCTTGCGGAACGGCGCCGCTCAACGGACCCGCCGAACTTGACGCCGTCATGGCGAACAAAAAGGCTCCACAAAGAACGCCAAACAAAGGGGCTTTATAATTCTTGCGCATTGCAACATCCTCCGGTGTCGCCCTCGACCATTGCGTCGAGGATCGTGTCGGAATTCCCTGACACGCCTAAGCTAAATAGCGGTGGTCAATAAGACTTCAAGATCAGGCCCGACAACGCCCTCTTTTCAACCACCCCCTTGATTAGGGAGATGTCGAGAGCTCAGCGGCGCGAGATTGCGCGGCTGGCCGATCAAGTCGGCGAGGCGGTGGAGCTCCGCCCAACAGGGCGGACCACGCGGCAACGACCTCTGGAACAAGGCGATCGAGCGGGGGCGACCCCGCTCTTCGCACAAATCACTAAATGCACACCCGAAAGCGTCGTGAGAGGCTTTCGGGTGATCTTTGGCAGAACGATGTTTCAGTGCTTGCGATCAATTCAGTAGCCACGACGGCGGATAACGCGGCGCGTCTGCCGACGGGCGGACCTGCGCCAGACGCCACCGGCAATCACAGCCTGCACAACAAGGCCGTCGTCCCTGGGCCATCAGTGCCTGTCGCCCGGTCAGCGGCGACCCCGCCTCCGTTGGCAGCGCCGTGAAGAGGTCGCCGTCGGTGTCGGCATCCCGGCGGCGCATCAGCTTGGCTGAGTAGTCGATCCAGCCGCGGGCCTCCCGCCTGACGGCCGCCCAGTCGCCGGCGGCCGCCGCCCGCCGGACCCTCTCGGCGAAGTCGAGGTCGGCCCGGAGCGAGCCGTTGTCGTAGACGGGGCGGCCGATCGGGGAGCCGCTGCGGAGGGCCAGGCGCACCGGGTCGCCGGTGCGGCGGGGTATCCCTTTCCAGACCGCCTCGAGGTCGCCGGCCACCTCGATGAAGCGGTCGGCGAGGTCGGGATGGACGACGACCATCGAGTGGACGTGCGGGGCCACGGACGGGTGGTTGAAGAACACGTCGTAGGCGTCCGGGTGCTTGTCGGGGCGGGTCGACGGATCGTCCCGGAACGCCAGGGCGAAGGGCAACAGTCGCCGCTTCGACGGCCGCTCGGGGTTGCTGACCAGCATCCGACAGACCCGGACGTAGAGCCTCTCGAACTCCGGAAGGACCCGGTCGGGGCGGACGGCCTTGGGCCGAAAGGTGACGGTCAGGGGGACGACCAGAGGCGGCCGATGGTCCTCGGCTGCCAGATCATGGATGCGGGTCACCGTCCAGTCGGTGAAGTCGTCGACGAGCGTCTGGTATTGCTGCCTATTCACGGTCACTGCTCCACGAGGACGATCAAGACCACCCGCCTGTCGGACAGTCGGACGGCGTCGGCGACCAGTCGTCGGACCTGATCCTGTCGGGCCTGGACGGGGTCGGCGGGGGTCAGCGAGGCCAGCTGGACGCTGGCGGCGGCGGCCACCAGCTTGCCGATGCGGCTGCGGTCGATTGCCGTCATCGGTCAGCCCTCCGGCCAGGGGATTCCGGCCTGGCAAGGACCTCGTCGATCCCGGCGCGGACGAGGGCCGATACCGTGCGGTGGTCGGCTGGAATCCGACGGCCAATCCTGTCACGGGTTGGTTGGTCGAGCCTGATGGTCAGGACGTGTCGCTTGCGGCTGGGCTGGTCTCTATCGGGGGTCGGCAGGGGTTGGATCACGGCTGTCCTCCGGTCGGTTGGGGGCTGGCGGACGGATCCGTTCGCCGGCGATGACTATCATCGCCGGCGTTCGTGATCTTGATGTTCTATTTATCGGCGGTATTACATTTGATGTTGCAGAAGCTAAGAAAATTTCATGATATTTTTTTCGATGATGAATTATATCAAAACAATATACTACTGTCACGGACAGATGTTGTACGTGAAACATGTCAGGACAAATTTCTATACTAAATTTGTCCGGGTTATGCTTCTGTGATGACCGTGCAAGATCGAATAGAACGACGGGAATAGCTTTACCGAAAGCCGAGGCTTCTCATTGCCCCGTAACCGATAAGACGGTTCAGTGGACTCGATGGTGTTCCGAGAGGGGATGGCCCATGTCGCCGAAGCAGGGATTCCGGCTTTGGTTCGAGTTCTACAAGCTCGCACTCGACGATCCGGCCCTTGCCGGCGAGGTCGAAAGGACCCGGGAATTCTACGAGCCGTGGGGCGACGTGAGGGATCAGGCCTTCGACCGCTGGTGGGCCGGGCATAGCCACCTGTTCGAGGAGACCCGGGTGCGGGAGGTCAGCCGGATCGACAAGGAGACCGACGCACTCTATCTCGCCGTGCCGCTGCAGCAGCCTCTCGCCCAGACGATGAGGCAGATGAAGGCAATCATCGAGGCGAGGCAGGACGAGCGCGCGAAGGCGGTTGGCATCGAGGACCGGCGAACCAAGGCCGTCGGAATGGGGCCGTATCGCCTGACGCCCGGCGTCGAGTTTCGACACACGACCGTGAAGGACGTGCTCCTCGTCTATCAGCTCTACCTCGCCGAGGAGAAACCGAAGATCAACGCCGGGTTCCTTGAAAGGATCCAGCAGTTCTACCGCAGTCGACCCAGGGCGAAGAGGGTTCCCATGCAGTTCGCCACGGATCCGAAGACCGCCGGCCTCGAGTCGACGCTTCGATCGATCCGCCGCTATGTCGAGCGGGCCGAGGCGCTGATGCTGGCGGCGGCGAGGGGCGACTTCCCTGGCGAGTCACGGATGGGGTCGAAGACTGGACGGTCGAAAAAATAAGCACTGGAACAAGGCGCCGACGCCGCTGATCTATGCGGATGACGGCGATAAGATAAGAGTGATGAGAAACCTTCGTCGATACATTCAGAAGGCAGAGAAGACCGTGTTGAACATAGCCCGTGGGCAGTTTCCCGGCGAGTATTGAGAGGCTCAGAGGGGCCATAAACTGCAGCGAAGGCCATTGTGATTTGCAAGTTTCACCACGAAACCTATTTACAGCAGGGTGGGACTATTAGGGGGTTCAGATGTCGCTTACCGCTTCTGAAGTCGCAAGACTTCAAAACGATCGTTGAAATCGCCCAGACGCTCATCAAAAAAACTGAACCAAGTCAGACGAGCCGATCTGTTCGGGGTAGCGGCTCGGCGGGGGCGCGTCGATCTGGTAAAGAGCTTGTCGCCTTCCGCAAGATGCTGAAGGCAGAGCGCAAAGCTGGTGTTCCTGTCGCCAAGATTGCCAAGAAACATGGCGTCAGCCCATCTTACATCTATCAATTGGCGTAGGCTGCCCTTTGAGCAGCTTACCTGAAACTCTAAACCGTCTAGTCTCGGCAGGGTAAACCAACCGCAGCTGCTGTTTGCTACGCGCCCGCAGTTAGAGCCTTCTTGACTCGTTTCGTCGCGAGCTTTTCAAAGCCCTTAATCAGTTTGGTGAGTTTTGGCTCGTCCACCAACCGGGCGGCTTTGCTGCACGGGAACCATTTCGTGGTGCGCTGGTGCTTCTCGGGCCAGTTCTTTCGCTGACGCACGACGCGCAGTGGAAAGACGTCCACGCGGCATAATAGCGTCGCACCCTTCTTCAATCTCTTTTGATAATGATAACAGCCCGGTGACGAAGTCGAGATTTGATCAGAGAGCATCTGGCGTGATGGCGATGATCAGGGCTGCGACATCGGCGTCGGACGCGGCGGCAATGACGACGATGTTCACCTCGCCCGCCTGAATGACGAGCAGGAAAGTATTTCTGGCGTCGGCGGCCTCTTTCGGGGTCCCGCATCCGAATAATGCGCGCATCAGAATGCCGAGATTGAACCCTGCGACATGGATCAAGTAGCGTTTGTGAATGTTCTCGCGCCCACGCAGCCACGCCCGGCGCATGCCGCCGCGTTCAAGGACATGGGCGAAGCTGCGCTCAACGACCTCGCCGCGTTTACGCATGGCTTCCTTGCCGACGCCCGATCTCAACCGGGTGCGGTTCGCATAGACCGCTGTGCGCGCCTCGTCGTCGCCATGCCAGCGCAGATAGCCCTTGCTCGGTCGAGGCTCGGCAATGCGCGTTTTCCATGGACTGCCGTCGAGATCTTTCAGAACGTCGCGTGAAAAATAGCCCTTGTCGGCCACGAGGTCGCATGGGTCTTCCGGCGTCGGAGCAAGGCCCAGGGCGGAGAGGTTCGCCGCCGCTTCTTCCAGCGTGGGATCGAGCGTCGCCGTGTCGCCCGCGTCGGCCGGATGGATCGGAGCCGCCACGATCACGCCAGTATCGAGGTCAACCGCATGTTCGGGCTTGTAAGCCAGATGCGTCGAGCCGTCCTTCATCTTGGCGATCTTCGCATCCGAGTCGGTCTTGCTCGCCCAATCCTCGTTCGAGAGCTTCTTCCCCTTGCGCTTGCGATCAAGCCGGACAAGGTCGTCGATCGTCGGCGTCTCGACGCCGCTGTCCTTTGCCATCCGCGTCAACATCTCGCGATAGGTCTCGCCACTGTCACGGCGCACGATGGTTCGCAGCGCAGCGTTGGCCTCCATCGTTGAACCATCGACGCCGATCCGCTCGCCCGTCACCAGGCCGCGCTCGGCGACGAGCTTCAAGACAAACGCGAACACTGTCTCATGAACTTCGTGCGGCAGACGGCTGCGTGTCTTCGACATCCAAGAGTGGTCGGGAACTTTGTCGCGGTTCGAAAGACGAAGAAAATCCCGTAGCGACCACGAATCCGAACAACGCCACACAATGCCGCGCTCGCTGTCGATCCCTTCAAAATAACCGACCATATGCATTCGGAAATAGCGGCCTGGCGGCAGCGACGGCGCGCCCATTATCGGCGCATAAAAGGGCGTGCATGTCTCTTCGACGAAAGCGTCGAAGCCAGCATCGGCCAACAGCTTCTGGAGACGGTCGTAAAACACATGTCCCGGTGAACGCGGCATCTCGTTCCACGTCACATAGAGGTCGCCCTGAACCCCGCGCTCACGCCCCATCGCCATCGTCAAAGTCCGTCAATCGCGAATCTTCAATCTTCAGACGGAATCAGGCGACAATGACTTCGTCAACGGGCTGTTAGCATCGCCCATGAGCTCGGGCATTTTCTCAATCCCTGGCATCGGCCGAGCGAGTCATCTGAAACCGTCGCAGATAACCGTCGCCATTGAAAACAATGCTTATTATCAGTTAGTTATGCAGATATGGGATGGCGGGGAGACTTTCGCGCCGTATTGCGTTTCACAATTAAAGTCTTTAGAGCTATATTTTGACTATATAAGCTCAAGCATATGCCGGTGATGACAGCATGATATGGCGAGGTACAGCGATTGCGACGATAGTTGCTGGGTCATTTTGCTACGGGTTCGCTACAGATCGTTATCACCTACCGCCTTACAAGCTCGTAACCATGCTAAGCGGCCGCATCTCAGAAGACCCGCGGCCTGCCCGCGCTCAATTTTTTCGCGCCCTCAAGAGTAATCCCGCTGTTGTCATGCTCGGTGACTCACTAACTCACCAAGGTGACTGGGCGGAGCTTTTTGGTAGCAGTCGCGTGGTTAACCGCGGCATCAGTGGAGATACGACAGACGGTATTCTAGGTCGGATTGATGAGGTTACTTCACGAGAGCCAAGGCTTGTTGTAATGCTTATCGGCGTAAATGACTTGAGGAATAAAAGCCCAGAATATGTTGCAAACAATGTTTATATGATATTATCTAAATTGAGAAGTGCAGGAATTAATGTATTGATTCAGGGGCAATTTCACATCTCAAACCAATCGGTTAACGCTAAGATTGACAAATATAATGGCATAATATCACATTTTTGCCGGGATAACGACATTTCTTACATCGACCTGAATGTAGCTCTGCTCAGAGATGGCGTTTTATCATCCGACAAAACATATGATGGCCTACATCTGAAAGACACGATGTATCTTGAATGGGCTGAGATATTGCGACCATACGTCGAGTCAGCACTCAACTAATATTGCCGCAATGGCGGAAAAAATATCCGACTAGAGCGTTTTCCTCTCAAAGAGGCTCATAGCCGGCGGCTACAAAAAAAAATTGGCGCATTCCCTTGGCGTACGTCGCGCATAGATCGGCCATCATCATTCAGTCGCGGGTCAATACCTGTTGCAAAGCTCTTGGCGTGAAGATCACCGCCGCATGTCAAACAGCGAATCTCGGTCATGCTTGCCGTGTTCGCCCGGATTAATCCCGCCTTGCGCAAATCGATCACTTTCGACAATGACGCCGCCTTCGCCCAGCACGTCTTGCTGCGCACCAAGCGCGATATGGCGACATGGTTCTGCGATGCCTATGCCTCCTGGCAGAAAGGCGGCGTCGAAAACGCCAATGGCCGATTGCGACACTGGCTGCCGCGTCATATCGACATCGATCGTGTGTCCGACGAGGAAATCCAGGACATCGTCATGACCGCCGTAACCGGCCGATAAGGAGTATCCCTCCGACGAGGCTTTCAATTACCCACATCTCCGGACGGGCTTGCCCAATCTGAATCGGGCGTGATTTTGTCCATGACGCCGAATCACTGGGGCGTCATGGATGCAGGTTGGATCAGAGACCGGTCAGGCCGGCTGGCAAGATGTCGAGGTGGCCGCGGCGAGTATTCCGGATAAACGTCTGCAACGTCGTTTGCGGCGGTTGTTGGAGCAACTTTCAGCCGCTCCTGGTAAGCCGGTTCCTGCGGCATGTGGCGATTGGGCTGCGACGAAGGCGGCCTATCGATTTTTCGACAATCCCCGCGTCACCGAGCATGGCGTGTTGTCGGGACACTTCGCCGCGACCGCGGCGCGATCCAAGGCTAGCGAAGGTCCAATCCTGATTCTGCAGGACACGACCGAATTCATTTATAGCCGCGAGTCGCCTGGCAAGATTGGCTTCACGAAGACCATCAACGCCGGGCGCTACAAAGCCGGCCAACCCAATACGCGGACATTATGCGGCGTTTTGATGCATTCGAGTCTAGCCGTCACTACCAGCGGGACGCCGCTCGGCTTGGCGGCGGTGAAGTTCTGGACGCGCAGCAAGTTCAAAGGAACGGCCGCGATCAAGCGCCTCGTGAACCAAACGCGCGTACCGATAGAGACGAAGGAAAGCTATCGCTGGCTTGAGAATCTGCGCCAATCCATCGCGCTTATGGGTTCGCCCGAGCGCTGCGTGCACGTCGGCGATCGGGAAAGTGACATTTACGAACTCTTCTGCCTCGCACAGGATCTCGGAACGCGATTTCTCGTGCGCGTTCAGACCAATCGGCTGGCCGAGCCACCGACAGAAGCAGCGCCGACGGATGCGGCCCATCGCGTCTTCGCCCAACTCGCGGCGGTCCCTTGGTCTGGTCGCCATCAGGTCGCGATTGGCGGCGAGGATCACGAAATCGCTTTCTTGCAGATCAAGTTTGCCTCGGTGAAGACATTGCCGCCCATCGGCAAACAAAAGCGATACGCGCCACAAACCCTTTTCTACATTCACGCCCTGGAAGTCGACCCGCCTTCGGATCGCGACCCGATCGACTGGAGGCTCGTGACCAATCTGCCTGTCGACGATCTCGCAGCCGCCGTCGAAAAGCTCGACTGGTACGCAATGCGCTGGAAAATCGAGGTGTTCCACAAGGTCATGAAATCTGGTTGCCGCGCCGAAGATGCGAAATTGCAGACTGCCGAACGGCTGGTGAAGTTGCTCGCCCTCATCACAGTCGTCAGCTGGCGCATCTTTTGGATCACCATGTCTGCGCGGGCTCAACCACTCGCGAAACCCGAGACTGTCCTCACACCTGCCGAGATTGAAACACTCGACCGCATCGATGCGGCGCGCTCCAGACCGCGCATCATGCGCCGAACGGTCGCAACCTACTTGTTACAGATCGCCATGCTCGGCGGCTATCTCGCTCGCACGCGCGATCCTCCCCCAGGAAACATGGTCGTCTGGCGTGGCCTGACCAAATTGCAAGATATCGCTTTCGGCATCGCTATCGGTTCAACACGCAGATGTGGGTAATTGAAAGCCGACGAGGGCCGCCTGGCATCGGTGAGTCCAGGGGATAGATTGAGCACGAGTGGCTCGACGATCGTGTCCACTTACCCGATAAGCGGACACTATCGTTGATGTCGAACGGAGATCTGGCGCCGGTCAGGCGCGCCCGTCGAACCTGGACGCGGGACGAGAAGCGTCGGATCGTCGACGAGAGCCTTACGGAAGGAGCCTCGATTGCCGAGGTCGCGCGGCGCCATGATCTCAACGCCAATCAGCTTTTCACTTGGCGCCGGCAGTTTGGCGTTGAGCCCGCTGGGCCGAAAGACCTCGCGCCGATTTTGCCAGTGACGATCGCGCCGGAGACGACGGCGGAAGATTCCGGATCAGCGCCGAACGCTCAGATGGAGATCGTGCTTGCTGAAGGCGATCGGATCATCGTATGGGCGGACGTCGAGACGGCGGCGCTAACGCGGGTCCTGAAGGCGCTGGGGCGGCGATGATTCCGGTCCCCTCTGGCGTCCGGGTTTGGATTGCCGCCGGCGCGACCGACATGCGACGCGGCATGCAAGGCTTGGCGCTTCAGGTTCAGGAACAGTTGAAACGCGATCCGCACGCGGGCGATCTCTATATCTTCCGCGGTCGCCGCGGCGATCTTGCCAAAATCCTCTGGCACGACGGCGTCGGCCTGTCGCTCTACGCCAAGCGTCTCGATCGTGGAAAGTTCATCTGGCCGTCGGCGAAGGGAGGAGCCGTTTCGATCTCGGCGGCGCAGATGGCCTACATGCTGGAAGGCATCGACTGGCGCAATCCGCAATCGACATGGCGGCCTGCAAGCGCGGGGTGATCTAAAGGAGAGGGTTGCGGAAAGTCTCAAGAAAAAACCTGGGATGCGGACGCATTTTGGGGCGCCTCGAATTGCGAGATTCGTGATTCACTCTCGTCATGGACGCCGCCAGCATCGCTCTTGCAGCAGAAAACGCCGCGCTGAAAGCGGAACTGGCGATTGCGCGCGCGAAGGCGTCGGAAGACATGGCGCTGATCGCGGCGCAGAAACTCCAGATCGCCAAGCTGGAGCGCCATATCTACGGGCAGCGGTCGGAACGCTCGGCGCGGTTGATCGATCAATTGTCGCTCACATTCGAAGAGTTGGAAGCGAGCGCGACGGAAGACGAACTCGCGGCGGAACAGGCGGCAGCGAAGACGACGACGGTCGCCGGCTTCACGCGCAAGCGGCCAGAGCGCAATACGTTCCCCGAACATCTGCCGCGCGAGCGCGTGGTGATCGAAGCGCCGACGACCTGCGCCTGTTGTGGCGGTTCCCGCTTGCGCAAGCTCGGCGAGGATGTGACGCAGACATTGGAGACGACGCCGCGGCGGTGGAAGGTGATAGAGACCGTGCGGGAGAAGTTCTCCTGCCGGGACTGCGAGAAGATCACGCAAGCGCCGGCGCCGTTCCATGTCGTTGCGCGGGGATGGGCGGGGCCAAGCCTGCTGGCGATGATCGTCTTCGAGAAGTTCGGTCAGCATCAGCCTCTGAACCGTCAGGCTGAGCGCTACGCGCTCGAAGGCGTACCGATCGCGCTATCGACCATGGCCGACGCAGTCGGCTCCGTCTCTACGGCGCTCGATCCGCTGCGGCGTCTCATCGAGGCGCATGTCATGGCGGCCGCGCGCCTGCATGGCGACGACACGACCGTCCCGGTGCTGGCGAAAGGCAAGACCGACACCGGGCGCTGCTGGATCTATGTGCGCGACGACGGGCCTTTCGGCGGCGCCGGACCACCCGCCGCGATCTTCTATTACTCGCGCGATCGGCGTGGCGAACATCCGCAGAAACATCTGGCCGGATACGCCGGGATCCTGCAGGCGGACGCTTATGACGGCTTTAGCCGGCTGTATCTTGCGGATCGCAAGCCCGGCCTCATTCGGGAAGCGGCGTGTTGGGCGCATGCGCGGCGTCCGTTCTTCGCCATGGCCGACGTTGAGGTGAATGCGCGTCGCAGGGCCGCGGGGAAGAAAGAGATCCCGCTTTCGCCGATCGCCATCGAGATCGTGCGCCGCATCGACGCGCTGTTTGCGGTCGAACGGTCGATCAACGGCAAGAGCGCCGAGGAGCGCCTTGCCATTCGACGAACGTCGAGCCGACCTCTCGTCGACGCTCTCGAGGGCTATATGCGCGAACAGGTTGCCCGGCTCTCGCGCGGACATGACCTCGCCAAGGCGATGCAATATATGCTGAAGCGCTGGCCCGCCTTCACGCTGTTCCTCGGGGACGGGCGCGTTTGTCTCTCGAACAACGCCGCCGAGCGTGGCCTGCGCGGAATTGCCCTTGGCCGTAAATCCTGGTTGTTTTGCGGCTCCGACCGCGGGGGCGAGCGCGCCGCCGCTTTGTATAGCCTCATCGTCACCGCCAAGATGAATGGCGTCGATCCGCAGGCGTGGCTTGCCGATGTTCTCTCGCGCATCGCTGCGCACCCGGCGCATCGGATCGACGAATTGCTGCCGTGGAACTGGCGCCCAAAGGACCAAGGCGCGCCGGCGCTCGCTGCCTGACCTATGCACGTCAACAAGGTCGATCACGTCACGACAATAGATCGGGTCGCCGAGCGACTCGGTGAAAGCGTCGACTGGCTCTACGACGTCGCCAATGAAATGGACACAGAGGATGGTATCACCTGGGTCTATGGCGTCGGCGATGACGGCGTCATGGCCTTCACCGACTTCGGCATCGAAAATCTCGTCGAGCTAATCAAACTCCACAAAGAGCCGAAATCGCGCAACGGGCGCTGGCCTTCCTAAGCCCCTGCGGCCCACGCCGGATGCTTACGATAAGGACCGCCGTTCATCAGGATCAAGCGGCTGCACGTTTCGCGTCAATGGAGTGCGCCCAATTCCATGGAAGAAGCTGATGGAGTTGGGTAACGAGATGATCATTGATACGCGCAAGCACGTCCGCGAGATAGGCTTCAGGATCGAGGCCTGACATTTTCGCCGTTTCGATGAGCGTCATCGCATCGGCGATATTGTCGCCGCCGACGTCGGAACCAGCGAACAAGTAGTTTTTCCTGCCCACCGCTACCGGCCTGATGGCCCGCTCCGCCGCATTGTTGTCGATCGCGACGCGGCCATCGTCGAGAAAGAGCGTGAATGCCGGCCAGCGGTTGAGGGCGTAGCGCATGGCCTTGGCCAGATCGCTTTTGCCTGGGAGGCGTGGAAGCTGAGCTTCGCACCAGGAACGAAAGGCTTCGACGCGCGGTCGGCTTTGTTCCTGCCTCACACGTTGGCGGCGTTCGACAGATTTACCCGTGATCTCGCGTTCGATGTCGTAGAGCGCGCCAATCCGGTCGAGCGCATCCTTGGCGATCGGCGAACTCGTCGCCTTCCACTCATCGTGAAAGTCGCGGCGAAGATGCGCCCAACACGCCGCCTCGCGAATGCGCGCATCGCCGTTCACCGAGGGCTCGTAGAGCTTCTTGAAGCCGCCATAGGCATCGGCTTGCAGCACACCTGAAAAGCCGGCGAGATGAGATTGCGGGTGTTCGCCCTTTCGGTTCGCAGAGAAGTAATAAGCGACGCCCGGCGGATCACCGCCACCCCAGGGCCGATCATCGCGGACATAGACCCATATGCGGCCTTCCTTGACGCCTTTCGTCATCGGGTCCGCGCTTTTCCGCGACAAATCGAGGACCTTGATCGGGGTGTCGTCGACATGCAGGCGATCCGTTTGGAAGATCTCCGCCTTGATCAAGTCGCTAAGGGGCCGCAGCGTCGCGATTCCGGCGCCGCAACCGTCGATCAAGGTCGAGCGCGGAATGTCCGCGCCCAGACGCGCGAAGATTTCGCCCTGCCGATACAAGGGCAAGTGATCGTCGAACTTCGAGACGAGGATATGGGCGATCAGACTGGGGCCGAACATGCCGCGATAGATCGGACGCGTCGGCGCGGGCGTCTGCACGACTTTCTCGCAGCACCGGCAGGATTTCTTGAGACGCACGGTCTCCACCACCTTCAATTTAGCGGCGATGTAGTCGAGTATCTCGGAAACGTCCTCGCCGAGGAGACGCAGCGGTTCGCCGCATCGCGGGCATTGATCGCCCGGATCGAGCACGATGCGTTCGCGCGGCGTTGTCGCGTCGACACGTGGTTTGCCGCGCCGGCGCGGCTCGGGCCGTTCGAAGGACGACGCCTCGCCTTCGTCGGCTTCAGCCGTCTTGTTGGACGCGTCAGCCGCCGCCATCGCCACTTCGAGATCTTCGAGCGTCAGCTCCAACTGCTCGATCTCGCGCTGGATCTTTTCCGAACTCGGACCAAATTTTTGCCGCTGGAGTTTCGCGATCCGAATCTTGAGGGCTTGGATCAGGGTTTCGTAGGCGCGAACCGAAGCCTGCAACCGTGCGGTTTCCGCCCGCTGCGCGATAATCATCGCCTTCAGCATCGCTGGGTCGTCAGGAAGAGCTTCGGATGAGCATTCCATTCCGAAAATATACCGCAAAGCGCAATGCAAGTACAGCGCTGAAGCGGTGAACACCCAAGAAAATCATACAACGCGCGCAGGCGGGGCGCTCCACGCGGGACGGCGCCAATCGATGCCTTCCCACAACATCGCGAGTTGCGCCGCTGTGAGACGCGCGGATCCATCGGCCGGCGATGGCCACGGAAAACGGCCCTTCTCCAGAACTTTGTAATAAAGGCAAAAGCCTTGTCCATCCCAATGTAAAAGTTTGATCCGATCGCCCCGGCGACCGCGGAAAGCGAAGAGCGCCCCCGAAGCGGCGTTCTGTCTCAGTTCCTCTTGGGCCTTCGCCGCGAGGCCTGTAATGCCTTTGCGCATGTCGGTCACGCCGCAGGCAAGGTAGACGCGCGCGTTCGCGCCCGGTGCAATCATGATTGCTCCGCGATCCGCATCAAACGATGGAGGACCTTGTCGGGAACGTCGGCCATGACGCGCAAGCTGCGGCCATTGCGAAGCATGATCTCTACGTGATGCGCGACGACTGCGCCGGGGACTTCGGCCGGCCCGACCATATCGCGGTTTTCATCGCGCCCAGCCAGTTCGACCGCGACAAAATTCGATTGCCCGATCAACGGCTGGCCATTGTCCCGCAGCTCACGGCGCCACTGATAAATATGCTGTCTGGTAATGTCGTGACGGCGAGCGACATCGGCGACAAGCGCGCCGTCAGCCGCGGCTTCCATGACGATCCTCAGCTTCTCTGCGTCGGACCATCTCCGGCGTCGTTCAACTCCGGACAAAATCTCCTGCCGCATAAATCACCCCGCTGACGACGTACATAACGACGTCGGTAACGACGCAAATTTACACCGCAGATGTCATCGCCGTAAGGCGGCCGTTATCGGCCGCCTTACGATATTGCCAGATGTTCTCGACCGGGTTCAGCTCCGGGGAACGCGATGGCAGGAAGATCGGCGTGATATTTTTCGGGATGTTGAGCCTTGCCGTCGTGTGCCAGCCGGCGCGATCGAGCAGCAGAACGGCATGGGCGCCCTTGGCGACATGACGCGCGATTTCGTCGAGATGCAGCTGCATGGCGAAGGTGTCGGCGAAAGGCAGCGCCAGCGCCGCGCCCTTGCCGCGCGCCGGACAGATTGCGCCGAAGAGACAGGCGTCCTCGATGATCTCCGCATCCTGACCAGGATGACGCGGACGCGCGCTCATATGCGAGAAGCCAAGCTGCTTGAGTAGCGTTCCGACATAACGCTCGTGAAGCGTCCAACAGCCCGTCGGGCCCAGATTTGTTGAAACGATGAACCCAATCGCGCAGCGTCTGGCGATCCATGCCGCCGATCCTTGCGCGTCTGCGCGGTTCATTCCATCGAGGACCGCCGCCAGCGACAACAGACGTCGGCTTTGATTGGCGTCGCATGACAGAACTCGGCCCGCGTCGGCGTCAACCGGCTCGCCAACCACGAAGCTGACCAAACTTCTGACGGACGTTGTCGATTTTCTTCCAAAAAACATGCATCAGGCCCGCGAGCTGCGTCTGCGCGGCCGGACTAGCCTCCAGCTTCTCGAAATAGGGATTCTCGAAGTAATCGTGTGGCAAAGACGAGACCTGCTGACATAGGGAAAAGTCAACCTTGTTCAGAACTACGCCACACGTCTTCTGCATTATGTGGTCGGACGACGTCAGCACCCTTTGAACCAAATCACGCGGGGTGCGGCCCCATTCGACAACAACGAGGAACGCGTCGATCTCGTCGACGAGCGCTTTGGCGTCAGAAATAAGCGCGAGGGGGGGGACATCGAGCACAACCGACATGCCCGCCTCTACTGCGTTATCCACGAGCTTCCGAAAAGCGTTCGACGTCACCACATCGGCGGTCGGTCGCCACTTGTCGTCAGTCACTGTGGGCAGAAACAAAAGTTTGGTCTCGACGTCCTCCACCACGCCAGACTTAGCCAGTTCGAGATTGCCCGCAAGCGCTTCCAAGAACCCAGATTCGGCGCGAGGAGTGAGCAGTTTGCTTAGATTTGGCTTGCGCAGGTCAAGGTCGATGAGGAGTGTCGGCTTTCCGGCATTCGCCATCGTCAGGGCGAGATTGCTCGCAAACATCGTCTTGCCCTCGCCGGAGAGGGTAGATACGACGGCGATAACTCCTGCTCCAGCTCTAGCTTCCAGCTTGTGCCGCTCCGCCGCAAGCCTCGACGCCCGTATCGTCTCGGCAAAGCGTGAGAATGGCGAGAGGACGGCAAACCTCGCCATTGGCTCACTCGCGCCCAAGTAATGGGCTCGGCCGTCGTTGTGACAAGCGCGCAATCTCTCCGCGTTCCGCAACGAGGCTGTGCTCATTTCCTTTTCGGACAGGCTCTGCAACATCCCGAGACACGGAAGACCGAGGGTTTGCTCGACTTCTTCCGGCGTGCGGAAACTGCGGTCTAGCTGCTCCCGGATAAATGCAGCGGCGGTGCCTCCGGCCATGCCGACGAACAGACCGATGGCCAAAGACAGCAGCGTTTTCGGGCTGGTCTTTCGGGACGCAGGCCGAGCTTCGGTGATGACGCGTGCTTCGGCGATTGGGAAGGATTGTTGTTGCACGCCTTCGGTATAACGAGAGAGAAAGCTCGCAGCCAACGTGCGATAGGTTTCGGCATTGCTCATGAGTTCGCGAAGCTTGACGCGTTGCGCTTCGGTCGCGGACGACTGCTTCGTGGCGTCTTCCAGTCTTCCGGCGATCGCCTGCTCGTGAAAAACCGCAATCTCATATTCGCTCTGGTAGGTTTTCTCGATGCGCTGAAGCTCGGATCTAAGCGAATTTCGCAAATCGTCCATCTCGGCGCGCAGGTTGCGCACCGCGGTATGCTCCGAACCATATTTGCGCGACAAGAAGGCGCTCTTTTTCTCAGCGTCGAGGTATTTCACACGAAGCTGCGAGATGACAGGGTTCTGCAGCGCGTCAGTCACGTCACCCTGCGCTGTGTCGGACGACATTATCGCCTTGATGCGCTTCAATTTCGCAGCCGCCTCGACAAGTTGGCCGCGGGCGACCGCCAATTGGTTGTTCAAGTTTCCCACCAGCTGCTCGTCGGCCTGCCCGTTATTGGTCGCGACGATCTTGCTCTTGTCCTTGTATTCGACGGCCGCTCTTTCAGCGGCCGTCCACTTTGCCGTCAGCGTCGGAATTCGCGATTGCAGCCATTCGGTTGCGCGTTCGTTCGCTTGATATTTCGCTTCCAATACCTCAGCGATATAGGCGCGGGCGAGGGCGTTAGCGATTTGAGCCGCCTTTTGCGGACTTTTTGACAAAAAGTCGATCTGGAGAATGTAAGTCGCCCCTACGCGGGTCACTTTCCGCAGCGACTTGAATGTCTCAATCGCGTTGGTGATGGGGTCCTCGACACTCCCTTGCTTGCCGACAAATTCCGGATCCTTGTCGAGCTTAAGCTTGCGAATTACCTGGAGGGTCACGTTGCGCGATTGGATAACTTCGACTTGACTCTGGATCACTTTATCATCGGAGAACGAATCGCCGCCAAGGATAGCGTTGGATTGAGCAACCGGCGCCTTGCGCAAGTCCTCTATGAGCACGGTCGCCGAACCGAGAAACATCGGCGTTGCAAACAAAATATAGAGCATGGCGGCAGCGATGCCGAGGCCGGCCCCCGACGCAATGTAGCGTCGCCAGCGCCTGAGAAACTTCAGGATCCCAGCGAGATCGTTGCGACCCTTCGACTCGGCGACATAAAATTCCTGAGCGCCGGCATCAGGCTGGTTATTCCCACGGTCCAAAACACTGCGGAGCATTGACAACCTCGGCCAACTGAGACCTTCCCGAATTTACCGGGATCCTATCACACTTCAATGAAAGCCTCAAAAACGCTTGACCACGCCAAGCCTTTGATCGCAAGTTGAATTTCTCGAATCTTTGAGGCTTCTGCGCGGGCCAGCCGGCTTAACCCTCGTACCGTTGCATAAGGTTGCATAAGGATGACGGGCCGCCCCAGGCCCGGCGATCATAGGGTCTAACATCAAAACCGCGCCCATCAGCGGGGGCCAATCAATTTTCGGGAAGGAGAAAAACGCATGATAGATCACAGCAAAGAACAGCTACTCCGCGCCTGTCATTTTGACGGCGATTATACTTTCCGTGATATTTCCGGCGCGAAAGGCTTTGAGACGTACGGCCAGGATGCGGCTCGCTTCCTCAAAAGATCGCTGGACGAGCTTGAATATTTCTGTTTCCGTCAGCCGCTGACAAGCACATTTTGCATCCTCCGTGAGGACGCAATCGTTGGCTTTCAGTGCTTTTTTGTACAAACCAATCGTCAAGAACGAGATCACCGTACCTGCCTTTCGGAGCGAGTTTACGATTGCGGAAAAAGATCTGCGGAGCACTGGCCTTTTCCCGAAGTTTTACAAGTGGTGCATGGACGAAGTTGTAAGGAAAAACGGGAAGGTTTATTTCTGGGGCTCCACGCGTCATAGAGGATGGTTGAAATACGGATTCACTATGCATAAGCGAATGACTTTTTATCAAGTATACTATGGCAGGCATGAAACGTCGACCGGCAGAAAAATGTTTTTTAACCGAGCGTTACTTCAAACTTTTGGCTACGCTTGGAGTTTCCTAGGGGCCTGGCGGCATTTAATTCCAAAAAAGCGTGTAACGGTTGCAGGAGCGATAGGTTTTGACCAGTTCATGGCCTATTATGGGAGATCGAAACGGTTCGCTAAGCCATACTTTGATTCTTCGATGTTCTCTTGGAGGCTGATAGAGAATTATTGGGACCAGCACGAATTTTTGATGGGGGAAGACGGGTTGCTGATCGGGCTTAAGGACGGCAATAGACTTCGCATCATAGACATTTATTGCTCATCTATTCTGATGTATATTAGTCTAATAGATTGTGCGTGTACAAGATATAGTCAGGTCTCGTTTCGCGGAAACATCTGGACGGAATGGAAAAAGCCTTGGTTTTGGTGCAACCTGATGCTCGGGTTTGTAACCTACATAGGCGGGGGCTCTTACGTCGAGAAAAATGATCTGGCGCCAGAGGTATCATGGAAAGATCTGTCATTATATGAAATTTGGGATTTTGGATCAATCTTGGATTGCTGACAGCGGTTTGAAAAACAAGACGTTTTACGGCTGCGGTGGGCTTAGCCGGCGCGCCGCCGCGGCGGAGGCGGCCTGGGCGGAGGCCCCGCCGTTTGACCGTCGCGAGAACGCTCTGACTCATCGAAGAGCCTGTTGCGGCGCCACGTTGGCGAGCATTTTCGACTGGAGCCAGACCGACGATTTCATGAAGTTTTTTAAGCTTAAACAGGTTAGAGCGCATTCGTCGTTTTCCGATTCTGTTCAGGATTCCCGAATCGGCTGAAGGATGATTCCTTTGTCGCGACAGCGACGGAGGCGAGCTATGGCCCGAGCCTACAGCCAGGATTTGCGTGATCGCGTGATTGACGCCGCGTTGGCGGGGGCGCCGTCGCGTCATGTGGCGATGGGGTTTGGGATCGGCGACGCCACGGCGATCGTTTGGGTGCGGCGGGCGCGTGAGACGGGCGAACGCACGGCGCGCAAGCAAGGTCAGCCTCGACGCTCCAAACTCGACCCGCACCGCGATTATCTGCTTGGGCTGATCGAGGCGACGCCGGATTTGACGATCAGCGAGTTGGACGCTTTCTGTAATCGGTCAACAGCCTCTCCTTGAGGTCTCTCGTCGTATGCGGGCTTCACGCTTCTGTACGCGGTCGCCGCGAAGGACGCCGCATTCTGGGCGGTTCGATCAGCGGGTTTGAATGCTGCAAGCTCTAAAGCGCGTGGACGCCCGTTCCAACGCAAGAGAAAACTTTGTGCAGGCGTGCGCGTGATCGGGTGCTGAGCGTGCGCGAGATCCGCGGCCATCTCGAGGAGCTCTATGGCATCGACGTTTCCGCCCGACCTGATCTCGGCGATCACCGACGCCGTGCTGGACGAGGTCGCCGAATGGCAGAACCGGCCGCTCGATATCTGCTACCCGCTGGTGTTCTTCGACGCCATTCGGGTCAAGGTCCGCGACGAAGGCTTCGTGCGCAACAAGGCCATCTACATCGCGCTCGGCGTCCTGCCGGACGGCACCAAGGAGATCCTCGGCATCTGGATCGAACAGACCGAGGGCGCCAAATTCTGGCTGCGCGTCGTGAACGAGCTGAAGAACCGCGGCGTCGAAGACGTCCTGATCGCCGTCGTCGATGGCCTGAAGGGCTTTCCGGAGGCGATCACTGCGGTGTTTCCGCAGACCGGTGCAGACCTGCATCGTTCACCTGATCCGCAATTCGCTGAACTTCGTTTCTTACAAGGACCGCAAAGCTGTCGCGGCGGCGCTGAAGCAGATCTACCGGGCCAAGGACGCCGCCGCCGGGGAAGAAGAGCTGAACGCTTTCGCCAAAGGCCCATGGGGTCGAAAATACCCGGCGATCATTCAGTCCTGGCGACGCCATTGGAACGAGGTCATTCCGTTCTACGCCTTTCCTGATGACGTGCGTCGGCTCATCTATACGTCAAACGCCATCGAGTTGTTGAACGCCAAACTGCGCAGAGCGGTTCGCGCCCGCGGTCATTTTCCCAATGATGACAGCGCGCTCAAGCTGCTCTTTCTCGTCTTGAACCTGGCGCAGAAAGAATGGAAAATGCCGCCGCGCGAATGGGGCATGGCGAAAGCCCAATTCGCCATCATGTTCGAAGACAGGTTTACGATGGCGTGATGCAACCGGCATTTCACGGAATCCTGACTTTTGTATCGGCGTCAGCCCGATCCAAGCAGAAAAATCTCGGCCTGACCGAAAAGTCTCGACTGGCGGCGCCAATGCCTCGATTGCTGTCGCAATCATCGGTCCGACGCCGGGAATGCTCATCAGTCGCCGCGCGACTTCGTCGCGCTTGGCGCGCTCGGCGATTTGCTTGTCGAGAACAACAATCTTTTCGTGCAGCTCTTGCAAAGCGTCGACAAGCAGGAGGAGGCATTCCCGCGCGGCTTCTGGTATGTCGGAGTCCAGATCACGTATGTGCGGGATCAGCTTATCGACGTGGGAGCGCCCTTGCGGCGCGATCAAGCCATATTCCCCAAGGTGACCGCGAAGCGCATTAATGATCTGAGTGCGCTGAGCCACCAAAATGTCGCGAGTTCTGAAGATCACGGCGGACGCCTGCTTCGCCTCGCTCTTGACGGCGACGAAACGCATCGTAGGCCGTTGGACGGCCTCACAGATCGCTTCGGCGTCGGCGCTGTCGTTCTTCTGACGCTTGACGAAGGGCTTGACGTAGGCAGGGGGAATTAGGCGCACCTCGTGTCCGAGCTTGCCGATCTCCCTCGCCCAAAAGTGAGAGCTGGCGCAAGCTTCCATGGCAACGAGGCAACGCGGCTGAGCCGCAAAGAAAGCAAGGACTTGCTCGCGTCGTAACCTTCTTCTGAAACCCACGGCGCCGGTCGCAGTCGCACCGTGCGCCTAAAAGACGTTTTTAGCCAGATCCAAACCGATCGTGGTAATCTCCATAGCGGACGCCTCCTTCAAGTGGTCGCCAACACCACCACTCTGGCACACCGATGCCGTTCGGGGGCGTCCACCCCATCATTGGAAAACGACGACTTTCATCGCCGGATTGCGCCTCTCGGGCATGGTCGCGCCGATGGTCCTCGACGGACCGATCAATGGTTTGTGGTTCCAGGCTTATGTCGATCAGGTTCTTGTTCCCGTGCTCGCCCCCGGCGACATCGTCGTCATGGACAATCTCGGCAGCCACAAGGGCGCTGGCGTGCGCAAGGCGATTGAAGCTGCGGGCGCGACGCTTCTCTATCTGCCGCCTTACAGTCCCGACTTCAATCCGATTGAAAACGCCTTCTCCAAGCTCAAAGCGCTGCTGCGCAAAGCCGCCGAGCGAACCGTCGATGGCCTTTGGAATGCAATCGGCGTTCTGCTCCCCGCCTTTACCCCGCAAGAATGCGCAAACTTCTTCGCCGCAGCCGGATATGAACCGGATTAAGGCGAATCCGCTCTAAATGCGCGAGGCAAGTTGCGACGAACCATAGACGTCGCCAACCGCTGTTTTTGTCTAAGCTTAAGCCAGACTAGTGATGAGCAACCAAGCGCCTGATTTTTTAAATGGACTGGCTGTTGTTCGCCGGACATTTCGACGGCTTTTCGTTTCGGTGCGATCTATTGCGCTAACGCTCGGATCATGGCGGCGCGTATGCGAGGGGCGCGTCGTCGTGCATTGCGAATTGCGCCATTCCGATTATAGTTTTCTCAGTGAGGACGCAGGGATAAATTTGTGAGCATTTCAATAGAGCAGCGGCATGCGCCCCCGCCAAGCAGACCCAGCCATTTCGCTCGGGGCGAAAAGAAAACATACTGGCCTGAAATTGATGGATTGCGGACAATTGCGGTCATCTCGGTTTTTGCATTTCATCTCGATGCCGGCCTGCTCCGCGGCGGATTTGTCGGCGTCGATATATTTTTTGTGATCTCGGGCTACCTGATTACAACGCTGCTTCTAAATGATATCGAGGACGGGCATTTTTCTATTTTTCGCTTCTACCAGCGGCGTATTGCGCGAATTGCGCCTGCTTCTTTTCTAGTTATCGCGATCACAATGATCTCAGGATATTTTTTTTACTCCGCTCAGGACTTTGCGTTTCTTGGCACTAACGGCCTTGCCGCAGCGTTCTCGTTCATTAACCTCAAGCTTCTGCTTGCGGGCAATTACTTCAAGATATCACCAGACGCCCAGCCACTCGTTCACTATTGGTCGCTGGCGGTCGAAGAACAGTTTTACATCCTTTTCCCCGTATTACTTTATGCGATCACGAGCGTCACCCGTCGTCCTCTCACCATGTTAATTTCCTGCTGTGCATTGAGCTTCGCCTGCTGCGTGGCGATAACTCCGACCGCTCCGATTGCCGCATTCTATTTACTGCCGACACGCGCGTGGGAATTGCTCGTTGGATCGAGCCTCGCGATCGCCAAGAAACGCTATTCGCAGTTGGGCCAAAGACAGTCGTCGACCTGTCTTGCGGCGGGCCTTATCGGTATTGTCCTTGCATTCTTCCTCATCCGAAGTGACGGTTTTCCGGGATGGATCGCTGCATTGCCAGTTGCGGGATCGGCGTTGATTTTGCTGGGGATCGGCACGGCTGGCGGAGTCAGTCAACGGTTCCTCGCGCACCCGGCCATGGTTTTCTTCGGCAAGCGATCATACTCCCTCTATCTTTGGCATTGGCCAATCTTTTCGTTCATCGGCTACCAGTTGTATCTGGCCGATCCGGTCGTCGTGCTAACGCTGAAGATAGTCATCACTCTCACGGCGACTTTGCTGACCTATCGTTTCGTCGAACGGCCAATGCGGGTCTGGCTCAATGCCCCTCGACGCCGTGGCCTAGCATTTGCGGCATTCGTCGTCGCTGCAACCGCGCTCGGCGCAGCCGGATACGCGATTCGATTCAACTATTCGCTGAGCGCCGCGCCCCGGAACGTCGCGACCGGCGGGGTCGCTATCAATCCCGAAGGGCGAGGTTGGGTTGTGATTATAGGTGACAGCCAGGGCGCGATGTATGGCTATGAATTGGCCTCGCTCGCGCGCCAGATTGGATTTCGTCTCAATATTCTCAGCGTCGCCGATGGAAACGAATTGCCCGAGGAGCCCAATACACTGTGGTTAAACGTCGCCGGCTTTCTGGACAACGCTAAGCCCGACGTCGTGATCATTGCGCAGGCATGGTGGCCAAAGCTCCGCGACCATGGCCAAGGTCATTTGGGCGAAGCGATTAGCTCTCTTGTGAACAGGGCGGCTCAGATCATCGTCATAACTCAACCGCCGGCGCCGCCGCCGGATGCAACGCGGCATGCGATCCTTGCCGGCAAGCGACCGCCGTTTTATGAAGACGCCATCGCCAAGCAAAGCCGTATCCGTGCTAATGCGATCATTCGCGAATACGAAAGCCCGAACGTCCAGATCCTTGACGTGGCAGACCTATTTCTCGACAAAGACAACTCTATTAAGCTGATTGGTCCTGACGGGCGTTTAATGTTTCAGGACGATTTCCATCTGTCCGATTCGGGAACCGCCATCGTTCGGCCTAGACTTGAACGAGCCTTACGGAATGTCTTGCCTCCGGCTCTACATCCGTAAATTTTACCCTGTGATACCAAAGGCTATTGGGACTGACCGATGTGCGCCCAATCGCGCATTCCAATTGATGTGATCGTCTGCGATTGGGCAATGAGCTTTCGCCAAGCCTCACATGCAGCGTCGATGATGTCGTCGTAGGTTTCGAAGACGCGATTTGATAGCCAATTGGCGCGCAGATATTGCCAGATGTTCTCGACCGGGTTCAGCTCCGGGGAACGCGATGGCAGGAAGATCGGCGTGATATTTTTCGGGATGTTGAGCCTTGCCGTCGTGTGCCAGCCGGCGCGATCGAGCAGCAGAACGGCATGGGCGCCCTTGGCGACATGACGCGCGATTTCGTCGAGATGCAGCTGCATGGCGAAGGTGTCGGCGAAAGGCAGCGCCAGCGCCGCGCCCTTGCCGCGCGCCGGACAGATTGCGCCGAAGAGATAGGCGTTTTCATAGCGCTGGTCGGCAGGCTGGCGCGGCCGCGATCCGCATCTTGCCCATTGACGCACAAGACCGTTCTTCTGGCCGATGCGCGCTTCGTCTTACATGAGGGTTCCCCTGTCAAGAGCAGTTGCTGTCCGTTGGTACGGTATATTGTCGACCGATTTTCTCGGCGCCGAGTGAGCGGATTGGGGGTCGCTTGCGCAAGCGGCGAGCGCTGCATAACCTTACATACGGCTCCGATCTCGGGACGCGGTGCGCCCTCTTTGAACCGGCAACCACAATGCCTCATGCACGAGGCTTCGACCCCGGCCGACGTGACCCACCTGGAACTCGGGAGCGAGTAGCTCCCAATGACGAAGACGGTCACGTCCTCCGATCGATCGCCGAGGTTATCGACGATCGAAACTCACGCCGTGACGATGGCGCCCTCCGGCACGATTCCCAAAGTGGCGAACTTCCAGATCGAGATCAACAACTTGCGCGCCATGGCGACGATAGCGATACGGCGGGTTCGCCCCTGAAGCGCCCCGACGCGCTCGCGGAACCATTGCGCCAAACCGCTCTCTGGTTGATAGCGCAGCCACAGCCAAGCGAGTTGGATCAATGTTTTGCGGGCGCGACTGTTCCCGGCGCGATTGATGCGCCTGTCGCGATCCATTCCGCCGCTTTGAAAAGGCGTCGGCGCAAGGCCGAGATAACTGGCGATTTGTCGTCTGTTCTCGAACGACCGGTAGAAAACCTCTCTCGTCAAGACAGCCGCGAAATTGTCGCCGATGCCGCGGAGCTGGCACAAGGCCTTGATTGTCCGACTGGCGGTGTCGTCTTGCGCCTCCACCGCTTGTTGGCGTTCGGCCTCAACTTCGCGGATCATGTCGAGCGTCATCACGAGCCGACGGCGCAAGCGGTTCAGTTCCGTCTTCAATAGCGGCGGAATGGTCCGGCCATCACCGGTCCGCATAGCGTTCAAGTCCGTCTCCCACGAGCGCAGGGATGGCCGCTTCGAGATGCCCTGGGTCGCCAGCAAGGCGCCGATGCGGTTTTCGATGCGGACGCGTTCCTGAACAAGATATTCACGCTCGCGATGCGGGCGTTTTGCGTCCTCTTCCGCAACGCTTGGCACATTGACGACGCGGCAGGCGTCGTGATCGCCGGTGAATGTCGCGGCGAGAACACGCAGCAGCCCCGCAGCAGCCCCTGGGCGTCGAGCCGGTCGGTCTTCGCCCGCCTGGCGCCTCTGGTCACCAGGATGCTCGTCGGCTCCACCACGTGATTGATCACGCCATGCGCCAAGAGGAGCCTGTGCAGCCAGAAGCCGTCACGTCCGGCTTCGAAGCAACTTGCGACAATCACGTCGACGCCGCCCTCGGCGACCGCCTTGCGCCGCAGCTCCGATATGAGGGCAAGGAGGGCGTTGCCATCGCCGGCCTCCATGCGATGCAATTTGATTTTCTCGTTCATTGGCCGCCGACAAGCGACAACCCACGACGTCGCGCTGAGTTCGATGGCGAGATAGACGATTGGACGAGAGGCGATATTCGTCGGCATCAGAAAAACTCCGTTGCTAGGATTCGGACTGCTTCAGTTTGCCGACAGTCCGCCTTCATAGCATCTGGAACCAGATTTCGATCGGCGCGCCCGGCGTCAGGCCGGCCAAATGCGCGCTCAAAGCGCGTGGGAAGTTTTTTTGAATGCCTCGACGATCTCCGCATCCTGACCAGGATGACGCGGACGCGCGCTCATATGCGAGAAGCCAAGCTGCTTGAGTAGCGTTCCGACATAACGCTCGTGATAGTCGACGCCGAAACGCTCATGAATGACGCGCTTGAGATCGACCCGTCGCCACCGAACAACGCCGTCGGCTTCCCTGTCGGGACCTGTCTCGATAAGCGTTGCAAGCTGGACGCCTCCAAAAACTGCTGGCCAAATCGGGGGCGAGTTGATTCACTTCGTGATGTCGAAAGGGGAGCGCGGACATGGCGAAGGGAACGCCCGGATTTTTTGATGTCGACGAGCGTCTGGCGGAATTGTCGGCCATTCATCGCGAGAAGCCCAAGGGCAAGCCGATGCCGGAACGAATGCGCTTCGCCAATGCACAGAAGTCGAAGGTGCGTAGCGCCGTCGAACATGTGTTCGCGCATCAGAAAGGGTTGATTGGGCTGTTCGTGCGAACGATTGGCTGGGCGCGGGCGCGGCTTAAGATCGGGCTGGCCAATCTCGCCTACAACATACGCCGCTTCGTCTGGCTGAGCGAGCGAGGTGCGCCCGCGTAGGAGAATTGCGCTACCGCAAGGGTCGCCGCTCGCCAAACGAAACGACGCCAAGATGGGCGCAAAATCAATCTTCGCTCGGCGGCAAATGTCGGTTCAGGATAAGGCCCCGCGCCGGGCGCCCCCAATCGGCCGCTTCGAGCGTGCCAACTCGCAAGACCTGTCCCGACGCCGGCCTTCGGGCCGGCGCGAGGTAAGCGGGTCTGTGCTTGCGGAGCTGAAATCTCAAGAGTTATTAAAGCTTAAACGTGACGTTTTTACCGTTTTGAGTTTCTGCCGGGTATTCAGACACGGATTTCACCGAAAAAGTTAAAGAATGACGCATGTAAAAACAATCAATGATGTTCAAGGCGCAGGTCTTCACGACGGGATCGCTCGCGGGATCGCTCGATCGTCTCGAAAAGCGACACCCACTAGCGTAACCGGAACGAACATTGCGGTCGTTAAGTTTGTGAACTAATTTCGGATCAATAGAGGAGGCGGGGATGGCGAGGAAACGGTCTTGCTTGGTACACATTGTAGCGCGGCTATCTGGTTTGAGATTCTCCGAAAACAGGCCATCCTAATGTCGTTGCCGGCTGACAATCATGGCTCGCTCGGAAGGTCGAGTGAAAGCGCGTCGGGCTTCGAAACTCGCGTAGCCTTTGTGACAGATATACCGACGCCATATATCAACGAAGTGCTGCGCGCACTGGCTTTGAAGGTTGACCTTACTTGCCTGTTCTGCTCCGGCACGTCTCCCCGTGGAATGCCGTGGCAGTTTAGCCAGCAGTTGGGATTCCGATATGTCGTGGTGGGCGGCATGGTAATTCGGCGACGCGACGCTGGGGGCGTCGACTACTATCTTAGCCCGAAGATTTTTTGGCATTTGGTCCGAGCTCGCCCCAACGTAATAATCAGCGGCATGTTCTCGTTTCCAACATTCTATAGCTGGCTTTACGCGCGACTCTTTGGGGCTAGGCTTTTCATCTTTAGTGATGGGACTGCTCGTTCCGAACGGAGGCTTTCGTGGTCTCAGCGTGCCGCACGAAAATTTCTTCTGTCGCGAGCCGCGGCTTGTATTGCACAGAGTAGGCCCGCCGCTGAACGCTTCGAAGAACTCAGTCCCGCGGGACCTGTTTTTTTAGCACCACACACAACCAATTTGGCTCCTTTTTTGAAGGTTGCGGCCTCGCGAGACTGGTCTGAGCGTGACGAATTGCGACTCGTTACGGTGGGACGCCTGATTAAGGGTAAGGGTGTTGATCATTTAGTTCGGGCGCTAGCTAAAATGGCTTCGACACGTCGTCCGGTGCGGCTTACTATTGTCGGATCCGGGCCGGAGGAGCGCTGCCTTAAAGAACTTGTCAAGGGCCTTGATTTGGATTGTGTGCAGTTTGCTGGATTTGTGGATCAGGCAGAGCTCCCAAGGTATTACGCCGAAGCTCATGCATTCGTATTTCCCACGCTTGGTGACACTTTTGGGTTAGTGCTTTTGGAAGCTGCGGCCAGCGGCCTTGCCCTAATTGCATCATGCGAGGCGGGGGGCACCAAAGACTTTGTCGAGGATGGCAAGGTTGGGCTGGTCTTCAATCCATATGACGAATCTACGCTCGCGAACCAGATCGCTCTCCTGGCCGACAACCACGATCTCGTCGTTCGAATGGGACAGGCTGCTTATGAGATGGCGCGCGAACGAACGCCGGCTCGGACGGCGGACGGCTACCTATCGGCAATAAATGCCGCATTGGCTGCTCACCACTAACGGGTAGTACATCCCGTACATGAAGTTGCTGCTCTCCGGCGGCGGGGGCGACCCTTTCGCCGGTGATTCGTTGAACGACGAATGGAGAGCAGCGATGACGATGTTTGCAGGATTGGACGTAAACGCGATCAGGAGCCGGCGGACGCGAGCGGACAGTCGACGTGCGGGAGATTGATCATCAACTCTCAGAGCGCAAAAGCCGCTCAAAAGGGGGCGCAACGATTGATCCGCAGGGCTTCGACGCGGGCAAGAAGGTCACGAGGACTGTCAGGAATCTTGTGTGCGGGGCCGGGTTGACCATCACGCTGTGACGAACCTTTCGTCGAACATGATGGCGAATTGGGTGTATAAGTTTTGACTTAATCTGACGGACGGTATTTTCAGCCACGCATGTGAGCCGTGGCGGGGGCGGAGTTGGTCGGGGTAGCGCAGCCCCCGCCACGGCGTCTCCAGGAGACACCGCAATGACCCAGGAACAGAAAATCATCCGCGCCAAGGCCGGCCTGCTCGAACTGGCCAAACAGCTCGGCAACGTCAGCCAGGCTTGCAAAATCATGGGGTGCAGCCGCGACAGCTTTTATCGCTTCAAGGACCTTTATGACAAAGGCGGCGAACTGGCGCTGCAGGAACTGTCTCGCCGCAAGCCGTTGCTGAAGAACCGGGTCGCGCCGGAAGTCGAGGCGGCGGTGGTCGCCCTGGCGATCGAGCAGCCGGCCTGGGGGCAGACGCGTGTCGCTAACGAACTGGCTAAGAAGGGCGTCAGCGTGTCGCCTTTCGGCGTGCGCTCGATCTGGCTGCGCCACGACCTCGCGACCATGAAACACCGGCTGAAGGCGCTCGAAGCCAAGATGGCGCAGGAGCAGTTGATCCTCACCGAGGCGCAGGTCGCCGCCCTAGAAAAAGCCAAGTCCGACAAGGAAGCGCATGGCGAATTCGTTTCCGAATGCCCCGGTTATTGTGGCGCGCAGGACACCTTCTATGTGGGAACCTTGAAAGGCGTCGGCCGCGTCTACCAGCGGGACTATCAGGATTTCCGTGTAAATGCCGGTTGCATCACGCCATCGTGAACCTGTCTTCGAACATGATGGCGAATTGGGCTTTCGCCATGCCCCATTCGCGCGGCGGCATTTTCCATTCTTTCTGCGCCAGGTTCAAGACGAGAAAGAGCAGCTTGAGCGCGCTGTCATCATTGGGAAAATGACCGCGGGCGCGAACCGCTCTGCGCAGTTTGGCGTTCAACGACTCGATGGCGTTTGACGTATAGATGAGCCGACGCACGTCATCAGGAAAGGCGTAGAACGGAATGACCTCGTTCCAATGGCGTCGCCAGGACTGAATGATCGCCGGGTATTTTCGACCCCATGGGCCTTTGGCGAAAGCGTTCAGCTCTTCTTCCCCGGCGGCGGCGTCCTTGGCCCGGTAGATCTGCTTCAGCGCCGCCGCGACAGCTTTGCGGTCCTTGTAAGAAACGAAGTTCAGCGAATTGCGGATCAGGTGAACGATGCAGGTTGGCACCTGGGTCTGCGGAAACACCGCAGTGATCGCCTCCGGAAAGCCCTTCAGGCCATCGACGACGGCGATCAGGACATCTTCGACGCCGCGGTTCTTCAGCTCGTTCATGACGCGCAGCCAGAATTTCGCGCCTTCGGTTTGCTCGATCCACAGCCCGAGGATTTCCTTGGTTCCGTCGGGCCGAACCCCAAGGGCGACATAGACGGCTTTGTTGCGAACCATGCCTTCGTCGCGCACCTTGATCCGGATGGCGTCGAAGAACACCAGCGCATACAGCGCCTCCAGCGGCCGGTTCTGCCATTCGGCGATCTCGTCGAGGATGGCGTCCGTGACCGCGCTGACGAGGTCGGCGGAGACGTCGACGCCATAAAGATCGCGCAGATGGCCCTAAATCTCGCGAACGCTCATGCCGCGCGCATACATCGAGACGATCTTGTCGTCGAACCCGGGAAACCGCCGCTGATATTTGGCGATCAGTTGCGGGTCGAACGTCGACAGCCGGTCGCGTGGAACCTCGAGCTCGATCTTGCTGGTCTCGGTGAGAACCGATTTTCGGCCATAGCCGTTGCGGCTATTGACGCGGCCGTCCTCCTCGCCCTTGTCGAGATGATGATCGATCTCGGCGTTCAAGGCTCGTTCGGCGAGCGCTTTCTTCAGTTCGTCGAGCAAGCCGTCCTTGGCAAAGGCGGTCTTCGGGTCGGCTCCCGCCAAAAGCTGATCAAGCAGCTGGTCGGAAATAGCCGGTTGCTTTCGTCTCGCCATACGATGTCTCCTTCATCTTCATCGTAATGGCCTTCACACGAAATTTCCGACAGACCCCTACCAGCAGACCTTCGTCGACACCTACGCCAAGGTTGGCTTCGCCAAGCTCTACGACCGCAAGACGCCGATCACCGCCGCCGATCTCTTGAACGATCGCGTCATCCCCTTCTTCGAGGATCACGGCGTCCCGCTGCAGCGCGTGCTCACCGACCGTGGAACCGAATATTGCGGCAACCCGGAGCGGCACGAATACGGACTTTATCTTGCGGTCGAGGACATCGATCACACCAGAACCAAGGCCAAGAGCCCGCAGACCAACGGCATCGTCGAACGCTTCCACAAGACCATGCTCGACGAGTTCTATCGCATCGCCTTCCGCAAGAGGGTCTATGCGACGATCGATGAGTTGCAGGCCGATCTCGACCTGTGGATGCGCGCGTTCAACGAAATCCGTCCACATCAGGGCAAATGGTGCTTCGGCAAGACGCCGATGCAAACCTTCATTGACGCGTTGCCGCTGGCGCGCGAAAAATCAGGTCATCTTCAGGCCATCGAGGAGAGCAACGCTGCCTGAAACGACATCGGCCAACTCACGCCGTCTGTCAGATCAAATATCAACTTGTACAAATTGGGTCTTGGCCTCGCACCATTCGCGCGGCGGCATTTTCCATTCACCCGCGACCTGGCGCAAGACGAGATACGGCTTCATGGCCGCATCGTCGGTTGGAAAATGCCCACGCGTCCGCACCGCGCGCCGCAGTTGGGCATTCAAGGCCTCAATGGCGTTTGTGGTGTAGGTGATCCGCCGCACAGCCTCGGGGAACGCGAAAAACGGGACGACCTGCTGCCAATTGCGCCGCCAACTCTGAGCGATCGAAGGATATTTCTTGCCCCAAGGACCGGCGTCGAATTCGTCGCGCGCCGTCTTGCCGGCGTCCAGTCCTCTGGAATACGCCCGTCCTTGATCGCCTGCTTCTCGCCATTCGTGTTGCGCTGCTTGGGCGCCGCGACAATCGTGGCGTCGACGATCTGGCCGCTCATCGCCAGAAAACCAGCGTCTCGCCATGATCCGCATCATGCTGAAACGCTTGACCGCGCCAAGCCTTTGATCACGCGTCAAATCTTCGCGGATCGGCTCTAACATTACAGTTGCGAATTTATGTGAACTCTGACTCATTGGCTCACCATGATTCGTCATGGGAGCGTGGTGATGACGGGCGCTTCGATTGAAACGACGCTGGAGCTTTGGGCGTCGTCGTTGCGTGAAGTGAAGCGTCGGATGCGTCCATTATTCAAGCAGGATCGCGTTGTTCGGTCGGCGGAGCATTTTCTCGACGGCTTGCTGGGGGAAGAGCGGCGCAAGACTGGTTGGATGCGGGCGGAAGCAGCGAGAGCTGGCCCCGCAAATTTGGACAGTCGCATTAGTGGATTTTCTGCCTGACGGCGGCGAGGATTCTCGCTGCAGAATCAGGAGCGAAGATGACGAAGAGACCGCGCCGCAATCATACGGCGGCCTTTAAGGCGAAGGTGGCTTTGGCCGCCGTCAAAGGCGACAAGACGCTGGCCGAACTGGCGCAGCAGTTCGACGTTCACCCGAACCAGATCACGACATGGAAAGGTCAGCTTCTTGAAGGCGCGGCCGGCGTTTTCGGCCAGGAGAAGAGCGAAGCGAAAGAGGCCGCCGTCGATTTGAAGGCGCTGCACGCCAAGATTGGCGAACTGACGTTGGAGAATGATTTTTTGGAAGGCGCGCTCACCAAAGCGGGTTTGCTGAGCGCAAAGCGATGATTGACCGCAATCGCGACTTGTCGCTCTCCCGGCAGGCGAAGATCCTGAACGTTAGCCGTGGCTCCGTCTACTATAAGCCCTGGCCGGTTTCGGCCGAGGACTTGAAGATCATGCGGCGGCTCGACGAACTGCATCTCGACTACCCCTTCGCAGGCAGCCGGATGTTGCGCGATCTCTTGAAGCGCGAGGGCGTCTCGATCGGCCGTCGCCATGTGGCGACGCTGATGAAGCGCATGGGAATCGAGGCGATCTATCGCCGGCCGAACACCAGCAAGCCATCGCCGGGTCACAAGATTTATCCCTATCTCTTGCGCGGGAAAAAGATCGAGCGCGCCGATCATGTGTGGGCGATGGACATCACCTACCTTCCGATGGCGCGTGGCTTCGTCTATCTCGCCGCCGTCGTCGACGTGTTCAGCCGGCGGGTCCTGTCGCATCGCCTGTCGATCACGATGGAGGCGGAGTTCTGCGTCGAAGCGCTACGCGAAGCTCTGGCGAAGCACGGCGAGCCGGAGATTTTCAACACGGACCAGGGCAGTCAGTTCACCAGCATCGACTTCACCGGCGTGTTGCTCGAGCACGGCGTCGCCATCAGCATGGACGGCAAGGGCGCCTGGCGCGACAATGTGTTTGTCGAGCGGCTGTGGCGCAGCGTCAAATATGAGGAGGTTTATCTCAGGGCCTACGACAGCGTGTCCGAAGCGCGCGCCTCGATCGCTCGCTATCTGGCGTTTTACAATGAACGAAGGCCGCATTCGAGCCTTGACCGGCGCACGCCGGACGAGGCTTACTTCGGGGCACAGACAATCCCGGCGGCGGCATAAACCGTCGCGACGATTTTGATGCAGCTTCTGGTCGGGCTACGCCCTCCCGACGCTGCATCAAAATCGCAAGGCCCCGCGTTCAGCATAACCCGGCAGGAATCCACTTAACTTCCGCGGGGCGCTGTTCAAACAACCGGAGCCAGCTCTGCGGGCGATCCGGGTCCGTGGCGACAACAGGCGATCCTCGGGCGTGCGCAATGGGACGCGGACGCTTTGCGCGACATTGTCCGCGACTGTGCGCTGGAAACGCTCGCCGACAACGACGCGGTCCTCGTCGTCGACGAGACGGGCTTCCTGAAACAGGGCAAGGCGTCCTGCGGCGTCGCGCGTCAATATACGGGCTCTGCGGGCAAGATCACGAACTGCCAGATCGGCGTCTTCGCCTGCTATGTCGCAGAGCGCGGCCATGCCTTCGTCGACCGCGAGCTTTATCTGCCGAAGAGCTGGACGGACGATAAAGCGCGCATGGCGAAAGCGCATGTGCCGCGCGAACTGATCGACAGCGCCCATGGCGGCTTTGCGACCAAGCCGGCATTGGCTCTGGCCATGATCGAGCGCGCCATCGGCGCGAATGTTCCTTTCTCTTTCGTCGCCGCCGATACTGTCTACGGCGTCGGCGATATCGAAATGGCGCTCCGGGGCGCCGGCAAAGGCTATGTGCTCGGCGTGAAGTCCAACGAGCCGTTTCATTCCTGGGACAAGCCGCAGCGCGTCGCCGGAACGGCGATGGAAATCGCCGACGGTCTGCCGGCTTCCGCTTGGCGACGCCTGTCGGCAGGCGCTGGCGCGAAGGGCGAGCGCTTGCACGACTGGGCCTATCTCGAACTCGCCGATCTTAACGCCGGCGATTACAGCGCGGCGTTCGAAGGGCAATTATGGACGCGCGGGCTTCTGATCCGCCGCAAGATCGCCGACGGCGACCTCGCCTTCTTCACGACATGGGCGCCCAAAGGAACCACGATCGAGAGACTCGCGAAAATCGAAGGCCGTCGGTGGGCAATCGAAGACAGTTTCGAAACCGCCAAGAACGAACTCGGCCTCGACCACAACGAGACGCGCTCGTGGCATGGTTGGCGACGTCACGTCTCGCTCGTGATGCTGGCCTTCGCCATGATGGCCGCGATTCGCGTTCACGCGAACGCTGTCGCCGAGGCGACCAATCGGTCACCCCCAAAAAGGATGCGCCACAGAGCGGCGACGAAGCCGGCGCCGTTGAAATCGCAACTCCGCTGATCCGCTGGTCGATGCAGGAAATCCGCCGCATCGCGACGCGCCTTGCGCGCAAACGCATCCGACCAGAGTTCATCATCGCTTGGTCGCTCTGGCGACGAGCACATCAGGCAGAAGCAAAGCGCGCTCATATCAAAATGCAACTGTAATGCTAAGTTATCACGATGAAATCACGGACATCGCTGTGTTCGCTATTTCAACAGACCTCTGGCTCTCATCTCTCGAAGCGACAGCTCATACTTGTTGCTCATCGATCCAACGGAACGTACCCACGTGCAGAAATGAGATAAACCAGAATCGAAATTATGGACCGGCGCATATCCCAGGAGACGCTTGATCTTTCCAATGTCGGCATAGTTGTGCTTTATGTCGCCAATACGAAAATTCCCGGTGACTTTCACTTCCGAGTTCCTTCCCAGCTTCTTCATCAATGCGTGGGCCACGGTAAGTACGCTAGCGGGCTCTCCCGTTCCGACGTTGAATACCTCCCCCGCCGCTCCATCCCTTTCAATCGCCAAGACGGTCGCCTCGACAACGTCATCCACAAAAACAAAATCACGGCTCTCGGTCCCGTCTTCGAAGACGTTGATCGGAAGTCCTTGCATTATCAGATTCGAAAAGATCGAAAGGATTCCGGTATACGGGTTGGAGAGGGATTGACCAGGGCCATAAACATTCTGGTAACGCAGCGCCACTGGCTCGGCTCGGACATTTGGGCAAACCGTCATTACCAGTTGTTCCTGCGCGTGTTTCGTGATGCCGTAAACCGATGAAGGATGAAGCTTCGACTCTTCATCGGTCGCAGTTAGCGTCAGCGGTTCTAAACATCCTGGATATTTGATTGAAAAGTCGCCTGCCGTCATATCGCTCGCAGAACGATGCCCAGGATAGACTACGCCAAGCTCCTTTGAAAGATACTTCCCTTCGCCGTAGACGGCCCGCGAGGACGCGACTACGACCCGCTTCACGTCGTGTCGCATGTTTGCCAAGACGTCGAGCAGCAGGGCAGTGCCGCCCACATTGACTTGAACGTATCGGTCGATCTGGTACATCGATTGGCCGGTGCCTGTTTCAGCGGCCAGATGCACGACGACGTCCTGGCCGGGGAGGACAAGCTCCAGGTCTTGTCGTCGCGTTACATCGCCACGCACAAAGCGAACCTTGCCGGCAATCGAGTGATAAAGAGCGGATTGTTCGGGCGGGTTGCCATGAATTTGTGTAGATAGATTATCAAGAACCGTTACGACATAATTTGATTTCAAGAGTCGTAGTGCTAAATGTGAACCGATGAAGCCCGCCCCCCCGGTGATCAGGATCCTAGTCATGCCCGCCACTCAGACGTGCGTCTTCAGTAACTACAGGCATGTGGGGCGTCAATTTCAACGTCGCGTCAGCCAGCGATTGGCCGCTCCCCCAAAATTCGTCTACCAGTTGCTTTGTCTGCACTATATTTTTTCGGCTTGAGGCCCCAAAAACGATTGATTGGATATTTGACTGTTTGCATACATATTCGATCGCGTCCCGCGGCGGAATAGCGCCCGACGCGAAGACAGACATCGCGACAGCACGAAAACGTCTCGTCGCAATGGCGTTCTCATATTTTGCAAGACCGCCACACATACGAAAACCGATCCTGTTTATGTTCGCGCAAACAATTGGGTTTTCGATGCCGCAGGAATCTAGTGCGTCTAGCAGCATCGGGAGATTCATTGTAATAAAGCCAGGCTCGGCATCATAGCGCTCTCGAACGTGGTCAGCGAACACGCGAAACGCATCGTTTATGCCCAGCCCCAAAATCAAATCTGTCACAACATTTTGCAGAAAAATTACGGGCGTGTTGAGGCCGCGGAACATCTTCATTTCTGCATCGATCAATAAAGGGGCAAGCCCTTCCGCATCTTTGCGCGCGATAGATATGCCGCCGCGGAACAGTGCGCTAAACGCGCCCTCGTCTGGGAGAAAGGACTTCATTGCACCAAGAATTCCATGTTCAGTTACTGCATTCGCATATTTATGCGCATAAGGCATGCAGGGATAGAATTGAAAGTCGCTGTATCGATCTCGGTGCGCCCGTATATGGTTGCAGACGTGCGCGATCCACTCATGCGTTGTGCACATGAACATCTTAATTCCCTCGTCATATGCAATGTCCAAAACCTCTATGACGTCATCCAAGTTCTGAAACTTAAGCGTCTGCGCACGCGCCTTCTCCTCGGACATGTGATTGACACCGAAGAATTGATTATCGCCAAAAAGCAAGCGTTCCAGGGCCATCGACCTAGTTCCTATTCACGGCGTTGAGGCGTCGGATTTCGTTGGACGTCGAATTGTATTCCATATACTCGAGGACTGGGGTTTCTGGATAGCAACAGCTTCGGTCGAAGTTGGGGTTCTTCGCCCGTCGACGTCCTTCACCATGGCCGAAGCAACCAAATCCGCATCCGTCGCAGAGCGGAACGTACTGCGTGTCTCGATATTGCCGGCCTTGATAGCTTTCACGAAATGATCGATCTGAGCGGAATACTCTTCTCCGCGGAGATAGAACCAGACTGGTTCAGTCAAATCGGTGGTGTAGCGGACATTCCAGCCCTTGTTTAATCCTTCAGGAAGCCCCGCATTTTCTCGAATATAAATCTGCAATTCCTGTCGATCTGCAATGATTTTGCCGTTCGCTCCCCAGACCGTAATTTTCGTGGACATTTTGCGGAAACTATCGTCGCTCCAATTTGCTGCAAGCTGACCGGTCATTCCGTCCGCGTAGTAGAGATTCGTATAAACTTCGTCTTCCACATCGCGGGAGAATATTTTGTGCGTAATTGTTCCACCGACGGCCTCAGGTCGGCCAACAAGATAGTTTACAAGGTCGATGGCGTGGCTGGCGTAATCATACAAGCAACCGCCACCTTCCGCTTTGCTGGAACGCCAAGTGCCTCCCTTTGGGCGCACCACGACAGGACCGTAGGCCTCAGCACGAACATGGTGCAGCGTGCCCAGGATGTTTAAACTGAGAAAACGCTTCATTTCATGGAACGTCCCGACAAATCGATAGTGATATCCTACTTGATTGACGAGCTTGTTGCTTTCCGCAAGCTGGGCAAGCCGCAGTCCCTCTGACGCATCTAAACAAAACGGCTTTTCACAAAATACATGGAGATTGGCGGCCAGCGCTGCACCCACCATTTCTGCGTGGAATCGAGACGGCGTCGCGACGATCACCGCGTCGAGGTTCTCCACTGATAGAAGCTTCCTGTAATCCGTGTATGTCTTTATAGGTGTGTACTTTCCCAGAATACCAAGCAGATATTCTGCAGTATCGCATACAGCAACCAGTTCCACATCTGGATGCGCCTTAATAATGGCGAGATGCGACAATCCCATCTTGCCCAGCCCAAGAACAGCGACGCGTGCCAATTTCTACCCACCCCGTTTTTTAACGCGTAAATTTCAAAGGCGGCCCGCCCAGACGATAGCGGGCTGGCCGTCAATGATCTTGGAATCACCTTACCTTTCTCCACACCCAACAATTGCCAAAAGCGCGACGAGTACATTGCAGGCGACTAGACCTGAACATCGCACCCTTCGGCGGACGGCCGTTTGTTCGGGTTGAGAGGCAAGGCAGATAAAGTTCTCCACTACACTCAATGGCGAAAAATCAGCGCAAATGTCAATGGCGGAGTAAAAACCAGCTACTCACGCCGAGCAGGAGACCGAGCGTGTCGACGAGCACGTGGCGCTTGCGCCCCGTGACCTTCTTGCTCGCGTCGAACCCCTGCGGATCAATCGTTGCGCCCCCTTTTGAGCAGCCACAGTCGCACAGCGTCAAATAGTGTACTGCGGCACGGTTTTGAGACAACCGGCTGCGCTTATTCAGGCGGCCAAGGGTAGCTCTCCGATGTTTGCCTTGGCAATCGAAAGTTGCGCGGCTCTCACCTGATCTGGCGTCTTGTAGCCATGACGGGCGACGAGCCACGTCCTGTTGTAATGCCGAGCAAACTCGATGAGGGCGGTCCTGAGCTCCTCGATCGTTCGGGACGTCCTTACCCACAAGAGGTTTTCCTTCAACGTCCGAATGAAACGCTCGGCGACGCCATTGCCTTCGGGTTCACGAACAAAAGAGGGCGACGCTTCGATTCCGAGGCATCTGATTTCGGCTTGAAAATCCATGGACATGTAATTGGATCCGTGATCGTGACGCAGTTTCAATCCGCGGGCGACGCTCGGGGCGATGGAGCCAAAGCAGCGGGTTACCGCTTGCCGAACAGGCTCCAGCGCCTCGAAACGATTTGCCGATCTTGCGGCATGAATGCCAATGATCTCCGAGTTGGCATGTTCGACGGCGACGAACACATAGGCCTTGCCCTCATCCGTCGTGACCGTTTGTGTCATGTCCGTTCCCCACATTTCGTTGATGCGATCAGTGATGATCGTGCCGTCATGAATTTTCGTTCGCGCCTGTGCCGCGCGATGGGGTGCGAGTAAGCCATGTTCGCCCATCACCCGCCGCACTCGTCGGGGACTGGCGCGAACGCCGGCGACCCGAAGCCGCGCCCATAGCTTGCGGTAGCCCTCGCCGTGAAAACCGAACTCCTCGATAAGACGGCGGATATGGTCAGCCAGTTCCGCATCCGGACAAGCGCCCATCGGGCCTGGCCGGCGTCGTAGGGCGTCATCCGGCGCCTCCAAGCGGGACCGATAGATGGTTGCCCGCGACAGGCCCCAGACCCGCGTGACCCGTGACAGACCATAGACGCGAGCAACGGATGGAGACTGAGTTGAGGCTCATTTCCTCGGCCTCCGGCGGGCCAAAGGGCGCTTGTTCTCCAAGGCGTCGATCTTGGCGTAAAGAAGCTCGTTATCCATGGTGATCTCGCCCACCTTGGCTTTCAGACGGGCAATCTCGTCGTCGCGGTCATCGCGCTCGCGCTCCTTCAGAGCTGAGGCGGCCCCGGCCAGAGCTCGATCGCGCCACTCGGTCAATCGGTGGATGCTGACATTTGTCTCGCGGGCCACCAGCTCCAGCGGTTCGCCGCGCAGGAGGCGGGCCACAACCGCAATCTTACGCTGAACCGAGAAGCGCCTCTGTCCCGCGTCAAGCCCTTCGTCTTTCGTCATTTTTAAACCTCCGGTTGCGGTTCAAATTACCGCAGCCGGATGTCTCACCTAACCGAGCCGCACCCCACACAGCGTCAAATAGGAATGCACGGTGCTCTTGGGCGGCAGGTCTTTTGGCAATGCCTCCCATTGGCAGCCCGTGGCGAGCACATAGCAGATCGCATTGAGAATCTCCCGCACGTCGCTTGCGTCCGCCGCGCCGAGCGGGAGGGATCAAAGGCGCAACGAGCGCCCGTTCAGCGTCGGTGAGATCGGAAGTATGACGAAGGCCGCGGCGGTCGGCGGCAAGGCGATGTTCCGGCTTCCACATCGGGCGCTCCCATGCGAATCATGTAATTGGCGGGGAATCACAACTGATTCAGACGACTCATTGCGGGATCGGCTCGTAGAGGCTTTTTGGAAAATCGCTTTCCGGGATTTACAAAGGGCAGGGGTTGTGATTCAGGCTTTGTATGTGGACGAAGCAGAGCCGCGGCCGGATGGCCGAGATTTCCCGAAAGACGAAACGCTACCCATCCGATCTGACGGATAAAGAGTGGAGCGGATCGCGCCGCTGATGCCGGCGGCGGCGCGGCGCGGCCGTCGGCGAGAGGCTGACCTTCGCGAGGTGGTGAACGCGCTGCGCTATCTTGGGCGATCGGGCTGTGGCTGAGAGATGCTGCCGGTTCATTTCGGTCCCTGGCAGACGGTCTACTGGTGGTTCCGGCGCTGATGCGGCGCTTCCCGTTTCAGACCATTCACGATCTTTGCCTGATGTGCGACCGGGAGCGGGCCGGCCGCGAAGCGTCGCCCTCGGCGGCGGTCGTCGACAGCCAGACGGTCAAAGCTCCACACGCCACGACAAAGGGTTACGACGCCGGAAAGAAGATCGTCGGTCGCAAGCGGCACATCGCCGTGGACACGGACGGCCGGCTGCTGATGGTCAATCTGACGACGGCTGACATCTCCGACTCCGCAGGCGCGCAGATGATCCTGGACCCCATTCGCAAGCGCTGGCCCTGGGTGAAACAGTTGTTCGCGGACGGAGCCTATGACCGAGCGAAGCTCATGGACAAGGCCACCTATGTCGATTTCATCGTCGAAATCATTCGCCGCAACGACAAGCAGAAGGGTTTCGAGGTTCTTCCAAGACGCTGGGTCGTGAAACGCAGCTTCGGATGGATGATCCGCTGGCGCCGCCTCGTCAGAGACTACGAGCAAAGGCTCGACGTTTCAGAGGCGATGATATTCATCGCCATGGGCGCCCTCATGCTCCGAAGACTCGCCCATCCATGATTTCCAAAAGGACTCTTAGGCCGCTGGCAAAGCCAGCGGCCTTTTTTTATTCGGACGTAGTTGCGAATCGGCGTGGGAATTCCGATTGAAGCGGTTGGGACTGGCGAAGCAATGGCGTCGGCGCTTCATGCGACGGGTTGCGAGCAGGCGGGTTGGACAAGGCGCCTTCGAAATCGTCGCGCACATCGACATGCGCCGCCGCGACAGCTTTGCGGTCCATGTAGGAAACGAAGCTCGACGAATTGCGGATCAGGTGAACGACGCAGGCTAAACTATCTTTTGATAGCTTTGGCTCACCTAAAAGGCATCTCGATTTTTGTCGCCGGATCCATACCGTCAGAGCCCGGCCGCGCAACCGATCCAGCAGCCCTTTACGGGAGTTGTAGAATTGATTCTGCCCCTGAAACTTTGCCCTGCGGTTGTTCTCAGGTGGCTCATGTTCGTATTCGTCGGACTTTGTGGCCTCGTACTGAGCGTGCGTGCGGAACCGACGGGCGCGATTGCAACGGTTCCTACGATGCCCGCTCCAGCGCAAGAAGCACGCGAGGTCGACCAAAGCTTCCATGCAGCGAACAGCAGCATTATGCTTGGCGCGAAGCCCACTGCTATGGGCGGCGCGTTTGTGCCCCGCAGGCAGGCGCTGATTGGCCTCATCCGCGCCGAGGCGGCTCGACGTGGTCTCCCGGTCGACGTCGCTGACGCCGTCGCTTATGTCGAGAGCGGCTATAACCCGCATCTCGTCGGCAGCGTCGGCGAAATTGGCCTCATGCAAGTTCGCCCGGAGACTGCCACAATGCTCGGCTTCCGCGGCGACAATATCGAACTCTCGACCCCCGAGGTCAACATTCGTTACGGCGTTGACTATCTGGCGCGGGCATGGAGAATCGCCGATGGGAATTTATGCCGGGCCTTGATGAAATACAGAGCCGGCCATGGCGAGGAGGTTATGACCGCGCGTTCGGTGGAATACTGCCGGCGCGCAAAAATGTTTCTTCAGAGAATCGGCTCAACGATGGCGGCCGGCCAACCACTTGCGGTCGCAGCAATCGCGCATGAGCCGGCGACGGCTCAACTCGGCGCGAGGCCGCGTGCGGGCGCTGCGTTCCTGCACCACTTGCTCGATCCCGCGAAATTCTGGGCCGCTCACGAAGCGAGAATCCGATTGATAACGGCGCGTGTGCACAAAAGATGGCGGGACAGATCCTATTTGGCAAAAGCCGCTTCGATTTGAAACGTCGTTCAAACCGCCTTTCCCTGTCTCAAGCAAAGAATGCTGAAATGCGGCGGCGTCGCCCCAATCTCGACATCTAAAATTGGTCCCATCTTTGTGTGTTGTGGCGGAGGGAGGGCGTCGCGCCGAGGCAGGGTGATGTGCGCTTCACGTCAGAACTCAGGTACAGCCTTTGGCGTTCGTCAATATGGCCATAGAGATAGATTGCAATCAACTTAGCATCCGTGTTTATAGGATGCAGGTTTGAGTTTTAGCAACCAGCGCGTAGCTCGTGGGGATGTTCGAGGTCGAATATGTCGAGTTTAAACACGGGCGCGCCGCGCGGCAGGGCCCGGAGCGAAACTCCTAAGAACTTTAGGAAAGCGGTTTGGGGCAGTTTCCAGAATACTAAATCGCTGCATTCCCTCACGGCAGTCTTGATGATGATAGAGTTTGCCGCCATTGTGGTGGTCGCTTATCTTGCCGTCTTGAGCTATCACTCGATGATGGGAATGCCGTGGTCGCTGGGCAGTCATCTGAAGTACTTATATGCGGCTTTTTTTCTTTCAGCAACGGTGCTGTTGCTATCGCTTACGTTTCATAATTCTTCGTATATCCAAACGCGGCCTCTTTACATAGTATTGGGCAGTGCAATTAGCATTGTTGCGCTCGCTTTCTCATTTTTACTCTCCGGCATGTTTCTTTTTAAGCTTACGGACGAATATTCACGGGGCTCGTTCGTCTTCCAGCTGGTAGGCGTCAGCATCGTCGTGCTTGGTGGACGAACGATCTTTTACTTTCGGATTAGGTCAGCAATTGCATCTGGCTTCTTGGAGGCTCGAAGGGTCTTTTTGATCGGCAATCCCGACCGCTGCGCGCAAATGAGTGAGCGGGTAGAGCCCAACGGAATTAGAGTTGTTGGCTCGTTCTCACCGCCAGATGCCTCCGACCACATTGTGGCGAGCGGTAGGGAACGAGAGGCTCGCTTAATGGTTGATAAATGCCGATCACTGAAAATCGAGGACATTTTTATTCTGGCGGATGATGAGGACTGGCCAAGGACCGTTAAGCTTGTCAACCTCCTCTCGGAACTCCCTCTCTCTCTTCACATCGTCCCGTCGAGCAGCGACACGTTTTTCTCAACCTCTCAGATTGTCGACTTCGGCGGCGTTACAACGATCCAAGTCGCTTGTCCGCCGCTCTCAGCTCTGGATCGAGCCACTAAAAGGGCGTTCGACGTTTGCGTCGCCGCAAGTGGTCTCCTTTTACTCGCGCCCCTTTTTGTTATTGTTTCGATAGCGATAAAGCTCGACTCTCGTGGGCCGGTATTCTTTCGTCAGGCGCGAATTGGATTTAACAAAGAGCCAATCTTGGTGTTCAAATTTCGATCAATGAGCGTGACGGAGACAGATGGCGAATTCGTCAAGCAGGCCGAGAGGAATGATCCGCGCGTGACGCGGATTGGGCGCATATTGCGTCGCACCAATGTCGACGAACTCCCACAGCTCTTGAATGTGTTGCGTGGCGAAATGTCGATTATTGGTCCGAGACCACATGCGATTGCACATAATAAGCTATTCGAGGAGCTAATTCCGCCTTATTCACGCCGGCACAGGATGAAGCCCGGCATTTCCGGCTGGGCGCAGGTACACGGTTATCGCGGGGAAACCGACACGATTCAAAAGCTCCAGCGTCGTCTGGAGTACGACCTCTATTATATTGATAACTGGTCGGTCTGGTTTGACATGAAAATAATCTTTTTGACGCTTTTCTCCACGAAAAGCTACGTCAACGCATACTGAATCACGGGGGCTCGCCGGAAAGACCGCCGCCGAAACCATTTCGGTCATGCTGGCGGTCTTCGCCCGCATCGAACCCGCGCTACGCAAATCCATCACTTTCGGCAATGATACAGCTTTCGCCCAGCACGCCTTCTTCGGACAGTGCGCGCCATGACCACTTGGTTTTGCGACGCCTACGGCCCCTGGAAAAAGGGCGGCGTCCAATCTCACGTCGAGAAAATGCCTCGGCTTCCAAACCCCGTTCCAGGCCATCCTGAAAGAGCTTGGCAAAGACATACAAATCCGGTTCGCTTAAACCCGTTGCGCTTCGCCCCAGAATCCACGCCCCTTTCGTTGCTTCTGGTGTATTGGCTGCCGCGGTCCGAATGAAAGATCAGGCCCGCCATCGACACCGGAGCTATGGCCGAAAGTTGGTGACGGTGTGAAACGGTAAGGCGGCGTATCGTGGGGGTGTTCGAGCCTCCACTTCTCCATTGAAGGAGTGATACGCCGTGTCCAACGATAACGTCATCAAGCTGATTCAGCCAGGGACCTTCACCGACCATTTGACTGAGATCTTGCGCAATGGGGCGTGCGCTCTGTTGACCCAGGCGGTCGAAGCCGAGGTTGCCGAGTTTTTGACCAAACATGCTGATCTGAAGACCGGGGATGGCCATCGGCGCGTCGTGCGCCACGGGCATTTGCCCGAGCGCGAGATCATGACCGGCATTGGCCCTGTCGCCGTGCGCCAGCCGCGCGTGCGCGACCGGGAGACTGGCGCCGGCGATCCCGGGCGTATCCGCTTCACGCCCACGATCCTGCCGCCCTACGCCCGGCGCTCGAAGAGCCTGGAGATGCTGATTCCGATCCTCTACCTGAAGGGCGTTTCGACCGGCGACTTCGAGGAAGCGCTAACCGCCTTGCTCGGCAAGGATGCTCCTGGCTTGTCGGCGTCGACGATCGCGCGGCTGAAGGAGGTCTGGATCGATGAGCACAAGCGCTGGAACGAGCGCGACCTTTCCACCAAGCGCTACGTCTACGTCTGGGCCGACGGCATTCATCTGCAGGCGCGTTTGGAGGACAATGCGCAATGCATCCTCGTCATCATCGGCGCCACGCCGGAAGGCAGGAAGGAGCTTGTCGGCTTCACCGACGGCACGCGCGAGAGCGCCCACGACTGGCGCGCCTTGCTGCTCGATCTGAAGCGGCGTGGTTTGGCTGTCGCCCCGGAACTCGCCGCCGCCGATGGCGCTCTCGGGTTCTGGAAGGCGCTCGGCGAAGTGTGGCCGAAAGCGCGCGAGCAGCGCTGCTGGGTGCACAAGACCGCAAACGTGTTGAACAAGCTGCCAAAGAGCCAGCACACGAAGGCCAAGCGGGCGTTGCAGGCGATCTGGATGGCGGAAACCAGGGCCGAAGCCGAGACCGCGTTCGACGCCTTCGTCGAGACCTACGCGGTCAAATATGAGAAGGCCGCCGACTGCCTTAAGAAGGATCGCGAGGCGCTGCTCGCCTTCTACGATTTTCCCGCCGAGCATTGGAAGCACTTGAGAACGACAAACCCCATCGAAAGCACCTTCGCGACCGTGCGGCACAGGACCATCCGATCAAAAGGATGCTTATCGAACAAGACCGCGCTCGCCATGGTGTTCAAGCTGGTCGAGGGCGCGCAGAAGAGTTGGCGCCGTCTCGACGGCCACAACCAGTTGCCAAAAATCATCGAGGGTGTGAAGTTCGTCGACGGGCTTGAGGTCGCCGCCAAGCTGGCCGACCCTCAGGCCCAAACCGCCGCCGCCTGATCCTTCAGGCCGTCACCAAAAATCGGCAATAGTTCCGACGGAACCAGGCCATGCGCAATGCGTCGATGACCAAGTGCCGGGTCATGTGATCGCTCATCGCAAAGCCGACGATTTGACGGCTGAACAAGTCAATGACGATGGCGAGATAGACCTGTCCGGGTCAGCGCCTTTGAGACAAACTTAGCGGGTTGAGGAAGGGAGGATTTCTGGCTAATCGTAACCATCGAGGAATGGAGATGAGCCAGAAATCCGAAACGCCGAAAATGTCGTCTGAGCGTATCGTGAAAGACATTCGCCGAGCAACGCGCAGACAATATTCCGCCGAGGAGAATATGCTCATGCAACAAGAAAGAATCAGTGTCTCACCATCCAAAATCGACGCTTGCAACACCAACCATTAAATCACGCCGCCTTCTGTCTCAAATAATCTGACGACGGACAGTGCGTGAAGGACCGCGCTAAATGTTTAGCGATAAAGATGATTAGAAGGAGTTGCTCACATGGGTGCTAATAAGTTTAAGGTTGTTTTTATTGCATACGCGCTGCTTATCGTAAGCGCCGTCGGAATCGCTGAAATGAGTTTGGCATTGTTGCCAAAATTAATTGGTTCAATCAAGGTGCGCAGCGCCTTCACAATTGATAGACTTTTTTATTTACCGCCTAATGTCACGCGAGACGAATACAATCACTATTTGGCCATTCGCGACCCTATGTTCGGGTGGCCCACCCGAAATACAAATGGGGCAGCAAAGAGCTTGGACGAATCTGGGGCGCGCCGCAGCCCAGCATTTCCAATGCCCGGGCATGAATGCGTCAGTCTCTATGGAGATTCATTCACCTTTGGAGAAGAGGTCAGCGATGCAGAAGCTTGGGGAAACGTTTTGGCCGAAAGTCTTAAATGCCGCGTGGCGAACTTCGGCGTCATCGCGTACGGAACCGATCAAGCATTGTTGCGGTTCATGGAAAACTCCTCCGATTCGGCTCCTGTTAGTGTACTCGGAATTTTTGGGGATGATCTGCGCCGTAATGTGAACCAATATTTTTATTTTTTGAGCCCTGCGGATGGATCGAAATTTGGACTGAAACCCCGATTTATACTGGACAACGGCGTGCTAAAGCTGGTTCCAATTCCGACACTTTCATTCGAGGATTTTCAGTGGGGACTAAGCCACCCCGAAACGGTCTGGCACTACGAAACGTTCGTCCCAGGTGGCAGCTATGGCCCAACCGTCTGGTCTTTCCCGTATACATTCAGCCTTGGGAGGCTGTTGGCGTCGGCTTATTTTTGGGATTTGGCCGCGAAATGGGTTCGCAAAGAGTCCGCCTGGTTCGATTTCGTCAAACAAGACCATCCTTCCAAGGCATTGCCGATCACGGTGGCCATTGTTGATGAGTTCCGAAGAGTTGCCGCGCAGCGCAACAGCACGGTGCTCGTCGTGATGTTTCCAAGTTCAGCAACATTTCTCTCGTTCCGGCAATCCGGCATATCACCATTCAGCCCTCTCGTCACGGAGCTGAACAAACGGGGCATTCAGACCCGCGATCTGACCAAAGACTTAGCAAAATACCTCAAGGACCGAGATCCTTGTGAAATTATGATGAGACAATGTGCTGGTCATCTAACGCCGGAAGGCAATCAAGTGGTCGCCAAGGCAGTGCAGGAATCGATTGATGCCATTATCCGGACCCAGAATGACTGAGCCGCCCTGGGTTTGCCGGAGGCTATTTGGTTTGAGTTCACGCCGCCATGGCGGCTTCCTCGAGTTGCGCATCATAGCGCGCTTCCGCTCCCGCCAGTGGAATATTGGCATAGGCTTCAGGAGCCTGCGGTGATTGAACCAGCCTGAGTTCTGACGTGAAGCGCATTCCCTGCCCAGCGTGCAGCCATCCGCGAAAAAGATCAAAGGCTGAGGGCCTTCGTCTGCGATCGTCTCGCCGAAGGATGGACGCCCGAACAGATCGCCGGTGGGCTCAAGGCCGCGGACATGGCGAAGGGAACGCCCGGATTTTTTGATGTCGACGAGCGTCGCTTCCTCGGACTGGGGCTGGCCGACGCAGTTCCCGACGCCAATACGATCTGGACATTTCACGAGGCGCTGAAGAAGGCGGACGCGATTGACGCCTTGTTTCAGCAATTCGACGCGTCGTTGCGGGACGCTGGTTTTCTGGCGATGAGCGGCCAGATCGTGCGCCCGCGTAGGAGAATTGCGCTACCGCAAGGGTCTGTCGGAAATTTCGTGTGAAGGCCATTACGATGAAGATGAAGGAGACATCGTATGGCGAGACGAAAGCAACCGGCTATTTCCGACCAGCTGCTTGATCAGCTTTTGGCGGGAGCCGACCCGAAGACCGCCTTTGCCAAGGACGGCTTGCTCGACGAACTGAAGAAAGCGCTCGCCGAACGAGCCTTGAACGCCGAGATCGATCATCATCTCGACAAGGGCGAGGAGGACGGCCGCGTCAATAGCCGCAACGGCTATGGCCGAAAATCGGTTCTCACCGAGACCAGCAAGATCGAGCTCGAGGTTCCGCGCGACCGGCTGTCGACGTTCGACCCGCAACTGATCGCCAAATATCAGCGGCGGTTTCCCGGGTTCGACGACAAGATCGTCTCGATGTATGCGCGCGGCATGAGCGTTCGCGAGATTCAGGGCCATCTGCGCGATCTTTATGGCGTCGACGTCTCCGCCGACCTCGTCAGCGCGGTCACGGACGCCATCCTCGACGAGATCGCCGAATGGCAGAACCGGCCGCTGGAGGCGCTGTATGCGCTGGTGTTCTTCGACGCCATCCGGATCAAGGTGCGCGACGAAGGCATGGTTCGCAACAAAGCCGCGCCGCCCGCCAAACGACGACGCCAAGATGGGCGCAAAATCAATCTTCGCTCGGCGCGAAGGCTTTGCTCGCCGCAACACCACGCTGTCAGTCACAGAAAAACACGGTTATTGGGGTGTCCAGGTGAAGTCGGAGACCCACAGGACATTCGGCCGTGGGGCCCGGAACTGCCGGTTCACCTTGTCGAGCGGACTGGACGCGGCGCTGTCGCTCGCTGTGGCTTTCACCGGCTTGCCGCGCCATTGAGACCCATACTCCACATCAGGCGCGCCACCGTGCAGCGCGCCACATCCTCCCCCTCCCGGTTCACCTGCCGCCAGACCTTGCGCACGCCATAGTCTTGAAAGTTGTCGTCGAACACGCGCCTGATCTTCTCGCGAGAGCCACGTCGAAGGGCTGTGGCTTTCGAGCAACAGAAATTAAAAAAGGAATACGCCAGGCGATAATCTCTTGGTATCGACGAATAGCATTCGGTATAAATTAGTCCTGTCGACCCCGCGTCATGGTTCGTCGGAAACACAGGTGAGTTTAATTTTTTGTGCGCTGAAAACATCAGCACGGGAGAAGAGCGCTTGCTTCCTGAAGCTGCGGAAGGCTTCAACTGAGGCGGACGAGCACGCGAGGGATTACATGCACCGCTTAAGAATCATCGCCTGTATGGGGTTGCTTTCCCTTGGAGGCTGCTTGACACCTTCTTCCGGACCGCAGTTGGCCTCAATTTATGAAAATGCGTCGATAAACTCCGGGGCGTTCTCCAAAGGAGAGCCGGGGCATTCGTATGAACTTGTAGAATTGGATTCAACCGTCCTCGAGCTATTGAAATTTCGCACTCATGACACTTTGGTGGGGCATTTCGGTAACCGTCGCCCCGGCCCAGGCCAGGTGACGGTTGGCGTCGGCGATTTGGTCGGAGTGTCGATTTACGAAGCCACCTCGGGCGGTTTGTACACTCCTTCGTCCACGGATACGCTGCGGCAAGGCAACTTCATTACGGTTCCGCAACAGCTTGTGGATGAGGGCGGAACGATAAGCATACCCTACGGTGGGCGGATTCCCGCGCGAGGCAGGTCGACCGGCCAAATTGAGCGTGCGATCGTCGAGCGCATCAAGGACCGTGCGATTGAGCCTCAAGCCGTGGTGAGCATCTTGGACTCCAGGTCGAGCGTCTATTCGGTTCTGGGTGAGGTCAAGGCTCCAGGACGTTTTCCGATTAATTGGGCTGGCGAACGTCTTCTTGCCGGCATAGCGCGCGGAGGCGGGCCAATTTGGCCCGATTTCGCTACGTCTGTGACCTTGACCCGTGACGGCAAGACCGCAACAGCTATGTTGCAGACGATCGTGCGCGATCCGAAAGAAGACGTTTATTTGAGGCCTGGTGACACGATCTTTTGCGTCAGGAGCCTCGTTTCTTCACAGCACTCGGGGCCACTGGCAAAAGCGGGCATACCCCATCGATGTTCCGAGGCTTACACTTGCGGAAGCGGTAGGACGCGCACAAGGGCTCCAGGACACGCAGGCAGATCCCACTGGCGTCTTCCTATTGCGTTGGGAAAATCCGCGGATTCTTGCGCAAATGGGACGCGACGTCAGCGCGTATCAGGGCAATCGCATTCCGACGATCTACCATGTGGACATGCAAAATCCGGCGCACATGCTCGCGTCGCAGCAGGTAGAAGTTCTCGACAAGGATTTGATATACGTCACGAACGCCACAGCCGTCGAAGCCATGAAGAGCTTGCAGGTTCTTTGGACTGTGTCGGGAATTGCTTCGAATGCGGGCCTCACTGGGTGGTATTTCGGGCATCTCGCAAAATAGGTTCCCATGTCGGAAATCAGATTCAACACAGCCATGCTCCGGGCACCCGCGGTCGATTTGCTATCGGCTTAGTTGATCAAGACCTGCGGGAGTGTTGCCATGCGAGCCTATTCGCATCTGCTGGACGAGGAAAGAGATCAGAGCGCCGTGACACGGCGGCCGGCCGCTCTCGATCGGGTGCCATCGCCAAGGCGCTTCGCGGGGCCAAATCCAACGTTTCGCGGGAACTGCGGTGTAATGCTTTGCCGAGCGGGCGTTATACCAAAGGCTGTGATTTCTGACTCACGGGGGATTCCGGATTTCGTCTTAGGATGATTTATTGGCGCGAGGAGGATTCGCGCCATGCCTGCATCGGTGAGCTTGCGGAAGGATTTTTCGGCGGACGAGCTTCGTCGTCTGGTCAAGAGAGCGAAGGACGCCAATCAAAGCCGACGTCTGTTGTCGCTGGCGGCGGTCCTCGATGGAATGAACCGCGCAGACGCCGCAAGGATCGGCGGCATGGATCGCCAGACGCTGCGCGATTGGGTTCATCGTTTCAACAAATCTGGGCCCGACGGGCTGTTGGACGCTTGGTCGAGCGGGCCAAAGCCGCGCCTGTCGCCTTGCCAGAAGGCCGAGCTTGCAACGCTTATCGAGACAGGTCCCGACAGGGAAGCCGACGGCGTTGTTCGGTGGCGACGGGTCGATCTCAAGCGCGTCATTCATGAGCGTTTCGGCGTCGACTATCACGAGCGTTATGTCGGAACGCTACTCAAGCAGCTTGGCTTCTCGCATATGAGCGCGCGTCCGCGTCATCCTGGTCAGGATGCGGAGATCGTCGAGGCATTCAAAAAAACTTCCCACGCGCTTTGAGCGCGCATTTGGCCGGCCTGACGCCGGGCGCGCCGATCGAAATCTGGTTCCAGATGCTATGAAGGCGGACTGTCGGCAAACTGAAGCAGTCCGAATCCTAGCAACGGAGTTTTTCTGATGCCGACGAATATCGCCTCTCGTCCAATCGTCTATCTCGCCATCGAACTCAGCGCGACGTCGTGGGTTGTCGCTTGTCGGCGGCCAATGAACGAGAAAATCAAATTGCATCGCATGGAGGCCGGCGATGGCAACGCCCTCCTTGCCCTCATATCGGAGCTGCGGCGCAAGGCGGTCGCCGAGGGCGGCGTCGACGTGATTGTCGCAAGTTGCTTCGAAGCTGGACGTGACGGCTTCTGGCTGCACAGGCTCCTCTTGGCGCATGGCGTGATCAATCACGTGGTGGAGCCGACGAGCATCCTGGTGACCAGAGGCGCCAGGCGGGCGAAGACCGACCGGCTCGACGCCCAGGGGCGGGACTATCAGGATTTCCGTGTAAATGCCGGTTGCATCACGCCATCGTGAACCTGTCTTCGAACATGATGGCGAATTGGGCTTTCGCCATGCCCCATTCGCGCGGCGGCATTTTCCATTCTTTCTGCGCCAGGTTCAAGACGAGAAAGAGCAGCTTGAGCGCGCTGTCATCATTGGGAAAATGACCGCGGGCGCGAACCGCTCTGCGCAGTTTGGCGTTCAACGACTCGATGGCGTTTGACGTATAGATGAGCCGACGCACGTCATCAGGAAAGGCGTAGAACGGAATGACCTCGTTCCAATGGCGTCGCCAGGACTGAATGATCGCCGGGTATTTTCGACCCCATGGGCCTTTGGCGAAAGCGTTCAGCTCTTCTTCCCCGGCGGCGGCGTCCTTGGCCCGGTAGATCTGCTTCAGCGCCGCCGCGACAGCTTTGCGGTCCTTGTAAGAAACGAAGTTCAGCGAATTGCGGATCAGGTGAACGATGCAGGTCTGCACCTGGGTCTGCGGAAACACCGCAGTGATCGCCTCCGGAAAGCCCTTCAGGCCATCGACGACGGCGATCAGGACATCTTCGACGCCGCGGTTCTTCAGCTCGTTCATGACGCGCAGCCAGAATTTCGCGCCTTCGGTTTGCTCGATCCACAGCCCGAGGATTTCCTTGGTTCCGTCGGGCCGAACCCCAAGGGCGACATAGACGGCTTTGTTGCGAACCATGCCTTCGTCGCGCACCTTGATCCGGATGGCGTCGAAGAACACCAGCGCATACAGCGCCTCCAGCGGCCGGTTCTGCCATTCGGCGATCTCGTCGAGGATGGCGTCCGTGACCGCGCTGACGAGGTCGGCGGAGACGTCGACGCCATAAAGATCGCGCAGATGGCCCTGAATCTCGCGAACGCTCATGCCGCGCGCATACATCGAGACGATCTTGTCGTCGAACCCGGGAAACCGCCGCTGATATTTGGCGATCAGTTGCGGGTCGAACGTCGACAGCCGGTCGCGTGGAACCTCGAGCTCGATCTTGCTGGTCTCGGTGAGAACCGATTTTCGGCCATAGCCGTTGCGGCTATTGACGCGGCCGTCCTCCTCGCCCTTGTCGAGATGATGATCGATCTCGGCGTTCAAGGCTCGTTCGGCGAGCGCTTTCTTCAGTTCGTCGAGCAAGCCGTCCTTGGCAAAGGCGGTCTTCGGGTCGGCTCCCGCCAAAAGCTGATCAAGCAGCTGGTCGGAAATAGCCGGTTGCTTTCGTCTCGCCATACGATGTCTCCTTCATCTTCATCGTAATGGCCTTCACACGAAATTTCCGACAGACCCGCTGGCGCTGCCTTTCGCCGACACCTTCGCCATGCAGCTGCATCTCGACGAAATCGCGCGTCATGTCGCCAAGGGCGCCCATGCCGTTCTGCTGCTCGATCGCGCCGGCTGGCACACGACGGCAAGGCTCAACATCCCGAAAAATATCACGCCGATCTTCCTGCCATCGCGTTCCCCGGAGCTGAACCCGGTCGAGAACATCTGGCAATATCTGCGCGCCAATTGGCTATCAAATCGCGTCTTCGAAACCTACGACGACATCATCGACGCTGCATGTGAGGCTTGGCGAAAGCTCATTGCCCAATCGCAGACGATCACATCAATTGGAATGCGCGATTGGGCGCACATCGGTCAGTCCCAATAGCCTTTGGTATAATTCATCCCGATCGATGGCATTCGAAGCTGTGCCACCATACTCCAGGATCAAACACCTAGTTCAAGAGCCCGCCCACGCCGTCCGTCGCCGCTTCCCGGCAACACGGCGCGTCGGCAGGCGGATCTTCATCTCGGGTCGGGGTTCCCGCAGAGCCGGATACGTTGCAGCCAACCGCTGATCAGCGGGGCAAGGGTCTGTGGCGTTTATTCTATGCAAGCAGATCCCCCAAAAAATCCGACACTGTCCGGTGGTGCCTCGGCGGGATCGAGCCTTTGAGCGATTCGAAGTGCTTTTGAGCGTCGTTCAGGCCAGTTTTTCCGTCGAAAATCACTGTGTTGCAGTCATCGAAGAACGCATTGTATTGAACAAAGCTATTGTTAGTTATGATTTTAGTTTGTACGCTCAAAGCCTCGAAACATCTTGTCGTTATACCAGATTGCTTCGGGTGCGCATAATCGACTGTGAACTCGGAATTCTTGAGCACCGCTACATAGTCCTGATATGGCAATGGCTTGAAATGTATGTTGGACCAGTACCTCATATAGAGGACTGGATTCCTGAGGAAGTTGATAGCAAATGTCAATATATTTAACTCGAAAATGTAAATATACGTTTTCTCGCTAGGCAGGACGTTCAACACTGCATCTAGATACTTAAGGCGATTGGAATGATTTCTTAAGATTGCAGAAACGTCGTAGAAGGTACGCTTTGGCATCTCGGGCACCGGCAATGACGAGAAGAGTTCAACCAAAGGGATCGAGTATTTCTCAGAGTCAACGTAGTCGAACGTGCAATATTTATCAACGTTCTTGTACCAGCGAAGCGGGGCCGGATTGTAACTAAAGGAATCGAAATTATAGGCGACAATTGTCGCGGCGGATTGGTGGAGTTTTGCTAGCAGCCGGTTGCTAATTCCGCGCCCCTTTACAATGAGAACGAGATCATAAAACTGGTTTGAGATGTGTTCGCGATAGAGGACGCGTTCGGTAATAGCTGACAGCAGCCAGAATATCCTCAAATTGCCGAGGATCTTGCCGAACATATTCATGGGATACTCGTCGTTAGCGACTACGACGTCATACCCAACTACTGACAAAGCATTCAGAATAATGTCAGCGAAAGAGTAGAACGACTTTGGAAATATTAGGAGCGCCTTGCCTCGCCTTCCCACGGGTTTGCCGTTCGTCATGCCCCCAATTCCTTTCAGCTGGCGGTTTCGGCCTCGGCCAAGCATTTCCCGCTTGCGTCTTTTGCAACTAAGAACGGAGTGTATTGCGTCACGGTTTTGCGACAACCGGCTACGCTTATTCAGGTGGCCAAAGGTAGCTCTCCGATATTTGCCCTAGTCCCTATGATTGCTGGGCCTGAGGGTGGCCCGTCATCCGATATGCACGGTACGAGGGTTAAGCCGGCTGGCCGGCACAGAGCCTCATGCATAGGAGACGGGCCTCATGGAACATACCCGATTTGTTGGCTTGGATATTCACAAAGAACGGATTTCGATCGCGCTGGCGGAGAGTGGACGCTCTGGGGCGGTGGAATACCTCGGCGAGATTGCCAATGATCCTGGCGCCATCAGCAAGCTGTGCGACCGTCTCGGGGGTCCCGGGAAGCCGCTCGCGTTTTGTTATGAGGCCGGACCGTGCGGTTATGGCGTTCACCGCCAACTGACAAGCCTGGGCTATCGGTGCGACGTGGTGGCGCCGTCGCTGATTCCGACGAAGCCCGGCGATCGGGTGAAGACAGATCGGCGCGACGCCACCATGCTCGCCCGTCTTCATCGAGCCGGAGAGTTGACGCCCGTCTGGGTGCCTGACGCCGATCATGAAGCCATGCGCGACCTGATTCAGCTGCGCAGCGTCGTCCGACAAATCGTGACGCGAGCGCGTCAACATCTTCAAGGTTTTCTGCTGCGTCACAGTCGCAAGCACGGACGTGGGACGGCATGGCGAATGGCTTACCGGCGGTGGCTATCGACTTTGGCCTTCGAACATCCCGCTCAGCAGATCGCATTTCAGGACTATGTCGATGCCGTCATGGAGGCGCTATCAGCCCACACGTTCGACGCCGTGTTGCTCGCATCGAGAACGTCCTCAAGCTTTTGACTGTCATGCACGCTCGCGTCGCTCACCGCGTAACGGCGCACGAATTTGTGTCGGCGATCGACGCCGATATGGTTCTTGTATCCGAAATACGACCGCTCGTTCTTCTTCGTCCAGCGCGCGTCCTTAGTCCTTCTGACGGTTCTTGGCCGGCTTCTGCTTCCAGTCTTCGGGTGTCTTGCCGTCCTTGATTGTCTCATTCTCCTCGCGCGAATTGTGCTGCTTGGGCGTCGAGATGATCGTCGCGTCGATGATCTGCCCGCCCATGGCGAGATAACCCTTGTCTTTCAGGAACCCATCGAACAAATCGAACAATTCTTCCACCGCGCCAGCTTTCGCCAGCGCCTCGCGATAGCGCCACAAGGTTTTGGCGTCGGGAACCGCGTCTTCAAGACCAAGGCCGAGAAAGCGTCCGAACGAGTAGCGGTCGCGAAGCTGGTATTCGGCCTGATCATCAGAAAGATTGTAGAGCGCCTGCAACACCAGCACTTTGAAAATCACGACTTCGTCCCAGGGCTTGCGTCCCGCCGAACTTTTGCGTCCCGCATCATCCTTGCGAAGCTCGCCCTTGATCAGGGCGTCCTTCAGCTTCGGCCGGAAGCTTTCAAATGGAACCATCGCGGCGATCGCCAGAAGTGGATCGCCTTTTTCGTCTAGAGCTTCGTAGCGTCGGTTCAGATCGAAAAAACCCAGCTGGCCCACGTCGAACTCCAGTGTTCAGTGCATGGCTGGGTTGAATCTGATTTCCGCCGTCAGGGAAACCTATTTTTCGAGATGCCCTCTAGAATGACGGTGTTCAATTCCTCATTCCGGAGTGACCGGCCATGACCAAAATGCAGCCTATCCCCAACGATGCCGTGCTGGTAGCGATTGACGTCGCCAATGCGCGCAACGAAGTGCTTATCGAAGCGCCCGGCCATCGGCGTCGTCGACGATTGACGGTGCTGAACAGCCGCGTCGAACATGATCGACTGATCGCGACGCTGACGACGCCAAGATGGGCGCAAAATCAATCTTCGCTCGGCGCGAAGGCTTTGCTCGCCGTAAAACCACGTTGTCAGTCACAGAAAACACGGTTATTGGCGGTGTCCAACTGGCGATGATGGCTGAACCGGCGCAGATCGCCGACCTCGGCGATGATGGTCAGCCCATTGATCGGACCGATGCCCGGGATGCGGCGAAGAAGCTGAAAATCCGCGTTGTCGCCAAGGAGTTCGTCGGCCATCAGCTCGATCGCGGTCATGCTCGCCGGCGCGGGGAACTGTTCGAGGAAGGCGAAGAACCAGTCGCTGGAGCGGCGACCCTTGCGGTAGCGCAATTCTCCTACGCGGGCGCACCTCGCTCGCTCAGCCAGACGAAGCGGCGTATGTTGTAGGCGAGATTGGCCAGCCCGATCTTGAGCCGCGCCCGCGCCAAGCCAATCGTTCGCACGAACAGCCCCATCAACCCTTTCTGATGCGCGAACACATGTTCGACGGCGCTACGCACCTTCGACTTCTGTGCATTGGCGAAGCGCGTTCGTTCCGGCATCGGCTTGCCCTTGGGCTTCTCGCGATGAATGCGCGAGACGAAGCCGCGCTGCGACAGTGTCCCTTCGTTCTTCGCCGAACGATAAGCCGTGTCCGCATAGACCTCGCTCGCCGTGTTGGTTCGGTCGAGAACTTCCCCCAGCCGCGCGCCGTCATGCGCGGCGGCGTGCGTCGTCGTCCATTTACGGATCAGCCCATGCGCCCGGTCGATCGAGATATGGTTCTTGTAACCGAAAGCCGGAATGGCGAGATCAACCGGCGGAAACGAACCGTCTTCTCGCACCTTGGCTTTCGTGTATTTGACGGTCCAGCGCGCGTCGTGATCCTTCTGCGCGAGTTTGGCCGGCTTGTCCTTCCAGTCCTCTGAATACGCCCTTCCTTGATCGCCTGCTTCTCGCCATTCGTGTTGCGCTGCTTGGGCGCCGCGACAATCGTGGCGTCGACGATCTGGCCGCTCATCGCCAGAAAACCAGCATCCCGCACCGACGCGTCGAATTGCTGAAACAAGGCGTCAATCGCGTCCGCCTTCTTCAGCGCCTCGCGAAATGTCCAGATCGTATTGGCGTCGGGAACTGCGTCGGCCAGCCCCAGTCCGAGGAAGCGCATGAACGCCAGGCGGTCCTTGATCAGATATTCGCAGCGTTCGTCCGACAGCGCGTGCATCGCTTGCAGGATCAAGACCTTGAACATGAACACATGATCGAAAGGAGGCCGACCGCCCTTGGCGGTTTGCAAGTCGATGATCGCCGCAGAGGGGCTCGCCTCTCGTCCCGCAGCTTCGCGGACGGCCGCATAGAGAACATCGTGAATATGTTCCAATGTCCCACTCCAGTCCCAAAGCATGAAATAGGAATGCGCGGTGCTTTTGGGCGGCAGGTCTTTTGGCAAGGCTTTCCATTGGCAGCCCGTGGCGAGCACATAGAAGATCGCGTTGACAACCTCACGCACGACAACCGTCCGCTTGCGTCCGCCGCGCTTGGCTGGCGGGATCAAAGGCGCGATCAGCGCCCACTCTGCGTCGGTGAGATCACAAGGATAGCGAAGGCCGCGACGGTCCGCGGCAAGGCGATGGTCAGGTGTCCAGATGCTCCCTGGAGAATCAGGCAGCGCCTATGGAATCACAACTGATTCAAGTGACTCAACTTCTTTCGGGATCGGCTCTAACATTACAGTTGCATTTTGATATGAGCGCGCTTTGCTTCTGCCTGATGTGCTCGTCGCCAGAGCGACCAAGCGATGATGAACTCTGGTCGGATGCGTTTGCGCGCAAGGCGCGTCGCGATGCGGCGGATTTCCTGCATCGACCAGCGGATCAGCGGAGTTGCGATTTCAACGGCGCCGGCTTCGTCGCCGCTCTGTGGCGCATCCTTTTTGGGGGTGACCGATTGGTCGCCTCGGCGACAGCGTTCGCGTGAACGCGAATCGCGGCCATCATGGCGAAGGCCAGCATCACGAGCGAGACGTGACGTCGCCAACCATGCCACGAGCGCGTCTCGTTGTGGTCGAGGCCGAGTTCGTTCTTGGCGGTTTCGAAACTGTCTTCGATTGCCCACCGACGGCCTTCGATTTTCGCGAGTCTCTCGATCGTGGTTCCTTTGGGCGCCCATGTCGTGAAGAAGGCGAGGTCGCCGTCGGCGATCTTGCGGCGGATCAGAAGCCCGCGCGTCCATAATTGCCCTTCGAACGCCGCGCTGTAATCGCCGGCGTTAAGATCGGCGAGTTCGAGATAGGCCCAGTCGTGCAAGCGCTCGCCCTTCGCGCCAGCGCCTGCCGACAGGCGTCGCCAAGCGGAAGCCGGCAGACCGTCGGCGATTTCCATCGCCGTTCCGGCGACGCGCTGCGGCTTGTCCCAGGAATGAAACGGCTCGTTGGACTTCACGCCGAGCACATAGCCTTTGCCGGCGCCCCGGAGCGCCATTTCGATATCGCCGACGCCGTAGACAGTATCGGCGGCGACGAAAGAGAAAGGAACATTCGCGCCGATGGCGCGCTCGATCATGGCCAGAGCCAATGCCGGCTTGGTCGCAAAGCCGTCATGGGCGCTGTCGATCAGTTCGCGCGGCACATGCGCTTTCGCCATGCGCGCTTTATCGTCCGTCCAGCTCTTCGGCAGATAAAGCTCGCGGTCGACGAAGGCATGGCCGCGCTCTGCGACATAGCAGGCGAAGGCGCCGATCTGGCAGTTCGTGATCTTGCCCGCAGAGCCCGTATATTGACGCGCGACGCCGCAGGACGCCTTGCCCTGTTTCAGGAAGCCCGTCTCGTCGACGACGAGGACCGCGTCGTTGTCGGCGAGCGTTTCCAGCGCACAGTCGCGGACAATGTCGCGCAAAGCGTCCGCGTCCCATTGCGCACGCCCGAGGATCGCCTGTTGTCGCCACGGACCCGGATCGCCCGCTGCTTCCGCCCGCATCCAACCAGTCTTGCGCCGCTCTTCCCCCAGCAAGCCGTCGAGAAAATGCTCCGCCGACCGAACAACGCGATCCTGCTTGAATAATGGACGCATCCGACGCTTCACTTCACGCAACGACGACGCCCAAAGCTCCAGCGTCGTTTCAATCGAAGCGCCCGTCATCACCACGCTCCCATGACGAATCATGGTGAGCCAATGAGTCAGAGTTCACATAAATTCGCAACTGTAATGCTAAGGACACAAATTACACCGCAAGGGGAGAACTTGCTGACCGCCCCGAAGCCGTCCCTTACGATGCGGACCTTCTCCTCGGCGGAAAACTGCTTGCGCGTCGCCCGGAGAATGTCATTCACGACCTGCTCGGATGACAGTGACGCGCTGGGGGAGAGTGCGCCGCCTCGATGATGGAAAATTCGGGTCATCCTCGTCCGTTTTCGGGTAGTCGGCTGGCCCCAGCCCCACGAGCGGCCCACCACAACCGCTCGGCCTTGTCCAAAACACTAGATCGGGGGATATTTACGCTGCGACCGGCTGCTATATGGGGAATGTAGGTTGCACCAGACTTCTGAACAGCCTAACGCATTGATCCGACGCACCCACGCTTGCTATGCAAAAATACCTTGCGAAATGTATGATGGGCGTTTATTTGCGCCGAAACTCGGCTAACCCGACACGGTCACTGGTTTTGCAGGCGACCACGGGGAAGCCGAAGCGGAGTGCGAGCGATGAAAAAAATCCGGACTCCAGGCCTCGCGTGGAGTGACGGAGGCGTAACCGGGCATCAAGAGCTTGCGCTCGGCTGCCCCGTTTCCCGTCGCGCATTCGTCACTCGCATGTCTGCAGGGGCGGCCCTTTTGGCCTTTGGCCAGCCCGCTGCGGGCCAATCACTTGTAGATCGCAAGCTCGGAGTTGCCCTTTGCGGACTCGGCGACTATTCGCGGCGTCAGCTCGGACCGGCGCTGAAGCTCACCCAGAACTGCGAATTACGCGGTGTTGTCACCGGCTCGCTGGAAAAAGGCGGCGCGTGGGCCAAGGACTATGGGTTTCCAGCGAAGAACATTTATCACTACGACACGATGCCGCTGATGGCGGAAAATGCGGACATTGACATCGTCTACGTCGTCACGCCGAACGCCCTGCATGCAAAGCATGTGATCGCTGCGGCCGAGGCGAAGAAACATGTAATCTGCGAGAAACCGATGGCGGTCAGCGTGGCGGAGTGCGACGCGATGCTCGCCGCGTGCCGCGTCAATAATGTAAAGCTTTCGATCGGCTACCGATTGCAGTTCGAGCCGCATTACGAGGAGCTGAAGCGCCACGCCCACGAACGCGACTGGGGCGCGCTCACCCGGATGAGCGGTGGGTTTTCGTACGTCATGAAGCAGCCGCAGTGGCGTGCGGAACGAAAGCTGGCCGGCGGCGGTCCGCTAATGGATATTGGAATTTACGCCATACAGGCCGCGTGTATGGCGGCTGGCCACGCGCCGCCGGTTGCGGTCACGGCGGGCGAACGGCCGAAGCAGCGCCCGGAGTTCTTCCGCGACGTCGAGGAGACGATCGAGTGGGCGATGGAATTTGCCGACGGTGCGCGCGGCGACTTCGCCACAAGCTACAACGACAATCTCAATAAATTCCGCGCCGAAGCAACGAAGGGATGGATCGAAATCAATCCGGCCTACTCGCATGCCGGGTTGAAGGCCCGTACCCACGCAGGTCCGTTGAGTCTTGTCGTCCTGCCGAGCCAACAGGCGGTTCAGATTGACGATTTTGCGCGCTGCGTGCGCGACCAGCTGCGCACCCGTGTGCCCGGTGAAATGGGCCGTCGTGACATGGTGATCATCGAGGCGATCTATGCGTCTGCTGCGCAGGGTGGAAAGCGGATCGAGATCAAGATCTGAGACCGAAAACGGCCAGCCAACCCCGTCCGTCAGACATTCAACGCGAGAGAGCAGATGCAGCCGAAAAATTCGAAGGTCTCGTTCGGTTTGTTCAACATCTAATGCGCATAGCCTATGTTTATCAACCGGTTACGCTCCGAGAACTGTTGCCAGACGGCAATCGCGTAGGATCTCGCGGATCGCGTCAGCTTGACATGGGTGGTTTCGAACAAAGTGACCCGCACCGAAGCGTCGCCGGCGCGACTGATGGCGCCCGCGCGGTCGGTTTCGACGGCCGCCTCGGACGGGTGCGCGCTTGCTGCTCAAGAGCACCGCGCGCCGTCCTCTCGGCGTAAGTGCCACGGCCCGGAATTTGTCGCCGAAGCGGTGCAAGAGTGGATCGCCGCCGTCGGCGCGAACACTTTCGTTACAACACCATTCGCCCACATGGATCGCTGGGTTGCAAGCCACCAGCGCCGGAGGTCGTCGTGCCCGCACTCGCCGGGCGGGCGGCTGCGCCCCCAACGGGCTCCATCGCCCGCGCTGGCCCCGAGGCCAACTATGCACTAACATGAAAATGGACCCGTCGGTGGGAGCCGATCAGTACCAGCTGGAGTTCAACACAATGATATCGTAACGCTTCTGATTTATTCGAGCCATCCTGCCCGTCATCGCCTGAGACTTTCCAATCAAAAGTTCAAGCTAGGTTTGCTCTATATCCAACGGAGGTTGTCACTGCCCATTGACGATCAGCGGCGTCGTGCCATGCGCCAACAACACGAGCTTGTCACAATGCAAGCGCCTTGTCCGTTCATGATGACGGCGGCTCTGCCTTGCCGAGAAAACCAACCGGAGGCAGGCTGAACACGGCGTCCGTCTGGGGAGTGCGGGCTCTACTCTCTTTCCCTCGTCCAGCAGATGGCAATAGGCTGGCATTGCCGCACTCCATATGCTCTTGATCAACCGATCCGATACCAAATCAGCAAGCAGTGCCGCACCTCGCGTCAGAACTCAGAGTTGGCTAGCAAAGTCGACAAATCTTCACAAGAGGCACTGAATGGATCTCTTATCCGCGCAGGAACCGTTCAACAAACTGGGTGAGCAGGCGACAGCAGTCTATCGGGCTGGCAAATACTTAGATTTCGCAGATTTACTTCAGTTAACGGCCGATCCCGCGTGGAGACGACATCCCGGGCTTTTTCTATCGAAGCGGAGACTCTCCTCAACCCGAATGGGCCGAAGCCATCTGACATTTATACGTCGTGCGAGCGAGCAATCCTGCCACATTTGCAAGAAGCGTATCGGCAGGGCGGATGGGCGCCGGGCGCGTTTCTGATCGCCGAGCGCATGGGGGAAGTTTTGAGCCTGCCTATCGGGCCACATCTGCGGTGCGAACAAGCGGACGCCATAATCGCGGCGATCCTGGAAGTAATTACGCCATGAGCGCTGACCGCAATTCCTACAGTCAGATCTTCCGTTCATCGTCGATTGTCGGTGGAGCGTATGTGTTCAATTACGTAATCGGGCTGATCCGGATCAAGGTGATCGCCATACTCCTGGGGCCGACGGGCGTCGGTCTGGTAAGTCTCTATACGTCGGCTATGGGCCTGATCGGCACTGTTTCTGGCCTTGGCGTCAGCAACAGCGCGGTTCGCGAAATCGTGCGCGCCTACAGCCGGCATGATGAGGAAGAGGCTGCACGAACGGTGCGGATTCTGCGCCGGGTTTGCTGGGGCACAGGTTTGTTCGGCTGGCTGCTGGCTTTGGGACTGGCGGCGCCCATCAGCAGCTTGATGACCGGCTCGACAGACCTCGCCTCGTCGATCGCCTTGCTGGGCTCGACACTTCTCTTTGGAGCCATCGGTTCGGGCCAACTCGCGCTCCTACAGGGGTTGAGGCGGATCGGAGATATGTCGCTCGCGGAGGTGCTCGGCACGGCGGTTAGCGCCATCGTTACGATCGCGCTCTATTTCTGGCTCGGGAAAGCCGGAATTCTACCGGCGTTGATTGCGACGTCGCTCATCTCGCTGTGCTTTTCCTATGGGCTTTCGAGGCGTGTCAGTGTGGCGCCGTTAGCCGTAAGCTGGACCGAAACCTTGCACGGTTTCCGGCGTCTGATCGGGCTGGGTTTGGCGTTCATGTGGAGCGGCGTTCTCATCACCGGGCTCGACATGCTGACCCGATCTCTTATTACGCGCAAATTCGGCGTGGATTCGGCGGGCATTTATCAAGCGGCGTGGGCGTTGTCGGGCGTTTTTGCGAGTTTTGTCCTCTCCGCCATGGGGACTGATTTCTACCCCCGCCTGACTGCCGTAATTGATGACAAGGCGCGGGCCGTACGCACTGTCAACGAGCAAACAGAAATAGGAATTCTGTTGGTGCTGCCGGGTTTGCTCGGCACTCTGGCGTTTGCGCCGCTAATCATGCAGATTTTTTACACCAAGCAATTCATTCCGGCGGCTGAACTGCTGCCTTGGATGACACTCGGCGTTTTGGGACAAGTGGTTTCATGGCCGTTGGGCTTCGTCCAATTGGCGAAGGGCGATTCGCGTTGGTTCGCCGTGACGGAAACGGCCTCTGTCGGCATCGGAGCGATTCTGATGTTCTGGATGTTGGAAACGCAGGGGATTATGGGAGTCGCGTATGCGTTTGCGACGAGACATGCTTTGTATACGTTGATTATGTTGTGGGTCTCTCGCGTGCTCATCGGGTTTTCGTGGTCTGACGGGGTTCGGAAGCTGATCTTGGTCTCTTCTATATGTATCGGCGCTGCGTTGGTCGTTCGCTTGGTGATGGCCGATGTGGCGGCGATCGTGGGCGGAGGCCTGATAACCCTCATGGGGTCGGTGATCAGCTTGCGGGGGCTGGCGATGCGATTGGGCCCGCGGCATAGGTTGGTCAAGTGGCTATGTTCGGTGCCCGGGGCGCGAACTATCATCGGAAAAGGCATGAATTGGATTTGATATTGGCGCGTGAGCAAGAATTCCCTCGTCCGACGACAGTAGCCCGCCATCGAATTTCGTAACGCCGGACTTACCCAGATGACAGGCCAGGCAGCGGCAGCATCGAGGCCGCCAGGACTAGCCTAAGAATGGCCGTACGGCGAGGTCCCCCATGGCAAACAGACGACTTCTCTTCGTGACTGAGGACGCGCCACTTCCCTTGGATCGCGGAAGCCGCCTGCGCATGAAGCATTTGGTCGCCGCGTGCCGGCGTGTTTTCGACGTCACGCTCGTAGCCCCACGGCCTGACGAACCGAGCTACCGCGGCCTGATCGAGGCCGAGTGCGATCGCGTGGTCTGGGTCGGCGACAACTCCCGGACCAGCGGATGGTGCCGCGCAGAGCTCATGGCGACCACGGCGGTTTCGTTGGCGGTCTCTATGACGGGTCTACCACGCCCGTCCACCGTGGCGCGGTCTCTACCTTACGTGATGGCCATTGAACAGGCCGACCCCTCCAACGTCGACCTGATCTGGGCTGAGCGACTGCACATCGCGAGACTCTGCGCTCCGTTTCGCCGCAAGACGATCCTCGACCTCGTCGATCTGGAGCACATCAAGATCGCGCGTCAGTTGAAATTGCTGGGTTCGGCGCGAGACCCGGTCGTCAGCGCGCGCAAGGTTGCGGTTCAATGGTACCTCGAAACCGTCTGGGCGCGGCGGTTCTTTGCCTCGGTCGTCTGCAGGGACGAGGATCGCGCGTACCTCGCGCGCTGGGGCTGCGACAACACCATCGTCGTCCCCAATGGCTCCAGCCTGCCCAGCCATGTCCGCGCGCGCGTTCGATCGAGCGCATCGCCGCTGCGCATGGTGTTCCTGGGAAACATGGCTTACGGGCTCAACGCCGATGCCGTGGCCTACTTCGTCGCCCAAGTGCTGCCGCCGCTCCTCCAGGTCGTGCCGGACGCCACGTTCGACGTGATCGGCCCCAACGCGTCCGACGACGTTCGGCGTCGCTTCGGGGCGAGCGTGCGCTTCCGCGGGTTCGTGGACGACCTGAGTGCCGCGCTGGCCGAATACGACGTGATGGTCGTCCCCCTCCTTAATGGCGGCGGCACCAAGCTCAAGGTCCTCGACGGCATGGCGCACGGCGTCCCCGTCGTCACCACGCATATCGGGGCCGAGGGGCTGGGCCTAAGGCACGGGACCACCGCGTGGATCGCCGAGACGCCGTCCGAGTTCGTCGATGGCATCGTTCGCCTCAAACGCGACCCCGAACTCGCCGAGCGCGTCGCCGCAAGCGCACGTGACCTCGTCGTCGAGCGCTTCTCGTGGCCGGCCATCGAGGAGCGGCTCGCGCAATGGCTCTCGGAGGCGCGGCCATCGTCATTGTCTCGGCAATGATCGCCATCCCGGAGCAATAATTAGCATATCGTGGGAACGCCCGGAATTGTCTCAATTGCTGGCCGCTGCAACAACCACATTCGGTCCACGACACTCCACATCTAGTGAAATGGATTATACCGGTCCTCATTGATGCAGACTCATGAAGGGGACTCCCGAATCGGCTGAAATTTGATTCGAGATGGCTAACTCAAGGAGGTTGGCCATGGCGGCTCCGATCCTGTTCGGGATGATTTTGACGCGAACGTTCTACGCGCGATAGCGAAACGTGCGAAAGACGAACCGCAAGCACGTCGGTTTCTGGCCTTGGCGGCGATTTACGAAAATAGGCGGCGTCTGACGCCGGGTCATTCGCGATTGGGTGCTGCGGTTCAACGCTCATGGCCCGCGCGGGCTGATCGACCGCAAGGCGCACGGCCGGCCGTCGCGGCTGCGCATTGCTACGCAAGATGGGCTACCGCAAACTCTCCGCCAGACCCTGTCATCACGTACAGGCCGAAGGCGCAGCCGACGATTTTAAAACACCTTCGCAACGCGCTTGGAGGAAATCGCGCGCGAAAAAGGCGTCACCGTCGAGAAAATAGAAGTCTGGTTCGCTGAGAGGCGGTAATTACCCACGCCCTTGCCAGGGAGGCTGATCTCTGAATCCATAGGATTCATGGACCGGACTGATTTGCAGCGGCTGAGCAAGGACGAGTTGATTGAGCTGGTGCTGCGGTTGCAGCGACCAGAGAAAACGTCGCGCACTTCGTCGAAGCCTCCTTCGACGGACAAGAAGGAGAAGCGCGAGCACGCCCGTCCTGGCGGGGCGAAGCCGGGGCACGAGCCACATAACCGCCGTCTTGCCGACGATCCAAACGAAGTGCGTGAGCACAGGCCGACCTGTTGCGAACAGTGCGGCGGCTCTTTGAGCGACGGCGACATGGCGTTGATCGGCGAATATGACGAAATCGAGATCCCGGCGCTCAAACCTCATGTCGTTCGCCACAGACGCTTCGCCTGCCAATGCCCGCATTGCGGCTCCAGCGCGAAGGCTCCGGCGCCCGCCGCCGCAACGGCGACGCCTTTCGGGCCGCGCATTCATGCGTTGGCGATTTATTTCAAGAGCTTTCAGGCGCTCTCCTATGAGCGTTTGCGCTCCATGTTCCGCGACGCTGTTGGGCTGTTTGTTAGCGAAGGCGCGCTGATGAACATGTTCATTCGCTCCCATGCGGCGTTCGAGATCGAGGCCGAGAAAGCCAAGGTCCTTCTTCGCAAGGCTCAGGTTGTCGCCAGCGACGAAACCGGCGTGCGGATCGAAGGGACAAACTCTTATCATTGGGTGTTTCACTGCACGGATGCGGTCGTGCATCAGCCCGATTATTCCCGCGGTGCGCGCGTGGTTGCCGAGATGATGGACGGGCATGTCCCGGATGTGTGGATTTCGGATCGTTATTCCGCCCAGCAAAAACATGGCGCGCGGCATCAGACCTGTCTGGCGCATCTGGCGCGGGATACGGCTTTCGCGCTGGAGCATGGCGCGGACGATCTGCCGCTGCGGTTCAAACTGTGGTTCGGCAAGGCGTTCGATCTGGCCAAGGATATCGCCAATCTCGCCGCCTCGACCATCGCCGCCAAAAAACGCGCGCTCGAAAAGCAACTCACGGCTTTGCTCGCCGCGCCGACAGGATGTGATCTTGCACGCCAGCTGCAGGCCAAAATCGCGCGGGCGCGAGACCAACTCCTCACCTTTTGCGATTATCCCGGCGAGGTGGACGCCACCAACAACGACTCGGAGCGAAGGCTGCGGCCCTGCGTGATCCAGCGAAAGGTCACCAACGGCTACCGAGCCATGTGGGCCGCAAAAGCCGAAGCGGATGTGCGAACAACAATCGACACCGCAGGCCTCAAAGGCGCAAATCCCTTCCAGACAATTCTCAGCGCCTTGGCGTAAAAGCCCGAAATCTCAACCTCAAAATCGGGGTGGGTAATTACGAGAGGCGCGCATCAGGGACTATCAGGATTTTCGTGTAAGGGCGGGGAATACCGTTTGATCGGAAGAGAAGGTCTGCGGGGCGCAAAGAGTATCGCCAAGATTTGCCCGTGAAGGCATCGCCTCGCCGATATATTAGGGCTGGTCGAAGGAGTTCTTGGAGGCTGGCAAGAAATGATTGGCAGGAGATATGGCCTATAGGTGTTTGGTTCCGGAGTATGGTGGCGACGGCTTGACCTCCTCCCGTTCTTTTGCGAAAAAGTGGGGCACCGACTAATCTTTTGTATCCACTGGCCGGCTTAGTGCTTGAGTTCTGACGTGACGTGCACACCCCCCCGATCGGGTATCGGCTTGGTTGATCAAGACCTTCGGAGTGTTGCCTTGCCAGCCTATTCGCATCTGCTGGACGAGGAAAGAGATCAGATCGCCGTGATCACGGCGGCCGGCCGCTCGACCGGCGCCATCGCCAAGGCGCTTCAGCGAGCCAAATCCACAGTTTCGCGGGAACTGCGACGCAGTGCCCTGCCCAGCGGGCGCCGCAGAAGGCGGGGATCGCGTGATGGGTCGCAACGCGCAGTTCACAGAGGAATGCCCTCAAATGTCCAGTCACGAACCGCTTCAATTCCATCGCTCGGTCGCGTCCAGCTCCAATCGGACATTTGGCCTGGTCTTCGCCGCGGTGTTCGCGATCGTCGCGTTCTGGCCGGCGTTGCGCCACGGCGAGGCGCTCCGTTGGTGGGCGCTGGGCGTAGCAGTGATTTTCCTCGGACTCGCTCTTTTCGCCCAGGAACGCCTCGCGCCGCTAAATCGCCTGTGGTTCAAGCTGGGCCTCTCTTTGCATTCGGTGGTCTCCCCGCTTATCATGGGGCTGCTGTTCTTTGGCGCGGTGACCCCGATGGCCTACATCCTGCGGCTTATGGGCAAGGATCTTTTGCGTCTTCGATCTCACGGAGAGTTGAGCTATTGGATCGTCCGCGACCCCAGAGGCCCCGCGGCGGGCTCGATGAAGAACCAGTTCTAAAAGGTGGAGAGAGCCAGGCCGATGACCTTCCTATCCGAAATTTTCGCCTATCTGCGTACGCGCAAGAAACTGTGGCTAATGCCGCTCTTCACACTCTTCCTGCTGTTCGGCGCGCTGTTCGTCCTCAGCCAGGGCTCCGTGGTCGCACCCTTCATCTATACACTGTTCTGACAGCGCCTGTATGATCGTTCTCGGCGTTTCGGCGTTCTACCACGACAGTGCTGCGGCGCTCCTGCGCCACGGCGAGATCATCGCCGCCGCGCAGGAGGAGCGTTTCACCCGCAAGAAGCACGACCCGCGGTTTCCGACGAATGCGATCCGTTTTTGCCTTCAGGAAGCCGGAATAAGGGGCGCGGACGTCGATCGCGTCGCCTTTTACGAAAAGCCCTTCGTGAAATTCGAGCGGCTGATCGAGACCTATCTCGCCTTCGCGCCCAGCGGCTGGCCCTCATTTTGCAAGGCCATGCCGCTCTGGATGAACGAGAAGCTCTTTCAACGCGGGCTAATCAAGGACGAGCTCGAGTTGATCGATCCGGCGCTTGCGGATCCTGAGAAGCTACTCTTCTCCGAGCATCATTTTTCGCACGCAGCGTCCGCTTTTTATCCGTCGCCCTTCGAGCGCGCGGCGGTGCTGACGATGGACGGCGTCGGCGAATGGACTACCACGTCTTTGTCGCTGGGCGACGGCGCGAAACTCGCCATCGCAAGGGAAATTCATTTCCCGCATTCGCTCGGACTGCTTTATTCGGCTTTTACCTATTACACAGGGTTCAAAGTCAACTCCGGCGAATACAAGGTTATGGGACTGGCGCCTTACGGCGAGCCGAAATACGCCTCGCTCATCCTCGACAAGCTCATCGAGGTGAAGCCGGACGGTTCGTTCCGTCTGAACGTCGAATATTTCGATTACTGCACTGGCTTCACCATGACCGGGGGCAAGTTCGAAGAGCTTTTCGGCGCGCCGGCCCGCAAGGCTGAGCAGCTGCTCGAGCAGCGTCACATGGACCTCGCAGCCTCCATCCAGGCCGTGACTGAAGAAGTCGTGCTGCGCCTCTCGCGCTCCATCGCGAAGGAGACGGGCGAGAAGAACCTTTGCCTCGCCGGCGGCGTCGCCTTGAACTGCGTGGCGAACGGCAAATTGCTGCGCGACGGCTGCTTCGAGAAAATCTTCATCCAACCTGCGGCGGGAGACGCGGGAGGCGCGCTCGGTGCGGCGCTCGCCGCCTACCACCACCAGGAAGGCGGCGCGCGCAAGATCCCGGAGAGCCGCGACGCGATGAAGGGCTCCTATCTCGGCCCCGCCTATGACCAAGCCGACACAGAACGGCGCCTTGCCGCGGCGGGCGCGAAGTTCACGATCGTGGACGACGGCGGCCTGATTGAGGAAACTGCGCAGGCGCTCGCCTCGCAGCAGGCGGTCGGGTGGCGTCAAGGCCGCATGGAGTTTGGGCCGCGCGCGCTTGGCGCGAGCTCCATTCTCGCCGATCCGCGCTCGCCAGAAATGCAGAAGACACTAAATTTGAAAGTGAAGTTTCGCGAGAGCTTCCGTCCCTTTGCGCCTTCGGTTCTGCGCGAACGTCTGGCCGACTGGTTCGAGATAGATTGCGATTTGCCTTACATGCTGCTTGTCGCCGACGTGAAAGCGAGCCGCCGGCGGGACATGACGGCCGAACAGCAAGCGCTGTTTGGCATCGACAAGCTCAATGTGTCGCGATCGGACATTCCCGCCGTCACCCATGTCGATTATTCGGCGCGCGTGCAGACGGTGCATGATGACACCAATCCGCGATACTATCGGCTGTTGAAGCGCTTCGATGAGCTGACTGGGTGCCCCGTACTGGTCAACACCAGCTTCAACGTGCGCGGCGAGCCAATCGTGGCGACGCCGGAAGACGCGTTCCGATGCTTCATGGGATCGCACCTCGACTTCCTAGCGGTCGGCAATTGCATCATGCGCAAGAGCGAGCAGGAGCCGAGCCTCGCGCAGAGCTACGAAGATGCGTTCGAACTGGATTAAGCCGCTCAGAGTGAAGCCGTTCATGGCAGAACACGTCGTCATGCTGAAAGTTGGATCGTCATTCGTCAAATCCGCCCTCTTCGAGAGCGATGCAAAGGTGTCGCGGCTTGTCGCCTCGGGTCGGATCAGGGGGGCTGGGAACCGGCCCCGCTTTCGACGCTTGAACGGTCGACGGCTCGAACATGGACATCCCTGGCCTTATCGGGATTTCCGCGCGAAGGCAGGTTCGCGCTGATGTGACGAAAACGGCCCTTACAGCGCGGCGAACAGCGTCGTCGCGGCTCCCGCCAAAAGCTGATCAAGCAGCTGGTCGGTAATACCCGGTTGCTTTCGTCTCGCCATACGATGGCTCCTTCATGCGCATCGTTATGGCCTTCACACGAAATTGCCGACAGACCCCATCCATCCAACAAGTGTCCCGGTCTCCCGTGAACGCCGACGCGCCAAAACCGACCGGTTCGACACTGGGCTCTTAAAGCGCGTGTTCTCGGCTGGCTGCGAGGCGAACCGGGTGTGGAAGGCATGCCTGATCCGCCTCGGCATTCGCGACTTCAAGCCGACGTTACGTGCGCCCGAACGCCTCGAAGCGCTGCGTACGCCAGAGGGCGCGCCATTGCCGCCCAACACTCAAGCGGAATGCGGCACGACACGGCGTTGGCGTTGAAACGGCGGATATACTGGTGAATGAGATATTGTCGCGCAATCTTCGGGATCAAAAAACGGTTGCTCGCTACGCCGGGCTCACAGGCTCGCTGGACGAAAGCGGCAAGAGAAACAGAGAGAAGGGTCTGTCCAAGGCTGGCAACGCTCGTGTTCGCCAGACGAAGACCCCTCAGCCTTTGATCTTTTTCCAGGATGGCTGCACGCCGCCTGCGCAGTTGATAGGCTCCGGCGGCGTGCAGCAGCGAATAATACCAAAGGCTATTGGGACTGACCGATGTGCGCCCAATCGCGCATTCCAATTGATGTGATCGTCTGCGATTGGGCAATGAGCTTTCGCCAAGCCTCACATGCAGCGTCGATGATGTCGTCGTAGGTTTCGAAGACGCGATTTGATAGCCAATTGGCGCGCAGATATTGCCAGATGTTCTCGACCGGGTTCAGCTCCGGGGAACGCGATGGCAGGAAGATCGGCGTGATATTTTTCGGGATGTTGAGCCTTGCCGTCGTGTGCCAGCCGGCGCGATCGAGCAGCAGAACGGCATGGGCGCCCTTGGCGACATGACGCGCGATTTCGTCGAGATGCAGCTGCATGGCGAAGGTGTCGGCGAAAGGCAGCGCCAGCGCCGCGCCCTTGCCGCGCGCCGGACAGATTGCGCCGAAGAGATAGGCGTTTTCATAGCGCTGGTCGGCAGGCTGGCGCGGCCGCGATCCGCATCTTGCCCATTGACGCACAAGACCGTTCTTCTGGCCGATGCGCGCTTCGTCTTACATGAGGGTTCCCCTGTCAAGAGCAGTTGCTGTCCGTTGGTACGGTATATTGTCGACCGATTTTCTCGGCGCCGAGTGAGCGGATTGGGGGTCGCTTGCGCAAGCGGCGAGCGCTGCATAACCTTACATACGGCTCCGATCTCGGGACGCGGTGCGCCCTCTTTGAACCGGCAACCACAATGCCTCATGCACGAGGCTTCGACCCCGGCCGACGTGACCCACCTGGAACTCGGGAGCGAGTAGCTCCCAATGACGAAGACGGTCACGTCCTCCGATCGATCGCCGACGGTTATCGACGATCGAAACTCACGCCGTGACGATGGCGCCCTCCGGCACGATTCCCAAAGTGGCGAACTTCCAGATCGAGATCAACAACTTGCGCGCCATGGCGACGATAGCGATACGGCGGGTTCGCCCCTGAAGCGCCCCGACGCGCTCGCGGAACCATTGCGCCAAACCGCTCTCTGGTTGATAGCGCAGCCACAGCCAAGCGAGTTGGATCAATGTTTTGCGGGCGCGACTGTTCCCGGCGCGATTGATGCGCCTGTCGCGATCCATTCCGCCGCTTTGAAAAGGCGTCGGCGCAAGGCCGAGATAACTGGCGATTTGTCGTCTGTTCTCGAACGACCGGTAGAAAACCTCTCTCGTCAAGACAGCCGCGAAATTGTCGCCGATGCCGCGGAGCTGGCACAAGGCCTTGATTGTCCGACTGGCGGTGTCGTCTTGCGCCTCCACCGCTTGTTGGCGTTCGGCCTCAACTTCGCGGATCATGTCGAGCGTCATCACGAGCCGACGGCGCAAGCGGTTCAGTTCCGTCTTCAATAGCGGCGGAATGGTCCGGCCATCACCGGTCCGCATAGCGTTCAAGTCCGTCTCCCACGAGCGCAGGGATGGCCGCTTCGAGATGCCCTGGGTCGCCAGCAAGGCGCCGATGCGGTTTTCGATGCGGACGCGTTCCTGAACAAGATATTCACGCTCGCGATGCGGGCGTTTTGCGTCCTCTTCCGCAACGCTTGGCACATTGACGACGCGGCAGGCGTCGTGATCGCCGGTGAATGTCGCGGCGAGAACACGCAGCAGCCCCGCAGCAGCCCCTGGGCGTCGAGCCGGTCGGTCTTCGCCCGCCTGGCGCCTCTGGTCACCAGGATGCTCGTCGGCTCCACCACGTGATTGATCACGCCATGCGCCAAGAGGAGCCTGTGCAGCCAGAAGCCGTCACGTCCGGCTTCGAAGCAACTTGCGACAATCACGTCGACGCCGCCCTCGGCGACCGCCTTGCGCCGCAGCTCCGATATGAGGGCAAGGAGGGCGTTGCCATCGCCGGCCTCCATGCGATGCAATTTGATTTTCTCGTTCATTGGCCGCCGACAAGCGACAACCCACGACGTCGCGCTGAGTTCGATGGCGAGATAGACGATTGGACGAGAGGCGATATTCGTCGGCATCAGAAAAACTCCGTTGCTAGGATTTGGACTGCTTCAGTTTGCCGACAGTCCGCCTTCATAGCATCTGGAACCAGATTTCGATCGGCGCGCCCGGCGTCAGGCCGGCCAAATGCGCGCTCAAAGCGCGTGGGAAGTTTTTTTGAATGCCTCGACGATCTCCGCATCCTGACCAGGATGACGCGGACGCGCGCTCATATGCGAGAAGCCAAGCTGCTTGAGTAGCGTTCCGACATAACGCTCGTGATAGTCGACGCCGAAACGCTCATGAATGACGCGCTTGAGATCGACCCGTCGCCACCGAACAACGCCGTCGGCTTCCCTGTCGGGACCTGTCTCGATAAGCGTTGCAAGCTCGGCCTTCTGGCAAGGCGACAGGCGCGGCTTTGGCCCGCTCGACCAAGCGTCCAACAGCCCGTCGGGCCCAGATTTGTTGAAACGATGAACCCAATCGCGCAGCGTCTGGCGATCCATGCCGCCGATCCTTGCGGCGTCTGCGCGGTTCATTCCATCGAGGACCGCCGCCAGCGACAACAGACGTCGGCTTTGATTGGCGTCCTTCGCTCTCTTGACCAGACGACGAAGCTCGTCCGCCGAAAAATCCTTCCGCAAGCTCACCGATGCAGGCATGGCGCGAATCCTCCTCGCGCCAATGAATCATCCTAAGACGAAATCCGGAATCCCCGTGAAGTTGAGAAATCACAGCCTTTGGTATTATGGGCCAGATACTTCACGGGAGAGCCCGCACGACAGAGGCGGTGCGTCGAGCGATACAGCATGGTCATGTCTGGACGGCGCTCGCTGATCAAGGGCTTTGACAAAATAACGTGTTGTTCGGGATGCGGTCATGTCTTCGGCCTTTGTGCGCGGGTGGGTAGCAACCGCTGGCCCTGATGGTGTCCGCGAGCCCTTCACCTGATCAAGAGAACGAGCTCGAGGCTCCGACTATGCTCAAAGTTTCCGGGCTATTCCTCGTTCACTCACATCAAATCGTTGTCACCCCCGATTTCAACCTCCGGCGGTCGCCGGGAGGAGATAGCCCAATTAGGCGGTAGCTTTAGCGTAGATCGCGTCATCCCTCATAATGGCAAAGGCGATACGAGCAAGCTTGTTGGCAAGCGCAACGGCGACGAGTTTGAAGGGTTTTGTCTCGATCAGCCGCTTTGCCCATGCACGCAGCGCATCCTCGTGGGCTTTCCGATGAAACAGAACCGCATGGGCGCCGACGACCAGTAGCTTACGCAGGTAACGGTTGCCCATTTTCGAAACCCGCCCCAAGCGTTCTTTGCCACCCGATGAGTTTTGTCTCGGCGCCAACCCGAGAAAGGCTGCAAACTCACGGGGACCAGAAAAAGCAGCAACATTCGGCACGCTCGCCGCAATGGCCGAGGCCGTAATAGGTCCGATACCCGGCACGGTCATCAGGCAACGAGTGGTCCGGTTTGACTTCGCGAGGGCATGGATCGCGTCATCAAATTGGGCGATTTCCTCGTCCAGTCTGTCGAGCTGTCGCGTCAATGGAAGCAGTGCTGACCGAACCCCATCCGAGATAGAAGCGTCTCCGTCGACGACAAGCGCAACCAGATTTTGCGCGCCCTTCGTTCCCTGAGCCGCAATTATTCCGATCTCCGCCAGGTGGCCACGCAAAGCATTGAGAAGCTGAGTGCGTTGTCCCACAAGAAGCTCTCGCGCTTTGTGATGCATGAGCACGGCCTGATTTTCGACCGAACGGATTGGCACAAATCTCATAGAGGGCCGCGTCACCGCCTCGCAAATCGCCGCAGCATCGGCCGCGTCGTTTTTCTGGCGACGGACGTAGGCTTTCACATAGGCCGGCGGCATCAGCCGCGCATCATGTCCAAGCTCGGTCAGCTCGCGCGCCCAATAGTGGGCGGAACCGCAGGCTTCCAATCCGATGAGACAACCGGGAGGAATGCTGCGAAAGAACGCCAAGACCTCCTTGCGACGCAAAGGTTTGGCCACGACTACGCACCCGTCGCGATCGACCGCGTGGATCTGGAAGACATGTTTTGCCAGATCAAGGCCAACGACGGCAACGGAGGACAGCTCAACTTGAATCGTTCCCATGAAATCTCGCTCCTTCAAAGAGGGCTTCGAAGACGGCTAACTTGGCACGCCATCCGCTTGCGCGGCGCCGGGGCGAGCGCCGTCCACCCCATCAAGAGAGCATCAGATCGTATTGGCGTCGGGAACTGCGTCGGCCAGCCCCAGTCCGAGGAAGCGCATTGAACGACAGGCGGTCCTTGATCAGATATTCGCAGCGTTCGTCCGACAGCGCGTGCATCGCTTGCAGGATCAAGACCTTGAACATGAACACATGATCGAAAGGAGGCCGACCGCCCTTCGAACGATCGCTGCGCGGGACCGCCGCCTCCAACGCCGCCCGGAACATCTCGAAATCGACCAGAGCCTTCACGCGTTCCAGATCGTCACCCTTGGCCGACAACTCCGTCAGACGCTCGTCGACATCAAAAAATCCGGGCGTTCCCTTCGCCATGTCCGCGCTCCCCTTTCGACATGACGAAGTGAATCAACTCGCCCCCGATTTGGCCAGCAGTTTTTGGAGGCGTCCAGCTGGCACTGGCGCGGCTCGCCTATTTCCAAGCGATGTCGAGCCTATATCAGGCGCTTGGCGGCGGATGGTCGCCGACGACGCGCGACATCGAAATCGCCCGGGCGAACGAAACCCATGAGGCCAACAAAGGACTTTGGCCGTGAGTGTCGTCATTCTCAATGTCGACCCTTTCAAGGGGCCGTACTCGGCGTCCAACGTTGATACCCCACAGTGTTCGAACCGCCGTTGATATAATAACCGTCGGCTCCTCGAGCCCATCGGCGATATCCCGCCGGTCGAAGGGGGCGAACTTCTTCGCAGCCAAGAACCAATCCCGAATGGCTGCGTGGCACTCAACGAAACAAGCCTCTCGGAATCCCGGCGCGGTTCAGTCGTTGCGGGCGCGGGCGGCCTCCACCATCGCCACCAGGTCGCACACCGCGCGTGCCGTCGCCACCTCCTCCTCGGGCAGCGAGACCGCAAATTCCTCCTCCAGCGCCAGCAATACCTTGAGCGTGCCCAGAGAGGTCCACTCGGCGATCTGCGCGGGGCCGGCCTGCAGCGGCGGGGGCGAACGCAGACCGAGCGCGCGCTGTATCACCAGCGGCACCCGCTCCTCCAGCGCCTGGGCCGCCGCCTGCGTGCCGCGCTCGGAGACGTTGCGCGCCGGCACGCCCATCACCCGCGCACCGGCCGACACCGGCCCCGAGACGACGCTACCTGCCGCCACGCTGGCGCCGTCGCCGATCTGCGCGCCGCGCAGCACGGTCACGCGATTGCCCAGCTCGACGTCGCGGCCGATCAGGACCGGCGAGATCTCGGGCGTCGCCTCGTCGTCGCCGGGCACGTGGAAGTCGCTGTCGGCGATGACCACGAAGGCGCCCAGCCGGCAGCCATCGCCGATGCGGATGAAGCCGTGGGCCGAGATCGCCGCCCCCTGGCCAATGCTGACGTCGTCGCCGATCTGCAGCCGGCCGCCGTCGCGCACATCCAGGTGCGATTGCACCGGACGCGAGCAGAGGTAGACGCGCGCGCCGATCTCGAGCAGACCGCGGTTGGAGATCGACGGCTTGCCGTCCAGGCTCAGGCCCGGTCCCACCCGGTTAGCGGCGCGCATCCAGGCGCGCGACCGCAGGCTGTCAAGCATGGTCACGGCCGCTGCTCCAGCCTGATCGCCTCGGGAAGCGAGTAGGGCGCGCTGGCGTCCCAGGTCCACTGGTCCTCGCCGGCCGCGGTCAGGCCCGCCGTGCCCAGCACCTCGCGGGCGGGCTGGTTCCTGGCCGTGGGGAGCAGCTTGATCTCCAACCGGCGTGCGCCCCACCGGCGCGCCTGCTCAACCGCGACATGGATCATCGACTGCTCGATCCTCCGTCCCATCACACGGCAGCTCAAAAGGAAGTCGACCAGCCGCACGCAATCGCCGTCGCGCTCCACCGAGACGATGCCGGTCAGGCCAGCGTCGCCGAAGCGGTCCGAGACGGTGATCGTATAAAGCGCGCGCCCGAGACCGCCGGCCCAGGTGATGAGCTCGGCCTCGGTCAGCCGGCGCGTCGCGAGGTTGAGCTGGTTGGTCTTGTTGAACAGCTGCGCGGCGCGGGTGAGGTTGGCCGGCCCCAGCGGCTCGACGCGCACCATGGTGCCTAGCGTCTTGAGCCACTCATCCAGGCTGGTGATCTGGGCTCGGAGCGCCTCGCGCTGCTGCTCATCAGCGTACATCTTGGTGCGCGCAGCGTCCTCCTTGCTCAGCGCGGGCACGTCGAAGCAGCGTAGGCCGGCCAGCGCGCTTGGGTACAGCAACGGGTCTGCGGGCCAGTCGGGCACCAGCACCTCAGGCAGGGTCTCGCGCACCCGCGCGCGTTCGGCCGGGTTGTCGTCGATGAACACCACCGACTGCAGGCCCAGATTCAGCTCGGCCACGAGGTCGGCGATGTTGCGCGCCTTGTCCTCCCAGTTGATGCGGTAGCCGACGAAGTCGCTCCGCTTGAGCACCATCTCCGGGCGACTCTGGATGGCGGTGAGCGCCACCTGCTCCGAGTTCTTGCTCACGACGCCGAGCAGGATGCCGCGGCGGGTGAGCGCCTTCAGCCCGCGCTGGAAGTCCACGTAGGCCTCACCGGCGCCATCGTGGCCGCCCAGGCGGAGGCCTTGCCAACCCACGTCGCCGACGATGCCACCCCAGAGCGTGTCGTCGAGGTCCACGATCACTAGGCGCCGGGCGCGGCCGAGCAAGCCGAGCAGTGCCGCTTTCACGTCGCGGGCGGCCTCGGCGAACACCTCGGCCGAGAACGGCACCTTGCCGAGGTACCAGCCCTTAGCAGTGTGGGCGTTGCGGCCGCCGGCGTCGATCCACCGTTGCGCGCTGAGCACGTAGAGGTTGGGCGCCGCCGCGAGCGCCTCGGCCAGGCACAGGTTGGCTAGCGCCAGCGCGCGCGTGGTGCCGCCCGGCCGCCCGTCGAGCATGCCGAGCCCGCGCTGCCACGGCGGCAGCGTCCAGCTGGGCACGAAAGCCGCGCGCTGCGCCTTGCAGCCCGAGGTGACGAGCGCGGCGAAGGTGTCGACGTCGGCGCGAAGCTGCTTCTCGGTGGCCTCCTGGTGCGCGAGCATCGCCGCGAACGAGGGCAGCGCCGCCTCGGGCCGCGTCCACACCACCACGAAGTCAGCCTGCGACGCGGGCACGCCCTGCAACAGTTGCTGCACCACCTGGCCGAAGGGGCCCTGCTCGACAGCCAGGCCCGGCTCCTCGGGCGAGTTGGCCAGCTGGTCAACGAGATCGCCGATCGTGAAGTCGGCGAGCACCAGGCCGCGGAACTCCACCTTCCGATCGGGGCGCGACGGTTCGCGCCCTGGGGCCGGCGCGCCTGCTGTCTCCGCGGCCGCGGCGGCCGTATCTAGCCGGCGCAATACCCGCGCGGGCACGCCGCCCGCGATCACGCCGGGTGGCACGTCCGACCAGACCACGCTGCCCGCGGTCACTACCGAGCCGGCACCGATTGTCACGCCCGGCATCACCGTGACCCGGCCCGCCAGCCAAGCGCCCTTGCCGATCACGATGGGCCGCGGCTCCTCGACGCGGCCCTTGGGCAAGGCCGCACCGTCGAGCCGCTCCGGCACCTCGGTGTCGGCTAGGATGCAGTATTGGCCGATCATCGCGCTGTCCTCGATCCGGACCAGCTTATCGGCGCGAATGCTGGTGCCGAAGTTGATGGCCACGCGGTGGCCGATCTCGATACGCCCCTCGGGGCCCGCCACCAGCTCGACCGGGCTCCAGGTGCTCGTGAGGCGGAAGCCCTCGCCCGCGGAGATGTGGCCGCGCTTGACGATGCGCGGACTGCCAGTGACGCGGGCGGCGGGGCCGAGCGCATCGAACTCGCTCAGCACCATCTGCGCGCGCGCCATCGATACGAGATAGCCGACGCCCTTGCGGATGAGGTCGCCCAATGGCAGCTCGCCGGCGCGGCCCAGGTGCGCGAGGGAGCGTTCCAGGGTCAGCTTCAAAAATGCAATGGCCACGCCGCACCCCACTAACGTCGTCCCATTTACTATGCCCGCCACACCGGGTCCGGCCGATCAAAACTACAGCTAGCGCCTGCGCGGAGGACGTCTTACATATAAGCCGCTACATGGTACTATTTCGAGACAGAAGTACGATTTGAGATAGGTGGTTGAAAAATTCATGCCGTCTAGCTGGTGCTTAGAGCTGGCCCCGCAAATTTGGACAGTCGCATAAGTGGATTTAAGCGAACCGGATGCTCACCGCATTTTACGTAATGCGTGATCGCAAGCCCGCGCCGTAAGTGCGAGAAGCGTCAGCGTCGGATTTTGGCAGCCCTGGGAGGGGAAACACGCACCATCAGTCAGATAAAGGCCTCTCGCCTCCCAGCACTCGTTGTAAGGATCTAGGACTGAAGTTGAGGGCGTGTCGCCCATTCGTGCAGTGCCGCATTCGTGGATAGCGGCTCCTGGAGGCGCCGGCGCTTCGCTTACCCCAGTGTGTGTCAGACCAATCGCGTCGGCAAGCTCCCGCAATGCCTCAGCCTGCGTGCGCGCGCGGATTAAGTCATCGCCGCTATGACCGCAATTGATGCGCAGCACCGGGATACCCCAGGCATCTCTGCAGTTCCAATCGAGTGTCACCCGGTTCTCGGGCCTTGGGAGCATCTCGCCGAACGAAGTAGCTGCGATGCAAGAGTGTTTCCTGGTTCGTGAAATTTGATACAGCTGCACACCAAAGCCGCGCCCCCCAGCCGGAGCAGATAACTCGCGGGCGTCGAAGCGCGGCAAATAAATACATCTTTCAATGGGGGGAACCTCTGACGATAGAGGCGGCCCAAAACCCTTTATGTTCACTACTATGTGGTCCATCAAATTACCGCCAAGTACGCCAGACCTAGCGCCAAGCCCGTCCGGACTTCGTGAAGAACGAGAAAGCAGCAGCAGGCGGGTGGATTCCAGTGTCGAAGCACAGAGGAATACTAACTGAGCGCACGAGCGTATTTCGTCACGGCTTTGGTGGTCGATCCAGACCACACCGTGCACGTGCCCCGAAACATCCACCTCGATTTCCCTCGCAATGGCGCCTCGACGCACTAAAAGCCGCCCGGTTTGAGCTGCGGCATCAAGACTATCCAGCGGTGGGGCTGTGCAGCTGAGGCGCGGCCTTGCATGAGGCCAGCGAGCAATGATCGACTGCTTCAAAGCCTCTTCTGCGGGCGTAAATTCGAGAACATGTAACAATTCGCTCCCTGGCTGCCAGGGAATATCTTCCAAACAACCAGAAAGCTCAAGTCGTCTTTCAACACTCGAGTACCATTCATCGAGCTCCCCCTTTCGCAACGGCCACAACGGACTAAGCCCGTCTGGAGGGGTGAAGTCAGCAGCTGCGAGGCGGTAGTATTGTCGTCCGTGCAAAGGAACTATCATACGACCGCCTAACTGCCGGCAGCGCAACCATAAAAATGGACGATCTGGTGGAGCGATATAGCTGCAATCCACATCGTCGACGAAACTGTCTGGTGCCAGCGCCCAAGCGTGACATTGAGATTGTATCGGCTGCCGCCGCGCCATCACCGAGCGGCCAAGTGATGAACGCAAGATTCCGGCGAGAACCTCGGGGGCGGCGGCCCCAAAAACCCGACGGCCGACGGCATTAACCACCCTGCGGGGGAACGACCAAATCGGCGATCCCGGTAAAGCCGCGTCAAGCACTAACACGCGCAACCCGGCCTCGACAAGCAATAATGCCGCCAGCCCACCTGTAGCTCCAGCTCCGATCACAATCGCATCAAAGGCCCCTTTAGTACGCGCAGTTTCCAGCGTTGTAGCGCGCAATGCATCGGAAAGAGCAGGAGAGAGAGGGGGGGGCAAGGGCTGTCCTTCAACAGAAATTTTGGTCCAACGGGCGGCGGCCGGCCCCCATAGGGTGATCCAAGTCGAATGTTAGTTCATAGGCGGGCTTTGAACCAGCGGCTGAGCGCCCGGCGGCGCTGGTCGGGGTTGTGCTGCCGGGCGCGCCGGGAACAGAACCGCCGGGGCTGGCGGCTTGTATCCCAGCGACGAATGCGGTCGAATTTCATTGTAGTGTCGCCGCCAGCTTTCGAGATCGGTCCTCTTCGCCTCAGCCAATTGCATCATGTGACGACCTCGCGCCGATCACGAACAGAAGCATGCCCCTCGCGAGACCAAAAACGCCCTTGACTAAATCGCGCAATGACAGAAGATGTCCATATCGGATGACGGGCCACCCCAGCAATCACAGCGTCTAGCATCAAAAGTGGGCCTATCACTGGGGACCGATCAACCAAGCGAGCGGGCCAAGGGACTTTTTATCCCAGCTGATTGCCGAAAATTTTCCGAAAAGCCTGCTATATGCCAGAATGATAAACTTGCTTGCCATATCCTCAGCTTGAGAAATGTACCATGCAGAAGCTCATCATTGTCGCCGCAGCCGTCTTCACCACCACATCCTCGCCAGTATTAGCGCAGCAAAGCGGGGGGGCTGCGTATTATTCTGACACAAAAAAGGGCTATTACGGTCCTTCTAGCAGCGTAAAAGAAGGCGGTTCTGCATATTATTCTGGATCAAGTTCTGCGTATTATTCTCCCTTAAAAAGCGGCTATTACGAATCAAAAGCATCTGGTTATCCTACTTATTCTAGCCAGAAGACTTATTATGACGCAAAAATTCGATGTTACCGCCCTTCAACCAGCCCTGCAGTCACGCCAGGCAGCCGTAGAGTTTATTCTGGCTCAATAGAAAGCGAGGACTTCTGCGAGTATGAAAAAAAAGAATTGTATGCAGGCGGCTTAAAACAATTGTATAAGGCTCAAATGCCGTTCCAACGGACATACGTACTAATGCCAACCATAGTGGGGCGTTAAAACGTTACTCCGCTTTCGAGGCCAGTCCTCTTCGCCTCAGCCATTGCATCAGGTGACGACCTCGCGCCGATCACGAACAGAAGCATGCCCCTCGCGAGACCAAAAGCACCCTTGACTGAATCGCCCAATGACAGAAGGTGTCCTCTGCAAGCACACGCTGCTTCCTCTCGACGATTGCCTCTACGCCTTTGCAGGCGACGATCCCGCATCTAGAGCGGATTCGCCTTAATCCGGTTCATATCCAGCTGCGGCGAAGAAGTTTGCGCATTCTTGCGGGGTAAAGGCGGGGAGCAGAACGCCGATTGCATTCCAAAGGCCATCGACGGTTCGCTCGGCGGCTTTGCGCAGCAGCGCTTTGAGCTTGGAGAAGGCGTTTTCAATCGGATTGAAGTCGGGACTGTAAGGCGGCAGATAGAGAAGCGTCGCGCCCGCAGCTGGACGCTTCTATCAACGTGACGGTTTGTCGGCTTAGGACGGAGGCGGGCGGATTTTGATCGCGGCGATGGCGCGCATTTCACCGGCGAAGGATTGTGCGAGCGGCCAGCGCCCATTCTTTGGCGTCATGCGGCGGCGGTTCGTTGCAGAAAGATCAGCCGCTTGAAGTTATAGACGAGGTTGGCCATGCCGATTTTCACTTTGGCTCTGGCGATCCCGATCGTGCGGATAAACAGCCCCATTCTATCCTTTTGCTCGGCAAAGACATGCTCGACGCGCGAGCGGACTTTTGACCTTTCCGCATTGGCGCGGCGCACGGTGTCCGGCATCGGCTTGCCCTTGGGCTTTTTGCGGTGAACGCGGCTGACGAAGCCGTTCTTCTCCATGAACGCCTCGTTGGCCGCCGACCGATAGGCCGTATCGGCCCAAACGCTCGACGCCGTGTTGGTCTTGTCGAGCAGGCCCTCGCGCAAACGCGCGCCCTCATAAGCGGCCGTGAGTTCTGACGCGAAGCATTTGCGAATGAAGCCGAACCCGCGGTCGATCGAAACATGGTTCAGAGCTGGCCCCGCAAATTTGAACAGTAGCATAAGTGGATTTTCTGCCTGACGGCGGCGAGGATTCTCGCTGCGAATCAGGAGCGAAGATGACGAAGAGACCGCGCCGCAATCATACGGCGGCCTTTAAGGCGAAGGTGGCTTTGGCCGCCGTCAAAGGCGACAAGACGCTGGCCGAACTGGCGCAGCAGTTCGACGTTCACCCGAACCAGATCACGACATGGAAAGGTCAGCTTCTTGAAGGCGCGGCCGGCGTTTTCGGCCAGGAGAAGAGCGAAGCGAAAGAGGCCGCCGTCGATTTGAAGGCGCTGCACGCCAAGATTGGCGAACTGACGTTGGAGAATGATTTTTTGGAAGGCGCGCTCACCAAAGCGGGTTTGCTGAGCGCAAAGCGATGATTGACCGCAATCACGACTTGTCGCTCTCCCGGCAGGCGAAGATCCTGAACGTTAGCCGTGGCTCCGTCTACTATAAGCCCTGGCCGGTTTCGGCCGAGGACTTGAAGATCATGCGGCGGCTCGACGAACTGCATCTCGACTACCCCTTCGCAGGCAGCCGGATGTTGCGCGATCTCTTGAAGCGCGAGGGCGTCTCCATCGGCCGTCGCCATGTGGCGACGCTGATGAAGCGCATGGGAATCGAGGCGATCTATCGCCGGCCGAACACCAGCAAGCCATCGCCGGGTCACAAGATTTATCCCTATCTCTTGCGCGGGAAAAAGATCGAGCGCGCCGATCATGTGTGGGCGATGGACATCACCTACCTTCCGATGGCGCGTGGCTTCGTCTATCTCGCCGCCGTCGTCGACGTGTTCAGCCGGCGGGTCCTGTCGCATCGCCTGTCGATCACGATGGAGGCGGAGTTCTGCGTCGAAGCGCTACGCGAAGCTCTGGCGAAGCACGGCAAGCCGGAGATATTCAACACGGACCAAGGCAGTCAGTTCACTAGCATCGACTTCACCGGCGTGTTGCTCGAGCACGGCGTCGCCATCAGCATGGACGGCAAGGGCGCCTGGCGCGACAATGTGTTTGTCGAGCGGCTGTGGCGCAGCGTCAAATATGAGGAGGTTTATCTCAGGGTACAAGTTGATACTTGATCTGACAGACGGCGTGAGCTGGCCGTTGTCGCTTCAGGCGGCGTTGCTCTCCTCGACGGCCTGAAGCTGACCTGATTTTTCACGCGCCAATGGCAGCGCGTCAAGGAAGGTCTGCATTGGGGTTTTGCCGAAGCACCATTTTCCTTGATGCGGGCGGAGTTCGTTGAACTCGCGCATCCACAGGTCGAGATCGGTCTGCAACTCGTCGATCGTCGCATAGACCCTCTTGCGGAAGGCGATGCGATAGAACTCGTCGAGCATGGTCTTGTGGAAGCGTTCGACGATGCCGTTGGTCTGCGGGCTCTTGGCCTTGGTTCTGGTGTGATCGATGTCCTCGACCGCAAGATAGAGTTCGTATTCGTGCCGCTCCGGGTTGCCGCAATATTCGGTTCCACGGTCGGTGAGCACGCGCTGCAGCGGGACGCCGTGATCCTCGAAGAAGGGGATAACGCGATCGTTCAAGAGATCGGCGGCGGTGATCGGCGTCTTGCGGTCGTAGAGCTTGGCGAAGCCGACCTTGGCGTAGGTATCGACGAAGGTCTGCTGATAGACGCGGCCGACGCCCTTCAGGGTTCCGACGTAGAAGGTGTCCTGGGCGCCGCAATAGCCGGGGCATTCGGAGACGAATTCGCCATGCGCTTCCTTGTCGGACTTGGCTTTTTCTAGGGCGGCGACCTGCGCCTCGGTGAGGATCAACTGCTCCTGCGCCATCTTGGCTTCGAGCGCCTTCAGCCGGTGTTTCATGGTCGCGAGGTCGTGGCGCAGCCAGATCGAGCGCACGCCGAAAGGCGACACGCTGACGCCCTTCTTAGCCAGTTCGTTGGCGACACGTGTCTGCCCCCTGCAGCGCCAGTTCGCCGCCTTTGTCGTATAGATCCTTGAAGCGATAAAAGCTGTCGCGGCTGTAGCCCATGATCTTGCAAGCCCGGCTGACGTTGCCGAGCTGTTTGGCCAGCTCGAGCAGGCCAGCTTTGGCGCGGATGATTTTCTGTTCCTGGGTCATCTCGGTGTCTCCTGGAGACGCCGTGGCGGGGGCTGCGTTACCCCGACCAACTCCGCCCCCGCCACGGCTCACATGCGTGGCTGAAAACACCGTCCGTCAGATTAAGTCAAAACTTATACATCTCAGGGCCTACGACAGCGTGTCCGAAGCGCGCGCCTCGATCGCTCGGGCCCCGCGTTCAGCATAACCCGGCAGAATCCACTTAACTTCCGCGGGGCGCTGTTCAAACAACCGGAGCCAGCTCTAATTACTCGGTTGCGGCCCATCTTACCTAAACGCATCTATTGGTTGCCAAGCAGGAATCCACGTCGCAGTCGGCCAAGAACCGGCATATGACCAATTGTCGCCCTCCAAATAGATTGGCGTATTTCTATCAACGCCCCTAATGGCTTTAATCGCTAATTTGGCGGCATTGGGCCAGACAGTGTTCGAGGATAGATTATGTGGTTCATTCATCAGGTCATAACCCGCCAAGCCTGGTGTGCCGACAAACGCCGCCGCCACCTTGCCCCATAGATCCGCAAATGCGGCTATCGTTGTAGAAGAGCCCCCCAGCGTTTCAGCTGCGCTATAATTTATTCCCGGCGCAAACCACCCCTTTTGCGCTAGAAAATTCTTCCAATTAACATTATACCCACCAAAATTCATCGGCGTAATTACGACGGACATATCACGCGCCACCGCTTGGCTGATCATTGTCTTAAAAGCGTCAACACCCCACGGACCAGAATAGGTAAGCGGCCCAAATAACGTCCCTTGAAAAAATTCCCATGCAAACGGCGCCCGAATAACACTGACGCCCTTCGATTTCAAATAATCGAGATCGCCTATTTCGGGAATTGTATGGAACGAGTTTTCGGTCCCTTCAAGCAAGACGCCGACGTAAGCCTTACGCGCTGGCATTGCGCCCACTGTCACAACGCCGCCGCTAACGCTGATGCTTAACGCGTTCGACCCCAAGCTGGTGCAAGTTCCGCCTGTGCAAACAGAACTAGAGGATGAGTGCGAATTGGTGACGGTGAGATTATGCACTCCATTAGCCAAAGCTCCAGTATTATACGACCATGAGCCAGTCGCAGAGTTGGACGATGTCGTCCCAAGCAAGTTGCCGTTGTCGTAAACCTTCACCGTAGATGATGACGCGCCGCCTCCTCTCAGTGTTGTCGACGAATAGCCAGTGATCCACGGCGCACTGTGCTTGAAGATGATTTCCGCTACGGCCGCGCCCTGATTGCCATCCCCGAAACAGGATCTCACGCAAACGGAGAGCTTTCCCGATTGATTGGCATACATAAAATTGGCGTAGAACACGCTAATATTATGGGCTTGCCAATAGGTCAGCGCACCTTCCAGCACCGGCCAAAAACGGGGATCAGTGACAGGAATGCCAACCTCCCCGATATTGCCGGAAACCCCTTGTGCCTCTAACCATCTCGTGAAGGGGCAAGCTCCGATATTAATGCCATATGGAGGCGCGGTGTCACAGCTCGCCGCTTGTGAAGGGGTGTTATAGGTTCCATTCCAGCCATTATCAGGGGGTGGGTTGGTTCCGCCTGTAATGTCGGCATAAATCCCAAAATAATAATGCGCCGAATAGATAATGTTGGTGTATGGCGGCAGTGGGGCCGCAGGTATAAACGCCTCTCCCGTATGCATGAGCCTAGTTTCCGCCATAGAATGAGTTATAATAGCGAGAGCAGTCGTCATGCTAATAATGAATACATGCGAAATCTTCATGCTGCTTGTCCTATCTGATTATTTTCCGAGATCCGTCGAATCCGTCCCATTATCCCAAACGAGATATTTTGTCGCTCCACAAGCGGAATTGACCACGGTGGCTCCCCAAGCCAACGAGGCGTCGCCGTCCGAGACGGTGGTAAATCTGCCAGCGGTTCCAACCCCTGCTAGGGTGACGACCGTTAACCGACCCAGATGAAACGGACACTGAAAATTCTGCTCGAATTGGGCGGCTTCGGCAAGCTCGAGCCCTTCCGGCAAGCCGCCCGTGACGATCGTGCCGCCATTGACCTGCGCCCATCCAGTGATGCCCGGCCGCACCAGGAGGCGCATGCGCGGATCGGCGGGCTGATCCTTTGGCAGGAGCGGACGCGGGCCGACAAGCGACATTTCGCCCACGAGCACATTCAGCAGCTGAGGCAGTTCGTCGAGGCGCGTCGCCCGGATGGCGCGGCCGACTTTCGACAGCCGACGCTCGTCGGGCACGCGCTCGCCGGAGCTGTCGAACGGCGCCTGGTAGGTGCGGGATCTCGACGTCGGCGAACCAATACGCATTTTCACCTTCCAAAATAAACATTTGCCGATTATAGTCGAGTCATCGCGCCCACAATAATGCTTTGGATCAATGCTTTGGATCGTGTCAAAATTAAGTCGCGGCCGTCGCAGATTGCATGCGGGCGCGTTTCTACAACTCTGAGGCGCATACGCCGACTGGCTCCCCCTCCATGCGGTTGAAAGCGAAAGACACCTCGAGCGCCGCTTCCCTTCCCGCCGGGCTGCGGATCTATGCGATCGGCGACATACACGGGCGCCTCGATCTTCTCGACAAGCTTTACACGCAAATCCGCGACGATCTGGAAACGGCGCCGTCCTCGACGCTGACGATCTTCCTCGGCGACTATATCGACCGCGGCAAGGACAGCGCGGGGGTGCTCGAACGCTTAAGCCGTGGCGACGCGCCCACGTCCTTTTGCGCGCTTCGCGGCAATCACGAAGACGTGCTGCTGAGATTTCTCGAGGACGAGTCGTTGCTCGGGAGCTGGCGGCAATACGGTGGGCTCGAGACGCTGCATTGTTATGGCGTAAATGTGAGCGAAGCGATGCGCGGGCGGGGATTCGACGCGGCGCGCAGGAGCCTTCTGGAGCGCATGCCCGAGGCGCACCGCGCCTTTCTGGAGCAAACACAATTGTCGGCGGCGCATGGCGATTATTTCTTCGCCCACGCCGGGGTTCGACCAGGCGTGCAGCTAGCACGCCAGAGTGGCGACGATCTCATGTGGATACGCGAGGAGTTTTTGCGCTTCCGCGGCAAGCACGAGAAAATCGTCGTGCATGGCCATACGCCGGTTCCCGGGCCCGAGGTCGAGTCCAACCGCATCAATGTGGACACCGGGGCCTTCGCGACATCCGTCTTGACCGCACTCGTCCTCGAAGGCGCGGATCGCCGCTTTCTCCAAACGGGCGGGCGCTGAGCGCAGGGCTGCCCGGCTCGACCGCGTCAATTCGCAACAGGCGGGGATAAGCGTCATCGGCAAGAACGGCACTGACGCGCCAGCCGATTTATCGCATCAAGGATGAACCGGTCGCCGCCGAGGCGGCTCTTGCGGCGTGAGGGATGTATGGGCCCGCGGCAGTTTCTCAGGCCGCCAGAGACCATGCCGCTATGAGCGTGTCCGATTTATCGTCGGCATCGACGGAAGGGCCGCATGGATATCTTACTTCCTTCTCTCGCAACCTTCGAGCCGCTGTTCGAGGGGAGCCGACGAATACCGGTCGCGGGTAAGTGCGTAATAAAGGACTTTTGGCTGCGTCTCCGTCAGGAACAAACCGGCCCAACGGCACCGTAGTAGCAACACGCAGACCATCTCTTGAACCGACATTGCGCCGCACATTCCGTTTGGCGACACGGCGCTGTCTCTCGCCGCAGGGGTGGGCTTTTCGCAACACGAAGTCAGCAGATCGCCAACCTTTTACGAGTTTGCCAGTAGAGCAGGGTGTCGATGCCGGCTGCGACCGGCGCATTTGCCTCGACCTTCACTTCGAACCATTCGACGGCTTCGTCTATCGAGCTAGAGCGGATTCGCCTTAATCCGGTTCATATCCTGCTGCGGCGAAGAAGTTTGCGCATTCTGGCGGCGTAAAGGCCTTCAGCAGCACGCCGATTGCATCCCATAGCCCGTCGACGGTTCGCTCTGCGGCCTTGCGCAACAGCGCCTTGAGCTTTGAGAACGCGTTTTCGATCGGATTGAAGTCGGGGCTGTAAGGCGGCAGATAGAGCAGCGTCGCGCCCGCCGCCTCGATCGCCTTGCGCACGCCGGCGCCCTTGTGGCTGCCGAGATTGATGGGGTGGACGCCCCCTCGACGGCATCGTGTGCCAGAGTGGTAGCGTTTCAAGCCACTCGCAAAGGATGCGTCCATGGAACGTGCTTGCACATCGGCCGGCGCCATCGTATGACAGACGTAGTCCGAGCTTGCCGACTCGCGCCGCCAGTAGCGGCTGCCGGCGCAGGCTTCCGTAGAAGCTGACGGCGCCAGGCGGGAGCGGCCGTGCTTAGCCACCGCTGGACCCGCCTTGGCGGCGTCGCTTCTTACGGAAGCCTGCACCGCGCCGCTCTGAGCGGCGCCGATCGCGCTCGGAACACGTGCTTCGCGCTGATCGAGCGCCGGCCTGTGCTAACCGTTCGTCAAGCGGCAGAAGAATGACGCGTCTGACGCCGAAGCCATTTCCGAAGCCGCACAACGGCCGACGATGAGGTTTGTATCTGTCAAGAGCGAAGAGGCGCAAGCCGCGGCAATCGTATTCCGCACTCGCGATCTGCTTGTCCGTCAACGCACGCAGACAATCAACGCGTTGCGCGGTCACTTGGCCGAGTTCGGCATGATCATCGCGAAGGGGCCGCAACACGTGTCCAAGCTCATCGCGATGGTGGGCGACCCAACCTCTGACCTGCCGGAAGCTGCACGCGCAATTCTCGCGCTGCTGGTCGAACAACTACGCGCGCTTGAAGAACGCGTCACCAGGCTTGATCGGGAGATCGCAGGTCGAGCGAAGGAGGATAAGGTCGCTCGTCGGCTGATGACAATTCCAGGCATCGGTGCTGTGACAGCCGTAGCATTGGCCGCTCTCGCACCATCACCTGAGACCTTCAAGCGTGGGCGCGATTTTGCAGCCTGGCTCGGATTGACGCCTCTCCAACGATCGACCGGCGGCAAGGAACGCCTCGGCAGGACTTCGAGAATGGGCGAGCGGACATTGCGACGCTTGCTGATCATCGGGGCAAGCTCAGTTGCAGCCTGGACTGCTCGCAAGGGAGCGTTGGCCGGGTCATGGCTCGATCGGATGCTGCGCCGTAAACCGCCTATGCTGGTGCGGGTGGCGTTGGCCAACAAGATGGCGCGCGTCGCATGGGCTCTGCTCGCCAATGGTGGGATATATCGAACTCCGATCGCGGCCGCATAGGGCGGGATCGCGAGGGTTGTCGACGGCGTAGGAAGGTCAAGCGGAGGGTATGGCGCAACGGTCGACGAGACGGGATCGGGAAAACCAGTTCATGGACGAGCGCCACGATCAGCCCAAGCAGATAATCGCGGTGCGGGTCGAGTTTGGAGCGTCGAGGTGACCCTGCTTGCGCGCCGTGCGTTCGCCCGTCTCACGCGCCCGCCGCACCCAAACGATCGCCGTGGCGTCGCCGATCCCAAACCGCATCGCCACATGACGCGACGGCGCCCCCGCCAACGCGGCGTCAATCACGCGATCACGCAAATCCTGGCTGTAGGCTCGGGCCATAGCTCGCCTCCGTCGCTGTCGCGACAAAGAAATCATCCTTCGCCGATTCGGGAATCCCGAACAAAATCGGAAAACGACGAATGCGCTCTAACCGCGTGGGTCCGTCATCCACCCGTTTGCCGGCAGTTACACCAAGGGCGGCGACGCCAGCGCTACCTCCCGGGTCACAACCCAACGAAAAGGCTTGGGACTTTCTCACGGTCCGACTTTAGCTTCATCATTTGGTTCAGCATCGTCGGGCGATCGCCCTCGGCCCATTATCCATCCAGCCGTTGCGGCTGTTCCGCGGGCACGGCGCCATCCCTGCATCGTCTGTTATCGACGGCGCCATATCTGCGCCAGCCTTATCCACCCACGCCATCCAACCCAACGCCAAGAGCCTTTGCGAAGGTTGCGGTCGCAACCGTGCGCCCTCGGAGGGAAAGCTCCACTTGATCAGGCCGACGAGCCCTATCGAAATGTTCGACCGGATTGCCGTCGATGTCGAAACGCACGGCGCAGTCGGGGGTGTAATTGACGATGAAACCTGTCGTGGGGCCATGGAAAGCCGTTCTTGGCATCTTCTTCGCGAAAGCAGCCGCCTGCACGGCGAAAGTCACGGGCGGCTGCGACCGGTCAAGGGGGATTTCCAACCATCGTTTGGCGCCGCCCGTTAGGCCATAGGCGAAGCGTTGAGAAGGACGGTCCACTGTGCGGGCAAGGATCGGCATGGGGCGCGAAGGATGCGCGCCATGCCGCATCACGCTCAGCCTCGGCGCTGTGTTCGGCCTCGGCGATGATTTCGGCGGTCGCGTGAAGGGCCGCCTCTATCACCTCTTTGTCCACTTCAAGCGCGGTGGCTAAGGCATCGAGCACCGTCTTGGCGCCTTGGGAGGCGAGGTCGCCATGGCAGACGGCGTCGATGCGCCGAATGCCCTTGGCGATGTTCTTGAAGCCGCAGCGTCGCGCCAGTTCGCTCCGGCATAAGCCGAGGCGTTCTTGTCGGCTCTCGATGAGGTCGTGGATTGGATAGTTCTCACTCACCATCAGCCTCCTCGGGCGTCGAGGAAGGCTGGCGAGCTCCGAGACGATTGCCCGTGATTCCCCGGTCACATCCCACGCGTCGTGGAACCACCTTGCCGGGATTGGCAGGTTGGTGAAGTCGCGAGCCCTCATCGTGAGGCCGCCAGCAGTATGATGGCGCGGAAACAATCAATCAAGGGGGATGAAGAGCCTCGCTTTGCGGTCGCGAGACGCAACGCATAGTCGACGCAACCCGCGCCGAGAGGCCTCGCCCAGGTTGTGCCTCAATTCGCGCGGTCAGCAATGGCCCGGTTTTTTCGCGCGATCGCCCAAGTTCCCAGTCGCATGTGACATTTGCCGTTTGGAAGGAGCGTCTACACACGCGAGAATTTGGTCTTAACGACAACTAGGCTGGCCCGGGACCGCAACCCCCGCTGACCGTCGATGGCGAAGGCATAGGCGTTATGGCTGATGCAGCCGGAGGCGTTTTCGCCGGGCGTTGCCAGCGGGGCGGGCCAAGCGGTCGAAGTGCTCACGCTTATCCCGCCGACAAATTATCGTTGGTTTGGATTGGGGAAGCATGACCAACGGAACAGCCTATCTCACCGTCGATACCGTTGACGACGCAGACCGCCTGATGGCGCGAGTGCGCGCGGCGGCGGACTACGCCCAGGAATGGCTCATCACTCACACTGGCGATCCGCTGGCAATGCTGCGCGCGATCAAATTCGAGCCCGTCGGATTTCATCCGATTGACCGTAGGCCCATCAATTTAGTCGAGCAGATCAATCAGACCTGGACGTTTGCGACGGCAATTGCCGCTGCGCGTCAGCTCCTCGTGCTTCACCCGGAGGCAGGCGGCTTCCGCCTTGCGCCGGGCGCTCATGCCGCGCTGCCTCTCGACATTATGAGCGCGCAAGAAGGTCTCGTCGGCGCGGAGACGTTTGCTGCTGTGTCGCCGCGCAACAACTCCAAGTTGGAAAATGACTTGGCGAAATTGGCGGGCCGTCCTGAGACGCATCGCTACGTCTTCTTTTTTTGTCGCCGCAGTTTCCCGGCAACGAGCGGCGACCGCAATTTGAGCGTGACGGGGTTCAGGTGTGGTCGGTCGATGTTTGATCGAACGCGGCGGGCGCGCCCATGGGGGACGATCCCCACGGCATATGCGGGGGCTCACGCGCGCGTCTCGCCCGCTTCCGGCGGGTGCTGCGCGATGATCCGCGCTCGCTGATGCAGGATGAGCTTGCCGTGACCTTGCTTCGGGATCGCGGCGCTATACGCCGCCCAAGCGACTTCGACGTTATCCGCAGCGGCGATCACGCGCGAACCGCCAAAATCGTCGATGGCCGTCACCGTGAATGTCAGCTCTGACGCTTGGTGTTGATCCAGCCAGTTCGCGTAGCCTTCAAGCGCCATCGCCACGAACATTGCCGTGTCCGGCTCAAAGAAAACCGGCCGGAACCGACGCGAGATCGATTGGGCGAGCCAGCGCGAATATTGCGCGGTGTTTTCGGGGATGCGCCGGCCGGAGGACATGCGGACAAAAGAGGAACAAATCGGCCCGCCGTCAAGTCATCCGCGCCGCGCTTGGGGGGCTGGGGGACGTGCTGCGCCATCACGCCGGAGGGGTGGAGCGTTGCGCGATCGCCGGCCGTGTCGGGCGTAACTTCAGAGGCGGATGGAATCTGCTTCACGCACCTTTGACTTTGGGCAGTGGTAAGTTTCTGTGCGTCGGACGTATCCTGGCCCGGTTCGGAGCAAATGCGAGCGTCTTGTGCGTCTCGCAGTAAATGGCTTCTGACGAGCGCGGGCACCCGCAGAACCGGAACGTATCTAAATCGTGCGGATCGCCGATTGGCCAGCGGCACATGCCGTTGCGAAGTTCCATGAACCTGACAGGAACCGAAGCGAGGAGCGGCTTCCAATTGTTGCTGCGCTCCTGATTGCCAATGTAATGGCGAGCAGCGTCCTGCCGTGTTTGAAGCAATCCGCCGGAGGCTGCGGGTCGGCTAATCGGGCGCTTTGTTTTGGTCAATTCAACTCCGAAACCGAAAGCTAGAGTTACCAGCCAGGGCCTAAGCTCCGATCACGCCGCGCGATGCACCCCAGGGAAAAACGCTCGATAAGCGGAGCTGATCAAGCGTTTTGTGTTGGCCGATATACGACGCGCTAACTGCGCGTAAAATCAGCTCTGCTTGGCAGCGACCGGCCTTTGACGGCGGGGCGGCGACTGGCGACTGTGCAGGCGACGCGACATTGATCGGCTTGAACGCTTCCTTGGCGAGGCTCGAATACATCTCGCCAATCTTGGTGGCGTAGGCCAGGAAATCCTCATAGGCGGATTTGGCGAAGTCCGACTGGAGCTGGATCGCCTCGTCGATCTTCTTCACGCCGATCAGCTTCTCGAAGAGCACGCGGCTTTTCTCGAAGGACTTCTTCGAATAGTCCGTCGTTTCGGCCGCGATGGCCTGTAGACCCTTGGTTGACGGGTAGTCGCCGTAAACGCCTCGAACGGGTTCGTGCCGAACGCCTTTATGTCTGGGAAGTACTGTCATAGTTTATCCCTTTCTTGGTCTAGGCGCGCGGGGCAATTCCCATGCAGCTCTAGAGGCACATCGTTTATGTGCGCTGCACAAATAAGTCAAGAAACATATTGCGCTGCAACATAACCGAGCCGAGTAACACTCCAGCGCATGGAACATGCGTCGCTGAATTTCCTGGACACAAAATCAAGCTGGCGGCGACGTTGCTTAAGCGCTGGAATATTAAAGGCCGTGGGCTCGGTTTTCGGTCGGCCCGGCGCGCCTATAGCTCCCCGCAGCGAAACCTCCGCCCAGCGCCCGCGCTGCCGAGCCGGGTCGGCTAGGCGCGCCACGCGCGCCACGCGCCAGCTAGCCCGCCTTACCGAAACGTCCGGCCCAGCGCCAGGGAAAAGTTACCCCCGAGCAAACCCCGCACCGCATATTGTTAATAACTATTTGTTTATATTGTATATATTACTGATTAACCCCGGTTGTTCGAACAGGAGGGTCGAGCGCTTCCTCGTCCGGCTCGGTCTCGCTTTCGGCGATCAGCGCCGCCATGCGCAGGACGGCGAGGCCTGGATCGGTTTGCCCGAAATCGGGCGGCGGCGGAGTGGTTTTGGGAGCCATTGCGAAAGGGACCATCATAGTGTATTGGCGTGTTGGGACGACTAGCAAAGGCCTTGCCGCGTTCTTCTACCGCCCCCGCGCATCCCACATCGGCGCATTGGGCGCGCGCAAATCCAGCTCCCAGGTGAATCTGCTCAAGAGATTATAGCCCAGAATAAACGGCGTCTTGCGGCCGAGCGCGTCGCGCAAGGGGCCGAAATCATAGGCGAGCGCATAGACGTCCCGCGCCATGCGCCCGTCGCCGAGATCGATTTCCTTGATCTTGTATATTTTCGACGAAAACTTCTTTCCGCCGACTTCGCTCGCTTGGGTCGTTTGGGTCTTGGCCTTCGCCGGCGCGAAGAGATTTTTATGCGCGCGCAAGAAGGCGAGATCGACGGCGCAAATTTCCGCGCCCGTATCGAAAAGGCCGACGGCCGTCGCATTGCCGGCGCGAAGCTCAACGCCGACGAGGCGTTTCTCCGGGCCGAGCCTAAGGAAAGGCCTCGCGTGGCCCGTCGCAAGCGGTTCGCCAAAAAACACCATCTCGCGGCGCTCGAAATCGAGCGTGAAGCGGGCGCCTTTGAAAAAATCGAGGCCCAGAAGATCGTCGCCGTCGCTCGCCGCGCAGCGCGTGACTTCATATTTCGCGCGTGCGATGTCGGCGCCCTGCGCGGCTTTCAGCGCGACGCTCGACGCCTCGACATCGTCGCAGCGCGTGGTCCTGCCCGAGGCGCCGGTCGAATCGCTCTGGCCGATGGCGGGCAGGTCTTTGTTCCAGGGCGCGAGCGCGATGCGCGTGGTCGAGGCGCCGGTGTCGAGGCGCATCGTCCCCATGGCGTTGCCGAAGCGCATGGGAAGATAGATGCGCCCGCCGCCGTAATCGGCCTGCGTCAGCGTCATCGTAACGACGGAGCGGCTGTTTTGCGCGCCGGCGCCGGTCGCCGCCAGCAGCAGGCCCGTCAAGGAAAGAGCGAGGAGTCGAAAAATGCGCATGGGCCTATTTCGACCGCGCGCGTCGATTTAATCAAGGGGCGCGCAGCGCTAACGGGCGCCCTTTTGCGCCGGCGCGTCGGGAACGCCGATGCGCGCCGCCTTGCGGCGGTTTTCGGCGATGGCGGCGTCGAGTCCGGCGCCAACTGCGCGAAGTTCCGCCGCCGATTTGCGCTTCGCGTCCCGCGCCGGCGTCGGGTCGAAGGATTTATATTCCATCTGCTGGGGTCTTGAGTCGCGCACGAAATCGGCCGGCGGAGGCGGCGGGGCGCGCAGCTTCGCGGCGTCGAACAGGCGGCCGATCAATTCGCCGCCGGTGGACGGCGCCTCCTGCGCCGCGGCGGCGCCGGCCGAGAGGCCCAAGGACAGGACGAAAAGGATGCGAAACAGCGACATGGGCTCCATCGAGCCATAAAATTGCGGCGCGAGTGGGCCGCGCCCCGTCTCACGCCACTTGCGCATAGACGGCGTCGATCGTCGCGCCGCGATTAAGGCCTTGATGAATCGAGATTTCCAGCCCCTGCGCGCGGGCTTCCGCGCCGCGGCGCGCGAGGAGCCGCCGCGCCGCCGCCTCGCTCTCGACGAAAACGAAGCCCGTCGGCCCCCAGGACGTCTGTCCGCCGCCGGTCGCGCCGTCAGCGAGGAGCTGGCCAACCATCGCTTCGACCCTGGCGCTGGTGAATCGGCGCCCGCCCTGCGCCGGGGCGAAATAATCGCCGATGATTTCCTGAATGCGCGTTATCGCCGCGCCGAAGGGCGCAAGCTCCTTTTCGGCGAGCGCCGGCAGAGCCTGCATCAGCACAAGTCGGCAGATTTCGCCGCTGATCGCCGCGCCAAAAGGCGGCAGTTCGGCGAAGGCCTCGCGCTCGTCCGCGCCATGCAGCCCGACGCTTTCCGGATCGCAGACGACGAGCACGCGCCAGTCTTGCGGAAATTCCGCGCCGGGCGATGACGGGCGGCGTCAGCGTATTTGCGCCGCGCCCGCCGTCGACCACGACGCCGCCCTGCGCAAAGAGGCCCGCGCCGAGCCCCGAGCGCGCGCCGCGCGCCATCAGCGCCGCATCCGCCGCCGGATCATGCGGCAGATCCTCGAGGCGGCGCAGCGCCGCCGTCACCGCGAGCGCCAGCTGCGTGCCGGAGCCAAATCCCGCATGCGCCGGAATCGCCTCGTCGACCGTCAGCCGATGGCGCGCCTCAACGCCGAGCGCCTTCTGCGCGCTCTCCAGCAATGTCGAGGCGCGCGCGTTTTCCGGCCCCTCGACGACGTTGGTCTTGGCGCGCGTCAGCGTCAGGCGCGTCGTCGGCGCGTCGAGCGCGAGGCCGACGCCGCCGAACTTGCGGCCGAGGCCGCCGTTCATGTCGAGAAATCCCAGATGCAGCCGCGCGCTCGCCGCGACGCTCACCTTAGCCGGCATGGCGCCTCTTTTCGTCGGACTTGAAGACTTTGCGTCGGTTTAGGCTATATCTGCTCTTAACGAAAGAATGTTGCGGGCCACGGCCGGCGCGCGCAGGAGGGAGGTCGCCATGACGAAGGAAGAACGCGCATATCCCGAAAGCGAAATCCTCGCGCGGCTCGAAACGGAACTGCCGCACTGGCGATACGAAAACGGCTGGATCAGGCGCAAATATAAGACGCATAGCTGGAAGGGCACGCTGATGGTCATCAATACGGTGGGCCATCTCGCCGAGGCCGCCTGGCACCATCCCGACATCGCCGCCTCTTACGCCTGGGTGGAGGTGAAGCTCATGACGCATACCGCCAAGGGAATCACCGACAAGGATTTCGAACTCGCCAAGAAGATCGAGGAGGTCGTCGACTGGCGGCCGGGCAAGGCCGGCGGCGCGCTCGAAGGCACGCCCGAGCACGACCAGCGCTTCTCCTATCTGAAATACGACGACTGAACGGGGCGCGCTTGTCCTTCGACACGCAGGCGATCGCCGCAGGACGCGACCGCTTTCTTTCGCTGATCGGGACGCGTCCCGTCATCATGGGCATCGTCAATGTCACGCCCGATTCCTTTTCGGACGGAGGGCTGTTCGCGACGCGCGAAGCGGCTTTGGCGCAGGCGAAAAAGCTCGTTGCGGATGGCGCCGACATCGTCGACGTCGGCGCCGAATTGACGCGCCCCGGCCATACGGCTCTGTCGGCGGATGAGGAATGGGCGCGTCTTAAGCCGCTTCTCGCCGCGCTCGTTGCCGAGGCCGGCGTTCCCGTCTCGATCGACACATACAAGGCCGAGACCGCGCGGCGCGCGCTCGGGCAGGGCGTCTGCGTCGTCAACGACGTCTGGGGCCTGCGGCGCGATCCGGACATGGCGTCTGTGATCGCGCAATCCGGCGCCGCCGTCGTCGTCATGCATAATCGCGAGGCGGTCGATTCGGGCATCGACATCGTCGACGACATGAAGCGATTCTTCGAACATTCGCTCGACATTGCGCGGCGCGCCGGCGTGCCCGAGCGCCACATTCTGCTCGATCCCGGAATAGGCTTCGGCAAGAGCCGCGAGCAGAATTATCAGGCGCTGCGCGCCGTGCCGCAGCTCTTGGCGCTGGGATTTCCGCTGCTCATCGGCGTGTCGCGCAAATCTCTGTTCAAAGGGCTCGGCGACGGGCTTTTGGAAGGGCGGCTCGTTGGCACGCTCGCCGCCAATCTCCTCGCCGCGCGCGACGGCGCGCAGGTTTTCCGCGTCCATGACGCAGCGGAGCACCGCGCGGCGTTTGAAGTATTGCAGGCGCTCGCCGCGCCGGCGAAAGGATGAGCCGATGCGCGTGGGATTTGGCCTTGGCAGCAATCTCGGCGACAAGCCCGGCAATATTCGCGAGGCGCTCAGACTGATCGAGGCGCGCGGGCTGGCGCGGCTCGAGGCGATCTCGCGCATTTATCGCACGCCGCCCTGGGGCGATCTCGATCAGGGCGATTTCGCCAACGCCTGCGCCATCGGCGAGACGGCGTTGAAGCCTTACGAATTGTTGGCGGCGGTCAAGAAGATCGAAGCGGATATGGGCCGCGCGCCGACGCGGCGCTGGGGTCCGCGGCTCATCGACGTCGACATTCTGTTCCTGGGCGACCATGCGATCGACGATCCGGAGCTGACCTTGCCGCATAAGGAGCTTTTTCGGCGCGGCTTCGTGCTCGCGCCGCTCGCCGAGATCGCGCCGGATCTTGAATTGGACGGCGTGACGATGCGCCAAGCGCTGGCGGACGCTGACGCGGCGGGGGTGAGGCCATGGGAGGACGGTTAATGGGCCTACCCCCTATGGTCGTTGCTTTTCGCAGCGCAACAATCGCCGGCATATCCATTTCATGAACAGGCTGTAATCCGTATTAACTGACTTATTATCATATATTTATTGATTTTGTTGCGCTGCGTGACGCCCGCCGCCAGCGCATCGTTAGGATAGGTGAATTACTATCCACTAGGATTGCCATGACTATTCGATAGATTGTTATTGGCTATTCCAAGGGGTATTGTCATTAAGTGGGCGAGTTGGAATTGTTGGCGCACGCTAAGCGGGGTCTCTTGATCTGTTTCGCAAGGGGCGGCTGGGACTTTTGCTTAGGCGGCGACGTCGGTGTTCGTCCGATAACAACAAGCGGCCGGATTCTGGTTTTGGTTTTTGCGGGATGCTCGCGGGTTAAGCGGGATTTCTGCGGGATTGGGATCGGGAAGGCTGCGGCAAGACAAGGGCGGGAACGCGTGTTTCTACTTCTGGGTAGGTCGCGCGGCGCTTTTTCAAAACGAGGACGAAGCGGCTCTGTTGTGGGAGGCGGAGCGATACCGGTCACGCGCAAATCCCTGGGAGCACATTTAGGAGGAGAAAGGTATGAGCTCGACGACTGACACAGCAGCCCGCGCTGCTGCTGCTGAGGTAGCCGTAGTTGATCTGCGTGGGATGTGGATTGGCTTGGTGCTGCTGAACGTATTTTATCTGATCGTGCGCATTTACGAGCAGGTTTACGGCTGGCGTGCCGGACTGGACTCGTTTGCGCCGGAGTTCCAGACCTATTGGATGTCGATCCTTTGGACCGAGATCCCGCTTGAGCTGGTTTCCGGCCTTGCGCTGGCCGGCTATCTTTGGAAGACGCGCACGCGCGACTTCTCGAATCTGGCGCCGCGCGAAGAGATGCGCCGTCTTGTTGTCGAGGTTCAGTGGCTGGTGCTTTACGGCATCGCCATTTACTGGGGCGCTTCCTTCTTCACGGAGCAGGACGGCACCTGGCACATGACGGTTATCCGCGACACGGACTTCACGCCGTCTCACATCATCGAGTTCTATATGAGCTACCCGATTTATTCGGTGATCGCGGTTGGCGGGTTCTTCTATGCGAAGACGCGTCTTCCGTATTTCGCCAAGGGTTACTCATTGGCGTATCTGATCGTGGCGATTGGCCCGTTCATGATCATCCCGAACGTCGGCCTGAATGAGTGGGGCCACACGTTCTGGTTCATGGAAGAGCTGTTCGTTGCGCCGCTGCATTGGGGCTTCGTGTTCTTCGGCTGGATGGCGCTTGGCGTGTTCGGCGTCGTGCTTCAGCTGCTGATGAACATTCAGCGTCTGATCGGCAAGGAAGGCGTCGCCCTCCTGACCGAGTAAGGATCACAGCGCCGCCCGCGCCAAAGCAAAAAGCGCGGGCGGCGTGATTGATCGGGCTTTTCGGAAAATTCGACTGTTTGTCTGGTCGCGCAGGCGACTGGGGAGTTGGGTTGCGGCTTAAGGAGCGGCTTTCGGGGCGCTTTTAGGCGGCGGTTTTCGGAAGGCGCATGCTCGTAAAGCGCATGCAATGCAAAAGGATGCGGGCGGCGGTTTTCCGCCGTCCGGGACGCGGGGGGCGAGAGGCCTTTCCGATGTCCCCAAGGAAAAACGCTCGGGCTCTTAAAGAAGCTCGAGAACACCAAGGAGAAGAGTGATGTCACAATCGAAAAGCGGGGGGGCGGTCGGTCCGTTCAACTCCGTCGCCGAGGCGGCGGGTTGCGTGCAGACAGTCGACTGGATGCTTCTTGTTCTGCTGTTCTTCGCCGTTCTTGGCGGCTACCACGTCCACTTCATGCTGACGGCGGGCGACTGGGACTTCTGGGTTGACTGGAAGGATCGTCGTATGTGGCCGACGGTCGTGCCGATTCTGGGCGTGACCTTCTGCGCGGCGTCGCAGGCTTTCTGGTGGGTTAACTTCAAGCTGCCGTTTGGCGCGGTGTTCGCGGCTCTGGGCCTTCTGATTGGCGAGTGGATCAACCGCTACGTGAACTTCTGGGGCTGGACCTACTTCCCGATCAGCCTTGTGTTCCCGTCGGCTTTGATCGTTCCGGCGCTCTGGCTTGACGTGATCCTGCTTCTGTCGGGCTCCTATGTGATCACGGCGGTTGTGGGCTCGCTGGGCTGGGGTCTGTTGTTCTATCCGAACAACTGGCCGGCGATCGCGGCGTTCCACCAGGCGACCGAGCAGCATGGCCAGCTGATGACGCTGGCGGATCTGATCGGCTTCCACTACGTCCGCACCTCGATGCCGGAATATATCCGCATGGTCGAGCGCGGCACGCTGCGCACCTTCGGTAAGGACGTTGTGCCGGTCGCGGCGTTCTTCTCGGGCTTCGTCTCGATGATGGTGTATTTCCTGTGGTGGTTCATGGGCCGTTGGTATTCGACGACCAAGATCATCGACACCATCTGACGCGGACTTAAGGGCCGCGGGTTGTCGATCCGCGGCCGCCTCGAAAAAGAAGAGACGCGGCGGGCTTTGAGCGGCTGATGTTGGCTCAAATCCGCTGCGAGGGAAAAGAGGCCGGTTGGCGCGCGAGGCGCCGGCCGGGCCAAAGAGGAACCTGGGAGGTTTATCGATGAGAAAGCTAGTCAAGCTGGCCGCGATTGGCGCGGCGGCGGCTGTGGCGGCGACCTTGGGAGCGATCGCTCCTGCGTCGGCGCACGGCGAGAAGTCGCAGCAGGCGTTCCTTCGCATGCGGACGCTGAACTGGTATGACGTTCAGTGGTCGAAGACGACGGTCAACGTCAATGAAGAGATGGTTCTGTCTGGCAAGGTTCACGTCTTCTCGGCGTGGCCGCAGGCGGTCGCCAACCCGCGGGTGTCGTTCTTGAACGCGGGCGAGCCTGGTCCGGTTCTGGTGCGCACGGCGCAGTTCATCGGCGAGCAGTTCGCGCCGCGTTCTGTGTCGCTCGTTCCGGGCAACGACTACGCCTTCTCGATCAATCTGCGCGGTCGTCGCGCGGGCCGTTGGCATGTGCATGCGCAGATCAACGTCGAGGGCGGCGGTCCGATCATCGGCCCCGGCCAGTGGATCGAGATCAAGGGCGACATGAAGGACTTCACCAATCCGGTGACGTTGCTTGACGGCTCGACGATCGATCTCGAGCATTACGGCATCAGCCGCGTTTACGCGTGGCATCTGCCGTGGCTTGCGGTTGGCGCGGCGTGGATCCTGTTCTGGTTCGTCCGGAAGGGCATCATCGCTTCTTATCTGCGGGTCGCCACCGGCCGCGTGGACGAGCAAGTGAACGACGACGACAAGCGCATTGGCGCGATCGTTCTGGCGCTGACCATTCTCGCCACGATCGTCGGCTACGCCGTGACGAACTCGACCTTCCCGCGCACGATCCCGCTTCAGGCGGGCTTGCAGAAGCCGCTGACGCCGATCCAGACGGAAGGCACGGCGGGCGTCGGCAAGGAGCGCGTGACGACCGAGCTCAATGGCGGCGTCTACAAGGTGCCGGGCCGCGAACTGTCGATCAACGTCAAGGTCACGAACTCGACCTCCGAGCCGCTGCGCCTTGGCGAATACACCGCGGCCGGTCTGCGCTTCCTGAACCCGGACGTGTTCACGACGAAGCCCGAGTTCCCGGACTATCTGTTGGCTGACCGCGGCCTTTCGACCGACGCGACGCCAATCGCGCCGGGCGAGACCAAGGAAATCGCCGTGAAGATCCAGGACGCGCGTTGGGATATCGAGCGTCTGTCCGACCTGGCTTACGACACCGACAGCCAGATCGGCGGCCTGCTGATGTTCTTCTCGCCGTCGGGACGCCGCTTCGCGGCCGAAATCGGCGGTCCGGTCATTCCCAAGTTCGTCGCCGGCGATATGCCCTAAGCGAAACTGACGGATACCAGAATAATAGCCCCCGGCCCAAAAAGCCGGGGGTTCTCTTTTGGCGGCGCGATTGACGCGCCAGCGCCCGTATAGCTCGCGCGCCCCGCGCTTGTTTCGCGGTGGGGCGCTCACTATAAATAGCAGGGATACGGGCTCTTGAAACGAGGTCAGAGGCCGTGCGCGCGCCGCCGTCATAGAAGCGGCCGCGTCTCCGGATAGCCGACCGACGTTCCGTTCAGGAGCTGCGCCGACGTAAATGTCCAGCCTTTCGGAAGCTTTCAACGCCGGCGCGGCGAACGCATGGGTCTTTGTTCCGAGCGCGGTCGCGCTCGGCGCGCTGCATGGTCTGGAGCCCGGACATTCCAAGACGATGATGGCGGCTTTCATCGTCGCCGTGCGCGGCACGGTCGCGCAGGCCGTATTGCTGGGACTCGCCGCGACCCTTTCGCATACGGCGATCGTCTGGGCGATCGCCTTGACGGGTCTCTATTTCGGCGCGCAATTCAACGCCGAAGCGAATGAACCCTATTTGCAGATCGCCTCCGGCGTCTTGATCGTCGCGGTCGCCGCCTGGATGGCGTGGCGCACCTGGCGCGACATCGCCTCAAACGGCGCGCCTCCTGGCGGCGACCAATCGCCCGCTCATCTTCATGAAGACGGCCATGCGCATGATCACAGCCATGCGCATGACGCCGCCATGCCGCACAGCCGAGAAGAAGAAAAATTTGAAAGCGATCTTCTCGAACTCGATCCGACCGTTTACGCCGACGCGCATGAGCGCGAGCATGCGCTCGATATTGAACGCCGTTTCGCCCATCGCCAGGTGACGACGGGGCAAATCATCCTGTTTGGCCTGACCGGCGGACTCATTCCCTGTCCGGCGTCGATCACCGTGCTTTTGCTGTGCCTGCAGGTCGGACGCTTCGGCCTCGGCGCCGCGCTGGTGCTCTGCTTCAGCGTCGGTTTGGCGCTGACCCTTGTTCTCGTCGGCGTCGCCGCGGCGCTCGGCCTGCGTCATGCCGCGTCGCGTTGGCCGGGTTTCGATACGCTGGCGGCGCGCGCGCCCTATCTTTCCGGCGCAATCGTCGCCGCCGTCGGCCTCTACACGATCGCCGTCGGCGCCGCGGCGATTACATGAAGGCGTCTATCTGCCGACGTGAAAGGCGGATTTGCGGACATTGGCGCTGATCGGCTCCTCGAGAAAAAAATCGAGCACGGCGTCGACGCGCGGATCGACCGCGTAGGCGGAGAAGTCGATCACGCCTTCCTCCATCAGCACGCGGACGTCGACGAAGAAATTCCCGCTGCAGCTCGCCGCTGGGCGCGTCAGGATCGCATGGGCGGCGTCGGCGACGATATCGGGCTTTCGCGAGCGCCGGATCAATTCGTCGCCGCCGAGAAGATTGCCGACGGCGGCGGTCGCGATCGCGGTCTCCGGCCAAAGCGAATTCACCGCGACCTTGTCGCGCGCGAGATCGCGCGCCAGCCCAAGCGTCACAAGGCTCATGCCGTATTTCGCCATCGTATAGGCGAGGTTGGGCGAGAACCATTTCGGGTTCATGTCGAGCGGCGGCGACAGGGTGAGGATATGCGGATTGGCGGATTTGCGTAAGAGAGGCAGCGCCGCCTTGCAGCACAGATAAGTTCCGCGCGCATTGATCTGATGCATCAGATCGAAGCGTTTCATCTCCAGCGAGTCGATGCCGCGCAAATCAATGGCGCTGGCGTTGTTGACCAGAATGTCGACGCCGCCGAAGGAGGACGCCGCCTGCGCCATGGCGGCTTCAACCTGATCGTCGAAGCGAATGTCGCAAGGAACGGCGAGCGCCTGTCCGCCCGCCGCCTCGATCTCGGCGGCGGCGGTGTAGATCGTGCCCGGAATTTTCGGGTTCTCGACCACGCTCTTGGCGGCGATGACGATATTGGCGCCGTCGCGCGCGGCGCGCATGGCGATCGCAAGGCCGATGCCGCGGCTCGCGCCGGTGATGAAGAGGGTTTTTCCGGCGAGGGAACGGGTCATCGGGCGCCTTGTCTGGCGAAACCGCCATCAAAATTCACGGCGACATCTCTGCGCGCAAGAGGCGGCGACGCAAGCGGGTCGCGCCGCGCCTGTGGATTCAGGATGCGAGTTGCGCCGGATAGCCAGCGTCGGTGATCGCCTTGGCGAGAGCCGCCGCATCCTTGGGCGCGGGCGTCACATCGACCCTGCCGCTGGCGAGGTCCACCTTCACCTCGGCGCCGGGCTCGACCGCCTGCACCGCCTTGGTGACATGCTTCACGCACATGCCGCAGGTCATGTCCTTCACATTGTATGTCGTCATCGCTTCCTCCTTGATTTCTTGTTTTATCTCTTGCGTTTCGACTTTCGGCGCTTCAACGGCGGCGGCTTCGGCGCTCGCGACCCCGGGCGGTTGGAAGCGCCGCAGCCGCAGCGCATTGGTGAGCACGAAGACGCTTGACAGCGCCATGGCCGCCGCGCCGAGCATCGGCGAGAGCAGCATGCCGTTGATCGGATAGAGCGCGCCCGCCGCGACGGGAATGAGAAGGGCGTTATAGCCGAAGGCCCAGAACAAATTCTGCTTGATGTTGCGCATCGTGGCGTGAGAGATCGCGAGCGCCGCCGGCACTTTGGCGAGATCGCCGGACATCAGCACGACATCGGCCGCTTCGATCGCAATGTCGGTTCCCGTGCCGATGGCGATGCCAGCGTCGGCGGCCGCGAGCGCCGGCGCGTCGTTCACGCCGTCGCCGACGAAGGCGATCTTGTTTGCCTCGCGCAGCCGTTCGAGCGTCGCGACCTTGCCGTCCGGCAGGACGCCGGCGACGACCTCGTCGATGCCAAGCCGACGCGCGATGGCGTTCGCGGCGCGCGCGTCATCGCCGGTGATCATCGCGGTCTTCACGCCCATCGCATGAAGGGCGTCGATCGCCGCGCGGCTCGTGGGCTTCAGTTCATCCGCGACCGAAAGGATCGCGGCAAGCTTGCCATTGACGGAGACATAGAGCGGCGTCTTGCCTTCATCGGCGAGCCTGGCGGCGTCCTGCTCGAAGGGCGCAACATTGAGGCCCAGCGAAGTCATGAAGCGCTCCGCGCCGATGGCGAGCTTCTTTTTTCCGACGACGCCGGTGACGCCCATGCCGGCGATTGAAGCGAAGTCCGCGCAGGGCGACAGGCTCAAATCGCGGTCCTTGGCGGCGGCGACCAGCGCCGCGCCGACAGGATGTTCGGACTGCGCTTCGACGCTGGCGGCAAGACGCAGCAATTCGTTTTGATCGCCGCCGCGCGTTGCAATCAGATCCGTCAGGCGCGGCTTGCCATGGGTGAGCGTGCCGGTCTTGTCGAAGGCGATCAGCGTGACGTCGCGCAATGTCTGCAGCGCCTCGCCCTTGCGAAACAGAACGCCAAGCTCGGCGGCGCGGCCCGTGCCGGTCATGATCGCGGCGGGCGTGGCGAGGCCCATGGCGCAGGGGCAGGCGATGATCAGCACGGCGACGGCGTTGACGAGCGCGTAAGTGAGGCGCGGCTCGGGGCCGATGAGCATCCAGACGAGGAAAGTGAGCGCGGCGACCGCGAACACCGCCGGGACGAAGACGGCGGTGACGCGATCGACCATGGCTTGGATGGGGAGCTTCGCGCCCTGCGCTTGCTCGACCATGCGGATGATGCCGGCGAGCGTGGTGTCGGCGCCGACGCGCGTCGCCCGGAAGGAGAAGGCTCCGGAACCGTTGACGGTCGCGCCGGTCACCGCCGCGCCGACGGTTTTCGACACCGGCGCAGGCTCGCCCGTCACCATCGATTCATCGACGTAGGAGGAGCCTTGCGTCACCACGCCATCGGTCGGAATGCGCTCGCCCGGTCGGACCAGCACGATGTCGCCGACGCGCACGTCGTCGATATCGACGTCGACGGTCGCGCCGTCGCGCTCGATGCGCGCGGTCTTCGGCTGAAGACGCGCCAGCGCGCGGATCGCCTCGGAGGTGCGGCCCTTGGCGCGCGCCTCCAGAAGGCGGCCGAACAATATGAGCGTGACGATGACGACCGCGGCTTCGAAATAGACATTGACCGCGCCTTCGGGAAGGAGATGCGGCAGGAAGGTCGCGACCACCGAATAGAGATAGGCGCTGAGCGTGCCCGTCGCGACCAGCGCGTTCATGTCCGGCTGGCCGCGCAGCAGCGCCGGAACACCCTTGATGAAGAAGACGAGGCCGGGGCCGAAGAGAACGATCGAGGCGCAAAGGAAGGAGATTTGGCGGACCATGTCATGGCCGATGGTCGCCATCACCCAATCGTGAAAGCCCGGGATGACATGCGCGCCCATCTCCAGCACGAAAACGGGCGCGGTGAAAATCGCCGCGAGAATGAGCCGCATTTGCAGCGCCTGCATCTCTTCGTCGCGGCGCGCGCGTTCGCGATCGGCGGCGCCTGCATCTGTTTCGATGAGGCGCGGCTCATAGCCTGCCTGCGATATGGCGCGGCGCAGGCGCTCAGTAAGGCCGGGGCCCATGAGGGCGCGAACGGAGGCGCGCTCGGTCGCGAGATTGACCTGCGCGTCGAGCACGCCCGGCACGCCGCGCAGCGCCTTTTCGACATGCGCGACACAAGAGGCGCATGTCATGCCGCCGACGCCAATCTCGATCGTTTCGACAACGGGCTCATAGCCGGCGTCGGAGACGGATTTGACGAGCTGCGTGAGATTCGCCCCAGGCGCCAGCGCGACCTCCGCGCGCTCCGTGGCGAGATTGACGCTGGCCGAGGCAACGCCCGGCGTATGGACGAGCGCCTTTTCGACATGCGACACGCATGAGGCGCAGGTCATGCCGCGCACGGTAAAGTCGAGGCGTCCGCCGCCCGATACAGTTGTTGGAGCATTCATCCTTGCCGCCTCGCTCACAACGCCGTTCATGCGCGGATGAGTTTAAAGCCAACGGCGCGTGCGCGCCATATAGGACCGGTAGTCGTCGCCGAATTTTCGCAAGAGATGCCGTTCTTCCGGCTCGATAGCGAGTTTGGTCAGACCGAGCGCGAGAAGCGGCGTTAACAACAGCGTGAATGGCGAGCCGAGCATCAGGCCGAGGCCGAAGATCAGCGCCACATGCGAGACGTAGATTGGATTTCGCGAATAGCGAAACGGGCCGTCGGTAACGAGAAATGAAGCGGCCCGGTGCGGCATAATCGTCGTGTGGCGACGCGCGAGAAGCCGCGCGCACCAGACATCGTTTGCGAGCGCCAGCGCGACGATCGCGCCGCCCGCCGCTTGCGTCAGGGAAAATGGGGCGCGGTCAGCAAGCGAGCTTCCGGTCGCCCAGTCGAGCGCAAGACCGGCCGCAAGTGTCGCCGCCATCAGAATCGGCGGCCAGGGCGTATGGGAAGGCGGCTCGTCGGCGCTGATTTGCGCGGTCATGCGGCGGCTCCGTGGGGCAGAGACTGCAATCCCTAGATTGCGGTTGGGAGCGCCATTTTCAAGTGCGGCCGCCTGTCAGGGCAGGCTTGACGAAGGGCGCGGCGTCTGTCAAGCATACCTTGACATCGGAGGCGGCGATGCTTGCTCTGCCGAAGCGAAAACTGCGTTGCTCTTTCTGCAAGAAATCCGAGACGGAGGTCTCGCGGCTCGTCGCCGGCGCGGCGGGCGGTTATATTTGCGACGACTGCGTCGGCGTGTGCAATAGGATCCTTGACGCCACGCCTTCGCCGTTCAAAGGATGGGACGATCTTTCCGACGAGCAGTTGCTGTCCTCGATCAAGGCGAGCGAAGCGAGCGTCGCCGCGCTGCATTCTCTGATCCACGCGCAGGTGGCGGCGCTCCGCAAACGCGAGGTAAGCTGGGCCGCGATCGGCAAGGCCTTGGGCGTTTCGCGGCAAGCCGCCTGGGAGCGCTTTTCCTGACATCCAAAGTTTGATCCTTCATGCTCGAGCGCTACACGCAGGACCTCGCGAAACTCGCCGCGCGCGACAGGCTGCGCGCGCTTGCGCCGCGCGCTGGGCTCGATTTCGCCTCCAACGACTATCTCGCGCTCGCGGAGTTGCCGGAGCTCGCCGAGGCCGCCGCGATCGCGGCGCTTGCGCGCGGCGTTCCCGTCGGGGCTGGCGGGTCTCGGTTGCTGCGCGGCAATCATCCGGAACATGAGGCGCTGGAAGCGGAGGCGGCGCGCTTTTTCGGCGCGGAAAGCGCGCTCTATTTCAGCGCTGGATTTACGGCCAATGAGGCGCTGCTCGCGACCGCGCCCCAGCGCGACGATCTCATCGTCTATGATTCGCTCGCGCACGCCAGCGCGCATGAGGGCATGCGCCTGTCGCGCGCGCCGAACGCGAGTTTTCCGCATAATGACGTCGGAGCCGCCGAGGGGGCGATCCGCGACTGGCGCGAAAAGGGCGGGCGCGGCCGCGCCTGGATCGTCGTCGAAAGTCTCTACAGCATGGATGGCGACAAGGCGCCGCTCGACGATCTTTTCGCGCTCGCCGAGCGCAGCGAGGCATTTCTCGTCATTGACGAAGCGCATGCGACCGGCGTTTACGGACGCGGCGGACGCGGCCTCGCCGCGCGGCTTGAAGGCCGCGACAATGTGATAACGCTGCACACTTGCGGCAAGGCGCTGGGCGTCATGGGCGGAATTCTCTGCCTGCCGCGCGTGCTGCGCGATTTTCTGATCAACCGCTGCCGGCCCTTCATCTTCGCGACGGCGCCGTCGCCCCTTATCGCCGCCTGCGTGCGCGCGGCGCTCACGCTCATCGAGACGGCCGACGATCGGCGCGCTCAGCTTGCGGCGCGCATCGCTTACGCGGGCGCGGAACTGCGCCGCGTCTGCGACATCGAACCTTCCGGCTCGCAGATACAGCCGATCGTCGTCGGATCTGACGCGCGCGCCATGACGCTTGCCGCGCGCATGCAGGCGCATGGCTATGACATTCGCGCCATTCGCCCGCCGACCGTGCCCGAAGGCGCAGCGCGGCTGCGCATTGCGTTGACCCTGCATGCCAGCGAAGAGCAGGTTGCGCAAATGATCGCGCATCTTGGCGAAGAGCTCGCGAGGCTCGAAGCATGAATCGCCGCTTCGTCATCGCCGGAACCGATACGGGCGTCGGCAAGACTGTCGTCTCCGCCGCGCTCGTCGCCGCCCTCAATGCCTATTACTGGAAGCCGGTGCAAGCCGGCTTGGAAGGAGAGACGGATTCCGAAATCGTCGCGCGGCTTTCCGGCGCGCCGGCGCAGCGGATTCTTCCCGAGGCCTGGCGTTTGCGCCGACCCGCGTCGCCGCATCTTTCCGCGCGAGACGAAGGCGTCGAGATCGACGCCGCGGCGCTCAATCCGCCCGAGTGTGATGGTCCGCTCATCATCGAGACAGTAGGCGGCGTGATGGTTCCGCTCAATGATCGCGTGCTGACGATCGATGTGCTGCGGCGTTGGCGTCTGTCCGTCGTTCTCGTCGCGCGCACGGCGCTAGGGACCATCAATCATACTCTGCTGACGCTCGAAGCCCTGCGGCGGCGCGATATTTCCGTCCTTGGCGTCGTCTTCGTCGGCGACGAACAGGCGGATGCGCAGCGCTCGATTGCGGCGTTAGGCGATGCGCTCATGCTTGGGCGCTTGCCGATGCTCGATCCTCTCACGCCGCAAACGCTGCGCGCGGCTTTCGACGCCGGCGTCGCGCGCGACGCTTTCGAGATTGACGCATGAGCCTTGTCGCCAACTCGCCTGTCTGGCGACCCTTCACCCAGCACGCCTTGCAGCCCGGCGCGATCAAGATCGCGCGTGCCGAAGGCGCGTGGCTCGAGGCCGAAGACGGCAAGCGCTTCCTTGACGCGATTTCTTCCTGGTGGGTGATCACCCATGGCCACCGCCATCCGGCGATCATGCAGGCGATCCGGGAAGAGACGGAAAAGCTCGATCAGATTATTTTCGCGGGCTTCACTCATGAGCCGGCGGAAGCGCTGGCGCGCCGCCTCGTCGCGCTGACCGCGCCGGGGCTCGATTACGTCTTCTATTCCGACAGCGGCTCGACCTGCGTCGAAGTCGCGATCAAGATGACGCTGGGCTTCTGGCGCAATCGCGGGCAGGCGCGCACGCGCATCATCGCGCTGGAGCACGGCTATCATGGCGACACGATCGGGACCATGTCGGCCGGCGCGCGCTCGCCTTTCAACGCGCCATACGAGCCGTTGCTTTATGATGTCGCGCGCGTTCCCTTTCCGGCGCGCGGGCGCGAGCAGGAAACGCTCGACGGGCTGGAGCGCGCCTGCCGCCATGACGCCGCCGCTTTCGTCGTCGAGCCGCTTATTCTCGGCGCCGGCGGAATGCTGACCTATGGCGGTGAGACGCTCGCGGAGATGAAGCGCGTTTGCGAGCGTCACGGCGTTCTCTTCATCGCAGACGAAGTAATGACGGGCTTCGGCCGCACCGGAACGCTCTTCGCTTGCGAACAGGCCGGCGTCATTCCCGACATCGCCTGCTACGCCAAAGGCCTCACCGGCGGCGCGCTGCCGCTCGCCGTCACCCTGTGCAAGCGCGAGATTTTCGAGGCGCATTTGTCGCCCGATCGCGCGCGCGCCTTTTTTCACTCAAGCTCCTACACGGCCAATCCGATCGCCTGCGCGGCGGCGCTGGCCAATCTCGACATTTGGGAGACGGGCGAACCCGCCGCGCGCGTCGCGAAACTCTGCGACATGCAGGCCGCGCGCCTCGCGCGTTTCGCGCAAGACGCGCGCTTCTCGAACGCCCGCCGCTCCGGAATTATCACCGCGCTTGATCTGAACATTGCGCAAAGCGGTTATCTCGCGACGATCGGTCTCGATCTGATGCGCTTCTTCAATGAGCGCGGTCTGTTGCTGCGCCCGCTCGGCCCGACGATTTACGTCCTTCCGCCCTATTGCGTCGAGGCGGCGGAACTCGATCTCGCTTACGATGCGATCGACGAAGCGGCGGCGCGTTTCGGCGCGACCTGACTTATCGCTCCAGTTCCGTGCGAACGCTCTTGCCGCGCCCTTCGTCGGCGACGGTTTTTTTCCGCGCCAGAAACTCCTCTCTGAGCGCGCGCCGCAACATCTTGCCGACATTGGTTTTCGGCAGGCTCTCGCGAAATTCGAAATAGCGCGGAACCTTGTAGCTCGTCAGCTGCTCATGCGCGAAGGCGCGCAATTCCTCGCGCGTGAGGCTCGGATCGCGCGCCACGACGAAAGCCATCGGCGCTTCGCCCGAATGCTCATGCGGCACGCCGATGACCGCAATTTCCTTCACCTTTGGATGTTCGATCAGCACGGCTTCAACTTCGTTGGGATAGACGTTGAAGCCCGAAACGAGGATCATGTCCTTCAGGCGGTCGACGATCGTGATCAGGCCGTCGGGCGCCATGACCGCGATATCGCCCGTTCTGAGAAAGCCGTCCGCCGTCATGGCCTTCGCGGTTTCTTCCGGCTTGCGCCAGTATCCCGCCATCAATTGCGGACCCTTCACGCAAAGTTCGCCGCGTTCGCCGACAGGGACGATATCGCCTTCTGGCCCGCGGATCGAAATTTCCGTCGATGGAATGGGGTAGCCGATCGCGCCCGTGAATTCGGCAATCATGGGGTGATTGATTGTCACGATCGGCGATGTCTCGGAGAGGCCATAGCCCTCGACGATGGGCTTGCCCGTCAGGGCTTTCCACTCATGCGCGACGACTTGTTGCGTCGACATGCCGCCCGAAAAGTTGAAAGCGAGCCTGGAGAAGTCCACCGATTTGATATCCGAACGATCCACCAGGGCGGCATAGAGCGTGTTCACGCCGCAAAATAACGTGAAAGGCGTGTTCCGCAATGTCGCGACGAAGCCTTTCAGGTCGCGCGGATTGGCGATGAGCAAACAGCTCCCGCCGACCTTGACGAGAAGCAGGCAGCAGGCCGTGAGGCCGAAAATGTGATAGAGCGGCAGCGCCGTCACCATGATCAAGGGATGGCGCGATCCGAGCAGCGGCTTCAACCAGGCCCATGATTGCTCGACATTGGCGGCGACGTTGCGATGGAGCAGCATGGCGCCCTTCGCGACGCCGGTCGTTCCGCCTGTGTATTGCAGAAAGGCGACGTCGCTTGGCGCAATCGGCGTCGGCTTGAAGGGCTCCTCCGCGCCCGCCTGCAATACTTGCGAGAAGGCGACGCAACCCGGCAGGCGATAGGCTGGGATCATGCGCTTGATCCAGCGCGCCGCCAAATTAAGGATAATGCCGCGCAGGCCCATCAGATCGCCGGGCTTCACGATGATCGCGCGCTCGAGCTTCATATGCGGCCAGGCGGCTTCAGCCGTGTGCGCGAAATTTTCGAAAACGAAAAGGAAGCGCGCGCCGGAGTCGTTGATCTGGTGCTCGAGTTCGTGCGGCGTATAGAGCGGATTGACATTGACCACGACGCCGCCCGCGAGCAGCACGCCGAAGAGAATTGCGGGATAGGCGAGGACATTGGGCGACATGATCGCGACGCGGTCGCCCTTTTTTAAGCCGCGCGACTGCAGCCAGGCGGCGACGGCGACGGCGGCGCGTCCAAGCTCCGCGTAGGTCAGCGTCGCGCCGAAGCTCTGCATCGACGGCCAGTCGGCAAACTGTTCGACGCTGGCGTTGAAAGTGTCGACCAAAGTGGAATAGGCGGATGCGTCGATGTCAGTTGGAACGCCTTCCGGATAAGAGGCGAGCCAAGGCCGCGTCGCATATGGGTCGTCTCGTTTTTCTGCGCCCGTCATGTCGGCCTCGCGCCCTTGCGATTCAATGCAATCGCGAATGCGAAATCATCGTTCTCGCGAATCAACCTATCTCTAAGATAATGCGTCTCACGCCAAATTAACGCCATCCGCGCATTGTGATCATTATTGCATTGCGGCGAGCGCGCCGTCACGCCGCGTTGGGCGGCGCCAGTCCTATTCCGGCGAGGAGAGCGAGGCCCAGCGCCAGCACGAGAACGGCTGCGAGAAGCTCCGCGCCGCGCGCGAAAACCAGAGCGCGCCGCGAATCCTTCGTCCCCAAGCGCAAAGCCGCCCCTTTGGCGTAGACGGCGGTCGCGGCGAGCGCGCCCGTGGTGATCGCCGTTCCGGCCGACATCGCCATCACGGCGGCGGCGCCCGCGGCGAAGAGCCCTTGCGAGAGGGTGAAGACGAGCACGAGAATGGCGCCGGAGCAGGGGCGCAGGCCCGCCGCGACGACGGTGGCCGCCGCATCCCCCCAGCGAAACTTGGGGCCGACCAAGGTCGTTGGGTCCGGCGCATGGCGGCAGTTCTCGTCATGAACATGCGTCGGATCGTCGATCGCCTCGCAGACAAAGCCGCCGCGCGCGAGGGGCGCCTTCGGCTGACGGAGGGCGGCGGCGAATGCGCGGCCCTTCGTCCAGACGAGCCTTGCGCCCAGCGCTGCGATGGCGGCGTAGCTCGCGAGCTCAATGAAGCGGGCGGCGTCGCTCATTTGCGCCGCCGTGGCGTTAAAGAGCGCCGCCGCCGCGCCGACGAGGCCGATCGCCACAAGCCCTTGCAGCAGCGCGGCGAGCGCGGCGAGCAGCAGACCGCGCTTGAGCGCCGTTTCATTGGCGAGCATGTAGGAGGCGAGCACCGCCTTGCCGTGCCCGGGGCCGGCGGCGTGAAAGGCGCCATAGGCGAAGCTCGCCGCCGCGAGCGCGAAAAAGGCGGAGCCGTCGGTTTTCAGCGCCCGCGCGGCGGCGTGCAGTTCAGTGTGGAACTTGCTTTGCCAGGCCAGGATGAGGCCGGCGAATCCGGTTGCGGCCCCCGCCGCTTCCTGCCCGCCGACGGCGAAAGGATGGCGCGCCTGGGCGAGCGCGGGCGACAGCGCGACCGCCGCCAGCGAGGCGGCCGCAAGCGCGATCCACAAGCCCCGAGGCGAAATTTTCACGGACAGGCCACGATCGCGCGCGTCGCCAGTTTCATGCCGAAATCGGAGCCAGGCGACATGTTCTGGAAGAAGGATTCGCTCAATTTCTGGTTGTCGACGGCCTGGAGCGGCGCGGGCTCGACGAGGCTGAGCGAGCATCCGGCGGGGGCCTTGGCCAGAGTGATCGGGTTCTGTTTCTCCAGGCCGAAGGAGACGAAATAGGTGGGATCGTAAACCTGGAAGGAAAACGGCTTTTTCACCGCGACCGGCGTCACGAGCGGCAGAGTAGAAGCGCAAGGTGACGATTTTCTTGTCGCTCGCCTCCAGCGTCACATTTTCCGGCGGCTTGAACGCGAGCTTGGCGCTATTTTGCTTCGCAAAGGTGAAAAATTCGAACTCGGCCAGAGATTCGACATTTGTTTTGGCGAGCGGCGCAAGCTCTTCCGGGGTCGGCGGCTTTCCGTCCTTGCCGAGGCCCTGGACGGCGTAGGCTGAATACATTTCGTCAAATTCCCACGCATGCCGCACGCCCGCGATCTTGCCGTCGCCGGAGAACACGACCTCGCTGCGCACCGCCACCCACACATGCGGATGCGCCCAGGCCGCGTTAAGGCTGATCGCTGTCGTCAAAAGGACAAGAATCGAGTGGATTTTCAGCTTCATGCCAGTCTCGCGCATAGGCGGCGAAGGCGGCGAAAACGGGGCGCGCATTCCCCGCTTAGCGCCTGTGTATGCTAAGAGATCGGTCCTTGAAAAGGCGCTTCGCTGTGGCATAAGGTGGCGAATGGAGAGAGTCGGCGCTGGAAGGAGCGCCGCGCGGCATGCGGCCAAAAACCCCGGGTAAGTCGCGAAACAGGATTCGTTCTCGCAGCAGATTGATCCTCGATCCTTGTATTTAGCGTGTGAGCGCAAGAGTCCCAAGCGCGCATCGCCGTTTTCGCGCAGGAGAGCAAGTAATGGCGGAAATTGCCGCCGGCGACGGAATGACCGGCTCCGCCTTCGCCCAGGCGTCGCTCTCCGATCGATTTGAACTCGACAGGTCGCGTGTGCTGATCACCGGCACGCAGGCGATCGTGCGCCTGCTTTTGATGCAGAAGGAGGCGGACCGCCGCGCCGGCCTCAAGACGGCGGGCTTCGTCACCGGCTATCGCGGCTCGCCCCTGGGCGGCGTCGACGCGCAGATGCACAAGGCCAAGGCGCTGTTCGACGCCAATGACATTCTCTACATGCCGGGCCTCAACGAAGACCTCGCGGCGACCGCCATCTGGGGCGCGCAGCAGGCGGAGATGCGCGGCGAGGGCAAATATGACGGCGTCTTCTCGCTATGGTACGGCAAGGGGCCGGGCGTCGACCGCAGCGGCGACGCGCTGCGCCACGTCAATCTCGCCGGCACCTCGCGCTACGGCGGCGCCCTCGCCTTGATGGGCGACGACCACACGGCCGAATCCTCCACCACCGCGCATCAGTCCGACTATCATTTCGTCGATGTGATGATGCCGATCCTCTCGCCCGCCGGCGTGCAGGAAATTCTCGACTACGGCCTTTACGGCTTCGCCATGTCGCGCTTCGCCGGCGTCTGGGTCGGCTTAAAGCTCCTGAAGGATACGGTGGAGTCGACGGCCTCGATCGACGGCTCGCTCGATCGCGTGCGCCCGATCGCGCCGCAGGATTTCGCCATGCCGCTGGGCGGCCTCAATATTCGCGCCGGCGATCCGGTGCTGGCGCAGGAAGAGCGGCTGCAGGAGAGCAAGCGCGACGCGATGCTCGCTTTCCTGCGCGCCAATCGCCTGAACCGGATCGTCACCTCTGGCGGAACGAATCCGAAGATCGGCGTCATCACCGTCGGCAAGTCCTATCTCGACGTGCGGCAGGCGATGGACGATCTCGGCATCGACGAGGTGAAGGCCAATGACCTGGGCCTGCGCCTCTACAAGATCGCCGCGCCCTGGCCGCTCGAGCCGCAGGGCCTGCGCGAATTCGCGCGCGGCCTCGATCTCATCATGGTCGTCGAGGAGAAGCGCTCGCTCATCGAAGTGCAGTTGCGCGAGGAGCTTTACGGCGCGCCGCACCAGCCGCTCTGCGTCGGCAAGAAGGACGAGCGCGGCGAATGGCTGTTCCCGGTCAAGGGCGCGCTCGACGCCAATGACGTCGCCATCGCCCTCGGCCGGCGCCTGCTGAAATATCATCCGCTCGAAGAGCTGGAGGCGCGCGTGCGCCGGCTCGAGCGCCTGCAGGACAAGCGCAAGACGATGACCGACGTCACCGTGCGCGTCCCGCATTTTTGCGCCGGCTGTCCGCATTCGACCTCGACGCATGTGCCCGAAGGCTCGCGCGCCTATACCGGCATCGGCTGCCATTACATGGCGCAATGGATGGATCGCTCGACCGAGGGCTACACCCATATGGGCGGCGAGGGCGCGAACTGGATCGGCGAAGCGCCGTTCTCGACGCGCAAGCATATGTTCCAGAACCTCGGCGACGGCACCTACAACCACTCCGGTTCGCTCGCCATTCGCTTCGCGGTCGCGGCCAACACCAACATCACCTTCAAGATTCTCTTCAACGGCGTCGTCGCCATGACCGGCGGCCAGAAGCATGAGGGCGAGCTCACGGTCGAAGCGATCGCGCGTCAGGTCGCGGCCGAGGGCGTCAAGAAGATCGCGCTCGTCACGGACGAGCCGGGCAAATATTCGCCGACGATCGCCTGGCCGCCGGGCCTGACGATTCATCATCGCAACGTCATCAACGAGGTGCAGCGCGAATTGGCGCAGACCGATGGCGTCACCGTCCTCATCTACGACCAGACCTGCGCCACGGAAAAGCGTCGCCTGCGCAAGCGCGGACTGATGGACGATCCCGACGCGCGCGTCATCATCAACGAACTCGTTTGCGAGGGATGCGGCGACTGCGGCACCGCGTCGAACTGCGTCGCGGTGCAGCCGCTCGAGACGGAATTCGGCCGCAAGCGCCGCATTGATCAATCGGCCTGCAACAAGGACTTCTCCTGTCTCGAAGGCTTCTGCCCGAGCTTCGTCACCGTGCGCGGCGGGCGCATGAAGAAAGCGCCGCTGCCCTCGAAGGAGGACGCAATCGGCGAGTCGGCTTTGCCCAGGCCGCGGATTGCTGAGATCGGCGAAACGCCTTACGGCGTTTTGGTTGCGGGCTTGGGCGGCACGGGCGTCGTCACCGTCTCCGCCATTCTCGGCATGGCCGCGCATCTCGAGGGCAAGGGCGTCGGCGTCATCGACATGGCCGGCCTCGCGCAGAAGGGCGGCGCCGTCTATTGCCATGTCAAGATCGGTCGCGCGCCCGGCGACGTGCACGCCATTCGCATCGCCGCCGGCGAAGCCGATCTGATGCTGGGCTGCGACCTCGTCGTGGCGGGCGCGAAGCAGGTGCTCGCCGGCGTGGAGCAGGGCAAGACGGCGGTGCTCGTCAACAGCGCCGAAGTCTTTCCCGGCGACATCGAGCGCAACCCCGATTTCGTCCTGCCGGCGCATGAGATCAAACAAGCGATCCGCCGCGCCGGCGGACCGGAGTCGACCTTCATCGACGTCACCGGCATGGCGCAGGCGCTTTTGGGCGATTCGATCGCCGCCAATATTTTCATCCTCGGCTACGCCTGGCAGAAGGGCTATCTGCCGCTTTCGGACGCGGCGATCCTGCGCGCCATCGAATTGAACGGCGAATCCGTGCCGATGAACCATTCGGCCTTTCTGTGGGGCCGTCGCGCCGCGCATGACTTAAAAAGCGTGCAGACGGTGGTTGAATCGCTGCGCCAGCCCAATCGCAACCGCGAGAAGTCGAAGACGCTCGATGAGATCATCGAAAGGCGCGCGGCGTTTCTGACCGATTATCAGAGCGACGCCTATGCCGCCCGTTATCGCGCCCGCGTCGAGAAGATCGCGAAGCTCGAGGCCGCGCGCGCGCCGGGCTCGCGCGAATTGACCGAAGCGGTCGCGCGCTATCTCTTCAAGCTGATGGCGACGAAGGACTATTACGAAGTCGCGCGGCTCTATACGGACGGCGCTTTTCAGCAGCAGTTGGACGAGACCTTCGAGGGCGATCTGCGGCTCGAACTGCATCTCGCGCCGAACCTGCCTTCGCTGCAGCGCAAGACCGACTTCGGCGGCTCGCGCAAGATCACCTTCGGTCCGTGGATGTTCAAGGTGCTGCGCGTGCTCGCGAAAATGAAGAGCCTGCGCAACACATGGCTCGATCTCTTCCGATTCGATCACGACCGCGTGGTGGAGCGCCGGCTGCTCGGCGAATATGAGTCGCTGCTCGACGAATTTCTCGTCTCGCTCTCGCCGGAAAATCACGCGTCGGCCGCGGCGCTGGCGCGACTGCCGGAACACATTCGCGGTTTCGGCCATATCAAGGCGCGCCATATCGCGGCGGCGGATGCGGAGCGCGAGCGGCTGCTCGCCGAGTTCCGTCAGCCCGCGTCGGTGAAACTCGCCGCCGAGTGAGTCCGCCCGGATCAATGCCGTGATATAAATCCGACCGGCCGGTGCGTTGGGGCTGTCATTCCCGACAGGCCAAAGGCCTGATCGGGAATCCAGAGCCACATGGCGAGGCTCGGATTTTGCCCTGGATTCCCGATCGCGCTGCGCGCGTCGGGAATGACATCCGCGAAGCGATCAATCAGGTCTGCTGTGATGCGCGTGAAAAGATCGGTGGAATTTGGCGTGACAAATTCGCTTTCGTCATCGCCTCTTTCGTGTGCCGCGCCAGCGCCCCGCCGCCGCGCGCTGGTGCTCGGCGGCACGAGCGAGGCGCGCGCGCTCGCCGCACGCATCGCCGCCGACGGCCTCGACGGGGTCGTCTCGCTTGCGGGCCGCACCAGCGCGCCGCTCGCGCATGACTTGCCGACGCGCGTCGGCGGATTTGGCGGCGTCGAGGGACTTGCGCGCTATCTTGCGCAAGAGCGCATCTCGCATGTGATCGATGCGACGCATCCTTTCGCGGCGCGCATCTCCGCCAACGCCAGCGCCGCTTGCGCGGCGCTTCAAATTCCGCTGCTTGCTCTCTCGCGCGCGCCATGGCGCCCGGCGCAGGGCGACCGCTGGATCGAGGTGGCGGATAACGCCGCCGCCGCGCGCGCGCTGGGCGAAGCGCCGCGTCGCGTCTTTCTCACCATCGGCCGTCAGGGCGTCGCGGATTTTCGCGCCGCGCCGCAGCATGATTATCTGCTGCGCGTCATCGAGACGCCGCGCGTCGAAGATTTGCCGCCGCGCTGCGAGGTGATTTTCGGGCGCGGGCCCTTCGCCGTCGATGATGAAATCGCGCTGATGCGCGAAAGGCGCATCGACATTCTCGTCACCAAGAACAGCGGCGGCGCGCTCACCTACGCCAAGATCGAGGCCGCGCGCCGTCTCGCGCTCGATGTCGTGATGATCGCGCCGCCGGCGCGCGATGGCGTCGCCACGACGCATGATCTCGACGCGGCCATGGCCTTTCTGGCGTCATGAGCAAAACGCTGATGATTCAAGGCACGGGATCCGATGTCGGCAAATCGCTCATCGTTGCGGGACTCGCCCGCGCTTTCGCCAATCGCGGCGTCAAGGTCGCGCCTTTCAAGCCGCAGAATATGTCGAACAACGCCGCGGTGACGACGGACGGCGGCGAGATCGGCCGGGCGCAGGCCTTGCAGGCGCGCGCCGCGCGGCTTACGCCTTGCGTCGATATGAACCCCGTGCTGCTCAAACCGCAAGGCGCGTCCGGCGCGCAGATCGTCGTGCAGGGCCATGTCGTCGGCCACGCGAAGGCGCGCGACTATCAGGACTGGAAGCCGCGCCTCATGCCGCAGGTAATGCAGAGCTTCGCGCGGCTGAAGGCCGATAGCGATCTTATCATCGTCGAAGGCGCCGGCAGCGCCGCCGAGATCAATCTGCGCAGGAACGACATCGCCAATATGGGCTTCGCGCGCGAGGCGAATGCGCCGGTCGTGCTCGTCGGCGACATCGACCGCGGCGGCGTCATCGCCCAGCTCATCGGTTGCAAGGCGGCGCTCGACGACGAAGACGCGGCGATGATCGAAGGCTTTATCGTCAATAAATTTCGCGGCGACGCCTCGCTCTTTGACGACGGTATGCGGTTCATCGCCGAGCGCACCGGCTGGCGCGCGCTCGGCCTCGTTCCTTATTTCGACGCCGCCGCGCGGCTGCCGGCGGAAGACGCCTTCGGGCTTCGCGCGCAACGCAGCGACAAGGGCGATGGCGTCGTCATCGCCGTTCCGCTCCTGCCGCATATCGCCAATTTCGACGATCTCGATCCGCTGAAAGCGGAGCCGGGCGCGCGCGTCCTTTTCCTGCGGCCGGGCGAGGCGCTGCCGGCCGAGGCGCAGCTCGTGATCTTGCCCGGCTCGAAAGCGACGATCGCCGATCTCGAAGCGCTGCGCGCCAATGGCTGGGACATCGACATCCTCGCCCATGTGCGGCGCGGCGGCCGCGTCTTCGGTCTTTGCGGCGGCTATCAGATGCTCGGCCGCGTCATTCGCGATCCTTTGGGAATAGAAGGCGCCGCCGGCGAAGCGCAGGGCCTCGGCCTCCTCGACATCGAGACGACGCTGACGGGAGAAAAAACGCTGACGCGGGTAGGCGGCGATGCGCTCGCTTTCGACGCGCCTTTCGTCGGCTATGAAATGCATGTCGGCGAAACCTGCGGCGCCGATTGCGAGCGCCCCGTCCTGCGTTTCGATGATGGCCGTCTCGACGGCGCCGCCTCGCGCGACAGACGCGTAATGGGCGCTTATGCGCATGGGCTTTTCGCCGATGATTTGCTGCGCGCGTCCTTGCTCCGCATGCTCGGCGCCGCGCCCTCGGCGCTGCGCTATGAGGACTCGGTTGACGAGACGCTCGAAGCGCTCGCCGCGCATTGCGCACGTCATATCGATCTCGATGCGCTGTGGGAGATGGCGCGATGACGGCGCATCAATCCATCAATGCGCGTCCGCTCGTCGAGCATGGCGGGCGCCTCGCCGCCGCGCGCCGCCTTTATCCCGACGCGCCGCAGCCCTGGATCGATCTCTCGACCGGCGTCAATCCGCGCGCCTATCCGTTGCCGCCGCTTCCAGCGGATGTGTTCACGCGGCTCCCCGACGATGACGCCATGAGCGCGCTCGAAACCGCCGCGCGGGGCGCCTATCGCGCGCCCGCGAGGGTCGAGATCGTCGCCGGAGCCGGAGCGCAGGGCTTCATTCAGACGATTCCGCGCGCGTTCCCGGCGCGGCGTGTCGCGATCCTCGGATTCACCTACGCCGAACATGCAGCCTGCTGGGCGGCGTCCGGCGCGCATGTCGAAACGGTCGACACGATCGACGCGCTGACGGACGCCGAGGTCGGCGTGATCGTCAATCCGAACAATCCCGACGGACGCCTTGTCGACGCGGAAGAGATCGTCGCGGCCGCCGCAGATATGGCGCAACGCGGCGGATTATTGATCGTCGACGAATCCTTCATGGATTTTACGCCCGAGCGCAGCGTCGTCCCCTCCGCTGGCGGCCCTGGCCTGATCGTGCTGCGCTCTTTCGGCAAGGCCTATGGGCTGCCGGGGCTGCGGCTGGGCTTCGCGCTCTGTTCGCGCGGCCGTGGCGCGCGGCTGCGCGCGGCGCTCGGGCCTTGGGCCGTATCGGGGCCGGCGCTCGCCATCGGCGCGCGCGCGCTTGCGGATGAATCATGGCGCGAGGGCGCGGCGAAAGCCTGCGCGCAAGACGCCGCCCGGCTCGACGCGCTGCTCGCGCGCGCGGGCTTCAACGCGCTGGGCGGAACCCAACTCTTTCGGCTCGTCGCGCATGCGCAGGCGCCGCGCTGGTTCGCGCATCTGGCGGCGCATGGCGTGCTCGCGCGCGCTTTCGCGGAGCGGCCCACATGGTTGCGTTTCGGCCTGCCGGGCGAAGAGGAGGCGTGGGCGCGGCTCGCTTTGGCGCTGGAGAGCTTTCAATGGCGACTGACGCCAAGAAGCCGTCCTCGCCCGAAGAAGCGGCGCTGGCGTCCGCCGCGCCCTTCACCGAGGCCGAGCGCGCCGCGGTCTATCGCGCCATTCACACGCGCCGCGACGTGCGCGATGAATTTCTCGCCGACGATGTGCCGCGCGACGTCATCATGCGGATTCTCGACGCGGCGCATCACGCGCCGTCGGTCGGCTTCATGCAGCCGTGGAATTTTATTCTCGTGCGAGACCCTGACAAGCGCCGCGCCGTGCATGCGGCTTTTCAGCGCGCCTGCGAGGCGGAGGAGCAAGCGCTGGAGCCGTCGCGGCGCCCTTTGTATCGAAGCCTGAAACTCGAAGGCATCCTTAAGGCGCCGCTAAACATTTGCGTCACATGCGATCGCAGCCGCTTCGGCGCGACGGGCCTCGGGCGCACGCAGCAGCCGGATACGGACATCCTCAGCACCGCCTGCGCCGTCCAGAACCTGTGGCTGGCCGCCCGCGTCGAAGGCGTGGGCGTCGGCTGGGTGAGCATTGTCCGTGAACGCGACCTGCGGGAAATTTTCAATATTCCCAGCGAGATAGCCATCGTCGCCTATCTCTGCGTGGGCTATGTCGCGCGGGCCTATCCGCTGCCTGAGTTGGAGATTAAGCGCTGGGCCTCGCGCTTGCCGCTGGAGAATCTGATCTTCGAAGATGGCTGGGGAGAACTGGCCGCCTCCACAACTCCGCCTTAAATAATGGTGATGGTGAGCTTGGCGAACCTGCGAATTCCTCTCAACAACCTTTTAAGCCTCGTCGCCTAAGAAGGTTGAGACGCTCGGGGAATTGGCGGATAGTCGACAAGCTCCATCTCGGGGCGGCGGAGACGCATATCATGGCGCCGGCGAATCTCGAACAGTTCTTCGACAAGGCTTTTCCGCTCGCCAACAACACGATCCTCACCGTGACGGAAGTGCCCGATTGCGAGGAGCAGCTCCTGAAGCTGCTTGAGCGCGCCATGTTGCGCGGATTCGACAATCATGCGCGGCTCACGGAGATCCATCTGCCGATGGAGCGCTTCCCCTATATGGATTCGAAGTTCTGGCATGTGCCGATCGAGGATTGCGGCGCGGCGCAGGTGCTGCGCTTCTTCTTCGAGGCGCCGGAAGCGCCGGCCCACTGACTTTTTCTTTTCGCGCGCTTCAGACCCGCGCCGGCGCAATGCCTCCGCCCGTATTTTCGACGGGCTTGGGGCGGCGCAGCTTGCTCATCAACAGATAGATCACCGGCGTCGTGTAGAGCGTCAGCGCCTGGCTCAGCAGTAGACCGCCGATGATGGTGATGCCGAGCGGGCGCCGCAGTTCGGCGCCGATGCCCGTCGCGAAGGCCAGCGGCAAGGCGCCGAACATCGCCGCGAGGGTCGTCATCAAGATCGGGCGGAATCGTTCGCGCGCCGCCTCCAGCGCCGCGTCATGCACCGACAATCCGCGCGCGCGCTCTGCATGTAGCGCGAAATCCACGAGCATGATGCCGTTCTTCTTGACGATGCCGATCAGCAGCAGGATTCCGATGAAGGCGATGATCGTGAATTCGGCGTTGAACAGCTCCAGCGATAATAGCGCGCCAAGCCCCGCCGACGGCAGCGTCGAGATGATCGTGATCGGATGCACGAGGCTTTCGTAGAGAATGCCGAGAATGATGTAGACCGAAAGGAGCGCAGCGAGGATCAGCGTCGCCATGCCCGCCGCGACCTTGCGGAAATCCGCCACGTCGCCGGCGAAATTGGCGCGCAGGCCGCCTGGCGGATTGAGTTCGGCGATCGCCGTTTCAATCGCCTTCACGGTCGCGTCGAGACTGTAGCCGGGCGCGATATTGTAGGAGATGGTCGTCGCCGGCAGCACGCCTTGGTGATTGACGACAAGCGGCATCGAGCCGCGTTCGATGCGGGCGAGCGCGGTGAGCGGCACCTGCTCGCCGGTCGTGGACGAGACGTAGACGCCGGCGAGATCGCGAATGTCGCGCTGGCGCGAGGGCGGCGTCTCGAAGATGACGCGATACTGATTGCGCTGGGTATAGATAATCGTGTCCTGACGCTGGCCGAATGCGCTGTTGAGCGCCGCGTCGATCGCGGCGATCTGCACATTCATGCGCGAGGCGGCCTTGCGATCGATGACCACGCTGGCGCGCAGACCGCCGCGCTCCTGATCCGACGTAACGTCGATCAGCTCGGGCGTCGTCTTCAAACGCGCCATAATTTTTTCCCGCCAGATCTCGAGTTCATCAACCGACGGGCTCGATAGCGTGAACTGATATTGCGCCTTGCTCTGACGCCCCCCGGAGCGCAAATCCTGAGACGGCACCATGAAGACGCTCAACCCCGGTATCTTCCGGAATTGGCCGCGCAATCGGTTGATCACTTCCTTGCTGCTCGAGCGCCGTTGGTCCGCAGGCTTCAATGCGACGAAGAGACGTCCTTGGTTCGTAGAGGCGGTGAGATTGGCGGCGCCGATAAAGGAGCCGACGTTCGCCACGTCCGGGTCGGCCAGCAGCGTATCCGAGGCGAGCTTCTGCAGCCGCACCATTTCGGCGAAGGACACATCTCCTGACGCCTCCGTCGTTCCGTTGATAAGGCCGATGTCGTCTTGCGGCAGATTGCCCTTCGGGATCGTCTGATAGAGATGCACCGTCCAGACGATGGTGACGACCACGACCACGAGCGTGATCCATGGATGATCGACTGCCGGGCGGAGGCTGCGCGCATAGGAGTCGACGATTCTGTCGAGACCGCTCTCGAAGAAACGGTCGAAACGCGAGGCCGTCTTGCGCGGCGCCGGAAGCCGGGCGCAGATCATCGGCGTTACGGTCAGCGAGATGATCGTCGAGATGACGATCGCGAATGTGAGCGTGAAGGAGAATTCCCGCAACAGACGGCCCATCACGCCTTCCATGAAAAGAAGCGGGATGAAGACGGCGATCAGCGACAGGCTGATCGAGACGACGGTGAAGCCGATTTGCTTGGAGCCGAGCAGCGCCGCCTCGATGCGGCCGAGGCCGCGCTCCGCATTGCTCTGAATGTTTTCGATCATCACGATCGCGTCGTCGACGACGAAGCCGACAGAGATGGTCAGCGCCATCAGCGATAGATTGTCGATGGAAAATCCCGCGAGCCACATCGCCGCGCAAGTCCCGACAAGCGACAGGGGCACGGTGACGCCCGCGGCGATGACGGGCGTCGCGCGGCGCAGAAACACATAGACGACCATCATGACGAGGCACACGGAAATCGTCAGGGTGCGCTGAATATCGTGAATGCTGGCGCGAATGGTCTGCGTGCGATCCGCCAGCACGTTGATCTTGATGCCGCTCGGGATCCATTGCTGAAAACGCGGCAGCAATTCCTTGATGCGATCGACCGTCTCGACCACATTCGCATTGGGTTGCTTGGTGACGACGACAAGCACGGCCGGCTTGCCGTTGAACCAGCCTGCCGCCATGCGGTTTCTGACGCCAAGCTCCACTTTGGCGACGTCGCCGAGCTTGACCACCGCGCCGCCGCGCGCGGCGATAACGATGTTGCGATAGTCTTCAGGCGTCGAGAGCTGATCGGTCGTCGCGAGCGTTATTTCCTGCGCGTCGCCGCCGAGCGCGCCGACGGCGGAATGCGCGTTAGCAAGGGTGAGCGCATTGGCGACGGCGTCGACGCCCAGTCCCATGGACGCCAATCTCGCGCTGTCGACCTGCACGCGAACCGCGGGCTGCTCGGCGCCGGCGATGCGCGCTTCGGCGACGCCCGCGACTTGAGAGATTCGCTGTGCGATGACGGAATCCGTCGCGTCGAAGACCGCGCTTGTCGGCAGCGTCTCGGAGGTGAGCGCCAGCACAAGCACCGGCATGCTGGATTGGCTCGCCTTACGATATATCGGCGGGGTCGGCAGGTCCGAGGGCAAATCGGTGATCGCGGCGTTGATCGCCGCTTGCACGTCGCGCGCCGCCGCGTCCAGCGGGCGCGATATGTCGAACTGCGCCATAATCATGGTCGAGCCCAGCGAATTCGTAGAAGTCAGCTCGTTTAATCCCGCGATGCTGGCGAGGCGCCGCTCAAGCGGCGCCGCGACGGAGGCCGCCATCGTTTCCGGATCGGCGCCAGGGCGCGAAGCGGAGACGGAAATGAGCGGAAAATCGACCGCCGGCAGGCTCGCCACCGGCAGGAAGAAATAAGCGACCGCGCCCAGCAGAAAGAGCGCGCTCGCAAGCAGCGTCGTCGCCACCGGCCGCCTGATGAAGGGCGCGGAGACGTTCACTCGGCCGCCTCCCGTGCTTCGGCTTTCGCCGGCGTCGCGATGGGCTGAACGGCCTCGATCTTCGGCTCGGGCGCGGGCGACAGCCAACGACGCAAGCGCTCGACTTCAAGATAGATCACCGGCGTCGTGTAAAGGGTCAACGCCTGCGAGAGCAGCAGTCCGCCGATGATCGCGACGCCGAGCGGAATGCGCAATTCGCTGCCGGGGCCATGCGAAAGCGCCAGCGGCAGCGCGCCAAAGAGCGCCGCCAGCGTCGTCATCATGATCGGCCGAAAGCGCAAATGGCAGGCGCGCACGATCGCGTCGCGCGGCGATAGACCGTCGTTGCGCTCGGCGTCGAGCGCGAAGTCGATCATCATGATGGCGTTCTTCTTCACGATGCCCATCAGCAGGATGACGCCGATGAGCGCGACGATCGACATTTCGATGCGCAAGGCGATCAGCGCGAGCAGGGCGCCGACGCCTGCGGAGGGCAGCGTGGTCAGCACGGTGAAGGGATGCGCGAAGCTCTCGTAGAGCACGCCGAGCACGACATAAATCGACACGATCGCCGCGAGAATGAGCCAGGGCTCGCTCGCCAGAGATTTGTTGAATTCGGCGGCGTCTGCGCTGAAGACGCCGGTGATCGCCGACGGCATGCCGATCTCGACTTCCGCCTGTGCGATCGTCTTCACGGCGTCGCCGAGCGCGAAGCCATCGGCGAGATCGAAACTGATCGTCGCCGCCGGAAATTGATCCTGATGCGCGACCGAAAGGGGGGCGGAGACATTGTTGATGCTCACGACCGTCGCGAGCGGCGTTTGCGGGCCGCCGCCGAGCGGCGCGACATAGAGCTTTTCCAACGCCGACGGATCGCGTTGATAATGCGGGGCGGCTTCGAGAATGACGCGATATTGGTTCGACTGCGTGTAGATCGTCGAAATTTGCCGCTGACCGAAAGCGTCGTTGAGCGTGTCGTCGACCATTTGCGCGGTGATCCCGAGCCGGCCCATTTTTTCGCGATCGATGTGCATCAAGGCGCGCAGGCCGCCTTCCTGCGTCTCGGCCGCGACATTGCGCAGCCCCGGCGCCGCGCGCAGCCGATCGAGCAGCCGGCCGGACCAGGAGAGCAGTTCGCCGCCGTCGGCCGAGGTCAGCGTATATTGATATTGCGAGCGGCTCGGCCGCGTCGTGATCTGAATATCCTGAACCGGCTGCACATAAAGCGCCACGCCGGCGATTCTTTCCCCCGCCGCCTTCAGACGGTCGGCGATCTTGTCGGCGCTCGGGCGTTCGCCGTGCGGACGCAGCGTCACGGTGAGCCTCGCGACATTGGTCGTCGCGTTGAGCGGACCGACGCCCAGAACCGAGGTGACGCCCTTGACGTCCGGGTCGCGGCGAAATTCCTCGGCGATCTGCGCTTGCAGCGCCGTCATTCTGTCGAAGGAGGCGTCTGGCGCCGCCTCCAGCACGACCGACAGCGCGCCCGTGTCCTGATGCGGCAGAAAGCCCTTCGGAATGACGATATAGAGCCCGATGGTGAGCGCCAGCGTCCCGACCGTCAGCCCCAGCATGAAGCGTTCCCGCTTCAGCGCCCAATCGAGCGAAACATGATAGGCGCGGTCGAGCCACAGCGAGAAGGTCTCCCATCCCGACTGCGCGCGCGGCGGCGCTCGGCGCAACATCGCCGCGCAAAGCATCGGCGTCAGCGTCAGCGATATCGCCGCCGAAATGACCACGGCGATCGTCAGGGTGAGCGCGAACTCGCGGAACATGCGCCCGACGATGCCGGTCATGAAAAGCAGCGGGATGAACACGGCGATGAGCGAAACGGTGAGCGACACGACGGTGAAGCCGATTTCGCGCGCGCCGTCGAGCGCCGCCTGACGCGGGGCTTTGCCGTCCTCGATGTTGCGCACGATGTTCTCGATCATCACGATCGCGTCGTCGACGATGAAGCCCGTGCCGATGGTGAGCGCCATCAGCGACAGATTGTCGAGCGAGAAGCCCGCGGCCCACATCACCGCGAATGTCGCGATGATGGAGAGCGGCAGGCTGACGCCGGCGATGAGCGTCGCTCGCCAGCTGCGCAGGAACATCAGCACGACAAGCACGACGAGCGCGGCCGCGATGACGAGCGTGAACTGCACCTCGAAGATCGAGGCGCGGATCGTGTCGGTGCGGTCGTTGACGATTTCCAGCGACATGCCGCCAGGCAGGGCGCGCTGGAGCTGCGGCAGCTCCTTCTTCACCAGATCGACGGTGTTGATGATGTTGGCGCCGGGTTGGCGCAGCACGTCGAGAACGACCGTCTGCTCGCCATTGTGCCAGCCGGCGACCCGGGCGTTCTCCAGTCCGTCGATGACCACCGCCACGTCGCGCAGCATCACCGGCGCGCCGTTGCGCCAGGCGACGATGATGTCATTGTATTGGCGCGAGCGGAGGATCTGGTCGTTGGCGTCCAGCGTATAGGATTGACGCTGGCCGTCGAGTGAGCCCTTGGCGCCGGCGATGTTGGCCGCCGCGATCGCCAGACGCAAATCCTCCATGCCGATGCGGTTGGCGGCGAGCCGCGCGAGGTCGGCCTGGACGCGGATGGCCGGACGCACGCCGCCCTGCACGGAGACGCGGCCGACGCCCGACACTTGCGAAAGCTGTGGCGCGATCAGCGTGTCGGCGCGATCGCTCAGATCGCGCAGCGTCGCCGTCTTGGAGCGCAGCGTCAGCGTCAGAATCGGCGTGTCGGCGGGATTAACCTTGGCGTAGACCGGCGGATAGGGAAGGTTGCGCGGCAAGGTCGAGGCGGCGGCGTTGATCGCCGCCTGCACGTCCTGCGCGGCCGCGTCGATGTCGCGGTCGAGATCGAATTGCAGCGTGATCTGCGACAGAGCGAAAGAGCTCTGCGACGACATGCTGGTCAGGGACGGGATCTGGCCGAACTGGCGTTCGAGCGAGGCCGTGACCAGTGACGCGATGGTGTCGGGATTGGCGCCGGGTAGCTGGGTCGTGACCTGAATGGTCGGAAAATCGACTTGCGGCAGCGGCGACACTGGCAGCCGCAGATAGCCCATCACGCCAATGAGCAGCGCGGCGATCGCCATGAGCGAAGTCGCCACCGGCCGGTGGATGAAGGGCGCCGAGACATTCATCTTTGCGGCTCAATCACCTCGTTCGCGTGTCGTCGCTCTTGGCGCCGCGCTCGCGACGCCGGCCTTCGGCTCCCGATTTGGCGTCGTTCGGCTCCTTGGCGCCCGACGACGCAGGCTGAGAACTTATGACGCGCGTTTTTGCGCCGTCGGAAAGCCGCGAGAAACCGCTGGTGACGACGATCTCGTCGGGCTTCAGCCCCGACGTGATGACGGCGAGCTTCTCGTCCTGCCGGCCGGTCGTCACTGTTCGCATGTTGGCGACGTCGTCGGACCCCAACACGTAGACGAAGGCGCCGTTTGGTCCCCGTTGCACCGCGGGGCTTGGCGCCGTCACCACATTTTTCAGCGTATCGAGCATTAGCCGCACATTGACGAACTGCCCGGGCCAGAGCGCGAGATTGGGATTGGCGAATGTCGCCTTCAGGCGCACCGTCCCTGTCTGTTGGTCAATCTGATTGTCGATCACGGAGAGTTCGCCGGTTTCGATCGTCGAGGCGTTGTCAGGCGCGAGCGCCGTGACCTTCGCCTGTCCTTCGGCCTGCGCCTTCTGCACCGCCGGCAGCGCCTGCTGCGGCAAGGTGAAGACCACATATATGGGCTTCAATTGCGTGATGACGACAATGCCGGTCTGATCGGAGGCGTGCAGAATGTTGCCGACGTCGACGAGGCGGATGCCGGCGCGCCCGTCAATCGGCGAGCGGATGGTGGCGTAATCCAGCGTCGTCTTGGCGTTGTCGATGGCCGCCTTGTCGGCGCGCACCAGCGCCTCGAGCTGCGCGACCGTCGCCTTTTGCGTGGCGTGTTGCTGCTTGGAGGCGAAATTGCCGACGACGAGCTTTTCATAGCGCGCAAGATCGACGCGGGCGTTGGCGAGATTGGCTTCGTCCTGCGCTTTCTTGGCGACCGCCTGATCGTATTGCGCCTGATAGAGCGCGGGATCGATCTCCGCGATGATGTCGTTCTTGCGGACGTCCTGCCCCTCGGCGAAGGCGAGGCGGATCAGCCTTCCGTCGACCTGCGTGCGGATCGTCACCGTGTTGAGCGCCTGCACCGTTCCGACGGCGTCGATGGTCACGGGCACGTCTTCGAGGCGCGTCGGCGCCGTCGTGACGGAGATTGGACCCTCTCCGCGCGGCCCGCTAGGACCTCGGGCTTCGAGATCGCGCTCCTTGGCGCCGAAGCCCGGCAGCCTGCCGGCCTGATAGGCCCAGGCGAGCGCGACGGCCAGCGCCAGCGCGCCGACCGCAAGGAGCAACCGCCGGTCTGTGCGGATCATGGCCACGGTCCCTTGTCGGCTTCGTAAGCCGCGTTCGAGCGCGCGATCTCGATTTCGCGGGTCGTCGGACCCCAGCCGCCGCCTAGCGCCTGATAGAGGCTCGTCGCCGCCTGGAAATAGGAGAGACGCGCCACGGCGAGCTGGTCCTGCGTTTGAAAGAAATTCGTCTGCGTCGTCGCCAGCGTCACGGTGTCGATTGTCCCTTCGCGCAGTTGCATCTCCGCGGCCTGCAAGGCGCGCCTTGCCGCCGCGACGGCGACGCCGAGCAGCTTCATCTGGCGTTCGGTCTCCCTGACGGCGATCAGCGCGTTCTCCGTGTCGGACAGCGCGGTGAGGATCTGCTTGCGATAGAGGGCCGTCTGTTCCGCATAGCGGCCCTTCTGCAAATCATATTGTCCTTGGAGATTATAGCCGTCGAAGATCGGCTGCGCGAGCGTGCCGGCCACCTGCCAAGCGATGGCGTCCGGCCGCATGATAAGGGTCGACAAAAGCGCGCTCTGGAAGCCATAAAGTCCGGTCAGCGTGAGCGAAGGGAAGAACGCCGCGCGCGCCTGCAGCACGGAGAACTCCAGCGACGCGAGCCGCGCCTCGGCCGCCGCCACGTCCGGCCGGCGCAGCAGCACCTCCGAAGGCAGTCCGGGCGTGACGCGCGGAAAAGTGAGCTGCGTCAGCGAGCCGCCTCTTACGCTCATGCTCTCCGGCGTTTCGCCGAGCAGAACCGCGAGCGTATTGCGCGTCTGGCGCAGTGTCTGCTCCAGCGGCGGAATCGAGGCGCGCTGTTGCGCGAGCACCGTCTCCTGCTGCGAGGTGTCGAGCACCGTGGCCGTGCCGGCGTCGAGACGCGCCTTCACGGCGTCGTAAACGCGCGACGCGATCGCGACGTTTTCACGGGCGATGCGCAGCCGGTCCTGCGCCGTGAGCACTTGGAAATAGGAATTGAGCACCGAGGCGACGGTGGAGATTTCGACGACGTCTCGGTCGAAGCGCGAGGCGTTGGCGAGAATGCGCGCGGCTTTCGACGCGCTATCGTTCTTGCCCCAGAAGTCGACCTCATAGCTCGCCGTGAGGCCGAGCTGAAAAAAGCCGAAACTCCGCGCGTCAAACCCCTGCGTCGTACCCGTGCTCGAGGTGGATGGGTTGAAGCCGGTGCTCGCCGAGCCGACGTTCACCGTCGTGCCGGGAACGCGGGTCGTGCGGGCGATGTCGGTCATCGAGATCGACGGCCACAGCGCCGCGCTCGAGACCCGCGCCTGGGCGTCGGCCTGTTCGATGCGCGCGATCGCCGCGGCAAGGTCGAGATTATCTTCGAGCGCGCGTTGGACGAGCGTCGCGAGCTCCTTCGACCCGAATTTCGCGGCGAAGTCGCGCCCGCCCGGAATTGGCGGCTCGGGCTTCGGCTTGGCTTCGCGAAAGCGCGCCGGCGGCGGCGCCGACAGATCGGGCTTGTCCCATTCGAGATCGCAGCCGCAAAGCGCCGCCGCCGCGCAGAACGCGGCCGCCAGGGCCGAGCGTCTATGGAAGCGGAACGGAGGGGACGCGGTCAAGTAGCAGATGTCTCCGATGGACCGCGAACGGCCGAGCATCCCCTTCCTTAAGCGCCGACGGCGGCGCCGGGAAGGCCGCGCGCGTCGGCCGCGCAACCAGCCGTCGGCCGCCTGATCTTGTAGGATCGGCGAGTCGCAAGCCTTTTCTGGCGCAGCGGAGAGAATGCGCGCTGGCCGTCAACGCGCGGAAAACTGTGAATTCCAAGCTCGCGCGCGGCGTCGCCAGCGTCAAGTTACCGATCGGTAAGGCGATGGGCGTTCCGCGCCGAATCAGGCGTTCAATTGGGCTCTTCGGCGGGCGGCTTAGGTTTGGGGGGCGCCGCGGGTTTGGCCGGGACCGCTGGCTTGGCCGGCTTTGCCGCTGGCTTGGCGGCCTCCTTCGCGGCGGGCTCTTTCGCCGCAGGCTCTTTCGAGACGGGTTCCTTTGCTGCAGGCTCCTTGGCGGCAGGTTCCTTGGCGCCTGCCTTCGGCGCGGCGTCATGGGCGGGCGCGGCCGCCTTGCCCGCCGGCTCATGGGCGCCGGGTTTCGCCTCCGTGGGCTTGGTCGGGCCGGAAACCCGGGTCCAAGTCTCGCTTTGACAAAGGAAGGCGACGAGGCAGCCGGTCATGGTCAGCGAGGTGGGCGAATCGAGCGCGATCTTGCCGATGTAAATCTTGCCGTTCTCGGGATTGAACAGATCGCCCTCCCACTTGTTGGGCGCGGTCTTGGCGGCGCTGCGCAACACCTCGGGCGCGGGCGATCCGTCGGGCAGGGGCTCGAGGCCCTTGGCGCAGAGCTTGCCGGCGCAATCGTAAAATTCGAGCTTATCGTCCGGGTGGCCTTCGCGAACCCATACCCCATAGATGGGGTCCGCCGCGCGCGCGGCCGTCGGCGCGCTCAGGGCCGTCGCCGCAGCGATGCATAGAAGTGCTTTTCTCATGACGCCGACCCCTGTCCAGTTTGCGATCAATCCGATTCGATTGTTAGCGAAATGCGGAACGCCTATCCGCGTCAAGCCGTATCGTCCGCATTATTTAACGGCGCGCGCGGCGGCCCGAGAAACGCGGGAACAATGATGAAGGCCGCGAGCAGGGTGAAGAACAAGGATATCGTAAGCAAGGCGCCCATGCTCGACGTTCCGGGATGGCTCGAAAGAAACAGACTGCCAAACGCCACTCCTGTCACCAACGCGCTGAAGAAAATCGCCCGGGTGAGGCTCGAAGCCAACATGTCGACCATGCCTTTGCGCCAGGCGATGACGTAGTAGATGTGGAAGGCGACGCCGACGCCGAACATCAGAGGCAAGGCGATGACATTGGCGAAATTGAGCGACATGCCGACTAAGTCGGCCGCTTGCAGGCTCATGACGCCCGCGAGCACCAGCGGACCGAGCGTCAAGGCGACGTCGATCGGATTGCGTAGCGCCACCGCCAGGATGAAGAAGATGGCGGCCAAAGCGTAAAAGCCGGCTTCGAGAAAAGCGCGGGTGATGGTCTTTTGCGCTTCCGAGACGATGACAGGCGGGCCGCTGGCGTCCGGCGCGATCGCCTGGATCGCCTCGGCGAATTTGGTCATGATGACGCGGTCGTTGCTGTCGCCCTTAGGCGTCACTTCAACGCGCACCTGGCCGGCGTTGGAGATCCATTCGCGGCGTAGATCCTCGGGCAGGTTTTCGGCCGTGACCCGCTTGGCCTGCAGCGCTTGCCGGATTTCGCCGAGCATCTTGTCGAAGCCGTCGAAGACCGCGGCGCGGGCGGCCGCGCGCGCATCGGGACTGGCCTTGGCGAGCGCGTCGAGATCGTCGGCGAAGCGCGTCAGCGCCGGCATGGGCCTTTTCGCCGTTGCGCGTCGCAGCGCCTTGGCCGCGCCCGTGAGCGCCTTCACCGTCTCGGCGTCGGTCGGGGCGGATTTGACTTTCGGATTCAACACGCCGCGTAACTGTGAGACAGCCATGTCCACGAGCGCCAGCTTGTCGTCTTGATCCTTCGGGATCAGCGAATCGATCGAGTCGACATGATCCACTTCCGGCAGCGCGAGAATTTTTTTCTCGAGTTCGCGCGCGGCCTCGAGCGAGGGCGCGAGCGCTTCGATCTTGTTTGGCGCGGTCTTGGGGTCCTTCGAGAGATCGAGGAAGGTCGCGACCGATTCGACTTTCTGGTCGCGCAGATTCATCGGATTGGAATCGAAGGTCAGATGCATCAGCGCCGGCATGCCCGCGAGCACGACGATTCCCGTTGCGATGAGCACGAATGCTCGATGATGGGCGATCCAATGATCGACCGAAGCGAGCGAAGCGGTCGCGATCGGCACATGTTCGGCGCGCGGTCGCAGCAATTTGATCGCCGCCGGCAGGAAGGTGAGCGTCGCGATATAGGCGATGATCATGCCGACGCCCGCGATCAGGCCGAGCTCCGACACGCCCCTGAAGGACGTCGGTAGAAAGCAGAAAAAACCCGCGAGCAGCGATACGGCGGCGAGCGTCAGCGACACGCCAATGCCGCGCGTCGCCGAGAGCAGCGCGCGTTCGAGGTCGTTGTCATTGTGGCGTTCTTCGCGATAGCGCGTGGTGAACTGAATGCCGAAATCGACGCCGAGTCCGATGAACAGCGCCATGAAGGCGACCGAAATCAGGTTGAAGCGGCCGATCATCAGAATGCCGAGGCCCGAGGTGATGGCGAGGCCGGCGATCAGCGTTGCGAACACGGCGAGAATGAGCTTGGGCGAGCGCAACGCCGCGAAAAGAATAAGCGTGACGATGGCGAGCATGGCCGTGGTGTTCACCGCCATGTTTTCGGAAATGGTGGCGAATTCGTCGTCGGCCAGCGGCACCTGGCCGGTCAGGCGCAGCCTGATCCCGTGCGCTTCGTCGAGATTGAGGTCGGCGGCGGTCTTGCGCACCAGCGCGATCGCGTCGCCGCCAGGCTGGAGGTCGGAATAATCCACGATCGGCTTGGCGATCACGATGCGGCGTTTGTCCATTTCCGGCGCCGCCGGCGCGCCGCGCCGCCGCCCGACGCAAGCAGCTTGCCCCAGTCGACCTCGGTCTTCTGGCCCGCGAGCGTCGTCTCGAAAGCGCGCGAGAATTCCTCGACGCCGGCGAGATACATTTTCATCGCGCGTTCGCCGCCGGAAGCCGCCTTGAGATTGCCGACCAGCACATTGGAGAGACCGCGCAGGCTCGGGTCTTCGGCGAGCGGCTGCAGCACCTCGCGCTGGCCGATCATCACGCCGACATGCTTCTCGATGTCCGCCGTCGGCAGAAAGAGCAGGCCGTTCTTGCGGAAGAATTCGTGATCGTCGGGCCGCCAAACCCGCGAGAGCAGCGGCTTGCCCTGCAATTCGTCGTTGAGGCGTTTCGCGGCGTCGTCGGCCTGTTCGGCCGTCTTGGCGTCGATCACGACGACGATCACGTCGAGAAGTTGAGGGAAAGCCTTGTAGAGAGCTTCCTCGTTTTTGCGCCAGGCGATGTCAGGAGAGAAAAGATTAGCTGTCTCGGTGTCGATCGCAAAACGCTCGACTGTCAGATAAACGCCGGCGCCGGTGAGCCCAAGAGTGAGAAAAACCACTGTCCAGGGCCAGCGGAGGCAAAAGGCGACCAGTTTTTCGAGCATTCTGTTTCCCGGCATTGGCGATTAGACCTGTCGGAGGGGAATAGCGCCCTCTGGTCAATTTCTTCTATACAAGCGCCCTGCGCGCTCACCAAGGCGGGTCCCAATCGAAACCTTAATGACGCCACCCTGCGACAATTTGACGCGAGACGGGCGTCAAAGATAGGTGAGCCACCACAGATCGCGACGCCGGCGTTTGACGTCCGCGAACCACCGGCACAGCGGATAAAGGGCGAGAACGACCGCGATCCAGGCGACATAGGCGCCGCCGAGCCCGACCCCGAACTCCGGCGGCGGCGCGCCGGCCTTGGCGAATGCGCCGATCTCTTCCAGCGTGTAGCCGCGCGCCAGAGCCAGAGCCAAGGCGGCGCCGGCTCCGACATAAAGGTGCAGCACATAAAAGAACAGGGGCGTGCGGCCAAACAGCGTCAGCGCGCCGCCAAGCCGTCCGCCGAGCCTCTCCAGCGCCGGCAGGGCGAAAGCCGCGCCGCCGAGGGTGACAAGAAGATAGAGGAGCGAGGGCGGATATTTGGTCACGTTGAGAAAGGAAAGCAGCGTGAACAGCGCGTCGCGCTGCGCGCTCCAGGGATGCGGATCGCCGTAGACGTTAGAGAAGCGCAACAGGACGAAAAGCGCCAAGGCGCCGGCGCCGGCGATGTAAAGCGCGCGGTCGCGCCGTTTCGTCGGCTCAAGGAAAAGCGGACCGATTCCAAAGCCCAGCGCCGCCACGCCGATCCAGGGAAGCGCCGGGTAGTACACGCCGCCCGGCGCGCCGAGCGGCAGTTTGCCGGGCTCATGCAGCAGGCTCCACCAAGGCCCGAGCGCGCCAAGATCGGCGGCGTGGATTCCGTCCAAGAGATTATGGCCGAAGATGATTCCTGCGCCGACGACGAGCGCGCGCGTGCGGCGGGAGACGCGAGAGAGCGGCGAGCGCCAGCAGGCCGCAGCCGATCGCCCACAGCGTCCCCAATTCGACGCGCCCGGAGCCCATGCTCCAGATCGGGCTGATGACCACAGCGTCGAGGAAGATGAGCCACAGACCGCGCGCCGCGAGAAAGCGCGACAACGCGGCGGGGTCTTTGACTTTCGCGCCATAAAGATAAGCGCCGACGCCGGCGAGAAGCGTGAAAGTCGGCGCGCAGAAATGCGTGATGAAGCGCGTGAAGAACAGAAGCGGATAGGTTCGGTCGATATCTGTCGGCGAGAAGCGCATGACGTCGGCGTCGAAGAAATCGCGCATATGGTCGAGCGCCATGAGGACCATGACGAGGCCGCGCAGCCGGTCGATCTCCGGCAGGCGATGTTCATCGCGCAGCGCGTCTGCCGGCGCCGCGCTCATCCCAGCTTCGCGAGGCCGGGAAACATCTCGAGCAGCCAGTAGGACATTTCCTGCACGCCGCCGGTCAGAAAAGCGACGCCGGTGAAGATGAGCAGCGCGCCGACGATCTTCTCGACCTTGCCGAAATGCCGGCGGAAACGCGCGACGAAAGCGAGAAAGCGTCCCAGCGCCAGGCCGGCGCCGATGAAGGGCAGGCCGAGCCCCAGTGAATAGGTCGCGAGCAAGGCGGCGCCGAGCGTCACCGTCTCCTGCGTCCCGGCGACCGCGAGAATCGCCGCGAGAATCGGTCCGATGCAGGGCGTCCAGCCGAAGGCGAAGGCGAGCCCCATGACATAGGAGCCGAAAAGCCCCATGGGCTTGGTGATCTCGGCGCGCTTCTCGCGGTAAAGCAGGCCGACTTTCAGTATGCCGATGAAGTGCAGGCCCATCAGAATGATGATCGCGCCCGCGGCCCAGGAGAGAATGTGCAGATTGGCGCGGATCACGCCGCCAAAAGCGCTCGCCGTCGCGCCGAGCGCGACAAAGACGCTGGTGAAGCCGAGGACGAAAAGAATCGAGGAGAGCAGAATGTCGCGCCGCGCCGCCGAGCGCGTCTCGATTTCGAGGTCCTCCATGCTGACGCCGGCGAGATAGGTCAGATAGGGCGGCACCAGCGGCAGCACGCAGGGAGAAAGGAATGACAATAGTCCCGCCGCCGCCGCCGCCGGGAATGTGACATCCGCCATGACGATCCTCGTTGAAGCTAGCGGACTTCTGCCATAGGCGCCGCGCCCGCGCAAAGGTCGGCCGATGGCCGCGCAAACAAAAAGCCCCGCCGAAGCGGGGCTTTCGTCGCGTTGAACGAAGCTAGTTGTTGCGCTGGCCGAACAGGAACAGCAGCGACTGGAACATGTTGATGAAGTCGAGATAGAGCGAGAGCGCGCCGAACACGCTCTTCTTCTGCGCGACTTCATAGCCGTCGCTCTCGTAATACATGTCCTTGATGTTCTGCGTGTCCCAAGCCGTCAGGCCGGCGAAGACGAGAACGGCGATGATCGACAGCGCGAACTGCAGACCGGTCGACTGCAAGAACAGATTGACGAGGCCGGCGATCACAAGGCCCCAGACGCCCATCACGAGGAAGGAGCCGAAGGCGGAGAGGTCGCGCTGGGTCATGTAGCCATAAAGGCTAAGGCCCCCGAAGGCCGCCGCCGTGATGAAGAACACCCGCGCGATCGACGCGCCGGTGAAGACAAGCAGCATGGACGACAGCGACAATCCCATCACCGCCGCGAAGGCGAGGAAGAGATTGCGGGCGGTGGCGGCCGACATCGTATTGGCGCGCGCGCCGATGAAGAAGATGAAGGCGAGCGGCGATAGAATCACCACCCAGCGCAGCGGGGTGGCGTAGAGCAGTTGGCCGAAGGGCGTCAGCGCAATGGCGCCGGGCGCGACCTTGGCCACGGCGAGCATGTAAACGCCGAGCGCGACCAGGCCCGTCACGGCGAGGCCGAGCGTCATGTAGTTGTAGACGCCGAGCATATAGGCGCGCAGGCCCTGATCGATCTCGGCCGTCGTCGGCCGAGCGACCCCGCGCCCATAGCCGAAGCTGGTGTTGCGGTCGAAATTGGACATTTGATCCTCTCGATCTGGCGGCCCTGCGCGCGCGGGACGATACTCGCGCGATCTCAGGGCTTGCGCGGAATATGGCTTCGCGGGAATCGCGTGGCAAGCCGTCTGTGGATGAACTCTTGTTAAGGTGCTTCTTCAGTTAAATTTTTCCTGATCGAGGGCGTTTTTGCGGCGCGACAAGCCTGCCGGCTGAACGCTGTTCTCTAGCGGGGCGGCGGAGCGGCCGATCGTCGCACCCTTGCTGCGGCGGCAGAATACGCTAACATCAACTCGCAGGGCGTCGTCCGACCCTTAAGCTCGGCTTCTGGGAGTTGGTGCGGCGCAAGCTCGTCTCTGAGTGTCGCGTGTCCTTGTCGCACGAAGACCCAGGAGGGAAAAATGCGTGATGAAAATCCCGACGCGTCCCCCACGCCGGACGCGGGAGCCGCGCGCCTTGCTTCGCTCATCGCCGTCCAGTCCGCTAAGCGCGCTTGCCTGAAGTTCCTGTCCGCCGCGGCAATTCTCGCCGCCTGCCTCGCCGGCGCGGCCGCCCCGGCGGAAGCGCATGGCCGCCTCGGCGCGGCGGAGGGCCGTTGCCGGCTCTTCATCGGCCCCGACATCATGAATTTCACCGGCTATCTGCCCGAAACCTCCAAAAACGAGTTTTGCGAGGATATTCCGGCGACCGGGCCGATGATCATGGTGCTCGACGCGGAGCAGGACGAGCTGCGCGACATGGCCGTCGAGCTTCGCATCGTCAAGGACGTCGGCGGCGAAGACAAGGAAAACGAGAATCTCGAGGCGGTGACCGTCGCCTATCGCGAGCCGAAGTCCTATCCGACCGGGACGATCAATTTCGAACATAATTTCAGCGAGCCTGGCTATTTCGTCGGAATCGTCACCGTCATCGGCCAGCACGGCGAGCGCTGGGTGTCGCGCTTTCCCTTCTCGGTCGCCAAGACTTTCATGCGCGATCTGCCCGTCTATCTGACGCTGGGGCTGGGGACGCTCGCCGCCTTCGCGATCTACCTCGTGCATCGGCGCCGCGACACGGCGGCGGCGAAGGCGCCGACGCCGCCCCCGCCAAAGACCGACGATCCCGGGCCTGAGGCGACGCCGGCGGAATAATCCGCTGCGGCGCCCGACCGGCGCCGCTTTCTCGACATTTGCGACAGTTCGGCGGCGTGCGCGCCGCCGGAAGGCTGGCGCTATTCAGCCGCGCCTCCGCCGTCGATCTGCCGGCCAATGAGCGCGATGGCTCGTTGATAGACTGATGCTGCGTTCCATGCCTGGATTGCGCCAAAATTGCTTTCGCCCGGCTGATAGCCTCCGCCCGCATGCCACCCATGCGCCTGAAGGAAATTCGCCGTCGCATAAAGCGCCGCGGCGGCGTTATCGAGATTTCCGCCGCCGCCATAGTTCAGGATGTTCTTTGGCAGGAATTGCGTCTGGCCGATCTCGCCATGCATCGAGCCCCGCGCGTTTGGCGATAATGCGCCGCGATCGATCAGCGTCAGCGCCGCATAGAGCTGATCGGTGAAATATTCCGACCGACGGCAGTCATAAGCGAGCGTCGCCACCGCCGACAGCGCATGCTGATTCCCATGCACGGCGCCGAACCCCGTCTCCATTCCCCAAATGGCCAGAAGCGGCCCCGGCGGGACGCCGTAACGTTGCTGGATGGACGCGAAGAGCGCCGCATGGGATTGCTTGAGCGCGCGACCGCGCGAGGCGATGGCGGAGCCGCCGCGCTTCGCCAAGAACTGATCGAGCGACAAATGGAAGCTCTTCTGACCACGATCGGCCGAGATGGTCGCTGCGTTGTATCTCGTCCCCATCAGCGCTGAGATCCCAGTGGCTCCGATGCCCCTTGTCTGCGCTTCCTCGGCGAATTCCTGCTTCCACGCCTCGAAGCCGCCCGCGCCATTGCCGCATCGCGCGGCTTGCGCCGAGAATGGCGTCGCCAATACGCTGACCAAGGCGAGCGCGGCCAAAGCCGGAGCTTTCGACACAGTTTTGGATTTCCGCATGGTCGCCTCCTAAATCGAGTCTTGGCAATCGAGTCTTGGCGCGAGCCTAATCTGTTTCGCGCCAAGGGGGAACGCCCCGCGCGCCTACGGCCTTAACGCCGACATTGCGCGGGGGCGCGCAGAGCCGGGACGGATGCGCCGTCCCGGCTTAATTTCGCTACAGCTTTAGTTCGGCCAGCAGCGGCGCCCATAGGGGCCGAGGTGGAAGCCGGGCGGGCAGGGACGGCCCCAGCGGTATCCGCCCCATTGTCCTCCGGCGCGGCAGCCGCCATAGGGACCGCGATGGCCGTAAGGCCCGCAGCCGCCGAAAACTTTAACGATGGGCGCCTCGGCCGCGTCAGGCGCGACCGGCATGGCGTAAGCTGGCGCTGCGAGGCCCGTGGCGACGGCGAGCGCGAAAAGCGTCTTCACTTTCATGGACAGCTCTCTTTCACTTGGCATGTTTACAAACAATATGCTGGGCTTTTTGGGCCCTCGCGCGGGGACTATCCCGCCGAGATCTTAAGAGAGGCAAATTATATTTCGGCAACATGCGAACGTAGCAAATGTTCTTATATTGTTCTTGCAAGGACGCCGCCCGGCGATTAGGCTGAGAGCAGAAATTTCGGTCGGCGCCTTTCGCCGGCGCCGGTTTTTTCAGGAGACGGCTCATGGCGGTGCGCGTTGCGACGGTCGCTTTTGAAGGCGTCGAGGCGCGCCCCGTTGATGTTCAGGTGCAGATTTCGAGCGGCTCGGTCGTGTTCAACGTCGTCGGCCTCGCCGACAAGGCCGTCGCCGAATTGCGCGAGCGCGTGCGCGCCGCGCTCATCGCCTCCGGACTCGCTTTGCCGGCCAAGCGCATCACCGTCAATCTCGCGCCCGCGGACATGCCCAAAGAGGGCAGCCATTACGATCTTCCCATCGCGCTCGGCGTGATGGCGGCGATCGGGGCCATTCCCTCCGACGCGCTGGACGGCTTCGTCGTGCTCGGCGAACTCGCGCTCGATGGAACGCTGACGCCGGTCGCGGGCGTGCTCCCCGCTGCGGTCGCCGCCAACGCCCGCGGCTTTGGGCTGATCTGTCCGCGCGAGTGCGGACCCGAGGCGGCGTGGGCGTCGCGCGAGATGGAGGTGATCGCGCCGCGTTCGCTCATTCAGCTCGTCAATCACGTCAAGGGCGCGCAAGTTCTCGCGCGTCCCGAGCCGGCGGTGCGCAAGCTCGCAGCCGATCAGCCCGATCTCTCCGACATCAAAGGTCAGGAGAGCGCCAAGCGCGCCTTGGAGATCGCCGCCGCCGGCGGCCATAATCTCCTGATGAGCGGCCCGCCGGGCGCAGGCAAATCCATGCTTGCGGCGCGTCTGCCCTCGATCCTGCCGCCGCTGACGCCGCGCGAATTGCTCGAAGTCTCGATGATCCATTCCGTGGCGGGACAGATCGCGGGCGGCGAATTGACGGACCGGCGCCCTTTTCGCGCTCCGCATCACTCCGCCTCCATGCCGGCGCTCGTCGGCGGCGGAACCCACGCCAAGCCCGGCGAGATTTCGCTCTCGCATAACGGCGTGCTGTTCCTCGACGAACTGCCGGAGTTTCAGCCGCAGGTTCTCGACAGTCTGCGCCAGCCGCTCGAGACTGGCGAGGTCGCGGTCTCGCGCGCCAATCACCGCGCCGTCTATCCGGCGCGCTTCCAGCTTGTCGCGGCGATGAATCCCTGCCGCTGCGGCCATGGGCTTGACCCAGGCTACGCCTGCAAGCGCCAGCCCAATGAGCGCTGCCTCGCGCAATATCAGGCGCGTCTCTCCGGCCCGCTGCTCGACCGCTTCGATCTGCAGATCGAAGTGCCCGCCGTCACCGCCGCCGATCTCGTGCTGCCGCCCCCGGCGGAAGGCTCGCGCGAGGTCGCCGCTCGCGTCGCGCGCGCGCGCGAGGTTCAGCGCGCGCGCTATGACGCTTTGGGTCTGCCGGGCGTCGCCGCCAACGCCGCCGCGCCGGCGCCCGTCATCGAGCGCGTCGCCAAGCTTGACGCGGCGGGGACCGCGCTGATCCGCGACGCCTCGGAGCGTTTCGCGCTGACCGCTCGCGGCTTCCACCGCGTCTTGAAGCTTGCGCGCACCATCGCCGATCTCGACAACGCCGAGGCCGTCGGCCGACCGCATCTCGCCGAAGCGCTTTCCTACCGCGCCGGTCTTGCGGCGGGGCGCATGGCGGCGTGATGATCGCCGCATGACGTCGAGCGACATTCTGATTCTCTTCGGCGCGCAGCTCGTCGTGTTGCTGCTCGCCGCCTCGATCTTTGTCGCGCTGCGCAAGCGCGGGCGCGATCAGGTGGAGGCGGAACTTGAATCCTTGCGCGACGAAATCTGGGAGCTGCGGGCCGCCGCAGCCGCGCGCGACAAGGCCGAAGCCGCGAGCCTCGCCAAATCGCGTTTTCTCGCGGCGGTCAGCCATGAAATCCGCACGCCGCTGAATGGCGTCATGGGGCTTGCCCAGCTTCTCGCCATGACCAAGCTCGACGCCGAGCAGGCGAGCTATGTCGAAGCGATCGGCGATTCGAGCCGTTCGCTCGCGCAGCTCATCGACGACATTCTCGATTTCTCAAAGATCGAAGCCGGCAAGCTCGATCTGCGGCATGAGACTTTCGCGCTCGCGCCGTTCGTCGAGAGCGTCGTTGAACTGCTCGCGCCGCGCGCTTTCGAAAAGAGGCTGGAAATTGCGAGCTTCATCGCGCCCGATGCGCCGCGCGAGATCGAGGGCGATCCGGCGCGGCTGCGGCAGGTGCTCGTCAATCTCATCGGCAACGCCGTGAACTTCACCGAGCGCGGCGGCGTCGGCGTGCGCGTTGCGCGCGATGGCGCGCAATTGCGCTTCGAGGTGCGTGACACCGGCCCCGGCGTGCCGGAGGCGGCGCGCGAGGCGATCTTCGAGGAATTCGAACAGGCCGATGGTTCCGAGACGCATCGTCACGCAGGCACGGGTCTGGGCCTCGCCATTTCTCGCCGCCTCGTCGAGCAGATGAGCGGCGCGCTGACGCTCGCAAAATCGTCGGACAAGGGCGCCGTTTTCGCCTTCACTTTGCCGGCGCCGCTTGCCGCCAAAAATGCTGCGCCCGCGCCGCTGGCCGGACGCAAGACGCTTATCGTCGCGCAGAGTGTGTTTGAAGCGCCTTATCTCGCAGAGAGCCTGCGCTCGGCCGGAGCCGAGGCGGAGATCGCCGCGGGCGAGGAAGCGGCGCTGACGCGATTGAAACGGGGCGCGCCGCCGCTCGACGCCGTCATTGTCGATTGCGCGCTCGGGCCGCAAACGACCGCCCGACTCGCCGAGAGCGCCCGCGCGGCGCAGGCTCGGAGACTGTTTCTTTTGTTCTCGCCGCTCGAGCGCCGCGCCTTCGGCGAGGAGGCCTTGCGCGACTTCGACGGCTGGCTGGTGAAGCCGGTGCGCGTCGCCTCTCTCATCGCGCGGCTGTCGCAAGAAAATGCGCAGGCGCCCAAACCCGCCTCGGGCGAACCAGCGCAGGCGCTCGCTGGCGTCAATGCGCTTGTCGCCGAGGACAATGAGATCAATGCGCTCATTCTCACGCGCCATCTCGCCAAGCTCGGCGCCAGCGTGACGCGCGCGAAAAATGGCGCGCTGGCTTTGGCGCGCGCGCGCGACGCCATTGAAGGCCGTGGCGCGCCTTACGACGTCATCGTCATGGATCTCTTCATGCCCGATCTCGACGGGCGCGAGACGAGCCGGCGCATTCGCGAGGCGGAGTCGCGCGCGGGGACGCCGCGCACGCCCATCCTGATCTTGACTGCGAGCGGCCGGGAGGAAGACGAGCGCGCCGCGCGCGCCGCCGGCGTAGACGCCTTTCTCACCAAGCCCGTGGAGTTCGCTTCGCTTGCGGCGACGATCGAGGAATTGCGCCTCGCGCCGCGCCCAATCGAACGGCGCGCCGCTTCTTCCAGTTAGGCGTCTTGCGGCGCGATCGCGCCAAACTTTCCGGACTGATAGTCGACGAAAGCCTGACGCAATTCGTCCTGCGTATTCATGACGAAGGGTCCGTGTTGCGCAACCGGCTCAAGGATCGGCTCGCCGCTCAGGAGCAGCAGCTTTGCGTCGCTATTGGCCTCAAGGGCGATCTCGCCGCCTTCGTCATCGAACACGATGACGTCCGTCGCGCGGGCTATTCTTTCGCCATTCGCCTCGACCGTTCCTTCGAGCACGGCGACAAGCAGCGTATGACCTTCCGGCAAGGCGAAGCGCGCGTTCTTGCCCCTGTCGATTCGCACATCCCAGACATCCATCGGCGTCGCCGTTTGCGCCGGCCCCTTATGGCCCGCGAATGCGCCGGCGATGACGCGCACGAGCCCGGCGTCATCCGGCAGATCGACGCGCGGAATGTCCTTGTCGAGCAACGTCTGATAGCGCGGCGCGCTCATCTTCTCGCGCGCCGGCAGATTGACCCAGAGTTGCACGACTTCGAAACGCCCGCCGGACTTGGTGAAGCTGTCGGAATGAAATTCCTCATGCACAAGGCCGGAAGCCGCGCGCATCCATTGCACGTCGCCGGGACCGATGAGCCCGCCCGCGCCAGTCGAATCGCGATGCGCGACCTCGCCGTCGAAGACGATGGTCACGGTCTCGAAACCGCGGTGCGGATGGGCGCCGACGCCGCGCCGATGCTGGCTCGGCGGAAAATCGGTTGGCTCGGCGTAGTCAAGCAGTAGAAACGGGCTGACGCGCGCGCCATGTTCGTGATGCGAAAACAGCGAGAGCACCGGAAAGCCGTCGCCGACCCAATGCATGGCGTCGGGCGCGGGGTAAACGCCGATAATCTTCCTCATGACGAAGGCTCCTTTGCGGCCTATGTGGGCGGCCGCGCCGGAAATACAAATCTTGTCCCCAGCGGGGTCCTTGACGGAAAGGGCCGTGGAACGCCAACAAGGCGGCAGGCGACGAATCCCGGCGACGACTTCGCCGCAATAAGGACGGTTAAATGGCCTGGATCATCCTCTTTGTCGGCAGCATCTGCGAAGTCGGCTGGCTCATCGGCATGAAATACGCGGACGGATTCACGCGGCTGTGGCCGTCCGTGATCATGGTGTTCTTCATGGCGGCGAGCGTCGGCTGCCTGGGCCTTGCCGTCAAAACCATTCCCGCCGGCACCGCCTATGCGGCATGGACCGGGGCGAGCATCGCCGCTGCGACCGTGGTCGGCGTCTATCTGTTTGGCGAGCCGACGACGCCGCTGCGATTAGGCTCGATCGCCCTCATCGTGCTGGGAATCGTCGGCTTGAGGCTCGGCGGCGTCGATCTGAAATAGCCCTAGAAATAGCTCTCCAGCGTTCCGCGCCGCCGCACGTCGAGCGTCGCGCAATGGAACGCGCCGCCAAACGCCGCATAGTGCAAGAATTCGCAGGGGATCGGCTCGTAGCCCCATTTCTCCATCTGCCGCATCATATTGGTGTGATGCGGATCGACGATGACGCGTTTCTCGTCGATCATCAGAATATTCATGCTGAGCCATTTGCCGCACATGGACGTGATCGCGAGAATGCGGTCGTTGATCGGGTCCGGCTCCGGCGCGACGAGAATGTCCCATTTCTTCAAAATGTCGGGCAGTTCATCGGGTTTGATATATTCCGGATTGATCAACACGCGGCCTGGGCCGAGCGGCAGAATCGTCGTGTCGATATGCATCGGATTGGGGCAGCGGCTCTTGATCTCATGGATGCGATAGCCTTCGCCCAAATGTCGGCGCAGCCAGTCGACGCCCATGGCGTTGGTGACGTTTGAGCGCGTGACGAAGATGTCGCGGCCGCAGCGAAAGAAATCGGCGGCGTCGAACACGGGTTCGAATTCGGTGAGGATGTAGCGAATCTCCTCGCCCTTTTCCGGCAGCTTGAAATCGGGATCGAAGAGTTCGTCGGTGAGCTGCGGCTTGGGCGCAGAGGTCCAGCGCGCGCCGCGCTTGAAATAGTCTTTCAAGATCGGCCGATAGGAATGGGTCTCGAAATAGCGGCAGGGCCAGGCCATCGGCGTTTCGATGATCTCGTCGCCGATGACCAGCATCGAGTCGCGCGGGCAGGAGTTGCAGAAGCCGCGCGACGACCAATGCGGCGTCGAGAACTTCGCCTTGTGATTGACCGCGTCCGGACGCGTGACCTTGACGCCCAAGGATTCGAGCAGGGCGATAAAGCCGTCGAGCTCCTGTTGCGCAGGCTCGATCATGAATTTCGGGAAGCGGAAGCCGGCGGCGAGCGACTGCGCGCGGGCGGCCATGCCGGGAATATTGCAGGTGACGACGGGATGGTCGGAAGGGATTGTCGAGCCCTCAAGGCGCCCGACGATGATCTCCTCCAAAGGATCCCATTCATTATGAGAATTGACCGGACAATCCGCCGTCGCGGCGTCCACAGGTGCATGTATATTCATGTCGTGCCCCGGATCGTTTCCAGCGAGACTACTAGCGCTTTTGCGCTCTTCTTCAAACTTCCAAAAAACGGCTGTATCCATTACGCTTGTTGCTGCGCATACTTGTGCGTTGCTCCCGTGACGCGTTTTTGACGCAATCCTGAGCGCAGCGGGAATATGTCGCTTCCGCCCGGCTTGGTCCACCGTTCAGGCGCAAATCGGGCCCCGGCGACTTGCGTTTTCCCCGGCATTACGACATAAGGCGCGCTTCCAGAACCGCCCGGCCAGTGATGGGCTGCCGTGGCGGTTCTTTCGCTCGCGCGAAAATGCGCCAAACAGCCAGTCCAGGCTGGCGCATTAAGAATAAAGGGCCAGAGGCCCAGGAGAGCAAAATGCCCAAGCTGAAGACGAAATCCGGCGCTAAAAAGCGCTTCAAGATCACCGGCACAGGAAAAGTGGTCTACGCCCAGCAGGGCAAGCGCCACGGCATGATCAAGCGGACGAACAAGCAGATCAGAAATCTGCGCGGGACCAATGTTCTGTTCAAGACCGACGGCGACAACGTCAAGAAATACTTCCTGCCGAACGGCTAATCGCCTCCGGAACCTGTCCGCACATCTTTCCTAAGGAGTTTCGTCATGGCTCGCGTCAAACGCGGCGTCACCTCGCACGCCAAGCACAAGAAGACCCTCAAGGCCGCCAAGGGCTTTTACGGCCGCCGCAAGAACACGATCCGCGCCGCCAAGGCCGCGGTCGACCGCTCGATGCAATATGCGACGCGCGACCGCAAGGCGAAGAAGCGCGTCTTCCGCGCCCTGTGGATTCAGCGGCTCAACGCCGCCGTGCGCGAGCATGGGCTGACCTATTCGCGCTTCATCGACGGTCTCGCCAAGGCGGGCGTGACGGTGGACCGCAAGGTTCTCTCCGACCTCGCCATCCATCAGCCGGAAGCCTTCGCCGCCATCGTCGCGCAGGCGAAGACCGCGCTGCCGCAGGCGGCGTAAGCCCCGCACGACCGGCCTCTCGCTCCTCTGCGGCGGGAGGCTTTTTCGCGCGCCTTAAACTTTTTCATTTTTTTAAGGGATCAAACCTCGCTGCGGACCGTTTCACCCTCATAGGCGTTGTTCTTGCGCTAAGGAGGGTTGGAAATGGAAACAAATGCAAAGGGCCGCGGAGGCGGCAAAATTTCAGGAAAATTGTTGGACGGGGCGCGTGCGGCGCTCGGCGCGATCTTCGGAGTCCGCGCGCCTCAACCTCGCCCCGTCGCCGTTCGCGTCAACGACGGCAAACGGCGAAGCCCGGCGCGGCAATGAAGCCGCATTTTTGAACATAGCCGCGACGGATGGAGCGCATGCGCGCTGCGTCGCCGCACCCTTTTCTTTTATCCGCCGATTTTTCTTCGGCGCGGTCGCGCGCGTTGCCGCGCTGCGGTATCGTCCGCGCCAAATGCGATCAATGTTGCGACATGTGACGCCTGCCCGCGCGCTTTTGGCGACGCTCGCCATTTTCACGGGCGCCGCCGTCGTCGATCCGGCCGTCGCGCTTAATGCGATCGCGGCCTTTCAACCGCATCGGCGGATTTCCGACGTGCCTTTCGGCGAAGACCCGCGACAGCGGCTCGATCTCTATCTGCCGGCCACGCCCGCCGCCGATGCGCCTGTCGTGATTTTTTTCTACGGCGGCCGTTGGAACACCGGGGCCAAGGAGACGTATCGCTTCATCGGCGCCGCGCTCGCCGCGCGCGGCGCGATCGTCGTCATTCCCGACTATCGTCTCTATCCGCAAGCGCGTTTTCCGGCCTTTCTGGAAGACGCTGCGCAGGCGGCGCGCTGGACGCGCGACAATGCGCAGCGCTATGGCGGCGATCTTGCGCGCTTCTTCGTGATGGGCCATTCCGCCGGCGGGCATATCGCCGCGATGCTCGCTTTCGACAAGCGCTGGCTCGCGGCCGTCGGGCTCGCGCCGGCGCGCGATTTCGCGGGCGTCGTCGGACTTGCGGGCGCCTATGATTTCGCGATCGACAGCGATTTGCTGCGCGGCGTGTTTGGTCCTCCCGCCAACGCCGCGGCGACGCAGCCCTTGCGCTATGTTACGCGCGACGCGCCGCCGCTGCTGCTTCTGACCGGCGAGGCGGATGAGACGGTGAAGCCCAGAAACACGCGCGCGCTCGCGCAAGCCGTCAGCGCCGTCGGCGGCGAAGCGCGCGCGGTATATTATCCCGGCGTCGCGCATCGCGAGATCATCGGCGCCTTCTCGCCGCTGTTGCGTTTCCTTGCGCCGGTCGCCGACGATGTCATGGGCTTCGTCTCGACGCGGCGGGCCGCGCCGGATAACAGGGAGGGGCGGCGTTCGGACGGCCGCGACGGGGACGCGCAATGAGCGATGCCAATATGAGCGAGCTATATGACGTCATCGTCATCGGCGGCGGACCGGGCGGCTATGTCGCGGCGATTCGCGCCGCGCAACTCGGCCTCAAGGCGGCGGTCGTCGAACGCGAACATCTCGGCGGCATCTGCCTCAACTGGGGCTGCATTCCGACAAAGGCGCTGCTGCGTTCGGCCGAAGTCTATCGCCTCGCCAAGGAGGGCGCGCAATTTGGCGTCGGCGCAGGCGAATCGACGTTCGACGCCGCTCGCATCGTCGCCCGCTCGCGCGAGGCGGCGGCGCGGCTGAACGCCGGCGTCGCCTTTCTCTTGAGGAAGAACAAGGTCGATGTGATCTGGGGCGAAGCGACGCTTGCCGGCAAGGGCGAAGTGCGCGTCGGCGTCAGCGCGAAACCGCCTGTGACGCCGCAACTGCCGGCGCCGAAGAATAGGCTCGGCGACGGCGTCTATCGCGCCAAGCATGTCATCGTCGCGACCGGCGCGCGGCCGCGCGTTTTGCCGGGTCTCGAGCCGGATGGACGCCTCGTCTGGACCTATTTCGAGGCGATGAAGCCGGACGCTTTTCCGAAATCGCTGCTCGTCGTCGGCGCCGGCGCCATCGGCGTCGAATTCGCCTCCTTCTATCGGACGTTCGGCGTCGAAGTGACGCTCGTCGAAGCGTTGCCGCATATTCTTCCGAGCGAAGACGAGGAGATCGCGGCGCTCGCGCATAAATCCTTCAAGAAGCAGGGGATCGACATTCGCGTCGCGACGACGGTCGCGGGCGTCGAGAAAAAGGCCGACAGCGTCGTCGTGACGCTCAAGGGCGCCGATGGCGCGACGCAGACGATCGAGGTCGATCGCGCGCTCTCCGCAGCGGGCGTCGTCGCCAATGTCGAGAATCTGGGCCTTGAGGCGCTTGGCGTCGCCTTGGAGCGGGGCGTCGTCAAGATCGACGGATTGGGCCGCACCAATGTCGAAGGGGTCTACGCCATCGGCGACGTCGCCGGCGGGCCGATGCTTGCGCATAAGGCGGAACATGAAGGCGTTTCATGCGTCGAGGCGATCGCCGGGAAGAATGCGCATCCGCTCGATAGAACGCGCGTGCCGGGCTGCACTTATTGCCATCCGCAGGTCGCCTCGGTCGGCCTCACCGAGGCAAGAGCGAAAGAGCAGGGGTTCGAATTGAAGATCGGCCGTTTCCCTTACCTCGGCAACGGCAAGGCGATCGCGCTCGGCGAGCTTGAAGGCATGGTGAAGACGATCTTCGACGCCAAGACCGGGCGGCTGCTTGGCGCGCATCTCTTCGGCGTCGAGGCGACCGAGCTGATACAGGGCTTCGTCATCGCGATGAATCTGGAGACGACCGAGGAAGAGCTGATGCGTACGATCTTTCCGCATCCAACGCTCTCTGAGACGATGCACGAAAGCGTGCTCGACGCTTATGGGCGCGCCATCCACATCTGACGGCATGTCCGAAGCGGCGGCATGTCATTCCCGACGCTTCGCTTCGAGCGAAGCGATCGGGAATCCAGAGCAAAGCCAGCGTTCTTGCATCGACTCTGGATTCCCGGTCAGGCCTGCGGCCTGCCGGGAATGACATGTGAGGTAAACTGCTCAACTGGATTCGGTATGACCGGCGCCTTACGCTTGCAGCACATATGTCCCCGGCGCGTCGCAAAGCGGCGCGCCCATGGCGGGCGGTTTAACGCGCGCGCTTGAGCGCGCCTCGAGCCAGGCGACCCATTCCGGCCACCATGATCCTTCCTTGCCGGGCGCGAGCCTCGTCCATTCGTCGGCGTCGGCGTATCGCTCGCCGTCCGTCTTGGTCATCACGCGATATCCGCCGCGCTTGCGCGCCGGCTCCGAGACGATGCCGGCGTTATGGCCGCCCGTCGTCAGCAGGAATGTGACCTCCGTGTCGGTGAGGAGGACAATCTTATAGACCGAACGCCAGGGCGCGACATGGTCGCGCTGCGCGCCGACCGCGAAAATCGGAACGCGGATGTCGTTCAGGGCGATCGCCCGATCGTCGACGCGGAGCCGCCCTTCGGCGAGATCATTATTGAGGAAAAGCCGACGAAGATATTCCGAATGCATTTTGTAAGGCATGCGCGTCGCGTCGGCGTTCCACGCCATCAGATCGCTCATGGGTTTGCGTTCGCCCATAAGGTAGGATTTCAGCGCATAGGACCATATGAGATCGTTCGAGCGCAGCAGTTGGAAGGCGCCCGCCATCTGTTTCGAGTTGAGATAGCCATGCTCCCACATCAGATCTTCGAGAAAGTCGAGCTGGCTTTCGTTGACGAACAAAGTCAATTCGCCGGCCTCGGTGAAGTCGGTTTGCGCGGCGAATAGGGTCACGGTTTTCAGGCGTGCGTCGTCGTCCCGCGCCATGGCGGCGGCGGCGATCGTCAGCAATGTGCCGCCAAGGCAATAGCCGGTCGCGTGAATCTTCTGACCGGGCGCGAGCTGCGAAACGACATCGAGCGCGGCCATGACGCCGAGTTCGCGATAGTCGTCCATGTCGAGGTCGCGATCTTCCGGGCCAGGGTTCCTCCAGGAAACCATGAAGACCGTGAAGCCTTGTCCCGTTAGATAGCGAACCAGCGAATTATGCGGCGACAGATCGAGGATGTAATATTTCATGATCCAGGCCGGCACGATGAGCACGGGCTCCGGCCGCACCGTTTCGGTCACGGGCGCATATTGGATCAGCTCAATGAGCCGATTGCGATAGATTACCTTGCCGGGCGTCGTCGCGACGTTGCGTCCCGGGACGAAGGCCTCGGCGCCGACAGGCTTCTTGCCGCCCGCTTGGCGCTCCATGTCCTCGAGGAAATTTTGCAGGCCATGAATGAGATTCGCGCCGCCGGTTTCCAGCGTCCGCTGCATCGCCTCGGGATTGGTGACGAGGAAGTTCGAGGGCGAGAATATGTCGAGAAACTGCCGCGAGGCGAAGTCGACGACCTTTTCATGCTGCTTGGTGACGCCGCCAATATCCGTGGTGGCGTTGTGCCACCATTGCTGATTGAGCAGGAAGCCCTGATACAGGAGAGAATATGGCCAGCGCCGCCATGCTTCGCTCGAAAACCTCTTGTCCTGGGGCAGGGGTTCAATGCAGGGCGCGGCGCCATTCTGCTGAAGAGCGCATCGCCAGGCGTGATTGGCGAAGCGCCATGACTTGCGCATCGCTTTTTCGGCGAGCCGCATCTGTTTTCCGGGCGATGAGGCGAGATGGGTCGCCCAGTCCCAATAGGCGCCGGCCATGGCGGCCGGAGAAAGCCCGCCGGTCATATGCGCCACGCTCGCATGAAGCGAGCGGTCGATGACGTCTCCCAACGCGGCATAGCCATAAGAACCGCCGTCCGCGGCACGCTCGACGGCGAGGAATGCGCTCGGCAGAGCGTCAACGAAAGCGTTTGAGGCGAGCGGCGGGAAGCTCTTGCTCGAACAGACAAGTTCGTCCGCCGCCGCAGTTTCGCTTCTCTGCGCGGCGGGGGCGCCTGCGACATCATCTGTCATGACCGGCCTTTTGAACGAGACGCCTGGATCGGCCCATTCTATCGGTCCCCTTGATGCGGCGCAACATTTTGTGCTGCAACGCAATAACGCGCCTTGGCGCAGCAAAGCCGACTACCATGTCCTCATGAAGGAAAGCGGACCGCGCCCTGGAGGCCGTCATGAAAGCAATCGTCGCCGCTCTGTCGCTCGCCTTCACGCTCATTTGCGGCGCGGCGCTGGCCGCGTTGAAGCCGGGCGAGCCCGCGCCCGATTTCACCGTTCAGGCGGCGCAGGGCGGCAAGGACTTTTCCTTCTCGCTGAAAGAAGCGCTGAAGAAAGGGCCTGTCGTTCTCTATTTCTATCCGAAGTCCTTCACCAAGGTCTGCACGATCGAAGCGCATGAATTCGCCGAGGCGATGGAGCAATTCGCCGCCATGGGCGCGAGCGTGATCGGCGTCTCCGCCGACAGATTGGAGACGCAGCGCGAATTCTCGAGCAAGGAATGCCGCGATAAGTTTCCGGTCGGCGCCGATCCCGACTTCAAGGTGATCAACGCCTATGACGCCGCCTTCAACGTGCCGGTCGCCGGCGCGATGTTTGCGAGCCGCATCTCCTACGTCATTTCGCCGGAAGGGAAGATTTTGTCTTCTGTCGCGGATTCAGGCGCGACGAAGCATATCGAGAACGCTCTCGCCGTCGTGAAGCAATGGCGCGACGCGCAGAAGAAGTAATTCAGCTTCGCCTGACGATAAGCCAGCGAAGCAGCGCGATCTGCGCGAGCAGGGCGGCGAAATGCGTATGCCAGTCGATGAAGATTGCGCAGGGTTCGTTCTCGTCGCCGCAGGCGAATGTCTTTTCGAGCGGGCCGTTCAGCAGCGCGCCAATCGGCAATCCGAGCGGGAAGGAGAGAATGCGCATCGCTCGTCGCGCGAAGCGCCCGATCGCGCGCAGGCGATCCGACACGTCGTAGTCGTCATATGTCGTGACGTAAATCGTCAGAATGACGAGAGAAGCGACGATCGCGAGCGCCGTGTACGCAAGCCAGATTCTTCGCGCCGCGCGCTCTCGGGCGGTTTGCGGAGCGTCGTCCGTCACCCTCTCTTGGGGCGAATGCGGATGATGACGTCGCAGCCGACGATCTCCATCCCTTCGGGCGGCGCCGGCAGGCGCGCGAACTCCACCGAGCCGTCGGCCGCGTCGAACATGCGGCCCGTCGCCTCATCCATGAAGTGATGGTGCGGCGATGTGCGGGTGTGGAAATAGGTGCGTGGCCCCTGCACGGCGATTTCGCGCAACAAGCCCGCATCCGCGAATTGGTTGAGCGTGTTGTATACAGTGGAGAGCGACATCGTCAGCCCGGCTTCGCGCGCCTCGGCGTGCAGCGCCTCGGCGCTCACATGTCGGTCGCCATTGCCAAACAGCAGACGGCTCAGCGCCAGACGCTGCACGGTGGGGCGCAGACCCGCGCCGCGCAGCCGCGCCTTAATATCCGAAGGCTTCGCCGCGCCTTCGCCGGGTTGTTCGCGCAGTTTGATCGAACGGTCGAAACTCGTAGTCAAAGGCTGATGCGTCATTCTGGCCGCCAGCGAGTTTTTTCTCGCTCCCTGTTCCTACAATAGCTTTTTTCAGTAGAAGGCAGCGCCCGCCCCCTGTCAAACGAAATGGCGGAAAGTGTAATATTTCCAAAGAAGCAACAAAGGGAAGAAGAAGATGGTTCGCCCCTTCGCGCGCATCTTGCGCGATACGCCTAGCCGCCGGCGCCTGTTGCAGGCGACGGCGCTCGCGCTTGGCGCCGCCTGGTTCGCGCCGGGCGTCGCGAAGGCCGCGACCTTTGAGGCTTTTCTGCAAGATCTATGGCCTTCGGCGCAAGCGGCGGGCGTCTCGCGCGAGACGTTCGACGCGGCCATCGCGGGATTGTCGCCGGACCCTGGCGTCCTCGCCAAGCCGCGCGCGCAGGCCGAGTTCACCATATCGATCCCCGCCTATCTCGCGGGCGCCGTGACGAATGGTCGCGTCGCGCGCGGCCGCGCCGTCGCCTCGGAACTCGCGGGGCCGCTGCGCCGGGCGGCCGCCCGCCACGGCGTTCCGCCGGAAATCCTCGTCGCCATTCTGGGCGTCGAGAGTAATTTCGGAACCGCGGCGGGCGGCGCCGACGTCCTGCGCGTTCTGGCGACGCTCGCCTGGAAAGGCCATCGCGCCGAAACCTTCATCGAGGAATTCGTCGCCGCGCTCGTGATGCTGGAGAAGGGCTATGCGACGCGCGCGCAATTGCGCGGCTCCTGGGCGGGCGCCATGGGCCAGCCGCAGTTCATGCCTTCCGCCTATCTCAAATACGCCGAAAGCGTCGACGGCTCCGGCGCGCCGGACATCTGGCGCTCGCACGCCGACGCCGTGGCGTCGATCGCAAATTTCCTGGCGAAATCCGGCTGGATCGCGGGTCTGCCGGCGGTCGTCGAAATACGCTTGCCCGAGAGCTTCGACTATGCGGCCTTCGATCTCGACTTCGCCCGGTGGCGCGCGCTGGGCGTCTCGCGCGCCGATGGCGAGGCGCTCCCCGCGAGCGGCGCCGCGAGCCTTTATCTGCCGACGGGCGCGAGCGGTCCCGCCTTTCTCATCACCGACAATTTCGAAGTCATCCGCCAATACAACACGTCCGACGCCTATGCGATGTCGGTCGCGCTGCTCGCCGAGCGCATCGCCGGCCGTGACATCCCGCTCGCGTCCTGGCCAAAGGTCGCGCCGCTCTCGACCGCCGACGTCATGACGATGCAGCAGCTTTTGACGCAGCGCGGCTTCTATCGGGGGACATTCGACGGAAAGCTCGGCCGCGCGAGCCGCAACGCCGTGCACGCCTTTCAGTTGAGCGAAGGCATACAGCCCGCCGACGGCTTCGCGACGAAAGAGGTGCTGGCGCGTCTGCGCGGGCGATAGCGCGGTCAAATGTCGAGGTCGCGATAGACCGAAACCTCCTTCTCGCGCGCGATGCGCGCCGCGTCGCCCGCTCGAACGCCGCGCCAGATGTCGAACGCCATGACGATCGTGGTGAAAAGGCTGGAAATCTTGCCGAGGATGAAGCTGAAGGGAAAAATCAGCCGCTCCGGCGCGAGGATGAATTGCGCGCCGAGGAAGATCAGCGCGGCGTTGAAAAAATAGGCCGGGCGGAACAGCGACTTCTCTTCCCAGGCGCTCTGCGCATAGCTGCGCGAATTCTTCTTCACCGCCCTGTTATATTCGGGATTGGGGAACATGCCCCAGAATTGTCGCTTGGGCGGCAAGGCGTTCGGCCCGGCGAGCAGCGCGCGATAGGCTTGGCGCACGGAGGAATGCGCGATCAAGGCGAGGATCAAATTGGCCAGAACGAAGGCGATCTTGAGCTGCGGCAGCGAGAAGGACAATTGCGCCGCGAGATCGACGAAAAAGAGATGCGTGAAGGCGTTGAGCGCGAAGGCGGAGCGGTGGAAGCTCGCGCGGTTGATGTCCTGCGCCTTCTCGTCGATGAAGGTCGCGCCCGCCTTGGTTCCTGCAAGTTCGTTGAGCGTCAGGCGCTCATAATCGTCGAGCTTGAATTGCTTGCCGATCTCGTCGATCGTCTCGACGGCCGTCCCGCGCTTGATCTTGAAAGTGACCTTATTGAGAAACGTCGAAAAGCGCGCGAAAGCGTTGCGCGCCATCGCATAACGGGACGTCACGGAATTGAGAAAATCGGGCTCTCCCGCCATCGCTCGCACCTAGTCGAATCTTTATTCGTCGCGCCGAGCGCTTGTTATAGCCGCAATGCGATTGGTCATCGACCCTGCCGGCCGCGGCCGCGGCGCCATCTCGGGTTGATCGCCCTTGGCCTTTGGTCATATGAATGAACGTCTTCGCCCGCGCCCCATATGGCCGGGCCTCTCGAATCCTTTGGTTTTCCGCCATGTTCAGCGCCCATCAGACGCCCCTCCGCGCCATCGCCGAAGCCGCCGCCACGGTCGCCGCGCGGCTTCCCGAATGGAATCTCGCCGACCTCTATGCGGGAAGCGACTCGCCGCAGGTCGCGGCCGATCTCGCCAAAGCGGCGCAGGACGTCGCGCAATTCGGCAAGGACTATCGCGGGCGGCTTGCGTCGCTGGCGCAAGGAGACGACGCCAGCGGCAAGCTCGGCGAAGCGGTCGCGCGCTATGAGGCGCTGCAGGATTTGCTCGGGCGGCTCATGTCCTTCGCCGGGCTTCTCTACAGCGGCGACACCACCGATCCGGCGCGCGCCAAATTCTACGGCGACGTGCAGGAAAAAGTGACCAACGCCTCCGCGCAGCTACTCTTCTTCCAGCTCGAACTCAATCGGCTCGACGACGCGACCCTGATGAAAGTCGCCGGCAAGGAGCCGCTCGCGCGCTGGAAGCCGTGGCTCGAAGACATCCGCAAGGAGAAGCCTTACGAGCTCGACGACAAGCTCGAAGAGCTGTTCCACGAAAAATACATCTCCGGCGCCGCCGCCTGGAATCGTCTCTTCGACGAGACGATCGCGTCGCTGCGCTTCAAAGTCGGCGGCGAGGAGCTGGCGATCGAACCCGTGCTGAATCTGATGCAGGATTCGCGCGAGGAAACGCGGCGCGAAGCGGCGCAGGCGATCGGCGCGACGCTGAAAAGCAATCTGCGCACCTTCTCGCTGATCACCAATACGCTCGCCAAGGACAAGGAAATCTCCGACCGCTGGCGCGGTTTCGAGGATGTCGCGGATTCGCGCCATCTCTCCAACCGCGTCGAACGCGAAGTCGTGGATGCGCTGGCGCAAGCGGTGGAGACGGCGCATCCGCGCCTGTCGCATCGCTATTACAAGCTCAAGGCGAAATGGTTCGGCAAGGATGCGCTCGACTATTGGGACCGCAGCGCGCCGCTGCCGGCGGCGCCCGCCAAGCGCTATTCATGGCCGGAGGCGCGCGACATCGTGCTTGGCGCCTATAAGGGCTTCGCGCCGCGGATGGCGGAAATCGCCGGCCGCTTCTTCGACGATAATTGGATCGACGCGCCGGTGCGGCCGGGCAAGGCGCCGGGCGCCTTCTCGCATCCGACCGTGCCGTCCGTCCATCCCTATGTGTTGCTCAATTTTCAGGGCAAGACGCGCGACGTGATGACGCTCGCGCATGAACTCGGCCACGGCGTGCATCAGGTGCTCGCGGCGCGTCAGGGCGCGCTGATGGCGCCGACGCCGCTGACGCTCGCGGAAACCGCTTCGGTCTTCGGCGAGATGCTGACCTTCCGCGCGCTCATCGCCCAGGCCCCCGACAAGATGCAAAAGCGCGCGCTGCTCGCGTCCAAGGTCGAGGACATGATCAACACCGTCGTGCGGCAGATGGCTTTCTATGCCTTCGAGCGCAAGGTGCATAATGCGCGGCGCGAAGGGGAACTGACCGCCGATCAGATTTGCGAATTATGGATGAGCGTGCAGGCCGAGAGCCTTGGCCCATCGATTCGGCTCGGCCCCGGCTATGAGACGTTCTGGGCCTATATTCCGCATTTCATCCATTCGCCCTTTTATGTTTACGCATACGCCTTCGGCGATTGTCTGGTGAATTCGCTCTATGGCGTCTATCAGAAGGCGCATGAGGGCTTCGCCGAACGCTATTTCGCGCTGCTCGAAGCCGGCGGCGCGAAGCCGTACGACGAACTGCTGAAGCCCTTCGGGCTCGACGCGCGCGATCCGGCGTTCTGGACCATCGGCCTGGAGATGATCGAGAGCCTGATTGGCGAACTAGAGGCGATGGAAGACGTTTAGGTTTTCTGCGCGCAAAAAAAACGCCGGCGTCAAGCCGGCGTTTTTTGTTGTGAGAGGCCGCTTATTGCAAGCCGGCCCGGATCGTGAGCTTTTCGCCGTCGCAAGCAGCTTCGCCGGTGAACACGCGGCCGCCGTCGAGCGGCTTGCCGGTCCATACGCAGTTCTTCTTGCTGTCGGTGCGATCGACAAGCTTGAGCGTGTAAACGCCGCCCGCGAGTTCGCCGTCAAGCTTGTAGGTCAGCGTGGAGCCGTTATCGAGCTGCATTTCGCCCTTGCCGGAAACCTTGTCGCCTTCCGTGGCGACAGTCCATGTGCCCTGCGCGCGCTTGATGCCCGCAGCATTCGCTTCGGTCACATTCCACTGCGCCGCATAGGCAGATGCGCTAAAGGCGACGGCGGCAAGGGCCGTCGTCAAAGCAAGCTTGATCATGTGTTGTGCTCCCATAGAGTGTTGTGATGAGCAGCATCATCGGCCGCAGCGCCAACTGGGGCTTGTGAAATGCGGCTATCAAGCCTTTTGCGTCCAGGCGCTTCAATGCGCGAACGACGGCGGCACATCACGTGATATGCCGCTGGATGTCAATTAATTTCGCCTAGACTAACGTCAAGCGCTCCACGTCAAGGGAATGTCACATGATCGAAGAAAGCTGGCGTCGCGTCGACGATTACATCGCAGGGTCTCTGATTTCGAAGGAAGAAGGCCAGGCCGAAACGCTTGCGGCTAATGCGCGCGCCGGTCTTCCGGCGATCGACGTTTCGCCGCCGCAAGGTAAATTGTTGCATCTGCTCGCATGCGCCATTGGCGCCACGCGCATCCTCGAAATCGGAACGCTTGGCGGCTATTCGACGATCTGGCTCGCCCGCGCGGTTGGCGAGAAGGGAAATGTCGTCACCATTGAATTCGAGCCGCGCCACGCAGAGACCGCGCGCGCTAACCTCGGCCGCGAGGGGCTGAGCGGCAGGGTCGATTTGCGCGTCGGCGCGGCGCTCGACGTGTTGGACCGTCTGGCGGCGGAGCAGCCGACGCCCTTCGATCTCGCCTTCATCGACGCCGACAAGGCCAATAACGCCGCCTATTTCCGCTGGGCGCTGAAACTCTCCCGCTCCGGCGGCCTGATCATCGTCGACAATGTCGTGCGCGAAGGCGCGGTCGCCGATCCATTGACGGAAGACGACGGCGCGCTCGGCGCCCGCGCGCTTTTCGCCGCCGTCGCCGCCGAGCCGCGCGTGAGCGCGACGGCGGTGCAGACGGTTGGCTCCAAAGGGTGGGACGGCTTTCTTATCGCACGCGTCAAATGACGCGCATCCGCCTTCGCCGCGTCTGACGAACAAGTTCTGATCGAAAAAGCCTCGCGACTCTTTATTTCAGAACCTGTTTTCGCTTCAGACGCTGTCAAAGACGCGCTTGCGGACGCGCTTGCGCGGCAAAGGCGCGCCGTCGGCGCCGAAAAAGGCCGCCTCGACCCGCTTGCCGCTGTCGTCATAGCGCCAGGAGATGCGCGCCGCGCCGACGTCCTTGCGCACCGTGGGCTTTCCCTCGGCGTTGAAATAGGCCTCTTCGACCTGGTTGCCCTTTGCGTCGTAGCAGCGCGCGACGCGGGCGGCGCCAAGGCTCTTGCGCTTGATCGGCCGTCCATCCGCGTCGAAATAGGTCTCCACGACCTCGACGCGGCCGCGCGCCGAAGCCGGATCGGCGATCGGCTCGGGGGCGAGACGAATCTCCCCTTCGCTGGGCGCGGCGAGCGCCCCATTCTGGGAGCAGCGCCGCTCCCCGGAAGCAATGCGGCGCGTCGTCTTCACGAGGCGCTGCGCCAATTGAGATTTCTGTTCCATGATCCAATGTCGCTCAGCGGTTTCGATGGCTCGTCACGGTCGCGACAGCCTTTGGGACTGCGCGACGCTGCTCGTACTGGACGCTGACAAACGATCGATACGCGGTTCTGACGTATCCCCATGCGCGCGCTCAGGGCGGTCGCGGGGGACGGCGGGGCGTCAGATCACGACAGGGGGCGCGCGGGAGCCGAGCGGCGGCGTGGCCGCCTCGGCGCGCAGGAGGGTCTCGTCAAAGGCGAGTTTGACCTCGACATAGGACAGAGACGGAGGCGCCTCGCCGACGAAGGGCGAGGCGGTCGCCGCCCCGCCGCCGAGCGACGCGCAATGGACGACGCAACAGACGTCGCCGTGACGCGCCGGCCGCGCTGGCGCGGCAGGGTCGCCGGAGAGCGGGCCGGACGCTTTGCTGAAGCAGATGGCGTTGGTAAGAAGGCCGGAAGCCGCGCGGCCGCCCGCCGATACGTTGACAGCGAAGCCTTGTAAAACAAGCAGATAGGCGACGAGCAGCGTGGCTGCCGCCGAGCTGAACTGCCAATTTCTGGTGTCGCTGCGCGCCCTCATGACATAGTGAAGCTAGTCATTGCCCCAGGCGAGGTCAATGGCCGGGTCCGGGCGCAGCCTCGGAATTCTGCCGACCGCGCCTGCGCTTATGGGCTCCACGGCCGCGCTTCATCCGATGCGCGGTCCAGCGCCTTCTGCGCCTCGACGATTTCGGCGAGCGCGCGCAGCGCCTCCGCGACGCCCGCGCCGCTCGCGGACGACAGCAGCAGCGGCGCGCGCTTCGCCCCGCTTTCGGGACCCGCGGCCGCGACGGCGCGCTTCAAACGCTCGCGCTGTTTCCTCAAATGATCCGCATCGACGGCGTCGATCTTGGAGAGCGCGACGATCTCCGGCTTTTCATCGAGGCCCGCGCCATAGGCGGCAAGTTCGCCGCGCACGATCTTATAATCGCGGCCGGCGTGTTCTCCGGTCGCGTCGATAAGATGCAGCAGCGCCCGGCAGCGCTCGACATGGCCGAGAAAGCGGTCGCCGAGGCCGTGGCCCTCATGGGCGCCTTCGATGAGGCCCGGAATATCGGCAAGCACGAATTCCCTGCCGTCGCTGCGCACGACGCCGAGGCCCGGATGGAGCGTGGTGAAAGGATAGTCGGCGATCTTGGGCTTTGCCGCCGTCACGGTCGCGAGAAAGGTCGATTTGCCGGCGTTGGGCAGGCCGATAAGCCCTGCGTCGGCGATGAGCTTCAAGCGCAGCACGATGGTGCGCTCTTCGCCCTGCTGGCCCGGATTGGCGCGGCGCGGCGCGCGGTTGGTCGAGGTGGTGAAATGGGCGTTGCCGAAGCCGCCATTGCCGCCTTTGCAGATGACGACGCGCTGGCCGACCTCGGTCATATCGGCGATGAGCGTTTCCTCGTCCTCTTCGAAAATCTGGGTGCCGACTGGAACCTTCAACACCGCGTCGGGGCCGCGGCCGCCGGCGCGGTTCTTGCCCATGCCGTGCCCGCCGGTCTTCGCCTTGAAATGCTGCTGGTAGCGATAGTCGATGAGCGTATTGAGTCCGTCGACGCATTGCGCGACGACGTCGCCGCCGCGTCCGCCGTCGCCGCCGTCCGGCCCGCCGAATTCGATGAATTTCTCGCGGCGGAACGAGACGGAGCCGGCGCCGCCGTCGCCGGAACGCACATAGACGCGCGCCTGATCGAGAAATTTCATGCTTCGCTCACGTCGAAGAGAATTGCGGCCGGCGCGCGGCGAAGACGGTATGCGCCTCGCCGCGCATCAGTTCGAACCGTTCGACCTCCATCTCGCCGCCCCGCGCCGGCGCGGGGAGCATGGCGCGGCCAATGCGTCGGAATCCGAGCTTCTCATGGACGCGTAATGACGACGCATTGTCGGGCCGCGCCGACGACGCAATCCGATCGAGCGAGGTGATTCCGAAAGCAAGGTCGATCAACGCCGTCGCGGCCTCGGTCGTAAGTCCTTGGCCCCAATAGGGCTTGCCGAGCCAGAAGCCGAGCGTCGCCGTCCCGCGCCGGTCGGCGCCGTGCAGGCTGACGAGGCCGATCGGCTCGTTGGGGCTGTGCTTGGGGGTGACCACGAGATGCAGACCCGCGCCGGCGGCGTTTTCTTCGCGCGCCGACAGGATGAACGCGCCCGCGTCGTGCGGCTCATAGGGATGCGGAATGCTCGCCGTCATCAGCGCGACGTCGGGCTCGCCGGCGTGACGGCGAATTTCGTCGGCGTCGGCGGCGCGCGGCCAGCGCAGCCACAAGCGCTCTGTCTCCAGCCGGAAAACGTCGTCGTGGGTTATTTCCGGAAACATTCCTGCGCTCCAAGCGATATTCGGAAAGTATGCCCCAAAGCCTTAAAGGAGACGGCGCTCCCTATCGGCTCGTTACGGCTTTTTCCGGACATCTCGCCTGGAACGTTTCCCGCTTGATCTTGGCAAGCGGGCCGAGACGACCGTCTTCCGCCGGGGATTGAGCCGGCGGGGAGGGTCGTTCCCTTTCCGCCTTACTCCGCGGCCGGCGCTTGCGCCGGAGCGACCGATACGCTGGCGCGGCCGCCGCTCGACTTGAACTCGACGACGCCGTCGACGAGCGCAAAGAGCGTATGGTCCTTGCCCATGCCGACATTGCGGCCCGGGCGCCATTTCGTGCCGCGCTGGCGCACGATGATATTGCCGCCGACGACCGCTTCGCCGCCGAACTTCTTCACGCCGAGGCGCCGACCGTCCGAATCGCGGCCATTGCGCGACGAGCCGCCAGCCTTCTTGTGAGCCATTGTCCTGCTCCGACTTGTTCCTGCGCGGCGTGCGCCGCTTAAATTCTATATCCTGCGAGAGGGCTGTCAGCCCTCGATCGCGGTGATTTTGACCAGCGTCAGATCCTGACGGTGGCCGCGCTTGCGCTTGGAGTTCTGGCGCCGGCGCTTCTTGAAGGCGATCGTCTTGGCGCTGCGCGTCTGCTCGGCGATCTCGCCCGACACTTTCGCGCCCGACACGATCGGCGCGCCGATCTTGGCGGCGCCGTCCTTCGAGAGGAGCAGCACTTCGTCGAAAGTGACCGCGTCGCCCGGCGCGCCGTCGAGCGCCATGACCGTGATCACGTCTCCTGCGGCGACGCTATATTGCTTGCCGCCGGTTTTGATGACTGCGAACATCTTTTTGTCCTGTGTTCGACCCCGGCTCTTAGCGTTTCCGCCGGCCGGCTTTTTGGCAGTTGTTCGGTTTCCGCTTCCGATTGCGCGGCGCGCAAACGAAAAGCGCGGCGAAACCGCCGCGCCGAAGCGGCTTTCATCTACTCCGGATCGCGCGTCTGTGTCAATCGCGATCGACCGAAGACCGGCGCTTCGGCTCAGGCGCGGCCGCGCCGGGAACGCTCCTGGCGCAGAAGCGTTATCCCTGCGTCCTAAAATGACTTTTTAAGGAGATTTCTTATGACCGGACTGACTTTCCTGCGCCTCGTCGCGCTCGTCTCTTTCGCGCTTTTCGCTTCCCTTGCGGCCACGCCCGCCGCGGCCAAGCACGCCGCCGGCGTCGGCCAGCGCTGCGGCGGCTTGATCGGCATTCCCTGCGCGAAGGGTTTGTGGTGCCAGATGCCCACCGGCGCCTGTCGGATCGCCGATGGTTTCGGGCGCTGCGCCGTCAGGCCGCATTTTTGCACGAAAATCTATCGACCGGTTTGCGGCTGCGACGGGAAGACCTACAGCAATGACTGCGTGCGGCAGGCCGCGATGGTCAATAAAAAGCACAATGGCGCCTGCAAGCGCGGCTATCATTGACCGTTAATTGAAGCAGCCGCTTGCTTGCATCTGCGCGAACCAGATCGCGCAAGCGGCCTGGGCGCGACCATAGCGATGGCGGCGGTAGCCGCCGCCATAGCCGTCGTCATCGTCTTCATAGCCCCCATATCCGCCATAGCCGCCGCCATATTGCGCGCCGGGGCCGTAACCGGGGTAGCCGCCGCCCCAGCCGCGCTGATGCTGGCGCATGCATTTATTGTAGTTCTCGGCGATCGCGAGGCACAGCGGCATATTGGCGGCCTGCGCGAGCGACGGCCCGAGCAGAGCGGCTGCGAAAGCGGCGGGAATGAAACAGCGAGTCACGAGCCGCATGGCGGGGCCTCCCTTATGTTGCGCGCATCGACGCAGCGCCCATGCTCGCGCGTCGCGGCTGAAAGCGAGATGAACGTGAGAGATATTCGTCACCAGCCGGCGATCTTCCGGCATGACGCGCCGCCGGCGCCAAAGGCGTAGTGATCGCCGCAGGCGAAGGCGACGGGCGGTTCGCCCGTCTGCTCGAAAAGGTCGTAGCCTTCCTTGAGATTGCGCCAGAAACCGCTCCACTGCGCATAATTGCCGCCGCCAGCCACGAAAGCGAGCCAGCCGCCGCCGGTCTCATGCGCGATGGCGTGGTCGGTCAAGCGGAAGGGAAAGATATGCACCGGCACCTCTTGCTGGCCGGCGCGCAAGGCCGCCTCGACGAAAGCGTAGATTTCCTCGATGCCGCGGTCGGTCATGGCGAAACAGCCGACCGACTTGCAGGCGCCATGCACCATCACCAGCCCGCCGGTGCGCCCGTTCTGGCGGTCGAAGGCGTTGGGATAGCCGACGTTGAAGGCGCGATGATAATTGGAGTGCGGATGCAACTGGCGCGCCGACACGCTGTAGAAGCCTTCCGGCGACTGATAATCCGCCTCCTTCACCTTCGGCCCGAGACGGCCCGACCACTTGCAGATCGGGTAGGTCTTATAGAGCGAGAAGCGGCTGTTGCTCTTGCGCAGCCAGAGTTCGAGCTGCCCTTCCTGCTTGAAGATGCGCACGAAGACCTGATCGCCCATGCCATAACGCACGGGCGCCTGCTGTTGGAAGGCGTCGTCGGGCGCCGGCCGCAGCGTCGGCTCGACGGCGCGCGCCACTTGCGTGGGCGGCGCCTGCGGCGGCGCGGCGGCGGCCTGGGCCGGTTGCGCGGCCTCGGGCGCGAGCGCGGTCTGGACCGTCAGCTCTCGCGGCCGCGTCGGCGGCAAGGGCGCGTTTACAAATACTGGCGCCGCCTGGCGCCTGCTCGGCGGGTTGCGGTTGTTCCGGCGGCGCCTGCGTGGCGTCCAGCTGCTTTTCTGCGGCGCTTAATGCGGCGAGATCGGCGGGCCGCGCCGGCGGCAATGGCGTCGTCTTGGCGAGGTCGGTCGGGCGCGCCGGCGGGGCCGGCGGGTTCGCCGGGAAGGAGACGGCGCCCTCGACGCCTTCAGGCGCTCCGCCTCCCGGCGGCAGGGCCGCGACTTCGGCGGGCGGCGCGGCTTCGGCAGGCGCCATTTGGGCAGGCGGCGCAGGGCGCAGGGGCGGAAGGCCGCCAGGCGCCGGCAGCGCGTCGAGCGCATTGGCGGCGCGCTGCTCATGCGGCGCGGTCACGGCGGGGACAGGCTGCGCCGGCGCGGCAGGGGCCTGCGCCAACCAGCGGCTGCGCAGGCCGGGGAGCAAGGCGACGCTGACGCCGCGCGCCGCTTGCGTCGATGTGGCGCGCTTTCCGCCGGCGGCGGGCATGAAACGCAGGGCCGCGACCCCGCCCATCAGCGCCGCGACGGCGATCGCCGCCAGCGCCAAATGTGTCTGTCGGGGCGTCATTGGCTCTTGGAGCCTCTCCCTGGCGAAACTGTCGGCATCGAGCCTCAGCTTAGCGAAAACATCGCATCAAGGCGGATTAGTGGCCTTCGAAGGCCACCAGGGTGCGCACCGGCACGCCCAGCGCCTCGATCTTTTTCGCGCCGCCGAGATCGGGGAGGTCGATCACGAAACAGGCCGCCACCACGTCGGCGCCCATTTTCCGCAGCAGCTTCACCGCGCCTTCCGCCGTGCCGCCCGTGGCGATGAGATCGTCGACGAGGATGACGCGCTCGCCTTCGCTCACCGCGTCTTCATGCATCTCCATTTCGTCGACGCCATATTCGAGCGCGTAGGAGACCGACACGGTGCGATGGGGCAATTTGCCTTTCTTGCGAATCGGAATGAAGCCGGCGGAAAGCTGATGCGCCACCGCCCCGCCGAGGATGAAGCCGCGCGCCTCCATGCCGGCCACCTTGTCCATCTTCGTCCCCGCCCAGGGCTGCACGAGCTCGTCGACCGCCTTGCGGAAGGCGCGCGCATTGCCGAGCAGCGTCGTGATGTCGCGAAAGAGAATGCCCTTTTTTGGGGTAGTCGGGAATGGTGCGGATTGCGGCGGCGAGCGGCATGGGCGGCCTTTGCTGTTCGGGCGGGAAGCGCGCAGCGCGATTCATTACACTCAAGTTACGCTCTCTCCAAGGATTTCGCTGCTAACGCAAGAGCCGCCCCATCACCGCGTCGAGCTTCTTGAGCAACTCCGGATCGCGCGCATCCGGCGCCGTGAGAATGGCGTTGTCGAGCGCGCGGTCGGAGCCGACCGGGCAGGGTTCGTGTTCCTGCGGAAAGTCGGCCAAGAGGCGCGCCAGCAGGCGCGCGACGGTCGCGGAATTCTGGCGCACGATCTTGATCACCGCGGCGACGTCGACATTGTCGTGTTCGGGATGCCAGCAGTCGAAATCCGTCACCATGGCGACGGTGGCGTAGGAGATTTCCGCCTCGCGCGCGAGCTTCGCCTCCGGCATCGCCGTCATGCCGATCACGTCATAGCCGGCGGCCTTGTATGTCAGCGATTCGGCGTAGGAGGAAAACTGCGGGCCCTCCATGCAGACATAGGTTCCGCCGACGACATGCCCGATGTTCTCGGCTTTCGCCGCGGCGCCGATGCGCGCGGAGAGCTTCGGCGCCACCGGATGCGCCATCGACACATGCGCGACGCAGCCGTCGCCGAAGAAGGAGGACTGGCGCGCGAAAGTGCGGTCGACGAATTGGTCGACGAGCACGAAAAGTCCCGGAAACAATTCCGATCTGAACGAGCCGCAGGCGGAGACGGAAATAAGATCGGTGACGCCGACGCGTTTCAGCGCGTCGATATTGGCGCGGTAGTTGATTCCCGTCGGCGACAGGCGATGGCCGCGTCCATGCCGCGGCAGAAACACCGCCTGCGTCGCGCCGATCTCGCCGAAACAAAGCTCGTCGGAAGGCTCGCCCCAGGGCGTCGCGACGCGCTCGCGGCGAATATTGGTCAACCCCGGCAAATCATATACGCCTGACCCGCCAATGATTCCGACGACCGCTCTGGTCATGACTCTTGTCTCCTCGTTGAATGCTTGCGCCCCGCGGCGCCGAAATTCGCGGCGCCGTGACAGGGTTGCGCCCCAAAATCGCCTGTGTTAGGGGACGCACGCCTTGGAACTGGGGCGTTGCCGCCTCCGTTCCTCTTCCTACAGCATCCGTCGCTTGAGGCTAACCGCTTGTCGTCGCGACTGCGCGATTTGCAATGCGGGCGGCGTCTTCAGACGGCGTAGATTTTGACGAGCGAAGCAAGTGGCTCAACACGGGGATTCGCCATCGGGCGTAGCAGGACGCTACGCCTCCGCCCTTTACGATTTGGCGACCGAAAAGCGCGCCACTGACGATGTCGCCGCCGCCCTCGCCAGCTTTCAATCCCTCATCGACGGCAGCGACGACCTCAAGCGCCTGGTGAAAAGCCCGGTATTTTCCGCGCAGGAGCAGGTGAGGGCGCTCGACGCCGTGCTGTCGAAGGCGAAAATCGGCGGCATCGCCGCCAATTTCATCCGCCTCGTCGCCGCCAAGCGCCGCCTCTTCGTCATCTCCGACATGATCGCCGCCTATCAGCGTCTGCATGAAAAGGCCCAGGGCCTCGTGCGCGCCGACGTGACGGTCGCCGCGCCGCTGAAAGCCGAGCATGAAACGGCGCTGCGGCAAGCGCTCGCCGGCGTCACCGGCGGCAAGTCGGTCAGCCTCAACGTTCGCACTGATCCGTCGATCATCGGCGGCGTCATCGTCAAACTCGGTTCGCGCATGGTGGACGCTTCCGTCCGCACCAAGCTCAATGCAATCCGCACACGCATGAAAGAGGTCGGCTGATGGATATCCGCGCCGCAGAAATTTCCGCGATCCTCAAGAATGAGATCGCCAATTTCGGCAATGAGGCCGAGGTCACCGAGGTCGGCCAGGTCCTCTCCGTCGGCGACGGCATCGCCCGCGTCTATGGCCTCGACAATGTGCAGGCCGGCGAGACGGTCGAATTCGAGAACGGCACCGCGGCATGGCGCTCAACCTCGAAAGCGACAATGTCGGCATCGTGATTTTCGGCGACGACCGCGACATCAAGGAAGGCCAGACGGTCAAGCGCACCGGCGCCATCGTCGACGTTCCCGTCGGCAAGGAGCTGCTTGGCCGCGTCGTCGACGCGCTCGGCAATCCGATCGACGGCAAGGGCCCGATCAAGGCGACGCAGCGCTCCCGCGTCGACGTGAAGGCGCCGGGCATCATTCCGCGCAAATCGGTGCATGAGCCGATGGCGACCGGCCTCAAGGCCGTCGACGCGCTGATCCCGATCGGCCGCGGCCAGCGCGAGCTCATCATCGGCGACCGCCAGACCGGCAAGACCGCGATCGCGCTCGACACGATCCTCAACCAGAAGTCGTTGAACGACGGCGACGACGAGAAGGCGAAGCTCTATTGCGTCTATGTCGCCATCGGCCAGAAGCGCTCCACCGTCGCGCAATTCGTGAAGGTGCTGGAGGAGCGCGGCGCGCTCGACTATTCGATCGTCGTCGCGGCCACCGCCTCCGATCCGGCGCCGATGCAGTTCCTCGCGCCCTTCTCCGGCTGCGCCATGGGCGAATATTTCCGCGACAATGGCATGCACGCCGTCATCATCTACGACGATCTTTCCAAGCAGGCCGTCGCCTATCGTCAGATGTCGCTGCTGCTGCGCCGCCCGCCGGGCCGCGAAGCCTATCCGGGCGACGTCTTCTATCTGCATTCGCGCCTTCTGGAGCGCGCGGCGAAGCTCACTGACGATCGCGGCGCGGGCTCGCTCACGGCGCTTCCCGTCATCGAGACGCAGGCCAACGACGTGTCGGCCTATATTCCGACGAACGTCATCTCGATCACCGACGGTCAGATCTTCCTTGAGACGGACCTCTTCTATCAGGGCATCCGCCCGGCGGTGAACGTCGGCCTCTCGGTGTCGCGCGTCGGCTCTTCGGCGCAGACGAAGGCGACGAAGAAGGTCGCCGGCAAGATCAAGGGCGAGCTCGCGCAATATCGCGAAATGGCGGCCTTCGCGCAGTTCGGCTCCGACCTCGACGCGGTGACGCAGCGCCTGCTCAACCGCGGCGCGCGCCTGACCGAGCTTTTGAAGCAGCCGCAGTTCTCGCCCTTGAAGATGGAAGAGCAGACCTGCGTGATCTACGCCGGCGTCAACGGCTATCTCGATCCGCTGCCGGTCAATCGCGTGCGCGCTTTCGAGGACGGCCTGCTGACGCTGCTGCGCTCGCAGCACAGCGACATTCTCGACAGCATCCGTTCGACGAAGGACTTGACCGACGAGACGGCGGGCAAGCTCAAGAACGTCGTCGAGACCTTCGCGAAGTCCTTCGCGTAACTCATTTCCCTCTCCCCATGTGGGAGAGGCGGCCCTCTAGGCAAGAAGCAAGCCCATGCCCTCGCTGAAGGATCTTCGAAACCGCATCTCCTCCGTCAAGGCGACGCAGAAGATCACCAAGGCCATGCAGATGGTCGCCGCCGCCAAGCTGCGCCGCGCCCAGTCGGCGGCGGAAGCGGCGCGGCCTTACGCCGAGCGCATGGAGGCGGTGCTCGCCAATCTTGCAGGCGGCGTTCGTCGGCGGTCCGCCGCTTCTCGCCGGCAATGGCAAGGACGACGTGCATCTCCTGATCGTCGCCACCGCCGAACGCGGCCTCTGCGGCGCCTTCAACTCCTCGATCGTTCGCCTCGCGCGCGAGCACATCGCGCGGCTGCAGGGCCAGGGCAAGACGGTCAAGATTCTCTGCGTCGGCAAGAAGGGCTTCGACCAGCTTCGCCGCCAATATGAAAAAGACATCGTCGAGCTCATCGAATTGCGCGGCTTAAAGCAGATCGGCTTCGACAACGCCGACGAGATCGGCAAGAAGATCATCCGCATGTTCGAGGAAGGCGGCTTCGACGTCGCGACGCTGTTCTTCTCGCGCTTCAAATCGGTGATCGCGCAAATTCCGACCGCGCAGCAAATCATTCCGGCGCAGATTCCGTCCAACGAGAACGCGCCCGCCGTCGAAGGCCCGCAGCCGTCCTACGAATATGAGCCGGGTCAGGACGAAATTCTCGCCGAGCTCCTGCCGCGCAACATCTCCGTGCAGGTGTTCCGCGCGCTGCTCGAGAACGCCGCCTCGGAACAGGGCGCGCGCATGAGCGCGATGGACAATGCGACGCGCAACGCAGGCGACATGATCCGCAAGCAGACGACCCTCTACAACCGGTCGCGCCAGGCGATGATCACCAAGGAACTCATCGAAATCATCTCGGGCGCCGAAGCGCTCTGAAAGCTTAAAGAGACGAGGACGAAAAATGGCCGCCAACAAGCCCACCGGGCGCATCACCCAAGTCATCGGCGCCGTCGTCGACGTGAAGTTCGACGGGCATCTGCCTGAGATTTTGAACGCGCTGGAGACCACGAACCAGGGCAACCGCCTCGTGCTCGAAGTCGCGCAGCATCTTGGCGAAAACTCCGTCCGCACCATCGCCATGGACTCGTCCGAAGGTCTCGTGCGCGGTCAGGAAGTGACCGACACCGGCGCGCCGATCTCGGTGCCCGTCGGCGACGAGACGTTGGGCCGCATCATCAACGTCATCGGCGAGCCGGTGGACGAAGCGGGTCCGATGCTCACGAAATCGCGCCGCGCCATTCACCAGCCGGCGCCCTCCTACGCCGAGCAGGCGACGGAAGCGCAGATTCTCGAGACCGGCATCAAGGTCGTCGACCTTCTCGCGCCTTACGCCAAGGGCGGCAAGATCGGCCTCTTCGGCGGCGCGGGCGTCGGCAAGACCGTGCTGATCATGGAGCTGATCAACAATATCGCCAAGGCGCATGGCGGCTATTCCGTCTTCGCCGGCGTCGGCGAGCGCACGCGCGAGGGCAATGACCTCTATCACGAGATGATCGAGGGCGGCGTCAACAAGAAGGGCGGCGGCGAAGGCTCGAAATGCGCGCTGGTCTATGGCCAGATGAACGAGCCGCCGGGCGCGCGCATGCGCGTCGCGCTGTCGGGCCTGACCGTCGCCGAGGATTTCCGCGACCGCGGCATGGACGTGCTGTTCTTCGTCGACAACATCTTCCGCTTCACGCAGGCGGGTTCGGAAGTGTCGGCGCTTCTCGGCCGCATCCCGTCCGCGGTGGGCTATCAGCCGACGCTCGCGACCGACATGGGCGCGCTGCAGGAGCGCATCACCACGACGAACAAGGGTTCGATCACCTCCGTGCAGGCGATTTACGTGCCGGCCGACGATTTGACCGACCCGGCGCCGGCCACCTCCTTCGCGCATCTTGACGCGACGACCGTGCTGTCGCGCTCGATCGCGGAAAAGGGCATTTATCCGGCGGTCGATCCGCTCGACTCGACGTCGCGCATGCTGTCGCCGGCGATCGTCGGCGAAGAGCACTATGACGTCGCGCGCAAGGTGCAGTCGACGCTGCAGCGCTATAAGTCGCTGCAGGACATCATCGCCATTCTCGGCATGGACGAGCTTTCCGAAGAGGACAAGCTCACCGTCGCGCGCGCGCGCAAGATCGAGCGCTTCCTGTCGCAGCCGTTTCACGTCGCGGAAGTCTTCACCGGTTCGCCGGGCAAGCTCGTGGCGCTCGCCGACACGATCAAGGGTTTCAAGGGCCTTGTCGAAGGCGAATATGATCATCTGCCGGAGGCGGCCTTCTATATGGTCGGCTCCATCGAAGAGGCGATCGAAAAAGCCGCCAAGCTCGCCAAGGAAGCGGCGTAGCGCATGGCTCTTCGGCGTCATGGCCGGACTTGTTCCGGCCATCCGCTGATCGATCGCGTGGATGGCCGGGCCGAGCCCGGCCATGACGCGCAAAAGTCCAAGGCTACGGCGCGCTGGAGTCAATCATGGCCGCATTCCACTTCGAACTCGTCTCTCCCGAGAAGCATCTCTTCTCCGGCGAGGTAGAATCCGTCGTCGCGCCGGGCGCGGATGGACAGTTCACCGTTCTCAAGGACCATGCGCCGGTGATGACGACATTGAAGCCCGGCGTCGTCACCGTTTCGGGCGGCGACGGCAAGGTCGATAAGCTTTTCGTGCGCGGCGGCTTCGCCGATGTGAACGCTTCCGGCTTCACCATTCTCGCCGAGCAGGCGATACCGCTCGCCGAGGTCGACGCCGCCAAGGTCGACGCCGACATCAAGGACGCGCGCGAGGATTTCGCCGACGCCAAGACCGACGAGGCGCGTCAGGCCGCGAGCGAAAAGCTTGCGCAATTGCAGGAATTGCGCGCGGCGATCGGCGGCTGAGCGAGGGGCGGCATTCCGTCTTAAACTTCGCCAATCTGCTCGGGCGGCGGCGTCGGCTGCTCGAGCTCCGCTTCGATCATGTCGCCATGGCGCTCCGAAGGCGCGAGCTCCGTGCGCGTGCGGGCGACGTCGCGGATCGCTTGACCGATCTCCGGATTGCGGCTGGTCAGCGTCTGCAAATCATATGAATCCAGAATGAGCAGCTTCGTCGGCTGCGTCGCGCGCACATTGGCGGTGCGCAGCGTCTTCTGCAGCACCGCGATCTCTCCGAAAAACTGGCCTTCTCCCAGCCGGACGTTCTCGTGCGGCAATTCGATCTCGACCTCGCCCTCGGCGATGAAATACATCGAATGGGCGGGGTCGCCCTTGCGCACGATCTGCGTTTCCCGCGGAACGGACTGCGCCCTGAGATAACGCATGATCTCGGCGATCGCCGACGCGTCGAGGCTTCGAAACAGCGGAACGCTCGCCACCATCGTCCAGGTGATGACGAATTCGCGGCGATGAATCTCTTCGGCGAAGGCCGTGGCGAGAATGCCGACCGGCAGGCCGAGCAGGACGAAGCCCGTGACCATGGCGAAGGAGGCGATCATCTTGCCGGCCAGGGTGACGGGCGTCACCTCGCCGTAGCCGACCGTCGTCACTGTCTCGATCGCCCACCACATGGCGTTTGGGATCGTCCCGAATTTCTCCGGCTGCGCCTCATGTTCGGCGACATGCATGGCGGTCGAATAGAACAGCACCGCGCCAAATAGAATGATCAGCCAGGCGAAGAGCGCCTTGCGCTCCGCTTCGATGACGGCGAGCAATGTGCGGATGCCGGGAGAATAGCGCGCGAATTTGAAGAAGCGCAGCAGGCGCAGCAGCAGAAAGACGCGCAGGTCCGGCGAGAAGTAGAAGGAAAGGTAGAAGGGTAGGAAAGCGGCGAGATCGATGATCGCCGAGCCGGACCGGATGAACGCCAGCCTTGCGGCGGTCGGCGAAAGATTGGCGTAAAGCGCATGTTCGGGGGCGCACCACACGCGCAGCGCATATTCGAGGGTGAAGGCGCCGACCGCGACATATTCGACGGCGTCGAAAAGCGGCTTGTAAAGATATTCGAACTCGGGAACCGATTCGAGAATCACCGCCGCGACCGACAGGACGACGAGCGCGATGAGCGCGCGATGGACGAAACGCGCGATCCGGTCATGGCCGCCGCCGTCGAGAATGATATGAACGCGCCGTCGCCAAAGAGCCAGACCGCGTCGCCGGTCCGGCGCGCTCATGACGCCGCCGCTTTGCCGCGCAGCGCGTCTTCGACCGAGGCAAGCGCCTGATCGATGGCGGCGGCGTTGGGGCCGCCTGCCTGGGCCAGATCGGGACGGCCGCCGCCGCCCTTGCCGCCGAGCTTGACGCTGGCGACGCGCACGAAATCGACGGCGCTGTATTTTTCGGTGAGATCGTCGGTGACGCCGACGACGATGCCGGCCTTGCCGTCGGGCGAAGCGCTGGCGATGGCGACGACGCCGGAGCCGATGGCCTTTTTCGCGTCGTCGACCATCGACTTCAAATCCTTGGCGTCGATCCCCTCGACCGCGCGCGCGATCAGCATGACGCCGCCGACGTCGCGCGGCCTGTCCGCCGCGCCGTCGCCCGCGCCGCCGCCCATCGCCAATTTGCGCTTGGCGTCGGCGAGCTCGCGCTCGAGGCGCTTGCGCTCGTCGAGAAGGCTGGCGAGACGCGCCGGCGCTTCCTCCACAGGCGCGCGCATCAGCGCGGCGATGTCGCGCAGCGCGCGCGATTGCGCGACGAGCTGGTTGCGCGCGCCCTCCGCGGTGCGCGCTTCGATGCGGCGCACGCCCGAGGCGACCGCGCTTTCGCCGACGATGGAAATGAGGCCGATGTCGCCGGTGCGCGCCACATGGGTGCCGCCGCAAAGCTCGACCGAGAAGGGATGCGCCGACGCCGGGATCGGGCCGTCCCATGGAGACGACGCGCACTTCATCGCCATATTTCTCGCCAAACAGCGCGCGGGCGCCAGAATGGATGGCGTCGTCCTGCGCCATGACGCGCGTCTCGACCGGCGCATTGTCCTGCACGATTTCATTGGCGAGCGTTTCAACGCGCGCGAGCTCTTCCTCGGTCAGGGGCTTGGGATGGGTGAAGTCGAAGCGCAGGCGGTCGGGCGCGACGAGCGAGCCTTTCTGCGCGACATGATCGCCCAGCACCCGCCGCAGCGCCTCGTGCAGAATATGCGTCGCCGAATGATTGGCGCGCGCCGCCCTGCGCCGTTCGTGATCCACGTCGAGTTCGAGCACGGCGCCCGGAACGATCTCGCCTTCCTCGACGACTCCCTCGTGCACGATGAGGTCGCCGAGCTTCTTTGCGGTGTTCTCGACGCGGAAGAGGACGCCGCGCGCGCGCATGACGCCGACGTCGCCGACCTGGCCGCCCGACTCGCCGTAAAAGGGCGTCTGGTTGAGGAGGACGGCGCCGCGCGCGCCTTTTGTCAGCGTGAAGGCCTCGCCGCCGTCATGCACGAGCGCGGTGACGACGCCTTCGCTGCGCTCGGTCTCATAGCCGAGAAACTCGGTGGCGCCGAGACGTTCTTTCAGCGCGAACCACAGCGTCTCGGTCGCGGTTTCGCCGGAGCCGGCCCAGGCCTTGCGCGCCTCGGCGCGCTGGCGCTCCATCGCCGCGTTGAAGACGTCCTTGTCGACGCCGATGCCGCGCGGGCGCAGCGCGTCCTCGGTGAGATCGAGCGGAAAGCCGTAAGTGTCGTAAAGCTTGAAGGCGGTTTCGCCCGAGAGCTTCGTTCCGGGGCCGAGCGCGGCGGTCTCGTCGTCGAGGATCGCGAGGCCGCGTGCGAGCGTCGCGCGAAAGCGCGTCTCTTCGGTCAGAAGCGTGTCGACGATGAGCGGCTGCGCGCGCAGGAGCTCGGGATAGGCCGAACCCATCTCGGCGACGAGCGTCGGCGCGAGCTTCCACATCAGCGGCTCCTGCGCGCCGAGAAGCTGCGCGTGGCGCATGGCGCGGCGCATGATGCGGCGGAGCACATAGCCGCGCCCTTCGTTCGACGGCGTCACGCCGTCGGCGACGAGGAAGGAGGCGGCGCGCAGATGGTCGGCGATGACGCGATGGCTCGCGCCTTGCGGGCCATCGACCGGCGCGCCGGTGAATTCGGCGACGGCGCCGGTGAGCGCTCGGAACAGGTCGATGTCGTAATTCGACGTGACGCCCTGCATCAGCGCGGCGATGCGCTCCAGCCCCATGCCTGTGTCGATCGAAGGTCGCGGCAGCGGCGCGCGCTGGCCGGGCGCCACCTGCTCATATTGCATGAAGACGAGATTCCAGAATTCCAGGAATCTGTCGCCGTCCTCGTCAGGGCTGCCAGGCGGCCCGCCGGCGAGCGCTTCGCCCTGGTCGTAGAAAATCTCCGAGCAGGGGCCGCAGGGGCCCGTGTCGCCCATGCTCCAGAAATTATCGGCGCTGTTTATGCGGATGATGCGACTGTCGGGAAAGCCCGCGATCTTCTTCCATAGATCGAAGGCCTCGTCGTCGTCGTGATAGACGGTGACGAGCAGGCGGTCGACGGGCAGGCCGAACTCTCGCGTGATCAGGCGCCAGGCGAGTTCGATCGCGCCTTCCTTGAAATAGTCTCCGAAGGAAAAATTGCCGAGCATTTCAAAGAAGGTGTGGTGACGCGCGGTGTAGCCGACATTGTCGAGATCATTGTGCTTGCCGCCCGCGCGCACGCATTTTTGCGCCGAGGCGGCGCGGGCGTATGCGCGCTTCTCGACGCCGGTGAAGACGTTCTTGAACTGCACCATGCCGGCGTTGGTGAACATCAACGTCGGATCATTGTGCGGCACGAGCGAGGACGACGCGACTTTCTCGTGCCCGTTACGCGCGAAATAGTCGAGGAAGGCGGAACGTATCTGGTTGACGCCACTCATGTGGTCACGGCTCGCGAAAGCGTCGCCCGGCGAAGCGGCGTTCGCTCCGGCGCGGGAGAGGCGTTGAAACAATAACCTGGAGCGGCTTTTCGTTTCAATGAAACAGGCGACGGCCCGAGGTTGCGGCGAAGGCTGCGGCAGGCGTCGCCTCTCGCGCTTCGTTGAGCCGCGATATGCCAGTTTCGCGCCTCGGCGGCAATGGCGAAGGCCCGGCGTCTTGCCGGGCCTTGCGTTGCGCTTCTCGCGGTTCTTGGCGCATCCGTTGAAAAAACCTACCGACTCGCGCGCGGAGACTGCGCGCCTTTTAACCTAGTCCTCGCCGCCCTCGTCGTCTTCCGCCGCATCCAGGATGCGTTCGGCGATGAGGCCGGCGTTCTCGCGAATCGCCTGTTCGATGCGCTGGGCGGCTTCGGGATTTTGCTTGAGATAGTTCTTGGCGTTCTCGCGTCCCTGGCCGAGCCTCTGGCTGTCGTAGGAGAACCACGCGCCGGACTTCTCGACGACGCCGGCCTTGACGCCGAGGTCGATCAATTCGCCCATTTTGGAGACGCCTTCGCCATACATGATGTCGAATTCGACCTGTTTGAAAGGCGGCGCCACCTTGTTCTTGACCACCTTCACGCGGGTCTGGTTGCCGATCGCCTCGTCGCGATCCTTGATCGCGCCGATGCGGCGGATGTCGAGCCGCACCGAGGCGTAGAACTTCAGCGCATTGCCGCCCGTCGTCGTCTCGGGCGAACCGTACATCACGCCGATCTTCATGCGGATCTGGTTGATGAAGATGACGAGCGTGTTGGAGCGGGAGATGGAGGCGGTGAGCTTGCGCAGCGCCTGGCTCATCAGCCGCGCCTGCAGGCCGGGCTGCACCTCGCCCATCTCGCCCTCGATTTCCGCGCGCGGCGTCAAGGCGGCCACGGAATCGACGACGAGCACGTCGACGGCGCCCGAGCGCACCAGCGTGTCGGTGATCTCCAGCGCCTGTTCGCCCGTGTCGGGCTGCGAAATCAGCAGATTCCTCGAGATTGACCCCGAGTTTGCGGGCGTAGACGGGGTCGAGCGCATGTTCGGCGTCCACGAAAGCGCAGACGCCGCCCATTTTCTGGGCCTCGGCGATGACATGCAGCGTCAGGGTGGTCTTGCCCGAGGATTCCGGCCCGTAGATCTCGACGACGCGGCCGCGCGGCAGGCCGCCGACGCCGAGCGCGATGTCGAGGCCGAGCGAGCCTGTCGAAATCGTTTCGATCTCGACGGCCTTCTGGTTCTTGCCCAGCCGCATGATCGAGCCTTTGCCGAAGGCGCGCTCGATCTGCGACAAAGCGGCGTCGAGGGCCTTGGTCTTGTCCACGGAAGTCCCTTCCACGAGGCGGAGGTTGGCTTGGCTCACGGCTGAAAAATCCTTCTGGCACGGTTGGGCGGGCGCAGGCAACGCCGGGCCGCGAAGGCGAACGACGATTGGACCGCGGAGACGATTGTGCATGATTTGTTCTTTTTGCCAAGTTCTTTTTTTGTTCGCGGGGGGGGGGGGGTATAGTGAATGGGATTTTGAGCAGCGCTTTTGACCATCAGCCGGAGTCGCGGCCTCGGGAACAGGCGCACGGCTTTTGCCAAGTTCAAGAGGCTGGAACTTTCGGATATGCTGATATCAGTTTGCCGATTTCATTCAGGAGATAGGTTCGACGATGGCTGAAATTATTCTCGTTCATGGCATCGACCAGCAGCAGATGACCGCGGACAAACTGGAGAGCCTTTGGCTGCCTTCATTGGCGGGCGGCATCCGCGTCGCAGGGTTTCCCGAAATCGCGGATCGCATCTGGCGACAGAGCGGCGGCCCAGGGGGAATTGAAACTCGGATGGCCTTCTATGGGGATCTTTTTCTGATCCCGGGCCAGCAGGGTGACGATCCAGGCGATTTCACGCCGGAGGAGGCAGCGCTTGCGGAGGTGCTTGCGAAGGAATGGTTGTGCCGAGTCGCCAATCAATCTTCGAGAACGAATTGGCAAAAAACCGCTCGCGGCGAACTTGTCTATGTCAACCAGGAAATGGGTGTTGAACAGGGCGTTGGCAGCGCAGCTCGTAGCGCAATTAACAGCCTGGCGAAGATTCCCTGGTTTGCGCCCTATGGCATGGGGTTCGCTGAGCGTTTCGTTAGACGTTCGCTGGCTCAAGTGACGCGGTATTTGACGGATGAAAAATTCGGTCCGCCGCCCTAGACACTGTTTCCAAGCTGATCGGGCCGGAAACAAAGATTATCGTCGGCCATTCGCTCGGCTCGGTAGTCGCTTATGAGGCGGCGCATCGAATGGAGCATCCGTTGCCGTTGTTGCTGACGCTGGGTTCTCCACTTGGCTTACAAACTATTGTCTATCAGCGGCTACGGCCACAGCCCCCTGGTTTTCCACCGAATGTGCGCCGATGGGTGAATGTGGCGGATCGGGACGATTTTGTCGCCGCTGAGCCGGATCTGAAGTCGTTTTTCAAGAACGGCATGCCGGTGGACGCGATTTTTGAAGGCGGCTACACGGTCGATAACGGCGCTGATCCTCACAACAGCGAATTCTATCTTGGAAAGACGCAGGTCGGAAAGCCTGTGGGAGAAGTTCTTAAAAGCGCCGGCGCAGCGTCTTCGAAGTGAGCGCTTCTATCCACCGGACGGTCTCTCGCGTATCCGGATGATCGGGGCCAAGAACGCGTTGCTGATCAGGTAACAACGCTTTCAACGCCGCCAACGCCTCTGAATTTCTGCCGCATTCGCCTGTACAGAGCGCAATGCGGCGGCGTATCCTAAACGTGTTTGGATGATCACTTCCGAATACGCGCTCGAAATCCGGAAGTAACTGCTCACATAATCGCAATGCCTTTTCGTTGTCGCCGCATGTGCCCGTCCACGCTGCCACATGACCCCTCGTCGTGAGTGTGTCCGGGTGATCAGGACCTAGGACCCTCTCCTGATCGGCTAACAGCGCCTCACTGAGGCGTAGGGCGACTTCAGGTTCTCCGCATTCTCCGGTAGATGCGGCGATGTGGCTACGAGAGGGTATCCGGATCGTCTGAGCCGAGCACTCTCTCCTGATTAGTCAGGAGCTCCTGAAATAACCGCAGCGCCACGTCGGGCTCGCCGCACTCGCCGGTCCAAGCCGCGACATTGTTGCGGATTTTCAATGTGTATGGATGGTCGTGGCCAAGCACCTTCTCACAATCTGGGAGAAGGTTCTGGAAAAGCCGGAGCGCCTCAGTGGGGTTTCCACATTCACCGGTCCAAGACGCAATATTGTTACGCGTGGTGAGTGTGTCGGGATGCTCCGGCCCAAGCACTCGCTCCTGATCAGCAATGAGTGCACGCTCGGTGCGGTATCGGCAATATGCTCGGCCAGCGTTTGGTGAAACAGTCCTGTGTGCTCACGTTCTGTCCCTGCGGCGCTACGCACGACGAGTCCGCGGAGCCCGAGCATTTTCTCTCGATAAGCCCCCGACACCCCGTAACTCACCGTGGATTCATCATCGGCGCTGATCGGGTCTTCGTCGTCCCATTTGTCCGCTTCCTTGCCGATGTCCTCGATGGTCTCGATAAGGACATGCCGACGCCGTTTCTTGAAAATGAGAACGCTTAGAACAATATTAATTTCAATTGAATCCCATCCAAATATGAAATTCGAAATTTATGAGCGGCTCAATACTGGATCCATCTCGCTCAACGCTCAAGAACTGCGCAATTCAATCTATCGCGGGCCATTTAATGATCTCCTCCACGAACTCGCAAAGCAGAATACCTTTCGGGCATTAATTGGCACAAAGACGCCCCGCAAGCGAATGGTTGATGAGGAAGCGATTCTTCGCTTTGTTGCCATGCGCGCGCGCTTAGGTGTCTATCGGACGCCACTCAAAAAGTTTCTCAACGAATATATGGGGTCGGAACGAAACATGGGTCTGGACCGAATTGCAGAGCTGAAAGCTATTTTTCAGCTGGCCGTGAACAGAGCACAAACTTTACTCGGAGGATCCGCTTTTAGAATTTTAGATCCCCACGGAGCGCCGCTCGAAGCTGCTGTTAATAGGGCGGTTCTCGAGGCGCAGCTTCTGGCATTTTCGTGGCTTGTTCCTGAATCAAATCCCGACCCAGCTAAGGTCAAGAAAGAAATCGCTCGGCTTTTCCGGAATGAGCAATTTGCGGACGCCGTCCAGAGGGCAACCGGCGATCGTTCTCGAACGCTGCAACGTGTGCGAGATACGGTTGCAGCGCTGGAAAGGGCTGGAGGGCGACTGCAGATCCAACATAATTTGCAAGATTAACATATGCCTTCTGCAGCGTTGCAAGCGTTCTTGGCTGCGACTGACGAGGTCGAGGAGCTGGGCAAAGCCTCGCATCCGACACTTGGTCCTAGAGACCCCGAGTTTTTGAAACTCGCTCGAGCCGTTGGACGCGGCCAAATCGTTTTGTTGTCTTCCCACTTCGAGCGGTACATTTATGCAGTAAACGAGGAACTCGTAGCGTTCCTGAATGTACGGCAGGTGCGCGGCGACCAGCTGCCTGTAAAGATTTGCTTGCAACATTCCGTAGTTCCTGTCGACGACCTCAGTGAGACAGGATGGGAGCATCGTGCTGGCAAACTCGAGTCCTTTGTGACGCAAGACGGATGGCTTTGGTCACAAGGAGTTCCTGGATCTCTCCAGCATGAACGTTTGCTTGTCTGGATGAAGGCGCCGGGGACCGAGAGTCTGAAGCGGTATTTCAAATTATGGGGAGTAGAAGATGTATTTTCTGCTGTGACCCGGGGTCAGAATACACGGTCAGCACTGTGGCTTGGTGTGTAAGGGCTTGTTGATTTGCGCAACAATATCGCACACGGCGATTTCTCTGCTCAAGCGACGCAAGCTGAGGGACTGTCAGGATTTCTGTGTGAGCCGGTTTCATCACGTCATCGTGAACCGCTCTTTGAACATGACGGCGAACTGCGTCTTCGCCTCGACCCACTCGCGCGGCGGTCGTTTCCATTCCGCGGCGGCGTGGTTCAAGACCAGATATAGCAGCTTCGAGCGCGGCATCGTCAGAGGGGAAGTGGCCTCTGGTTCTGACGGCGCGGCGCAGCTTTGAGTTCAGCGCCTCGATGGCGTTGGTGGTGTAGATGATCCGCCGCACGCCTTCGGGAAAGGCGAAGAACGGAATGACTGAGTTCCCAGTTGCGCCGCCAGCTCTGCGCGATCGCCGGATATTTGTCGCCCCATGGACCTTGCGCGAAAGCCTCGAGCGCGGCCTGGCCGGCGTCGGCGTCGGCTGCGCGATAGACCGGCCGCAGCGCCTGCGCCACGCTCTTGCGATCCTTCCAGGAGGCAAAGTCCATGCGAATGGCGGATCAGGTGAACGATGCAGGTCTGAACACTGGTCTGCGGAAAAACGGCATTGATCGCCTCGGGAAAGCCCTTCAGGCCATCGACGACGGCGATCAGAATGTCCTCGAGCGCCGCGGTTCTTCAGCTCGTTCATGACGCGCAGCCAGAATTTGGCGCCCTCGGTCTGCTCGATCCAGATGCCGAGAATCTCCTTCGTGCCGTCCGGCAGGATGCCCAGCGCGATGTAGATCGCCTTGTTGCGCACGAAGCCTTCGTCGCGGACCTTGACCCGAATGGCGTCGAAGAACACCAGCGGGTAGCAGATGTCGAGCGGCCGGTTCTGCCATTCGGCCACCTCGTCCAGCACCGCGTCGGTGACCGCCGAGATCAGGTCGGGCGAGACATCGATGCCGTAGAGTTCCTCGAGATGGCCGCGGATCTCGCGCACCGTCATGCCGCGCGCATACATCGAGATGATCTTCTCGTCGAAGTCCGGGAACCGGCGCTGGTATTTGGCGATCAGCTTCGGATCGAAGGTCCCGGCCCGATCGCGCGGCACCGACAGCGTCATCTTCGACGTGCCGGTCAGAACCGACTTCTTCGAATAGCCGTTGCGGTGATTGCCGTTGCCGTCGCCGCCCTCGCCATTGCCAGATGCTCGTCGATCTCGGCGTTCAAGAATCGCTCCGAAAGCGCCTTCTTCAGTTCGTCGAGCAAGCCATCCTTGGCAAAGACGGTCTTCGGATCGGCTCCCGCCAAAAGCTGATCAAGCAGCTGGTCGGAAATAGCCGGTTGCTTTCGTCTCGCCATACGATGTCTCCTTCATCTTCATCGTAATGGCCTTCACACGAAATTTCCGACAGACCCCAAGCTGATGTCAGACGATACATAGGCTCCTCTCGGCAGTTCTGTGAACGTGCAGATCGGATGATCGCAACGCACATTGCGCGTGCCTTCAAAGTTCAACGTCCATGGTAAGCACCGTTCTCGAATTGACTTGCACCCGCTACTCACGAGGGTGCAGATGACCGAATTCACCGTGAACTGTGGAATTGCGGCGGCTTTTCAACGAGGCGTCCGCACTGGCGGGAGGAGGCGCGGAATTGCCGAGGGCGATGAGGCGCTTGGAAGCGAAAGATTTCGACGAGGCTAAGCCATCGGATTTGGAATCACATGAGCTGTGAGGGCGATGGCCCCGCCAACTAACGTAATCGTTTCTCTTCATCTGAGCGCCAGAACCTCAGCCCAAACAAGGAAAACGAGGAGAACCATGTCAAGTGTTGGTACAACTTCACACCAACAGCGGCATTGCAAAGCGACGCAATCGCAGAGGGCTATGACTCCACAATTGGAATCATGCTTAGGGCAGCGATGGATCCGCAGCTTTCATATTGGATCTCATGCGCATCGGCCATTGGTGGACCGGAGGATCCTCGAATCCGTGCGCAGCCATGTGTTCGATTTAGCGGATTTTGTGATCCGTTCGGACGGCGTGTGTCGGCTCAATCCCGGAATGGCGAAGGCGATCGTCTATCAATGTGCCTAAAAGCAATGCCATGTTGGCGGTTCAGGTTAAGACTTGTCCTGAATGGCTTTGACAACCTGCAGAAAATTTAGGAGCCTTAACCCAAACGTTCTGGAAAAAGCTGCATTTTCGTTTTTGATTGGAAACGACGATGGTTGACCGACGCATATTAGTTATTGGTTCCCAGTGTGATGCATTGGGAGAGCTGAAATTCTTGCCTAAGGCAGCTGAGGATCTTTATGCAGTCATGACCGACCCCGAGCGGGGCGCATGTGTGCCTGCGATCCCTGGCAGCGGGCTGTTGCTCAACCCCACTGTGAAGAAGACCAAGGAGGCAATCAAGCAGGCTTACAATAGAGCCTCCAAGGATGAGGCAACGTTATTTTTTGCCTACATCGGCCACGGCGAGATGGCGGGCCAAGATTATTATTTGATGCCATTAGATGCAGAAAATCCGCCTGACTCCGACGCAGCTGTGCATTTAGTAAACTTGATCAAAGAAACGCATAGTAAGTCGCCGGGCCGGATTGATGGTCTTGGCGTCCTTGTGGACGCTTGCTTCTCTGGCGCCGCCGGTTCTGGAGCCGCTAAGCGTTGGGTGGAAGAACTGCATGAATCACTACGATTCGAGATGATGACCGCTGCAGCTGATCGGCCGGCCGCCAACGGCTGTTTCAGTCTAACGCTAGCAAGTCTATTACGAAGTGGGCTCGCGACTGTCCCTTCAGAGCACTTGCTCTGCTTGCATGTACGCCCCCTAATTGAAGAGACGTGTTCTAATCAAAAGCCGCAACATCCATCTTATAATCCCGACGACACGTTGTGGCTCGCGCGCAATGTAGGCAAGATTTTAGAACCCTGGGCGCAAACGCCGCTCGCCGATGAAATTCAAAAACTCACACTCGCCTATCAACCAATGGAATCGCTCAGTGAAGTGGTGGCGCAGTCGCAAGAGCAGCGCTGCTTGGCGGTGGTCGGTGAGGCGGGAGCGGGAAAATCGGCCCTGGTGGCGGCGTTGGCGTGGCCCAAGGTTGCTGAGGGAGCTGTGCCCGCGGGGTTCGTGCAGGCGCTCGCCTTGTTCACAGAGGCTGCAACGCCGCAAGAGCTTGCTCGCACGCTCGATTTGCAACTAGCGCGGTCCGTGAAGGGTTTCCGGGAGGCGCAACAGGCTTCCGTCCACGAGACGCCTTTTGCCGAACAGCAGAAGTTGGGCGCACTGGAGAAACAATTGGTCAAGCCGCTTAAGCGGATCGCTCCAGATACGCCGGTGCGACTCGTGTTTGACGGATTGGACCGTCTCTCCACCGGAGCCCGAGCGTCGATCATGTCCGCGTTGGACGAGCTAACTGAATTAGAGTTCTTACGTCTCATCGTCACCGCCCGGCCGGACACACCGCTACCCAAGTCGGCCTCCCTTTATTCGCTTACCCGAGCCTCAGATGAAGCAGTGCGTCTCTATCTTCAAAGACGCGATATTCCTCTGTCTCGCCAGACGGATGTTGTGGCGTCGGCTGAGGGCAACTGGCTTGTGGCGCGTGTGCTCGCGGACCTCTTCTCCGAGCAACCGGAAACCGACGTTCGCACCGGCCAACTTGCGCTCGCAGACGCTTACGACGAAATGCTGTTGCGCTGCGGCGCTGACAACGACAATGCGACCCGGAGGGTTCTCTCAGTTCTTGCTGCGGCCGGAGCGGGGCCTCTGTTGCCAATGTCGTTGTTATGTGCGGCGAGCAAAGCCCTTGGCGGGCCTGACAGCGTGGCGGGCGTTCGCGATCAGTTGGTGAGGCTGCGCGGCCTCGCCGTGCGCAGCGCCGCAGGCACGGAGCGCGAGCACGCAGGTTTGTTTCACCAGAACTCTCGCCGAACACGTCGCCACCGGCGCGCCAGATGAAAACCAGGCCGCGCATCGCGCGATTGTCGCGAGCATTGAAGTTCTCGCGCCGGAACCGACCGGCCCGGCGGAGTTGAGCGATCCCAACCAACGTTATGCATTCGAGCGCGCGGCGGAGCATTTATGGGCGCTCGGTGAGACCGACAAAGCGCTTGCAAGCCTTTCAGAAAGAACCTCGCCCATGCCCCGCGACAACCTGCGGCGCTGGCGGCCATGGTTGCGCCGAGTAGAGGACGCGTTCGGTCCCAACCACAAACACACGCTCACTACCCGAAGTAATATCGCCAAGTGGACCGGCATATGCGGGGATGCCCGGGAGGCGCTGCGTCTCTTCAAGGCGCTGCTCCCCGAGCAGGAACGAGCGCTCGGTCCCGACCACCCGGACACTCTCTTAACCAGGAGCGACATCGCCGGCTGGACTGGCGTGAGCGGGGATGCCCGGGAGGCGCTGCGTCTCTTCAAGGCGCTGCTCCCCGACCAGGAACGAGCGCTCGGTCCCGACCACGCGGACACTCTCTTGACAAGGAGCAGTATCGCCGGCTGGACTGGCGTGAGCGGGAATGCTCGGGAAGCGCTGCGCCTCTTCAAGGCGCTGCTCCCCGACCAGGAACGAGCGCTCGGTCCCGACCACCCGGAAACGCTCTTGACCAGGAGCAGGATCGCCGGCTGGACTGGCGTGAGTGGGGATGCCCGGGAGGCGCTGCGCCTCTTTGAGGCACTGCTGCCCGACTTTGAGCGGGTGCACGGTTCTGGTCATCCGGACACGCTGGGGATCCGCGGCCACATCGGTTACTGGACTGGCGTGAGTGGGGATGCCCGGCAGGCGCTGCGTCTCTTCAAGGCGCTGCTCCCTGACCAGGAGAGAGTGCTCGGTCCCGACCACCCGGACACGCTTGCGACCCGCGGCCACATCGCCCACTGGACCGGCGAATGCGGCGATCCCCAAGAGGCGCTGCGGCTCTTCGAGGAGTTGCTGCCCGACTTTGAGCGGGTGCACGGTTCTGGTCATCCGGACACGCTGGGGATCCGCGGCCGCATCGCCCACTGGACCGGCGAATGCGGCAATCCCCAAGAGGCGCTGCGGCTCTTGAAGGCGTTGCTCCCAAAGCAGGAACGAGCGCTCGGCCCCTATGACCCGAACACGCTCTTGGCCAAGAGTAGCATCGCACACTGGAATGGCGAATGCGGCAATCCCCAAGAGGCGCTGCGGCTCTTCAAGGCGTTGCTCCCCGACTTTGAGAGGGTGCGCGGTTCCGATCATCCGGACACGCTGGGGATCCGCAGCCGCATCGCCTGCTGGACAGGCAAATGCGGCAATCCCCAAGAGGCGCTGCGGCGGTTCAAGGCGTTGCTACCCTGCCAGGAGCGGGTGCTCGGCCCCGATCATCCGGATACCCTCGCAACTCGGACGTCGATTGACAATTTGAGGAAGCGTTGAACCGGGTTCGCCGCGCGGCCAATGAGCAGCTAGGAACCACCGCCGCATCAGATAATGAGAGGTCAGGTTGAAGGTGTTGCGGTCGAATTTTTGAAGACCTCCCCTACAGGACCACCGACCTGCGCCTTTCCGAGATAGAAGTTGCTGTTGTGAGGATCAGTTCCGTTGTCGACCGTGTAACCGCCCTCGAAAGTGGCCCTCGCGGGAAGGCCCGTTTTGAATAGCCCTTCGAGGTTCGGTTCAGCCGCAATGAAATCATCTCGATCTGCGACATTGACCCATCGCCGCACATGCACCGGAAACCCTGGCGGCTGAGGTTGCAGCCGCTGGTAAACGATGGTCTGTAGACCAAGCGGAGAACCCAGCGTCAGCAGCAACGGCAGTGGCTGTTTCATGAGATGCGCCGCTTCATAAGCAACCACCGAGCCGAGCGAATGACCGATGATGACGTTTGTTTCCGGGTCAATCAGCTTGAACACTGAATCGAGTGCTGCGGAACGAATTTCGTCATTGGTAAGATACCGAGTCACTTGAGCCAGCGAACGTTTGGCAAACCGTTCCGCGAAGCCCATGCCATAAGGCGCAAACCAGGAGATCTTTGCCAGACTGCCAATGGCGCTGCGGGCAACGCTGCCAGCGCCCTGTTCAACTCCCATTTCCCGGTTGACGTAAGCAAGTTCGCCCCGAGCAATTTCTCTCGACTTCCCCTTTGAAGCTCGATCGGCAGCGTGCTGTAACCATTCTCTGGCCAGCGCCTCCGCGAACACCGTCTCTTCCGAAGTGAAATCGCCTGGATCGTCACCCATCTGGCCCGGGATCAGAAAAAGATCCCCATAAAAGGCCATGCGAGTTTCAATTCCCCCTGGGGCGCCGCTCCGCCGCCAGATGCGATCCGCGATTTCAGGAAAGCCAGCAACTCGGACCCCGCCGGCCAATGAGGGTAGCCATTGGCTCTCTAGCTTGTCAGCAGACAGTTGTTGCTGGTCGATGCCGTGAACAAGAACGATTTCGGCCATGGTTGAATTAATCCCATCAAAAAAATCAGACGCACCAAAGATATTTCAGGATCGGCCAACCCACAACGCCGCCGCGGTCATTACACACTCGCCTATTGCTTGATCGTTACCCTCGTTCGTCATGGTCAAAAGTGCTGCTCAAAATTACTTTCGCTATACCCCTTTTTGTTCGCGGGGGGGGGGTATAGTGATAGTTGAAAAATAGACCACCCTGGGGAGTCCGTGGATTTTGTTCTCTCTCTTGAGGAATATTTTCAGGAGACCATTTCAGCCGCTCTGAAGCACCAATTTGGAATTGAGTAGGCCGCTCGCCTACCGCCGCTTTTTCCTGCTTTTTGCCGAACTTGGTTCTGGCTTCGCCTGCAGCGCACCCTTTTCCGATTCCGCGAATTGTCCATCGAACCACGCCAAATCCTGTTTCCAACCCGCCCAATCGGGATGTGCTTCCACGAGTTTCGCGATGATTGCTCGGCCAGTCGTCAAAGCTTCGCGAGCTTGCGCCGTATCGTTGGACTTCCGGTAAATGTCTGCGAGTTTCGCATAGCTCACCGAGAGATCGCGCTGCCAGCCGGCATTGCCGGGGTCGGATTTGCGCCAGGCGCTCGAAAATGGCGCGGCTGTCGGAATAGGATTTCAGCGCGGCCTTGAGATCGCCCTGCGCCATCTGCACGTCGCCGACCTTGTTGTAGCTGACCGAGAGATCGCGCTGCCAGTCCGCATTGCCGGGGTCGGATTTCGCGAGGCGCTCGAAGATGGCGAGGCTGTCGGAATAGGATTTCAGCGCGGCCTTGAGATCGCCCTGCGCCATCTGCACGTCGCCGACCTTGTTGTAGCTGACCGAGAGATCGCGCTGCCAGTCCGCATTGCCGGGGTCGGATTTCGCGAGGCGCTCTGCGAATGGCGAGGCTGTCGGAATAGGATTTCAGCGCGGCCTTGAGATCGCCCTGCGCCACCTGCACGTCGCCGACCTTGTCGTAGCTGACCGAGAGATCGCGCTGCCAGCCGGCATTGCCGGGGTCGGATTGCGCCAGGCGCTCTGCGATGGCGAGGCTGTCGGAATAGGATTTCAGCGCGGCCTTGAGATCGCCCTGCGCCACCTGCACGTCGCCGATCTTGTTGTAGGAGACCGAGAGATCGCGCTGCCAGCCGGCATTGCCGGGGTCGGCTTTGGCGTAGAAGACATCGTCCACAAAATCGTCGCGGGTCAGAAATTTCATGCCGCGTTCCTTCGCAACACCTTCCAAAATGCGCAATTCGGGTTCCGTCAATGTATCGGGATCGAAAAAAATTCCCAACTCCTTCAGTTCGGAGCCTTGTCGAAGTTGATAGGTTCCGAACCGTAACGCCTGTCCGGCGTCGGTTTTCGTCTCGCAGTCGAAGACAAGCGCCCATTCGGACGGTTCCATTGATTTGCGCTTTTTGCCGCCGCCATCGGCGGCCGATGGCGGCGGCGGGACGTAACCTCGAACCATGATCGGCAACAGATCGGGGCAGCTCGCTGAAGGAGCGGATGAGCTTTGAACAGACTTATTCATTGCCGTCCTCCCTCGTTGGCGGTCGCTGCCTGAATTTTGGCCGCCAAGTGCTGAGCAAACTCGCGAAATTTTTTCTCGAGGAGCTTAAAGAGATCAGCGACGCCGAGCAGAAAATGAACAAGTCGCTCCTCGAACGAGGGCTGATCCCCCATTTGTTCGGGGTGATCACTTTGCAGATCGCGTTCCTTGCGATGACAATTGCGACAAAGGATCACCTCGTCGTCACCAAACTTGCGTCCTTCGAGATGATGCAGTTCGAGGCAGGCCGGATCGTCTTCGCCACAGATGACGCAGCGTGGCGTGTTTGTTCGGAGACGTTCCAATCGCGCCTGACGGCGGCGTTCTTTCCGGAGAAAATCATCGTCCATATCAGATGCTCCTTTTTCAGATGAGGATGCGGTAGATTTGCTCGAACGAATGCTCTCCGGCGGCTGCGAGCCGATAGAGGACGTTCGGGCGGGTTTCGAAGGGATGTTCCTTGCCGGCGATGTCCTTGACGGATTGACCGACGAAGGGCGTCAGCAGCGCGCGATTGTTCGTCTCTAGAAAGCGACGAACTACATTCATGAACCGACCAATGTAGGAAGCGGCGTCAAAGTCGCCGACGGTGACCGTGAGCGACTTGCCATCTGTGAACAGGAGCATGCGCCGGGGAAGGTCAGCGCGAGTACGCCAGCGGTGAGCCTCTTTCTCAATGAGGCCGCGTTCGGTGGCGTATTTGCGCAGTCGCTCGGGGGAGATTTTCGCGGCGCGCGCCGCCGCTGCGAAACTGCGTTCCTGCCGCAGCACGCGAAGGGCAAGCTGCAGGCGCTCGTCGGAGATTGGTTTGGCGGCCGCTCGAACCGGAGCCTCGGTCGCCTTGGCGTGACCGCGCGCCTGGCTTCTTGTCAGGCCCTTGGCTAGGCCGCGGGCGATGCGGCGGGCATATTCAGTCTTGTAAAGGCGCGGTCGCATCGTGTCGTTCTCCAAGAGAGCGATGCGATGCTGAACGAGTTGCTAAGACCCTACGACTCCAATGAAATCCAAGAATGTTATTTGGACGTTTTAGACTTTTTGGACGCAGCCAATCCCGTTTCCTCCGAGCGCGATTCCGCAAGTGCATCCAAAATCTTCTGACGGGATGGCTGTGTCTCCTTTGAGAAGGTGTTCGGGTGAAGCTTTCTAGCTGCTTTGCGGACCGCGTTTTCCTGCTCTTTCCTCGAGAGCCCAGCTAGCGCCCCTTTGGCGTTCAAATTACGAACAATTTCCAGGAGCATGGGGCCGATCGAAGGCCGGCCTCGAGGCTTTTCCGCGACTTGAATTAACGTCTGAAGACCGCGCCCTTCTCAATTACCCGAACCTGAACCCACTCGTGGCCGGCAAATTTCAGGCTCGAATTCTCGCCAACAGATTTTCGAATTTCGTCAAATCCTGAGCCATCAAAATAAATCGACGGAATAACTTCCAGTTTAGGCGCAGCATCATTCGACGCGCGAATTCCGACCGGCAATAATTCTCCCTTGTAAATTTTGTCGAAGAGCGCCGCCATGATCAGGATTGACCGGGTTTCAGAACCACCCGCGTGCAGTGCCCTGATTAAACCGTCTCTTTCATGCTTGGTTGCGTACTCCCAAGCAGCATCCTGGAGTGTCAATCCAAGCTGCCATCGCGATTTAAGATCGGGCTGACTTCGCGGCACGTTTATAGCCTCAGAGGAGTGATTCCGATCGAATATCCCAAAGCCGCCATAAATCGCAATTTCGTGATCCGTGCGCTTTGCACGACGGTGTTTTTGAGGATTCACAGTCCGCGATAAATCATTTACCTTCCAAAATCATTTCCGGGTATTTGGCAATGGGTTACGCCTTCGACATGCTCGATACAGACTTGGAAGACGATCACTCCTGGGGGCGTCGATCGGCTCTCTGGAGCGGCCACACCCTGAAACGGTTTGGTCGACGCGCCAAACGTGAACGCCAACGCGCCCCGCTGATCCTTGCCGGCCACGGCGTTTCACTGCGCGTCGAAAATGGCGCACTGACAATCCGAAACGGCTTTACCCATTATCCCCAGAAGCAGGAGCTTTATCGCTATTTCAAAGGCGAGCTGGATATTCCGGAACGAATAATCCTGTTGGAGGGCTCGGGCAGCATTTCGTTTGATGTGCTCTCCTGGCTCGCCGAGCAGGATGTGTCGCTGATCCGAATCGATTGGTGCGGCGAGGTCGTCTGCGTCGCCTCGCGGTCGGGATATTCCGCCAACCCATTTCGGGTGCAGTGGCAGCGCGAGACGCGCGCCGACGAAAATAGGCGGATGGAATTTTCAATTTCGAAAATCACCCAGAAAATCGAAAATTCAATTGTGACGCTCGAAAAATCAGTCCGGCACAGTGACGCCTGGAATAAGGCCATGGAAATTGCCTATTCCGCCCTCACGAAATTGGATGCCCGGCAGCCACAAAACATTGTCGAATTGCGCGCCCTGGAGGCCAATGCGGCGGCGGCTTATTTCCGGGCGTGGAAGGGCATGCCAATTAAATGGCAGGGCATTTCCAGGCGACCTATTCCGGACAAATGGAAGGAAATTGGTCAGCGGACCTCATTATTTCTCCGGGCAGGCAATCGAAACGCCTCACATCCAATAAATGCAATTTTGAATTACGCTTACACCGTGCTGCAAAGCCAATTGCAAATTGACGCAATTGCCGAAGGCTATGACCCCACAATTGGGATTATGCATGAAGGCAATAATGGCTCAGCTGCTTTCATATTCGATCTGATGGAGCCGGATAGGCCGACGGTGGACCTGAAAATTCTGGAATTTGTGCGGGGCCACGTGTTTGATCCGACGGACTTTGTCATCCGGTCGGACGGAGTGTGCCGGCTCAATCCGGAGTTGGCGAGGGCAATTGTTCACGCCACGCAGTGATGTGCTCTCTTATGCTTTCCGCTGATGATCCTTTCCTCAACAGCTTCAGGGCGGCTACCAATCCCAGAAAGCACATGAGCCAAAAGGTGATCGAAAACGCGTCCGTTGTTGGACCTCGATCAACCATTTGTCAGCGCGTCGAAACGCGTATACCCTTCCCGCGTGGGTATCTTGTCGTCGCTTTTCCTTTTCGCGACGCATCGGCGCGGTTTTCATTGGTTTCTTTGAAGCGTGCGCGCAAGGACATGACATTTGAAAAACGGAGTTGCTGATGCCTAGGCACGCCCGACATTTGATCTCGCTGCGATCGCAAACAGCTTTCATCAGCATTCTCATCGCAACGGCTTGCGCGACGCTAGGCTTTGCCGCCGAGCAGCAGGGCGCGCGCCAACAGACGATGACGCTCGATCAGGGCTGGAGCCCCAAGCTACGCGATATGTACTATTACACACCGCAAGGTTCACGGCTCATTCCCTTTGACTATTTCATGGCGCTGGAGCGCGCCGACGACGACACGCCCTTCTCCAGTCGCGAGAACCTCAGCCGCTACGACTGGTCGTGGCCGCTGGACAAGAGTTCGCTCAATCCCGACGATCTGCCGGTCGGTTTCGTCAAGGATCCAGCCAAAACCGATCATGGGCAATGGCTCGGACTCACTTGCTCCGCCTGCCACACGGGCGACCTGCGTTACAAGGGCAAGACGGTTCGCATCGACGGCGGACCGTCGCTCGCCGATCTCACCACCTTTCTAACCGACCTTAACGCCGCCGTGCAGGCGACGCTGCCGCAGGTTGCGGAGAACCTGCCAGGCGCTCACCCTGAAAAGTTTCAACGCTTCGCGGCGAAAGTGCTGGGCTCGTCCGCAACGCCCGAGGCTCTAAAGCGGCTCGTCGTCAAATACATGGCGTTCGCCACTGAGTTTGCGGGCGTCGTGCATGAACGCACGCCCTCCCTCGCCGCTGGGCGCGGACGCATCGACGCGCTCACGCAAATCATCAACAGTCTTTCGGCGGTCGAACTCAGAGAACCGGAAAACCTACGCGATCCGAGCGCACCGGTGTCCTATCCGTTCTTGTGGATCGCGCCTCGGCTCGACTTCGTGCAGTGGGCGCCGGTCGCGGCCAGTCCGATCGGGCGCAACGTCGGCGAAGTGCTAGGCGTCTTCGGCCACACTCAGCTGACAGGTACGCCAGCCGAGCTCTTTGAAATCGACCGTGCTCTTCAAAAATCTCGGAGAGATCGAAAGTTGGCTTGTGGACCTCAAGCCGCCGGTTTGGCCTGAGCAAGTTTTCGGTCGGATCGACCAGGGGCTTGTGGCCAAGGGCAAGGCTTTGTTCGACCACGATTGCCGAGGCTGCCATAATATGCAGCCATTCGACATGACCTCGCCCGAGGACGCGCTGCTAGGCAAGACCTTCATCAAGATCGGCCGCACTGACTACAAGGCGCTGGGCGTCGACCCCGTCTACATCGAATCGCTCATCAGGCGGACGACGCTGAGCAACGAACTCGCGCCGATCCTGTTCAACGGAGACGCGGTCACGCTCGCCGTAGATTATTTCGGCACGACGGTTGGCGCGACGGTCAATCGCGGGCTGAACGACTTGGGCCTCAGCAACGCCGAAAAGGCGGCGCTCAACGGTTTTCGCCTGTATCCGCCTCATTCGCCCCACAACAAAGAGGACGTGCCTGTCGCGTGGAGCGCGCCACCTCCGGTGACCGTGCTTAAGTCGGGGCCGCTATACGGCGTCTGGGCGACTGGACCATTTCTACACAATGGCTCGGTGCCGAACATAGACGAACTGCTGTCTCCTCCCGACCAGCGCTCCAAAGTGTTCTGGGTTGGAAGCCATGAGTTCAACCCGGAGAAGCTCGGATACAGGTCTACCGAGCATGAACTCTCCGCCGAGGAGCGGGTCAACTTGTTCCACTTCGACACAAGTCTTCCGGGGAACAGCAATGGGGGCCATGCTTACCCAGCGAAACCATACAGCACGCATGAGCGCGAAGCTGTGATTGAATATCTGAAAGCCGCTTCGCTCAATTCGAGGTGAGACCTCCAAGATTGACGAGTTTTTGAAATGTCCCGTCTGATCAAGATTACGAATTGGAACGGGGTGGCTCGGGCGAATGTGATTTTCGTTCATGGGCTCGGCGGCCATGCTTATGACACCTGGCGCAGAGCGCCCGGCAACGACACCTTCTGGCCGTTGTGGCTGGCCACGGATGTTCCGGGGATTTCCGTCTACACGATCGCCTATGAAGCTCCGACGACCAATTGGCTCGGCACTTCAATGCCGCTGCAGGACCGAGCGGTTAACGTCCTCGAATTCCTCTTCAGCGAAGAAGGCTTGAAGACCGGCTCGATCGTCTTCGTCTGTCACAGCCTTGGGGGCCTTATCGTCAAGCAGATCATGCTCGATCTGCAGCACCAAAAGGAGACGCGTCCCCAAGCCGCCGATCTCTTGCAACGCGTGAACCGCATCGTCTTCGCGGCGACGCCACTCGCCGGCGGCGATATCGGCGATTGCACGGCGGGCAGCGAAGAAGGTCCGAGGACACATGCCGAACGATCATCTCGTGTCCCAACTCCATCGCGACAGCAACCGATAATCCGCTCGGGAGAGGTCGCCAAATATGGATAGCAGCCAGTCGTTGTTGTTCGGCGAGAATGCGGATGAATATCTCGCCTTTCGCCCGCAATACCCCGAGGCGCTTTTCATTTGGCTGGCCAGTCTCGCCAAGACGAAACAATTCGCCTGGGACTGTGGGACGGGCAGCGGACAAGCGGCTCTGGGCCTTGCGAATCATTTTAAGAGGGTGCTCGCCACCGATCAGGATCGTCGCCAGCTCGAGATGGCTCCAAAGCAGCCAAACATAGAGTACCGGCTTGCTCTGGCGGAAACCGATTTGGGCTTGAGAGGGGAGGTTGATCTCATCACTTGCGCCTGTTCGATCCACTGGTTCGACCTGCCGAAGTTTTATGAGATCGCTTCGCAGGCTTTACGTCCGGATGGCGTTATCGCAGCTTGGACCTATGACTGGCCTTGGACAAATATTGAGCCTATCGATTTAATCTTGCGCAAGCTAAAGGACGATATTCTTGGCTCTTATTGGGGAGATAACGCTTGTTTCTATTTCAGTCAGTATAAAACCCTGCCGTTTCCTTTTGTAGAGTTGGAAAACCTGCATTTTCACGCGCCGATCGCAATGTCCAAAGGTGATTTGCTCAAGTTTCTAACTACCTGGTCTGCGGTCAAGCAATACAAGCAGCGTCACAAGAGCGACCCTCTATCTCTCGTGGATAAGGAGCTGGAGGAAGCGTGGAACGCAAACCTTCCCATTCTTCCACTCCGCGTCCCTCTGCATATGCGCTGCGGTTACAAACACGCATAAAATCGCAGAAAGCGAGCGGGGATGAGCTGATTTGCGGCGCCGTCGTCGCGGGACTGATCCCTTGTGGACGCAAGGACGGCTTCATTCTGATCGCAGTTTGGAATGTCCCTAAATTCGCCCTTTTCGTGGCTATCATTCCGAGTCGTTTGGTTGAGCCGATGCAGTTTCGTCGCCCAAAGCGGCGATCGTTCAGCAAAGGACAGCAAGATGCTTGAGACTGGGAAGCTTTACAAAGTCACGACGCTCGTTAATTCGGAAGGCGCCTGGGACGAAGAGAGCGACGTCTGGATCGTAACGGCGGTCGAGGGAACATGCGCCAAGCTGAGCAATAATTGCTCGGAAAACAAGGTCGTCGATACGGCGTCATGGAATTTCGTCAGCGCCGAAGCGGTGGAATAATTAACGCCAATATTATTGATCGAGAGTCGCGGCGGAGGGGTTCTGGCTGATCGGCGGCTCGCGCGACGCTTTTTCCTATGGCCTATGCTGGTTCGAACGCGCGGGCCATGCGTCAAAGGCGCTGCGGAGGCCATCAATCTTCTTACGCTTTATGAATGGCCTTTTTGACGTCCGTCCGGTCTCTTGCTTTTCGCAAGAGATTTCACGGCGCGGGCGTTGCGGGACGCATGATTCCCGGGGGGCGCCAAGGTCTATTAGTTTTTTGCGCACTACTATGGCGCAGTCTTTTGAAGAGGGCGTTTGGAGCGGTGCGCGCGAATTGTTTGGGGAGATTTCCAGTGTCTCAATTCACGATCAATCCGCATCGCATCGACCCTTATAAGAACTTCAAGTTTCGTTTGAAGTGGGACGGGCGTTACATCGCGGGAGTCTCGCGGGTTGGGCCTTTGCTCCGCATGACGGAAGTCGTCGAATATCGCGAGGGCGCGAGCCCGTCGCTTTTGCGCAAGTTGCCGGGCGTGACTCGATACGAACCGATCCTCATCGAACGCGGCGTCTCCCATGATCTCGAATTCGAACGCTGGGCCAATAAGGTCTGGAGCCACGACGGCGCGGCCGGCGCCGAAGCGTCGCTGAAGGACTTCCGAAAGGACGTGACCTTAGAGCTTCTCAACGAAGCGGGCCAAGTCGTGATCGCCTATGTCATCCGCCGCTGTTGGCCATCCTCCTTCGAAGCGCTTCCAGAGCTCGATGCGAATGGTTCGGCCGTCGCCATTCAGCGGCTTGTGCTCGAAAACGAAGGTTGGGAGCGCGACGTTTCTGTCGCCGAGCCGGCGGAGCCGTCGTTCGAGTGAGGAAGACGCGATGTTTCGCCGCCGGGGGCGGCGCTTGTGGCCGAACGGATTAAGCGCGATATGAAAGGGCGTGACGGCGGCTTCGCCGCGCGCGTGAGGAGGCGGGCATGTATAAGAAAATTCTCGTGGCGGCGGACGTGAGCGAAGCGGAAGTGACCCAGCTCGCGCTCGACGCCGCGGTGGCGCTCGCCAAGATCGAGCAGGGCGCGCAGCTTCGGCTGATTAACGTCCAGCCGCTCGTGCCGGTGGCTTTCATCGACTACATACCGCCGAATTTCGACGACGAGATGCGCCAGGCGAGCGAGAAAGACCTCGCGGCGCTGCGCGCGAAAATCGCCTATCCGCAGGAGCGCGTTTCCTCGGTCGTGCGCTTTGGCGCCGTCTATCCGGAAGTGCTCGCGGAAGCCGAGGAATGGGACGCGGATCTCATCGTCGTCGGCTCGCATCGCCCGACCATGGCGACCTATCTCCTGGGCTCCAACGCCAAGACGATCGTGCGCCACGCGAAATGCTCGGTGCTCGTCGTGCGCAAGTGAGGCGCGGTGACAGCGCGCCGAGCCGCGTCTAGACTTCGCCGATGCATCGATTCGCCCTCGTCGCGCTAACCCTTTGCGCAATGCTCGCCGCCTCGTCCGGCGGCGCGCAAGCGGCGCCCGCCGACGCGCAATTGTTGAAGCGCGGGCGGGCGATCGCCGAGAAAAATTGCGGGCGCTGCCATGCGGTCGGCGCGCGCGGCGAAAGCGCCAATCCGAAATCGCCGCCCTTTCGATATCTTTCGAGAAAATATCCGCTGCACAATCTCGAAGAGGCGCTGGGCGAGGGCATCGTCGTCGGCCATGAGGGCGTGGAGATGCCGCAGTTTCGTTTGGGCGCGACGCAGATAGAAGCGCTGCTCGCCTATCTCGGCTCGATCCAGAAGTAGCGCCCCTTGACGAGTGTTCGGCGCACGGGCGCGGCGCGATGATTGATGTTCCCATCGACACGCTTTACGCCGGCCGTCCGCGCCTCGTCGCGCCGCGCATCGAAGGGGAAGGCCTCGTGGGAGATCGTCAGGCCGACCGGCGCCATCATGGCGGCGTCGAAAAGGCGCTGCATCATTATCCGCGCGAGCATTACGACGCCTGGCGCACGAATTTTCCGGAGCTTTCCAAACACTGGCGCGCGCCGGGTTTCGGCGAGAATATTTCGACGCTCGGCCTCGCCGAGGACACGGTCTGCGTCGGCGACGTCTTCGCGCTTGCGGCGTGCGCCTCGGTGAGGGGCGCCCCGATCAATTCTTCATTTTGGCGAGCGCGTCGCGGCAGTCCGGCGTGACCTCGTCCTTATGCGCCTGGAAACAGGCGATGATGCGCCCGCCGCCCGGCATGACGTTTGAGCAAAGGCGAGAGTAGTCCGACTTGCATTTTTCTTTCACATCGTCGGGGATCTGATTTCCCGGCGCGGAGCGCGCGGGCGCGACGCCGCAACAATAAGTCGCGATCAGCAGAAGGCTCAGGGCGCGGCGCATTCTCTCCACGGCGGAGTGGGGATTTCCTTCGGCTCATGTCGGCGCTCTGCAGCGCGAAAATTCCCGCTTCTTGGCGCGCACAATTCGCAGGGAAGCCAATTCTGACGCGCTCCTCTCCTGCTTCCGGACAGGAGCTGAGGAACGATTCAAAATCGCTCGCCACATTGGCTGGTTTCTTCTCAACCATCGTGAATCTCCTTCGCCTGATATCGATAGAAGGCAAAGTTGCTCCCGACCGCGGCCGGCGCTGCGCCTTTCGACCTCCGGTCGGCTTGGCCATTCAATCCCGCCAAGCGGTCGATAATCTGTGTCCGGCCGATGGCTTTGGCACGAGAAAACTGTGTCCTAAATATCCGGAATAACTATAATTTTAAGGTACCGAGGGGTGTGCGGCGTCTATTCTATATTTCAACGCGGTCAGGATGTACCGCGTGTCGACTTTGGGCGCGTCTCTTCACCGCCTTGGCGCGCCCGGCCGTTGGTTTAAGACGAACACCGCTAGAAAAGCTAGAGGAAAAAATGTCCGCGATCCCCGATTTCACCACGATTCCCTTCGCCCCCGCCGCGCCCGCGCAGGAGGCGGAGCCGCGCCGCTGGCTGACGCCGGAAGGGATCGAGGTGAAGAACGCCTATGGGCCGGCGGACATCGAGGGCCTTCCCTTCGTCGACGGCTTTCCCGGCGTCGCGCCCTATGTGCGCGGCCCTTATCCGACCATGTATGTCGCCCAGCCCTGGACGATCCGCCAATATGCCGGCTTCTCGACGGCGGAGGATTCCAACGCCTTCTATCGCCGTAATCTCGCCGCCGGGCAGAAGGGCCTCTCCGTCGCCTTCGATCTTGCGACCCATCGCGGCTATGATTCCGATCATCCGCCGCGTCATGGGCGACGTCGGCATGGCGGGCGTCGCCATCGACTCGATCTACGACATGCGCACGCTCTTCGACGGCATTCCGCTCGATCAGATGAGCGTGTCGATGACGATGAACGGCGCCGTGCTGCCTGTCCTGGCGCTCTTCATTGTCGCTGCGGAAGAGCAGGGCGTGCCGGCCGAGAAGCTCACCGGCACGATCCAGAACGACATCCTAAAAGAATTCATGGTGCGCAACACCTACATCTATCCGCCCGATCCCTCTATGCGCATCGTTTCGGATATCTTCGCTTACGCCAGCAAGCATATGCCGAAGTTCAATTCGATCTCGATCTCCGGCTATCACATGCAGGAAGCGGGCGCGACCGCCGATCTCGAACTCGGCTACACGCTCGCCGACGGCGTCGAATATGTGCGCGCTGGCGTTAGCGCGGGCCTCGACATCGACGCCTTCGCGCCGCGCCTCTCCTTCTTCTTCGCCATCGGCATGAATTTCTTCATGGAGGTGGCGAAGCTGCGCGCCGCGCGCCTTCTGTGGGCGCGGCTGATGAAGGACCTTGGCGCGAAGTCCGAAAAGAGCCTGACGCTGCGCACCCATTGCCAGACCTCGGGTTGGTCGCTGACGGCGCAGGATGTTTACGTCAACGCCATCCGCACCTGCGTCGAGGCGATGGCGGCGACGCAAGGCCACACGCAATCGCTGCACACCAATGCGCTGGACGAGGCGCTCGCCTTGCCGACCGACTTCTCGGCGCGCATCGCCCGCAATACGCAGATCGTGTTGCAGCAGGAGAGCGGAACGACGCGCATCATCGATCCCTGGGGCGGCTCCTATTACGTTGAGCGCCTGACCGCCGAACTCGCCAAGAAGGCCTGGGCGCATATTGAAGAGATCGAACGCCTCGGCGGCATGGCCAAGGCGATCGCCGCCGGCGTTCCCAAGCAGCGCATCGAGGAGGCGGCGGCGAAGACGCAGGCGCGCATCGACAATGGGACTCAGGTCGTCGTCGGCGTGAATAAATTTCAGCCCGAAAACGATGTCGCGCCGAATGTGCTGAAGGTCGACAACGCCGCCGTGCGCGCGGCGCAGCTCGACAAGCTCAAGAGGCTCCGCGCCGAGCGCGACGAGGCGAAGACGCAAGGAGCGCTCGACGCGCTGACGCAAGGCGCGACATCGGGCGCCAATCTCCTCGATCTCGCGGTGAAGGCGGCGCGCGCCAAGGCGAGCGTCGGCGAGATTTCCTATGCGCTCGAAAAAGTCTTCACGCGCCATCAGCCCAAGGCCAATGTCATCTCCGGCGTCTATGCGCGGGAAGCCGGCGAGGACGATCCGGCGGTGTCGCGCGTATGCGGCATGACCCAGGCTTTCGAGGAGAACGAACGCCGCAAGCCGCGCATCCTCGTCGCCAAGCTCGGCCAGGACGGCCATGACCGCGGCCAGAAGGTGATCGCTTCGGCCTTCGCCGACATGGGCTTCGACGTGGTGATCGGCGATCTTTTCGCCACGCCCGACGAAGTGGCCAGAAAAGCGGCCGAGGCGGATGTGCATATCGTCGGCGTCAGCACCATGACGGCGGGCCATCTGACGCTGACGCCGGAACTGCGCGACGCGCTGAAGCGCGCCGGGCGCGGCGACATTATGATGGTGGTCGGCGGCGTCATCCCGCAGCAGGACTTTCAGCAGCTCTATGACGCCGGCGCGGCGGCGATCTTCCCGCCCGGCACCAATATCCCGCAGGCGGCGGAGCAATTGCTGCACGAGCTGAACATCCGGCTCGGCTATGCGCAGCGCGAAGTCGCGAAGGCGGGGTGAGTTGGCGGCTTCCTTCCGCCCATGGCCGTGCTTGTCGCGGGCGCCCACGCGGCGATGACTCGGACGTTGGCGGCCGAGACAAGCCCGGCCATGACGCGCTCCCTACCGTGCGCTATTTACGTTGGCGCGAGCACCGGGAGGACGCGATGGACGAAGACGCTTTCAACATGGCCGTGCGCAAGTTCCTAAAGGAAGTCGGCGTCACCTCGCAGCGCGAGATCGAGCGGATCGTTCGAGAGCACAAGGTCGCGGGCGACCGTCTGAAGCTGCGCATGGCGCTGACCGCCGAGGGAACGCCGCTCAATCATATCGTCGAGAGCGAGATCGAGGTCCGCTAGACGCCTCCCTTTGCAAATCTGACGCATAGTCGCGGCAAGGTTTCCAAGTCAGAATGGCTGGCGAGGGGGAGCGCGCGGCGCGCGCTGAATGGCGATGCGTCCACTTTTTGCCGGGCTTATGGCGGCGGCGCTTTGCGCTTGCCTCGCCAGCGCGCAGGAAGTCTCGCCCGAACGCGGCCCGACGCCGCTTGGCGTGTTCGGGGCCAGTCTGCTCCCCGCGGGCAAATGGACGGTTTCGGTCGCCGGCGGGGTGACGAAAAGCGCTGGCTCGCTGGTCGGCCAGCGCTGGATATCGCCGCAGGAGACGGTGCTCGTCGCGCCCTGGTTCTTCAACCCCACGTTGCCGACGCGGATCGTGCCGCTGCATCTGCACGCCTCGACCCAGACGATCAACCTCGGCTATGGGTATAATGAGAGGCTAACGCTTTTCCTTTCCTTGGGCATGATCGAGAAGACGCTCGACGCAACCACTTTCTATGGCTCGCGCGGTCTCGTGGAGCTTCCCAAAAGCTACACGGGCGCCGCCGGGCTCGCCGACGCCGCCGCGGCGGCCATCGTGCAGCTCTATCGCGACGATGTGCATCATTTGAACGTCAATTTCGGCCTGTCGCTGCCGACTGGAGGCATCAACAACACCTTCACAATTCGCGGCACAGACGGCGGTTACGCCACGACGCGGGCCTTCTATGGCATGCAACCCGGCGCCGGCACGGTCGATCTCATCCCCGGCCTCACCTATTCCGGCGACAAGGACGCCTGGTCCTGGGGCGCGGCCTATCGCGGCCGTCTGCCGGTCGCGGGCAACCGCAACGGCTATCTCTGGGGAGACCTGCATGAATTCAGCCTCTGGGGCGGCTATGATTTTCTGCCGGGCGTGACGGGCACGCTGCGCGTCGCCGCCATTCGCCAAGGCCCGATCCGCGGCTTCGACATGGAAATGCGCGGTCGGGCGCAATCGGCCAATCCGCATAATTACGGCGGTCGGCGCGTCGATATTTTCGGCGGCGCGACGATCAAGGGCGAACTCTTCGGCTTCAAGGATTGGTCGCTCGCGGCGGAGGCGGGCGTCCCGATCTTCCAGGCGCTGAACGGCCCGCAGATCGCCCGCGCTTTCCAGGCCACGTTGGCGCTGAAACGCGCGATGTGACTGGGTCGCATCGTCGGCGGCGTCTCGAAACTACTTGGAAGGTGGCGAGAGAGACGGGACTTGAACCCGCGACCTCCGGCGTGACAGGCCGGCGCTCTAACCAACTGAGCTACTCCCCCGCGGCGCGCTTGCGAACGCGAGAGGCGCCAGATAGCGCAGGCGCTTGACGAGGTCAAGGAAGTTCGCCCCTGGGCGTCCGGAGTCGCCGCGAAACGCTAGTAATCGAACGCCAAGGCCTCGCAACGCGCCGCCCGCGCGGCTTTTCTTTCCCGTGCGCCTGCATTAAGCCTCGCCCCATATGGGAGGACTGGCGTTGGACAACGACACGCGCAGGCGCCGCATCCGCGTTCGCGCCTGGCGCCGGGGCATGCGCGAAATGGACATTCTGATGGGCGGCTTCGTCGAGGCGCGTCTCGCCACGCTCGACGACGACGAACTTGCCGAGCTGGAGTTGCTGCTCGACATGGCCGACGACGAGGTTTTCCGCTGGCTTTCCGGCGCGCAGCCTCCGCCGGCTGAACGCGACACGCCTCTGCTCAAGAAGATCATCGCCTTCCACCGCCACGACGGGCCGATTCATTGAGCGGGAGCGCCCCCAAACAAAAAAGCGCGCGCGCAGACCTCGACGCCGCGCGAAGAAGCCTCGCCAAAGGCCAAAGGCTCGTCTTCGCCCATGCGCCGGAGGGCTTTGACGCCTTCGTCTGCGCCGATCTCGCCCGCGCTTTGGCGCGCGAGGCGGAAGGGCAAGCCGCCGTCTTCGTCCATGTCGCCCGCGACGCGGGGCGCTCCGCCGCTTTCCGCGAGGCGCTGCGCTTCGCCAATCCGGACATCGAAATTCTCGATATTCCCGGCTGGGACTGCCAGCCCTATGACCGCGTCTCGCCGCACGCTGGAATCGTCGCGCGTCGCATGACGGCGCTGTCGCGCCTTTCCCGCGCCAAATCCTCGGCCGAGCGGCCGCGCGTCGTCACCGCCACCGCCGACTGTCTGCTGCAGCGTGTTCCGCCGTTGAAAATGGTCGCGGCCGAGAGCTTCGCCGCCGCGCCTGGCAATGTGGTGAAGCTCGACGAACTGGCGCAATGGCTTGAATCGAACGGTTATCTGCGCGCCAGCACGGTGCGCGAGACCGGCGAATACGCCCAGCGCGGCGGCATCGTCGATCTTTATCCGCCGGGCCTTCCCGCGCCGATCCGCCTCGATTTCTTCGGCGACACGCTGGAGTCGATCCGCGCCTTCGATCCCGACACGCAGCGCGCCACCGGGCAACTTCGCGCGCTCGATCTCACGCCGATGAGCGAAGTGCGCCTGACGAGCGACGCGATGCGCCGCTTCCGCCAGGCCTATGCCGCGCGCTTTGGCGGCCAGACGCGCGGCGACGCGCTCTATGAGGCGGTGAGCGAGGGTCGCCGCCATCCCGGCATGGAGCACTGGCTGCCGCTCTTTTACGAGCGGCTCGACACGCTGTTCGATTATCTCGGCGACGCGCCCTTGATGCTCGACCCGCTTGTGGACGATGCGGCGGCCGAGCGCTTGAAGCAGATCGCCGACTATTACGACGCGCGCAAATTCTCCCACGATCTCGATCCCGCCGCCTCGACCTACAAGCCGCTGGAGCCGAGAGAACTCTATCTCACGCCCGACGAATGGCGCGCGGCGCTGGACGCCCGCGCGCTTGCGCAATTTTCTCCCTTCGCAGCGCATGAGGGCGAGAAGGCGATCGATTGCGGCGCGCGGCCGGGCCGCGATTTCGCGCCCGAGCGCAACACGCCAGACGTCAATGTGTTTCAGGCCGCGGCGGACCATGTTCTGGCGCTGCGCGGCGCCGGCAAGAATGTCGTCGTCGCCGGCTGGTCGGACGGCTCATGCGAGCGGCTTGGCCATGTGCTCGCCGAACATGGCCTGCGCGATCTGCCGCGCGCGTCATCGCTCCCGCAAGCCTTGGCGCAAAGGGTCTCCCTCGCGGTGCTTGGAATCGAGCATGGCTTCGAGACCGAAACCTACGTCATGCTCGGCGAGCAGGACATTTTGGGCGACCGCCTCGTGCGGCGCCGGCGCAAACGCAAGCCGACGGAAAATCTTCTCGGCGAAGTCGCGGCGCTCACCGCCGGCGATCTCGTCGTGCATGTCGATCACGGCATCGGCCGCTTCATCGGCCTCGAGACGATCTCGGCCGCCGGCGCGCCGCATGATTGTCTCGAGATTCACTACGCCGGCGGCGACAAGCTTTATCTGCCTGTCGAAAACATCGAACTCTTAACGCGCTATGGCGGCGAGGACGCCGAGGCGCAGCTCGACCGTCTCGGCGGCGTTGGCTGGCAGACGCGCAAGTCGCGGATGAAGAATCGCATCCGCGAAATGGCGAAGGGACTGATTGAAATCGCGGCGCAACGCCAGCTGCGCCAGGCGCCGAAGCTCGCGCCGCCGGAAGGCTTGTACGACGAATTCTGCGCGCGCTTCCCCTATGACGAAACGGAAGACCAACTTGCGGCGATCGACGCGACGCTCGACGATCTCGCCTCGGGTCGGCCGATGGACCGGCTGGTCTGCGGCGACGTCGGCTTCGGCAAGACGGAGGTGGCGTTGCGCGCCGCCTTCTGCGCCGCGATCAACGGCAAGCAGGTCGCGATCGTCGCGCCGACGACGCTGCTCGCGCGCCAGCACTATAAGACTTTCTGCGAGCGCTTCGCCGGCCTGCCGGTGCGGATCGGCCGGCTGTCGCGCATGGTCGGCGCGGCGGAGACGCGCGAGACGAAGAAGGACCTCGCCGAAGGCCGCATCGAGATTTTGATCGGCACGCATGCCGTGCTTGGCAAGGGCGTGTCCTTCAAAGACCTCGGCCTTGTCGTCATCGACGAAGAGCAGCATTTTGGCGTCGGCCATAAGGAGCGTTTGAAAGAATTGCGCGCCGAGGTGCATGTGCTGACGCTTTCGGCGACGCCCATTCCGCGCACGCTGCAACTCGCCATGACCGGCGTGCGCGAACTTTCGATCATCGCGACGCCGCCGATAGACAGGCTCGCCGTGCGCAGCTTCATCTCGCCCTTCGATTCATTGATCGTGCGCGAAGCGTTGCTGCGCGAGCGCTATCGCGGCGGACAGGCGTTTTTCGTCTGCCCGCGCATCGAGGATCTGGAGGAGGCCGCCGCCTTTCTGCGCGAGAATGTGCCGGAAGCGAAATTCGTCAGCGCGCATGGCCAGATGAGCGCCAGCGAACTCGAAGACAAGATGTCGGCCTTCTATGACGGCAAATTCGATATTCTGCTCTCGACGACGATCGTCGAATCCGGCCTCGACATTCCGCGCGCCAATACGCTCATCGTTTGGCGCGCCGACATGTTCGGCCTCGCGCAGCTTTACCAATTGCGCGGTCGCGTCGGGCGCTCGAAACTGCGCGCCTATGCGCTGTTCACCACGCCCGCGAACCGCGCGATTACGCCGCAGGCGCAGAAGCGCCTTGAAGTGTTGCAAACGCTCGACACGCTCGGCGCCGGCTTCCAGCTCGCGAGCCACGATCTCGACATTCGCGGCGCCGGCAACCTTCTTGGCGAAGAGCAATCCGGCCATATCAGGGAAGTGGGCTACGAGCTTTACCAGCAGATGCTGGCGGACGCGATCACGCTCTTAAAGGCGGGCGTCGAGGAGCCGCAGGAGGAAGTCTGGTCGCCGACGATCGCGATCGGCGCGCCGGTGACGATCCCGGAAGATTACATCGCCGACCTCACGCTGCGCTTGCAGCTTTATCGCCGTCTCTCGACGCTCGAGACGGATCATGACATCGAGGCTTTCGCGGCCGAGATGATCGACCGTTTCGGCCCCATACCGCCGGAAGTCGAGCAGCTTTTCGAGATCGTCGCGATCAAGGCGCTCTGCCGGCGCGCCCATGTCGAGAAGATCGACGCAGGGCCCAAGGGCGTCATCGTGTCGTTCCGCGACAATCATTTCGCCGACCCGGCGGGCCTTGTACGTTTCGTCTCGGAACAGGGGACGCAGGCCAAGGTGCGCCCCGACATGCGCATCGTCTTCATCCGCGATTTCGAAACGATGAAGCAGCGTCTCGCCGGCGCGCGCCGCATCCTGCGCTCGCTCGTCGGCATCGCGGAAAAAAGCAAGGCGGCCTGATGCTGCAGCGCGGCGATTTGCCGGCTCGCCTGATTGCTTGATCTGTGACAAAGTTACAGACGATCGCCAGCGCCGAACGCAGGTTCGAAACGGATCATCAGAGGCGAGCCCGCCTTGTCGCATTGCGGCCGCCGCAACAATAAACATCGTTAGGGGAGGTTGACGTCATGACGACGCGGAATAAATTCTCGCGCGGGACATGTTTGGCGACGAGCGCCGTTGCGCTGTTGTTCGCCGCCGGCGTCGCCGTCGCCGTCGCGCAGACGGAGCAAGGCGGCATGGACCACGGCAAGATGGACCATAGCAAAATGGACCATGGCAAAATGGACCATGGCGATCACGGCGCGGCCAACGCCCCGACGCAATGGGCCGACCCCGGCAAGACGCAGGCGGGCGCGTCCGACGCGGGCAAGGCGGAGGAACCCAAGAGCGACGCTGGGAAAGGCGACGCCGGGCACGCCGGCCATCACCCTGGCCAAGGCGGCATGGGTGGCATGGGCGGCATGGGCGGAATGATGGGCGGCGGAATGATGGGCGGCATGTCGGGCGGGATGTCTGGCATGAGCCATGGCGGCGGTCAGGGCGCCGACGGCGCGAGCGGCATGTCCCATTCCGGCGGCGGCATGATGAAACACATGATGTGCGGTTTCACCGAGCATCTCGAAGGGCGTCTCGCCTATCTGAAGGCTGAACTGAAGCTCACCGATTCGCAGACGGGCGCTTGGAGCACATTCGCCGACGCCTGGCGCGCGGCGGCGCAAAAGGCCACGCAGAAATGCGACGCCGCCGATATGCGCATGGACAATTCGAAGCCGGCCGTGCTGCATAAGCTCACGATGATGGAGAACCATATGGTCGACCATCTCGACGTCGTGCGCGCGCAGAAGGCGGCGATCGAGCCGTTGTTCACCGCGTTGAGCGAAGAGCAAAAGAAAACCGCGAGCGAAACGCTGACCAGCATGATGAAGGTCGGCATGTCGATGGGCGGCATGATGGGCGGCGGCGGCATGGGCGGAATGATGGAAGGTATGGGCGGCATGTCCCATTCCGGCGGCGGCGGTATGGGCGGCATGCAGCATTAGAACGCGCATAGTCATTCCCGGCGGGCCGTAGGCCCGACCGGGAATCCATTGATGATGAGATTCGCTGTCTGGATTCCCGATCGCGCGCCTTGCGCGCGTCGGGAATGACGCATCTCACTCCACCGAGAACTCGCGCATCATACCCGCGTCCTCATGTTCGAGGTTGTGGCAGTGATACATGAAGCGGCCCTTGAAATCATTAAAAGGCTTGACGATTCGCACGCGCTCGCCGGGCGCGACGAGCACGGTGTCCTTTAGCCCGCTATCGATGAAGCCGTCGCGGATCGAGGCGTAGGCTTCGTCGTCGCCGCCTTCGAAAGTCCGCCCGACGATCTCAAAAGGCTGGCCGTGCAGATGGATGGGATGGGCCATCGACATCATGCCCATCATTCCCATTCCGCCCATTCCACCGCGCATCATCCCCATGCCGCCCATGCGGCCGCGCATCATGCCGCCGCTCATGCCGCCCATTCCCCCCATTCCCATGCCGCCCATTCCCATGCCGCCCATGCCCATATTGCCGTGCTCGTGGAAAATCTCGATGAGCTGCACGGTGTCGACCGGAATGCGCTCGCGCGGCTGGATGTCGTCATGACCGTACGGGCGGCCATTCAGCAGCATCGACATATGCGCCATGGTGATGGCGATGGGGATCGGATCGTTCGCATTGGTGATCTCTTCAGCGCGGTAACGTCTGATCTTGGCGAGTTGCTGGGGCAGTTTCGGGCTCTCGCCGACGGCGCGCGTCACATTCGCCGTGAACAGCGGATAGTCGTCGCCGACCATCAGCTCGCTTCCCATCATGCGCTGCGCCATCGGCGGGATCATTCCGTCGAAGCGCCCGCTGCGCATGGTGAGTTTCGAGCCCACCGCCCGGCCGCTGAAATCGACGAAGAGATCGACGCGCTCCGCCGGCGCGAGCATCACATAGGGGCGCGTCTCCGGCTTCTCCAACAGTCCGCCGTCGACGCCGATCACGGTAAGCGGCGTCCCGTCGTCCCAGCAGAGCTTATAGATGCGCGCGTTGGAGCCGTTGAGAAGGCGCAGCCGATAGGCGCGGCTCGCGACTTCGAGCTTTAGGTCCGGACGGCCGTTGACGAGAATGCGATCGCCGTAGAAGCCGAACATGCTCGTATGCATGTCGCCGCCGTAAACGAGCTGATTGTCGTCGTCGAAGGAGCGGTCCTGGATAACGAGCGGAATTTCGTATTCGCCCGACGGAAGGCCGAGCGCGCGCTCCTCTTCGTCCTCGACGATGATCGCGCCGGCGAGGCCGCGATAGACCTGAGTCGCCGTCGCTTCATGCGTGTGCGGATGATAGAAATTCATGCCGGCGCGATTGCGCGTCTCGAATTCATAGACGTAAGTCTCGCCCGGATCGATCGCCGCCATTGGATGGCCGTCCATGAGCATGGGAACATGCAGGCCGTGCCAATGCGCGATCGTTTCTTCGGGCAATTCGTTGCGCAGGCGGATGCGGATTTTCTGTCCCTTGGCGAAGCGCATCAACGGACCGAGATAGCCGTCCGGCGACGCCGTCAGCGCATTCGGCGGCCCCTTGATGAGATTGCCGGCGTAGCGCCATACTTTCGTCGGCTTGCCGCTTAGAATTTGCGCCTGGTCGCGCTTGCAGATCAATTCGATCTCGACGTCCGGATTGAAGCTCTCGGAAGCGCGATTGGGCGCCATCCGGCCCATAGCATGGCCTTCGCCATAGGCCCGCAACGGCGCCGCGGCCGCTGCGGCGCCAAGGAGAAACCCGCGGCGGGATAGTTGCGCCAAGCGCTGCATGAAACCCCCTTACGCGCGGGCGTCCGCGCGCCGCATTAAATTAGCTGCCTCTTATATAAGCAGTCCTAGCGCGATGATAACTGCGGCAAAAAGCGTCATCTTATTTCGCAGGGGCGCGCGTTTTGGACGAAAGGCGGATATAATTTGACAAGCAGGCGCCGTATTGACGCGGTCCAATCACCCTTGCAGATCGGTCATGAAAGCAGCGGCGGCGTTTAGAGCATGGCCCGGAAAGGCGCTAACGGATTTCCCATCAAGGACATGCTCTTAGAATTCTTGATTTTTAGCGAGTCCTCGTCGATCGCGCATTTTCGCGCGACCGGGACGCGCTCTAGCGCGGCGTTTCATCGCAATGAACGACAGTAGCGGACAGCGCGTCTTTAGCGCGACATTGGCCGCGGCCGCGATCGAGCGACGCCGCGCCTTTGCCGCGCGTCCGCGCTTCCTCGTCTTTCTCGCGCTCTGTCTGCTGTTGCATGCGGCCCTTGTCGCCTTTCTCCTTTGGGAAGATTGGCGCCTGGCGCGCGAGGCGCCCCCCGTAATGGAGGAAATTCCGGTCGAGGTGGTCACGGAGCCGCCGCCGCCCGAGCAAGAGCAGCCGCCGCAGCCCGAGCCGGAGAAGCCGCCGGAGCCGCAGCAACAGGAGCAAAAGCAGAAGCCTCCGCCGCCTCCGCCGCCGCAGGAAATCGAGAAGCCCGCCTTCGACGCGCCCAAGGCGGAGAGCAAGTCGAAGTCCGAGGTCGACGCGCCGGAGCTCAAGGAGCTCAAGACGCCGAAGAACGAGCCGCCTAAAGAGAATGTCGCGCCCAAGGACGACAAGCCGCAGGGCTTGAAGGACGCCGAGAACGACGAGGGTAAGGCCAAGGCGCCGGAAGAGACGAAGGAGACGCCGCTCGAGGACAAGTCCGACGCGGAGATCATCGAGCGCGCCGAGCCGATCCAGAAGCCGCAGGATAAGCCCAATCCCAACGAGAAGGGCCCGGCGAAGAAGGGTGAATCCAACTCCATCGCCGATCAGCTCGCGGCGCTGGCGCCGATTCCCGACTATCAGCTTGCGGCGCCGCCCAAGCCTTCGCCGGTCGGCGGCGGACAGGCGAAGACCACCTATCTGACGATCCTCTATGGCCTCATCATGCCGCATATGCATATTCCGCCGCGTGTGCGGGCGAGCCAGACGATGGCCAAGGGCGTCGTCGCCTTCTATATCGACGAGATGGGCAATCTCACCCATCAGGCGGTCTATAAGTCGAGCGGCGCGCCCGAACTCGACGCCGCCGCGCTCGCCGCCGTGCGCCGCGCCGCGCCTTTCCCGCGCGCCGCCGCGCGGCCTGCCGCATTCGATGCTGTTCACTTACGCGACGAAATAGTCACGCAAGCGCGATCGCGGAGACGAGCCGGCCGTAATCCGGCTCCTGCCGATGCACGCTGCGCCGATAGGAGAAACAGCGCGCCTCATCGGCGTAAGTGTCGACGCCGACATTCTCGAAGGAAGCGACGCCGATCGCTTCGACGCGCGAGGCGATGAAGCCCGGAAGATCGAACATCGCATGGCCTTCGCGGTTGAGGGCGCGAAGAAGCGCGCAAAATTCCGATCCGCTTCGCCGAAACGCGCGATGAATTCCGGCCCGACTTCATAGCTCGTGGCGCCGATGGCGGGGCCCAGCGCGACGTGAATGTCGGCGCGGCGCGCGCCTTGCGCCTCCATCTCTATGACCGTCGCTTCGATCATGCCCGTGAGCGCGCCCTTCCAGCCCGCGTGACACGCGCCGATCACGCCCGCGCGCGCATCGGCGAAGAGCAACATGCCGCAATCGGCGCCGGTGACGCCGAGCGCAAGCGAGGCTTCGCGCGTCACAAGCCCGTCGCAGCGCGGTCGCGCATCGGCGCCCCACGGCTCATCGACGACCAGCGCGTCAGCCGAATGAATCTGAAACGGCACGAGCAGGCGCTCGGCTTCAACGCCGACGCGCGCCGCCATGCGGGCGCGATTTTCCGCGACGCGCGCCGCGGCGTCTCTTGAGCCGACGCCGCCGTTAAGCGAAGCGTAAACGCCGTCCGATACGCCGCCCTCGCGCGTGAAGAACGCGTGGCGGAGGCCGGGCAAATCAAGATTTCGCGCCGTCAGCGCGGGCGGTACGGATGTCATGAGTTTCAGATGTTATACGAGAAAGCCCGGCAGGTCCGGCATGTCGGGATGCGTCACCGCCATAACCTTGAAGAGCCCGCCCATCTGGCGGCGCGCATCGTCTGTGCCGGTCAGACGTTCGAAAGCGTCGAATATCGCCTGGGCCTGTTCCGGCGTCGCCTTTTTCGACAAGGCTTGCGCGCGCCGTTCGATGCCAAGCTGCAGCAGGAAATGCGCCTGGGTCACCGGACCCATCACCTTTGCGCCGCGGGCGCGCGCGGCTCGGCCGAGCGCGGCGAAATCGACATGGGCGGTAAGGTCGGCGTCGCCCGGCGTCGCCAGCGGATCGACATAAGCGTGGCGCGTGACCGCCTGCAGACTGTCGCCGAGCGACGTCTGGTAATAGCCATAGTCGACGAGAAGAAGCGCGCCGCCCTCGGCGACGATCCGCGCAGCGATGTCGCTCATCAGGCGTTGGCCCGCAGGGCAGACCTCGATGATCGAGCCTTCGCGCGCCGGAACGGTGAGCGTCGGCTCGACCTGCTCGGCGAGGCCGAAGGCCAGTTCGCCTTCGGCGTCGAGGCCGATAAGCCGCTCGCGCCAGCCGCCGATCGTCTTGACGAAATGCCTGACGGGCAGCGCGTCGAAAAACTCATTGGCGAGGATGAAGGCCGGTCCGTACGGAACTTCCGAGAAATCCGAATGCCATGCGACCGGTTTTGCGGCGTTGGCCAAAGTCTGGCGCTGCGCGTCGCGCAACACGGGGCTTGTCTCGACGAGATGCACGGAAATGGCGGCGAGAAAATCCGGCGCGATGCGCGCGACGCGCAACACGTCGGACATCAGCGTGCCGCGGCCGGGCCCCAGTTCGACGAGGCGCGCCGGCGAGGCCGCGCCGCCCGCGCGCCAGGCTTCGCTCGTCCAGACGCCGAGCAATTCGCCGAACATCTGGCTGATCTCCGGCGCCGTGACGAAATCGCCGCCGGGGCCGAAAGGATCGCGCGTCATGTAATAGCCGTGGCGCGGATGACCGAGGCAAAGCGACATATAGCGCTCGAGCGTCATCGGTCCGTCATGGGCGATCGTCTCGGCGATTTCCTGGCTCAGCGCGCTCATGCGGTCGCGCTCCGCCGGCGCAGCGAAAACATGATCGCGGCCGCGCCGATAAGAATGAGCGGCGCGGAAAGGACCATGCCCATGGTCAAGCCATTGCCCAGCGCTTCCTGCACGGGATCAGGTTCTCGAAAGAATTCGCAGAAGATGCGCGCGAGCCCGTAGCCGACGCCGAACAGACCGGTGACGAGGCCTGGATGTTTCAGCGCGCCGTTGCGCGCCGCGATCCACAGAATGCAGGCCGAGCGCGACGCCTTCGAGGCCCGCTTCGTAAAGCTGGCTCGGATGGCGCGTCGCCTCGCCCGCGCCGGGGAAGACCATTGCCCAGGGGAGGTCGCTCTCGCGTCCCCACATCTCGGGCTTGATGAAATTGGCGAGCCGCCCGAAGAAAAGGCCGACCGGCGCGACCGCCGCGCAAATGTCGCCGACGGTGAGAAGCGGAACGCCGCTGCCGCGCGCATAGAGCGCAATGCCGATGATCGCGCCAATGAGGCCGCCGTGAAAGGCCATGCCGCCTTTCCATGTTTGAAAAATTTCGAGCGGATTGGCGAAGTAGAAAGCCGGGTCGTAGATCAGCACATGGCCGAGACGGCCGCCGATGACGATGCCGAAGGCGACATAGACGAGAAGATCGTCGACGCCCGCGAGCGTGGGGCGCGGTTGCCCCGGCGTCCAGAGCGCGTCGTTGGAAACCAGCGCGCGCATGCCCAGCCAGCCGAAGATGAAGCCGCCGATGTAAGCAAGCGCATACCAACGCAGCGGCACGGGCCCGATATTGACCGCGACGGGATCGACCACCGGAAAAGGAAGCACGAAAAAGGGCATTGAGATGAGGTCCGGGCGCGAGGCGCGCGACTCGAAACTCCACGCCCCGTTACCTTTTACCCGCCGCCCGGACCGATGTCATGTCCCCTTGAAGTGTGGCATCTCTCGCAACGGGTCAGAGGCGACCCCTCGTCCTTCGAGACGGCTCCTTTGGAGCCTCCCAGGATGAGGGGCCTCACTCCGCACTTTTCCATGCCCGAACAAGCAGCCCTCATGCTGAGGAGGTCGCAAGCGACCGTCTCGAAGCACGAGGGCGCGCGCCTATCAGGCCGCCTTTTGCTGCGGCATGAACCGCCCGTAGAAGGTTTCGCCCTTCGCCGCCATGTCGCGCAGCAATTGCGGCGGCTCGAAACGCTTGCCGTATTTGGCCGCAAGCTTGTCGCAAAGCGCGACGAAAGCCTTCGTCCCCATGCCGTCGATGTAGGAGATCGTCCCGCCGGTGAAGGGCGCGAAGCCGAAGCCCAGAATCGAGCCGACATCCGCTTCGCGCGGATCGGTGACGACGCCTTCGGCCATGACGCGCGCCGCCTCCACCGCCTGCGTCACGAGAAAGCGCTGCTTCATCTCTCGCGACATCGAGCGTATCGGGATCGAGCTGCGTTTGCGCCAGCGCCGCGAGGCCCGGCCACAGGCTCTTCGTCCCGTCGGCGTGATAATCGTAAAAGCCCTTGCCGTTCTTGCGGCCGAAGCGCCCATTCTCCTCGACCATGAAGCGCAGCACGCGCTCCTGCGCCGGATCGACGGAGCCTTCGCCGAGATCCTTCTTCGTCGCCTGCAGAATTTTCCAGCCCAGATCGAGCGCGACTTCGTCATTGAGCGACAGCGGGCCGACCGGCATGCCGGCCATGCGCGCGACATTCTCGATCATCGCCGGCGGCACGCCGTCGACGAGCATGATCTGGCCTTCGCGAATGTAATTGAGGACGCAGCGATTGGCGTAAAAGCCGCGCGTGTCGTTGACGACGATCGGCGTCTTCTTGATGATCCGCACGAAATCGAGCGCGGTCGCGAGCGCCCGGTCGCCGGTCTTTTCGCCGACGATGACTTCGACGAGCAGCATCTTCTCGACCGGCGAGAAGAAATGAATGCCGATGAAGTTTTCCGCCTTTTGCGTCGTTTGCGCGAGCGAAGTGATCGGCAGCGTCGACGTGTTGGAGGCGAAGATCGCGTCTGCGCCGACGACGTCCTGCGCGCGCTTCGTCACCTCCGCCTTGACGGCGCGATCCTCGAACACGGCCTCGAGCACGAGATCGCAGCCCTTTAGCGCCGCGTAATCGGCGGTCGCGATGACGCGCGCCAAGCAGCGCTTCCTTGTCCGCCGCCGTCGCGCGGCCCTTGGCGACGGAGCTCGAGATAAGCTTGTCGATCGTCGCTCTTGCCCTTGTCGGCGCTCTCCTGATCGCGGTCGATCAGAACCACGTCGAGACCATTCAGCGCGCTCACATAGCCGACGCCCGCGCCCATGAAGCCCGCGCCGATGACGCCGATCTTCTTGAGATTGGTCGGGCCGACGTCTTTCGGGCGATGCGCGCCCTTCTCCAATTCGCCCTTCGAGAGAAACAGCGAACGGATCATCGCCGCCGCTTCCTTCGAGCGCAGAATATGCGCGAACCAGCGCGACTCGACCGTCAGCGCCTGATCCATCGGCAATTGCAGGCCTTCGTAAACGGCGTGCAGAATGGCCTTGGCGGCGGGATAATTGTCGTAGGTCTCGCGGCGATAGATGGCGTTGGCGGCGGGCCAGATCATCATGCCCGTCGGCGAGAACACCTTGCCGGAAGGATTCTTGAACTCCTTGGCGTCCCATGGCGCCTGCGCCTTGCCGCCATTGACGATCCACGCCTTGGCGCGCTCGACGATCTCCGCTTTCGGGGCGATCTCATGCACGAGCTTGGCGCCGAGCGCGGCTTTGGGCTTCACCTGATCGCCCCTGAACAGGAACTGCAGCGCGTCGCCGGTCTGCATGATGCGCGCGACGCGCTGCGTGCCGCCGGCGCCGGGAAAAAGCCCGACCTTGATTTCCGGCAGGCCGACCTTGGTCTTGTCGTCGTCGGCCATCACGCGATAGTGGCAGGCGAGCGCGAGTTCGAACGCGCCGCCGAGACACACGCCGTGAATGGCGATGGCGAAGGGCTTGCCGCAGGTCTCTAACTTTCGATAGAGCAGCGAGAGACGGCGCGAAAATTCGAAGAATTGCTTGTTCGCCGCGTCCTCGCCTTGCTCCTTCAGCGTCTTGGCGTAATGCGCGGCGCCCTGCTGCAGCATGGTCAGATCGGCGCCGCCGGAAAAAGCGCTCTTGCCCGACGCGATGACGCAGCCCTTGATCGCGGGATCGGTCGCGACCTTGTCGATGATCTGCTCCAATTCGTCCATCACCTGCGGCGTGATGACGTTCATCGAGCGCTCGGGCATGTCCCAGGTCGCGAGCGCCACGCCGTCGGCGCCGGTCTCGAAGCGGAAGTTGACGAGGTTCATTATTTCGCTCCCGAAGAATTCTACCTGTTTCTTTTGAACCTCGTCCTTCGAGACGCCCGCTGCGCGGGCTCCTCAGGATGAGGTTCGAAAAGTTTCCTCACCTGAGGAGCGAGCGAAGCGCGCGTCTCGAAGGGCGAGGAAACGCTGCATCACACCCGCTCGACGATCGTCGCCGTGCCCATGCCGGCGCCGATGCAGAGCGTCACAAGCGCGGTCGCTCTTGCCCGTGCGCTCCAATTCGTCGATCGCCGTTCCCATCAGCATGGCGCCCGTCGCGCCGAGCGGATGGCCCATGGCGATGGCGCCGCCATTGACGTTGACTTTCGCCGGATCGAGTTCGAAGGCCTCCAGATAGCGCAGCACGACGGCGGCGAAGGCCTCGTTCACCTCGAAGAGATCGATGTCGGCGATCGACATGCCGGCGCGCTTGAGCACTTTGTTCGTCACGTCGACAGGGCCGGTCAGCATCAGCGCCGGCTCCGAGCCGATATTGGCGAAGGCGCGGATTTTTACGCGCGGCTTCAAGCCGTGTTTCTCGCCGGCCTCTTTCGAGCCGACGAGCACCGCCGCCGCGCCGTCGACGATGCCCGACGAATTGCCGGCGTGATGCACATAATTGAGCTTCTCGATTTCGGGATGCGCCTGGATGGCGACGGCGTCGAAGCCGCCCTGTTCAGCATAGAAGGCGAAGGACGGTTTCAGCGCCGCGAGCGTCTGCATGTCGGTCGCCGGCCGCATATGTTCGTCGCGGTCGAGCAGCGTGATCCCGTTCACGTCCTTCACCGGCACGATCGAATGTTTGAAGCGCCCTTCCGCCCAGGCCTTCGCCGCGCGCTTTTGCGACTCGACCGCATAGGCGTCGACGTCGTCGCGCGAGAAACCGTATTTCGTCGCGATGAGATCGGCGGAGACGCCCTGCGGCATGAAGTAGGAGGGAATGGCGATGGTCGGATCGACGGGCCAGGCGCCGCCCGAGGCGCCGATGCCGACGCGGCTCATGCTCTCGACGCCGCCGCCGATCGCAAGATCATGCTGGCCGGACATGATTTCGCCGGCAGCGAAATTCACCGAGTCGAGCCCCGAGGCGCAGAAGCGATTGATCTGCACGCCGGGGACTTTGTGCGAATAGCCCGATGAAATCGCCCCCGCGCGGGCGATGTCGCCGCCCGCTTCGCCGACGGGATCGACACAGCCGAGAATGACATCGTCGACTTCGGGGCCGGCGAGATTGTTGCGTTCCTTGATAGCCTTCAGCGCCGTGACGGCGAGGCCGAGCGAGGAGACCTCATGCAGCGAACCGTCCGGCTTGCCGCGTCCGCGCGGCGTGCGAACGGCGTCGTAGATGTAAGCGTCGGGCATTAAGAGTCCCTTCTCGAATCTCTCTGGCGTTTTCTTCTCCCGCAAGCGGGAGAAGGAAGGCGCGCTCATCAGAACATCTCCTCGGCGAACGACATCATTGTGTCGCCGCCGCTTGTGATGCGCGCAAGGCGCAAGCTCGTTTCGGGCAGCATGCGCTCCATGTAGAAGCGCGCGGCGTCAAGCTTGGCGTCCATGCGCGCCGCTTGCTCCGGTTCGCGCGCCTTCTTCTCGATCGCCGCCAGCGCGATCTTCACCCAGATCACGCCGAGCGCGACGCGGCCGAAGAGATGCATATAGTCATAGGAGGCGGCGCCGGCATTGTCGGGCTTCGCCATGGCGTTCTGCATCAGCCACATCGTCGCCTTTTGCAGATCGGCGAGCGCTGCCTGCACCGGCGCGGCATAGGGCTTCATCGCCTCGTCCGAAGTGAGCGGCCCCAGAAGCTCGGCCGTCTCCTTGAAATAGGCCATGATCGCGCGGCCGCCCTCGCGCGGCAGCTTGCGGCCGACAAGGTCGAGCGCCTGAATGCCATTGGCGCCTTCGTAGATCATGCAGATGCGCGCATCGCGCACGAACTGCTCCATGCCCCATTCGCGAATATAGCCATGGCCGCCGAAAATCTGCTGGGCCTTCACCGCGTTCTCAAAGCCCACATCCGTGAGCATGCCTTTGAGCACCGGCGTCAGCAGGCCGAGCCGGTCCTCCGCCGCCTGCCGCGTCGCCGGATCGTCGGCGCGATGCACGATGTCGCTGTCGAGCGCCGCGGAAAGCGCAAGGCCGCGCGCCGCTTCGTTGAAGGACTTGATTTCGAGCAGCATGCGCCGCACGTCGGGATGCACGATGATCGGATCGGCCGGCCTGTCCGGGTCTTTCGGCCCGGTCAGGGCGCGTCCCTGCAGGCGCTCCTTGGCGTAGGCGCGCCGCGTTCTGATAGGCGACTTCGGAGAGCGCAAGGCCCTGCATGGCGACGCCGAGCCGCGCCTCGTTCATCATCACGAACATCGCGTTCAGGCCGCGATTGGCCTCGCCGATGAGAAAGCCCTGCGCGCCGTCGTAATTCATCACGCAGGTGGCGTTGCCGTGAATGCCCATCTTCTCTTCGATGGAGCCGCAGGAGACGCTCGTTGCGCGGCCCGAGCGTCCCGTCGGCGTTGACGAGAAACTTGGGCGCGAGGAAGAGCGAAATGCCCTTCACGCCGGCGGGCGCGCCCTCGATGCGCGCGAGCACGAGATGGATGATGTTTTCGGTCAGATCATGCTCGCCGGCGGAAATGAAGATCTTCTGCCCGGTGATCGCATAGGAGCCGTCCTCGCGCGGCGTCGCCTTGGTCGTCAGCAGCCCGAGATCGGTCCCGCATTGCGGCTCGGTCAAATTCATCGTGCCGGACCAGCGGCCTTCCGCCATCTTCGGCGCATAGAGCTTCTTTTGGTCCGCGCTGCCGTGACGCAGCAGGGCCGCGAGCGCGCCTTGCGTGAGGCCCGGATACATGGCGAAGGCCATATTGGCGGAGGAGGCGAATTCATTCATCGCCATGGCGAGCGTGTAGGGAAGGCCCTGGCCGCCATATTCCTCGGGCACGGCCAGGCTGACCCAGCCGCCGTCCACAAAAGCGTCATATGCCTGTTTGAAGCCGGGCGGGGCGGAAACGGAGCCGTCGTCGTGACGCGTGCAGCCCTCGGCGTCGCCGGATTGATTGAGCGGGGCGAGAACCTCTTCGCAGAGCTTGCCGCCCTCCAGAAGGATTTGGGCCATCACGTCAGGCGTCACGTCGGCGAAGCCGGGCAAATTGCCGAAACGCTGGAAATTCAAAACGTCGTTTAAGAGGAACAGGGTGTCGTCTACAGGCGCCTTATAGCTCGGCATCCACGCCTCCTTGCAGTCCGGCGCCCTCTGCCGCGCCTTCGCCGCGATTCGCCGGGGCTGCGTCATAGGTAGAGAGACGGCTCGACGCGCGCAAGCGAGCCTGACGTCGCAGAACTGCGAGCGGAATGGCGCCGCAGTCACATCTTGTCGCCGCGCCGGCGATACAATGCGCGTGGGCTGAGTAGCAATTCGCTTTTCGTCATTCCCGCCGCGGGCGCCGCCAAGCGCCAATGGTGAAGGGGAAAGCAATTCAAGGGGCAGGTCTTAACGGCTTATTTACCTTGATTGACGGAAAGTCACGGCCGTCGGCGCCTGTCGCCGGCCGTATTGCGCGATTCGCGCGCCCGCGTCGGTTCCACTTCGTCTTCGTTCCCTTTTCCACGGGTCGGACCCGCCGGATAGCCACATGACCAAGGCGCATTCCCGTCATCAGCGGGGTTTGGATTTCGAAACGCGCGAAGCGGCGCGCGCGGCGGCGCGGCGTTCGGGAAAAAGTCTCGGAGACTGGCTCGACGACGTCATCCGGCTGAACGCCGGCGATGCGGATGACGACCACGCGGACGAAGAAGAACGGATCGAAGCCGCCGCGCGGCGACTCGCTCGAAGCCGTCAGCCGCTCGGCGGCGAACGTCGCCGCTGGCGCGACGAGGCGCAGGCGCGCGATCAGGCGCCAAGGCGCAGCCAACGTGACCGGGGCGCGCCCGAAGCGGAGCAAGAGGGGCAAGACGAGGAAACCGTCAAACGCGTCATCGCCGCGCTTGCGGCGCGCGCCGAACAAAGCGAGCGCAAAACCGCCCGCGCGCTGAACGATATCGTGGGAATTTTGGAGAGCGATCACGGCCGGGACGAAGCCGACGCTGGCTTCACGGCGCTCGCCGAGAGGCTCGGCCGCATCGAAAGCCAGCTGAACGAACAACCAGCGGCGAATGCGCGGCCGATCCGCAGCGCGCTGGCGCGGCTCGAATCGCGGCTCGAACGGCTGTCGAGCGAAGACCGCACCGCCGATTTCGAACATGCGCTGAACGGCCTCGACCAGCGGCTCGCCGACATTGCGCGGCGTCTTGACGAGGAAGCGCGCGAACGCGTCGCGAAGGCCGCGCAGCCGCCCTCCGCCGCTTCGGCGGGCATGAGCGGAGTCAGCTCTCCCGCGCTCGAACAGGGCCTGCGCCGCGGCGCGCCTTCGCCGCGTCGTCCGCTCGGCGACGCCATCGCACAGATCACGCAGCGCCAGCGCGCGCTCGACGACGCCTATCCGGCGCCTCCAGCCGCCTCGGCGACGCGCTTCGACTCCCTGCAACAGTCGATCGAACTCCATCTCGCAGCAATTGGACGGCGTGCGCCAGGACGCGACCGAGCGCGCCGACCAGCAACTCGTCGTGATGCGTCAGGTCGAAGGTCTTCGTCGCGAAGTTCAGGACATGGCGCAGGCGATCGGCGAACTTGCGCCGCGCGCCTCCGTCGCCGCGATCGAGACGGCGCTACAGGACCTTTGCCATCGCATCGAGTCGCAGCGCGGCCGCGGCGTCGCCGACGATGCGCTCGCGCCGGCCGAAAGAATGGTCGGCGAGCTGCGCGCGGTCATCAAGGACCTCGATCCAAGCCCGATCGTGCGCAATCTTCACGCCGACGTCGAAACCATCGGCCGTCGGCTCGACAAGCTGCAGACGCCCGAGTCGTTTGAAGCGTCGGTCGTGCGCGATCTGGCGCGCGAGACGCATGAAATCAAGCAACAGTTGACGGCGCTCGTGGCGCGGCCGTTGCCGCTCGAGAAGATCGAGACGCGGCTCCTCGACCTCACGCAGCGCGTCGACGCGCTGACGCTCGCTTCCGGCGCGTCGACGACGGATTTGAGCGAAATGGTCAAGGCCATACGCTCCATCGTTTTGGCCGAGACGGGCAGGGGCCTGGAGACCTTCAACAATCGCCTTGAACAACTGGCGCGCAAGTTCGACGACGTCGTCACCCGGGCCGGAGCCACGCGCTTCGACGAGCTGGGCGAGCGCATCGACGAACTCGGCAAGCGTATCGATCGCGGCGTCGCGAGCGCGGCGCCGCTCGAGCAGCTTGTCGCCAAGCTCGCCAAGAAGATCGATTCCGCGCTGGACGGCAAGGGGCATGCGCCGGGGTTCGAGGAGATCGGCCGCAAGATCGACCGCCTCGAGACTCGCATCGCCGACCGCGCGCCGACCGAGTCGATCGCCGACCGCCAGTTCGCCGATCTCGCGCAGCGCATCGATCAGATTCACAAGACGCTCGCCGCGCGCATGGAGAGCGGCGACGCCGTGAGCGAGAGCGCCGACTTCCGCTTTGTCGAAGAATTGGTTCGCGGCCTTGACAAGAAGGTCGAAGCGGCGCTCGGCGCCGACGCGCGGCTGCCCGATCTGCAAGCGCTGGAGCGTCAGCTTGCGCAACTCTCTTACAAGATCGACCGGCTCGACGATCCATCCGCCGGCTCCAGGCTGGGCGCGTTGCTGTCGCAGCCCGATCGCCATTCCCAGCTCGACGAAATATCCGAGCGGCTCGAGCGCATGCAGGCCGCGCTCGCGCAGCGCGGCGACGAGGGCACGCGCGCCGAGGCGCGTCAGAGCGATCTTGCAGCGCTTGTCGAGAAGCTTGCCGTCCGCATGAATCAGGCGATCGATCCGGCCGCCGACGCCGGCGCGCTGAGATCGCTCGAAAGCCAGATCGGCGCCCTGTCGCAGCGTCTCGACCGGGACGACTTTGGCGGCGGCGCGCTCGCCGGCATCGAGTCGAAGATCAATGATCTTGTCTCGCGCATCGAAGAAACGCGCGCCGGCGTGACGGAAGCGGCGGAAGCGGCCGTTCGCCGCGCGACGCAGGAAATCTTGCGCGAAGCCGCGGGCGTCGAGCCGGGCGCGTTGCGCGAGACGGTCGAACGCGAATTATCCGACATCCGCAGGACGCAGGACGAGAGCGGCCAGCGCACGCATGAGACCTTGATCGCGGTGCATGAGACTTTGGAGCGCGTCGTCGACCGGCTCGCCATGTTCGAGGACGAACTGAGCGAGATCCGCGTCGCGCCGCCAGTCGCGCCGTCCCGCCGCGGCGAAGATTTTCCGGCTTCGCCGCGCGCCTCCGGCGCATTTGACGCCGCGGCGCGGCCGTTCAGCGAGGAAGCGAAAAACGACGACCTGATCGACTTCCTTTTGCCGCCTGGCGGCGGCGCGCCAACCCGCCGCGAGCCGTCGATCTCCGGCCCCGGATTGGACGGGGACGAGGAGGGCGGCCGCCGGCCGTCGGTGCAGTCCGACTTCATCGCCGCCGCGCGCCGCGCCGCGCAGCAGGCTGCGATCGACGCCGACGCCGCGCAAGTCCAACACGCGCGTCGCGCCGGGCCGCGTCCCGCCAAACCCGGCGCCGCGCCGGGAGAGGGCGCCGTCGCCAAGGTCGGCGCCGCCATTCAGGAGCGCAAGCGTCCGCTGCTCCTGGGTCTTGGCGCGCTCGTGCTGCTCATCGGCGCCTATCAGGTCGCCCGCGTCGGCATGGAAGGCGGCGCGCCCATCGCGCCCGTCGCTCATCGGCAACAGCAAGAGGCCGACGCGCCCGCGCCTTCGCCGGCGGCCGAAACGCGGCCTAGCGCGGAAAAAACCCCCGTGGCCGCGGAAACGGCGCCGCCCGCGCCCGCCGCCAAGGAGCCGGGGGCGCCTCCGCCGCCCCGCATGATCATGCCGCCCTCCGCGGGGTCCGACGCGCGCGGCGCGCGCCAGCCGAGCTTTGGCGCGTCGCTGGAGACCGCCCCCGCCGCCAGGCCGGCCGAGCGCGCCGCAAATGCGCAGGCGCCGGTCGATCCGACGCCGACCGGCGCCATCGGCGCCGCGCCGCTGACCTCCGGCGACGCGCTCGCCGCGATCAAGAGCCTTGCGACGCAAGGCGATGCGAGCGCGCAATATGAGATGGGCGCGCGTCTCGCTGAGGGACGCGGCGCCGTCCGCGACCCCAAGGCGGCGGCGCAATGGTTCGAAAAAGCGGCGGAGCAGGGACTGGCGCCGGCGCAATACCGCATCGGCTCGATGTATGAGAAAGGCATAGGCGTCGATCGCGACTATGCCCGCGCGCGCAAATGGTACCGACTTTCGGCAGAAGCCGGCAACGCCCGCGCGATGCATAATCTCGCCGTGCTGCTCGCCGAGGGAGGCGAAGGAAAGCCGGATTACGCCGCGGCCTCGGAATGGTTCCGCAAGGCGGCCGAATATGGCGTGCGCGACAGCCAGTTCAATCTCGCCATTCTTTATGCGCGCGGCCTCGGCGTTGCGCAGAGCATGCAGCAGTCCTACGCCTGGTTCGCCGCCGCCGCCGATCAGGGCGACGACGACGCGCGCAAGAAGCGCGACGAGGTCGGCGCGCGGCTCGACTCGAAGGAGCTCGCGGCCGCCAAGGCGCTGGCGGGCGCTTTTCGCGCCAAGGAGCTGACGCGCGAGGCCAATGATCCGCCGGCGCCCAAGGGCGGCTGGGAAAGCGTGAAGGAGCCGGCGGCGGCGCGGCCGGCGCCGAAGCCCTTCGTCAAGCCGAAAGTCTCTCAACTCTGACGCGATCGACGCAAGAGAGCGACGTTAACGATTCGTGTACAGGATCGTTCTTATTGTCTCGACCAAACGGGTTCGCCGCTCGGCCATCGGGAGAAACAGATGAGAAACTTGCTCAAACCGCTTTCCGCCGCCGTCATGATCGGGGCGCTGGCGCTGGCGCCGACCGCGCCGGCGCGCGCCGATTCCGCCGGTCCCGCCATCGCCGCCGGCATCGGCGGTTTCGCGCTCGGCGCGATGGCTGGCGGGGCGCTCGCCGGCGCGCCGCCGGTCGTCTATGCGCCCCCGCCGGTCTATGTCGCGCCGCCGCCGGTCTGCTGGACCGAGCGCCGCCCGGTGTTCGACGAATATGGCGAGGTGATCGGCTCCCGCCCCCGTCGCGTCTGCGAGTGAGGCAAGGCGCGTCGACGGCTGGCGCGGCTCATGAAAAAGCCGCTGCTTTGCATTACCATTCCTGCATGAAGTCGAATCATCTCCTCGTGGTGGCGGCCGCGCTCCTCGTCACGGCGGCGCCGGCGCGCGCCGAATGGTCCTCCTGCCTTGGCGGCCTGCGCGCCGCCGCGGCGGGCGCGGGCGTGAGCCAGCAGACGATCGCGGCGGCGACGAATGGGCTTACGCCCAATGACGCCGTCAGCTTCATGGATAAGCAGCCGGAGTTCACGACGCCGGTATGGGACTATGTCGCGGGCCTCGTCGACGAGGAGCGCGTCGAGGAAGGCCGCGCCATGCTGCACAAGCATGCGAGCGCGCTGCGCGCCGCGGAGTCGCGCTACGGCGTCGATCCCGCGACGATCGTCGCCGTCTGGGGCGTCGAGTCCGATTTCGGCAAGAGCTTCGGCAAGCGCCTCGTCGTGCAGTCGCTGGCGACGCTCGCCTGCGAGGCGCCGCGCCGCAACGACTATTGGCGCAAGGAATTCGTCGCGGCGCTGAAGATTCTCGACAGCGGCGACATCGCCGCCGAGGAATTCTACGGCTCCTGGGCGGGGGCCTTCGGCCATACGCAGTTCATGCCTTCGACTTTCTTGGGCTCCGCGGTCGATCTCGATGGCGACGGACGGCGGAACATCGCGAGCTCGGCGGCGGATTCGCTCGGCTCGACGGCGAATTATCTGCGCAAGAGCGGCTGGCGCCCCGGCCTGCATTGGGGTTTCGAGGCGCGGCTGCCGGAAGGCTATTCCGGCCCTTCTGGCCGCACGAACCGCCAGTCCATGGGCGCCTGGCAGTCGCGCGGAATCACCCGCCTCGACGGCGGCGGCTTGGGCGAAGGGACGGCGGCGCTGCTGCTGCCGGCGGGACGCAACGGGCCGGCCTTTCTCGTGACCAGGAATTTCGACGCGATCTACGCCTATAACGCAGCCGAGTTTTACGCGCTGGCGATCTGCGTCCTCTCCGACAGGCTGCGCGGGCGTCCCGGCATCCAGACGCCCTGGCCGACGGACGACCCGGGTCTGTCGCGCGCCGAGCGCCGCGAATTGCAGGCGCTGCTGACGCGCCAGGGCTATGACGTCGGCGACAGCGACGGCGTCATCGGCACGAAGACGAAAGAGGCGATCGCCGACTTCCAGTCGCGCGCCGGTCTGCAGCGCAACGGCCGCGCCAGCCTAAAGGTTCTCAACGCCCTGCGCGGGCGGTAGGGACGTCGGCTCGACCTCGAAATCCGGTTCGGCGGCCTTGTCGTTCACTACCTTCAGGTCTTCGGCGATCCATGCTTTTGTCAGCTCCCAGACGACGGCGAGCACGACCGGCCCGGCGAAAAGGCCGGCGACGCCATGCGCCAGGACGCCGCCGATGACGCCGACGAAAATCACCGGCATCGGCGTCGAAAGCCCATGCGCGAGCAGGAAGGGTTTGAGCACATTGTCCATGTAATTGACCGTGAGCATGCAGAGCGTCAGCGCCAGCGCAGGGCCCGACGGCAAGGTCGTCCACGCCCAGAAGATAACGGGCGCGACGATGATCAGCGGCCCGATCTGAATAATGCCGAGAACGAGAATCGCCAGCGTCAGCAGGCTCGCGCCCGGCACATCGGCGAGATACATGCCGGTTCCGCCGATCACCGCCTGCATCAGCGAAAGTCCCATGACGCCGCGCGAGACCGCGTTGATCGTCGCGCCGGCGAGGTCGACGAATTTCTCGCCGCTGGTCGGATCGATGCGGCGCGACAGAGCCCGCGCGCCCGCGAGCAGTTGCGGCGCGGCGGCGAGGATGAACCCCGAAAGCAGAACGGAAAGCAGGAATTTGAGCGTGCCGGCGCCGGCGCTCTTCGCCATGTCGAGCAGGAATTCGCCCGCGGGCTTCAGCTGCGGCAGGATTTGCGCAAAGGCGCTGCGCAGATTGGTAGAGGCCAGGAGCCAGAAAGAATAGAGCTGCTCGCCGAATATCGGCCACTCCTTGATCGAGGCCGGCGGCGGCGGGATGGCAATGTCGCCATTGTCGAATCCCGCGACGACGCTTTTCACGGGATCGATCATGCCGACGCCCATCCATGTGACGGGGCCGATGATGAGCACGAGTCCGGCGAGCGTCATCAACACTGCGGCGAGGATTTGCCGGCCGCCCAATAGGTCGGCGAGAACCCGGAAGATCGGATAAAAGGCGACGGCGAGCACCACGCTCCACAAAATGATCGCCGCGAAAGGCTGGATGATGATGAAGGTCCAGTAGATCAGCACGCCGATCGCGAACAGGCGGATCGACATTTCGATGACCAGCGTGTTGAAACGCCGTTCGACGCCATTGAGGTTTGGCAGGTCGTTCACTGGCGCCCTCTCGTCCATCATTCGCCTTCCACGCTGCGGTAAGACTGGAGGCTCGCGGGGCTTATGACAAGAGGAGATGTCTGCGGCGAAGACGGCGGTAGTGAGTCAGTTTGAGCTTCTGTTTTTGCGCCATAGCAGCCCTTCGCCGACGTTGGGCGGAACGCCAATTAACGGCTCGAAGCGCCGCTGCGGTCGGCGGCGACCGGAGAAAGAACCGTCGGGCGCCTTCCCGACAGATGGGTGGGCGCCGCCACGCCTAGGGCCGGCGCAACAATCGAAGCCCTATGGCTTCTCTTCCGATCTAGTAGTCGCCGCTTCCAACCAAAGGATGGATGCCGCTCCCACCGCGACTCTGACGATGGGCGTGCGATCGATTGCGCTTTGCTACTTGCACAATCGGATCCGCCTTTGACGCCGAAACCGAATTGGGGCTGACCGTTGGCAGAGCGGACGCGGGGGGCGTACCGACCATGCAAATGAAGATCGTCGCAAGAACGTAACGCATCTGGTTACTCCCTTTCGGGCCGATAGGCCCTTAGCCCTGAGCGCCGCCTGATGCTTATAACAGTTTGCCCACGCTCGATTGTCCGCCGTCCCGAATGAATATCTCGTTCGGCGCGACCCGCCTTCAAGGGGGAGGTCGAAGGTTCGGGCCCGGCCGAGGCCGCCAGAAAAATCGCAAATCTTTCGTAGCGAGCTCCAGGAAATTGCATGTGGCGCCGAAAGACCTGTCGCCGACCATCAAAAGCAATCCCGTCTCCGCTCCATCGTCTGCGAAGGATAACCGCGCATTAACTCGTCGATGCCAACATGGTTAGCGCCTATTGAAGGCGCCGGAGCGGAATCGCCCTGGCGTCGGCGCGAGACCAGCACGGGGAGATCCGCCGTTGAACGAGCTCGTCGTAGTGCCGGATCCGCCTGCTGCAAGCGACGGGTCGACAGAACAAACTCCAGACGAACAAGCGAAATTTTCGTTCAAGCGGCAATCCTGGCGTCGCTACGGCGTCGCAGCCTGTGCATTGGCGTTGACGCTGGCGGCCGGCTGGGGCATCGGAGCCAAAGTCCAGTCGCACCAGCTCGCGAAGGCTCAGCGAGAGGCAAAAGCCGCGCAAAGGCTCGCCGCCGCCAATGAAGCGGACCGTAACGACATCCGCGTTTTGCGCGAGGAAGTGCGTGCGCTTCAGGCCAGGCTCGACACAGCCAACCGACGGCGGAGCGCCGAAGACGCGGGAGCGCTCGAAGCCAAGATCGGTTCGCTCGACAAGAAAATTGAAGCTAACCGCGCCGATGCGAGCAATGCCGCCGCACAACTTGCCGCCAAGTTCGAAAAGCACGAAAAATGGATGGCGCGGTTAGAGGCGGCGACTTCCGATAAGTCGCCAGTTTCTTCGATCGCCAACAATGACGCTAAGCCTACAAATAAAGCCGAAGCAAAACCATTGGCTTCCACAAGAAGCGACCAGAACGCCAAACTCGCCGATCCGAAACCACCGATAAGCGGCTATGCGCTGCGGGAGGTTTATGACGGGCTCGCCCTGGTCGAGGGCCATGGGCGCCTGCGCGAAGTCGGTCCAGGCGACAGACTGCCCGGGGCAGGCAAGGTTATGACGATCGAAAAAATTGGCCGAAAATGGGTTGTGGTCACCGATCAAGGCCGGATCGAGCAATCATTTTCATCTCAGTCTCGCTACCCGCAATGGCGCAATCCACCCGAAATCTATGTCGACGGACCCTTTTAGTCGCCCTGCGACGTAGGTCTGACCCACAACCCAGACAGCCGGGCGCTTCGACAAGCTTTGCGCTTTTGCGATAGGATGCCGCCTCGACATTCAACGATTCGGACCGCATGACCATCCGCCTGCATCAGGGCGATCTCCCGGCGGGGATCGGCTCCGGCTCCATTGTCGCGATCGACACCGAGACGCTCGGCCTCAACCCGCACCGCGACCGGCTGTGCCTGGCGCAGCTCTCCTTCGGCGACGGCGACGCCGAGCTTGTTCAGATCGCGCAGGGCCAGACCCGCGCGCCCAATCTCGAACGCCTGCTTGCCGATCCCAACATATTGAAAGTTTTTCACTTCGCGCGATTCGACATCGGCATCTTGGCAAAGACGTTCGGCTTCGTTCCCGGTCCGGTCTATTGCACCAAGATCGCCTCAAAACTCACCCGCACCTATACCGACCGCCACGGTCTCAAGGACCTCGTGCGCGAGCTGCTTGGGCGTCGAGATTTCCAAGCAGCAGCAGTCGTCGGACTGGGGCGCGGCGACGCTTTCCGAGGCGCAGCAGGCCTATGCGGCCTCCGACGTGCTCTATCTCCATCAGCTCAAGGAAAAGCTCGACGCCATGCTGGCGCGCGAGGGCCGGACCGAGCTGGCGCAGGCCTGTTTCGACTTTCTGCCGACGCGGGCGCGGCTCGACCTCGCCGGCTGGGCTGAAACGGACATTTTCGCCCATGAATGAGGCGCCTCGAATTCGCCACCTCAGCGCCTGATGATCACGGCATGACCGACGTTTTCCCCACGCCCAGCGCCCGCGATCGGCTCGGCGCGCTCGCCGCGCCGCGCGAGAGCGCCTTTCCCGACGCGCTGCGCCACACGGCGCGCGTCACGCGTCTGCGCCGCTGGATCCTGTGGGGGGCGGGAGGCGTCGTTTGCATCGTCGGCCTTGGCCTGCTGATCAGCTCGCTGCGCTTCCTGCCGGCCGATCTAAGCCTTGCTCGCGTCGTGCTTAAGGGCTCGCGCATCGTCATCGAAAGCCCCAAGCTCGTGGGCTACCGCAAGGACGGGCGCCCCTATGAGGTTCGCGCCATGGTCGGCACGCAGGATTTGGCCAAGCCCGACGAGTTCGAACTGGAGAAGCTCGAAGTGCGGGTCGAAAACTCCAAGGACAATTCGATCGTGCTGACGGCCGCGACGGGCGTCTACAACAGAAAGTCCGATCACGCCGATATGACCGGCGGCGTCAATATTCGCGACGACAAGAACTTCGACATGCGGCTCGAGGCGGCGGCGATGGACTTCAAAGCCAGCGTGATGACCTCGGACAAGCCCGTCGTCTTGAAGATCGAGGGCGGCGAGGTCGAGGCGAAATCGGTCGAGTTCTCGCAGAAGGATCGGCGCGCGACTTTCTCGGGCGGCGTGCATTCCGTGCTCTACGGCGAGAGCGACGCGCCGACTCCCGAGCTGCGCGCGGCGCAATGACGCGAGACTAGATGCGCTTTCCCATCGCTGCCCTTCTCGCCGCGCTTGTCGCCGCCGCGCCGGCTGACGCCAAAGGCCGCTCGGGCGGCATCCTGCCCGGCGCTTCGGCGAAAGACCCGCTCAATATCGACGCCGGCAAGCTCGATTATTTCGACAAGGAGCAAAAGCTCGTCTATTCGGGCAGCGTCATCGTCACCAACGGGCCTTCGACGCTTAAAGCCTCGCGCATCACCATCTTCCTCGACGGCAAGGGCGGCGGCGACGCCAGCGGCGCGGCGAGCAACGACCGCGTGAAACATATCGACGCGGAAGGCCCGGTGACGCTGGTCTCCAAAGACCAGATCGGCACGGGCGATCGCGGCAGCTATGACAAGGCCGAGAACAAGGTCTATCTCACCGGCAATGTGACGCTCACCCAAGGCGAGAATGTCGTGAAGGGCGATCGGCTCGTCTATGACGTGACGACGGGCATGGCGACGGTGCAGGGCGGGGCGGCGCAAGGCGGCCGGGTGCGCAGCACCTTCACGCCGAAGAATCAGTAGAACTTTTACTGCGCCGAGGTTACGAGCTTGTCGAGCATGTGCTTGCGCTTGGCCTCGTAATAATAGCCGCCGGCGTAGAGCCGGATCGCGCGCTGTTCGCTGCCGCCGCCGACTTTATAAGCGTTGGCGAGATAGGGCACCGCATAAGCGAGATTGGTGTCGGCGTCGAGAAGTCCGTTCGCGGGACCGTGATAGCCCATATGGCGGGCCGTGTCGTGGCGGATTTGCATCAGGCCCCAGTAAGGTCCGTGATGGGCGCCGGGGTTGTAATTGCTCTCGCGGCGGATCGAGCGGTGAATGAGCGATTCCGGAATGTCGTAAATCCGCGCGTAATGGGCGATACGCGCATTGAGCGCGTCCTGACCGGTGAGGGGGGTTTCCTTCGCCGGTTCATTGTAAGCAGCGGGCGCCGAGGCGACCGGAGAGCCCTGCGGCGCGCAGCCGGCGAGCGCCAATGCGCCAAAAGCTGTGAGCGCGGCGGCGCAAGCGGATGATTTCATAGCGTTAGACTCCCCTCGTCGCGCCGCTGATGACCCGACGCGCAATGCGCCATGCGCAAGTGGCGAATTCGTGGCGCCGGCGCAGAGGGGCGTTGATTATGCGGCCCGCGCGCCTACTTCTCCCCGACGTTTGGCGCGATGGAAGGGCGATGGCGCGAAAGAGCGCGAAAACGCGTAGGGAGGAGCCGGCCTATTGGTCGGGCGAGGTGACGCGTCACAGCAATGCGCTCGATCTCGAGGCCGGGGTTTTCACGCTCGACGATCCGGCGGAGATCGCGCGGTCCTTGAAGCGCTCCGCCGAAGCGAGCACGCGCCGCAAGACGACGCCGTTTCGCTCCGCCATGTCGATGCTGACTTTCTACATCAACAGGGCGGGCAAGGATTTGCCCGACGAGCGTCGCCGCGTGCTGGAGCAGGCGAAGGCGGCGTTGCGGAAGGAATTCGGGCGAGCGTGCTGAAACCGCAAAGAGGTTCCGGCTTGGATCGCCTCTCACCTCGCGAACTTCTTATACTTCAGCCGATGCGGGATGATGGAGTCGAGGCCCAACCGCCGCTTCTTGTCTTCTTCATAATCGGCGAAGTTTCCTTCGAACCATTCGACATGGCTGTCGCCTTCATAGGCGAGCATATGCGTCGCGATGCGGTCGAGGAAGAAGCGGTCATGCGAGATGATGACGGCGCAGCCGGCGAAATCGACGAGCGCTTCTTCGAGCGCGCGCAGCGTGTCGACGTCGAGATCATTCGTCGGCTCGTCGAGCAGCAGCACATTGGCGCCGCTTTTCAGCATTTTGGCGAGATGCACGCGATTGCGCTCGCCGCCCGAAAGCTGGCCGACCTTCTTTTGCTGATCGCCGCCCTTGAAGTTGAAGGCCGAACAATAGGCTCGGCTATTGATCTCGCGCTTGCCGAGATAAATCACCTCATTGCCGTCCGAGATTTCCTCCCAGACGGTCTTGTTGGCGTGCAGCGCGTCGCGCGACTGGTCGACATAGCCGAGCTGCACGCTGTCGCCGATCTCGATCGTTCCCGTATCGGGTTTCTCCTGTCCGGTGATCATGCGAAACAGCGTCGTCTTGCCGGCGCCATTGGGGCCGATCACGCCGACGATGCCGCCGGGCGGCAGCTTGAAGGAGAGATCGTCGATCAGCAACTTATCGCCATAGCCTTTCGACAAATGATCGAATTCGATGACATTGTCGCCGAGACGCTCCGCCACCGGAATGACGATCTGCGCGGTCGTCGGCGCCTTGTCGTTCTGCTTTGCGACAAGCTCCTCATAGCGCTGAATGCGCGCCTTGCTTTTTGCCTGTCGCGCCTTGGGCGACGCCGCGATCCACTCGCTTTCCGCTTCGAGCGCGCGCTGGCGCGCCTTATCCTCGCTCGATTCCTGCGCGAGGCGCTTTTGTTTCTGCTTCAGCCAGCTCGTGTAATTGCCTTCATAGGGAATGCCCCGGCCGCGATCGAGTTCGAGAATCCAGCCGGTGACATTGTCCAAGAAATAGCGGTCATGGGTAACGATCAGGATCGCGCCCGGATATTGGCGCAGATGCCCTTCGAGCCAATTCACCGTCTCGGCGTCGAGATGGTTCGTCGGTTCGTCGAGCAGCAGCATCTCGGGTTGTTCGAGCAGCAGTTTGCATAGCGCCACGCGGCGGCGTTCGCCGCCCGAAAGATTGGTGACGTCGGCGTCGTCGGGCGGACAGCCGAGCGCGTCCATCGCCTGGTCGACCTGACTGTCCAGATCCCACAGGCCCTTGGCCTCGATCTCGTCCTGGAGCTTCGTCATCTCGTCGGCGGTCTCGTCCGAATAATTCATGGCGAGATCATTGTAACGATCGAGAATGGCCTTCTTGTCGGCGACGCCGAGCATGACATTGCCGCGCACATCGAGCGTCGGGTCGAGCTGCGGCTCCTGGGGCAGGTAACCCACGCGCGCGCCTTCGGCGACGAAGCCTTCCCCCGAAAACTCCTTGTCGATGCCGGCCATGATGCGCAGCAGCGTCGATTTGCCGGAGCCGTTGACGCCGAGCACGCCGATCTTGGCGTCCGGGTAGAAGGAGAGATGGATATTTTCGAGGACCTTTTTGCCGCCCGGATAGGTCTTGCTGAGGCCCTGCATATGATAGATGAACTGGCGCGCCATATGTGCCGTCTTGGTGCTGGAGGGGATGTTGGCGCTGTGTTTAGAGCATTTCCGTTGCGGCAGGGAAGCGTTTTTCGCAACGCCGGCATCCTCATCCGAGGAGCGGCCGAAGGCCGCGTCTCGAAGGATGCCTTGCAAGGCGCGGACTTTCCTCGTCCTTCGAGACGCCTGCTGCGCAGGCTCCTCAGGATGAGGAAATCCGCGCCTTTGGCGAAGCGACTCCTTGCCATCCAAGCCCGTCAACGGCTATCGAACGCGGGCATGAATATTCTTCTCATCGGATCGGGCGGGCGCGAACACGCCATCGCCAATGCGCTCGCCAAGAGCCCGCGGCTCAAACGCCTGTTCATCGCGCCCGGCAATCCGGGCACGGGGCGCGTCGGCGACAATGTGGAGCTTGACGCCGCCGACCACGCCGCCGTGCTGCGTTTTTGCCGCGAGGAGGGAATCGCACTTGTCGTCGTAGGACCGGAGCAGCCGCTGATCGGCGGCCTCGTCGACGAACTCGAAAAGCATGAAATTCTCGCCTTCGGACCGACGCAAGACGGCCGCGCAATTGGAAGGCTCCAAGGGCTTCACCAAGGACATCTGCCGCGCTCACAAGATTCCCACCGCCGATTATGAACGCTTCGACGCGCTGGAGCCGGCGCTGCGTTATTTGCGGAAAAAGGGCGCGCCGATCGTCGTCAAGGCCGACGGACTGGCCGCCGGCAAGGGCGTCATTGTCGCTGCGACGCTTGATGAGGCCGAGCGGGCCGTTGAAGCCATGTTCGCGGGCGCCTTCGGCAAATCGGGCGCCGAAGTCGTGATCGAGGAATGTTTGGAAGGCGAGGAGGCGTCCTTCTTCGCCATTTGCGACGGGACGCGCGCGCTGCCTTTCGCGACGGCGCAGGATCATAAGCGCGTCGGCGACGGCGACACGGGGCCGAACACCGGCGGCATGGGCGCCTATTCGCCGGCTTCGGTCGTGACGCCCGAAATCGAAGCGCGCGTGATGCGCGACATCATCGAGCCGACGATGCGGGCGATGCAGGAGATGGACGCACCCTATAAGGGCGTGCTCTACGCCGGGCTGATGTTGACCAAGGAGGGTCCGAAGCTCATCGAATATAATTGCCGCTTCGGCGACCCGGAAGCGCAGGTCATTCTGCCGCGCCTCGAAGACGATCTCCTGGAGCTGATGCTCTCCGCCGCGCGCGGCGCTTTGCCCGACGCGCGCCCGCGCTTCTCATCGCAAGTCGCGCTCACCGTCGTCCTCGCGGCGAAAAACTATCCTGGCGCGCCAGTGACCGGGTCGGAGATTCACGGCATTGAGCGCGCGCAAGCGATGCCCGACGTCGTCGTCACCCACGCGGGAACGCGCGAAGAGAACGGCAAGCTCATCGCCGCGGGCGGCCGCGTGCTCAATGTCACGGCGCTTGCGCCGAATGTCACGGAGGCGCAGGCGCGGGCTTACGCCGCCGTCGACGCCATTGATTGGTCCGGCGGCTTCTGCCGCCGCGACATCGGCTGGCGCGAGGTCGCCCGTGAGCGCGGAGCCGGATGACCGCTCGTCATTCCCGGCAGGCCGAAGGCCTGACCGGGAATCCAGAGCAACCTCTATGATGTTTGTTGTGACTCTGGATTCCCGATCGCGCGCAAGCGCGCGTCGGGAATGACAAACTGTTGCGGCTATATGACATAAATCTTATCGGGCAGTTCGTCGTCGCCGCCCGGCGGCGCATGCTGCGCCAGCAGCCGCGCGCATTCTTCTATCGCCGCGACAAAACCGTCGGCGATGCGCTCTTGCCGCATATTGGCGAGCAACAAGTCGAGCGCGCCGCGCCATTCCTCATTGGCGATCTTCGCCGCGACGGCGTCGTCGGCGATGATGCGCGCATAGCGCTCCGCGCAAGAAACGAAGATCAGAACGCCGGTGCGTCCCTTGGTGGCGGCGACGCCGCGCGAGAAGAAGTGCTCGATCGCGGCGCGTTGCGCGCGGGCGCGTTTGACAACGCGCGGCGTCAGCAGAAAACGCACGGGGCCCCAGGAGACGATCAGCGCCGAGACAATGAAGATCGCGATCTGGGCGGCGAAGATTTCTCGCCCGGATAGATCGGTGAAAAGCAGCATCGGCCAAGGCGCGACAAGCGCAATGAAGGCCGCCCAGAGCGGCGGGACATAAGCGTAGTCGGAGGAACGGCGCGCCAATACGCAGATGATTTCGCCCGAGGTCTTCTCTTCGGCGCGGCGAATGGCTTCCGCGATGCGCTCGTAATCCTGCGTCGTGAGCTGCATCACCAATCTCCCGAGGCGCCGCCGCCGCCCGACGAGCCGCCGCCGCCGGAAAAACCGCCGCCGTCGCCAGCCACCGCCGCTGCTCCAGCCTCCGCCGCCCCAGGAATCATCGCCGCCCCATGGATCGCGGGCTGGCGGCAGAATGATGATCGGCGGGCCGCTGCGCCGATAGCCGCGATAGCCGGTCGGTCGTCCGCGCGCGCTGCGCGCCATCCAGATGAAGATGAAGATGAACAGCGCGAAAAACAGCAGCGGAAAGAGCTGATCGAACAGCGTCGCCTGCGGCCCGCGCGCGCGCTTCGTCCATTCGGCGGAGTCGCCGGAGAGAACCTCGATAATTCCTTCGACGCCGCGCTCGACGCCCGCGCCATAGTCGCCCGCTTTGAAGCGCGGCGCGACGGCGCTCGTCAAGATGATCTTGGAGAGCGCGTCGGTGAGCGTGCCCTCCAGGCCGTAACCGACCTCGATGCGCATCTTGCGCTCATTGGGCGCGACCAGAAACAATACGCCATTGTTCTTTTTCGCTTCGCCGAGCTTCCAGGCGCGGAAGAGGCCGTTGGCGTATGTCTCGATATCCGCGCCGTCGAGCGATTTGACCGATGCGACGACGAGTTGGATGCCGGACTTGTCTTCGAGTTCCTTCAGCTTCGTTTCGATCGCGGCGTTCGTCGCCAGCGGAATGACATTCGCCTCATCGACGATCCGGCCGGTCAGCGCAGGGAAATTTGGGGCGGCGAAAGCGAGCGCGGCGAGGAAGAAGAACTTGACTCCAAAGAGCGCGCGTAGGGCGGCGACCTGTCGCGACGCGCGCGCCATCAGCATTGCGGCGCCGCGCATGTCATTCGCCCGCACAGCGCGCGCAGCGCCCGGCGATTTCGACGACGCGGGTCCGCGCGCTGAAATTCGCCGCGCCGATGAGCGCCGCGAGCTCGCGCGCGAAGCCGGCGGAGGTCGCCTCCTTCACCTCGCCGCACTGCTCGCAGATCATGAAGACCACCGGCTCCTCGGCCTCATGGGCGTGACCGCAGACGATGAAGGCGTTTTTTGACGCGAGCCGATGCGCGAGGCCATTGTCCATGAGATAGCCGAGCGCGCGATAGACGGAGACCGGCGCGGGACGCTTGCCGTCGGAGTTTGCCATCAGATCAATCATTTCATAAGCGCCGACCGGCCGGTTCGCTTCGGTAAGGATTTCGAGCGCGCGCCGGCGCGCCGGCGTCAGGCGGGCGATCTTTTCCTTGTCGGTCGTCGGATGGCTGGTCATGCCGTCTATTGTAGCGGGGCGCGGGGCGAAAAACGAGGCCTTGCCGCGCGGCGGTCAAGGGCGCGCTCGCCGAAAAGCGACAGGACAAAGTCACAGACAGGCGCGCCGCAATAGGAAATGATCGGCGCAAATTGGGATCGCATGACGGCGATCCGGCGCAGCAACGCCAGTCCTAACGAAACAACGCGTCCGAACGCCGCAGGTCGTTGAGCCGATCTGCGCGGAGGGGCGCGCATGGAGAAATTCAATATGAGCGCAAATCTATCAGCTTTCATCATGATCGTCGCCTTTGTCCTTGGCGTCATCATGATCATCTTCGGCGGCCTCGGCTTCATGCGCAGCAATCTTGTGCTGATGCAGACCAGATCGCGACTGGCGCAGGGGATCGTGTTCGCCGCAGCCGCCGTGATGTTCGTTTCCGGCATTGGCGTTCATTTCACCGGCAGCAGCAACACCGCCTTCCTGAGGGGGCAAATGGCGCATGCTTCGCAATGTGAGCTCGAAGGCGAGGCGGCGCATCCCCAGGCGCGCGGCGGCAAGACGGGCGTCATCACGCGCCACATCGTTTCCTGCATGCGGACCGCCGGCTTTGAGTGGGTGGACGACTCCGCCCGCTGTCAGGAAGCGCCGGTGGCGACGAATGGCTATTGCTACGCGCCCGCCGCCTGGTTCGACCGGGCGATCACCACGGCGCAGCTCGTTTTCGACTGACAGGCTCGCGCCGCCGTGGCCGGCCGCGACCTTTCGGTCGCGGCGCGGGCCACGAATTCATAAAAAATAAAGCCGTCGTCGACATTCTCCTTCGGTTTTTTAGTGTTCGAACCGGGGAGCGTTCGATGGATGATGCGGGGGGCCGGACCGCAGACGCGGCCATGACGCTGGCGATGCGTCGGGAAATCTACTCGAAAGACGTGGTGACGCGCGATGATTTCCTGCGCTTGCTGGCGGCAGGCCGCGCGGCTGGCGCGCAGGCGGCGCCGGAGTTCGATCAGCTTCTCGCCGAAGTCGCGACCGATCTCCTCGTTCGGCAGGCCCATCCCCCGAAATATATTGCGCAGACCGACGCCGGCTGGCTGATGTCGGTTCTTGCCGACGGCTCCGGCCTGTCGTGGCGCGCCGAACGCGACATATTCGTCGGGCTGATGCGCGAAGCGGCGTCAATCCCGCCGTCCCTTAGCAATTTCATCGTCTCGAAATTCGAGCAGGTCGCGACTGCGGGCCATGTGGCGGCAGGCGGCGCGGATCACCCGGCCGGCGTCGTGACGCCGGAAGATTTAGAGTCGCTGCGCAACGTCATCTTCGCCGCAACCGAGGGCAGCGCCCTCTATGTCACGCGCGAGGAGGCGGAAGCGCTGTTTCGCATCGCTCACGCGACCGAGGCCGCGCAAAACGCGCCGGGCTTCGACGAGTTTTTCGCCAAGGCGATCGGCAATTATCTCATGGGCGTCGTCTTCGATCGCGCGATGACGCCGGCGGCGGCGGCGCGCAGACGGAGAAGTGGCTGGACGCGCCGGCGCCGAGCCTGTCCGATTTCGTCGGCGCCATGCTCGATTGGGATGAGGGCGCAACGAAGGGTTTGCATCAATCGCTCGAGAGCGTCGAAGATCGCGCCGAGGCCTTTTACAAGGCCGACAATGAGGAAGACGCCCTCGAGATGGCGCGAGCCGCGAAGATCGACGCCGCCGAACTCAAATGGCTGACGACGCATCTTGCCCGCCCCGGCGCGCTGACAGGCGCGGAAAAGGCGCTGCTGCGCTTTCTGAAGCAGGAAGCGCCCGACGCTTCCGCCAGCCTCGACGCGCTGATCGCGGCGAAAGCGGCGTAATCGAGCGCGGCGCGACCGAGAGGGTTTCCTCATCTTGAGGAGGCCTCGAAGGGGTCGTCTCGAAGGACGAGGGCGAGAAAGCGACGCTTCACGCCATCACACTTTTGACGCGCGCCTTAGGACTTTGCGCAGGCCGCGGCGAATTTCTTGAACTTCTCGCCGGCGCCGGTGAGCGGCGCATCGTGCTTCGCGGGACCGACGGCGACCACAAGCGTGTCGCCGCCCACCATCGCCGCGAAAATCGGGTCCTTCGCCGCGATGCTTCCCTCAAAGCTCGGCACGCCCGCTTCTTCATTGGGCATGAGCTTGCCGGCGACCTTCGCTTTGGTTTCGCCCACAGAAAGGATCGCGGTCGCCTTCTCGCCGGCTTTGAGCTTGTCGCTCGTTTCGGCGATCCAAATTTTCACCGCGCCGCTTCCCGGCTTGCAGGTGAAGCTCCCCAGGCTGTCGTCGGTCTCCGGCACGCCAAAGCCCAGATAGATGCTGTCGGCGTTCTTCTCCTCCAGGCCGCCAAGCGTCCAGACGCGCGCGTTAGGCTCCGCTTGGGCGCTTGAAAGCGTCGCGAGGATCAGCGCGCCCGCAAAGGCCAGTTTCCGCTTCATGCCGTCTCTCCGTTTCCCGCCTTGCGCTTGGGCCCGAGGCGCCTATAGTCCCGCGCAAATTCCCGCTGAGCCAGAGCCTATTATGACCCGCGCCAAGAAAGACATCAAAAAAGTCGTCCTCGCCTATTCGGGAGGTCTCGACACCTCCATCATCCTCAAATGGCTGCAAACGACCTATGGCGCGGAAGTCGTGACCTTCACCGCCGACCTTGGCCAGGGCGAAGAGCTTGGCCCGGCGCGCGAGAAGGCGCTGCTGCTCGGCGTGAAGCCGGAAAACATCTTCATCGAGGATTTGCGTGAGGAATTCGTGCGCGATTATGTCTTCCCGATGTTTCGCGCCAACGCCCAATATGAAGGGCTGTATCTCCTTGGCACCTCGATCGCGCGTCCGCTCATCGCCAAGAAGCAGATCGAGATCGCGCGCAAGATGGGCGCCAACGCTGTCTGCCACGGCGCGACCGGCAAGGGCAATGATCAGGTGCGGTTCGAACTCGGCTACTATGCGCTGGAGCCCGACATCACCGTGATCGCGCCCTGGCGCGAATGGGATTTCGTCTCGCGCGCCGATCTCATCGCCTTCGCCGAAGCGAACCAGATTCCGATCGCCAAAGACAAGCGCGGCGAAGCGCCGTTCTCGACAGACGCCAATCTTCTGCACACGTCTTCCGAGGGCAAGGTGCTCGAAGACCCGAGGGAAGAGACGCCCGATTACGTCTATTCGCGCACGGGCAATCCCGAGGATGCGCCAAACGAGGCGCAATATATAACGATCGACTTCGAGAAGGGCGACGCGGTCGCGATCGATGGCGTGAAACTTTCGCCAGCGGCGCTCCTGGCGAAGCTGAATGAGCTTGGCCGCCTGCACGGCGTCGGCCGTCTCGATCTCGTCGAAAACCGCTTCGTCGGCATGAAGTCGCGCGGCATGTATGAGACGCCGGGCGGAACGATTTTGCTCGTCGCGCATCGTGGGATCGAGAGCCTGACGCTCGACCGCGGCGCCGCGCATCTAAAGGATGAGCTGATGCCGCGCTATGCCGAGCTCATCTACAACGGCCTCTGGTTTTCGCCCGAGCGCGAGATGTTGCAGGCGGCGATCGACAAGAGCCAGGAGCATGTGACCGGCCGCGTGCGCATCAAGCTCTATAAGGGAAGCGCGACGCTCGTCGGCCGCGAGAGCCCCTGGTCGCTTTACGATCAGGATCTCGTCACCTTCGAGGAAGGCGGCACTTATGACCAGCGCGACGCGGAAGGCTTCATCAAGCTCAACGCGCTTCGCCTGCGCACCTTGGCCAAACGCGCCGCGCGCGGGGCGAAGGGCTAGCGGACAGCGCTGAAATTTTCTTGGCGAAACGCCTAAAGTTCCCCTCTCCCGCGCAGCGGGGGCGGGTGAGGGAGGGGGCATACATTCGAGCCGAGCGCAATCCGCATCGCCCCCTCTCCAACTCTCCCCCGCTGCGCGGGAGAGAGGGCGACCACGCGGCGAGAGCCTTGACGCTGGACCAGTCGGCGCTCGCCTCAGCTCGGCAACCGTCGCGCGTGCTTACTTCGCTGGACGATCTCGTTGACGCCGGGCTGGTCGCGCCGACGCGCGTGCAACGCCTGCAAGACGTTGCGGCGCGCTATAGCATCGCCGTCACGCCCGAAGTCGCCAAGCTGATCGACCCCGCTGATCCGCACGACCCCATCGCGCGGCAGTTTCTCCCCGACGCGCGCGAGGCCGTCACGCTGCCGCAGGAGCGCGCCGATCCGATCGGCGACGATGCGCATTCGCCGCTGCCCGGCCTCGTGCATCGCTATCCCGACCGCGTGCTGCTCAAACTCTTGTCCGTGTGCCCTGTCTATTGCCGTTTCTGTTTTCGCCGCGAGACCGTCGGGCGCGGCAAGGGCGATCTCTTGCCGGATGCGGCGGTCGCGGCGGCGCTCGACTATGTCGCTGTTCACCCGGAAATCTTCGAAGTCATCCTCACCGGCGGCGATCCGCTGATGCTCTCGGCGCGCCGTCTCGCTTCCGTGTCGCGCCGCCTCGCGCAAATTCCGCATGTGCGCCTGTTGCGCGTGCACACGCGCGCGCCGACCGTCGCGCCCGGCCTCGTGACGCATGAACGGCTCGCCGCGCTTCGCGAGAGCGGCAAGACGCTTTACGTCGCGCTACATGTCAATCACGCGCGCGAATTGACCGACGCCGCCCGCGCGGCGATCGCGCGATTGCGCGGCGCGGGCGCCATGCTGCTGTCGCAGACGGTGTTGCTTGCCGGAGTCAACGACAGCGCCGACATTCTCGAGCGCCTGATGCGCGAATTGGCGCTTCTGGGCGTCAAGCCCTATTATCTGCATCATCCCGACCTCGCGCCAGGCACGGGTCATTTTCGCCTCAGCCTGGAGGCGGGCCGACGAATTTACGATGATCTGACGCGCCGCTTAACCAGCGTTGCGCTGCCGGCCTATGTTCTCGACATCCCCGGCGGTTTCGGCAAGGCGCGCGTCGCCGAGGGCGCCGCCGCGCCGGACGGGCAGGGGGGATGGATCATCCTTGACCGCAACGGCCGGAAGCGACCCTATCGCGACGACCTCGAAACGCCGCAAGATTGACGCGATTCGCCCGCTTCCTCGAAGCCGCCTCTCGTAAGGCGAGATAGCGCTGTAAGGACCGCATGTGCGCAGACTGATCCTTCTCTTTCTTCTCCTCATGGCGTTGTCGCCGGCGCCGTCGCGCGGCGACGAGGCGCCAGCGTCGATCGAGCAGTTCAACTCGCGGCTTGACCGCGCGCGGGCGACGCTCGACGAGGTGCAGAAAGCGCTGGAGGAGCCGAACCTCTCCGACAATGCGCTGCGCAGCCTGCGCGCGCGCATCGAGCCGCTCCCGCGTGAGCTGGAAGAAACGATCGAGAAACTGACGCCGCGCCTCGCGGCGATCGAAGCGCGCTTGAAGGAGCTGGCGCCCGTTGCGGCCAAGCCGCAAGAAGCGCCGAAAGAGCCGCCAAAAGCGCCGGAAAAGCCCGTGGAGCAGAAGCCGCCCGCCAAGCCGGCCGGCAAGAACGGGGCGGAAAAGCCTGCGCCCGCCAAGGGCGCGCCCAACGCCAAGCCGGAGGCCGAGCCTGTGCAGCCGCAAGCGCCGCCTGCAAGCGAGGCCGAGGCGGCGGACGCCGCCGCGCGCGCCAGCGCCAATGCCGAGCTTGAAGACCAGCGTCGCCTCTATGACGCGGCCGACGCCACGCTTAAACGCGCGCGCGCCATGCTGCTCGAAGCCCGCCAGCTTGCCGTGACCATCGTCGCGCGCCAGCGCGGACTCTTCGCCAAGACGCTGTTCCTGCGCACCAGCGGCCTGTTCTCGCCTGCGCTGTGGCGCGTGGCGATCGAAGATGCGCCCGCGGTCATGCGCGCCTCGGCAAGCTTTCTTTCCGACCGCGCCGCCAATGTCGCAAACCGCGCCAATAGCGGCCGGCGCGTCGAATTCATCGCCGTCATCCTCGCCATCTTTTTCGCCATTCCCCTGGCGCTGCTGCTGGCGCGCCGCATCGCAAGGCGCACGGACGAGGATGTCGCGCCTGCGCCGCTGCGCAAGGCGGCGGGCGCCGGATGGACGGCGCTTATCGCCGCGGCGGCGCCCATCGCGGCGATCGTCGCGCTGAGCTTCGCGTTCGACGCGTTCGATCTCATCGACGCCGCGCTGGAGCCGCTTTGGCGGCGTATTGTCGAAGCCGTGGCGCGCGTCGCCTTCGCCTACGCCATCGCCCGCGCCGTGTTTGCCCCGGCGCATCCGCAATGGCGGCTCATTGATCTTGGCGATGGGCTCGCGCGGCTGATGACATGGCTCATCACGCTGGCGGCGCTTGCTCTCTCCATCGCGCGGCTCCTTGAGCAGCTCGAAGAAACGGTGCAGGCGAGCCTGCCCGTCGTGATCGTCACGCGCGGCCTCGGCGTCATGATCGTCGCCGCGCTGATCGTCGTCGCGCTTTTGAAGTTGCGCCGCGCAAGCGTCGAGGAGGGCGAAACCGTCGTGACGTCGGAAGGGCGCGACTGGTTGAGCGTCGCGCGCTTCTTCGGCGCCATCGCCGTCTTGGCCGTCGTTGGCGCCAGCGCGGCGGGTTACGTCACCTTCGCCAATTTCGTCATCTTGCAGATTGGCTGGATGGCGGCGGTGGCGGCGATTCTCTTTGTCGTCGTCACTTTGGCGCGCGGCGGCGTCGAGGCCGCCTTCGCGCCGACGAGCCTATTGGGCCGCAATATGATCAGCGGGCTCGGCATGCGCCGCGAGCCGCTCGCGCCGCTCGCCGTGCTGCTCTCCGGCCTCGTCACGCTCCTTTGCTTTATCGTCGCGGCGCTTGTCGCCATCGCGCCGCTTGGGTTCGAGTCGGGCGATTTTCTCGCCAATATTCGTTCGGCGTTCTTTTCGTTCAGAATTGGCGATGTAACCATTTCGCCTTCCGGCGCGCTGGTCGCGATGCTGCTTTTCGCCGTCACGCTCGCCGCAATTCAGGGTCTTCGCCGTTGGCTGGATACGCGCCTGCTGCCGCTGACGCGGCTCGATCCGGGCCTGCGCAATTCGATCAGCGCGACGCTTGGCTATGCGGGATTCATCCTCGCGGCGTCGCTCGCTTTGTCATATGTCGGGCTTGGGTTTGAAAAGCTCGCGATCGTCGCCGGCGCGCTGTCTGTCGGCATCGGCTTCGGCCTTCAGTCGGTCGTCAATAATTTCGTTTCCGGCCTCATCCTGCTTTGGGAGCGCGCCATCCGCGTCGGCGATTGGGTCGTCGTCGGCGACGAGCAGGGCTATGTCAAACGCATCAATGTGCGCTCCACCGAGATCGAGACTTTTGATCGCGCGACGATGATCGTGCCGAACTCCAATCTCGTCGCCGGCGTCGTGAAGAATTGGGTGCGTGGCGACAAGATTGGCCGCATCAAGATCGCGCTCGCGCCCCATTCCGGCGTCGATCCGGAGCGGATGCGCGACATTCTGCTCGCGGCGGCGCGCGCGCAGGAGGGCGTGCTGCGCATTCCCGCGCCCCAGGTGATGTTCCTGGGCCTGGAGGCGAATTCCTTTAGATTCGAGCTCTGGTGCTATGTCGAGGATGTCGAGCAATCCTCGCGTGTGCGCAGCGATCTGCATTTCGATCTCTACCGGCGATTCAACGAAGCGGGCATCAGAATGACGCCTGAGGTCGTGGCGCCGGCGCCGACGGTCGTGCAAATTCCCGATCTCGACAAGCTTGCCGCGGCGGCGGCTGCGAGCGCTTTGGCGATCGAGGCCAATCTGATCGCGGGAAAGCCTGCCGAAGGCGAAGCTGGGACGAAGGGGCAGGAGGCGGGAGCCGAGTCCGCGGACGCGGAAAAAGAAGCCAGGAGGCAAGCGTAGCGCGCCGAAGCAAATATCGCCGGCGTTCATTCTTTCTCAAGCAAAACGGAGCGAGATGCGCCTGATGTTTTCCACGCTCCTTCGCCGCGTCGCGGTCCTTGCGCCGCTCGCCATGCTTGCCGCATGCAATGCCGCGCCCGGACCGACTCACGTCGTCGAAGCGCCGCAGCCGGCGATGTATCGGTCGCTCGCGGCCGCTGATGTGAGCGTCGACGCCGCCGCGGCGCGCGAGATGATCTCGCTTTACCGGCGCAACAACGGGCTTGGCGCCTTGGCGCTCGATGACGGTCTGCAAGGCGTCGCCGAGGCGCAGGCGAAGGACATGGCGCGGCGCGGCGATCTCGAAGCGCGCGGCGCGCTTCCCTTGCGGCTGAGGGAGGCGGGCGTGGAAGCGTCGGCGGCGGCGGAGAATGTCTCGGCCGGTTACCGCACGCTGGCGGAGGCATTCTCTGGCTGGCGAGATTCCGGCCCGCACAACGCGCGCATGCTGGACAAGCGCGTGAAGCGCATGGGGATCGCGACGGCCTATGCGCCTGGCGCGAAATATAAGGTCTATTGGGCTCTGATCCTCGCGGAGTGAAGGTTCAGGCGCGGGCTCGGCGCTTGCGCTTGCGACGCCCCGACGTCTCGCCGCAGATGTCGGGGGCGGGATCGCTCAACTGGGCGGCGAGCGCATCGTCCATGCGCATGTAGCGCACGCCCAGAAAAAACAGAATTTGCGCTTCGCCCCCCGGCGTCTCGCTGCTTTTCGGCGCGCCTCGCGCGCGCGTTTGGAAGGCGATGACCTCCCCCATGGCGACCCTCTCCGCAGCCCTTAGCCGATGATGAATCGGCTATCGGAATGCAATTAGGAGTTGGTGAGGGTTAATGTTCCGTCAACGACCAGCGGATAATTTATCGGCAATAGTCGCGTGTCAGTCCGAGTGGTGTGCCGATGGTTACCGGAAAAGAACAGCGGCGTATCGTCGACGCCTCGCTGCTTCGGGCGATTGTCGATCAGTTCGTCGAAAGAACCATGCATCCGACAGCCGATATCCGGCAGTTCGAACAGCTCGCGCTTGGGCTCATCGACATCATCGATTGCGAAACCGTCGCGCGTCTCGCGCTTCCCCTCTGCTTCCATCCGGAAACGCCGCCCTCGATCTTCGCGCGCCTTTTCGACAAAGGCGGCTCCGCGACGGCGCTCGCCTTCCAATTCGCGCCCTATCTCGCGCCGCGCGACATGATCGCGACCGCCGAGCACGGCCCCGCGGCGCTCGCCGTGGCGGTCGCGCGGCGGCGCGTGCTCGACCGCGAAACCGTCGCCGCGCTCGCATCCCGCAGCGAGACCGATGTGTTGCGGGCGCTTGCGAGCAATCCGGCTGCGCATTTCGACGCCGCGTCGCGACGCGCCTTGGCGCTCGCGGCGCGCGACGACGCGACGCTCGCGCGCATGCTGCTCGATCGCGACGATCTCGATATTGATCCAGAGCCGCTGTTTCTCGCCGCGACGCGGCTCGAGCGGATGGCGATCGTGCTTAATGCCTGCCGGCGCGCCCTGGCGACCGGCGGAATCGAGGCGCCGCGTTGCGCCGACCCCGCTTTCGTTTCGCGCCTGGAGACGGCGGCGCAACGCCGCGATCGGGACGCGATGGCCAATCTTCTCGCCGACGCGCTCGATTGCCGCAAGGATCGCGCGCGCGCGCTTCTCGCCGATCCGCAAGGCGATGCGCTGGCTTTGGCCTTGGGCGCGCTCGGCGTGTCGTTGGAGTCGGCGACGCGCATCTTCCTTTGCGCCGACGCGGCGATCGCGCATAATGTCGATGGCGTGCGCGCGCTTATTGCGCTGATGCGCTCGACGCCGCAACGCGCCGCGGCGCGCATTGTCGGCGCGATGACCGGCGCCGCGCGGGCGGAACGCGAGACGCCGCGTCGCCTGGGGCTGCGGGAAGAGACGCAAGCGCTCGGCTGGCGGCGCGCCAATCCGGCGCTGGCCGGGGCGCGCGCCTCGCGCAAGCTCGATCAATCCGCATAAGGGTTACGCCGCGAGATCGACGAAGACGCGACCGTTGCGGTCTTCGATTTCGACGATCCAAAGATCGGGATCGAACATGATCTCGCGCTTGAGCCGCGCTTCCGCCTCCGCCGGATCGAGCCAGTCGCCGGCATGAACCCGCGCGAACAGCCGGTCGACGCCTTCGGGCAATTCCTCGCTTTGCGGCGCAGGTCCATAAACCGCCGCGCGGCCGTCCAGCCGATCGAGCTTGATGAACACCGCGCCCGCTTCCGCCGCGCCGCGCCGGCGCAGCATGGCGACGGCGCCTTGGGCCTCCGCGCGCCGGATTAGGGCGGCGACGAATATGTCTGACCTCAGGCGCATGGCGCGCAAACTACAGCTTGTGCGGCTCGCTTGTCGAATAGGGTTCGATTCGGCGTTGTGCGGGCTATTGGCGCGCGAGGCCCGAGCGCGTTCCGAGCTGGCGGAGAAGTTTCGGCGTCACTTCGCCTTTCGCCGGCAAACCGCTGTCGCGCTCGAACTTTTCAAGCGCCTGCCGCGTGCCGGCGCCCAGAACGCCGTCGGGGCGCACGACATAGCCGAGTTTCAGGAGCGCGCGCTGGGCGTAGAGCACGTTGGCGTCGGGCTTTTCCGCCTGCGGCGCGCCGCCGGCGAGCAACTGGCCAATGGGGTCGCGCTTCTTCTCGGCCGCGCGCGGCGCTTCGGTCTTGCCCGCGTCGATTTTGCCGGCCTCGACCTTGTCCATCTTGCTCGCGGCGGGATTTTTCGCCGCCGCGCGGAACGCTTCAATTGCGGCGGAGTCGGGCTCGACGCGCGCAGCCTCGATTGCGGCGGGACGCGTGGGAGGCGTCGGCGTTTCGGTTTTGGAGGGAAGGGAAATCTGCGTGGCGAAGAGCGGCGCCGGATGGCGTCCGTCCTGGAAGAAAAGCGCGTTCATCGGCACGCCAATCGCGGCAAGGCCGGCGATGCCGAGGATGAGCGTCGCGCTGAGGCGCCTTGCGCCGAAGACGCGCGCGAAGATGGAGCGGCGCCCTTTTCCTTTCGCGGCGCGCCGCATGGCGCCGTCTTCGATGGACAAAGGCTGAAAGCGGGCGGCGCTGAGAGAAGCCTCACGCAATTTTCTTCACCGTTGCTTGTTTCGCGTCAGCGCCGACGGGCGTGGCGCCATGGCGCGCGATGGTTTCGATTTTCGCCAAAGCGCTTGCCGCTGCGCCGCCTTCGCGGCAATCGAGCGGTAGGCGCACGGTCACGGAAGTGCCGTTCTTGGGCGCGCTTTCGATCGTGATCGACCCGCCATGTAGTCCGACGAGTCCGCGCACGACGGAGAGGCCCAAACCCGTGCCTTCATAAGCGCGATCATGCGACGCGCTCGCCTGGAAGAAGGGATCGCCGAGCCGCGAAAGATCGCCCGCGCAAATGCCGATGCCGCTGTCCGCCACGGTGATCGCGACCTGATTTCCTTCGGGGCGGAGGCGCACCGTCACCGTGCCTTTCGGCGGCGTGAATTTGACCGCGTTAGACAGCAGGTTGAGAAGAATTTGCTTGCAGGCGCGCTTGTCGGCGACGATCTCGTCGATTTCGCCGTCATATTCCCGCGACAGCGCCACGCCCGTCTGGTCCGCTTTCAACTGCATCATGTCGCAGCACTGATCGACAAGCGCCGCCAGCGCGAAAGGCTCGGGGAAGAGCTGCATCGATCCCGAACTCGATCTTCGACATGTCGAGGATCGTGTTCACGACTTCCAGCAGATGGTGGCCGGAATTGCTGATGATCTCCGCATATTCGCGCTGCTTCTCCGGCTCGTTCGGCGCGAGCTCCTGATGGGCGAGCATTTCCGAAAAGCCGATGATGGCGTTCAGCGGCGTGCGCAGCTCGTGGCTCACATTCGCGAGGAAGCGCGTCTTGCCTGCGGCCGCGCGTTCGCTTTCGGCGCGGGCGAGCGCGACCGCCTCGTCGGCGCGCTTCGCGGCGGTCACGTCGCGCAAAATGCAGACGACGGGCAGGCTGGTTTCGACGCCGTCATCCGCGATCGCTTCGGCGCGGCACATGCGCGCGTCGAAATAGTTGAACACAGGCTCGGCGAATCTGTTGGAAGGATTATGCGCCACGCTCACCTGAACGCGCAGCACCGCGGTGGTCGGCGTATTGCGGTCGAATGCGTCGGACACAAGCTTGAGAAAGGCCGGGCGGTCGCCGATATGCACGCGCTGGAAAAAGCCGCGTCCGATCAGGTCCCGCCATTCGAGATCGTAGATCTTATGTGTGTCGCCGACGATGTCGTTCACGGCGCCGGTGCGATCGAGATGCAATATAATGTCGCCGATCGCGTCGGTGAGGAGCCGCAGATCCCTGGCGTTGCGCGCGTCGGCGCGCGTGCGGGCATTCTCGGCGCGGATGGCGCAGACGGCGACGATGGCGATATAGAGCAGCAGCGGCGCGGCGAGCATCGCGACCGTCGTCGAATGTTCGACCGAGGAAGGGCTAGGCGCGTGAAAGCGCAGGCCGGCGGTCAGCGCCAGAACGTCGACAATCGCCGCCTCGATGACGAAAACCATGACGATTTCGGGCGTCAGCGCGGCCTCGACAAGCGAGATCGTCAACAGCGCAATGGAAATGGTTTCATAGCCGACGGTCAGCGCATTGACGGCGACGGCCATCGCAAGCCAGCCGAAAATCGACAGGCTCCGCGCCATGCGCAGATCGCCCGTACGCGCCAGCACAATGATCGAAATCAGCGGGATTTGCGCCAGGACGAAGATGACGCTCTGCGAGGCGCTCGGGACGCCGTAAAAAAACAGCCAGACCGGCGTGCCGAGCAGCACGCTCGCGGCGACGACGAGCCGCGCGAAAATGAAAGAACGGTGGCGGGCCGCGTCCAGCGGCCGCCCGGTCACGCTCTCATGCAGGAGGCAATCCACCCATGACGCGGGCCGGCTATGTTCGGCGAAGATACGCAAAATCACACGCTCCCGATTGCGCGCATTCTTACAAACTGTTCTTAAGCAGGTGCTAAGTCGGCGTGGAGCCTTCAACTTTTCATCAGCCTTACGCCGACATGGTTTGCAACTTGTTGCCGCGACGCCTCAAAAAATCTGGCCGGCCGTTTACGAAGGCTCAACTCCGCAGCGCCATGACTTGCGCGAGACATGTACGAAAAGGAGAGGCGCTTGGTCTTTCTCGCCAAATGCGCGATCTGCATTCTCCTCGTCTGCGTCGCGCTGCAGTGGCGTCCCCAAGGCGCGCCCCTTTCGGCCGCGCGCCATGGCGCGCCGGCGAGCGAAGGCGGATTCGCGCGCCAAGCGATGGGCGCGGCCAATTCGCTGATGCGCGCGAGCGTCGAGGCCTTCGCCGATGCGACGCGCGAGAAATGTCTGGCCGCGCCGCGCGAGTGCCTTTCGGCGGCGCAGCGCCTGCAACCGGCACGACGCGCGCGCGATAGAGCGCGTCAATCCACGACGGCAAGGCGTGCAATAACCTGTGCCATTGCAAATCATAGGCAAACGCGCTTGCACGCTATTTTTAGAACTGATACAAATAGTTGCGAAACGTTTTTAATCAGCGCCGCGCCGCCATTTTCGGCGCTGGGTAGCGCCCAGGGTAACGATCGGGTGCAGGCGTTAAGAGGAGCCTCGCGGAGCGTTCCAAAACAGGACGCCGCTAGGGTACTAGCCGCCCAAGCGCTTCATCACGCTGGCGCGCCGCCAGCCGCCCCGCGAGCCGCGCCAGAGGTCATTCGCCGGAAGGTCGGCGGACGCTCGCCGCCAGCTCCGGCGGCGCCGGATGCTGGCCCAAAACTCTCGCGCCCTGATGCAGGATGATCTTCGAATCTGTCCGCGTCGGAATGGCGGCTTGGAAAGCCGCCCATGCGACCGAAACATTCGCCGCAGCCGCCAGCACTTCGGCGCGGTCGCCTTCAAGCGCCGTCACCATGAACGGAAAAAGCCCCGCCTTGTGAGCAGGGCTTTTCATTGAGCCGCGCCTCTCAGTTTCGCGACACCCAAGCATCAACTTCTCTCTTTGCTTCCTCCGGCGTGTATCCATATTTCTGCTGAAGCATCCCTTCCAAACTTTCACGTTTGCCGTTGATCTCCACAAGCTCGTCATCCGTGAGACGGCCCCATTGCTCCTTGACCTTACCCGAAAATTGTTTCCAGCCGCCGGAGATGACATTCCAGTTGGTTATCGTCTGACGCACGGCCGGTTTCGGGGCTTGTGGAGTGTAGCCCGGCTCTCGGGCTTGGGGATTGTAGCCCGGCATACCCACGACATTGGGCGGCGCCCATTTCTGCGTATCGGCGGCGAAACACGCCGCGCTGAAGGCAAAGGCCGCGCCGATCGTTAAAAGCGCGCCACGTGTTACATGAGTTAGCGACATAACGGTTCTCCCTAGCTGACCGAGCGTAGAACAACTTGGAATTTAAGATTGTTCCAAAGCATGCGGTGAATAGCGGCGTGGCGCCAGCTTCGATGCGATCGAATTCCTCTATTCGACGCGCCAACCACCTTGAGTAGTTGCCTGGATTCTCTGTGGATCATGCGACAGCGCGAGAACATTGTCGGGATGTCCTCAAGTCGCGCAAATCCGGACTCTCCACCCTAGACCACGTTATGTTAAGCTTGCGCCATGTGCGGACGCTTCACGCAACATCTCTCATGGGCGGAAATCCACTACCTCGCCGATCTAATCGGCCAGCCGCGCAATCTTCGCCCGCGCTACAACATCGCGCCGACGACGCAGATTGAAGTCATTCGCCGCCATGACAGCGGTCGCGAGCTTACGCCAATGCGGTGGGGGCTCGTGCCGCTTCGGGGAAAAACCGCTCCATCGCCGCCGCGACGGTTCGAAATGCAGGGCTTCCTGCGTTCGCTGTCGCGACCGGCGTAGGCTACCCCGTAGCGCGGCGACGATCGGACTATTGGAAAAACAGGCGGGTTTCGCTCGATTGAAACAAAGTTTTAACCATCCGCGGTCGATGGTCTTTCGAGCGGAATTAGAGGAGTGAGCATGGCTACGAAAAGGGAAGGCGAACGCGCACTGGCCGACCTCGAGGCCGGTAAGTTTTCGTTCCCGATGGTCGACGCCATCAGGGATCATGTGAACAAGCTAGAGACGGAGCTGCAGCGCGTCAGCACGCTGCATGACGGCGTCGTCAACCAGCTCAGGCAGCAGGAATAGCCGTGCAAGCGCTCAAAGCCGCCTAAGGCTTTCGCCCGACGATGAAGCCGAAGCCCTTCCCAGAGAGCGGGAGTTTGATGAAGCCTCGCGCCTTCAGCGTTTCGTCGGTGTTCTTTGCGCGCTCGGCTGCGTCGAGCTTCGCCTGTATGCTCTCCAGCTCCTCCGGCGTCACGTCGCGCCCGGTGAGCGCCGTGAACATCGCGGCGGCGCCCTCGGGCGTCGGGCGGACCATGGCGCGTTCGACCTTGTCGGGATCGGCCGTGGCGTGCGCCTGCATCGCATTGGCCTTGGCGTAGGCGAAGGACAGGCAGCGGCGCCACGTCCAGCCGTGCCGACGCATTTGGTGAAATTGCCGATGGGCGTCGCGCATGATCGCGGCGCGATTATAGGCGCCGCTGGGGGCGATCAGGGTATCGGGCTTCATGTCAACCACTGTAACAGAAAATTAATAGACGGCGAGCATTGAACTGGATATGGTCCCTATCAAAATGATAGGTACTTCGTTTCACTATGGCCAAAGCCGCAAAGCCCGAGAAGCCGCCGACATTGCGGGATATCCAAGCCTTGGCGGCGGATTCGGCGAACATCGTGCAACTGGTCGAAGCGAGCAAGAAGGCGCAGAAGCGCGGCATCACGCGCCCGCAAATCGAGTGCTGCGTAAGGAAGGGAACGATCCAGGAAGGGCCGTTTCGAAATGAGAGAGGCGATTGGCAAGCGACTCTCTACCGTCACGCCGCCGGTGAGGAGCTGCGTGTGGTGGTTATCCTGAAAGATGGAAAAATCCTCGTCAGGTCTAATCACTAGGAGTTGTTGAAACGATCGCAAGATCGCAGGGGGAGTTTCGCGCGATGCACCACTATGTCGAGAGTGGTTTGGACAATGTGTGGCTGGCCAACGGCTACACAATCCATAAGACCAAATACGGGGAAGGCGTGTCGATCGACAACACCGACGCGTTGCATCGCGCCATCGCCGCCAAGATCATCAATTCGCCTGCGCCGCTGAACCGGCTTTGCGATAGGCGAGCCGATCGTGAACAATTGTCCGTGCGTCGTCGATAGCCGGCGAACGCGTCGATGATCTCGAAGTCAGGATTGCGCTGTCGTCTGAGCGCCAGAAATTAATCTCGTCGCCGCAGGCGATGATGTAGGAAGGCCTCTGAGGCCACGGAAGTCGGCGGCGCGAATTTCTATTTCGATGCCGTTCGACAGGCTCAACGTCGACGCGTGCGATTATGAGAAGCTTGCGCAACGCGGCGAGGCTTCGAAAATCCCTTCGACATAGCGCAACATGATCTTGCTTGGCGCTGGTTCTCAGCGATCAGCAAGGCGACGCCGCGCTCGCCGGACTTAACCTGTCGCTGTAATCGCAAAGGCGCTGCGTAGACGACAGCGACGCAATGCCCGATGACTTGCCGGAGCGTCTGCCGGCGAAGACATGGCACTCTCGCGCGACGACGCTTCACGCTCGCGCTCGTGAGCGTTGATTTGAGGATAAGGCGCCGAGCGTCAACTTTCCGCGACATGCCGGCGACGCGGTAACGATACGCCCACGAGCTGAACGCCGCTCGGCTGTATGATGTGAAATAGTCCGCGCGTACGCCCGTCTGGAATCTCGCGCCGCTTCGCGGCGGCTTTCTGATTTTTGAGCGTAGCGGCTGTCAGGTCTTTCGCTTTTTTCTTTCCTTTCCCCTTCCTTTCCGCTCTTTTATTTTTTTCCGCCTTCTTTCCTTCCTCTTCTTCTTTGCATCGTCCTCGTCCGTTGGGTAGCATCAGGGTAACTTTTTGCACCGTCTTGAGGCGTTACCCTGTGTCTTAGACAATATGGACGAGATGCTGAAAGTTCAATAATTCCTTGGTTGTCGCCCGTCGAATGTCCTGACATGGCGAGACACTACGAGACATTTTTTATCGCCATTTCAGACATTTTTTGCCGAATCGGAATTTTGACTCTAAAGATGGACGCGCTTGGCGCGCGATTTTGAGGCCGAACCGCCACCGAGGCGCATTTCCGCAATCATCTCGCGCGACGCGTTCCTTCGCGCCGCGAGCCATCTACTCTCCTTAAGGAGACGGCCATGTCCGACGAAACCGTTTCGCATCCCGAGGATACGGTCTCCCGCGCCGAATTGAACAATTTGCAGGAGCAACTGAAGGCGACGCGCATGGAGCGCGACCGGCAGATTTTCGAAAAGTCGGAGATCGTCGCCAAGGCGAATGTCTACGCCAAGGAGCGCGACGATCTGCGCGAAACGCTCGCCGCCATGAAGGCCGAACGCGATCGCCTCGCCAATGAGAAGGCGGAAGCCGCGACGAAAGCGCAGGAAGCCTCGCGTCAGGCGGAGGCGGCCATCCGCCGCGCCGACGAAGCCGCCGCCGAGATCACGCGCCTGCGCCACGCCATCGCGACGGCGCCCTCGTCCGACCCCGCCGTCGTGCTCTGGAATTTCGTCTCGGAGCAGACCAAGGCCGGCGTCGCATGGGTGCGCGGGAAAATCCCCGCAGACAGTCCGCTCCTGCCTTGGTATGACAAGACGATCGAGGTCGTGACGCAGATCGGCTGCATGGCGGTCAAGCTCGCGGACGCCTTCATTCGCTGGGCGGTTCCGAAAGCGATCGAACTGTTCAACCGCGGCAAGGCCGAACTCGAAGCGCGCATGGCCAAGAAGTAGCAGGGCGGGGGCTGCGCGCCCGCCCGAAAAGGCCTGTTGGCGTTCGCCCGCCGCGCCAATGTGGCGGGCAGGTTAAGCGCGCCCTTTCCTTCCGCTCTGGGCGCTGCTATCCCCCGCGTCATGACCGCCCATAAAATCGAAAATATCCGCAATTTCTCGATTGTCGCGCATATCGACCACGGCAAATCGACGCTCGCCGACCGGCTGATCCAGGAGACCGGGACGCTCAAAGCCCGCGAGATGGTCGAGCAGGTGCTCGATTCGATGGATATCGAGCGCGAGCGCGGCATCACCATCAAGGCGCAGACCGTGCGCCTCAATTACAAGGCCAAGGACGGCAAGGACTATGTCCTCAATCTGATGGACACGCCCGGCCATGTCGACTTCGCCTACGAGGTCTCGCGCTCGCTAAAAGCCTGCGAGGGCTCGCTCCTCGTCGTGGATGCGAGCCAGGGCGTCGAGGCGCAGACGCTCGCCAATGTCTATCAGGCGATCGACGCCGGCCATGAGATCGTGCCGGTCTTGAACAAGATCGACCTGCCGGCGGCGGAGCCCGAGCGCATCAAGGAGCAGATCGAGGAAGTCATCGGCCTCGACGCCTCCGACGCCGTGCTCATTTCGGCGAAAACCGGCATCGGCATTCCCGACGTGCTGGAGGCGATCGTCACCCGCCTGCCGCCGCCTTCGGGCGACGAAAAGGCGCCGCTGAAGGCGCTGCTGGTCGACAGCTGGTACGACGCCTATCTCGGCGTCGTCGTGCTCGTGCGCATCATCGACGGGACCCTAAAGAAGGGCCAGAAGATAAAGATGATGGCGGCCGACGCCCATTATGAAATCGATAAGATCGGCGTCTTTCGCCCCAAGATGCAGGATGTGACGACGCTCGGCCCCGGCGAAGTCGGCTTCATCACCGCGCAGATCAAGCAGGTCGCCGACACGCGCGTCGGCGACACCATCACCGACGACAAGAAGCCGACCGCCGAGGCGCTGCCGGGCTTCAAGCCGGCGCAGCCTGTCGTGTTTTGCGGCTTGTTTCCCGTCGACGCCGCGGATTTCGAGGATTTGCGCGCCGCGATCGGCAAGCTGCGTTTGAACGACGCGAGCTTTTCATACGAGATGGAGACTTCGGCGGCGCTTGGCTTCGGCTTCCGCTGCGGATTTCTCGGCCTGCTGCATTTGGAGATCATTCAGGAACGGCTGCAGCGCGAATTCGATCTCGATCTCATCGCGACGGCGCCCTCGGTCATTTACAAGATCACGCTGACGAATGGCGACGAGATCGAACTGCACAATCCGGCCGACATGCCGGATGTGGTGAAGATCGAAGAGATCAAGGAGCCATGGATCAGGGCGACGATTCTGACGCCCGACGACTATCTCGGCTCGGTGTTGAAACTCTGCCAGGACCGGCGCGGCGTGCAGGTCGATCTGAATTATGTCGGCAAGCGCGCCATGGCGGTCTATGACCTGCCGCTCAATGAGGTCGTGTTCGATTTCTACGACCGGCTCAAATCCATCTCCAAGGGCTACGCCAGTTTCGACTATCAGCTCACCGACTATCGCGCCGGCGATCTCGTGAAGATGAGCATTCTCGTCAACGCCGAACCGGTCGACGCGCTCTCCATGCTCGTGCATCGCGCCCGCGCCGAAGGGCGCGGCCGGCAGATGTGCGAGAAGCTGAAAGAGCTAATCCCGCCGCATATGTTCCAGGTGCCGATCCAGGCGGCGATCGGCGGCAAGATCATCGCGCGCGAGACGGTGCGGGCCTTCCGCAAGGATGTGACGGCGAAATGCTATGGCGGCGACGTGACGCGCAAGCGCAAGCTTCTTGGAGAAGCAGAAGGAAGGCAAGAAGAAGATGCGCCAATTCGGCCGCGTCGAGATTCCCCAGGAGGCGTTTATCGCGGCGCTGAAGATGGAGGAGTAGGGAAGGGACTTTACGCTATATTCAGGTCCTTCCTGAGTTCTCGCAAGTTTTCGCATAGAAACAGGCGCTCCTTCGGCGTAGTCTAATTTATGGACGGGAAATTTTGCGATCTCCTCGTCTGAAAAAATCTGATATTTCGCAGTGCTTCTAGGGCGGAAGCTGAGACTAAAAGCTGCTTAAAGCGTCAAGAAGCGAGGGGGCAGGGGCTTGACAAACCCTAGGCCCTGCGGCGAAGGTGCGTACTGCGGCGAAGTTGAAAACGGACGCCATTTAATGGCGCAATCAAATGGGAGGGAAATATGGGTTGGCTCGTCCCCGCAGCTATGGTGGCTATGGTCGTTATTGCGGCTGTCACGATCACGCGTCTCTGATCAGTCAGCGAGTGATCGGCGCGCTCTGAGCGGTCCGGCATCGATATAAGGGATCTCCGTCTCGACGGCGTGGCTTGCGCCAACGGACGGAGTTCTGTCGTTAATGGCTGTAGACCTTTGGTCTGCAGCTGAATAGCAGGCCGTCAGCGTCTCTATCCGCTGACGGCCTCTTCTTTTGTCGGGATGCGCGATAGGCGTGTGATAGGTGAAGGGCGCCTCAGCCCCTCGCCAGCGCGATCATTACCGCTCCCAGGAGCATCACCGCCGCGCCAAGCAGGCGGCCGCCCGTCTCCTCCTTCAACACATGCCCGCTCGCGAGCACGGTGAAGAGCGCCGAGAGCCGCTTGATGGCGATCACGTAAGGCGTGAACAGCACCGTCAGCGCCCACATCTGCACCGTATTGCCGAAGGCCATCGCCGAGCCGGCGCCGATGGCGTAGCGCAAGTCGTAAAGGCGCGGCGCGCGCCGCCTTCCCGCGAACCAATAGCTAACCGCGCAAATGGCGATCAGAATCGTCACAGCCGCGATCCAGATCAGCGGGGTCGACGCCTTCACGCCCAGCTTGTCGATATTGGCGGTGACGCTCCAGATGACCGCCGTCGCGATCATCAGTCGCGCGCCCTTGTCGCGCGCGAAGACATGAAAATTGAAACGGCGGCCGTTCGCTTGACCCGCGTCGAGCAGGCCGACCCCGAGCACGGTGAACAGCACGCCGAAGGCGCCCATCGGCGGCGCGCGCTCGCCTGTCATGATCGGCGAGGTGACGAGCATCAAGACCGGCGTCAGCAGCACCAGCGGCGCGACAAGCGAAGCGTCGGACAAGCGAAAGGCGCGGATGTAGAGCGCATAGGCCACCACATTCAGCGCGCCGGACCAGGCAAGCAGCGTCCAGAACTCAGGCTTTACCAGCTCGGCCAGCGTCTGCGCCGGCGCGCCGCGCAGGCCGGGATAGAAGACGAGACAAGCAATGCTCAACAGCGCCGCGCCAGCGCACCATTGCGCGGCGAGAATGGCGCGATCGTCCGCCTCGCGCGTCGCGGCTTTCGTGCCGAGATCGGTGACGGATTGGCAGATCGCCGTCACCAGCGAGCCGAGGAGGGCGAGAAGCGCGAGGTCCATGGCGCGCTATAGCGCATGATCCGCAAAAGTGGGAACCGGTATTGCGACAGAGCATGCGGATGACAGGATGATCCGCAGTGGGCAACTCGGTATGCTCATTCTGCGCGAAGCGCGCGCTTGGCCGCGCGATCGGGAATCGCAGGAGCAAATTCGTAAGAGATGTCCGCGTCTTCAGCTGAGGATTCCCGCGTCGGACCTTCGAGTCCACCGGGAATGACACGTTTCGGCGAACTTCTAACCGGATACTACGGAAACCTTTACGCGCCGGGCTTGATCGCCGTCACCAGCGTATCCACGCCGTCGCGATATTCGACCGTGACCGGAGTGAAACCCGCGGCGCGCAGCCGCTCGAGCGCCGGCGTGAAATACATGATGTGCTCGGGCGATTCGTCGCTGAAGAGATGCGCGATCCAATCTTCCAGCAGATCGAGCCGGTTCATCTCCTTGAACAGCTTGAACCAGCGCCGCACTTCAGTCTGCGTAGCGGCAAGATGCGCGGCGCGGTCGTCGAGCGCATAGCGGTCGCCGTTGATGAAGAGGCCGCCGGGCTTCAGCGCGCGATGGATCTCCGCGACAACCGAATTACGGTAATCGTCGAGAAAATTATGGACCGCGTAATTCGACGCGACGACGTCCATGCTCCCCTCTGGAATTGCGCGCAGCGCCGCGAGCGCGTCGGCCTCGACGAAATCCACCCGGCCGGCCGCGACGTAAGGGGCGAGATTGACGCGCGCCTGCTCCAGCATTTTGGCGGCGCTGTCGATCGCTGTAAGCTTGAGATTGTCGCGCGCCGCGAGCAGAGCGAGCGTGCTGATGCCCGTGCCGCAGCCGATCTCGAAGCCGGCGAGCGGCCCAGCTTCGCGCCGCCAGGCGCCGACATAATCGCCGAGCTTGCGCGCGAGCGCCGCCGCATTGGGGCACATCAGCCGCAGCATATGATATTCCGCGCCAATCGGGCCGGAGAAGAGATTTTCCTGCAAAGCGGACATGGCCGGCTGTTTCCCATATCGCGCAAGGCCCGGCAAGCGGCGCGCGACTTTTCTCCCGTGCGGCGCCATGATAGCGAGACCGGCAAGATTTCGTGGGACAGGCTATGACGCAGGCTTTACGCAATGAGACGGCGACCGAGGAGGTCAGCGCGTCGCTGAGCGACTCCCTCGCCGCGCTCGGCCACGCGGCGCGCTCGGCGGCGCGCGCCATGGCGCTTGCTACGAGCGATTCCAAAAACGCGGCGTTGCGCGCCGCCGCCAGCGAAATTCGTCGCCATATCGACGCCATTCTCGCCGCCAACGCGTTTGACGTCGCCGACGCGAAGGCGCGCGGAACGGCGGCCTCCTTTCTCGACCGGCTGACGCTCGATCCTGCGCGCGTCGAGGCGATCGCGCGGGGCCTCGAGGAGATCGCCGATCTGCCCGACCCGGTCGGCCGCGTGCTCGCGACTTTCGAACGCCCCAACGGATTGAAAATCGAGCGCGTCTCGACGCCGCTCGGCGTCATCGGCGTGATCTATGAAAGCCGTCCCAACGTCACCGCCGACGCGGGCGCCCTGTGCCTCAAGGCCGGCAACGCCGCGATCCTGCGCGGCGGTTCCGAGAGCCTGCGCTCCTCGCGCGCCATTCACGCCTGTCTCGTCGCGGGGCTCCGAGCGGCGGGCTTGCCCGAGGCGGCGATCTCGCTCGTCAATACGCCCGATCGCGCCGCCGTCGGCGCTATGCTCGCCGGCCTCGACGGCAATATCGACGTGATCGTGCCGCGCGGCGGCAAGAGTCTCGTCGCGCGTGTGCAGCACGAGGCGCGCGTGCCGGTTTTCGCGCATCTTGAGGGCATCGTGCATGTCTTCGTGCATAAGGACGCCGACCTCGAGATGGCGAAGCGCGTGCTGCTCGACGCCAAGATGCGCCGCACCGGCATCTGCGGCGCCGCGGAGACGCTGCTGGTCGACAAGGCTTGTGCGGCGACGCATCTCGCGCCGCTCGTATCGATGCTGATCGACTCGGGCTGCGAAGTGCGGGGCGACGCCGCGACGCAGGCCGTCGACGCGCGGGTGAAGCCTGCGACGGAAGAAGACTGGCGCGCCGAATATCTCGAAGCGATCATCGCCGCGCGAGTCGTCGACGGGCTGGAGGGCGCGATCGACCATATCGAGACTTATGGTTCGCATCACACCGACTGCATCGTCACGCGCGACAATGAAGCGGCGCGGCGCTTCATGAATGAAGTCGACTCGGCGATCGTGCTGCACAACGCCTCGACGCAATTCGCCGACGGCGGCGAATTCGGCTTTCGGCGCCGAGATCGGCATCGCCACGGGCCGCATGCACGCCCGCGGTCCTGTCGGCGTCGAGCAGCTCACCTCGTTCAAATATCGCGTTTACGGCGAAGGCCAGGTGCGGGGGTGAGTCGCTCTCTGGATGGCGTGCGGCGACGCGTCTGGGAGAGGGGATGACGCCGACGCTCCCGCCGCACGCGCCGGGGATGCGCATCGGCCTTTTCGGCGGCTCTTTCGATCCGCCGCATGAGGGCCATGCGCTCGTCTCGCGCATCGCGCTGACGCGGCTCAAGCTCGATCGGCTCTGGTGGATCGTTTCGCCGGGCAATCCGCTCAAGGACGCAAGCGCATTGCCGTCGATTGAACAGCGCATCGCCGCGTCGAAAGGAATGATCCGCGATCCGCGCATCGCCTTCACCGGATTCGAGGCCGAGATCGGCGCGCGCTTCACATGCGACACGCTTGATTATCTTCACGCCCATTGTCCGGGCGTGCGCTTCGTGTGGATCATGGGGGCGGATAATCTGCTGCAGTTTCACCAATGGCGGCGATGGAAGGAAATCGCGCTTACGACCCCAATCGCCATCATCGACCGGCCGGGCGCGACGCTCAAAGCCGTGAGCGCCAAGGCGGCGGTTTTTTTTGCCGGCGCGCGGCTGCCCGAAAAGGAAGCCGCGATGCTCGCCGCGACGCCGCCGCCGGCCTTCGTCTATTTGCACGGGCCGAGAATCGGGCGCTCGTCCACCGAATTGCGCGTCAGAGCGCGTTCATGAACGCGCTCCGATTCTTGAATTGACGCATTTTCCACGCCGAACCGGCGTCTGCTTCGGCGGAAAATGCTTTCGCTATTTGCGCTCGAACAGCGGCAGAATCCAGCGCTTATAGGCCCAGAAGCTCGCCGGAATGCCGACGAAGATCGCCACCCATAGAAACAGCGAACTGTCGGAGCCGCGCTCGTAGTAGCCTCCGCCCTCGGAAACCGCCTGCGTATAGGGGTTGCGCACGAAAAGCGTGATCGCGAAGGAGCCGATGATGATGAGCGCGGTCGCGATGTAGAGGCTGCGCGGAATGACGATCTTCGGCAGCTGGTTCTGCGCCGGCGTTTCCTCGGGCGGGGTCGCTGGCGGCGTTTCCTGCGGCGTCATGTCGTTTTTTGGTTCTTCTGTCATGGCGAATTCTCCCCGGGCCTTGGTCCTTGGCCCCCAATATAGGGCCGCTCTACGCCGCCGCGCCATAGACGTCGTAAGCCTCCGAGCGTTCAATTCTCGCCGTTATGATATCGCCGGCGCGCAGCGGGTCGCCGCGACGCGATAAAGGCCGCGCCGTCGATCTGCGGCGCGTCGGCCTTGGTGCGGCCCTTGGCCAGCGCGCCCGACGGCCCGCCGCCCGGCTCGTCGATGATGACGGCGAGCCGCTTGCCGACCTTGCGCTTCATCAGCCTTGCGCTGATCGCCTGCTGCTTCTCCATGAAGCGCTTCCAGCGCATTTCCTTCACCTCTTCCGGCACGGCCGCGAGGCCGAGCGCTTCGGCCGGCGCGCCGGCGACGGGCTCATATTTGAAGGCGCCGGCGCGGTCGATCTGCGCTTCCTCCAGCCAGTCGAGAAGATACTGAAAATCCGCTTCGGTCTCGCCAGGAAAGCCGACGATGAAAGTCGAGCGCAGCGCGAGATCGGGGCAGGCGTCGCGCCAGGCCCGAATGCGCGCGAGAGTCTTCTCCTCGTTTGCGGGGCGCTTCATCGCTTTCAGCACTTTCGGCGCGGCGTGCTGAAAAGGAATGTCGAGATAGGGCAGAATTTTCCCTTCGGCCATTAATGGCATGATCTCATCGACATGGGGATAAGGATAGACGTAATGCAGCCGCACCCAGAGGCCGAGCTCGCCGAGTGCGCGCGCAAGATCGATGAAGCGCGCGCGCACCGCGCGATCGCCCAACATGCTCTCGGCGTAACGAATGTCGCGGCCATAGGCGCTCGTGTCCTGCGAGATGACGAGCAGCTCCTTCACCCCGGCGCGCGCGAGCTTTTCGGCTTCGCGCAACACATCCGCGGCGGGGCGCGAGACGAGCGGGCCGCGCAGATGCGGAATGATGCAGAAGGAGCAGCTGTTGTCGCAGCCTTCCGAGATTTTCAAATAAGCGTAATGGCGCGGCGTGAGCTTCACGCCCTGTTCGGGCAGGAGATCGAGAAACGGATCATGCGCGGGCGCGGCGGCGCGATGCACGGCCTCGACGACGCTCTCATATTGCTGCGGGCCGGTGATGGCGAGAACGTCGGGGAAGCGCTCGCTTATCGCCTCGGGCTCGGCGCCCATGCAGCCGGTGACGATCACCTTGCCGTTCTCGGCGAGCGCGGCGCCGATGGCCTCCAGCGACTCCGCCTTGGCGCTGTCGAGAAAGCCGCAAGTGTTGACGACGACGACATCGGCGCCGGCGTGGCTGCGCGCGAGTTCATAGCCTTCGGCGCGCAGCCGCGTGACGATGCGTTCGCTGTCGACGAGCGCCTTGGGGCAGCCAAGCGAGACGAATGAAACGCGCGGCGCGGCGCTCGCGCTCGGCCTTTCCTGATCCTGCATCGCGCTCGCTTGCCACGCCGAGCCCGGCTTGGCAATCGCGGGCTTGGCCCTAGAGCAGGTTCCGAAAAAGTTGACAGACTTTTTCGATGAGAACCTGCTCCAACATTTTGATTTTGAGCAATTCCTTATCGATCACATGGTTCCATGTGATCGGGAAGCGCTCTAGGCCATCAGCGCGCCGACCAGGGCGTAAAGCGCGACGGCGGCGAAGATGAGGGCCTGGATCATGACGCAATACTCCAGCGGCGCGCCGTTGGCGGCGCGTTCGTGCGACGAAAAGGTCGAGAGGCGCCGAAGGGCTCAGCCTCCGGCGATGCCTAAAATAAAGTCGCGCGTCTTAAGAAACGGTTTAGACCTCGCCGGCGCGCCCTCGCCGCGCCTTTGCGCCAATGATAAAAATCTCCAATGATTTCCATACTTTCCCCGCGCTTTGCGGCAGAGCGGAAAAGAAGATTTGCGCTTGGCCTATGCGGCTCTTAATGAATATCGCCTCGCCGGCGGAACTGGCCCAAGCGCCCCGCCGCCATCGCTATTGAATTGACGCATTTTCTGCGCCGAACCGGCATCCACTTCGGCGGAAAATGCTCTGAAGAAAGCGAGTCGCCTTGCCGAATTCCATTGTGCTTGGAACAGGGTCCTACGCGCCGCAGCGCGTTCTCTCCAACGCCGACCTCGAAAAAATCGTCAAGACCAACAATGAGTGGATCGTCAGCCGCACCGGCATCAAGGAGCGCAGAGTCGCGGCCGACCATGAGGCCACGTCGGACCTCGCGGCGGCGGCCGCGCGCGAGGCGCTTCAATTCGCGGGGGTGAAGCCGGAAGACGTCGACATGCTCATCGTCTGCACGGTGACGGGCGACACGCCGACGCCCTCCTGCGCGACTTTCGTCCAGGCGCAGCTTGGCGCAAAGAACGCTTTCGCTTTCGATGTGGGGGCGGCCTGCGCCGGTTCGCTCTACGGCCTTTCCATCGCCGATCAGTTCATCAGAAGCGGCAAGGTGAAGCGCGCGCTGGTTATCGGGGCCGAGACGCTGAGCCGCTTCGTCGATTGGAGCAATCGCGAGACCTGCGTGCTGTTTGGCGACGCGGCCGGCGCCATTCTGCTTGGCGCCACGGAAGAGGAGGGGCGCGGCGTGCTCGCCGCGAAGCTGCGCACCGACGGCTCGATGACGGGGATTCTCGGCATTTACGGCGGCGGCAGCCGTCGCCCGCCCTCTAGCGAGATGCTGGAGGAGAAGGCCGGCAAGATCAAAATGCGCGGGCGCGAGGTCTATAAGGTCGCGACGCGGCTGCTGCCCGAGGTCGTCGCCGACACGCTTGAAGCCGCGGGGCTGACGGCGGCGGACATCACCCATGTCATCGCGCATCAGGCCAATCAGCGCATCATCGAATCCGCGATGCAAAATCTCGGCGTGCCTTTCGAGAAATGCTGGATCAACATCGACCGCTACGGCAACACCTCGAGCGCCTCGATGCCGATCACGCTGGACGAGGCCAATCGCGCCGGCAAGCTCAAACAGGGCGACGTGATCGCCATGATGGCGATCGGCGCGGGCATGACCTGGGGCGGGGCGGTGCTGCGCTGGTAGGCGCGCGCCAGATTTCCCGCCGCCTATAGAAGCGCGGGGCAAGGGTCCGGGACGCGCCGGCCCCGCCTTGCATTTTGTATTCGATTGGATACAATCGGCCATGCTCACGCTCGTCCGGTCTTCCATTTTCGACAAATGGCTTTCCGAACTCGCTGGCCACAAAGGCAAGGCTAGGATTCTCGCTAGGCTCACCAGCGCAGCGCATGGGAACTTCGGCGATTGCGAAGCGGTTGGAGAAGGCGTGTCGGAAATGCGCGTCCATTTCGGGCCGGGATACAGAGTGTATTACGTCCGGCGGGGCGCAACGATCTATGTCTTGTTGAACGGCGGCGATAAAAGCAGCCAAAAGCGAGACATAGAGAGGGCCAAGACACTCGCACGAGAGTTGAAGGAGGGCCATAAATGACCACTGATTTTGCGACCTTCAACGTGGCGGATTATCTCGATAATGACGAGGTCATCGCTGAATATCTTACCGCAGCCGCCGAAGACGAGAACCCTGACGTGTTTCTTTCTGCGCTGGCGGAAGTAGCGAAAGCGCGCGGCATGTCGCAAGTCGCCGCCGCCGCCGGCCTTGGCCGCGAAAGCCTTTACAAAGCCCTTGCGCCGGGATCGCATCCTCGCTTCGAAACGATCGCCGCCGTTATGCGCGCCCTGAAAGTGCGGCTTTCCGTAACGCCAATAGGGTGAGCCGCGGCACCAACGGTCGGGTGAAGGTTTCCTCAGCATTAGGGCGACGAGGACCGTCCTCCGCCCGACAGATCATCCTTTCCTTGGATCGGTCCTTGACGCTGCGCGCGCCCGACCAATTTCATTTCTATGCCCACCGCAAAGCTGGGGTCAGAGAATGGAAACTTATCGCGTTCGAGAGGTCAAAATCATCGACGCCGGCGATGGCGGGACCAAACTCAAACCGCTGCGCGAATATGAGCGGCAATCGTCCGACAAAGCTGGCCTCATCGAACAGGTTCGGCATTTTTTTGAAATGGAGATGAGCAGCCCGAAGGCTCTGGACGTCGTCGATTTCGATGCGGTGATCATCGTCGATCACAGCGGAGCGGAAGTCGCGCGGTTCAGCGTCGCCGACTTTTGGCGGCAGGAATGGAACGCCGTCGCCGCGAACGGAGACGCCGCCGCTCCGATGGCTCGCTCCGCCTAGGCAGGCTCGCCGCGAAACGCCGCCTCCAGCGCGGCGATGTCGATCTTCACCATGCCGAGCATCGCCTGAAAGGCGCGCTCGGCGGCGGCGCGATCTTCATCCAGAGCAATCGCGGCAAGGCCTCCGGCACGATCTGCCAGTGGACGCCGAAGCGGTCCTTGAGCCAGCTGCATTGCGATCTCGGCGCCTCCATCGGCGAGAAGCTTCTCCCATAGCGCGTCGGTCTCGCGCTGGTCCTTGGTCATCACCGAGATCGAAAAGGCTTCATTGTGGATCGTCTCATGACCCATGTTGAGCGCCTGATAGGGCGTCCCGGCGAGGGTGAAGGAAACGAGCAGCGCCGGCCCGTTCGGTTCGCGGCGGAAGGCGCCTTCGAAAACGGAATCGGGAATGAGCGAGACATAGAAGCGCGCCGCTTCCTCCGCCTGGTCCTTATAGGCGAGACAGGTTCTGACCTTGGGTTTCATTTCTGGCTCCTTGTGATTGGCTCGCCGCTGTCATTCCCGACGCGCGCATGGCGCGCGATCGGGAATCCAGAGCAGGGGCGCATGTTTCTCATGTCTTTCTGGATTCCCGATCGGGCCTGCGGCCCGTCGGGAATGACAGTGGGGCTCCTGGACGAAAGGCTGGACAATTCCAATAAATGTTGATATCAACATAAATGCGCCATGTCAAAGAAACTGCCGATCGAGGTTGTTCATGAGGTTCGCGACGCCTGCCTATGCCTTGCGACGCAACGCGCCGCCCGCACGCTGGCGCGGCGCTTCGACCGCGCCTTCGCGCCGCTCGGCCTCACCAATGGGCAGTTCTCGCTGATGATGTCGCTCAACGCCCCGCAGGCGCCGACATTGGGGCGGCTCGCGAGCGCGCTCGCCATGGATCGCACGACGCTCACCGCCGCGCTGAAATCCCTGGAGCGGCGCGGCCTCGTCGTGACGCGCCTCGACGAAAAAGACCGCCGCGCGCATCGCCTTTTCCTCACCGATCCGGGGCGCGAGGCGCTCGCCGCCGCCTTGCCGATCTGGCGCGCCGAACATGGCGCGCTCGAGGCCGAATTGTCGTCAAGCGACGCGGATAGGCTGCGCAAATCGCTGCGCAAATTAGGGGCTGAAATTCCACCTGAAAGAAAGGACGGCAAAGCATGAACGCCAATGTGAAACAGGATTCCCCATGCATGCGCTCGATCACGCCGCATCTCATTTGCGCCGGCGCGTCCGACGCGATCGACTTCTATAAGAAGGCCTTCGGCGCGCAGGAGATGATGCGCATGCCCACGCCCGACGGGCGGCTGATGCATGCGGCGGTGAAGATCGGCGACTCCATGGTGATGCTCGTCGATGAAATGCCGGAATGGGGCGCGCTTGGGCCGAAGTCGCTGAAAGGCTCGCCCGTCACGATCCATCTCATGGTCGACAATGTCGACGATGTCGTCGCGCAGGCCGTCGCCGCCGGCGCGACGGTGAAGATGCCGGTCGCCGACATGTTCTGGGGCGACCGCTATGGCAAGGTGGTCGATCCCTTCGGCCATGATTGGTCGATCGCGACGCATGTCCGCGACATGACGCCGGAAGAAATCATGGCGGCCGGGCGCGAGGCGATGGCGAAGGGCTGCGTCGAGGCGACAGCGTAAGGCTGAGTAGAAGCGGGCCGGAGGACCGGCCCGCCCATCATTCCCCATCCTCTCCCTGACAGTCTGGCCCATATGCGAATCCTCATCCTGAGGAGCAGCCTGCAAGTCGGGTTTGCCCGACCTGCGCATTTTTGATGTCGATCTCGGGCATGCCGAGATCGAGGCCGCGTCTCGAAGGATGTTCCAGAGGCCGGATTCGCGGGGTTCCCGCCCTTCGAGACGCGCCTTTTAGGCGCTCCTCAGGGTGAGGCCGGGAATATGGACCATAGGCGGGGGAGGCCTTGGATCCTTCTGGCCCTTTGCCGGCGACTGGTGTAGGCATCCGCCGACATGAGCAACGACGACGGCAAAAAGCGCGGCATGTTCTCGCGGCTCTTCGGCGCGGGAGACGAGGCGCAAGACGAGGCCGAAGCGCCCGCCGCCGCGCCGCAGGAGGAAAAGCGCTCCTGGTGGTCGCGGCTTTCGGGCGGCCTCGCGCGCACCTCGCAGGCGCTCACCCAGGGCGTCGCCGACGTCTTCACCAAGCGTAAGCTCGACGCCCTGACGCTCGAAGAGCTGGAGGAGGTGCTGCTGCGCGCCGATCTTGGCGTCGGCGCCGCGACGCGCATCACCGAGGCGGTCGGCAAGGCGCGCTATGAGCGCGACATTGAGCCCGACGAAGTGCGCGAGATTCTGGCGCGCGAGGTCGAAAATGTGCTCGCGCCGGTCGCCGAGCCGCTGGTCATCGACGAGAGCATCAAGCCTTTCATCGTGCTCGTCGTCGGCGTCAACGGCTCCGGCAAGACGACGACGATCGCCAAGCTCGCCGCCAAATGGACAGGCGAGGGCAGGAAGGTCGTGCTCGCGGCCGGCGACACGTTTCGCGCCGCCGCCGTCGAGCAGCTCAAGGTCTGGGGCGATCGGCTCGGCGCCGAGGTGGTGTCCGGCGCGGAGGGCGCCGATGCGGCGGGCCTCGCCTTCGACGCCATCAAGCGCGCGAAGGAGCAGGGCGCCGATATTCTGCTCATGGATACGGCAGGCCGCTTGCAAAATCGCGCCGAGCTGATGGCCGAGCTTGAAAAAATCGTGCGCGTGATGAAAAAGGCGGAGGCCGACGCGCCGCATGCCGTGCTGCTCGTGCTCGACGCCACCGTCGGGCAGAACGCGCTGCAGCAGGTCGACGTCTTCGAGCGCGTTGCGGGCGTCACCGGCCTCGTGATGACCAAGCTCGACGGCACGGCGCGCGGCGGCATTCTCGTCGCCATCGCCGAGACCTATGGCCTGCCGATCCATTTCATCGGGGTGGGCGAAGGCGCCGAGGATCTTGAGCCTTTCACGGCGCGCGATTTTGCGCGCGCCATCGCGGGCCTTGAAGAGACGTCAGAGGCGGAAAGCGAAGAGACATGACGCAGGACACGGCCCTCGCGCCGAAGAAGAAGAAACTGAGCCCCTGGCTGAAGCTCGCGCTGGAATTGGGGCCGCTGATCCTGTTCTTCGTCGTCAATTCCAAATATGGCATTTTCGCCGCGACCGGCGTGCTGATGGCGCGGCGTCGTGCTGACGCTCGCCGTGTCATGGGCCATCACCAAACATCTGCCGGCGATGCCGGTCGTGACCGCCGTGCTGGTGCTGGTCTTCGGCTCGCTCACTTATTTTCTGCACGACGAGACCTTCATCAAGCTGAAGGTCACGATCCTCTATTCGATGTTTGGGGGCGCGCTCATCGGCGCGCTTTATTTCGGCAAGCTGCTGCTGCCGATCGTCTTCGACATGGCGATCCATATCGACGACGCCGGCTGGCGAAAGCTGACCATACGCTGGGGCCTGTTCTTCTTCGCGCTCGCCGCGCTGAACGAAGTCGTGCGCCACAATGTCTCGACCGACGCCTGGGTGAATTTCAAAGTGTTCGGCATTCTGCCGCTGACGCTCGTCTTCGCGCTGGCGCAGGCGCCGCTGATCATGCGCCATGAAATCCGCCCCGAGGACGAAGACCCCGAGGCGCATTTCTGAGGGTTGGCGGATGCCGCGACGCGTAGGTCGTGGAACATGCGGTCGTACAATCGCTACCGGCGCCGCGGCCGGAGATGGACGTGATTCACCGCTTCCGAAAGGAAGCGCCAAATTATTCCCGAACGTTTTCGGCGAATTGCTCTAGCAGCGCGTCGCGCGCCTCCGCGATGCGACGGTAATGTTCGTCGCTGCCGCCTGCGTCGGGATGCGCGGTCTTGGCCAGCCGCCGGAACGCGGCATTGATCTCCGACGGCTTGAGCGCGCCCTCCATCGGCAGGTTCAAGACCTCGCGGCGCTCCTGATCGTCGTCGAAATCCGGCTGAAACAGGAAGGCCCGGCGTTTTTCTCGCGCCTCGAGGCGCAGATCGACCTGATCCTCCTGCCATCTCTGGCGCGACATGACGAGACATTCGCCAAAGGCGATCCGGCCCCGCGCTTCGAGTTCGTCGAGACTGAACGGCCCCACGACGCCATAGGGCGGCGCCAGAAAGGCGCTCCTGCCGCTCTCGCCATCCTCAATATGGCCGATTGTCGCCATATCGAGGATTCCCATCGAGCCGTTCCAGACGACCCATTGATCTTTGTCCGTCATGTCCGTCTTATTGCGAAAGGGTTAGCGACAGCTGGACCGTCTGTGCGTGTCCATGCATGTTCAGAGCCAAAGGCGCGCGCCCCGCTGGCGATCGACCGAGAAGGCGGCGGCGGACGAGAGCCGGGAGCGCTGCGCCATCCGCCGGCGGGGCGCGGGCCGATGAGCAATGCTTCATTCACCTTAAATTTTCTCCAACTGATAACCAAGTATAGTAAGCAATTATCGAAGCGATAACCATTATCAATGCTTAGGATTTACGGTAAAATTCTATCGTTTATCATGTAAACCATCGTCAATCGCGCCGGCTTACCTGGCCCGCGCGGGCAATGGTTTCGCTCACATGTCCGGCAGGAATAAATTCTCGCGCCTTGCGGTCGTCTCAACGATCGCCTGTCGCTGGCGCTCGCAGGCGGCGCGCAGGCCAACCCTTACGCCTATTCGGCCGCGCCCGCCTACCCCGACGATTATTACGCGCCGGCGCCGCAAAGCCCGCTCGGCGGCGGCTTCATCGAGGCGCTGGTCGGCGGCGGCGATTCGATGCGCGCCGTCCATTACGCCGCGCCGCCGCCCGCAGCGCAGCAACGTCTCCAGCGACAGCAGCTCGCGTCTTACGATCCCCAAGCCGTGCAGCGCGAAGTCGATCCGATGTATTTGCGCGCGGAGATCGACTATCAGGGGAGCGAAGCGCCCGGCACGATCGTCGTCGATACGCCGCGCAAATTTCTTTATTACGTGCAGGGCAGGCGGGCGCGCGATCCGCTACGGCATCGGCGTCGGAAGGCCGGGCTTCGAATGGTCGGGCGTCAAGAGCGTGAGCCGCAAGGCGGAATGGCCGGCCTGGACGCCGCCCAAGGAGATGCTGTCGCGCCGTCCCGATCTGCCGCGCCATATGGAGGGCGGCCCGGCGAATCCGCTCGGCGCGCGCGCGCTTTATCTCGGCTCGTCGCTCTATCGCATTCACGGCACAAATGAGCCTTATACGATCGGGCAGAATGTTTCGTCGGGCTGCATCCGCATGATGAACGACGATGTCGTCGATCTCTACGATCGAGTCCGCGTCGGCTCGCGCGTCGTGGTGCGATAGAGCATTTTCCGCCGAAGTGGACGCCAGTTCGGCGTAGAAAATGCGTCAATTCAGGAAGCTGGCGCGGCTGTTGCAATCCGGGCCGCTTCGCGCGATAGCTGACGTGGGCTTTCCCCGAGAGCTGAGTCGATTCCTTGCCGAGTCTCATACGTTTCTTGATCGTCGTCGGCGCCATTGCGGCGATTATCTATGGAATCATGATCGCGCTCGTCGCTTTCGTGACGCCGCAGCCGCGCCAAATGACCTACACGATTCCGGCGCAGCGCCTGAACAAGTGAGTCCCGAAGCGATGAGCCCCAGCGCGGCCCGTCAGCTCGACGCCTTTCTCGACATGCTGGCCGCCGAGCGCGGGGCCGCGCGCAATACGCAGGACGCCTATCGGCGCGACCTTGCCGATTACATCGCGCATCTTTCCGAGAATGACCGCGATCCCGGCTCGGCGACGACGGAAGATATGCGCGCCTATATCGCCGCGTTGGAGCCGCGCGGCATGTCGGCCGCGACCGTCGCGCGGCGGATTTCGGCGATTCGCCAGTTCCACAAATTTCTCTATGTCGATCGCCATCGCGCGGACGATCCGGCGGCGGCGCTCGACGGCCCGCGCCGCATGCGCAGCGCGCCGGGCGTTCTCTCCATGGCGGAAGTCGATCGGCTGCTCGCCGTCGCGCGCGAGGGGCTCGACGACGAAAAGCGGCCTTTGCGCGAGCGGCTGCGCGGGGCGCGGCTCTATGCGCTGCTCGAGACGCTCTACGCCACCGGCCTGCGCGTTTCGGAACTCGTGTCGCTGCCGAAAAGCGCGGCGCGTTCGCGCGATCCTTTCATCGCCATTCGCGGCAAGGGCGGCCGCGAACGTCTCGCGCCGCTGACTGAGCGCGCGCGCCGCGCGCTTGTCGATTATCGCAAGCTGTTGGAGGCGATCGCGCCGGCGCTTGCCGCTTCGCCTTTTCTTTTTCCGTCCGACAGCGACAGCGGGCATCTGACGCGCCAGGCCTTCGCGCGCGATCTCAAGACGCTCGCAAGCGCCGCCGGCCTTTCGGCGGCCGACATGCATCCGCATGCGCTGCGTCATGCGTTCGCAAGTCACCTTCTGCAAAACGGCGCCGATCTGCGCGTGGTGCAGGAGCTGCTCGGCCACGCCGATATTTCGACGACGCAGATCTATACGCATGTGCTCGACGAGCGCATGCGCGCCATGGTGCGCGATCTTCATCCGCTGTCGGACGGGCCGAAAGCGCGCTGAAATCCAGGACGCGGCGAATCATTGCAGAATGCTCTAGGCTCCTGATCGCTTGCGCGCGCGTCGGCGCCGACATTCACGGCGATGAAGCACTGGCCGGCCTGCGCAATCATTTGATCGCGCGAGCAATTCCGCGCTCTGCCGGCGCACGCTTTTTCCGATTGAATGTTAAGACTTTATCAACGTAAGCTTTTTCGATGGATTTGACGATTGAGGAGCTTGGCCGATGGCGACGAACACGACGGACTTTCGACCGGATGAGGAAAATGTCGCCTATATCGGCGCCGGCGTAACGCTTAAGGGCGAAATCACCGTGCCCGATCTCGATTGTTGTCGACGGCACGATCGAGGGCGATGTTTCTGCGCGCGTCATCCAGGTCGGACAGGGCGGCGTCATTCGCGGCAATGTCAGCGCGACCGAGGCCGATGTCAGCGGGTGGATTTCCGATCATATCGAGGTCAAGCAGTTGCTCGTGGTCCGCTCGACGGGACGCGTCGAGGGCAAGGTGATGTACGGCGAGATCGAACTCGAAAAGGGCGCCGTCATCACCGGCGATCTTTCGGCGATCGAGGATTATCGCGCCGCCGCCAAGCCCGGCCCGGCGAAAGCCGTCGCCGAACGCGCCGAGCGCGTCGAACGCGTCGAGGCCGCGCCGGCGCTCCCGAAGCCGTCGAGTTCGTCGATCGAACGCATCAATGAAGCGGTGCGCAGCGCCAAGACCGGCGGCGCGAGAAGCAATCTCTATGTCGCTGCGGAAGGGGAAGGGAAGCGCGTCGCAACGCGTCTCCTACTCGGCCGCAAGGCTTCGGCCTGAATTTTTAGCGCGCCGGCGCGCTCGCGCGGCGGCGAAGCGTATCGGCTCGACCCATGATTTCAGCGCGATGCGCTCGCGCGCACTGCGGCCGCCGCCGGCGCGACGGCTTCGCGCGGTCTTGCTCCGCGGCCTTGCTCCAGGAATGCGGGCGGTCTATAGAACGCTCCTTCCCGCTCCCTTCGTCTAGCGGTCTAGGACGTCGCCCTCTCACGGCGAAAACAGGGGTTCGAGTCCCCTAGGGAGCGCCAATTAAATCAATAAGATACGTCAATACACTGACCACGGTGTCCAGTTTGTGTCCCGTCCGCGCTCCTGGCCGGGAGGAGGACAGCCAGCTTCGCCTGGTCTCGAGAAAGCGGAACGTCTGTTCCTGCCGAACGTCATATGTCGGCTTTCAGAAATAGGCCGCTTCCCCCCAACTGCTGATCTCGTTTTGTTCGGCGAACTCCTCCGCACTGCCGCCGGGCTTTACTTCGAGGATCTGGAGGAAGCCAGCGCCAACGCCGTCCGGCGGGAAGTGGAGTTGCTCTACAACGGCAAGATTGGCCTGGATGCGGTCTCACGAACCACCATCCGGTTTCTCCAATCGCGAGCGAGCCGTCTCAAGATGGCCTGGCCGCCCCGTGGCGGTCAAGTAAAGAAGCTGACCGCCTTCGGCGGCGCGCTTGTGGAAGACACCAAGCGAGCGAAAAGTCGGAGGGGGAAAATTTTCAAGCCGGAATTCTTCGCGCCAGAAGCGCGCCGAAATTTTCATAAGCGCGAAGCGGAACGCATACTCTTGGAGCGTATGCGCGTCGCCACCTTTCATTCCACGGGAAAAGAGCCCCCGAAAACGGCGACCTACCGACTCTCCCGTTTATCAGACAAGACGCTGATAGGGCCCTTCGCGCGCATGGCGCAGGAGGTGTTCCGGATATGCGAGAGGCCGGACGTCAATGTCGGCGACCTCATGAACAGGTCGTGGCGCGCATCAAAGACCAGACAGGCTCGTCTCTGAAAGGCGCTGAAGTTCGCCCACGCTCGGGATAGGCCGGGTGGTTGAGAGCGAACAAAAATGGAAATCACTCCGGCGGCATTGTCGATTTTTGAGGCGGCGAAGTTCATCGGCTTGGGCCGCAAAGCGCGGGGGCTTTACAAGACACCGCTCGGTTCCGGTAAGCACGACATGACCTGTCCGTGGGTGCATGAGCACACCGACGAACTGGACACGGGCGCGGCCTATTTTGAGCCCGACGAGCTATATCCTGTGGGAGGCTTTTGCTGCCAGCACTCCCACCGCGACAAGTACCACATTCGGGCGCTGCTTGAATTCCTCGGTGTTCGCAACGCAGAAGCACGGCACAAGCCGCTCATCCGTGTGGTGGCCGGTGACCTGCACCGCGTCGTGGATGCGGCGGAAAAGGAGCTGGCGAACCGTGGGCGGCATTATCAGGCAGGCGGTTTGATTGTTTCCGTCTCGACCGACCCTGACCAGCGGTGATCCGTCGATTGTGCCGACCAGCGCACCGGCGCTGACGCGCGAGCTCTCAGTCGCGGCGACATGGGAGAAATACGACGGGCGAGCGGAAGACTGGGTGCGCTGTGATCCGCCGGCGCGGCACGCGGGCATTCTGTTCGATGCGCAGAACTTTCGCTACTTGCCGCCACTGGCTGGCGTGGCGCGGCAACCGTATTTCCGGGAGTCGGACGGAGAACTCATCACGCAGCCCGGTTATGACAAAACCGCACAGCGTTTCGGTGTGTTCGATGCGCGGCAGTTTGTAATCCCTGACCCGACACCCGACGCGGCGCGGGCGGCGCTGGCCTTGCTGGAAGACTTGCTCACCGAATTCCACTTCGTGGCCGCCACCGATAAGGCGGCTGCACTGGCGGCCATCTTCACCGCCGTGGTGCGCCCGACGCTGCCACATGCGCCGGCGTTTCACGTCCGAGCGCCGGTATTCGGAAGCGGTAAGACCTACCTTTGCGAACTAATTGGTGCGTTCGCCGGGCCGGGCGGCAACGCCAAGGTGAGCTATCCGACGACCTCGGAGGAAGCCACCAAGGTCATTCTGTCCCTGTTGCTGACCAGCCCTGCATGCGTCGAGTTCGACGACATGGACACCGACTGGATCCCGCACGGCACCATCAAAAGGATGCTCACAGCGGAGGCGATCACAGACCGGATTCTAGGCGTGAGCAAGACGGCGACGGTTAGCACGCGCACCTTGTTTCTGGGGTCAGGGAATAACGTCGGCCCGATACGCGATCTGCTGCGGCGCGTACTTACGATCCATCTCGACCCGCGCTGCGCGACACCGGCGACGATGACGTACAAAGGCTTTCCGGTCGATAAGGTGCGCCAGCGCCGTGGCGTTTATGTGGCGGCGGTGCTGACGATCATTCAAGCATGGCGCAGGGCAGGTTCGCCTCGCGCTCAGGCGGACAGCATTGTCACTTTCAGTGGCGCGTGGTCGGACTATTGCAGGTATCCGTTGATGTGGCTCGGGCATCCCGATCCGGCCACGGCGCTGCTGGAACAGGTCCGCCACGATCCTGACGGCGATGCCCTCAGTGGTTTGATGACCGAATGGCGTGCCGTATTTGGTTCGACCCCGACGACCGTGCGCAAGGCGGTTGAGGCGGCGATTTATAACCAACCCAATCTGCTCGATGCGATGCGCGAATTCCCGGTGGAGGAACGCGGCGAGATCAATCGTTCGAAGCTGGGCTGGCTGTTGAAGAAGAATGCCAACCGGATCGTCGGGGGCTTTGAGTTTCAGCAAGCGGAGGCGGACGGGCGCACCGCATGGCGTGTGGTGGCCGTCAAATCACCGCCTTTAACGCCTTCACCGCCTTCCGCCCCGTCGGTTGAAAAAACTGTCACGCCAACAGCGGAAAAAGTGGTCTAGGTGGAAATATGAGCCCGACCGAGGTCATTGAACGGGCCATCAAGGATGGGAAGCCAGCGGTCAATGAGCCAAAGGAAGAGTGCAATTGTCTTGCTGCGGTCGTGCGCGGATAACTGGTCGGCCGAGAACTGGCGAACCTTCTATGGCGTGCGGGGCCGCGTTTGCCGAGTCGACGGCGGCCTTACTGCGTCGCGCGGTCGATACCATCGGGGGCCACGGTTACTGCAGTTGGGGACCGTGGAACGACGCAAAACCTCTTGCTTTTTTATAGATCCTCCCGAAAATAGATATTTAGGTAGCGAGTCCACTTCCTCCGCGCCGGATGATTGCCGACTTGAAATGCTTGCCCGCGCCGGGCAGCGCCAGTGCCTGACCCTCGCCAGCGCGTGGCGATTTATTCCGAACCCAATCGCGCTCGCGCTGATTGCGTTGACTGAACCCACAAACGGATGGCGATGCGTCGCGCGCGCCGCGCATTCCTGTCGCTGATCGGATCGTCACGATCGGGCCGACGGCCGTCGATGCGCGGAAAAAATCCGATGAGAAAATCTTCTCGCCCGATAATCGAGAAGATTCCGTTCGTCGACATCCGCGATCTGGCCAAGGCGGGGGCTTTTTCGGGCGGCGAGCGCAGCTTCCCTTATGCCGCCTTTCGATATCCATTCCTGGCCAAGCTTCGCACCTATCGTTATCGCGTCGATTTGTGGATGCGCAATGCGACCAGATGGACGTTTTTCCCCGTTGAATGGACGCGGTGCACATTCGGCGGCAGGAGGCCTTGGTTCAAATGCTCTTGCGGTAAGCGCGTCGCGAAGCTGTATGGCGGCGGCATCTTCATCGGCTGCCGGCATTGCTACAACATGGTCTACGAGTGCCAGCGGCGCGGCGAGAAGAGCCGTGCGCATTATCAGGCGTGCAAAATCCGCTTGAGTCTCGACGGCGCTCCGACCATCGCTCAGCCTTTCCCGGAGAGGCCGAGGCGCATGTGGCGCAGGACCTATGAGCGGCTTCGGTATCAGGCGGAGGAATTGGAGGCGCCGTTGCGGACGAGCCGCTTCGCCTAGCGTGCGGCGGAATATGAGCACTACTCGTTTTTCTGATGATTTAGGTTGGGATGGCGCCGGAAACGGATATGGAGCGCGAGCCGCACATGCAGAAAAAGATCGCCGACGCGGTCAAGTCGCTTCGGAAATATGGGTGGGTGTAAGCGGCGAGCTACGGCAGGCGATGATCCGAAATAACGAGACGGAATGCCAACGGCAAAGTCCCCCTGCAGCGCCGGACAGGTTCAGTCGGAAGCCATCAGTCGAGTAAGGAGCTCAGCGCCTTCCGGAGTTTCGGTTACGGTGCTGGTGCCGAAAGAGTCTCTGCAATGCAGGCGGGTTCAAAGGTAAGCCCCTTTCTTTGCGGCTGAGCCTGTCGGCCCGGACCAGCGGCGTGTCCGGGCTTTTTTATTTGTGCCGACCTCCAAACAAAAAACGGCCCGTCGCTATATCCGCGTTCGGGCCGCCTTCGTCTTCAGGTGCAGTTCTTGTAGATCGTCTTGCGTCGGAAGATCGAAGAAATCTAAGCTTAGTTCTTGTCGAAGCCCATCCCTCTTGAGAACGCGACGAGGGTGAGCCAGGCAAGCGTTGCAATTGTCCCGTATGCCACAGCTAAGTCCCAACCGAAGACGGTATTCCTGAACCGCGAAAATAGAACACGCATAACTTTGACTCCTACTGCATGCCCACCCACTCACAACTTTATTGGGCCTTTCTTAAATAGTTGTTTCACGCATCTGCTTTCCCTGAGAGTCTACTCGAAATGTTGAGCATTGGGATCAAGCGGTTGCGACGCGGTGCCCTTTGGGTCCGACAATAGTAGTCAGCACTTGCTGACAGTTTCCTTAATCCTCACAGGTGTTCGAGAAAGATTGAGGTCTTGGCAGCTTGTCCTCGCTCGTCCGCCCGAGGCTTGTGGCGGCTATTATCCGATCGCGGGCTTTCGAACTTGGAGCGACCATGAAATCCATACTCGCGCTTCTTGCCCTTGTCGTCTCCAGCGGCCTCGCCGTCGCCGAGGACGCATCCTCCAGCGTGGCATTGGTGGGGTTGGACGGGCAAAAGTCCACTCTGAGCTTGTCGGAACTTGACGCGCTGCCGCGGGTGCAGGTCAGCGCGAAGGAATATGGGGCGCAGCATGTTTTCGAAGGCGCGCTACTCAGCGGCGTGCTCGCGAAGGTCGGCGCTCCTGCCGGCAAGGCGATCCACGGCAAGGAACTCGCCGACGTCGTCGTCATCGAGGCGCGGGACGGCTACTAGGTTGCGCTCGAACTTGCCGGGACGGATCCGACGATGCGGAACGATCGCGTGATTTTGGCCGATCGCATGGATGGAGCGGCTCTGGATTCCGACAGGGGGCCGTTCCAGCTCATCGTCGAAGCGATTTGCGCCCGGCGCGCGCCGTTCGCATGGTTTCCGCGATCCGCCTCGAACGCGTGCGGTAAGCGGGGGCGTGTCGCCTTGGTCGGCTACGCGGTCTTCTTGTCTATCGAGGCGGTCTTCTTGTCTATCGAGGATGCAGGCATGCTGCTGACGAGGTTGATCGTACAGACATCCGTTTGGCTCGCCGTGTTGGCCGCCTTTCTCTTCCTGCCGGCCGGCACGATGGCGTGGCCGGAGGCTTGGAGCTTCTTGGCCATCATAGGAGGGGTCGGCTCCGCCGCGGGCCTGTGGTTCGCGCGCCACGATCCCGGTCTGCTCAAGCAGCGCCTGTCGTCGCCGATCCAACCCGGCCAGCCCATGTGGGACAAGGCGATCCTGTCGTTGTTCTTCGTGCTCTACCTGGCTTCATTCGTCGTCACGGCGCTTGATGCGGTCCGTTGGCATACGACACGCATGCCCGGGTGGATCGAGGCCGTCGGCGCCGTTTGCATCCTCGCGTCTTACGCCATCATCTGGCGCGTCTTGGCCGAGAACTCGTTCGCGGCGCCCGTCGTCAAGATTTAAGAGGAGCGGGGGCAACGGATCGTCACGACCGGCCCCTACGCGATCGTGCGCCATCCCATGTACGGTGGCGCGATCTTGTTCCTGCTGGGAACGCCCTTATTGCTGGGGTCGTCGTACGGGCTCGTCTTCGTACCGGTGCTGGTGATCCTGCTGGCCATCCGCTCGGTCTTCGAGGAGCGAACGCTTGCCGGACGCTTCCCGGAATACGCTGCATACGCGGAGAAGGTGCATTATCGCTTCGCGCCGTTTATCTGGTGACGGAGCAGCGCCGCGATGTGCGTCGGCTCCATTCGCCTTCAAATTCCAGAATGGTTCATCGGGATGTCGAGGGCAGGAAGCCAAGCGCTGTTCGGCGCGCCAACGCGCCACATGAAAGCAGCACTCCAAGGGCGCTTGGAAGTATCAAAGAGTTGACGCAACCACGCGACGCGCTGAACGCCATGAAGGGAAGATAGTTATGGCACGCGAGAAGGGCCTAACTCCGAAAATGAGAGCCGGCTACAGCACGAAGACCGCCAAGTCACAAGGCCAGCGCTTGTTGACCAATGTTGACATCGCAAAAGCAATCGCAGCGGCGATGAAAGCGCGCTCAGAACGCACCGAGGTCACGCAAGACGACGTTCTGCGCGAACTTGCTCGCATCGCATTCTTCGACATCGGAAACGCTGTAACGCCGGATGGAAGTCTCAAACCTCTCGACGCAATGGATGAAGATACGCGCCGTGCGCTCGCTGGAATAGAAGTTAACGAAATCCGCGACGCCGATGGAGTTGTCATCGGCTTCGTCAAGAAAATCAAACTGGCTGATAAGCTCCGCGCTCTCGAATTACTCGACAAGCATCTCGGAATGTTTGGTGATCGCATCAAGGTCAGCGGCGATTCCGGTAATCCGCTCGTTCTTCTTATCAAGATCATCCAAGGATCGGCGTTTAATCCCGTGAAGATGCAGCCCGTTCGTAGTCATCTCGACGACGAGCAAACCTCGACTTATTAAGAGGAACAACGAAAAAGCTGGAAGCAGGCGCGCCGGGTTGTCGCCAAGGTCGAATGGCATCCCGGCGAACTCTATTCGCGCGTTGGCTTCATCGTCACCAACATGTCGCGACCTGCCGAAATTGTCGTCGCCTTCTACAACAAGCGCGGCACATGCGAGCAATGGACTAAGGAGGGAAAAGGCGCGATCAAATGGACGCGGCTGTCATGTCGGTCGTTTGCCGCCAACGCGGTTCGTCTCCAGCTTCATGCGCTAGCCTACAATCTCGGCAATTTCCTGCGCACGCTGGCAACGCCGGAGCCGATCAAGGATTGGTCGATGACGACGCTGCGCGAAAAGCTTATCAAGATCGGCGCGAAGGTCGTGAGCCATGGGCGTTACGTCGCGTTCCAAATGGCCGAGGTCGCGATTCCGAGGAACTTGTTTGCCGGCATTCTGCGGCTCATCGCGGAGCTGCGACCGCCGCCGGTCACTTCGACCGCGTAAGGCGTTCCTCAGTTCGAGCAAGCTTGAGGGAGAAGCGCGCCATGATGAGGAAAAAACAGGCCATCTCGGCAGTCTCGCGCTCGTCGAGCCTGCACCAACCCACGGATCGGCCGGCATATTGCCATAATGGAAAGCGACACCGTCAGGCGTATATTCGCTGGAGCCGGTCATGATTGCCAAGAACCTTGTAAAATGGTGCGAGATACTCTGGCATTGGCGCTTTCATAAAAGTCTCTCTCCGCCTTATCTGCCGGAGGACATTTCGATCGAAGCCACTAACGTTTGCAATTTCCGGTGTTCGTTCTGCCCGCAATCCGGCGCGAGGCATCACGACATTGTTCCACGCAGCTACCTCGGTGTTCATCAAGCAGATAGAATCATGCGTAAACTACGTGCTGAAGGGATCTCTACGAAAACCCTTCATTGGACGCTTGATGGGGAGCCGTTCATGCACAAGAAGTTCAGTGAACTTTGCGAGATCGCAATCGAGAACGGGTTCACAAATATGTTTTTTTCAACGAATGGATCGTTGCTAACTAAGGAAGCTATCGACAAGCTCCCCAAAGCAGGCGGTGCTCGATACACATTTGCGATCGACTACTGCGCTGATCCGCACTATTTCGAGACAGTGAGGGGCACACCCGGCTCTTGGAAGCGGATTCTTGACAACATACACGCATCGTTGAAAGACGCTCGCCATAAGAAGATATTCTATACGATAACCGACATTTCGACCTATGAACTTCGAGATAAAAAGGGGAGCGATGAAAGGTTCCGTGCACTCAGGAGCTTATTTGATACATCTAACGGGAGGATTAGCTTCCGGCGGAAGACATTTCATAATGCAACAGGCTTGGTGGGCGAGTTTGTAAAAGGAAGCTCGGGTGCTCATTACCATCTTTGTCCCTATCCTTGGACCTCATTTCATATAGCTTCTAACGGCGACGTGGTCGCCTGCGGAAGAGATTTGCGCCGCCAGACAATTCTCGGCAATATCCTCCGCCAATCTTTGCAGGAAATCTGGCACGGTGACCCTTACCGACAGTTGCGGATGAACCTCGCCCAACGAACGCCATGGAAGTCCATTGTCTGCAATGGATGCGATATGCCTTTCGACGACGCTAAGTTCTCAGTCCGGAACTTTATCAAGACTGCCTGGGGGCGCCTTCAGATCTTCACGCCATGAGAATCGCACCATCAGCTTGCAAAGCAGATTGCCAAACACTCACGCCTCGGCCCGCGCCCAGCGCGCCCAGTCTCACGATTTTGCGGTGCAGTAGGTAAATGTTGCTACGCACTAAGTAGAATAGCGCGATTTCAAATCTCGCTCGTCGGCTTGTCGATGGACAAGCGCGATGCGCTTCCCCCATGCTGTTGTGGAAGAGGCCATGGGCCACATCGTCGGGACGGATGTCGACTAATATCCATAATTCATTATTGTTATTGGAGCGCCCAAGGGGATTCGAACCCCTGCTTTCGCCTCTCGCTCGCTAAACGTCCTCGCCTCTCAGGATCTCGCTCTTGAGCTGGGCGATCTCGTTGAACATCCTCGCCGCGTCGCTCGCCACTGGCTCGCGGTCGTTCTTGGCTTTTGGCGCGGCTTTCCCGCGTCGTCATGGGCCAAGACGAAGACGGCGACGAAATATCAACTTTGGTTGTCGGCAATATAGAGGACGCGGAACCGGCGGCGCTAGCGCCTCGCACACAAAGCGTCCCGCCGGCGCAACGGCTGCTTATGGTGGTGGCCGCGGAAGCAATCGACGAAGACGGAGAAACGATGCGCCCGCTTGCCGATGGTCCGGTCGTGCGAGCGGTTGCGGATAGCATTGTGCGGGATCGTTACTATGCGCGCATCGCAGAACAAGCAGAGCCGGACGAAGACAAAGACAAGATCGCTGAACGTCGCCGCCGTGCATTCAATCGCGCGATTGCAGAAGCCATTAAAGCCCAGCGCATCTTCGCTGCCGAACACAAAGGGAGGCGAGTCCTGTGGCTTCCTTATCCAAAAGGCGACCATCGAAGCGGGACGGGACAGGACACCCCTTAAGGGGTGTGTCCCGGTTGTCCCGGTTCCTGTCCCATCCCGCTCCCGGTTATGGCGGGACAAGGTGGGACATTTGTCCCGTTTGTCCCGTTTGTCCCGGTCGGTGTGGTTAATCGAAAGGATTTCCCATGTCCCGCCGTCGTGAACGCGTCCGCCTTGAGGATGGTCTCAGGCTGGATTTGAACAGGCTCAAACGTATGGGCTATTTGACGGGCGGCGCGCCCAAGTCGGTTTGCTGGCGATGTCAACGGCGGCGGCCGTGAGCAAAAGCAATCGTCCTATTGTCGAGAAAATCCCTTTCGTCGACGTCAGAGATTTATCGAAGGCCGGCGCGTTCGACGGCGGCGAGCGCAGCTTCCCTTATGCCGCCTTTCGATATCCATTCCTGGCCAAGCTTCGCACCTATCGTTATCGCGTCGATTTGTGGATGCGCAATGCGACCAGATGGACGTTTTTCCCCGTTGAATGGACGCGGTGCACATTCGGCGGCAGGAGGCCTTGGTTCAAATGCTCTTGCGGTAAGCGCGTCGCGAAGCTGTATGGCGGCGGCATCTTCATCGGCTGCCGGCATTGCTACAACATGGTCTACGAGTGCCAGCGGCGCGGCGAGAAGAGCCGTGCGCATTATCAGGCGTGCAAAATCCGCTTGAGTCTCGGCGGCGCTCCGACCATCGCTCAGCCTTTCCCGGAGAGGCCGAGGCGCATGTGGCGCAGGACCTATGAGCGGCTTCGGTATCAGGCGGAGGAATTGGAGGCGCCGTTGCGGACGAGCCGCTTCGCCTAGCGTGCGGCGGAACACTACTCGTTTTTCTGATGATTTAGGGAGTTCTTGTTCCTCGTCGGCGCGCCGGCGATGAAGCCGAGCCGCATGTGGCGAAAACCTCACGAGCGGAGTTCGTCTCTTTCTCCCCTTGGGTCCCGCCGGTGGCGGAGGCTGTATGAGACATATTTGAGCTCAAGAGGGACGCCGATGCAAACCTCATTGACGCGACGCCATTGGCGCGCGAAAAAATCAGGTCAACTTCAGGCCGCAGAGCGCTTCAAAAAGGCCGACTCACTCGACGCATATTCTCAAACTTCAGCTTCAGTAGGGGAAATCGCGCACCACGACTGACGGCTGAAAGTCGTACGCGCTATATCCGCTGAAGCGTACTCGTGCTGCGTTCCCGCCGAATGGATTTGGTGCCGCGCTAATGTATTCGACACTTTTTACGCATAGCATGCCCACATATCTCACTGCATCATTTGCAGCAACCGTATAGGTTGACGAAAGCCAAGGCCCCCCGGAAAATTTTGGATGCGCGCCACAATCCGCAAGCGCAGCAACTCTGCGCGTTTCTATTGCTGCAGCCTCCGCTTTCCGTGCCTGAGCCTCCCTCTCTCTGCGTTCCTGTTCAGCCTGTTCCCCGGCGATCCTAGCATCCTCCCGTTGAATCTCTGCACGCACGTTATCCTTAACGATAATCCAATTCTTCGGACTTAAATTTGTCCATGCAGTCAAGGCGTGACGATAATCATCAATATACATAGCAATCATGGCAGCCTTGGCTGTTGGACAAGCAGACAATCCATCCTGTAGAGCTTGTTCCAATATTTGATCACGAAATGACTCGACGACCAGATTCCTCCACTCCTTGACAAATATCTCTTTCTGCATCCCGAAGACAGAAAATGGGCCGCCCATCGTAGCAAATCGTCGTCCGCCTGATCCATGGGTTCCACGGTTTTTTCCCGCAGGCCGAGGACCACATCGAGATCGGCCGTGGAGGCTGGCCGCTGTAGCAACCCGGCGTCTTCGAGCTTTTCGATGTCGGGCAGCTCGCGCAGGCTAGCGAGCGCAAACACTTCCAAAAACTTTTTCGTCGTCACATAGGCGTAAGGCGCGCCTGGTTCGGGCGCGCGCAAGGCGCCGTCGATCAGTCCATGGCGCTTGAGCGCGCCGATCACGTCGCGGGTGATTTCTCTTCCTGGGGTCATCGCAGAATCTTCCCAAAATCCTACGCTAAGGCGCTGATGGAGGTTCGCTGGTATCTTGGCGATGGAGTTGCGCAGATACCAAGGCATTGAAAAATAGCGAAAAGCCGGACTGCTGCGCGAACGACCGATTGCGCACCAGGGGAGCCGGCGATGAAGAAGCACGAAATCCTCTCGCCGCAGGCCCGTGCGGCGCTGTTCGATCCGCCCAACGATCCGGCGGCAATTGTCCGGCACTATACGCTTTCGCCCGACGATCTGGCGCTGATCCGTCGACGGCGGCGTGACGCCAATCGGCTCGGTTTTGCGGTGCATCTCGCCTACCAGCGCTTTCCGGGTCGAGTGCTCGGCATTGACGAAATTCCGCCGGCGGACGTTCTATCATTCATTGCCGGTCAACTCAGCATCGAGCGCGGGATTTTTAACGAGTATGCCCGTCGAGAGGAAACGCGCTGGGAGCATCTCGGCGACATACAGTCGTATCTGCGCGTTCGTCCTTTCAGCCGCGGTGATTATCGGTCTGTCGCGAAGATTGCGACGACCGAAGCGATTGGCACGGATCGCGGCGACGTCATCGTTGCCGCCATGATCGAAGCTCTCCGAACTCGCGGCATTTTGTTGCCTGCGCCGACAATTTTGGAACGCATCGGCCTGGCGGCTCGTGCTCGCGCCCGAAAGCAGGCCCACAAGAATCTCATCGAGGGATTGGAACAGCGAACGATCGCTGAACTGGAGGCGTTGATCGCGGTCAGAGACGACAGAGACCGCACGCCGCTTGCCTGGTTGCGTGATTGGCCGGAAGCGCCGACGCAGAAGAACCTGGTTGGCGTCGTCGAGCGCTTGCAATTCGTCCGAAGACTTGGGCGTTGGGCCAGATCGCGAGCAACGGATTCATCGCGCGCGTTACAGGGCGATCGCCAAGGAAACGGCCATTCTCAGCGCTCAGCATCTTTCGCGGTTCGATACGCCGCGCCGACTGGCGACTCTGGTCGTGTTCGCCCGCGAGATGGAAGCGATCCTCACGGACGCGGCGCTCGTCATGTTCGACAAGATGCTTGGCGGTGTCTACCGTCGCGCCGATCGCGCCTACAGAGAAAATGTTGTCCATCGAGCGAAAGCGCTCGATGCGTCGGCGCGAGCGCTTCTCCACATGGCGAAAGCCATGTTGGCGGCGAAGGAATCTGGAGAGGATCAAGACGCGGCCGTCGAACGTTCGCTCGGTTGGGAACGCTTGAAAGCGCTTGTCGCGGAAACAGAAATTGTCGTCACCAACACGCGCGAAGACAATCTGACCGAAATCGTCGAAAGATATCCAACGGTGCGCCGGATGATTCCGGTCCTGCTCAATGCATTTGTATTCCGCTCATGGAAGCCAAACGACTCATTGCTCGACGCGCTCGATCTGTTGCGTGGACTTTATGCGGCGCGGCCGAGACAACTCCCGCAACGTCCGCCGACGGCGTTTCTGAAATCGACATGGCGCAAGCTCGTTGGAAGAGGCCCTGCCTTTGATCGTCGGGCTTATGAGGTCGCGGTCATGATGACGCTACGCGACAGTTTGCGGTCCGGAGATATCTGGGTCGAAGGCAGCCGCGCGTTCCGCGCCTTCGGCGATTTTCTTTTGCCGCCGGAGGCATTTGTCACACGGCGACAAGAAGGCGAATTGGGACTGGCTGTCGCGGATCGCTTCGATGACTGGCGCGCCGAGCGAACCGCCTTGCTTGAATCGCGGCTCAATGAAATCGATGCACTCGCGTCGGCAGGCAAGCTTGTCGAAGCGGCAATCACCGCAGAGGGGTTGTCGATCAGTCCCATTCGCAAAGACGAGAACGATGAAGTAGACGATGTCGCGCGGCGGCTCTACGGCATGTTGCCGCGCCTGCGGATCACCGAGCTTCTCGCCGAAGTCAATGGTTGGACGGGATTCGCCGAGCGCTTCGGTCATCTTCGCACCGGCGCGCCGCCCGACGAAAATATCGGGCTGATGACGGCGTTGCTCGCCGACGCCACCAATCTCGGCCTCGCCAGAATGGCGCGCAGCTCCAAGATCTTCAGCCATTCGAAATTGCTCTGGATCGCGGAATGGCATGTTCGCGACGAAACCTATCAGGCGGCGCTTGCGTGTCTGATCGAAGCGATCCACGCGCAGCCGTTCACAAGAGTCTGGGGCGACGGCGGCACGTCATCGTCGGACGGACAATTTTTCAAGGCAGGCGGGCATGGCGAGGCGCGCGCCGACTACAACGCCAAATATGGCTCGGAGCCCGGCGTCAAGTTTTATACGCATATCTCCGATCGCTACGCGCCGTTTCACACCAAGGTCATCGCGGCCAACGCCAGCGAGGCCGCGCATATTCTGGACGGTCTGCTTCACCACGAATGCTCGCTGGATATCCGCGAGCACTATACCGACACGGCGGGCGCCGTCGATCACGTGTTCGGTCTCTGCCATCTCACGGGATTTAGATTTGCGCCGCGCATTCGCGATCTTGCCGATCGTCGCCTCTATGTCGCTGACGCTCGCGCGACATATAAATCTCTCGATCCGATGATCGGCGGCGCTATCGACTTCCGTGTCATTGGCGAAAACTGGGATGAGACGTTGCGCCTCGCGGCGTCAATCAAAGCTGGAACCGTTGCGCCGTCGATCCTGATGCGTCGGCTCGCGGCTTACCCCAAACAGAATGCGCTGGCGAAGACGCTTCGGGAAATAGGACGGCTCGAACGCACGCTCTTCACCCTCGACTGGATCAGCGACCCCGCTCTGCGGCGGCGAACGAACGCCGGCCTCAACAAGGGCGAGGCGCGCAACGCGCTCGCCAGGGCGGTGTTCTTTCATCGCCTTGGCGAAATCCGCGACCGCACCTTCGAAAATCAACGCTACCGAGCCTCTGGTCTCAATCTCGTCGTCGCGGCCGTCATCCTTTGGAATACGGTCTATCTCAGCCACGCCGTTGCCGAACTGCGCTCCAGTGGCGAACGGGTCCGTGACGATTTGCTCGCCCATATCGCGCCGCTCGGCTGGGAGCATATCACCTTCAACGGGGACTATGTTTGGCCGACCGAGCCGCTACAAAACGCCTTCCGGCCCCTCCGAAACCCGCGATCCGAGCTACTCGACGCGGCTTAGCGTAGGATTTTGGGAAGATTCTGCGATGACCCCCTTATGACGGCACGATCGATCGTCTTCACCACGCGCTTTACGTGAAGTGTCGCGAGGCCGCCGGGCGCGAAGCCAGCCCGACCGTCGCCGTCATCGACAGCCAGAGCGTGAAAGCGGCGGAAAAAGGGGGCGCTGCCTTGATCCGCACGGCTATGATGCGGGCAAGAAGATCAACGGCAAGAAGCGGCCTATTCTCGTCGATACGATAGGCCTGCTGCTGCATGCGATCGTTCATCCCGCCGACATTCAGGATCGCGATGGCGGTATTCTCGTTCTGCGCACATTGTTCGGGAAATTCCCGTTTCTGCAGAAGCTGTTTGCCGATGGCGGATATCAGGGACCAATCTTTCGCAAGGCGCAGAAGAAGGCTCTGCCCGGCCTCGCGACGGAAATCGTCAAGCGGTCCGATGCGGCAAAAGGCTTCGAGGTCTTGCCGAGGCGGTGGGTCGTCGAACGAACCTTTTCCTGGCTCGGCCGGTGTCGAAGGTTGGCCAGGGATTGGGAGTGCCTCAACCGCAAGGCGCTCGTTTTCCTGCGCATCGCCTCCATCCGCCTCATGCTTCGAAAGCTATGCAATCCAGCATGATCCTTTCGGACAGACTCTGAGACCGAGGTGGGCTCGACACGATTTTTCTGTGTCGGGAGCCATTTTAGCGTGAGAATTTGCTTTCAGTAAGTTCAATGATTTAATCGAAGCCATCATGCTTCGGAATATCCATTTAATTTGAAAATATCGCACGACAAAGCCACCTAACTTGAGAATTTGCCTTTCGTACATTTTTGCAAATTCGGAAGGCGACGACGAATTCTCGAAGGCGTTAGTGACTTGAAACGCATGCGATTCAAGCCATGGGCAGAGCCATCAAAGATGAGAATATCGGGAACAATATTGTCACGATTGATGGCTTTTTCGGCGCGAAGTTCGATATTCTCAACCCAAGATGGCTTCTGACATCGGGATCGATGGTCGGCTCGGCCGCGGGCTGAGGCTCTTTGCGTCGGCGCGCCCTCGATTGCTTGAGCCGGTAGCTCTCGCCGTTCCTCAAACGCTACCGCGGTCTGGCGCAACCAGTTGAACGGGCATGGACCAATGACAACGCTTTTCGACAATGCGCCTAACCCCCATCTTTTTGCCGTTCTCCACAGTCATCGTCACCGTGACGGTTTGATAGGAAACGTCGTCGAAGAAGCTGGGTGGCAGTTGAGTTGCGCGACCCGTCTATTGACCGTGTCCGAATTCAATTCCTTCGGTTGTGCAATGTAAGACCTCGTTGCAGCCGCTCCAATAGCCCGTATACCCGCCGTTCTGTTTCCCGGTCGGTACCCAACAGTCGGTTGAGATGTAAGTGCACGAGGCTGCTGAGCAGTTCGGCCGGAGTGCGTGACAAACACCCGCTTTCTTGCAGTCTGGTAATAGCAGTGTGCAGGCGAGCGCTCGCCGCGCGGAATCGGCCAAGCAGTTCGTCGAGGGGTTGCGGCACCGTATCGCCGGCAAGCATCGGCCGCAGGAGTTGTTTCCATTCGCGATAGTCGGCACCGGATTTAGGCCGCGGCCCGGATCGCGACGCACACCACATCGCCCGTTGGCGCTTGCTCAAGCCGAACCCGTGCAGTATCGCGTCGACCGTCATGACACCTGTCGGCAGTGGTTCGATCGTGGGAGATGTTAACAGGTCGATGATGGCAGTACTGTCGGCGCAGAAGAAGTCCTCCGCGACGGCGAGACCGTCTGACCCACCAAAGCGATCCAGCTCGCGGTCGTAGGTGTCGATCGAGAATCGTTGGCACACACCGGAACTGATCAGATCAGTCGCTAACGCCGTGACGCGCGGCAGCAGGTCGGCAAGAAGGCGCGCCGGGTCGCCGCGGAACCTCAGCCGAATGTGCTGGCTCGGATCGCTGTATCGGATGAAGAACCAGTCGGTGAAGCCCTCGCCAAGGGCTTCACGCAATAAGGCGCGGACGGGCCCGCTGAGCAACTCGGTTTCCAGATAGGAAGGGCAGTACAACTTGACGAACAACCAGTCGCTACCCGGCGGCCTAAGGTCGGGGCCATAACCTGCCACCGCACTGGTAGGTGGGGCCGGCGAGGGGGAGCGCCGGACCAACGGAATCACGAACTCGGCCGTGAATGGACGCCCTGCGGTGTCGGTCAACCACGTTCGGTCCGGTTGCGGAAACTGTTCCTGGACAATGACCGAGCCCTGGGAACGCAACGCCCGGCGCAGTTCATCCGCATCTCCCGCTCGGGTTAGATCGAGCGTGAGTCGGTGATCCCCAGCGGCGACGACGAGCGTCGCGGGGGCGTCCCATCGCGTGCGCCACGCGTCAAGTTCCGTGCGGAAGGACAGCAGATCGTTGAGCCCAAAAGGGAAGCCGTCAGCGCCAAGCCGCCATTGCGCGAGCGACAGCACGATGCGCCCGCACCGCACTCGCGGCAGGAAAGGGAACAAAGAGGCTGGTCCCCATGAAAACCCAGTGAGTTGGCGTGTTTGGTGGCGTCCCACCTCGGAAAGGAATCGAGCGATGGCCGGTGCGCGGGTGGATGTGAGCATGTGGCCGGCGGTGATCATCACGTCCTCGCCGGTGCGGATCCATCGCAGCCGGAACCTGCCTTCGCGAACGCCCACGACAAGTTCGTCCACTCCGATCGTGTGGTCGTGATCGGTGCTGGGAGGCAGGTCGATCGCGATCTCATAACGACGCAGATTGAGCCGAGTGGAGACGTTGGCCAACCTGCGTGCCCGAGGTTGGTAGACAAGTTCGGTGATGACCCGCCCAGGTGAGCGTTCTGCTTCGGCGGCGGCCACCCGTGCCAAGGCCTGCGGCGCGCCGGGCACGAAATCCGAGAAGCGACCCAGCATTCGCCCGGCCGCTGCACTTCCTATGGTGGGACCGACAACGAGTTCAAACTTACCCGCGTCGATCGCCTCGCGCGATGCTGCAGCGACGACCACCACGAAGTCGAGCGATAGGGGGATCCCGCTCGGAGAGATGTCGCCAGTGGCAAGGCGCGCCAGCGCCGCGTCGTCCAGACAGACCTCGCGGCTGCCGGTGCGCAATGCCTGCGCCGCCAGATCCACCAATGCCTGATTGCGCTTGGCGGAAGCCGTGGCCGCTTCTTCTGGCGATCTGGACGGCAGCGGTCCGATGCCCATGTGGGGATCGATCATCTCCAGCAGTGGCACCTCACGATGCTCACCGTAATGATGCTCAAAAACGCGTCGGTAGGCGTCTAACGACGCAGGCCCGCGTGGGGTGCGACTTACACGAAGTAACAACTCTGCCGCGCGGGCGGCATCGGTAGCGATGAGCCTCGACAGGGTGGTCGAGGTGAAGCTGAGCGCCGAATCGACTTGCAGCGCAGTGCTTTTCGTCGGTACCGCGTCTATCGTCGAAGCAACCAGCGTCCGGAAACTGGCTTCGTCGGGTGAAGGCTCGGCGTCCCAGCGCTCGGCAGCCATTACGACCGAGGCCAGCTGTGCGCGTAGTTGCGCCGCGGCGTGAATGGAGCCCAACTTCTCGAGCACGTAGCGTGCCGGCGACGCAACGGTCAGCGGAGGACGCAGGTCGGTCAGTAACAGCGCCTGCTCGCATAGCCGGTCCAACAGTGTGGCGACTTGCTCTGTCGTCGCCCCGGGTGTTGACTCGACCAAATGTGCTATCAGGTCATCGAAAGAGATGGGTGTCCGAGCGGCCGTCATAGCACGCTGGACGACCTCGGTGGCTCGGACAGACACCGATACCAACGCGCTATTGTCGCGAGCTGCCCGTTCGGCAACGAAGATCCGCCCAGCGCGCGAGAGCGCGAGGGGGTTCGCCCGGATGTGCAGGCGCCGGCGGATCTGAGGGTCGGACTCGGCGCGGTCGACGAGCGCCATTATCCACGCCGCGTCCGGACGGGTACGCCGCGGGCGGTGACCGGCGCCTAATTCGATATCGGTGCACTCACCCCAGTCGGCCAGCCCCACCGCGGCGAACAAGCCCAGCGGCGTCGATCGAGTGGACATTCGGATGAGGTATCGGCGCAGAGTGGATTCGGTGCGCCGGCCAAGCGGGCCAGCGCCGTCTTTGGCCAGCGCGTCGCTGAAGGTCAGGCTTGCCACCGCGAGTGCAACACGCGCCTCCTTGGAAAGTACACCTCGAAGGTCTTTGTCGCTGTTGGCAAATCCATCGAGTGTGTCGAAGGGCAGTAGTGGCGCCCGGACTACGGCGAAATCCAGTGGTTCATAAAGAGTCATGACAGCATCAGGATCCGGTCCCAGATCGGCTCCGCCGACGTGGCGGTGGCGAGCAAGACCAACGCAACGCCGGCGGCGCCTTCCAGCAAGCCGGGGTTGTCGGTGCGTAGGCCTGACGGCTTGAGATCGCGATAACCGAACCGGCTGTCGGGTTCGTGGGCGTCGAGCAGCTGGGCGGTGAGTTCCTGTGCGGCAGCAGTGAATACCTCTCCGGCGCCGTCGCGTGCGAAGCGTAGTGTGATCTGGAGAAGGCCGGCGACACCGTGACACAGAGTGGGGGAGTCAATCCGCCGGTTCAGTATGGGACGTTTGAAGACCGCGGTCATCGCAGCGAGAGCGACATCGCGGTACACGGATCGACCCGATGCGATCCCGGCGAGCCACAACGCTCGGGCGACCCCGGGCGGCCCGTAACACCACGCTGCACGCGCCGGCGCGGCCGCATTGGCGTTGGCACCTATGTACTGAAGGGCCGCACTCGTGCTTTCCCTGCAGACCGCGAGTATCGATGCGGCCACGGGAAAACCGATTCCCCATTCGTCGCTGCACTGCGCTTGCACGATTCGGTCGGCGATTCTGATAATCGCGTCCTGTTGTCCGGCGACCTCGACGCCCTTGCTAGCTGAAAGCGACAACAGAGCAAGCGGTCCCGGAATCCCGTGTGCAATACCGAGATTGACGTGACCGTCCGGATAAAGTTTGCGCAGGTTGTCTGTCGAGTGACAAAAAGTGGTGTGCCAGTGCGGAACCGCGTCGACGTCTTCGGACAAATAGACCAATGCACACAGTAGCGTCGTGAGTGCCTGCCGACACGGCGCAGATTGTCCCCGGCTAAGCAAATATCGGCCCGCTCCGGTTAAACCAGTGATGACGTCGAACAACCCGACCTGTACGCCATGCGGTCGCGACCGAAGCACGCCCTGCGACATGCGCTCGACGCGCTCTACGATCGCGCTTTCCAGCGTCGTCATCAGCATGTCATAACGCGTGCCGTCACGGGACAACAACGACGCAGCGGTGGCCAAGCCAGTAAGCCCTGACAGTCCGACTGACGGCAATTGCTCCGCCTCGATGCCGCGAACCGAGCGGCGCAGATGATCGAATCCGACGCTGTCCCAGCTACATCCAGGCTCAACGGCATCCAGCGAAGCGGCGAGCACGGCTAGCCCAGCATATCCGCCCCATAGCCCGGCAGCGCGCCAGGTGAAACCGGAGTCGTCGCTGTGCCGCGCCTCCGCGACAGCCGCCTCGACTGCGTGCGAACTCAACCTCCGTGCAGTGTCGATGGCAATGGTCAGGGCTGTCACGAGATTGGCGTGGTTCTAACAGTCTTCGTCTGTGTGATGGCATTGATCTGTATCGGCGCCACAGTCGCATGTACTAGTATTGGGGTCGCCGCAGCCGTCGCTCTGGTCTTCGCAGTATTTATCAGGGAAGGTGAACGGGAACCCGCAGTCCTCCAGCTGTTGGTTACAAGTCTCGACCGTGCTGCACGCACAGGTGTCGCCACAACTCGGGTCAACGGAATAACACTCCCACCCACCCGTTCCAGCGGCGTCGCGCAGCTCCTCAGTGAGCGAGCGTCCGAGCGGCGTCAACCGGATGTCGAGGTCGAACTGATCATCAAGCTGTGACAAACTGTCTTGCCTCCGGCAGCTGCGGTGGTGTTTTCATTGCGAAACGCGCGGACCGCTATCACGCCGGCGGAATTTCGAGCTGCACGGAACCAGCCCTCCGCCGAGGTCAAAGTCGGCATCTGCGTCGGCTCGGGCACACCAAATTCGCCAAGTATGTCACGGAACTCCCGCACGACTACCGGGTCAATGACGGAATTACGTTTGCTGCGGATCACCGAGGCGACGGTGCTACAGCCAGCGAACTCGGCGAGGCCGTCGGCTGAGAAGACGGGCGATCGCTCGTTTGCCGCCTTGGCGATGAGCATCTCTCGAGTGCACCAGGCTATCGCCTGGTTGAATTTGCGTGTGTTGACGGCCCTCTCATGATGCCGCAACAGAAACCAGCCGGCCTCCGAGCACATTTTGATCACTGGCGTGTAGTCGTCGCGGAACTTAAAGGCCTGTTGGACTCGTGCGAAAACCGGTTCGGTTTCGAACAGCACCTTGCCCTCGGACACTAGATGGAAGGCAAAAAGGCTGCCCGAGCGGGCGGCGCGCAGCGCGTGGTCAAGCGGGTACGCCATCGTCGTGCTCGGTCCGATCGTAACGCGCTCGGGTGTGTGATTCGATGTTATCGCGGTCAGGTCGACGTCGGAATACGCGTCGTGGTCGCCACGCGCACGACTCCCGTACAGCAGCAGACACACTATCGAGCGCATCGCTTCAGCGTCACAGATTGGAAATATAGGGAAGATTGACCCGGCCGAAGCACTAATCAATAACAACGGGAGCGACGCTTTGATCGTCTCGTGAAGCCAAAACTTACTCCGACTGCAGGGCTACGTCAAGTATCGATACTGCCTTCCCTTCGACGCGAACGGTGGGGCAAGCCGCTGCCACATTGTCATGAAGTCCGCGACGAACGCGTCCGTCACATATTTGTCGCCGCGCCAAAGGATCCGATGTTCGCTGTGCCGCTGCGACGCGTCGGTGGACAGATTGGCGGTACCGCTCAGCACGGTCTTCCCTTCGGGGTGGACAATGTACTTCTGGTGCATCGTCTTGCGTCCGGTAGCACGGAGGTGGATTGGCAGCTTCTCTTTTGCGTAGGCCGTGGTGGCCAACCGCGATAGCGGCCGCCAAGCGATGTGTCCGTCCACCACAATGAAGAGACGTACCCCGCGGCGGGCCGCGGCCAGCAGCGCGCCGTACTCAGGAACCCGGACAGACAGCACGTACATCGCCACCAAGAGATGCTCGCCCGGTCGCGCACGGGCAATGGCGTCGAGCGCGAGCGTCGACAATGTCATCGGGACCTGTTTGGTTTTCCCTGACGGCTTGTACATCTCGAACCGTCTCAGCCGGTTGGCTTCGGCGTACCCTGCAGCGGCCTCGGCTTGTTCCGGCAGGCGCGAACTGAATGCAATCTGCAAGTGCGGCAGGCCGACTGAACCGCCGGCGTGCTCAGCCTCGCGAAGGACGTCAAGCGGGGCGCCGGCACCGCGGGTCACTCCAACCACATCGGCGGCAGCCCGCGCCGAATCTTTCCGGTATTCGCCCAGAATCGCGGTGTAGTGCATACGTACCTCGTCGGGCGAAAGCGTGGCGGCACCGTCGGACCACAACGCTTCGAACTCTCGCTCGACAGCCGTCATCACGGGTATCGAGCCTGGGTCGTCCCTGGTGAACACGATGAGGTTTTCGTAGCCCTTCGCCGATCTCTTCGACCAGTTAAAGCTTCCGCACAACAGCGTGTGTGGGCGCCCATCGACCAAAACCGCCAACGTCTTGTGATGCAGAAGACCCCGACTGGTCTGATAGGACCATTGTAGCCGGCATGCGCCGGCGTCCCAAACATAGGGCTGGTCCTTCTTATACCTCACTTCGAAGTTGGGCACGCCGAGCGCAGCCAGACCACAGACTTTGCGTTCGAAGCCTTTGGCGCCCTGGCTCCAGTCGGCCATCAGCCGGATCGACAGGTTCGGCCGGGTGCGTGCCGCCTGGACGAGCAGCTCGGCGATCTGGGCGTCGGTAAACGAGAACGTCATGATGTGGACGTCGACGTGGTGGGCACCTGCCACACTGACGGCGTCCCGTATCACCGACAGGATCCGATCGCGCAGACTGGCCCCGCCGACTATGCTGGTGAACAAAGCTTCCACGTTGCACCCCCCAGGCTAGCCCTGTGAGCTATGGGTTAAACAGCACGTTATAGGATAAGAAGCGAGTCCAACCCAAATGCCTCAAGGAATCGCTTCGTCGTCACATGCCGCGCGTGGATCCGCCCTTGAAGAAAGCGAAAGCGCGTCCATGCGCAGGGAACACCTCTCATGCGTCTCGCGCCTCCGTCGACGGTCTTTATGATGTTGGCTTCGCTATTGACGGCCCAACCCGTCGTGGCGTCGGCAAACCAGACATCCTCGGTTCTGTAACCGCGGGCCTGTGAACCGGAGGCGTTTGTTCGACGCCAGGAAAAGTTTTCGAATGATGTCGTTATCAACGAATTCTCCAATACATCTGTTCACAACGAAAAAATCGACGATCAATAACCGACGTCACTCGAGTGCAAAGTCGCCAAAATATGGTGGCCGTAGCATTTGATGAGCTCCGACCATCCCAAGCAAGCAAGCGTACGACAGGGCGCAGTTACTCAATCAACCCGCAGCGGCAGATCGTCCGCGCCATGCTCCAGCGCGAAAACCGTATCCCGCGCCAGATGCGCCAGACAGGTCTGATGCCGCGCGCCATGTTTTTGCTGGGCGGAATAACGATCCGAAATCCACACATCCGGGACATGCCCGTCCATCATCTCGGCAACCACGCGCGCACCGCGGGAATAATCGGGCTGATGCACGACCGCATCCGTGCAGTGAAACACCCATGTATGGATGCCCCCGTTCGTGCAAGATGTTTTCGTGCGGCTTGGTCGTGTGATCGGGTGCGGTCATGTATAAGGCGTTCAGTTGCGGCTGTTACGGACCGCAGGCCGGTATGGAGATGCGCGGACCAGGCGCAGATCAATGAAGCGAGCTGTGAACTCTTTGGGTGTTATTGCATTTCCTGGTCCGGATCTGACCGATCAATTGCCCTTACCGTTCGTCGACCTCCTCACACGCCCGACGTTCCCCTGGCTGTTGTTCCGATCTCCCGATCAGGCCGCAACAGCCACAGGAACCCGATAATCTTCGCCTGTCGTCAGCATGGCCCAAATCGAGCGGGCCATCTTGTTGGCAATTGCGATCGCCACCAGCATGCGCGGTTTGCGCGCGAGCATGCGATGCAGCCAGCTTCCCTCCGGCGTTCCTTTCCGACATGCCCAACGCACGATGACCATCGCGCCGCTAATCAGAAGCCGCCGAATGTCGCGCTGTCCCATCTTCGAAGTCCTCCCGAGAACCTGTTTACCTCCGGTCGAATGCTGCACAGGAACAAGGCCGAGCCAGGCGGCGAAGTCGCGCCCGCGACGGAATACGTCCATTGGCGGCGCGAAGGTCTCGATCGCCATAGCCGTGATCGGCCCCACGCCAGGCATTGTCTGCAGGCGTCGCGTTGTCGCTCCGCACTTTGCTTCGTGTACGACCGTCTTCTCAAGCGCGCCGATCCTCTCTGACAATTGGTCGATCTGCTCAAGGTAGATACGCGTCAGTTCCGTGATGAGGAGAGGGAGCGATGTCGCCTCGTCCTCTATCGCCTGCTCGAGAACCTTCACGTTCGTCGGCCCCTGCGGCGCTATTATGCCGTGCTCGGCCAGATGACCGCGCAGCGCGTTGATCAATTGCGTGCGCTGACGAACCAGGAGATCGCGGGTCCTAAACAGCATGGCGCGGGCCTGCTGTTCCTCCGTCTTGATCGCAACGAAGCGCATGGTCGGTCGGATAGCTGCCTCCGCAATCGCCTCCGCGTCGGCGGCGTCATTTTTCTGGCGTTTAACGAAAGGCTTGGTGTAAGCAGGCGGCATTAGCAGTACTTCGTGGCCCATCGTCTTAAGCTCTCGCGCCCAATAATGCGCTGAACCGCAAGCCTCCATGCCGATGAGACTGGGTTCGATCTGCGAAAAGAACTCGTGCATCTTCGAGCGCTTCAATTTGCGTTTTAAAGCGAGACCATCTTCGCTCGGGATCGCGTGGACTTGAAAATAATTCTTGGCCAAATCGACGCCTATTCTGATGAACTTCTTCACGGACAATCTCCTCTTTAGCGCTCCGGCGATTAGAACTTGGCACTATGGTGCCGTTGAGGAGAGGCCGTCCACATCATCAGATGAGCCGCGTCCTCCATTAAATCACGCCGCCTTCTGTCTCAAAATCTCTGACGACGGACAGCTCTAAGAACTGTCCGTCTTGCGTGGACGGAACCGGGTCTCACTCAATGGCTTCGCGGCCGGCCTCAATAAGTTGTCCGCTCCTCGGAAGGTAAGGGGGCCCATCGGCTCAATCACTGATGTTCGGGCTCTATTTGAGACGGGGGCATCCAACAGCACCGACGTGGAGGACTATTTCGTTTTCCGGCATGGCGCGCCCGGCATGTAGCCATCGTATACTCAGGGGGCGAATCGCCAATATCTCGGAGGGCTCTGGTTGTCGGGCATCGGCAGCTCTTCGATGAGGCGGGGCGCGCGGCGGCCTTCTTTCAAAAGGATTTTGATATCGTTCATTAGCGGACGCGATTGCGCAAACGTCGTGTGATTCAATCCAAATAGCTCCTCTCCCAGCGCGGTTACGTCTATCGTTTCGAGACCTGGCATAATGATCGGCCCATCCGACGGCACGTCTCCGGCGCGCGGGACTCCCCCCGCGAGAACTCTTGATGACGCCAAAGCCTTGTCTGCCGACGAAGCATAAAGAGTGAGGCCTCTAAAGAATGGTTTGACGTTGGAGACATTCTGGACGAACTGATCGCTATCAACATCGGGGGCCGCCATTATCAATTGTCCAAGAATTGCATTGGAAGATCGCTGTTGATGCGCGAGAGCGTCCAGCACTAAGAAGTTGCCCATGCTGTGAGCGATAATGTGCACGGTCGAAATCCTATGCTTGTCTCTCAGATTTTCCAGGAGGTTTAGGAAAGCCTCCCTGCCGATCAGGGCGCTCTCGCGGTCATATTGGTAATCGAGGACGGCGCCTCTTGACGCCCATGAAAACAGGACCGGCAGCCCTTCATATTTCAAATCCCAAACGATTTGAGCGAATCGAAATACGGAATCGTCGAAAGATGTGTTAAACCCGTGAACGAATACGATAGCCTCGTCGGCTCCTTTTTTCTCTATCAAAGAATCCCATTGTTCCGGCGTGAGAACCTGGCGGCTGCGCAATATGAAGTGCTTTTCGGGATCAGCTTTTTCTTCCATCAGCTTAATTCCGAAAATGGAAAAGCCGCCGGGTAGTTCCAGGCGGCCTATTTTGTGATCGGTTGGAATCCTCACGCGAGCAAGGCCGAAGGTAAGCTTTTGGCTTCGTTCGGCCGAAAAAACCGGAATGATCGACGATTCGCTTTCGCGCTTCCGAGTTGTCGCGAACAGTATGTCCACGATACGAGGATCGGAAAATTCGTCGGGTGACGCGCCTCCGGTGATTTCGTTGGGGGCAACGGCGATGAAAGGTTTGGTTTCGCGATCGGGGAGGCCTCGATGGGCTCCCCTTCCGTCACGGGTTTTTTTCTCGTGGAGCCGGTCCGCCTGCGACCTTCCGATGTCGATGAGTCCGCAGCCGAAATCTGTGGGCAGCATTCTGGCGACGGAGCGACAAGCCGCCAACTTGTCGGAAACACTAATGTTTCGCGAGACGCCGACGATGTCGAATTTGTTCCCGTAAATGGCGACGAATCCACGGTCAAATAACTTTAGTTGCGCGAGCATCGCCTGCGCCGCCTCGCCAACCTTGCCCGATAGGTTGGGTGCTGCTCGCATTCTGTCGACGACGATCAGATCGCCGGCTAAATTCCGGGCCATCCCGATCAATTGAGCGCGCACGGTTTCGTTTTTGACGGATCCGTTCATTTCGATCACGCCGCCGCCATCTCGAGCTTTGGAACGATAGGCGACCCACTCAGCAGGCGCTTCGTCGGAGGAGCCGATTTGCAGCTTGGCTATTCTTGTCCACTTGGATAGCTTGCGTTCAATGCCGCTCCGCAATTCCGCAATTCTGGCGGGAGGAACGGTTCCGATTACGGAAAGCTTTCCGTCTTTCACTTCCAGGCGTCCGCTATCCATTTCGCTCAAGATCGATACGATCGCCTTCATGAGCGGGGTTGGATCTCCCTCCTCCTCCGCCTCTGTTCGCACCTCGAGGCCCGCCGCAAATTGACGCAATTGCTCGACACCCGAGAAATTTCCCGCCAGAACTATTTTCGACGAAAAGCGCCAGCCGATCAGGTTCGTAGGTTCGGCGGAAGCGGGCGCTTGGTCGATCGCTGCTCTGGCAAACGTCCCACTGGAAAACAAAAGGGCAAGATGGAGAACGAAAAGAAATCGGCCGACCAAACGCATGACTGCCCTCCCTTGTGCTTGTCTCAGAAAGCTCGGATTGGTTTCTTGAGTGTATCTCGTCCAAGATCGAGAGATGCAATGCGGGGGTCCTCGTTGAGAAACGGGCGATGTCCCGATCAATGTTGAAATAGGAGGAGCGGCGTTGCTCACCTTGAGCCTGTAGGCTCGGGGTGCTGATTCCACGAAAGGAAAGCAACGCCATGAACAGACCTATCACATCGACGGCGATTCCCGCGAGAGCCCTGAAGGCCCAGGCGCTGGCGAACATGACGGCGAGTTTCGAAAGCTTCTGCCTTGCCTCGGGGATCGAGGCGCTTGCCGAGATGATGGAAAGCGACGCGGAGGCGGCCTGCGGCCCTCGGCACGCGCGCGGCAGGACGCGAAGGGCGCATCGCTGGGGCAAGGCGAAAGGCAAGATCGGCTTCCACGGCGGCAAGGTGGAGATCGAGCGCCCCCGTCTTCGCGGCTTCGACGGCAAGGAGTTGGCTCTTCCCAGTTGGGAAGCGGCGCAAACCGAAGACTGGCTCGGCAAATGGGCGATGAACCAGATGCTGATCAACGTCTCGACGCGCAAGTTCCAACGTTCGGTTCGGCTTGCCCGAAGGCGACGTGCCGGCGCCCAAAGGCTCCGGCCTGTCGAAATCCGCCGCCTCGCGGCATTTTGTCGCGCTGTCGGCGGCGCGGCTGAAGGAATGGATGGCGCGCGATCTTTCCGGCCTCGATTTGCTGGTGATCCAGATCGACGGCGTTCACATGGACGAGGACATGACCCTTGTGGCGGCGCTCGGCGTCGACGTGAGCGGCGACAAGCATCCGCTCGGACTGGTCGAGGGCGCGACGGAAAACGCGGCGACCGTGCAGGCCTTGATCGACAATCTCGTCGAGCGTGGGCTCGATCCCGCCGTTCCGCGCCTTTTCATCATCGACGGCTCGAAGGCTCTCGCCAAGGCGATCCGAGCGACCTTCGGCCGCGACGCGGCCATTCAGCGCTGCCAGATTCACAAGGCGCGCAACATCCTGGACCGCCTGCCGAAGTCCATGCATGCGTCCGTGCGGCGCGTGTTGCGGCAGGCATGGGAGATGAACGACGCCGACAAGGCCGAGACGCTCCTGCGCAACCTCGCCCGGCGGCTTGAAAAGGATTGGGAGGGCGTTTCCGCCTCGATCCTGGAAGGGCTCGACGAGATGCTCACCGTGACGAGGCTCGGCCTGCCGCCTGAACTGCGGCGGTCGCTCGCCTGCACCAACATCATCGAGAATGTCATGGGCACGCTGCGGCGTGTCTGCCGGAACGTGAAATACTGGCGGTCGCCGTCGATGGCTCTGCGCTGGGCGGGCGCCGCCATGCAGGAAGCCGCCAAGGGCTTTCGCCGGCTCAAGGCCCACAAGCAGCTGCCGCTCTTGAAGGCCGCGCTCGCCGAGCGAAAGGCGAAAGCCGCTTCAGCCAACCAGCATCTTGCTCAAACCCCGAAAGCCGCATAGCCTCTCAACCCGCAACGCCCGCTTCTCGATTTTCAACATCAAGCGGGACATTGCCGAGAAACGCGATCATTTTGTAACAAAATAAAATTTGTCCGGCGGCAGGGAGCCATAGGTAAACGGTTCTTGGCGTCTATTCGTGGCGTTCATGACCTCGGCGCGAACGCGGCGAAACAACATGTCGATTTCCACTCGCGGCTTAATCACGTTGTTCAAAAAGGCTTGCGCGAAGGGACTGTGTTCGCCGGCCCCGTCCTCGGCGGTTTCGCCGTCCCTCGTGGCGTAGACCACGAAAGTTCCGGCGTCTGGCTCCACGGGCGCGAGGCCGCGTCCGACGGACCGGGACGCCATGGTGCGCCGCATGCGCCGCGAAAACGGGTTGTCACGGCAAGCATCCAAAATCACCAGACGAAGGCGCAGCCGTTTCGGCCCCTCCAAACCGTGGAGCAAGCGATCAAGGGACACAGCTTCGTCTTCCACATCCTTGTCGGCCGACAGTTTTGCGTCGACGGGAATGAGATAATTGACCCGCCCTACTTCGATCCCGTGTCCGGCGTAATAGATTACCGCCCAGTCCGCGAGCTCCGCCTTCTCTTCGAAGGCCCGCAGCGCAACGAGGAGTTCTTGGCGGGTGACATCCATGGCGGCCACGACGGTCTGGAAGCCGATTTTCCGGAACGCCGCTTCCACGGCCCGCGCGTCCCGCCGCGGGTTGGGAAGAGCCGCCTCGCCCCGATAAGCGGAGTTGCCGATGATGAGCGCGACGCGAACGCCTGGGTCGGGGATTGGCTCTTCGGCCTCGGCCTTGGCGCGCGCTTCGCTCGCCTCCTTCGCCGCACGTTCGACCGCCTCCTTTGCCCGTCTGGCTTCCGCTGCCGCGAGCTCGGCCAGCCGTGTCCGCGCCACCTCCCGCGCCGGTCTTGCGAGCCCCGCGTCGAGGTCAGCCGAAAGGCTCAGGGCTTTTTCGAAATCCGCCTTCGCTTTAGCGGGATCGCTTCTCTTCTCGTACGTCAGGCCTCGGCCGGTGTAAGCGGCCACGAAATCCGGCAAGATGAGAATCGCCTCGTTGAAATCCTTCATCGCACGGTCGTCGTCGCCTGCTTCGCGCAACGCATCGCCACGGAAAGTCAGGGCGATCGGCGAACGCGGATTGAGCTCCACAGCTTTGTTGAGGTCGGCGAGCGATCCCCTCAAGTCCCCCTTTAGCCTCCGGATCAGACCTCGGGTCGCGTAGGCCAAGTAGGATTTTGGCTGCAGCAGAATGGCCTCGTCGCAATCGGCGATCGCCTTGTCGAGCTGTCCTCGGTCTTTGAGGGTAAGGGCGCGATTGTTATAAGCTTCTTCGTTGGCGTTGAGGCCGATCGCTTTGTTGTGATCGGCCAGAGATCGTTCAAGGTCGCCTTGCAGCCGCCACGCCTCTCCTCGCCTCGTATAGGCGCCTGCGTTTTTCGGGTCGAGACGGATCGCCTCATTGTAATCGGCGATGGCGTTCTTGAAATCCGCCTTGTCCATGCGAGCGGCGGCGCGGTTGATGTGACCGAGCGGATCGTTCGACGCGAGGCGCACGAAGGCGCCGAAATCGGCGATCGCGCGATCGAGGCGCCGCGTGAAGTGGAAGGCGAGCCCGCGATTGACGTAAGCCTTTGCGTATTTCGAATCGAGCGAGATTGCCGTATCGAAATCGGCGATCGCGCGGTCGTATTCTCCCTTGCTGAAAAGCGCCGAGCCTCTCGCGTTATAAAGTTCAGGCGACTTGCGATCGACGCCAAGCGCTCGCGTGAAATCGGCGATTGCGCCATCGTAGTCGCTCTGCATCTGGCGAGCGATGCCGCGGTTCTTGAACGCGTCCGCGTAGCGAGGATTTCGGTCGAGCGCGCTGTTGAAGTCCTGGATGGCGCTGTCGAGATCGCCCTTGCGAACCTTGGCCACCCCCCGATTATTGTAATAGGCGGGGACATTGGTTCCTTCGCCTGGATGGTCGAGTAGTCGGGTGCACGCCGGGATTCCCGCATCGGGATCAGCCAGCGAGTGATCACATAACTCCTGGTCGCCTGCGGCGACCGCTCGCAGAGGGAGCGGCACGAAAAATATGCCTGCAACGAAGAGGAGCACGGAACTGGGGGTAAGACGATTGGCAAACATTTTCGTAACTCGGCAATACTATTTAGGTCATAATTACGCCGCTTGGCCGCCGCCAAGGCGGCCTGCAATGTGGCGGGCGTGCAACAGATTCTGTAAAAAAATAGGCTATATTATAAGCGCTTCATTGCGTAGCGAAAAAATAGTGGAGGAGCGGAATTATGAGCCGCATTATTTCAAAGTTCACGCTTGCCTTGTCGTTTGTGGCGGCAGCCGCCTTATTCAATTTGATGCGTCCGGCTGAAGCTGAGGCGCAAACCGTGTTTTGTCCTCCTCCCCTTGCGCTGATAAATGGATCTTGCACCGACGGCAACGACGGCGCCTTTTCCGGCGCCGCGCTCTCCAGCCAGGCGCTCAGCGGCCTATCGCAGACGACGACCCAACAGACCACTACTAACACGGTCAAATCCATCACCACGCGGCGCGAGCAGGAGCAGCAGCGCTGCCCGGAAGGATTCACGCGGGTGGACGGAAGCTGCCAGCGTATCTCCAGGCCTGCGCCGCGCGTCGCCGCTCCGGTCGTGACGACGCCTCGTCCTCGAGTTACCGAACGCGAGCCGACGGCGAGGAAGGAAACAATCGCGGCGCGCCGTCGCCATCCTCAGGCGCCGTCTTACGAGGTTGAACGCGAGATGAGGAGAGAGCGAATCGCCGAGCGCCGGCGGCGGCCGTTCGCTCCTCCGGCCGCGAGGATCGTGAAAGGCGAACCCGAACCGCCCCCGTTGCCCGTGCCGCTGGAACCGGCTTTTCGGTATGGGACCTGGGCGCAAATCTATGGCGACTATGAAAAACGGGACGCTTCGGGCCCCGGCGTTCTAACCTGTTGCCTAGCGCAAGCGAACATTGCCTTGCCGGGAGGGCCTCCGGCGCTCACTCTGAACGTCCAAAGCCGCACCGGCACGGTCGGTTTTCTGGCCGGGGCAGATCTGACCACACGCGGCCTCCTATCTGAAAGCGATGGGCTGATCTTAGGCCTGACGATGGGTTACGCCTCCTCCAATTTGGATTTCAACGCCTCCTCTATTTCGAGCCAGACGGCGATTAATGTAGGCGGCAACACTACGAGCAGATTGAACGCTCATCTCTCCGGGCCAACGCCCGGCCTCTACGCGACCTATTTCAACGGCGGGTTCTCGACCGATTTGGCTGTCAAATTCGACGCATTCACCCTCGACGAGACATTCAATGATTTGCTCGGCACCACGGGTAACGGCATTCCCTCTCTCATCCCGATCTTTGGGGCAGCCTCCGTCGGCTTGCTCAACACGACCGTCGCCGGCAACCTCAATTACCGGTTCCTCCTTGGTCCTAACTTTTGGATCGAGCCGACGGTCGGCGCCCAATACACACATTCGAGCTATGGTTCGAACGCCTTTCAGCTCGGTCTCGCCGACGGCGATCTTGTGATGGTTCAGGGCGGCGCGCGCCTCGGCGCAACGACCTTGGTCGGCAACTGGATCCCGATGACGGCGACGCTCACTGGTCTCGCCTATGACGACGTTTCGGTCAGCGGCGGTTTCATTCCAACGGCCGGATTCGCCGGGAATAATCTTTTGATTGCCGCCGACGAGGGCAAGGTGCGCGGCAGGGGCATTCTCGCGTTTAACTTTGATCTTGGCCAGGGATTCATCTCCTTCATCCAGGGCGAAGTGCGCGGCGGCAGCGGCCTGATCGGCACCGGCGGCAAGGCGGGCATTCGCTACCAGTGGTAAAGCCGAGCGGCGGCGCAAGCCAAGGTCTGGCCCGGACGTAAGCGATCGCTTGCCTTGGCGCGCCCTGGCGCCATAAAGCCAACTATGCCTCCCAGGTTTGCGACCGTGACCCTCGCCGCAGCGCTTTGCTCGGCCATACCAAGCCCCGCTCAGGCAAATTGCCAGGGCCGCGACCTTTTCCCGATCCTCAGATCAGAAGCGCCGGCGACCTATTCCGCGATTGAAGCCGCGGCCAGCGCCATGCCCTTCGCACGAGGGAAATTGTTTCGTCTTTTCCGCGCCGGAAACGAGGCCTCCTATATTTACGCCACCTTGCATTTGTCCGATGAACGGGTCACCCGCTTCTCGCCACGGCTGCGCGCCGCGATCACTGAGTTAAAAATCGTCGCTTTAGAGACAATCGAGACCGGAGCCGCTCTTCGTCGGGCCATGATGGATCATCGCGCCGCCTGGCGTCGCGTAACAGTTGCACAGGAAAATCACAGACCCGACCGCTTGCTGAGCAAGGAGGATCTTGCGCAGCTCGAAGCTCTTGCCGCGCGTAAAGACTTGCCGAAATCGGCGGCGCGCGAATTCAAGCCTTCAACTCTCGCCATTCTCCTCGACCTCCCTCCTTGCGCAAATCGATCCCCCACGGCGAATCCTTACGTTGACGAACTGGTCGCCAATATCGGACGCGAACGAGAGATCGAGACGGTCGGCCTTGAATCGATGCTCGAACAGCTTGAGGTTCTGAACGGGTTGCCGCGCGAAACGGAGCGCGATCTTCTTATCGCGGTCTTGCGCCAGGCGGATCGGGCCGAAGACGTTATCGAAACCGCAATCGCGCGTTACACATCGGGCGACATCGGCGGCCTGCTTGCCTGGTTGCGATCGACCGAACCCATCCCGCGCGTTAGCCAGGCGCGGATACCGCCGGCTTTTGTCGATCGGCTCATTACACTGCGCAACCTGCGTCTGCACTACCGCGCTCTACCCCTTTTGCGGCGGGGCGGCGCCTTCATTGCCGTCGGAGCGACACATTTACCGGGAGAGGACGGCCTTCTGTCTTTTCTTAAGAAGGAAGGATACCAGATAGAGATTATCGAATGACTGTGCTCGGGGCGAGCGTTATCATATGATCGCGGTTCCTGAGCGTAGGCGCCTTTCGGCCAACGGAGTATATTGGCGCTGGACCAGGCGGCCGCAAAATCATTACATTAATATTTCAATCACAAACGTGTTCGCATCTTTTGTGTTCAGTCCCGGCATTTTCTGGAGCGGGTTGAATTTGAATCGTTCTGGCTGGGAAGTCCAGCATTTGCAGATGAACTCGTAAGGCGTGAGACCTTTGAGGGTCTTAAGCCGCCGGCCGAAATTGTAGGCGTCAATGAAGTCGGCGAGATGCCGTCGCAACTGGTTGTGATCGTCATAGTGATATCGCTTGACGGTCGCATCCTTGATCGTTCGGTTCATGCGCTCGACCTGGCCATTGGTCCATGGGTGATTTGGCTTTGTGAGGCGATGCTCAATGTCGTGTCGCCGACAGGTGCGGTCGAACGGATGTCCCCGCAGCATGGCGGTTGGACCATCGCGGTTTTTTGGCAGATCGGCGAATTGAATTCCGTTATCAGTCAGAGTGGATGACGTAAGGAACGGCGGCAATAAGATCTTCGAGAAAAGCGGTCGCCATCGCCATGTTCGCCTTGTCGAACAACTTTGCAAAGGCGAACTTCGACGTGCGGTCTATAGCGACGAAAAGATAGAGCTTTCCTTCCGCCGTCTGCACTTCGGCGATGTCGATGTGAAAAAAGCCAATCGGATAGGATTTGAACTTCATCTTTGCGGGCTTGTCGCCTTCAACGTCCGGCAGCCGGCTGATCCCGTGCCTTTGCAGGCAGCGGTGCAGCGATGAACGCGTCAGATGCGGTATCGTCGCCTGCAAGGCGTAGAGACAATCGTCGAGCGGCAGCAGCGTGTGCTTTCGGAAGGCGACGACGATCGCTTCCTCTTCAAGAGACAGCACCGTGGAGTGCGGGTCTTTCGGTTCCGTGCGCTCGTCAGAAACCGAAGAGCGCTTCTTCCATTTGGCGACGGTCTTCTGATTGACGCCATATCGCTTGGCCAGCGCCCTCAGGCTCTCTTGATGGGGTGGACGGCGCTCGCCCCGGGCGCCGCCGTAGCGGAGAGGCGTGCCAATATGGCCGCCTTCGAAACCCTGTCCGGAGGAGCGACGTTCATGGGCAAAATTGGAGCTGATCTTTCGTCCGTAGCCGTTGTTGGACTTGATTTGGCAAAGCACGTATTCCAGGTCCATGCGATCGATTACGACGGGCGCGTGATCGTCGCCAAAGCCTTGCGTCGCAAGGAGGTCCTGGCATTCTTTCGCAGCCTTCCTGCCCATTGCCTCATTGGATTGGAAGCCTGTGGTTCGGCCCACTATTGGGCGCGCGAGTTGATCGAACTTGGCCATGATGCCCGACTGATGCCGCCTGCCTATGTGAAGGCCTACGTCCGCCGGCAGAAAAACGATGCGGCCGATGCGGCGGCAAATTTGCGAGGCTGTCACGCGGCCCTCGATGCGATTTGTGCCGGTGCGGTCGGTCGAAAATCAGGGGACGCTCATGAATCACAAGGCGCGCGAGCTTCTCGTGGGGCAACGCACTCAGCTTCTCAATGCTTTGCGCGGCCATCTGGCGGAGATCGGAATCATTGCGGCTCAGGGCGCGAAGGGCGCTCAGAGCCTGGTTGCGCTTGTTGTCGACAAAGACGCTCCGATACCAGAGGCGGTTCGGTCGGCATTGCTTCCTTTGACGCGGCAGCTCGAAAAGCTGGACGAGGAAATCGCCCAATTTGATGAAGCGATCCACACCTTGGCGAGGTCGGACAGGACGGCTCGCCGCCTGATGACCGTGCCCGGCATCGGGCCAATCACTGCCTCGGCCATTGCCGCGAGCGTTCAGGATGTCTCCGCGTTTTCTGGCCCTCGCGAGTTCGCTGCCTTTCTGGGGCTGGCGCCGCGACAGAACTCGTCGGGCGGTAAAGAGCGGCTGGGGCGCGTTTCGAAAATGGGCAATCGCTACTGCTAAAGCTGCTGGTCGTCGGCGCTCATGCGGTTCTCTATCATCGCAAAGGCCACGAGGATGCGTTGCGCGCATGGACAAAGCGGCTGATCGATACAAAGCCTTTCAAGCTCGTCGCCGTCGCGCTCGCCAACAAGCTCGCGCGTATCGCCTTCGCCATTATGCGGGACGATGCGACCTACGCTCGAGCAGCCGTATGTTGATAACTGCTTGCCTGCCGGCGACTGCCGGCGGCCGAAATCGGGGGTGACGACGATCTGATGTGAGTGAGCAGGAAATGGTCCGGAAACCTGGAACATAGTCGGAGCCTCGAGCTCGTTCTCTGTACAGATCAGGTGAGGGGCCCGCGGACACCATCGGGGCCAGCGGCTACGAGACCGCATGAAAAGGCCGAAGACATGACCGCATCCCGACCAGCGCATCTTTCCGTCAAAGCCCTTGATCAGCGAGCGCCGTCCAGACATGACGTTGTCGCTCGACGCACCGCCTCTGTCGTGCGGACGCTCCCGTGCAGAATCTGGCCCATAGCGCATCCTTCCATTCGCTGGAAAAGATTGCACCACCAAATCCCGGGATCAAACAGCTAGAGCATGTTCATGAATTCTGGATTCATGGCGATGCTCTAGCTTGATCAATTGAGGCATTTTCTACGCCGAACCGGCATCCTCTTCGGCGGAAAATGCTGTCGGCGTCGAGAACGCTGCGCGTTCCTGCAATTCGGCCTTTTCGGTTTTGCGAGCGTTGCGCGACTCAGGTAAAGAACAAGTAATGGTGAAAGTAGTTTGTGTGCGTCAGTGATTTTTGGCGGAGGATTTTACCGTGAGAACGCCTGCAACACATTCGTTCAGATTGATTGCTGGCGTCGTCGCCGTCAGCGTCGCCTGTTCGCAGCTCGCGGGCTGCATATTGGTGCCCGAAGCGGCGCCGCTCCTCGGCCATGAATGGAAGAAGCGCGTATTGTTCGACGTGATCAGAGGCGTTCAGTGCGAAATCCGCTGGGCGGTGCTGACCCAGATCGCACGCGATCGGGATGGCGAATATGGCAAGCGGAAGCTGGCCTGGTTCGAAAACTGGAACGCTTTGATCGACCTCAATCTTCGGATTGAGGACGCGCTGGCGTTTAATCCCGGCGTTTCGCTAAAAACTCCTAATTGGGTGGACGCCCAGGTGGGCTTGGGCGATTACACCCGCCCACGCGTCGTGTCCCAGTCGTATAATTTTGGCTTCGGCGGCGGCGTCACCTACAGCGCCAGCCGCGAGGATAAGGTTCAGTTCTCGTATCCGTTCGGCCAGTTTATCAACGAGACCGAACCAGCGGCGAGCCGCGAGTCCTGTTACAATATTGGCGGAGTCGTGATCAACGCGGATCTTAAGATCTACGACTGGTTGGACGATGTGCTCGAGCCAATCCGAAAATGCGCTTTTTTAGGAATGCCGGCGCGGGAAGAAGAGACGGTGATCCCGCTCCTGAGTAGCGAAGTTGTGCTTACAGAAAAGTGTCGCAATGCGGATTTTTCAGAGTTTCAGGGCGGCGATCCGATCAAGAGCATCAGTCACAAGATAACTTTCATCTTGTCCTTCAACGCCAACGCCACGCCAAGCTGGAATCTCGTGCGCGTTGCAACGACGAGCGCAAGGCTCTTCGACGCGAATAGAAAAGACACGAGCGAATTGCTGATGACCTTCGGTCCGCCGGCGGGCGGCGGGAAGACCAAGCCGCCGCGAGCGACTCCAGCGCGAAGCGTGGTCCGACGAACCATTAAACCAGACGTAACGACTGCCGGCGGCATCTCGGTAGAGATGCTGCTCACGCACAACGCGCTCCAGATCGGTTCGGCGGTTCGAGACGCCTTGCAGCCGTAGTCATTCACGCCTTTGGCCAGCGGCCACGTACAACGTGTCAATAGGCTGGTGCCGGATTTACGATCGAACCCGACCGCAGCGCCTCATATGATTTTCCTCATGACTGAAGGTCCGCCATGGGTCATGGTCGGCCGGACGAAAGGGCGCGTCGAGCGTCCGCAGCGCTCTCATTATCGGACGTCTCTTGGCGTCTCGCCACAGTCCGAGCGCCCCGATCATCGTCCCGCGCCCTCACATTGCCGATGACTGCCTGGCCGCCCTCATGAATATGAACGTGCTCGACGCGGACGTATTGCTTGCTACCATGGCGGAGACGGCGGAGAACCTCGACCTGCATCGCATAAGCCTTCAATAGCCGCGCCGCAGCCGATGCAAACGCCGGCGTCCGCCGTTCGCTTGCGCCTGCCCCTCCGAGGCTGGAGAGCACAACCATCGCCGCCGAGTGTGTGCAGGCCATTTGGACCGCGAGCGCTCCCTCGATCTCGTCTCTTGGGGCGGCGGCCTCAATCATGGCGAGCGCGGCGTTCACAGCGGTTTCTGATATGCCGGCATATGGCGTCCGAGCGGCATTCTGAAGCTGGAGCAAGGTCGCGTTGACGAAATGGCTGGACGACGTGCCCAGTGCTTTCTGGAGACGGGCCCACCATTCTTTGGCCAGACCATCGGGCGGGTAGGGCTTCGAGTAGTTGGCGTTGATCCGCTTGAGCCTCACGCGAACCGGAGGGCGGCGCGGGGCATTGCTCGCGGGCATGATCGCATCCTTGGGTTTTGTCGTCATGATCCTACCTTCACCTTCCCGAATTCCTTCACCAGAGACCTGAGCCAACGGCGCTCCTCGATCGCTTCGGCGGTCCAAGCGCCGTCCTTGAAGTTTCCGTTGCGAACGCCGCATGGGGCGCCGGGGCTAAGACCACCATGCAGACGACACCGCGTCCGCCCACGCATGGCCGGACACTGGCATGGCGGGCCGGCGCGTGTCTTGGCGCCGCATCGCGTCGCTCGGCGAAGATTCTTGAGTCGTTTCTCGATCCTCTGGTCCATGGGGTTGCTCGCAAAAATTCTATCCCCCCGCGGCGGTGCCCTTTCCTCGCCGCCTGCCATTGCAATTTCTAGAATGGCCGCCGCCCACTCCTGATTAAATTTGCGGTGTGTTGATTGGTCGCGCTCCAAGGGCTCAGGACCCAGGGAGAAAATCGGAGGCGTGATGCCACGCTCAAGGTCCTTGAAGCCTTCTAGCGTCTCCATCAGAGGGGCCGCGAGTTCCGGTTTGCCAGTCGAAAGAAGAATAAACTTGGCCACAAGGTGACAGGCCATGATTGCACCCGTCCAGCGGGTGCCTTAAGGATACTTATCTGGGTGTTGGTGAATCCATGAAGCCTCACGCAGATACTCGAAAAGCTGCCCCTGAAGCAGAGCAGGGTTCGGCGGGTTGCCTATCCCTGCGCGTTCATTATGCCTGCGAACCGGCCTTGAGCGCTGTCACGTTCGCCTTGTCCACAATCCCGAGCGCAGGGAGCGCGGCGCGCACGGTCTCCGCGACGTAGTTGGGCGTCAAGTGTGCATAGTGCTTCTCGGTCATCCGCGTGTCGGCATGGCCGAGCTGCGCAGCGATGACGCCCATCGGAACGCCGCGCATGGCGAGGGAGCTGGCATAGCTGTGGCGCAAAATATGAAATGTCGCGGCTGGCTCGATCTTCGCCCGCTTGCTCGCGGCGTCGAGAGGGCGCTGCTGATGCGATGCGCCCCATAGTTTGCCGTCGTCGCGGAGGAAGATTGGGTCGCGTCCGGTCCTGCCCGCCGTGAGCGTGGCGAACAGGGTGCGGCCCTCGTCCGTCAATGCGACGTGACGCGGCTTTCCGGCCTTGAACTCGCGGACCGTGATGGTCCCGGCCTCCGAATTGAAGTCGCTGGCCCGCATCCGCGTCAATTCTCCATACCGACAGCCGGTCAGAAGTGCGGCGCGGACGAGATTACGGAACGCGCCTTCACAGGCGTTGACCAGTCGTCGACATTCGTCGTCTGACAGGAAGCGGACCACAGGAGCGTCGGCTTCGCGGAATGGCTTCACCTTGCGCCAAGCATCGTCCGACACGACGCGGCCTTCGTGAAAAGCGTGGTTGAGCGTGGCCTTCAGGACTGTGAGCGTCCGGTTTGCCGTCGCACGACGGGCGCGAACAGCGTCGACATCTTTCGGGTCGATCGCCGTGGTCTTGCGCTTCGCGACGAAGCGTCCAGCGCGGGCCATCTTGGGCGCCGACGCTAGGCCAGTGTGCCAATCCCGCAGCCGCTTCGTCGTGAGCTTCGACAGTTGCAGTTGGCCGAGCGCTGATAAAATGCGAGCATTTGCGGCGGCGCGGTCCTTGGACAATCCTTTCGAGCCGCGTCGCTCGCGTTCAGCGAAATAGGCGTTGAGCGCCTTGGCGACGGTGTAGGGGCCGTCAGATGGCGCGAACTCTCCGGCAAGTTCCCGCGCCTTGCGGGCGAAGAACTCCGCGAGCACGCTCTTGAGCTTGCGGGAAACTGAACACTGTCAGCCCATCGGCGTCGCGGGCGTCATCGACCGCGCCGAGAGACTCGTAATGCTGCTTGCCGTCTTCACCCCGCAGTCGGGCGATCCACGTTCCGCGCTTCGCCCCGCGCCGATAGCCGATAGCGCAGCCTGCCGAGAGAACCGTCCAATATGGCTCACGCCTTTCGACCAGCTTGGCGCGGCCGGAGCGGGTGTCGATCTTGGCGTTTCTAACGGTTCTGGCCAGCTATCCGCACCCCCGAAACAGGCATACGGAAATTATACGGAAAAGATGCGCGCGGACAAGGACAGATTGTGGTGGACAGAAAATATATGTTTTTCAGTTCTTACAGCGACAAGCGCCATTTGCCATTGTGCGCAAATGTCCGTGTTATCCCTCTCTCACGGCGAAAACAGGGGTTCGAGTCCCCTAGGGAGCGCCACCTCATTTGTAACATACTGATAATACGATATATTTTTTACAAATTGTCCCACTTTTGACTTCGGTGGGACAGTCGCTTGTTCACTTTTTGAACTTCTCCATCGCCGCGTCGGCGAGTTTCGACTTCTCTACAGCTTTAGTGTATCGCTCAACTTCAGCGAGGGTTACATGACCTGTGATGGATTGGATTTCATGAGCAGAGCATCCTCGTTGCGCCAGTAGCGTGGCCATAGCCTTCCGCAAACCGTGAGCCGTACATTGGGGAAGACCAGTGGCATTGCACCAATCGCGGAATTTATTGCCAAACCCGTTCGCGCTGAATGGTTTGCCATACTCAGTCACCAGAAACGTCAAATGCCCTGACGTAGTAGCCGCGATTGCCCTCTCAAGCTCTGGCAACAGCGGTATATCGATATATATTGGATTGCGGTGCTCGTTCTTCGCTTGTTGAAACCGCCCAAACCTAACAACGTCTTCACGCCGACAAGCAGTGTATAACAATAGACTTAAAGCAAGCCGAGCTTGGGTTCCTAGTCCCTATGATTGCTGGGCCTGAGGGTGGCCCGTCATCCGATATGCACGGTACGAGGGTTAAGCCGGCTGGCCGGCACAGAGCCTCATGCATAGGAGACGGGCCTCGAAAGATTTCGGCCCCGATTTCGTCCGCTGGACTGCGCGACACGCTCTTGAGATTGGCGGCTCCTGTGATGAGTCCGTCAGCTTCCTAAAAGATGTCACAGACTGGCTTAGAGCCGAACAATTCGTCGTCCGCCGGTTCAGTCCGGACATGTCGCTCGCGACCGTCACCAAGTTGAGTGGCGATTGGCATGAAGCCGTCGCCGCCAATATGTCCGGCTCGGAATACGAATTTCCGGAACCATGGTGTCCCGGAGGCGAGTCTGGCGGCTTTGACATCGTCCCAATCACCAACAGCTCTGAACTCTATCGAGAGGGGCTGCTCATGCATCATTGCGTCGGAACCTACGCGGACCGAGTGCATCGAGGAGATTGCTACGTGTTCTCGGTTCGCAAGGACAAGGAGCGCATCGCGACATTGGAATTGATCAAGAACGGCGCCAGCGTCGAGATTGGGCAACTACGTGGAGCGTGCAATAGCCAAGCGCCAAAGGACGTCGTGCGTGCGGTGAAGAGTTGGCTGCGGTCCCAACGCGGGTTTCGATTCCCCCCGAACCCGGCCATTATTGCTAACAATAACGACGACGAAGCATTGATGCGTTTCCGGGCGGCATAAGAACCTGGTCAGAAACAAGTGCAGCCGCTCCCGCCGCTCGCAGGGGCCACCTGGGTCATTCGTGACGTCGCTGCCGATGCGGAGATGAGCACCTTCACTATTCTTTGATCCGCCGCGTCTCCACCTGCCGCTCCTATCAGGGAACGGAAGCTGCCGCCCGATGGTTCGCAACGCCGCCGCCTTCTTTGCGCGGTCGAACCATTTGGCGGCAAATAGGCTGCTGGCGAAGGGCATTTGGTTGGTGCGATCCTCCTCGCCCGCGCTGGTCCACAAGCCGTCAATTCACTAAAATTGCAGATGGACCCGTCGCTGAAGGCCAATCAGAAGAACTCCAATGCCGTCGTTTAATGCGAAGATGACGCCTCGCTGGGAATGGCGAACCTTTGATGACAGTCTCGCCTGGTTAGAAGCGAAAATTGGGCTCTCAGTTCAAATTGAGCGGAAGCAAAGTCGCGAAATTTATCTGCTGCATTCCAGGAGCCCGCATAGCGCGAAAATTCGAAATCGCCGGCTCGATGTTAAGCGGCTGGAAAAAGGTCGACGCCGCTGGTCTCGAACTTTGGAATCCTTCCTCCGCAGCCGTCGTCATCGCGCCCGAAACACTGACCGTCACTTGGATGGTCGCCGGCAGCATCGTCGTCGAACTGCTCGTCCTGATCGTTTTCCTCGTCCGCGCCGCATGGTGGCTCTCGGGCCGCTTCACCAGTGTCGATGCGAGCTTTGCCGCCACCACGAAAGAAATCGCGCAACTCAAATCCGACGTGAGCAACGACATCGCCGGACGGCGCGCGGTCGCCGAAGCGCGCGAAGACATCGCCCGCATGAAGGCGACGCTCGCGGAATTTCGCGAGCGCGTCGACCGCCTCGAAAGCCAAGAGGACAGGCGCAAGCGCGACTGACGCCGTCGAGTGAAGCGCCCAACTATCAGGCCATGCAAGACCAGCTTGTTCTCGCCCCTGAGCAAGTCAGAAATCTTTTGATCGCTAATCACCTAAGAAGCAGGGCTCCTCGGGGCTCAGATGTATCCGCAGTTTCGTGGCAGCATCAGGCCGACCCGGCCTCGTACTCAAGGGTGAGGACGAGATCCCCGATCTCCGCGCCGTCGAAAATCAGGTTTCCCGGCTTGCTCTCCGGCGCCGAGAAAGGACCCGGCGCCTGCTGGCCATTCGCCGGCTTGGGAAATTCGAAGCTCCAAGCATCGACGGGGCTGAACACTGCGGTAGGCGGATCACCGAAGAAATGCTTGGCTGCTGCATTGAGAGGAGGCGGCGTGCCCGTACCATCGTAACGCCGGTTGGTGGCGATGTTGAGTGCCGCCATCTGCAGCGTCTGGTCGGGCCCCCGCCGGTAGCGCTGCCGCGAGTAGAACAGCACGTCCTGGCTTCGGACCGCCCTGAAGGCGAGATGAAGCCGCCGGCTGCCGGCAACGGCCTCGAGCGGCAGATCGAAAATGGCCTCGTTCGGGTCCGAAGCACCGCCCTCTTCCGGCACGCGCCGCGCCCTAGGTTCCTCGACGACATGCCACGTCGTCGCGGTCCTGCTTTGAAGACCCGCCTCGCTCGGAAACGTCGCCCGGGCGCGAATCGTGCGCTTTTCCGCCGGCGACAGCAGCTCCTTGATCAGCTCGGGCACTGCGACCAACGGGAGCTGGAGCAGGACGTCACGCGCCACCGCAATCTCGCACAGGTATTCGTGCAGCCGCTCGCCGCGCACGATGCGCAGCGTCACCTCGTAGACGCCGGGCTTCGCATATTCATGCTCGAAAGCGGTTCCTTCCAGGATCGCGGTGCCGTCGCCGGGATCCCACGTCGCCATCGCGCCGGGCGGCGCGATCAGCTCGCCAGCGATCCGCAGCGGCTTTGCCGGGTCCGGATACTGAAACCGGAACGACGGCGCCAGCGTGTCCGGATCGATGATCGGCGTCCCGTCGTCACTCACCGTGAATTCCACGAGCCCGGTTGAGGCATAGCGCCTGTACTGCTTGCGGCTTCGCGCGGGCACAACGAATACGCCGACATTGCGTACCTTACCGGGCGTCCCGGACAATGTCAGGAGGTCGGCGGTCAGCGGCCAGACCATCTTTCCGGTGCGGTTGAAGTCGAAGAAATTGTCGGGGAACACCTGGCGGGCGGAGATGTAGCTCGTGACCACGTCGGGGCTCGGCGTCGCCGGCTCGATGCGCGCATCGGCATCGAAGAAGCCGGCGATGTTGAAGGTGATCAGCATGTCTGCAAGCGAGCCGGGCACGATCTGGTTCTCTTCCATCGACATGTCGATCTCCCAGGCGCCGGCGGCGCCGCGACCTTCGAACGCGTTGCGCTGGCCGCTCGTCGCCAAGGGGAAGATGCTGGCCGCGTCTTGGCGGGAGAGACCCGAGTAGATCGCCGTCTCGGGGCCGTGGAGCCGCGGCTCGGCCGGCCAGGGCTCCGCCGGATCGGCGCCGGGCGCAGGCCTGCGGCGCATGCGGCTGAAGCCCTGGTGCGTGAGGCGTACGCTGAATCTTGGACTGGTCCATCAGCGCGATGGGAAGCACGTCCACCGCGCCGAAGCGGGCGAGAATGAGGCCGGGGAAGCGACGCTCGATTTGCTCGAGCACCAGGCTGAAGGTCACGCGGCCGGTGTCGCGCAGTTCCTGCAGAGCCTCGGGGAACTCGCGCGCCATCGTCAGCACATAGCGCACGTGCTGCTCGCGCTCGCGCTGCGTGACGATGAGGTCTTGCTCGAGCGTATCGAGGTCACGCAAGAGAAAGTCGCCCGCGAGATAGTCGCCGAGCTCGGAGAGGTCGTAATCGAAGCGGATCAGGTTCATCTGCTTGTCCGCTTCGAATTCATAGGCCTGCTCGGCCAGGAAGGCGATCTCGACCGCATAGCGGAGATAGGTGTCGGCGACGGAGCGGATGGCGTTGGCGAGACGGAACCATTGCTCGGCGTTGAGCACCCGGTTGGCGAGGTACGCGGCGGTCTCGACCGCGAACTCATGGCGTAGGAGGGCGGCCGCATGTTGGAGCATGGCAACCTTCACGGCCGCGTCGGCCACGACTAGTTGTTGTTTGGCGACCTCGAAAGCCTTATCGGCCTCCTCACCCGCGAGCTCGAGCGATTTCTTCTCGTATTCCCGTTGGGCTGCCTGTATCCTGTCCTGGCGTTCTTGAGTGTTTAGACTACCGAGACTTGAAGCAGCGCCTATAGCGCCGCCAATTATCGCGCCCCCGGGTCCTCCTCGAAAGCCTGCTATCGCGCCTGAAGCCGCGGCGCCGCCCACTTGCAGCGCCTGTTCCCACCAGGGAGCGTCACTCTCGTCCTCGGTCGTTTGGTCGAATAGCTTGTAATTGTCTTCCCTTTTTTGGGCATTCTGGGCCGTCAGTTCGGCAAGCTCACCGCCTATCCGCGCAGACTCATGCTCGGCATTGGCCTGCTCGACCCGCGCGCCTTCCACTGCAATATTGGCGTTCTCCAGCGCCACTGCCTGCTCGGCCTGGTTTTCCTGCAGCTCCTCGCGCTCGGCAGCGGAGAGAAAGTTGAGATAGTCGCGCTGGGCCTGCTTGGCGTGCTCGGCGAAATACCGGCCGCGCTCGAGCAGGAACTGGAAGCGCCACGGCGGCACATAGTTGTCGGGATAGCCGAGCCAGTTGGAATCGGCCTGGAGCTGCATGAGACGGGCATTGGCCTGCAGCAGCAAGGCGAAGACCCTCGGGTTCGTGTCCGTCGATGTCGCCTCCCCGATCTCCAGGAGAGGGGCCGTTGCCGCGGTGTTCCTGAGCAGGACCATCCGCTCCTGGCCAGGGGCCGGATCCTCGCCCGGCTTCAGCACCGGCTTGATCGTGTCGATCAAAATTTCCTTCCCGAGCTTGGCCAGATCCGGCTCGGGAGCGGCAACAGCAGCGTCGAGCTTCGCGACGGCTTGCGTGACTTGCGCGGCATAGCTGCCGAGCGATCCGAGCTCGGCGATGGCGCGCTCGTAGCTCGTCCGGGCTTTCATCCAATCGTGGCGCACGAGTCTCGCCGGCGGTGGGGGCGGAGGGGGCAAGGGGGAGATCGGCGTCTCGGACTTGTATTCGGAATCGCCTTGCTCGATCAGGCACTCCGCGAGAAGCAGGCGGATGAACCGCAGCTCGATGGGCTCGTTCACAATGAACTGGTCAGGGGCGGCGCTCGAAGCGACATTGGCGAGCACCCAATCGAGCTCGCTGAGGGCGGCCTCGTAGCGCTGACGGTCCCGTTCCAGCTCGGCTCGCGCGAGCGGCACGAAAACCGACATGAGCACGATCATGAAGTAGTCGAGCTTCTGATGGATGAGATAAAAGTGATCCCGAAGTTTAACGTTGTTGGGGCTAGGGCCGGGGTTGTCGATCCCGACGGCGACGATGTGCTCCAGAACCTCGGTCGCGCTCGCATTGAGCCGGCTTGGAGGTGGCAACACGACCCCTTCCGAAACATTGGCCGCTGAATCCACCGGCGCTGTCCAATCGAGAAAATGAAGCCAGGTAAGGGTCGTGGCCGCACGCCGCAACCCGAGCATCCTGCGCAGTGTACGGGGGCCTCGTCCAAGCGGACCAAGAGGCGGTTGGGGGTTCGGATCTAGGTCCGAGGCAATTTTCGACAAAACATTCGACACGCGTGCGCGGACATCCGCGCCGGTTACCGGAATCTTTCGCACGACGCGGAAATATTCGATGGCGAATTGCTGGCATTCGCCGAAGAGGAAAGCCGCGCTGTCGTGCCGGCGGCGCTGCAGCTCGTCGAGGCCCCTCTGCCAGCGCTGCACGGCGTTCAGCCAGGATTTGCGCCTACCTTCAGGGACACGGGGAACGGAGGCGGATCCCAGGGCGGAAGATCAGGACGCCGCGGCGGCTCCGGCCGGTCCGGTATTTCTCCTATTTCATCGTCCCGACGACGCGCCAGGAACGTGCCGCCGCGCCGCAGCCCCACACCGCCGGACCATGGCGAAAGCCCTCCGGGCGTGTCCGGCGCGCGGGTAATCGGCGTCGCAGGTTCGAATTTCGGGAACTTGCTCTCGTCCAGGAGGTCGTTCTGATAGAAGTAGAAATTCTCGTCGTGCAGCTTGGTCATTGGTTTGCCGCCTCAGCGAATTCGATAGCGCAGCTCCAAGCAGGGTTTCAGATCCATCGACACAGTGCTCAAGCCGCCGATAAAGCATCTCAACCACCCACGCGGGCTTACTTGTTTCCCTGCCGCTTGGCACGCTCCTCAGCGAGGGTCTTGGCAATGGCCCAGGTGTCAATGGGCCTGAAAACTTCTTCAGCATGGTAAACGACGGCTTGGCCAACATAGCCTCCGACCGCCATTCCCGCAGCTGTGCCAATCGGTCCTAGATAAAGACCCGGCAGCACCGCCCAAGGCGGCTCCTATGCCACCGCCAACTACCGCAGCTCCTCTTCTTGCACCTTCTTCGACGTTGGGCGCTGACGCAACGTCTACATACTCAAGCCCGTCAGTCCCCTGCCGGCCCATCGTTGCGCCCACCCTATCTCGCCGGCACCACCGCCACCGCCGCCACCACCACCTCCTCTACCGCCACTGCCACCACCACCTCCCGCCCGCCTCCCCACCCACCACCACCAGCCTCCGCGCGTAACCATCTGTTCCGCAACATACCTAAAAGGACATCCCGCCATGGCGTTTGACGGAAATTTACATCTTTACCGCTTCGGAAGGCCGGCCCACCTAACCTTGATAGCAAGCTCTCCGCCGTTCAGACTCCAGGTTGAGGGCGCGTACGCTACCAGGCTTCTTGCCCTCTCTACGGCCTCCGAGTGAGCCCGAGAGCCTTTTCTAGCTCCTTACCGGTTTGCCCTTTCGCGTTCGAATTGCTAGGAGACGGTCCGTATAAGCGGACTTAGCATTGGCAAAGTTCGCGCTCAGAGTTGCGGCAAAGATTCATTTTAACGGTATCTTAGCGAAATCTATCGCTCGTAACGCATGCCAGTTCTGCACCTCAAGAATTAGCTTTTCTTGCTCAGGAGTTCCTTCAGTCCATGGTGGAGCTGGAGCTGGGGCTGGAGGTTCGTTCGGCGCTCTGCCTGATAGATCTACGAGTCGAAGTGGGTTTAATGCCGCATAGGCGTAGGGGTTAGAATCCGGGAGTCTGGAAGAGCCGGGGATCAACGCATGACCATTTCGTTGTCCATGAAAGCAAAGTACCGCGCCCCGTGGTAATTCAGTCCGCTCTCCTCATCCCGCTCCTTCCCCGTAAACCGATACCGCTTCCTCGCAAAGCTCCCGAAGCTCGTCTCCCCATAGGGCGTGAATTCCTCGCGATTGACCAACGCGCCGCCCGAATCAACCACCACATTGCTGCTGCCCAGGTGATCGCCCAGGTGGAACTGCACCGCAGGCCCGCGATCATCCGGATGCGCTGTCCCGAACCGCACGAGCGCGATGCGCTGCTTGTCGTCCATCACATGCACATGGTTGTTCTCGCCGGCCTGCGCGCCGCTGCCCCAGCGGTGATGCTCGAACACGCCATCGATGTAATGGGTGACCTCGACCTGCCCGCCCTGCTTGCGCACCAGCTTCTTCACCCGCTGCCCGGCCGCGTCGTAGAGATAGTGCGCATGGACCGAGGGCTCGGCGCCGTCGGTCTGGGTGCGGAAGGCCTTCATCTGGTCGGTGTGGTTCCACTCGAAGTGGCGCGAGGTCGTCTCCGAGCGCATGTTGCCGTTGGCGTCGAAGGTGTAGTCGTAGCGGGTCTGCGCCGATCTGCATGCGGCGCAGGCGGTTGTTGGCCGTCTCCACCGTGAACTCGCGGGTGAAAGCCGCCGGCGTCGTTGCGGTGCTCCAGGCGCAGCATGTTGCCCATCGCGTCGTAGCGATAGCTGCTCGGTGTAGGCGCGCGCCTTGGTGAGGTCGGTGCAGCGCGGCTGGTCCTCCCACGGGCTCTCCGTCGGGCGGGCGGTCGCATTCGCGGCCGGTGGCGGAGAGCAGGCGGTAGATCGGGTCGTAGTCGAAGCGGCGGTTGAGCGCATTGCCGCTGATCAGCAGTTGCGCCAGCGCCGGATCGCCGGCGGTCGCGGCTTCCGGATTGTTGAGGATGCCGCTGCCCGGCGTGCGGTCGCGAATGGCGAGGATGTTCCCGACCAGATCGTAGTCGTAGCCGAAGTCCTGCAGGGCCTCGCCGCTCGGGCGGTAGGTGAGCTCGTCCGGTTTGGTATAGCGCTCGCTGCGCAGGCGCTTCAGGCGGAACGTGTGCGGGTCGTAGGCATAGCGGGTCATCACGCCGTTGCCGTAGGCGATGAGCGCGCGCTGGCCCTTGGCGTCGTAGGCGATGCGCTCGACGTAGAGGGTGTCGTCCAGGAAGACCTTCTCCAGCCCGCCGGCATTGTTGTAGATCGGGCGCAATTCCCGCCGCTTGCCTTCCACGTCCTGCGGGAACTGCATGCGCTTGATGCGGTTCAGGGCATCGACGCTCGAGGTGGTCCGGTAGGCCGTCGGTCTCCAGCAGCTCGCCTTCGCGGTCGGCGAGGGTCTGCTGCGGCCGCGGGCTCCCAATCGACCTGGAAGGGCGTGACCTGCCAACCATTGGCCGGCGCCTGGTCGAAGACCGCGAGGATCGGCGCATCGGCGATGACGCGGCGGGATTTGTCGAGCACATTGCCCTTGAAGTCGACCGCCGCCACCGTGGTGAGCCCGGCTTCGTCGTGGTGGCGATGGAGCTGGCCCAAGAGGTTTCTGGCGCGCATCGCCGCGCGCTCCGGCGCGGGCTGGTCTGGCGTTCCCGCGTCGCCATATTCCATCCGTTGCCGCAGGGTGATCGGGCTGCCGGCGTCGTCGCGCGCCCAGAGGCGGATCGGGCCGCTGCAGGCGGTCGTAGGCCTGGAGGATGAGCGCGCCCTTGCTGTCGCGCCGCTCGATTTCGTTGCCCAGCACGTTCAGCACCATGCGGCGCAGGCCGGCATCGATGCTGTCGATGCGCCAGGGACGGTTGGCGAGATCGTAGGCATAGCGGAAGGCGACGCGGTCCAGCGCGTCCGTGACCGTGAGCACATTGCCGCGAATGTCGTAGGTGGAGCGCGTGCGGATACCAGTCCGCCGCCGGATCTGGATCCGTTGCGCGCGACGGCCTCGATCGTGCGCCCGAGGGCGTCGATCACGATGCTCGATGGCGTGAAATGATGGGTCGCCGGTGCGGCATCGGCGAGCGATGTGCCATCCGGGCCCTTGCTCAGCGGCGCCAGATCGTTCGCGTCGTAGGTGTAGGCCTCCCAGGGCGTGGGCGCGAACTGGTCGGGGTTGGTCGAGATCGGCCGGGATCCCATAGATCACCCGCTGCTCCGAGCCATCGGGATTGAGCGTGCGGATCACCTGGCCGCGCGGATCGTAGAACATCGTGGCCTTTTGGCCGAGCTGGGCGTCGCTCGGGCGGCGCATAGTCCCAGCCCACGGAAAAGAAGGGCTCGTATTTCTCGACCACGCGGCCCTTGTTGTCGTAGACCTGCCAGCCGCTGACGATCACATTCGGCGGATCGCCTGGCGCCCGCCGCCGGCCGACCGCATCGCCCGTCGGCGATGGACTGATCGGCGGACAAGACGCCGCCGCCGAAGATCGGGTCGCCGAACAGGACGTCCTCGGCCTGCGTGCGGGTCTGCAGCAACCGCCCGAAGCCGTCGGAATACTCGACGGTCTCGATGGTCTCGTCCCGCTCCGGCAGCGGCACGTCGGTCTCCGTGACGTGATGCTCGCGGACGATGCTGCGGACGAAGACCGGCTGCGGTTGCGGTCGTGCGCGTATGCTCGAAGGCGAAGAAGTCGTACTCCAGGCGGCTGCCGGGCGCCTCGAGCGTGTCGCCGACCTGCTCGCCTTCCTTCCCCATCACCGCGGTGGCGGTGACCAATCCCAAGGGGCTGAAGGTCACGGCGCGGCGGTTGTCGTTGGCATCCGTGACCATGCGGGGTTGCAGGACGCGGTAGTCGTGCTCTGCGCTCGATCGTGAGCCCCACGGCGTCCGTCACCTGCACGGGAAGCAGATGGTAAGGGCGGTCATAGGCGATCGTGGTGTCGTTGCCGAGCGGGTCGCGCATCGTCACGGGGAGTCCGCGGCGCGGCAAGTCCGGCATCTGAAAATCGAACGCGACGCGCGAGGCGTGGGCGAAGTAGCCGCGCGTCCGGTGGTCCGAGCCGTCGGCGAAGACGTAGCCGGCCAGCGCGGGCGTCGCGGTCTTGGAATTCCTGCGGATATTCCGCCGGCCAGCTCGTCACGCCTTCCGGCCGCAGATAGGGCGGCATGCTCCGGCGCGTCGGGATTCGCCGGGTCGCGATAGGCTTCCCGGAGGATCTCCTCGGTCAGGACCAGCGATTCGGTGCGCACCAGCGCGCCGAAGTCCCCGAGCTGGCCGAACGGCAGCCCGACGAAGGCCTCGCCGTCGTAGTAGTTGAAGGTCTGCCCGAACAGCTTGCGCGGCGCCGTGCCGGCCTGGATCTGGCGGTAGAGGTCGAAGACGCTTGGGCTGCCGTCGTTCAGGATCTCGAAGCTCGTGCTCCCGGAGACGCGATCGACGATATACCGCTGTGCATCGTCGCGTTGGGCATATTGGGTTTCCGCGAGCGTGCCGAGATAGGGTGCTCCGGCCGGCGCGGGGACGCGATAGTCGCGGTGGCGCGGCACGGCCAGGCTCACCTGCCGGCGCGGCTGGCCGTAGGCGTCATAGTCGTCGGTGAAGGCGAACTGGGTCATCGGCTCGTCGCCGCGCTCCCATTGCGTGGTGCGCTGGGCCAGGGGGTGCGGGAAGAAGATCCGCTGGCGCGGCTGTATCGCCGCTCTCCGGCGGGGATTCTTCGCGCAGGCCATACGCCTGCTCGGTCACCGTGTAGGGGCGATCTTGCGCGGTCCGTGCCATCGAGGGCGTAGAGCTCGGTGCGCAGCATGCTCCCGCGCAAGGTCCGCAGGGCATCGCGCTTGTGGCGTGGATCGAGCGAGGGTTTGCAGGAACGCATTGATGACTTCCGTATGCGCCAGGGCTTGAGGATCGCCCGGCCAGTAGTCCGCGGACCAGTCCAGTTCCTCCCAGTCTCCGGTCTCCTCATCCACCGGCCCCTGGTGGAACCAGGTCTTGGTGAGGAGGGGCGGAGAGAAGTGCTTATCGGGCACCGGCTCGAAGCGTGTCTCGGGCCCATGGGCGCCGGGGGCGTGATAGTCGGCGAAGGTCTCGGTGTCGAGTTGCTCCACCATGCCGAAGCCGCGAAACTCGCGCTCCGTCCCGTCCCAGTAGCCGTGGTGATAGCGGTACTCGGTGGTGAGCTTGCCGTGGGAGATCTCGTCGATCACCTCGACGCGCGCCACCACCTGCACCGGGAAGGGCAGCGGCGTGCGCCAGCGCGTCTCGGGTCGCGCATCATCCTCCAGGTAGAACCGGGTCGAGGCGGCATAAGACAACCTTGGTCACCGCGCCCATGTGGTTGTCCATCTGATCGAGCACATAGGGTTTGACCCCGCCCGTCAGATCCAGAAACTTGTAGGTGCTGTCGGGAAACGCGCCGAAATCATAGGTCCACAGAATGCCGTCCGTGCCGGTGCCCAGCATGTCGGCGAGGCGCACGGCCGTCGCGTCGGTGACCGGCGGGGTGCCGTGAATGACGATGGGATCGCTCCAGGCGTTGCCGTCCTGGTTGATCCAGACGGTGATGTGGCCGGACGAGACGTAGACGAGATCCGCCACGCCGTCGCCATCGACATCGCCGACCAGCAGCCGCTTGGGGTCGAAGCCGATCCCGGGGAAGAAGACGGCGTCTTCGAATCGCGGGCTGTTGCGCATAGTGACGCGGCGGCCCCAGCGGCCGTAGCCGCGATAGGGCCAATACTCGACACGCCCGTTGTGGATGAGGAGGATGTCCTGAAGGCCGTCGCCGGTCATGTCCCCGAGCTTGACGCGGGGATCTTCAAAGCTGACGTTGGGGAAGGAGTCGCTGTCGATCCGCTCGCGCAGCTCGATGTCCGACCAGCCGTCGTCGGGATCGTTGTAATAGAGCTCGAACTGCGGGCCGGTGCGGAGCGCGTCCGTCACCCCGTCGCCGTCGAGGTCCATGAGGCGCACGTCCGGCGCGTCGAGATTGACCGTCGGCACGCTGCGGTAGCGCACGAATCCTCGCTCGTTCCACTGGCCGTCGAAGGTCAGCGGGAAATAGCCGTTGCGCAGCCCGTCGATCACCATCAGATCGGCCCGTCCATTGCCGTTGGCGTCGAGCAGTTGCACGCCCGGCTCGCTCAAGCGAACCCCTGCCGGCGCCGTCTCCATGGTGCGCATGAGGTCGAACTGGCCATTGCCTCGGTTGCGCCAGTAGCGCACCTGCTCGTTGAACTCCAATACGGTGGGCAAACCGTTGCCGAACAGATCGACCAGCTCGTATTCCGGGTGGCCGAGCGAGCGCTCCGGCCTCGATCCGCTGCCGTTGAACGGCTGGTAGCGCCGCTGCTGTCGGTTCGAACGCCGTGTAGCCGAATTCGAGCGGCGGCAGCGACTCGTCGGAGGTGCCTCGCCGTCGTGTCCTTCGACGAGGACTTGACTGAGCAGCGACGCTGCGTTCAGCGGGAGCTGTTCGATCGGCAGCCCGCGTTGATCGAGGTAGATCAAGTGATAGACGCGGACCAGGCGTTCGCGGTCGGCATGGGTGCGGATCTCGATGCTGGTGCAGCGCCGGGTCGTGCGGATCTCGAAGCCCGGCCGGTATTCCGAGAAGGGGTCGGGCCGTTCTTCATAGTTGAACGTCACCGAGACCAGGAATTTCTCGTCGCCGGCTTGGCGCGATCGGTGTAGTCTGCGTACCGTATCCGCTTGAGGTAGAGCTGGTCCCACAGATGGTCGGCGGTGTCGCCCAAGTCCCGTTCATAGTCGTAGCGGATGGTATTCCCGAAGGGGTCTTGGGTCTTCGGTGAGTTTCCAATTGAAGATCTGACTTCGATTCTCCGGATTGGCGATGACCGCCGGATCGTTCTGGATGCTGCGCGGTGTTCCGTACACGCTGACCAGCCCGTCCTTGCTGCGAACCTCCCAGTGATCGGTGTCCGCATCGCGGCGATGTTCGATGCGAGCGAAGAGCCCTTCGGTTCGTGGCCGATAGCGCGTCGCTCCCGCCGTCTCCGCGACAGGCACCAGATCCTCCGCGCCGGAAAGCAAGAAGGTATCGCGCTCGTCCGGCATACCGTGGAATCCCTCTGGAGGTCTTCCGGCTGACGCCGGGGATGCTCAGGCTCCAGCCCAAGCCGAACGGGCCGTTCCCGTTGCCGGTGCTGTAGACGAGATTGAGTTGTGGCTGGAATCCGTTGCGCCCAGGCGGCAGCGCAATGGGCACCGTGAAGTTGCCGGTGCCGGTGTGGAGGTCGGGTGAAAAGGTCTCACCGATACCATGCAGGGCGCCGCCGCCTTGCGGCAGGGTGATGGTTTGATTGCTGCTGTTAGCTCTTGTTCGCCATCGGTGTTTACCGCATGGAGTTCTGACCAGGACCAAGCAGCCAATCATATTGGCTTCCTCTCCCACTCGGCAAGCGCAAGGTCAACGACAGCGCAAGCTCAACGGCCATATGAGAATTTGGCGGAAGCGGGCAAGCTCGATTTCCCTCGCCTCGCGCCTCAAGTCGCGGCGCCACTGATTTGTCGAACTCGGTCGCAGATCGTGTGCTTCTGAAACCCGCGCATCCTGGAGTGGCACAAACCAACGGGGTCACGCGGGTCGAACCTGCGATGTTCAATGCAACTGAACAGGACGGCCTCTCTGATCGCTTGCAGCCGCTGGTGGCTCAAAAACATGACGTCGCCACGTATTACGTTCTCTGCCAGCGCGCGACGCTGACTTCGATGCTCCAGATTTGATCGCCAGACGGAATTTGCAGCACTTACGAGCGAATTGGGTGAATGCGCCTATCGACATCTCAAGTCGATATCGACCCTCTCCAGGGCGTCGATACGAAGGAGGCATTTCGCCGAACTGGACAACTGATCAACGTTTCCGGCGACCTTGCCAAGAAGTGGGGGTTCTGCTGCGGCATTCCGACTCCTTGGCCGCCAGCCCACGACGTCTGCCTCGATAACCTCGTCCGTCCCGAGATTGCGCCACGCATCCTCGACGCGGCCGCAAGAAAAAGGAACGACATAGGTTCCTCTGTGATCCACACACAGCAGCTCGACTGGCGATCCATCGTCCGGAAACCGATCAACTGTGAACTCCGCGAGCCTATCATTCAAAGAGGTCAATTTCTGGCGCCTTCTGCTCGGGAAAGAGATTTGGTGCGGCTCAGCGTGCAGCCTTGCACAAGCGCCGCTTCCATTTCTCTCCGGCTTTGAGTTCGGTCCCGAGAACCCAACGCTTTTGGATTGATCTGCGCTCTCGATCGGGCGCCGAAACAATCGATATTTGCGCTGAGAGATTTGCGGCGGGTCGTTCGAGGGAAACCCTCGCTGTTTCATTTTCTGGTTGGAAGATCGGTTTTTTACGCCGAATGGGAGAAGGGCTCATGGCTTTGCCAGTGCTGCGGCCACGGCGGGTCTTTTCATCGGCTGCTGCCAATCGAACAGTCAGAGCATCGTCTTTTTCGATGAGATCCGGCAACACCCGACCCGCAGGGGCGCTGGATGATGGATCGTTCTCGGGAACCGCCACCGCCAAATTGCGCCCGCCAAACACCGCGTCGGCGACTTTCAGTGCAGCCTTGTATCCGTCGTTAGGATTGTTCTGGGGAGTTGAAAAAACACCCAGATCCAAGAATGACGGCTTCGGGTCATTCTTGTCGGCGTCGTCGATAGGCGGCGGATGAGCAGCCGATGATTTCACCGACCGACTTTTGAATTCCTTGATGAAAGGACGGACTGTACGGCGCATTGGACCTCTGGGGGTGGATGGCTCTCGAATAAGAAGGGAGAAACCGAAGTTTCAGTCACTGCGACCGCTTCGACATCACTGATCTTGTCTCTTGAAGAAATCGCCTGCAACAAGAGGGCTATTGTTGCGCATCAGGCGAAAGCACATCTCTTCTGCCCCGACGCGGGATGAACGAAATGCCCCGTCTACAACTGTGCATGCTGAGCATTGAGCGATTTCGGAAGAAAATTCAATGCCCCCCCGAGGCGGTGACTTTGCTCGTGCACGAGTGGCACGTTCATCTCATTGGCGTCGAGAAGCGTCCAGCTGTCTTTGTCGGCTTTGCAAATCAGAACGCAGGCGCGGGGACGCGGCTCGTGGCGCACGCCCAAGCCGCCGATTCTGGTGGGACACTCTCCTTGGAAAGCCTTGGAATCCAGTGGGAAGCAATTCTGTCCCACTTCAGCCTAAGTAATTGATTATAAAGAAATATGGCAGTCCCCTAGGGAGCGCCAACGAAATCAATTAGTTGTAATTGAAAGCTGCGCCGATGTGCGCCTAGTGCCCAACATTTGCCCGATAAGCGTCGGCGGACGACAGCGAACTTTAATTAGCTCCCGCCGTGCAACTCGTCCGCTAACCATCGCCGATCTTCGCGCCGAGGGAGCCGCCGCGGCCTGGGTTTGATGCACCGGCCTATGCTGCCGGCATCACGGCAAAATCGCCTTTGGCGCCATGCGCGCGGCTAGGACGATTATTGATGCTTTGGACATGGCTGCGGCCATTCTTACGCGCTGATCGCGAATTTAATGAGCTCCACGATCATTCCGGCGGCGATGAGGGTGAAGATTCCAGCGGCCAGCATCCAGGCCGTCGACCCGAGGTCAAAATCCATGCGCATCTTCGCCTCCCACCGTTACTCCGGTGGGTATGGTGCGGGACGCCAAACTGGAAGTCTGTGCTTCAGCGCACGGGACGCCCGCCGAGCGCTGGCGCTAGGATCCGGCGATCGGGCGCTTCGTCTGCCGGGAATGCGGCTCGCGCGCCGTCCACATCATGCCGGATTGGCCAGAGTATCGGCCGCAGGGGTGAGCGAGCGAGGGCGCCGGCATGCGGTCGATTTTTCATTCGTCCGACGCAGCTATCCGCGGTCATGTGTTCTGTTCGTTCCTGGCCCTCGCCATGCAAAAATATCTCGACGATCTTTCCTGCGAGGCGGGTGTCGCGCCGGAATGGAAGGAACTGCTGCGCGATCTCGATCGGTTGCAACAAGTGCGCCTCCTTGCAACGCCCCCAAGGACTGACAGCGCCGGCCGCCAGGCGGAACCCTGCGCCGGGCTGGTAGGTTGTGGTAGCAGCGCGGGCCGCTCTAGCTAGTGAACGCATAGAGGACAGAGCGTCATGTCACGCCATCTCGCCTTCGTCATAGCTTATTCCGCAGGTCTGATGCTTCTCAGCGCCTCTGGCCTGGCAGCTCAATACGGCACGGCTGAGGAAGCCAAGGCCATGCTGAAGGAAGCAGTCGTCGCGGTGAAAGAGGACAAGGCAAAAGCATTCAATATGTTCAACAAAGGCGAGGGCGGCTTTAGCGACCGCGATCTGTATGTGTTCTGCGCCAACGCTTCCGATGGCGCTTTAACGGCGCATCCAACAATGAAGGGCGAGCACCTGCAGGACATTAAGGGCAAGAAAGGCTTTCCCCTCGGTCGGGAGATGATGCAGAAGGCTACCGAAGGAACGATAAAAAGAGTTACCTATTGGTGGCCGCGCCCTGGCACAGACACGCCACTAGAGAAGACCTCATTCTACACGAAAGTCGGTGATCAGATTTGCGGCATCGGCTACTACAAGGAATGAACTGTATAAGTTTTGACTTAATCTGACGGACGGTGCTTTCAGCCACGCATATGAGCCGTGGCGGGGGCGAGTTGGTCGGGGTAGCGCAGCCCCCGCCACGGAGTCTCCAGGAGACACCGAAATGACCCAGGAACAGAAAATCATCCGCGCCAAGGCAGGCCTGCTCGAACTGGCCAAACAGCTCGGCAACGTCAGCCAGGCTTGCGATCAGGGATCAAACAATGCCGCGCCGCGGTAGCTTCCACCGCTGCGTCACCGTCCCTTCCGCCTCGGCGGTTTGCTGGAGGTTCTAGCCGGAGGCGATCGAGACAGTTCGCTGGGTTGTGGGGCGGTGTCCGCCTCCGGCACGACCTGCAGTAGCGGCTGGGGCCCGACCGAGATCTCCCCGGTGAATGGCCGGTCGTGAGCAAGGATCAGCAGCACGGATGCGGCCACCCCGGTTGCAAAGGTTCCCATCGTGATCATAGAGGCGAGCCGGTTATCGCTGTGAACGCTGGCGATCGCGAGGAGGGCGCAAACTGCCTGCAAGACCAGACATGCCCACTTAACCAAATGGACTTCGGATCGGCTGGTGAGAATGCGCTGGCGACGCGCATCCAACGCGCTTTCAAGCGCGGTGGTGATCTGACGCTGTGCGGTCTGCTGGCCCAGGTTCCCGGGCGCGAGAGCAAGGGTCAGCTGCAGCGCCTCGACGAGGGCGCGTGGGGCGATGTTCAGTGTGGCGGTCTGCCGGGCCATCGTCGGCCACTCCTGAGCTACGGCTTCCTCAATGTAGCGGTGGATTAGCGCACGCAAACGCATCTCGGACTCGCCCGGAAAGCTGGCGGCGAGCAGTACGACGGATCTCAGCGCACTAGCCTCCCGGGTGACCGCCGCATTGGCCCGGTCGGTGTCGTTCCAGACCTGCGCAGCGGTGAACGCGACGAAAAGGCCGAAGATGATGCCCAGAGGCGGCAGCATGCCGGGTGAGACGGCCTTGAATGAGCGCGCTCGCTCGCCCACCGCAAGGACCGCAACGACAGTATGGATTGCGGCCGCGACCAGGTATGTAAGGCCGAAAACAACCAGTGCCATCCACAGGGTTGGGAGATTATGCAGCCAGTCGCTCATTTTCTTGTCCGTGAATTACGGCGGTGACAGCCCATCAATCAACTGGGGAGTTTTTCAACGGTTCCGAAGAATTTGTTCCGTTTCAGAAAGGCCCAACCTCGCCTGGCAAATCGCGCCGTTCCCACTGGACCCTCCATTCGTCCAGCATCCCGCACAGTTCCTCCACGGGACCGTTCAGGAGCGCCTGCTCCACCTGGCTCAAACTTGCCGCGCACTGATATCGGCGCGCCCCGATGCGGGATGTAAACGCGGGCGTTTTGCCTTTTCTTCTATTGAGGCGGAATCAGACCCCTCGGCGGCGGCATTGTTGCAAGCGCCTGAAACCCCCGATCAGTGGGGACGGAGTTGCACGTTGCAATCGAGACGGCGGCGATGACAAGCAGCCCAAGGCGTATTGCCCACATGGCAGAAACTCACAAGGAGGTATGCGCTTAATCGTGAACACGGAAGATCAAGAAAGCATTAAAGAGGCTTAATGCAGGTGCTGAAATACAACGAGAGAGCTGACGGAATTGCATCTACCACTCTCATGCTTCCGCTCGATCATGGATGTCTAACGTGTAGAACGCTGCATCCATCCCGTTCGCCAGGCGGCGGCGCGACAAAGTTCGCTGATGGGCTTGGGCTACGAAGGCCGCCTCGCATGTTGTCAGAAAACCGCTCTTGGCCTTGGCGGTCCTGCTTTGGCGAGGAGAACCTGCCAATCTTCGGGTGAAGCCACAGCATAAACGAGTTGTTTCCATCGAGGAGCGCTTGGCTGATCGAATCGCACTGGTCGTCGTGCCGACTGCCGGGGAATCCACTACCTCGCCGACCTGATCGGCCAGCCGCGCAATCTCGCGCCGCGCTACAACATCGCCTCCACAACGAGGATAGAGGTCATTCGCCGACATGACTGCTCCGGCCGCGAGCTTGTTCCCATGCGATGGGGCCTTGCGCCGCTTTGTGGAAAAAGCCTTTGACGACCCCGACGCCAAGCACTTGCTTGCCAAGAAGCGCTAACTGAGTCAGATTTTCTAAGTTAGCGGAACGAAGTGGATTTTTGCATCTTGGATTTCAGGGTCATTGAGCGATGCTCAAGCGTAACGATTTGCTTGTCGGCCTTGTGATTTTTGCTCTCAGCACCGTAGTAGCGGCGCTGTTGTCGTTCGACTCGACGGCACAATGGGTCCTCGCTCCCGGGCGGATGACACAGGGACACGCAAATATTGCTTGCGGTGAGTGCCACAAACCGGCGCCTGGCTCGGCTAGGCAGCAAATCCAAGCAAATGTCAGATATTGGGCAGGGCTTCGCGATCATGGAGCGTACTTCGGGAATGTCCCGGTGACAGGGGCCGCGTGCTCGTCCTGCCATGTACGTAAAGCAGACACTCATCCTACGTATCGGTTCCGCGAGCCTCGGTTCTTGGACGCAGTCAACCGATTAGACGCCCGCGATTGTCTGAGTTGCCATATCGAGCATAGGGATCGCCGGGTGTTGGGCAAGGCAGACCAGTGTCAGCTGTGTCACGACAAGATCGTCGTTAAGAACGACCCGTTGGACATTCCCCACGCGACGTTAGTCAACAACGCGAATTGGCCGAGCTGCCTGGGCTGTCATGACTACCACGGGAATCACGAACGCAAGGCGCAGACGGCGTTCCGAGATCTATTTCCGCGCAGCACTATCGATTTCCATATGGCCAATGGCCCGAGTTCATATGGCATAGCGAAGAAAGAGAAAGCGAAACAGCCATGACCTTCGGACGTGTCCTTGCCGTTCTCGCACTGACCGTACTCGGCACCTACCTCTTCGTCATGGCGCCGCCGCCGCTGCCCGAAAAAGACGCAGCGACGACGAAAGGCGCGACGATCGACGCCGTCCGCATGTTCGAGACGATCAACGCCGTGAACGCACAGACGCGCAAGCTCTACACTGAACGTATCGTCGGAGCAGGACAGCTTGCGGGCCTGCAATTCGGCGAGGACTGGAAGCAAGGCGGCGTCGAAGCCGGCCCGCTTCCAGCCTTGTTCCTTCGTCTCGTGGCCGAGAAACTACAACAGAAAAAGCCGTTGCTCGGTTTGTTTCTTGGATCAGATAAGCCGATAAATCCGTCCAATCTGTTCGCTGGCCGGCAAGAAACCGAATTCGCCCAAATCAGAGTGACCGGAAAACCACGTTTCTTCTCTATGCCCGATGGTTCGCAGGTCGCAATGTTCCCGGACGTCGCAGCGGCGACCCCATGTGTCTCCTGTCACAATAAGCATAAGAGCACCCCGAAAAAAGATTGGAGACTAAATGACATAATGGGCGCCGTTACCTGGGTGCATCAAACGGACGTTATCTCAACGGATGAATACCGCATCATGCTCGGGAATCTGTATGCGGCCATTGAGGAATCTTACAGCGATTACCTACGCAAAGCTGCCACGTTCAGGAACCCGCCGACCATAGGCGCCGACTGGCCGGCAAAGGGCAAGCGGGCCTTGCCTGATTCTAAGGCCATGATGGAAACAGTCTATGCCGCAACGTCGAACGTCGTGCTGGTCGACCTCCTGAGAGGCGATACGCCCACCAAACACGAGGCCTCGCAATGACCGCTTTGCAGATTCGCGGCGCCATGAAGCGACCGTATTTCATCGCCGGCCTTTTCATCCTGGCCATCCTTGCAGTCAGCCTGGTTATGCGGAGCCAGATCAACGCGAGAGTGCCACCTGCTTTGATGCGGGACTGGCGCTATATCACGGGATCGGCTTTGTTCGCGATGTACCTTTTTCAATGGACGCTCTTCATAACGCGCCGGTCAGGAGATGCACGGCAAGTGCGCCTTCACTTCGGGCTGCATAAGATTTGCGGCGTCGCATTGTTGTTGCTGTTTGTGCTCCACGCTGGCGCAATCGGTTACGGCGTCATGGGCGTCGTTGCGATTGCACTCGTCGTGATTGCGGTCACGGGTCTCTTCAATGCGGAAGTGCTGCTTCTGGCGTCCAAGAAATGGCGCTGGGCGCGCCTGATGATTCATTACACATTAGCAGCGTTGATCGGCCCGCTTCTCGTCCTGCATGGCTGGACCGCTCTGAGTTACAAGTGAGGCGGATCTTTTCCAG
>CAVPMJ010000026.1:0-49320 GCA_963706255.1 uncultured Alphaproteobacteria bacterium | reverse complement strand
GTCATCGCCAAATATAAGATCGACGCGCCGGCGGCGGTGCTTGCGCATCTGCAAAAGCCAGACTGCGAAACGCCCAAGCCCGGCGACGCGATTTTCAATAATGTGCAGAACATTCTGATCGCCACGCCGCAAGGTTCGCTCGACGCGGCCGCCGCAGTGGCGAAGGCTGCCGGATTCACACCCTGCATCCTTGGCGATCTCGAAGGAGAGTCGCGCGACGTGGCGCTGGTGCATGCGGGCATAGCCAAGCAAATCGCGCTTCACGGCCAGCCCTTCGAGCCGCCGGTCGCCATCATCTCCGGCGGCGAGACGACTGTCACCGTGCGCGGCAAGGGCCGCGGCGGGCGCGACGCGGAGTTTCTGCTCGGCCTGACGCTCGCGCTTGAAGGCTTTGGCGGCATATCGGCGATCGCCTGCGACACAGATGGCATCGACGGCAGCGAGGACAACGCCGGCGCGATCATGACGGCGGACTCATTCGAGCGCGCGAAGAAGGGCGGCGTCGATCTGAAGGCGCTCTTCGCCAATAATGACGCCTACACCGCTTTCGAGAAGCTCGGCGATCTTGTCGTCACCGGGCCAACGCGCACCAATGTCAATGATTTTCGCGCGATACTGGCGCCGAGGCGGGGGTGAATTATTGCGCCGCCGCAAATTTCTTGGATGCGCTGGCGGCAATTGCTAAACTGATTTCCAAGGCCGCGCCAAGCTTCGATTGGCGCGCATCATTTTGCTTTGGAAACCCATGAACAAGCCCGTCAGTCCTGAAAGCATCGACGCGCGCGGCGCGGCGGCCATGTTCGAGCGCTATCGGCGCGACGATTCGCCCAAGCCCAAGCAATGGAACGATACGCTCGACCTCATTCTCGCGCATCGTTCGCATCGCAATTTTCTGCCCGAGAAACTGCCCGAAGGCGCGCTGGAGACGATCGTCGCCGCCGCGCAGTCCGCTTCGACATCGTCAAATCTTCAGGTCTGGAGCGTCGTCGCGGTCCAAGACGAAGCGCGCAAGAATCGTCTCTCCGATCTCGCCGGCGGACAAAAGCATATTCGCGACTGTCCGCTGTTCCTTGTCTGGCTCTGCGACCTCGCGCGGCTTGAAAATCTCGGGCGCGAAAGGGGGCGCGATGCTGCGGCGCTGCCCTATCTCGAAATCTTCATGACGGGCATTGTCGATGCGGCGCTCGCCGCGCAAAACGCCGTGACCGCGCTCGAATCGTTGGGGCTGGGCTGCTGCTATATCGGCGCGATGCGCAACAAGCCGGAGGAAGTGGCGAAGGAGCTGAATCTACCGAAGCACGTCTTCGCGGTTTTCGGCATGGCGATTGGCGTTCCCGACCCCTCCGCCAACGCGGCCGTCAAGCCGCGTCTAGGTCAGGCGGCCGTGCTCCATCGCGAGCAATATGAATGGGGCGACGCGCAGCGCGAGGCGATCGAGACGCTCGACGTGAAGTTCAAGGACTTCCAAAAAGAGCAGGGCCTGCCCGATCAAGGCTGGATTCGGCAAGTGCTCTCGCGCGTGCGCGGGCCCGAGGCGATGAGCGGACGCGATCGCATTCGCGAGGCGCTGAACGCGCTGGGCTTCGAACTGAAATAAAGCAATTCAACAGAGGCTGCTCGCCATGATCGCTGCGAACAAATCCGAATATTCCGGCGAGATCTTCGATCTTTGGGATACCTATCATAAGGTCGTGGTCGAGGATTTCATGTCGCACCGCGCGATTGGCGAAGAAGTCGAACGCGCGCTGAAAACGCGCTTTCACGGCCGCGGCTTCTCGCTGCTCGACCTTGGCTGCGGCGACGCGAGCGTCTTAGCGCCGATTCTGCGTCGCGTCGCGCCGGCGCGGTACAGGGGCGTCGATCTTTCCGAAAAGGCGCTGACGCTGGCTGCGGAGAATCTGCGATCGCTGCCTTGTCCGGTCGAACTGGCGCAGGGCGATATGCTGTCGGCGTTGGCCGACGGCAAGACATATGATGCGATCCATAGCAGTTTCGTCCTGCATCACTTGTCGACGGACGATAAGGCGGAATTCTTTCGCGCCGCCGCGCGGGCGCTCGCCCTGGACGGCCTCCTTCTGCTTGTCGACACGGTGCGCGAGGAGAACGAAACGCTCGATGATTATCTGCGTCATTACTGCGACTGGATTAACGCCGAATGGGTTGGCCTTTCGACGGTCGAGAAAAGCGCGGTGTTCGAGCACATCACGACCAGCGATCGGCCAGAGCCCCTGTCCGTTCTGGACGCGCAGGCGCGCGAGGTTGGGCTAAAGCGCTTGCCCGGCGACGCCAAGCATGGCTGGCATCGCCTCATGCGCTTCGACCGAGCCTAGCTCATGTTGAAGGCGGAGACGACGCCGTCCACCCATGACGCGCGCGCCGCAAGCGAAGAGACCGACGCCGACCGCGCCGTCGCGAAAGCCGCGCGGCGATTGATTCCATTTCTCGTCGCCGGCTTCTTCGTCGCCTATCTCGATCGCGTCAACATCGGCTTCGCCGCTCTGACGATGAATGAGGAGCTCGGCTTCACGCCGGAGTTCTTCGGCTGGGCCGCCGGCGTCTTCTTCATCGGCTATTGCCTGTTCGAGGCGCCGAGCAATTACATTCTGCATCGTGTCGGCGCGCGCATCTGGATCGCGCGCATCATGGCGAGTTGGGGCGTCGTCGCCGCATTGACGGCCTTCACATGGAACGAGACGAGCTTCGTCGCGCTGCGTCTGCTGCTCGGCGTGGCGGAGGCCGGTTTTGCGCCAGGCGTCATTCTTTATCTCACTTATTGGATACCCGCTGCGCAGCGCGCGCGCATTCTCGCATGCTTCCTGCTCGCGGTCCCCGTTTCCAGCGCCGTCGGCGCGCCGCTTTCGGGGCTGATTCTTTCGACGATGGACGGCTTCGGTGGAATCAGCGGTTGGCGATGGCTGTTTCTCCTAGAGGCGCTGCCGTCGATCATTCTCGGCGTCGTCTGTTTCTTCTTTCTGCCAGATCGGCCGTCCGCCGCCAAATGGCTTACGCCCCGAGAATGCGCCTCGTTGCAGACTGCGCTCGTGCGCGACGAAGCGGGCGGCGACGAAAATCATTGGCGCGCGCTGGCCGATCCTCGCATTCTCATTCTCGGCGTCGCCTATTTCGGCATCGTCCTCGCGCTCTATGGGCTTAGCTTCTGGCTTCCACAGATCATCAAGGCTCTCGGCTATGGCGTCGTCGCCACGAGCTTGCTCGCATCCATCCCTTATGTCTGCGGCGCGCTGGCCATGTGGGCCTGGAGCCGCAGTTCCGACCGCTGGCGCGAAACCGTCGCCCATACGGCGATCGCGGCGATCATCGGGAGCGTCGGTCTCGCCTGCGCCGCCTATGCGCCATCGCCGCTTCTCGCGATGATCGCGCTATCCGCCGCCGCCCTCGGTTCGATCGCGGCCTTGCCGACCTTCTGGAGTTTCACGACGCTCACGCTCGGCCCCGTCGACGCGGTCGTGGGCGTGGCGGTGATAAACTCGATCGGCAATGTCTCGGGCCTCGCAGGTCCCTATCTTGTCGGCCTTATCAAGGGCGCGACCGGCGAATTTTCCGATGCGCTGCTTGCGCTTGCCCTTGGCCCGCTCATGACGGCGCTGCTGATCCTACGCATTGCGCGCTTCAGCTCTCGATCTCTTCGCGCTTGATTTCGAGTTCGAGCCATTCTTCTTCGGCCGCCGAAAGATCGGCTTCCGCAGCCGCGAATGCTTCGCCGGCCTTGGCGAATTTCGCCGGATCGCGCGCGTAGAGATCGGGATCGTCGAGCAGCGCTTGCAGCTTCGCGCATTTGGCGCGCAGCTCCTCGATCTTCGCCGGCAGCGTCGTCAGCGCATGCTGCTCCTTGAAGGAGAGCTTGGCTTTCGGCGTCGCCTTTTCGCCGGAGAATTTTTCTTTGGGCGCTTTCTCCTTCGCCTCACGCAGGGGCGCGGCGCTGGCGCGCGCCTCGACGCCCTTGCCGCGCTGGGCGATCATGTCGCTATAGCCGCCGGCATATTCGATCCAGCGGCCGTCGCCTTCGCTCATCAGCACGCTTGTCGCGACGCGGTCGAGAAAATCGCGGTCGTGGCTGACGACGATCAGCGTGCCAGGATAATCCGCGAGCATTTCTTCGAGCAGGTCGAGCGTTTCGAGGTCGAGATCATTCGTCGGCTCGTCGAGAACGAGCAGATTCGACGGCTTCGCCAGCGCGCGCGCCAGCAGCAGACGGCCGCGTTCGCCGCCCGAAAGCTTGCCGATCGGCGTTCGCGCCTGTTCGGGCTTGAACAGGAAATCTTTCATATAGCCGACGACATGACGCCGCTCGCCGTTGATCTCGACCATGTCGGAGCCGCCGCCCGTCAGCGCTTCCTGCAACGTTGTCTCGGGATGAAGGCTCGCGCGGCTTTGCTCCAGCGTCGCCATTTCGAGATTGGCGCCGTGGCGAATCTTGCCGCGATCTGGCGCGAGCGCGCCGGTCAAGAGATTGACGAGCGTCGTCTTGCCGGCGCCGTTCGCGCCGACGATTCCGAGCCGGTCGCCGCGCAAGATGCGCGTCGTGAAATTCTCGACGATGACGCGCGCGCCGAATGATTTGCCGATCTTTATCGCCTCGATCACGAGCTTGCCGGAAAGCTGCGCTTCGCTTGCTTCGAGCTTCACGTCGCCTGTCGGCATGACGCGGTTGCGCCGCTCGGCGCGCATATGATGCAAGCCCGCGAGCCGCTTCATATTGCGCTTGCGCCGGCCCGAGACGCCATGGCGCAGCCAATGTTCCTCGGCGACGATCTTGCGGTCGATCTTGTGTTGCTGCTTCTCTTCTTCTTCCAGCTCGCGGTCGCGCCAGGCTTCGAACTCCTTGAAACCGCGCGCAAGATGGCGTGTGCGGCCGCGATCGATCCACAAGGTTTCGCGGGTCAGGTCTTGCAGGAAGCGGCGGTCGTGACTGATGAGGACCAGCGCAGAGCGAAGCGACGCGAGCTTTTCTTCGAGCCAGAGGATTGTCGGCAGATCGAGATGGTTCGTCGGCTCGTCGAGCAGCAGAATGTCGGGCTCGGGCGCGAGAACGCGGGCGAGCGCGGCGCGCCGCGCTTCGCCGCCAGAGATTTTTGTTGGCTCTTCCTCGCCGGTGAGCCCCAAATCATTGAGCGCGGTTTTGGCGATGTGGGGATCATCGAGCGGGCCGAGTCCGGCTTCGACATAGGCAAGCGTCGTCGCGAAGCCGGAAAAATCCGGCTCCTGCGGCAGATAGCGCAAGGACGCGCCCGGCTGCAGAAAGCGCGTTCCGCCATCCGCCTCGATCTCGCCCGCGGCGATTTTAAGAAGCGTCGATTTGCCGGAGCCGTTGCGGCCAACGACGCAAAGCCGCGCCCCCGGCGCGACTGAAAGATCGGCGCCGTCGAGCAGCGGCTTTCCGCCGAGAGTGAGCGTGACGCCCTGCAGGGCGAGAAGGGGCGGGGGAGCCATTGACGCTTACGACCTCTACTGTGTTGTGAGATAAGCTTTTCCACGCGGCCGGGCGATTTGTCACCCCTTGCGCCGGCGATTGTTTTTTATGGAAGGAGCGAGCTTGGCGCCTGTCACGCCCGAACAAATCGACGCCGGCCAGGCGATTTATACGCCGAAATCGCTCGCCATTTACGATCTGCTCGTCCTCGGCCTCTCCAACCGCTGGATTTGGAAGTGTCCGACGGAACGTCTGCTCGCGCATTACGACCGGCACGTCAGCGGCAATCATCTCGATGTCGGGGTCGGCACCGGCTATTTCCTCGACCGCTGCCGCTTCCCAACGCCCGCGCCGCGCGTCGCCTTAATGGATCTAAATCATAACGCGCTGCAATTCGCGTCGCGTCGGATTGCGCGTTACCGGCCGGGCGTCTATCTGCGCAATGTTCTTGAGGAGATTGATTTCGACGCCCAGAAATTCAACTCGGTGGGCGTCAATTATCTGCTGCACTGCCTCCCGGGCGACATGGCGACGAAAGCGCGCGCCTTGGATTTCCTCATTCCACTGATGAATCCGGGCGCAGCGCTTTTCGGTTCGACGCTCCTGCAGGGAGGCGTCGAGCGGAGTTGGGCGGCGCGGCGCCTCATGGCCTTCTATAATTCGAAGGGCGTTTTCTGCAATACGCAGGACGATTTAGCGACGCTGACACACGAATTGGAAATGCAATTCAGCGAAGTTTCGGTCGAAACAATTGGCTGCGCCGCGCTGTTCTCGGCGCGGCTTTGATCCGGTCTCAGCCGTCCAAGCCCAGCGCCCGCCGCACGCGGCCAGAATAGCCGTAAAGATCGGGACGCTGCACGAGGCGGCCGGCTTCGTCGATATAGGCGGTGAAATATTCGATGTGGATCGGCAGCGGCTTCGACAGATTGATGTAGCGCTCCGAGCCGCCGATGAGCCGGCGCACGCGGCTTTCCGACCAGCCGCTGCCGGGTCCGAGCACCGCTTCGGCGAGCGAGAACGGCTCCTCGACGCGCATGCAGCCGTGGCTGAAGGCGCGATGCGACGCCGCGAACAGGTTGCGCGACGGCGTGTCGTGCAGATAGACGGCGAAGTCGTTGGGGAACATGAATTTGATGCGGCCGAGCGCATTGCCTTCGCCCGGCGGCTGGCGCACCACGAGCTTGCCGCCGCGGTAGGAGACATTGAAGCCGCGCGCCGCGATCGCCGACACGTCGCCGCCGGCTTTCGGCAGCATCTCCTTGTTCAGGATTGACGGCGGCACGTTCCAATAGGGATTGACGATGATGAACTGCAGCGCGTTGGAGAAGATCGGCGTCGGCGTCTCCTCCTTGCCGACGATGACGCGCGTGCGATGCGCGACTTCGCCATTGCGCACCAGCGCCAGCTCGAAATCGGGGATGTTGACCTCGACGCGCTCCTCGCCGAGATCGCGCGGCAGCCAGCGCCAGCGCTCCATATTGGCGATGATCTCGGCCTCGATGCGCGAGGTCGACGCCTTGGCGAGCGCGGCGGCGCGGCGCCGTTTTGACTTGCTCGCGGGCGGCAGCGCATCGCTCTGGGCCGCGCCGTCGACAGCCGCGGCGAAGCGCTCGTCGGAAGCGGGCGCGGCGGCGCGCTGCGCCCGCAGCTCGATGAGCTTGTCCCGCAGCTGCTGATAGCCGTAATGCGTGGGATTATGGGCTTGCAGCGCCTCGCCCGCGCGCTCGCCCGCGCTCGCGACTTCCGCCACCGTCTGCGCGGGATCGGGCAGAGTGGTCCGCGCGCCGATGAGCCGCGAGATGCGTTCGGGCTCGATGCGCCCGCCGCGCGCCTGCAGCGCGTAGGCGGCGACCGATTCCGACAGCGCCAGATCGTCCTCCGCCGTCGGCGCCGCCCTGTCGGCGGCGGGCGCGACATAGGCGCGAAGATCGAGTCCGTCGTCGCCAGCGGCCGCGAGGCGCGCGAGCGCCGGCGCGACCGAGGCGCGCCATTGGCCGGCCTCGATCCAGAAAGGCGCAAACCCTCGGGCGGCGTAGGCGCTCGCCAGGACGGAGCGGATGCGGCGGCGCTCCGGCGCCAGCCCCAATTCTTTCGCCCATGAGTCGAGCGCCAGCGCGAGGTCGCGATTTTCCGGCGCCATCAGGCTCCAGGCGAGGTCGAGCGCGTCGGGCTCGGAGGGATGGGCGAGCAGCGCCGCGTCCAGCAGGGCGGCGACGGGAGCGGTTTCGGCAAAGCTGTATGCTGGATCGACTGGCGCGCGCGTGGGCGCGAGCTCCAGCCCCGTCAACGCGACGACGGCCGGCGGCGCGAAAAGCTCGGCGCGGCGGGGCGGATATTGCGTCGCGAGCGCGGGCGCGGCGAGCAGCGCAGCCGTCGTCGCCGCTAGCAAGACGCGGAATCGTCGCAGGGTCCGGCCGGCTCCCATCGCTTACTATCCTCCCGCGAGGCCTCGTCGCGGCGAGGTCTGCGGCCAATTTCGGTGGAGAAGATATGGGCGCAACGCCGCCGCGCGGCAATCCGCCAGTGCTCTCTGAAGTGTATCGCGGGCGGCGGACGTTGTGAATCGGCCTTGGGCGGCGCGGCGGCCCTTTGCGGCAAAAAAGCGGCACTGTGACTGCACGGCAACAATGGCGAACCGGGCGGGCGCCGATTGGCGCAACAGCTTTACGAACGTTCCTCGATTCAAAAGCGCTTGGTGGTTAAGCTTTCCACGAATGGCACTCCAATATCGGGCACCAATTCGTACGTCGCGCTTTGTAAGCTAAAGGATTATTTGAGCTTCATTAGTGATGAGAACGACAATCTCATTACAAGAATTTTTGAAGCGAATGTGAGAGCTTATCAGGGTGAAGTGGAAGCCTCGTCACGGTGAGCATCTCGTCGAGCCCTTCCAGGATCGAGGCGGAAACGCCCTCCCAATCCTTTTCAAGCCGCCGGGCGAGGTTGCGCAGGAGCGTCTCGGCCTTATCGGCGTCGTTCATCTCCCATGCCTGCCGCAACACGCGCCGCACGGACGCATGCATGGACTTCGGCAGGCGGTCCAGGATGTTGCGCGCCTTGTCAAATCTGGCAGCGCTGAATGGCCGCGTCGCGGCCGAAGGTCGCCCGGATCGCCTTGGCGAGGGCCTTCGAGCCGTCGATGATGAAAAGGCGCGGAACAGCGGGATCGAGCCCACGCTCGACGAGATTGTCGACCAAGGCCTGCACCGTCGCGGCGTTTTCCGTCGCGCCTTCGACCAGTCCGAGCGGATGCTTGTCGCCGCTCACGTCGACGCCCAGTGCCGCCACAAGGGTCATGTCCTCGTCCATGTGAACGCCGTCGATCTGGATCACCAGCAGCTCGAGGTCGGAAAGATCGCGCGCCATCCATTCCTTCAGCCGCGCCGCCGACAGCGCCACAAAATGCCGCGAGGCGGCGGATTTCGACAGGCCGGAGCCTTTGCGCGCCGGAACGCCGCCGTCGGGAAGTCGAACCGAACGTTGGAACTTGCGCGTCGAGACGTTGATCAGCATCTGGTTCATCGCCCATTTGCCGAGCCAGTCCTCGCTTTGCGCCGCTTCCCAACTGGCGAGAGCCAACTCCTTGCCGTTGAAGCTGCGAAGACGCGGGCGCTCAATCGCCACCTTGCCGCCGTGGAAACCGATCTTGCCTTTGGCTTTGCCCCAGCGATGCGCCTTTCGCGTCCGGTTGCGCCCATGCCGAGGGCCGCAGGCCGCCGCCGCGTCGCTTTCCATCATCTCGGCAAGCGCCTCAATCCCCGAGGCAAGGCAGAAGCATTCGAAACTCGCCGTCATGTTCGCCAGCGCCTGGGCCTTCAAGGCTCTCGCGGGAATCGCCGTCGATGTGATAGTTCTGTTCATGGCGTTGCTTTCCTTTCGTGGAATCAGCACCCCGAGCCTAAAGGCTCAAGGTGAGCAACGCCGCTCCTCCTATTTCAACATTCATCGGGACATCGCCGATCCAAACAGGCGAGATCAGATTATTCGCGCGACGAATCGACAAACGAGCATTAACAGTTCGTCATTCCGTGCGACGGAGCAGGTTCATCGAGAGATTGAGGACTATCTTCTCACGTTGGGATTCTTTTACGATCGGAGGAAAAATTATTATAAGAGGGAAGGAAAGCCGGCCGCGAAGATCTTCAGCATTGATCGTGTTGCTCAGGGAGTGCTTGCAGCCCTGTTGCAGGAGCCCCATACGGCTAAAGCGCGTCCGACGAGCGCAATAAAGACCGAAACCAATTATTATAAGCGCATTTTCTCAGGAGATAAGGTACAGCATCCCCTAGAGATGTACGGGAAGATCGTCGCCATGCTCGATCATCTCGAACGCCATTTTAAGGCCCTCGCTGGTGTTGCCGATCGGGTCTATCGAAACAATTTGAAGTTCCATTCCTTGACGGTGTTATCGTGGGCGCTCAACGGTGGGACCACGCTACCTGCCGTACGTATTCCGCACCTTGATCTTGCGAAGATCACGCCGGAGCAGTTAAAGGCTGTAACAGATTGGGTTTTTGCGGAGTTTGATGCCTTTGGAGCGGAAGATAAGACAGCGAAGGATCGTCGGTTCACTGAAAAATTGAAGGCTGATTGGATTGTTACAAAGACCCAGCCGTGATTGGCTCTCTTTTTCACCCCGCCTGCACAAAGCTCTCCAGCACCATCTTTCGGCCGGCCTTGTCGAAATCGACGGTGAGCTTATTGCCGTCGACCGCCGCCACCGTTCCGGGGCCGAATTTCAGATGAAACACCCGCGCGCCGGCGCCGTAGCGCGCGCCGCCCGACGAGCGCGCGATCACTTCGCCTTCGATCGTCATCGGCTGTCTTCGCGCGTGCGGGCCGCGACTCGCGCGCAGCTTCTCCGCGTGCGAAATCGCGCGCGCCGCCTTGCGCGCGCTTCCAGCCCGGCGTCGAATAATCCGAGCCATAGACGTCGAGATTGGCGAAGCGCGACACGCCATAGGCGCCATATTGCGAGGCGCCCGCCGCCTCGACCACTTCCACGTCGCTTTGCGGCAGATTGTCGATGAAGCGCGACGGCACGGTCGGCTGCCACAACCCATGAATGCGGCGATTGCTGGCGAAGAATATTTTCGCGCGGCGCTTTGCGCGCGTCAGGCCCACATAGGCGAGGCGGCGCTCTTCCTCCAGCCCCGCGCGCCCCTGCTCGTCGAGCGTGCGCTGGCTGGGGAATAGCCCTTCCTCCCAACCGGGCAGATAGACGGTCTCGAATTCGAGCCCCTTGGCGCCATGCAGCGTCATGATCGACACGCGCTGCTGGTCCGTGGCGCTGTCGGCCTCCATGACGAGCGACACATGTTCGAGGAAGGAGGCGAGATCCGGAAAAGCCTCCATCGCGCGCACGAGTTCCTTCAAATTGTCGAGCCGGCCCGCGCTCTCCGGCGTCTTGTCCTGGCGCCACATCTCCGTATAGCCGGATTCATCGAGCACCAATTCCGCAAGCTCATGCTGCGGCTTCGCGTCGATCAGCGTGCGCCAGCGATCGAAATCGGCGATCAGGCTCCGCAACGCGCCGCGGGGCTTTGGCTTCAGCTCCTCGCTCTCAGTGAGAAAGCGCGCCGCCTGCATCAGCGGAACGCGTTCGCGCCTTGCGTATTCATGCAGCAGTCTGCAGCGTCGCGTCGCCCAGGCCGCGCTTAGGCGTATTGACGATGCGTTCGAAGGCGAGATCGTCGGCCGGCTGCGCGACGCAGCGCAGATAGGCGAGCGCGTCGCGGATTTCGAGTCGTTCGTAAAAGCGCGGGCCGCCGATGACGCGATAGGGCAGGCCGATCTCGACGAAGCGCTCTTCGAATTCGCGCATCTGGAACGATGCGCGCACGAGAATGGCGATGTCTTCGAGCGAATGGCCCTTGCGGCTCAATTGCTCGATGTCCTCGCCGATGGCGCGCGCCTCTTCCTGGCTGTCCCAGACGCCGGTGAGCGTCGGCTTTTCGCCGTCGTCGCCGTCGGTGAAAAGCGTTTTGCCGAGGCGGCCTTCATTATGCGAAATGAGATGCGAGGCGGCGGCGAGAATATGCCCGGTCGAGCGGTAATTGCGCTCGAGCCGCACGATCTTCGCGCCGGGAAAATCCTGCTCGAAGCGCAGAATATTTTCGACCTCGGCGCCGCGCCAGCCATAGACGCTCTGGTCGTCGTCGCCGACGCAGCAGAGATTTTGTCTTCCTGGCGCGCGCCCTTGAGAGATCAGCCGCAGCCACAAATATTGCGCGACATTGGTGTCCTGATATTCGTCGACGAGAATATATTTGAAGCGGCGCTGATAGTCGGCGAGCACGTCCGGATTGTCGCGAAAGAGCCGCAGGCTCTCCATCAGCAGATCGCCGAAGTCGACGGCGTTCAGGACTTTCAGCCGCTCCTGATAGAGCGCGTAAAGCGCCGCGCCCTTGCCGTTTGCGAAGCTCTCCGCTTCTCCGGCGGGGACTTGGCGCGGCGTCAATCCGCGGTTCTTCCAGCCGTCGATGCGAATGGCGAGCGCGCGCGCCGGCCAGCGCTTGTCGTCGATATTCTCCGCCTGCAACACTTGCTTCATGAGTCGGATCTGATCGTCGACGTCGAGAATGGTGAAATTGGGCTTCAGCCCGACAAGCTCGGCGTGGCGGCGCAGGATTTTGGCGCTGATGGCGTGGAAAGTGCCGAGCCATTGCATGGCCTGCGCGCCTTCGCCGACCAGCGCCTCGACGCGCTCGCGCATTTCGCGCGCCGCCTTATTGGTGAAGGTCACGGCGAGGATTTCATAGGCGCGCGCTTTTCCGAGCGCGAGAATATGGGCGATGCGCGTCGTGAGCGCGCGCGTCTTGCCGGTGCCGGCGCCGGCCAGCACCAGCACGGGGCCGTCGAGCGTCTCGACGGCGGCGCGCTGCTCTGGATTGAGCGCGTCGAGATAGCGCGGACGCCCGGCGGCGGCGGCCGCGCGCGCGGCGAGCCCGCCTTCCTGCGGCGCGTAATCGTCGGACTGGGGCGACAGGCTGTTCCTCATGATTCTGCCAGCATATAGGAGAACGGAAGGCGAATCACTGTTTTGGCGGCGCCTCTACCTCCCAGCCGAAGTCGGCTGCGCCGATTTCGGCCATTCTAAAAGCGCAAGTCGGAAACATCCGCCTTGCGTGGGGGGAGGTCGCTCGCCGCAGGCGACCGGGAGGGGTGATTTGCCTAGTGTGCGCATCTGCGTCACCCCACCCCGGCCTGCTTCGCAGTCCGACCCTCCCCCTCAAGGGGAGGGTGCGCTCCCAACGCCCGTTCCAACACAAAAACTCGCAGCGCCGAGGACAAATTCGCTTCGCCACGTCCCGCATCGACTTTCGCGACAAGCGCCGCGAGCGAGACGCCTTCCTGAGCCGCGATGTCCTTGAGCGCGCGCCAAAAGGCGTCCTCCAGCGACACGCTGGTGCGATGGCCGGCGATCACGATCGAATGTTTGACGACCCGGACGGAGGAGGTCGGCGCCTCGCTCACGCGCCGCCATCCGTTTCGCGCTCGCGCTTATGCGCGTCGAGCTTGGCGGCATCCAACCGTTCTTGAGCGGCGCTCAGCTCCCGTTCGACTTTCGTGCGGCCATAGGCGACGCGATTAACTTGCGCCGCATCCTCCTTCACGCGCTTGTCGCGCGTCTTGCGCGCGCGGCGCAGATTGACGATCTCGCCCATCAGGTCTTCTTGCGGAAGGCGTCGATCGAAACAATTTTCGCGTCGCCTTCGTTCTGCGCTTCGTCGGACTTGGCTTTCTTCTGCTTTTGCGCGGCCTCGCCTTTCGCCGGCTCCTTCGCAGGCGCTTGCTTAGGCTCTTTCGCCGGCGCCTCCGACGCGGGCTTCGTGGTCACGAGGCTCGGCCGCGCGGGCGGCGCATCCTCTTCCTTCTCTTCTTCCATCTCCTCCGCATCTTCGGCGCCCTCGAAGCGCAGGCCGAATTCGACGGCCGGATCGAAGAAGCCGGTGACGGCGGCGAAGGGAACATAGAGATGTTCGGGAATGGAGCGGAACGACAGGGTGACGCCGAAGCCCGCGTCGTCGACTTCCAGATTTGAATATTGATGTTGCAGAATGATCGTCAGTTCGCGCGGCCATTGTTCCGCGAGCCGCCGCGAGATGGTGACGCCTGGCGCGTCAGTGCGGAAGCTGATCGTGAAGTGATGGTCGCCGGGCAGATAGCCGCTTTCGGCGATATCGGTCAGCACTTTGCGCATGACGCCGCGCATCGCGTCCTGAACGAGGAGATCGTAACGGATAAGGTCTTTCGTCATCGCCTCGCGCCAGAGTGCTGTCGAGAAAGCGCGATCCGATTCGACGATCGGCTTTCAGGATCCCTGTTGCCGCGCTTTGCGTCACGGCGCGCCCGCGCGAATAAGAATTAAGTGGAGGCTTCTGTTGCCAGGCGCCTCCTGACCCCGCCTAAAGGCGCTAACCCTTAGGACTTGATTCCCAGTTTGGGCGCCGCATTACGCGGCGACGGCCACCGGAGCATAGTTGTCGTTGGCAACTATAAGGTTTGACCCGATAACGGCGGTATCATGCCGAGCGAAAAATCACCCTTTACGCCCTCGTCGATCCTATTTCGCCCCCGCCGAAACCCGCCCGCATGTCGCTGACGGGCTTGGGTGGAGGCGCCGGGTACCGCCCCCGGGTCCGAATGGTTTATTACGGTGTCCGTTTATCGCCATAGCCGCCGCAAGCGACGGCGAATTGAATATAGGGGTTTGCGCCGCTTTGGGAAAGGGGCCGGCGCCGAGCGACAGGAAAGCCACAGGAAAACGCCCGCCGGGTCGCGGCGGGCGTTCGCTTCGTCAAGTCGCGGTCCTTATTTGGCGACCGTCAGGCGATCCTTGACCATCGCGAAGACTTCCGCCGGCAGGACATTGCCGGTCGAAAGCTCCTCGACGCTCTTGAACGGACGAGCCTTCACGATCGCCTCGGCGAAGGTCTTGTTCAGACCCTTGACGGTCGCGAGCTGCTCGACGGTGGCGGCGTTGATGTCGAGGCGCTGCGCTTCCATTTTCACGGGCTGGACGGGCGCGCCGGCGGGCGTCGCTGGCTTCATCGCCGGCGCGGTCTGCGCGAATGCCGGCGCGGCGGCGAAAACAGCGGCGGCGAGAATGGCTGTGCGGATCATGGATGACTCCTGGGCTTAGGCCCCCGTGTCGAGACGGGCGTCTCGATCAGCGCGCCAACTTTCGCGCAGTCGCGCTGAACCGGCTGTGAAGCCGCCGTTCATGCCAAGTTTAGATAAGTTTACGCCTCGCCGACGCGCTTCACCGCGCCGAAACCTTTGGCTTCAAGCGCGAGATGCAACTTGTTTTGAAGGCCTGCGTCGTCGCCTTTGACGAGCAGCGCGGCGTTATCGGCGATCGCTTCGCACAGGGCCGCGACCCAAGGCTCTTCGCTCTTGGCGAAATCATTGAGCACATAGGAATGCACCAGCGCCTTGTCGCCCGGATGGCCGATGCCGAGCCGAACGCGCTTATAATCATTGCCGATATGGGCGGTGATCGATCGCAGGCCGTTGTGGCCGGCGACGCCGCCTCCGCGCTTGATGCGGCATTTGGCGGGCGCGAGATCGAGTTCGTCGTGGAGGACGACGATCTCGTCGAGGCCGATCTTGTGAAAGCGCGCGGCTTCGCCGACCGAACGGCCGCTGTCGTTCATATAAGTCTGCGGCTGCAGCAGCATGACGCGCTCGCCCGCGATCGTCCCCTCGCTGACGAGGCCCTGAAAGCGGGCGCGCGCCGACGGAAAGCCGTGGCGCTTGGCGATGGCTTCGAGGGCCATGAAGCCGATATTGTGCCGGTTCTTGGCGTAGGCGCGTCCGGGATTGCCGAGGCCGACGAAGAGCAGCATGAAAAACCTCTGACATAAAAATGGCCGGGCGAACCCGGCCATTATCACGGCAAGCGTTGGAGCGCTTACTTCTTCTTTTCTTCCTTCGCTGGAGCGGCGGCGGGCGCAGCCGCCGCGGCCGGAGCCGGCTCCTCGGCGCCGCCGCCGGCCGGCGGCGACAGGCTCGCGACGGTGAAGTTCTTGTCCGGATTCGTCGGCTTGCAGCCCTCCGGCAGCGGGATCGCCGAAATATGCAGCGAATCGTTGAAGTCCAGGCCGGTCAGATCGGCGGTGACGGCCTCGGGGATATTGTCGGCCGGCACCCACATCTCCACCGTGTGGTAGACGATGTTGAGCGCGCCGCCGCGCTTGATGCCCGGCGCGGCATCCTGATTGATGAAATGCACCGGCACGTTGACGCGCAGGCGCGAGCCGGGCTTCAGGCGCAGGAAGTCGACATGCAGCGGCGCGTCCTTGATGACGTCGAGCTGATAGTCGCGCGGAATGGCGCGCTCTTTCTTGCCTTCGATGTCGAGCTCGAAAATCGTCGTGAGGAAGTGGCCCGAGAAGATGAGATGGGTCACGCTCTTCTTGTCGAGCGAGAGCGGCTGCGGCGCTTCGCCGCCGCCATATAGCACTGCTGGAATGCGGCCCTCACGGCGAACGCTGCGGGCGGCCCCCTTGCCTGTCCCGCTGCGCACCGTGGCCGCGAGCTTTTTGGTCTCGGCCATGTCGGTGTCCTTTAGTCAAAAGAAAAAGGCGCTGCTTCGCCTCCAGGGGTGTCGGAAACGCAGGCGCCGGGGGAGCTTATAGGGGAGGGAAAGGGGGGTGGCAAGGCGCGGCCATGTGGGTCCCTAGAGAACCTGACTGCCGCGCATATGCCCCAGGCCGAGGCGGAAGATCGAGGTCGGCCGGTGCGGCGGCGCGCGCGGCGCGAGCACGTCCGGTCCCCAGCCGATGTCGAGCGTCGACGAGCCCGGAAAACTGCCGGCCCGGTCGACGTAAGCCGGCGTCTTTTCGAGCTGGATCGCCGGCGCGACCCGCGTCAGCAGGCCGATGGGGGATTCCTGATCGACGAGATAGCGATTGAGATCATCCGGCCCGATGGGGACAGGCGTTTCGCGATTGTCTGCGAAGCGCATGCCGAGCATGGCCGTCTTGGCGAGCGACACGCGCACCATCCAGCGGCCGCCCTCCTCGGCGCGTCGCGCCAGCGCGGCGAGAACGCCGAGCGCGCCGAGACAGCCGGAGCCATAATCGTTGAAATAGGCGGGGATCAGCGCGGATTTTCCCAGTTTCGCGCTGTGGACGCTGGCGAGGCCCGTCGCCGCCTGCGCCAGTTGCTCCCAGCCGCGACGCTCCGCCCATGGCCCTTCAAAGCCATAGGCGTTGACCTCGACATAGATCAGGCGCGGGTTGACGCGCCAAAGGTCCTCGGGCCCCAGTCCGCGATTCGCCAATGATCCCCAGCGAAACCCCTGCACGAACACGTCGCAGTCGCGGATGAGTTCGAGCGCGCGGGCGCGATCGGCGTCGGCGCGCAGGTCGACATAGGCGTTCTTCTTGCCGAAGGACGTGTCGATGTCGAAGCCGAGGATGTGGTCGAGATAGGGATTGCGGCAATGGATGACGTCCGCGCCATGCTCCGCGAGCAGCTTGCCGATCGTCGGCCCGGCGACGACATGGGTGAAATCGAGAACGCGAAGCCGCTCCAAAGGCCGGGACGCGGCCGGCTCGAAAGCGACGCGCGCGCCGTCGCCCTGGCGCACGATCTCGATCGGCGGCGCATCGGCGATCGCTTGTCCTTGCGGATGCGCAAGCCATTCTTCGGGCGTTCTGACTATTGCTGCGCATAGTCCGAGCGCCGAGAGTTCGTCCTCGAGCGACTGCGCGTCGTGACGCGCAACGCGCTTTGCGATCGCCTCGCGCTCATTGGGGCAATCGAGGAAACGCAGAATCCCTTCGCGCAAATGCTGATAGGCGCCGTTGAAGACGATCTCGCGATCGTCGCGCGTGCGATAGAAGCCGTTGATCGCCGTATGGACGGCGCTGATGTCGAATTGCCAGCCGCTCTGGAAGAAATAAGCGATCTCGTTGAACAGCAGCCCCGCATGCCGGCGATCCACCGTCACTCGCTGAGCGCCGAGGCCGCGCCGCTCGCCGATCGAGGCGACAGCGGCGCCGATGGCGCCCATCAGCGCGACGGCGAAATCATGAACCTCGACGGGCGAGTTTATGTAGCCGGGCGTCTGATCGACATGAACGTCGGCCAGCGGCTGAGGCAAATTCAATCCTTGCGCGATCGCCGCGAGAATTTGCTTCTGTCGCTCGGTGTACAAAGCTCAGTCTCCGCGAAGCGCAATTAAATGGCGAGGCGTGGACGGCTTGGCCGAGCGCTGGCAGCCGCGCTTCACCCCTTCTCCGGCAGATTCAGCCTGATGTGCAATTCGCGCAGCTGCTTCATCGTCGCTTCCGACGGCGCGCCCATCAGCAAATCCTCGGCGCGCTGGTTCATCGGGAAGAGCGTCACCTCGCGCAAATTTTCCTCGCCCGCGAGCAGCATGACGATGCGATCGATCCCCGGCGCGATGCCGCCATGCGGCGGCGCGCCATATTGGAAGGCGCGATACATGCCGCCGAATTTCTCGATCAGCACATCCTCGCCATAGCCGGCGATTTCAAAAGCCTTCTTCATGATCTCGGGGCGATGGTTTCTGATCGCGCCCGACGACAGCTCCACGCCATTGCAGACGATGTCATATTGATAGGCGAGGATGGTGAGCGGGTCCTGGCCCTCCAGCGCCTCCATCCCGCCCTGCGGCATGGAGAAGGGATTATGCGAGAAGTCGATCTTCTTCTCGTCCTCGTTCCATTCATACATCGGGAAGTCGACGATCCAGCAGAATTCGAAAACGTCCGTCTTCGACAGGCCGAGTTCATTGCCGATGCGGATGCGCGCCGCGCCGGCGAGTTTCGCCGCCGCCGTCTCTTCGCCGGCTGAGAAAAACACAGCGTCGCCTGCCTTGACGCCGGCTTTCGCCGCGATCGCCGCCTGCGCCTCCGCGGGAATGAATTTCGCGATCGGGCCTTTGCCAGTTAGTGCGCCCGCCTTCTTCTTCGAAGATCACATAACCCAACCCGGGCGCGCCTTCGCTTCGCGCCCAGTCGTTCAATTTGTCGAAGAAGCTGCGCGGCTGCGCGCCGGCGCCCGGCGCCGGGAATCGCGCGCACGGTCTTGCCCTTGAACGCCTTGAAGCTCACATCCTCGCGCGCGAATTCTTCCGATACGTCGGCGATGATCAGCGGATTGCGCAAATCCGGCTTGTCTGTTCCATATTTCAGCATCGCTTCGCGGAAAGGAATGCGCGCAAATTTCTGCGTCACCTTCTTGCCGCCTGAAAACTCTTCGAACACGCCGCGCAGCACCGGCTCCATGGACGCAAACACGTCTTCCTGCGTGACGAAACTCATCTCGACGTCGAGCTGGTAGAATTCGCCCGGAGAACGGTCGGCGCGCGCGTCCTCGTCGCGAAAGCAGGGCGCGATCTGGAAATAGCGGTCGAAGCCCGCGACCATGAGCAGCTGCTTGAACTGCTGGGGCGCCTGCGGCAGCGCATAGAATTTGCCGGGATGCAGGCGCGAGGGCACGAGGAAGTCGCGCGCGCCCTCGGGCGAGGATGCGGTCAGAATCGGCGTCTGGAATTCGAAGAAGCCCGCCTGCTTCATGCGCATGCGGATCGAGTCGATGATGCGCCCGCGCAGCATGATGTTTTCATGCAGCTTCTCGCGGCGCAGATCGAGGAAGCGATATTTGAGGCGCGTATCCTCGGGATAGAGCTGATCGCCGAAGACCGGCAGCGGCAATTCGGCGGCGGCGCCCAGCACCTCGATTTCGTTTACATAGATCTCGACCTGTCCCGTCGGCATGTCGGGGTTTTCTGTGCCGGCGGGGCGCTTGCGCACTTCGCCGTCGAGCCGCACGACCCATTCCGAGCGCAGCTTTTCGGCCTGCGCGAAGGCGGGAGAATCGGGATCGACCACGCATTGCGTCAGGCCATAATGGTCGCGCAGGTCGATGAACAGCACGCCGCCGTGATCGCGAATGCGATGGCACCAGCCGGAAAGACGGATTCTTTCGCCGGCGAGCGCCTCATTCGGCTCTCCACAATTATGCGAACGGTAGCGATGCATGGGCCGCTTTCTATTGAAAATCAGGGAGGGCCGGGCGGTCCCGGCGGCGCGGGCGAGAAGAAGCGCGATGCGGTCGCCGCTGTCAAGCCGCGCGCGTTCTGCTGGCCCCGTGGGCTATTTCTTGAAGAAAGCCTCTGCGGCGGCGCCGGCCGCCTGCTTGCTGGCGCGGGCCGCCTCCAGCCGCGCGATCTCGGCGCGCAGCGCCTCGATGCGCTCGTCGATTTCCACAACCGAGAGGAGATCGAGGGATTGCCCGAGTTCATGCGCAGGTCGAGGGCGGGGCGCGTCGTCGTCTTGAGTCATGTCCGAACTACCGAAGGTTGTATTTTCTTTAACTTTTTTTCGTTAGGGCTGAACATTGGGAAAGTGTTTCGCATCCTAAAAACGCGCAACGCCGCCCTTTGTCCCATGGCCCTGCCGTCCAGGAAAGACCGCCGTTTCGAATTTGTGACGGAGATGTCGAAATGAATTGCGTTTTCGCGATACTGCTTTCGATAGTGCCGCTCCTGGCGTGGAACAAAATTCGCCTGCTGCTGACGCCAGACGGCGCTGAAGCCGCTTTGCACGAAGGCCCTGGCCTGCGCGGCGCCGTGATGCGTTACGTCGTCCTGCGCCTGAAGGCGAGCGCGCTGACCGAGGGCGAGTTCATCGCGCTGTCCTTCATCGGGGGGCTGTTTTTCGTCGGCGCGGGCTTTTTCTGCGACGCGATGCTCGGCGACCGCGCCTTCGGCGCGAAGGGCAACAGCGGCATTCTCCTCACGGGCGCCGTGGTATCCGCCGATCGGCTGGGTGATGCTGGCGCCGAACGACTATGTGACGATTGGTCCCGCCGCCGCTTTCGTCACCGCCTTCGGGTCGGGACTGACGCTCGTCGTCGCGGCGCTGACGAAGGCCTTTGTGGCGACGCGCTTCGACGATTTCGCGAGCGGCGCGCGGCGGCCGGCCCCAGACAGGCGAAAAGCGAGAGTCGACGCTATCGCGGCGATCAGGCGCCAGACGGCGCGCGGGGCCGGCGACTGATTTCGCTGATCGGCTCGTGGGCGAAATTACCTCTCACGCCGGCGGCTCGCTATCGTCACTGATCTGCTATTATATGAGCGCCAGCAGGACGGTATTCGGCTTCCATTTGGGGAATGATGAGGTTGCGGCGTTCGGCGCGGCCAGCGTCGCCCCTTTTTCCGTTCAAGGCCGCCGATCCACCCGGGAAGACGACGCAATGACGAAATGGGTCTACAGTTTCAGCGCCGGTCGGTCGGAAGGATCGGCGTCGATGAAAGATCTCCTGGGCGGCAAAGGCGCTAATCTCGCGGAAATGGCCGCGCTCGGCTTGCCGGTGCCGCCGGGGTTCACCATCACGACCGAGGTCTGCGCCTATTTTTACGCGAACGGCAAGACATTTCCCGCCGATCTAAAGGGCCAGGTCGACGCGGCGCTGGCGGAGATCGGCCACGTCGCCGGACATGTCTTCGATAATGCGCAATGGCCGCTCCTGGTCTCGGTGCGTTCAGGCGCGCGCGCCTCCATGCCGGGCATGATGGACACGGTGCTCAATCTCGGCCTCAACGACGAGACGGTCGAGGCGCTGGCGAGGAATTCCGGCGACGATCGTTTCGCCTGGGATTGCTATCGACGCTTCATCGAAATGTATTCCTCCGTCGTGCTCGCCGTCGAGCATCACGAATTCGAAGAGGCGCTCGAAGGCCTCAAGGAGAGCAAGGGCTTCGCGCTCGACACGCAACTCTCCGCCGACGATTGGCGCGAGGTCGCCGCGCAGTATAAGTCGATCGTGCTGAATGCGGCGGGCCAGAGCTTTCCGCAGGATCCGCGCGAGCAGCTGTGGGGCGCGATCAAGGCGGTGTTCTCTTCCTGGATGAACCATCGCGCCATCGTCTATCGCAGTCTGCACAATCTCCCCGAGAGCTGGGGCACCGCCGTCAATATTCAGGCGATGGTGTTTGGAAATATGGGCGTCGACTCCGCGACCGGCGTCGCCTTCACGCGCAACCCTTCCACCGGCGTGCGCGAGCTTTACGGCGAATATCTCATCAATGCGCAAGGCGAAGACGTCGTCGCCGGCATCCGCACGCCGCAACCGATCACGCAGGTCGCAAGCCAGGCGTCCGGCGGCGAGAAAGTTTCGCTCGAGGCGGCGATGCCGGCGATCTTCGCGGAGTTCAAGGACTACGCCGAAAAGCTCGAACGCCATTTCCGCGACATGCAGGACATGGAGTTCACCGTCGAGCGCGGAAAGCTATGGATGCTGCAGACGCGCGCTGGCAAACGCACCGGGCGCGCCGCGCTCAAACTCGCCGTCGACATGGCGCGCGAGGGCCTCATCGGCAAGGACGAGGCGATCACGCGCGTCGAGCCGCTGTCGCTCGAACAATTGCTGCATCCGACGATTGACCCTGCGGCGAAGCGCGACATTCTCGCCACCGGCCTGCCGGCCTCGCCCGGCGCCGCTTTCGGCGAGATCGTCTTTGACGCCGAGGAGGCGCAGACGCTCGCGAACGCTGGCCGCAAGGTGATTCTCGTTCGCGTCGAGACGAGCCCCGAGGACATCGGCGGCATGCACGCCGCGGAAGGCATTCTCACCGCGCGCGGCGGCATGACCTCGCACGCCGCCGTCGTCGCGCGCGGCATGGGCAAGCCCTGCGTCACCGGCGCCGGCGCCTTGCGCATCGATTATGAGGATCAGAGCTTCACCGTCGCCGGCAAGCGTTTCGCCAAGGGCGAGCGCATCACCATCGACGGTTCGGCCGGACATGTGATCGCCGGCGAGGTGAAGATGCAGCGGCCCGAACTCACCGGCGAATTCGCGATCCTGATGAACTGGGCGGACGATGCGCGCCGCCTCAAGGTGCGCGCCAACGCCGAGACGCCCTCGGACGCGCGCGCCGCGCGCCGCTTCGGCGCCGAGGGCATTGGGCTCGCGCGCACGGAGCATATGTTCTTCGAAGGCGAACGCATCGTCGCCGTGCGCGAAATGATTCTCGCCGACGACGCGGAGGGGCGCCGTCTCGCCCTCGCCAAACTTCTGCCGATGCAGCGCGAGGATTTCAAGCAGCTCTTCGAGATCATGTCGGGCCTGCCGGTCACGATTCGCTTGCTCGACCCGCCGTTGCATGAATTCCTGCCGCATTCGGACGCGGAGATCGCCGCCGTCGCGCGCGCCATGGGCGCCGATCCCGTCAAGCTCCGCCGCCGCGCCGCGCAGCTCTCCGAATTCAATCCCATGCTCGGCTTTCGCGGCGTGCGTCTCGCCGTGATCTTTCCGGAGATCGTCGACATGCAGGCGCGCGCGATTTTCGAGGCCGCCATCGAGGCGAGCCTGTCGACAGGGGCGCCGGTCGACATCGAGATCATGGCGCCGCTCGTATTCGCGCGCGCTGAGCTCGATCTCGTCAAGGCGCGCGTCGCCGAGATGGCGAAGCTCGTCGAGGACGAGACCGGCATTCGCCCGAGCTATCATGTCGGCACGATGATCGAATTGCCGCGCGCCGCCTTGCGCGCAAACGACATCGCGCCTTCGGCGGATTTCTTCTCCTTTGGCACCAATGATTTGACTCAGACGACGCTCGGCATTTCCCGCGACGACTCGGGTTCGTTTCTAAATGCATACGTCGAAAAAGGCCTGCTGCCGGCGGACCCTTTCGTCACCATCGACCAGGAGGGCGTCGGCGAGCTTGTCGCGCTCGGCTGCCAGCGCGCGCGCGGCGCCAATCCCGGGATTACGCTCGGCGTCTGCGGCGAGCATGGCGGCGATCCCGCCTCCGTCGCCTTCTTCGAGAAGATCGGGCTCGATTATGTGTCCTGTTCGCCCTTTCGCGTGCCGATCGCGCGTCTCGCCGCGGCGCAGGCGGCGCTCGGCAAGAAGGCGGTCAGCACGGCCTGACCGTCCCCTTCCGGCAAACAAAAAAGGCGCCGTCCATAGGACGGCGCCCTTCAGTCATGACGATTTCTTACTTGATCATTTTCACGGTGCGGCCGACTTCGGGCGCGCCCTGCTCTCCTTGTGGAGCCATCCAATCGGGAACCCAGGTGAGCGCAACGACCACGAAGGCCGCGAAGGCGGCGACCCACATGATGATCTTGCCGAGTTCCGCACCGCTGTGCACTGCGAGCGCCATATCAGACCCTCCTCGATGCTGACAGGCCGCGCCGCAACCGGCGTTTTTCGCGCCGTCATCAATTGCGACGGGCTCTGCCCAAGACGTGGGAGCGGCAAGCCGGATGACAAGCGGCGAAACGCAAAAAATTTAAATGAAACCATGAGCTTAGCATAACTCCCCCGCGCCGGCGCACAACATGACGCGCCGCCTCTCTACCGTCATGCCCGGCCTCCGCTCACGCGCTCTCCAGTTCCGCGTCCTGATGGTTCGCCTCGAAGCGGCGAACGATCAGCCGCACGAGATAGAGGCCAAATTCCGGGTTCTGGAAATAGAGCTGCTCGAACTGCTCATAGGTGATGACGAGGAGCCGCGCGTCGCTCGCGCAGCGCGCCGTCGCCGTGCGTTTTCCAACCGCGGTGAACAGCGCCATCTCGCCGAAAATGTCGCCTGGCGCGAGCAGGACGTCGCGCTCGACGATCTCGACGCGGCCTTCGACGACGACGAAGGCTTCGTCGGCGGCGTCGCCCCTGGCGAAGACGCGTTCTCCCGCCTTGAGGCTGCGCGGATGCATGAAGGGCTTCAGCCATTCGATATTGAGGTCGGTGGCGTTGGCCTCGCGCACGCTGGCGATGAGCCGCCGCATCTCGCGCATGCGGATCGCGTTCAGCGGAAAGTTGACGGCGTGTTTGACGATCGTCGGCAGGCTGCCGATCGCGAGCCCAAACATCACGCCGAGCACATTGCCGAACATCGCCATGAAGCGCAGCGGGATCATCCGCTTGGCGTAGGCGGCGCCGATCACGGTCGCCGCCTCCGCCCAGGCGAGCGTGGCGATCGCGACGCTGGCGTAATCGCGCGCCGTCTCATTCGCAGCCAAGGCCGTCGCCGCATCCATCAGGCTCTGGGGCATGTCTTTCTCCTCACGCGGCGCTTACCGTCTGCGCAGCGCGCTGACAAGCTTGAATGGTCTGGACTTTCGCGTGCGAGCGGGCACATTGCCCACATGCGACAAACGAGCCAGGCGCTGCGCGTCCAAACCACGGGCCGCGGCTTTTACGAGATCACGGCGAGTCTCGCCGATTTCGCGCGGGACGCGCGCATGGGGCAGGGGCTGCTCACGGCCTTTTGCCGGCACACCTCGGCCTCGCTCATTATCCAGGAAAACGCCGATCCGACCGTTCTCCGCGATCTCGAAGCCGTCTTCGCCCGACTGGCGCCGGAAGGCGCGCATTACGCGCATGATACGGAAGGCGCCGACGACATGCCCGCCCATATCCGCGCCGCGCTGACGCAGACGCATCTTTCCATTCCGTTGATCGACGGCGCGCTTATGCTCGGGACATGGCAGGGCGTGTTCCTTTTCGAGCATCGCCGCCGGCCCCACGCCCGCGAGATCGCGCTGCATCTGATCGGCGAGTAAGTCCGACGCGCTGCCTCATTCTGGCACGCGCGCGGCGCCGGCCCGGCAATAGTTCCGCAAGCCTAATCGTCCATAAGATTTTAGGAAAGTTTTTCGGATCCGGGGCGGAGCGACGCAAGATCGCGGTCCTCGCGAGACATGCGCCGTCGCACGTGGATATGTCTATGCGTCGTCAGTCGAAAGCGCGTCCGGGCGCAAGAGTCGCGCCCTGGGTCTTCAGCGTCATGGCGCCTTGGGCGCTCGGCGTCGGCGTGCTCGTCTCCTTCACCGCCGTCGCGGGGCAGGACCCCTCCGGCGACTTGCGCGTCTCGCCGCTCGCCGCAAGGGCGCGCGGGGGCGAAGCGTCGGCGGGATTCAGCGAGGCGGCGACCGGCGATTTCGGCCTATATGGCCAGACCCGCGCCTTGGTCCAGAACGCGCGGCTGATGGTGGGCGGCCCGGAGGACATGCGCTCCATACCCGACGAGCGCGAACCGCATGTCGAACTCAAGCCCGACGTGGCGCATTTCCCCGAGGTCGACCGCACGCATAAGGGCGACCCGGTCGTCGCCATCCGCCCCACTTTCGAGACGCGCCGCGCCACCCCCTCGACGCTTGGGCTGATCGCGCCGTCTGAGCTTTCCTTCGGTTTAGAGGGCAAGACGACGCGGCCCACAGCGACGCCGCTCGCGCCGCGCGCCGCGACGCCTGGCGACGAGGCGCTTTATGAGGTCGAAGCGGCGACCGTCGAAGAACCGGCCACAACGCAGAAATCGACAGCGGCCGCTTCGCCCGCGCAGAACGCTTCGATCTCGACGCCGCCGGTAAACGACGCCGCGCGCGAGGCGGCGAGGGAAGCGCTGAACGAGCGCGCGCTCCATGGCGCGACGCCGCAAGTCGCGCGCGCCGTGGCGCTCGGCTCTTCGACGCCGGCGCAGCCCGACGCGACGCCAATCGAAGTCTCGTCCTTCCCGCGCGCGACGCTGGCGCTCTCGGCGCCCGGCAAGCCGGAAGCCGGCGCGGTTCGGCCCGATTACGCCGCGCTGGTCGACCATGAAAAGCTCGGCCGCGAGGAGCGCTGTCTCGCGGAAGCGGTCTATTTCGAAGCCCGCAGCGAGCCCGAGGCCGGGCAGGCGGCGGTCGCGCAAGTCGTGCTCAACCGCGTGCAAAGCGGGCTCTATCCGTCAAGCGTCTGCGGCGTCGTCTATCAGAACCGGCATCATTATCATCGCTGCCAGTTCTCCTTCGCCTGCGAAGGCAAGTCGCTGCGCATCACCGAACGCGAGTCCTGGGAGCGCGCCGTGCGCGTCGCCCATGAGGTTATGAACGGGCGAACCTATATCTCCGACGTCGGTCGCTCGACGCATTATCATGCAACTTACGTGCGGCCGCGCTGGGCGCGAGCGCTTACTAAGATGGACGCCATCGGCCGACATATCTTCTACCGGCTAAAACCCGGCCAAACCTAGAGCCGCCCTGCGCGAACGCGCGCCAGGCGCTATCGAAAAACCCTGCCGACTTTTTCCGAGCCTCCCCTAAGCGCGTTGACGGCGTTCGGCGCCCTTCCTTCGCGCGGCTTGCGCGTCGAGAAATAAACGGCGAGCCACAAAAGCACCGTAAGCGCGAGCCAAATCGAGATGACCGGATGCGTGACCAGCATTTGGAGTAAGGCGTTCATTTTCATCATTCCCCAGCCCAGAGAATGCGGAGTGTGAGGAGCCCGGAGTTAAGACCTTGGCAAGACTCTCGGTAAAACTGTGGCGATTTGGCGCCCGGCCGCACAACTGTTTAGTGTTAGTTAATGCTTGAGCTTATCAAAATATGAGGCGCGCCCGCACAAGGCCGCGCACCGAATTGCCAAGCAGGAATTCGCCCTGCGCGAGGTCCTCGAGGCGCAGGGTCGCTTCCTCTGCGCGCCCCTCGGCGAGGAGGCGCGCGCGCAGCGTTCCAGGCAGCAAGCCGCAGGAAAGCGGCGGAGTCAGCAAAATCTCGCCGCGCCGTAGAAAAAGATTGCAGCGCGCGCTTTCGCAGAGTTCGTCCCGCTCGTTGAGAAAGAGAACTTCGTCCGCGCCGTCGCGCGCGGCGGCTTCCGCCAGTTCGTCCTCATAAAGCGCCCGCTGTGTGGTTTTATGCCGCAACAGCGGGTCTGCGGAGGAAAAGCGCCGCTTCGCGATCGCGACGCGCCAGACCGTCTCGGGCGAGATTGGTTCAATCCCTGTGACGCTTGTCTCGATCGCCCCATCGCGCGACATGACGAGCCTTACGCGCAGATGGGACGCGGCTGCCTCTTGGACGGCATTTTCAAGCGCCGCGCGCACGCGCGCTTCGTCATAGGCGAAACCCAACGCCGCGCTCGACGCGGCAAGACGCGAAAGATGCTCGGGCAGCAGATCGAAGCCGCCCGCGCGCGTCCACAGCAGCGTTTCGATCAGTCCGAAGTCGTTCTCGCGCCCGTCAGGAAGCGCGCCTTGATCAGACATTCTTCATACTCTTCGCGCGCGCGGGAATCGGCGACGATGGCGGAGCCGACGTTGCAGACGAGCTCGCCGCCAGGAAAAAGCGTCAGCGTGCGGATCGCGACATTAAAGCGGATGTCGCCGTCGGGCGCGATGACGCCGAGCGACCCGCAATAGACGCCGCGCGCCGCGCATTCGAGATCGCGGATGATCTCCATCGCGCGAATCTTCGGCGCGCCCGTCACCGAGCCGCAGGGAAAGAGGCCGGTGAAAAGATCCTTCAACGTCACGTCGTCACGCAGCCGCGCTTCAATTCCAGACGTCATCTGATGCAGCGTCGGATAGGTCTGGATGGTGAAGAGATCGGTGACCTTCACCGTGCCGACTTCGGCGAGGCGCGAGAGATCGTTGCGCAGAAGATCGACGATCATCAGATTTTCAGCGCGGGATTTTTCGTCTTCCACCAGATATTGCGCGCGCGCCATGTCTTCGGTCGGCATCACGCCGCGCTGCGCCGTGCCTTTCATCGGCCGAGCGCGGATGGCGCGGCCATGCGCCTCGAAGAAAACTTCCGGCGACAGCGAGACGACGGTCTCTTCGCCCAGCGCCACGACCCCGCCATAGGCGACGGGCTGGCGCTTGCGCAATCCGCGATAGAGCGCGAGCGGATCGCCTTCCCAATGGCCATAGAGTGGGAAGGTGAGATTGATCTGATAGACGTCGCCGGCGAAAATATAGTCGCGGCATTTCTGAAAGCGCTCGGCATATTCGGCTTGCGTCCATGCCGGCGTCAGCGCAACGCGCGGCGCTTCCGCTTCGCCTGGCGCGAGCGACCAGGACCGCGGGGCGCGAAAGGCGCCAAAGAGCAGCAACGGCGTGCGCGAATGCGGCGTCGTCTGCGTCGAGAATTTCGGCTCCAGCGCATAGCCGAGCTCATAGCTGGCGTAGCCGGCGAGATGGAGGCCGCGTTTCGTGGCCGCCTCCATGCGCGCGAAGGCTTGCGCGACCTCGCCCGGCTCGCGCGCGACGATGATTTCTTCGGGCTCGCTGAAAAGCAGCGCCCGCCCGCCGTCGCGCCCATCCTCGAAAGCGACGTAAGGCCGCGCCGGCGCGTCTTTTTGCGTCAGGACAGCGGGGCGTTCGGCGGCGTCGTGCATTTTGGCGGGGCTCGCTGCGGGCGGCGATGTTACATCAGACGCCTCCAGTTAAGAAACGCCGCGCCCGGGCGCAATCCCTCGCGGCGGCGCGCATGCGGCGATTTTGCGCTCTACGCGCGCGCGGGCTATGAGGGCCTATGTCGAACGCCCCGCTCCGCCTCCTTTTCATCGGCGACGTCATGGGCCGCTCCGGCCGGGCGGCGGTCACGCGTTTCGTCCCGCGTCTGCGCGAGAAATGGGCGCTCGATTTCGTCGTCGCCAATGGCGAGAACGCCGCCGGAGGCTTCGGCATAACGGAAGCCATCTGCGACGAAATGCTCGGCGCGGGCGTCGATTGCATTACGCTCGGCAATCACGCCTTCGACCAACGCGAGGCGCTGGTCTTCATCGAACGTCAGCCGCGCCTGCTGCGGCCGATAAATTATCCAGCGGGGACGCCGGGGCGCGGCGCCAATCTCTATACGGCGGCGCGCGGTCAGCAGATGCTCGTCGTCAATCCGATAGGCCGCGTGTTTATGGAGGCGCTCGACGATCCCTTCGCGGCGATCGAGCGCGAGCTCGGCGCCTGCCCCTTGGGCGTCGGCTGCGACGCCATTATCATCGACATGCATGCCGAAACCTCGAGCGAAAAGATGGCGATGGGCCATTTCGTCGACGGCCGCGCCTCTCTCGTCGTGGGCACGCATACCCATACGCCGACCGCCGACGCGCAGATTTTCCCTGGCGGCACCGCCTATCAGACCGACGCCGGCATGACGGGGGATTATGATTCCGTCATCGGCATGGAGAAGGAGGAGCCGCTGCGCCGCTTCCTGCGCAAGACGCCTGGGACGCGCTTTGAGCCCGCGAGCGGCGAAGCGACGCTTTGCGCCGTCGCCGCCGAGATCGGCGCCGACGGGCTGGCGACGATGGTCGCGCCGGTGCGGCTCGGCGGCCGTCTGCGGCAGGAGTGGCCGGCGGAGTGGGGCGCGCCGTAACGCAAGCTTGCGAAGAAAACGCCGCGCATTATGAGTGCGGAGCGGGTTGGCTTGTTGACAGCCGCGCTCTGCGCGACATCACGAGGTCGACCAGCGACGCGACGAAGTGTTGAATGAGATTGTAGAAAATGATTGGCAACATGACGCCAGGGTGATCGGGTAACGCCTGCGACGCCAAAACAAGTCCCACGCCGTTGTTATTCATTCCGAGGCCGAACATTAGTGACGCGGCGTCCGCCCGATCGGCCCGGAAGGCGCGCGACAAGAGATAGCCGGCCCCGAACATCACGAAACACAGCACGCTGACGATAATCAGCATGATGGCGACGAAGTCGAGATCTGGCTGAGATATGACGCCCGGCAAGGTGAGCGCCGCGTTGGAGTAATTCAGAAGCGCAAGAATGACGAAATTGGCGAGCTTCACATAGGGGGAGATCAGCGCGGCGAATTTTTCTCCCACTATTCGATGCGTAAAAATACCCAGTAGGCTTGGGAGGATCACCCAGACCCCGAGAAAGCTCCCGGCGCCGCTTGCTGCAAGTTCATGCAGGTCCTCCGAATAGTCGCCCGTCGTCACGAAACCTACGGTGTGAAGGACAATCGGCGTGAGGATCGGGCTGCACAAAGTGGTCAGCAGAATGAGGCCGAGGCTCAAGGCGAGATTGCCGTTTGCGTTTTGCGCCCATGCGGTCGACGCGCCGGCGATCGGCATCGACGCGACCAAAGCGAGTCCGGTGAGGATTTGCTGAACTTCGTCGGGATTGTGCCAAAGCTTCATCGTGAAGCTCACCGAAATGACGAAGACGAGCGGCGCGAGCAGGTTTGCCGCCGCGCCCGCGAGAAGAAGCGAGGGGCTGTGTAACACGCCGGCCAGCTCCCTTATCCTGACGCCCAATCCAGCATTGAACAGCAGAAAGGCGAGCATCGCCGGAGGCAATGAAAAACTGATTTGCTCATGAAAGAATTCAGCGCTGCCGAGATTTGCGCTCCGTATGCGGAGACCTAAGTCTGGATAGATTGCGGATAGGATATAAGACAAGATTATAATCAAAATGAAATATTTATGAATTACATGAACAATACGAGCCGCTGCATGATGCATTGTGCTTTTTCCTCAAGGATGCGCGCTTCACGCAGGCCGCTTGCTTATCGCGTTCGAATGGGCGGGAAGGCAAGGGCGGGAACCCTGTTCAATCACCCTCGCCTCGACTAAGTAGCCCTAAGCAGGATGGCCGGATATGAATGTCCGGAGCGCGTCCCCGCGGAGCTAGCGACCATGAAATGGGAAGATCTCCAGTCGTCCGAGAATATTGAGGATCGCCGGGGGGACGAAGGTCCGATGATCGCGCGCGGCCCCCGGATGGGCGCCGGCGGCATAGGCCTTGGCACGATGGTGATCCTCGGCCTCGTCGGCTGGGCGCTCGGCATCAACCCCGCCATACTCATTGGCGGGGCGCAGATGATCAACAGCATGCGCGGCGACCGCGAAGTCGCTTTGCCCCGTCAGGAGGCGCCGCGCACGCAGCCGGGTTCTGAACCCACCGATCAATTGGGCCGCTTCGTCTCCAAGGTTATGGGCTCCAACGAGCAGGTCTGGTCGGAGGTGCTTCCCCAGCAAAAGGGCATACGCTTCCAACCGCCGCGGCTCGTGCTGTTCGACGGCTATACGCAGTCGCGCTGCGGCCCGGCGCAGTCGGCGATGGGGCCGTTCTACTGCCCGCTCGACCAGCGCATCTATCTCGACACCTCGTTCTTTCGTGACATGCAGCGGCGCTTTGGCGGCGGCGGCGACTTCGCCTACGCCTATGTGATCTCGCATGAAATGGGCCATCACATCCAAAATCTGATGGGCATTTTGCCGAAAGTGCAGCGCGCGCAGCAGGCGGCCGGCAGCCGTTCGGAAGCCAACGCGCTTTCCGTTCGCGCCGAACTCATGGCGGACTGTCTCTCGGGCGTCTGGGCGCATCACGGCAATCAGCGCCAGCGCTTCCTGGAGGAGGGCGACATCGAGAAAGCCGTCGCCTCGGCGCAGGCGATTGGCGACGATCGCATGCAGAGAGCGACGCGCGGCTATGTCGTGCCTGACAGCTTCACGCATGGGTCTTCGGCGCAGCGCACGCAATGGCTGTTGAAGGGCCTGCGGACGGGCAGCATCGACGCCTGCAATACCTTCAATCAATAGCATTCAGAAAACGCGCCTGGCGCGGGTCGTCAGCTCCGCGCCCCGCAATTTCCGGGCAAGGCGTGAAAGATCGGCGGCGCCGGCCTCGGCCAGCGCGCTTTTGGCCGCGATCAACCCGACCGGCCGGGATAAATTCGGCGCGAGCCGGGTCAACAAGGAATGGGGCGCGAGGCGCAGGATTCGGGCGCGGCCGCGATCGTCATAGGCGAAGAGGTCCTCAATCTCCTCCACGAAGCCGCGCTCGACCGCATAGCCCGCGAGCAGCAGCAGAATGTGGTCGCGGCGCGCCATCGCCAGCGCTTCGGCGAGACCGTCTCCGGCGCGCGCCGTCTTAACGAGCGCGCAGCCGGCTTCATCGGCGATCCTTTCCAGCCCGCAATCGGGCGCGCCGACCAATGCGGCGTCGGCGACAAGTCCCTGAACGCAAGCCTCGACAAGCGAACCGAGACTGCGCGCCGCCGCCTCTCGGCGCAGCGGCGCCGCAGGCGCGTCATAGGCGAGGAGCACGGCGGTCAGCATAGTCGCAGACATAGCGGAAACGGGGGCGCGGCGGAATGCGGCGCCAAATAAACGAGCGTCGCGGCTGCGCAATTGCGCGGCGCCCATTGCGCGGGCGACGGCCTTCGGTCACCATCGCGCCATGTCCGGCTCCTTTCCGCTCGAACTGCTCACCACCGACCAGATGGCCCGCGCCGATCGCCTGACGATCGAGAGCGGGGTTCCGGGCATGACGCTGATGGAGAACGCCGCCGTCGCCCTGGCCCGGGTGACGAGTTAGATTTTGCAGCGCACAAGCGGGCGGCGCGTGCTGGTGCTTTGCGGGCCGGGCAATAATGGCGGCGACGGCTTCGTCGCGGCGAGATTGCTGAAGGCCCAGCGCTATAAGGTGCGCGTCGCGTCGCTGACGCCGATCGAGCAGTTGCGCGGCGATGCGGCGCGCGCGGCGGCCGCCTGGCCTTGCGCTGTGAGTTCGGCGCTCGAATGCGAATTCGAGGGGGTCGATCTCGTCGTCGACGCCTTGTTCGGCACTGGGCTCGCGCGCGATCTCGACGCCGACGCCTGCGCGCTGGTTCAGCGTCTCAACCGCTGGCGGCGCGCAAGCGGCCAGAACGTCGTCAGCGTCGACATTCCTAGCGGCGTCGACGGCACCACCGGCGTCGTGCGCGGCGCCGCGGTCGAGGCGGACGCGACCGTCACCTTCTTTCGGGTGAAGACTGGCCATTTGCTGCTGCCGGGACGCCTTCACTGCGGCGCGCTCACCTGCGCGCATATCGGCATCCGCCCCTCGGCGCTTGACGGGCTCGACGTCGCCGCCTTCGTCAACATGCCGCAGCTCTGGCGCGCGGCGCTGCCGCTGCCGCAGGTCGAAGGGCACAAATATTCGCGCGGCCATGCGCTCGTCGTCTCCGGCGGCGCCTCTTTCACCGGCGCCGCGCGTCTTTCGGCGGCGGCGGCGCTGCGCTCGGGGGCGGGCCTCGTCACGCTCGCCAGTCCCTGCGACGCGCTCGCCGTCAACGCCAGCGCGCTCACCTCGGTGATGGTGCGCCCAGCCAATGGCGCGCGCGGCCTAGCGATGGTTCTCGCGGACGAGCGCAAAAACGCGGTCGCGATCGGCCCGGGGCTCGGCGTGAGCGAAGAGAGCTGCGCGCAAGTCGAAACGGCGCTCGCGCCGCAGGCCTATCGCCGGGCCGCCGTGCTCGACGCCGACGCGCTGTCCAGTTTCGCCGACGATCCCGACCGTTTGTGGCGCGCGACCCGCGCGGCGCCGGGGCCGGTGGTGATGACGCCGCATGCGGGTGAATTCTCGCGGCTTTTCGCCGAATGTGGCCTCGCCGATCGCCGCTCGAAACTCGACAAGGCGCGCGCGGCCGCGCGGGCCAGCGGCGCGGTCGTGCTCTATAAGGGGCCGGACACGGTGGTGGCGGCGCCGGACGGTCGGGCGTCGATCCTGCCTTGGGCTACCCCTTGGCTGGCGACCGCCGGCTCCGGCGACGTGCTGACCGGAATCATCGCCGGCCTTCTTGCGCAGCGCATGGACGGTTTTTGCGCCGCGTCTTGCGCCGCGTGGATGCATGCGCGCGCCGCCGAGATTTTCGGGCCAGGGCTCATCGCGGACGACATCACCGCCGCGTTGCCACAGGTGTGGCGCGAATTATGCGGCCAATAGCGCGAAACCGAGGGTCGGCAACGCAAGTTTTTTCGCATTGGGGTTCATGCAATTACGGGCGCGGTGGACCCATGGTATTTCATGGGCGCGGACTTGTGGCGATCCCCGGACCTCCATAGACTGCCGCCCCGCGTGAGCGAGCGCTATTCGGCGCGCTTCAAGGGAGAGTCAGAGTTCAGTTCGCGCCTCTTTGGCGGGCGGTTTCTGTCGCCACGCCGTCACACTGCTGTCGCAGGCAAAACGCTCTTGAAAGGGCGAGAATGAGAACGAGCGCCGGATGAAATCCTTCGAGAAACTACTGCTCGAAAACAAAGCCTGGGCGGAAGAAAAAAAGCTTCACGACCCCGTCTATTTCGAGCGCCTCGCGGCCGATCAGAAGCCCGAGTTTTTGTGGATCGGATGCTCCGACAGCCGCGTGCCGGCCGATATTATCGTCAACGCCGAACCCGGCGCGATTTTCGCGCATCGCAACATCGCCAATCAGGTGATCGCCACCGATTTCAACAGCCTGAGCGTCATTCAATATGCGGTGGAGGTGCTCAAGGTCCAGCACATCATCGTCTGTGGCCATTACAATTGCGGCGGCGTGAGAGCCGCGCTCGACAGGCAGCGTCCGGAGTTGACGCTGCTCAACAAATGGCTGATGCATATCAAAGACGTTTATCGCATGCATCGAGACGAAATCGACGCGCTCAATTCACAGGTTGAAAGGGCCAATCGACTCGTTGAGCTCAACGTGATCGAGCAGGTGCTGCGCCTGTCGCAATTGTCCATCGTGCAGAGCGCATGGAAGAGCGATCATCTGCCAATGTTGCACGGCTGGGTCTTTGCGCTCGACGACGGCGTGTTGCATCAGCTCATCACGCTCCCGCCCGGCAGCGACGTCGACGTCATTTATCAGCAACAGGGCGGAGAAGACTCGTAATCGGCCGCTCGCCGAAACCGGACCGTCAATAGGAGACACCACGCGTGCTGAGGAAGCATCTCGACTATTACTTCCGCTATCTGGACCACGACATTCCGGCGGGCGTTGTCGTCTTTCTCGTCGCGCTCCCGCTTTGCCTTGGCATCGCCGTCGCCTCCGGCGCGCCGCCCTTCTCCGGGCGTCATCGCTGGGATCATGGGCGGCCTCGTCGTCTCGATCGTCAGCGGGTCGCAACTCAGCGTTTCCGGTCCTGCCGCCGGCCTTACGGTGATCGTCGCCGCGGCGGTCGAAAAGCTCGGCTTCGACGGCATGCTGCTCGCCGTCGCCCTGTCGGGCCTGATGCAGCTCGCCATGGGCTTTCTGCGCGCCGGCGTCATTGGCGCCTTTTTCCCTTCCGCCGTCATCAAGGGAATGCTCGCCGCGATTGGACTGATCCTCATCATGAAGCAATTGCCGCACGCCGTCGGCTATGACGCCGACGCGGACAGCGATTTGTCGTTCCTCGAAGACGATAGTCACACCCGGCTGTCGTTCGTTTGGGACGCGCTGGGCTCGTTCTCGTGGGGGACCGTGATCGTCAGCCTGACGTCGATCGGCATTCTGCTGCTTTGGGATACGCCGCGGATCAAGCAGCACCGTTTTCTTTCGCTGGCGCCTGGACCGCTGATCGCCGTGATCTTTGGCATCGCCTATAATGCCGTGGCGCTTGCGCTTTTTCCTTCGCTCGCGATCGCTCCTCAGCATCTCGTGAACTTGCCGTCGATCTTCGGGCCGATGGATTTCGCGCGTCAGATCAGCTTTCCGGATTTCAGCCGATTGACGGATATCCACATCTATGTGACGGCAGCGACGCTGGCGCTGGTGGGAAGCCTGGAGACGCTGCTGAGCCTCGAAGCCGTTGACAAGCTCGATCCGCTCAAGCGCATCGCGCCGACGAACCAGGAATTGAAGGCGCAAGGCGTCGGCAATTTCCTGAGCGGCATGATCGGCGGACTGCCGATCACGGCGGTGATCGTGCGCAGTTCCGCCAATATCGACGCAGGCGCGCACACCAAGGTGGCGTGCATCGTCCATGGCGTCTTGCTGCTGCTCAGCGTGATGTTTCTTTCCAGCCTGCTCAATATGATCCCGCTCGCCTGTCTTGCGGCGGTCCTGCTGCTGACCGGCTATAAGCTCGCGAAACCCAAGCTCTTCGTCGAGCAATATGAAAAAGGCTTCAACCAATTCGCGCCTTTCGCGGTGACGATTGGCGCGATCCTTTCCACGGATCTCCTGAAAGGCATGGCGATCGGCATGGCCGTCGGCCTCTTCTTCGTGCTGCGCGCCAATTATCATTCCGCCTTTACGCTGACGCGCGACGGCAGGAATTATCTGTTGCGCCTGCAGAAGGACGTGTCCTTCCTCAACAAGGCGCAGCTGCGCAACTATCTGGAGGACATCGAAGAGAACAGCTATCTGATGATCGACGGCTCGCGCGCCGGCTTTATCGATCACGACATCATGGAGACGCTCGAAGATTTCATAAAGGCGGCGAGCGAAGACAATATCCGTGTCGAGCTCAAGGACATGCGCGGACTCGAGCCGGTCAATGGACTGGTTGTCGTGGCGTAAAGTTTCGTCGTCGGCGGCTTAACTGCGCGCGCGCTTTATCGACTTCAGCGCGCCGCGCGCGAATGCGCAGGCGGCGAAATCGGGATCGAGCTTGCAGGATTTCTTGTAGTAACGGCGCGCGAGCGAAGGGTTTTTCTTCGCGCCCTCGCCGTTGTGATAGGCCTGCCCGAGCATGGCGCAACCCCAGTTGTCGTTCTTGCTGCAAGCGATCCTGAAGCTTCGCAGCTGACAGCGGTCCTTTTCTTCCTGCGACAATGAATCGAGTGGGTCGCCCTCATCGGCTACGTTGCGCAGATGCGCGCCGCGATTAGTGCAGCCGGAGGCTTTGCCGAGCGCGCAAGCCATCGAAAACATGAGCTGCGCGTAACGCGGCGCGACGGCGCTTTCATTCTCCTGAAACGCCAGCGCCAGCCGGAAGCAATGTTCGCCGCTGCGCTTGCCGACGCAGGTCCGGTAACATTCCTCGGGATGCGCCGCGCAATATTCGCTGGTGACGGCTTCGCTTCCCAGCAGAAGTCCGCCGAGCGAGGCTTCCTTGCGAAAGACGTCCGCCGGGCAGGCGCGCGCGCGGGCCTGCAGCGTCTCGTCTTTGTCCATCGCCGCCGTCGCCGCGCGGGCGTTGTCCCCATTGAATGACGCGGCTTTCTCTTCGGCGTGGACGAGGCCCGCGCTCAGAAGCAGCCCCGAGGCTACGAGCGCGACGGCGAAATTGGCTGACCGTTTAAGCATGGACAAGCGGCTCCTGTATTTGACGGCGGCGGAGCACCGCCTCCGCCGGCGCATAAAGTTGCTTCAATCTTGCAGCGCCTCCGCGCGCTTCGAGGGCGGTGTAGCGCAAATGGCCGACGAAGCGGTTGCGACGGCGCACAGTTCGGCGCATGCTGGCCGCGTCGCTCCGGCGGAGCGGATTTTTGAAGAAACAATTTCGGAGGAACCCATGTCCGCAATGGCTCAAAAACTCTTCCGCAGAGCAGCGCTATTGGCGCCGCTCCTCCTTTCCAACGCCGCTCCTGCTCTGGCGCTTTGCGTGACAAGCCCGATGACTGGCGATTGGGTCACGACCAATCCGGCGACGCGCGGACTGACGCGCGCCGAAGTCGAAGTCGGCTGCTGCGACCAAGTGCTCAACGGCCGGCTCGTCTGTTCGCCGCCCGACAGCGTCCGTCTTTTCGGCCGCTGCCATCCCACGGACTGCGACTGGGGCGTGCGCACCGGCGCGTTCCAGACTGCAAGCGGCCTTCGGCTCACTTACAATCAGGGATTCGCCACGCGAACCGTTCGCATCAATGCGCTGCCGAGCGGCAATTTGCGCGTGCGCGTCTTCACCAATTTCGCGGACCCGGGCCGCAGGGACTACAACATGACCGAGATCATGCGGCGCGAATAGCGCTTGCTCAGGGCGTGAAGCCCTCGAAGACGATCTGATCCGTCCATTGACGCGCGCGCGCGGCCATTTCGCGCGTGCGCACCGTCCAGGCGGTGACGGGAAGCTTGAGCGCGTCGCGCAGCAAGAACGGAATGGCGTGCGGCAGATCGCCGACGCGCCAGGACAGAAAGTCCGGCAGCGTGCGCTTATAGTGCAGGAAATGCGTGAGCTCCGTGCGTTGCGCGGGCGAAAGCTGCGGCCAATCCTCTTCCGAATATTGCGCTTCCCCGACGACGCCGAGCGGAATATGCGCGACGCCGCGCGCCGCGGCGCGCGCGCGCAAGAAGGCGATCTGGTCGGGATCGAAACTTTCGACCGCGACCGGACCCTCGTAATGCGCGAGCGCCGTCGCGACGCGTTGCGCCGCCGTCGTATCGCCGTCGAAACCGCTCTTTATCTCGACGACGAGCGGCGTGCGGCCGCCGATCGCGGCGAGAAAATCAGAAAAGCGCGGAATGGTTTCGCGCGCGCCGCGCAATGTCAGACGCGACAATTCATCCGCCGTTCGCGCGATCGTCTTGCCGGCGTTTTCCGTCAGTCGTTCGAGCGTATCGTCATGAAAGACGACGAGTTCGCCGTCAGCGGCAAGCTGCACGTCGCATTCGATCCCATAGCCTGCGGCGATGGCGGCGCGGGCGGCGGAAATGGAGTTCTCGATCACGCCCCTGGCCGCGTCGTGCAGGCCGCGATGCGCGATTGGCCGCGCCGTCATCCAGGAAAGGTCGCGACCGCTCACGCGAGAATCTCGAAAATTCCCTCCACTTCGACGGCGGCGTCGAGCGGCAGTTGCGCGACGCCGACGGCGAAGCGCGCATGTTTGCCGTTCTCGCCCAGCACCGCTGCGACGAGATCGGATGCGCCGTTGACGACTTGCGGCAGCGCGCTGAAATCCGGCGCGCAATTGACGTAGCCGCCAAGCCGCACGGCGCGCAGCTTGGCGAGATCGCCGATGGCGGCGTTCGCCTGCGCCAGCACATTGAGCGCCGCCCGCCGCGCCGCCGCCTGTCCTGCTTCGAGCGACACGCCGGCGCCGAGCTTGCCCTTATGCGCGGCGTCGACGCCATCTGCGCCGACCGGCAATTGTCCCGAAATGAACAGGAGGCCGCCCGCGCGCATGAAGGGAACGTAATTGGCGACGGGCGCGGCCGCGGCGGGCAGAGTCAGCCCCAAGGCGGCGAGCCGCGTCAGCGGCGTTTCTGATGAAGCGGTCATGGGGCTTGGCCTCTTTGCCAGAAAGTCGTTGCTCCGAATGATGCGCGACCCTAATTTCCTCTTCGTCGCGACGCAATGGCGATCCCTGGTCGGACGCCGTCACAGAACGCCTCGCAAGCATGAGGCGGAAAGAGAAAGTAACGCAGATGAAGCTGTTTCGAGCGCTCGCCGCCGCCGCTTGCGCCGTCGCGCCATTTTCCGCCGCCGCGGAAACCGCCGCGGCGCCTCTTGCGCTCGCGTCGCATCGCGCGGTCTATGATCTGAGCCTGCTCAAGGCGTCGGGCGCCAAGGCGCCGGCGCAGGCGCGCGGCCGCATCGCCTTTGATTTCTCCGGCTCGGCCTGCGAAGGCTATGTGCAGAACTTCCGGCAGATCACCGAGCTGCAGCCGGCGGAGGGCGCGGCGAAGCTCTCGGACATGCGATCGGCGACATTTGAAGGCGGCGACGGCGCTGATTTTCGTTTCAAGATCGAAACCAAGGTCGACAATGCGCGCGCCGAGGAAATCGACGGCAAGGCCCAGAAAGCCAAGGACGCGCGCATCGCGGTCGATCTCGCCAAACCCAAGCGCGCGCGCGTCGAACTCCCCGGCCCGACGCTTTTTCCCACCGAGCATCTGCGCAAGATTGTCGCATCGGCGCTGGCGGGCGACGCGCTGCTCGAAGCGCGTGTCTTCGACGGCACCGGCGACGGCGAGAAGGCGTTCGACACTTTGACCATAATCGGCAAGGCGACGACGGCTCCGCCGAAGGAGAAGGCGGCGCAGGTCGACGCCTTGAAAGGCATGCGTCGCTGGCCGGTCGCGGTCTCCTATTTTGATCTCGGCAAGAAAGACGGACAGCCGATCTACATATTGTCCTTCGACCTTTATGAAAACGGCGTGTCGCGCGCGTTGAAGCTCGATTACGGCGACTTTGTCCTGCGCGGCGAGATGACGGAATTGGTCGTTTCGCCAACGCCTCCCTGCAAGAAGTAGCGAGGCGACAGGTCAAACTTTCCGGCGACGGAAGAATGCGCCCATTCGCGCGACGATCGAGCGCCTGCGCCAGAACATGACGCCGTGAATGTCGAGCGTTTGGTCTTCAAATTTCACTGTGGGGGGAATCGCGAGAAGCGTTGCGTCTTCGGGCAGTCTCATCAGCGCCGTCTCATCCGCAGGCATGGCGATTTCGATTTCCCTGTCGGTCCAGATTAGGCGCGTCACATAATGCAGCAGCATGAGATTCTTGACGACTTCCTGCATTTGCGAGCGTGCGTTCTTGCGAACCCCCCGTCCTTGCGCTTGTATGAGATAATGCCCGCTCGTCTCGTCGGACAGCAGCATCAGCCCGACAAGATGGCCGCATCCCGGCCAGTATGTCGCGCTGGGACGCCGAAGATGAACGAAGGGCGCTTCGAAAACCTTGGATGCGACAGGGCGCAATTCGCAGGCGCCCTGAAGCCGCGCCCGCGTCGCGTCGACATAGTCGAACAACGGTTCGGCGCCGCGTGTCGCTGGCGTTTTCGCCTTGTCGATCGCGGCAAGCGCGGCGGCCGCGACGCGCGCAGAGGCTTCGGACGTGAGATGATTCTCGTCCTGGTAATGCGCCGCCGTCGGCTCGTCTGGAAAAATATCTCGCAACCAGATGCAGGGCGTCGCATGGCGCGCCGCAGCTTTGTTGTAGATTCGGCGTGCGCGGCGCGCGGCGCGGCGCAGGCTCTGGGTCTGCGTCGGGCGCGGCTCGAGACAGAGAAACAGCAGGCGGATGCGGCGGCGCGCGCAGAAATTCGCGACGCCTTGCAACGTGTCCGCAGCCAGTCGCGGCTTGAGGCAGCCGGCGGCGAAAAGGAGAATGTCATTGAGGCAATATTCGAAGACAATGACGTCCGGCGCAGCGCCGCCGTCGCGCTCCATCTTGAGCAAGGCCATCAGCCCATAGAGCGAGCCGACGGCGCCAAGAAAGCGGTTCTCGACCTCGTGCCGAAACGCCTGTCGCTGAAACTGGGAGGCCCAGCCTTCCCGCATTCCGGCGTTGGAGCCGCCGAGAAGTAAAATTTTCATGCCGTAAAGATATGTTGCCGGAAGTCACGCGAGCGGCGTGCATCGTCTGCGCGATGCTAAACCGATCCGCGCCGCGAGGCCATAGGCGGCGCGCAATGAAATCCTTGTGGCCGGAGCGCCGTCGCGTCCTAATTGAGGCGGCAGCGTCCTTCAAGAGCGGGAGCGACCTTGATGTTTCCTATTCCGCAATGCGTCTTTCTAACGCGCGGCGTCGGCGTGCACCGCCACCGGCTCACGGCGTTCGAATATGCGCTGCGCGACGCCGACATAGAACAGCAGAATCTCGTCGCGGTGTCCTCGATCATCCCGGCGGGATGCGAGGTCGTGCCGGTCGAGACGGGAGTCGCGACGCTTCAGCCCGGCGAGATCACCTTCAGCGTGATGGCGCGCGCGGAAACTGACGAACCTGGCCGGCGCATCACCGCGAGCATCGGCTTGGCGCGGCCGAAGGAGCCGACGCTTTACGGCTATATTTCGGAGCATCACGGCTATGGCATGACCGAGCGCGAAAGCGGCGATCACGCCGAGGATCTCGCGGCCACTATGCTCGCTTCGACGCTTGGCATAGAATTCGATCCCGACGCAGCCTGGAACGAACGCAGGAAAGTTTACGAGACGAGCGAGCTTATCGTCGAAAGCCTGTCGATCACCGCGGCGGCGGCGGGCGCGGCGGGCGGCGAGTGGACATGCGCGGTCGCCGCGGCGGTGTTCCGCTTCGCAAGACCGGACGCTGCGCCATGAGCGGAACGCCGACTTTCGCCGCTGCGCCCGGTTTTCTCGGACTCGCGCGCCGCGAGGCGGGCGCGGCGATCTCAATCGCGGGCGTTCCCTTCGACATCGGCACGACCAATCGCAGCGGCGCGCGCTTCGGACCTTCCGCGATTCGTCACGCGAGCCGCATGCTGATCGACGGCGACCACCCTTCGCACTGGACGTCGCCCGCCAGTCTGCCGCTCGCCGACGTCGGCGATTTCGCCATCGCGCTCGGCGATATTTCGGCAAGCCTGAAGCTGATCGAAGAGCAGGCGTCGGCCCATGCGCATCTCGTGGCGCTCGGCGGCGACCATGGAATCACGCTGCCGCTGCTGCGCGCCTGCGCGAAAAGGCGTGGGCCTTTGGCCCTTATCCATTTCGACGCGCATGTCGACACTTGGCCCGATAATTTCGGCCAGCCTTATGCGCATGGCTCGATGTTTTATCACGCGATCAACGAAGGGATCGTCGATCCGCGCCGCATGATCCAAATCGGCATTCGCTCGCCGGTGCAACGCGAAATATACGACTGGACGGTCGGGAAGGGCGTGACGATCCTTTCGGCGCAGGACGTCCATGAGATCGGCCCCGCCGCCATCGCCGCGAGAATTCGCGAGGTCGTCGGCGAGGCCGCGGTCTATCTCACCTTTGACGTTGATGCGCTCGATCCCGCCTTCGCGCCAGGCACCGGCACGCCGGAGATCGGCGGCCTTGCGACCTGGCAGGCGCAGGCGATCATCCGCAAGCTCGTGGGACTGTGTTTCATCGGCATGGATGTTGTGGAAGTCGCGCCAGCCTATGACATCTCGGAAATCACGGCGCTCGCGGGGGCGACGATCGCTTGGGAATATCTGGCGTTGCTGGCGAAGGGCGAGATCGCGTAGCGCTCTTGCCTGCCGTTTTCGCCAATAAGGTAAATGAGTTCTTCGCCCTTAAGGCGGAATGCCGCGCCAGCTTGGCCAGCGCCGCAGCCGCGGCGAAAGCGGCTCTTGCCAAGGTCAATCTTCGGCAGCACTCTCTCAAAGAACCCGTTATCCCGGGGATGCGGCCTTAAGAGCGCGCTCGCGAAGGCTCCGGGGGGTAGCGAGATGGGGGAGGCGAGATGAAAAAGCAAGATGAAAAGGCGCTGCGGGCGCGCGAAGTGGTCGGCGTTTTCGGCGACGCCTATGCGCTGGAGGGCGCGATCGAAGAGCTGCTTGGTTCCGGCTTCAATTCGGGTCAGATCAGCCTGCTTGCGGCGGAAAAGGCGGTGGTCGAGAAGCTCGGCCACAAATATCAGAAGGTCGATGAGATCGAGGACGCCGCCAATGCGCCGCGCGTCGCCTATGTCCCGAGAAAGTCTCGGGGGACGACGGAAGGCGCCCTTATCGGCGGTCTCGTCTATGTCGGCGCTTTCGCCGCCGCCGGCGCCGTGCTTGCGTCCGGCGGGGCGCTGGCGATGGTCCTCATAAGCGGCGCGATGGGCGGCGAAGTGGGCGGCCTCATCGGCGCCGTGCTAGGCGAATTTATCGAGGACCGGCATGCAAAATATCTCCAGGAGCAACTCGACCACGGCGGCCTGTTGCTATGGGTGCGAACTGCGGATGAGTCTTCGGAGAAAGCGGCAAAAGAGATATTGTTGAAGCATTCCGGCCGCGACGTGCATGCGCATGACATCCCTGTCGCGGCTTAGAAAGGCGCGGTCGTTCAGGCGTTGAGATCAACATCAAGCTCGCGGGCCAAATAGCGCGCAGCCTCGCGCATGTCTCGATTAAACGCCGCTGCAACTGCATTGCTCGAGAGCGAGACCCAGCCTTCGTAAAGATTCTCGACGACGCCGGCCTTTTGCAGCAAGGGCGTAGCGCCATCGGCGTAACCAATGAACATGCAATGCGGCAAGGCTTCGCTCGCGAAATCGTACGCGGCGCCGTTCATCGCGGGCGCCGCGCGGGCCGCCTATGTCGGATTTATTTCCAATGCACACACCGGCGATAGCCCATACCGTGTGACGGATTCCAACGCCGGGTCCATTTCAGGCATTGCTTGCCGGAAGGGGGATCATACTTAGTTGCTTGCTGGACAAGCGACGGCGATCCGTCACCTTCTTGCGGAATGGCGACGCTTAACGGACCAGCCCAACTGGACGTCGTTGCAGCGAATAAGAACGCTCCGCAAAGGGCGATGAACAAAGTGGTCTTCAAGTTCCTGCGCATTTTTTCCCCCTCACCATTTCAAGCCTGCGGTTAAAAGGTAGATCGCGGGGGCGCTACGGCAACTGCTTAGTTGGGCCAAATGCGGCGTTCGTCCTGATCGACGTGCGGGTGGATTGGTCGCAGTGTTGGGCGTCTGGAAAAGGCGTCGCCTCCTACGGGTTATGGTGATCTTGCTCGCGCTCCGAAGATTTTCCGAACTGCTGCTCCATCGCTTCGAATTCCTGTGCTGACGTTCGAGGCAATCGCTGTACAAAGCCCACAATGTTCCAGATTTGCTCATCCTCATGCGTCGGCCCGAACGCAGGCATTCCAGTCATTTTCACGCCGTTCTTGATGATCCAAAATAGCTCCGCGCTACCCCATTTTTCGACCGCTTCGGCGAGATTCGGCGGCTGCGGTTGCAAGCCCTTGCCAATGTAGCCGCGCTTTTTTCCCGGCGCGCCGTGACAGACGATGCACATGTCATCATAATCCTTAAACCCACTTCTTAACTGATCTTCGCTCCAGCTTTGCCGCACTTCCTTTCCAGCGTGAGCCCGCACGGAGTAGAGCATGGTCGAATTCAAAATGATGCGTTCCAATTCCGCGTGAGGCACAGTTGCAGCGACGTTGTAGGCGCCGCTGACGATCACAAGGAAGGCGACGACCGCACTGACAATGAGGGCCGTAATGAAGCCGGCCAAAAACCTCATCGCACACCTCCTCAACAATTATTTGTGGCGCTCCGATCACAAAATTCCAGTGGCTGACGTTGCAGAATGGCTATGAGCAGGCCGTCGACGCCGAGAGATAGCGCGGCGCCTTCGGGCCGGTCCCCTCGTAACAGCCAGAGGGGGATGACGCAGCGGCGCAACTTGAAGGGCGTGAATTTTAGCTTGGGATATGCAAACCGGCCGCTCCGCGAATATAACGATGCCCTGGTCAATTGTCGGCTACGGGACGAGCGGAGCGCGTGATGACGGTAACTGTGAAAGACAGCAATGGCGCAGAACTCAAGGACGGCGATTCCGTGACCTTGATAAAGGACTTGAAGGTTAAGGGCTCGTCCGTGGTGCTGAAACGCGGCACTTTAATCAAAAGTATTCGACTCACCGATGATCCGGCTGAGATCGATTGCCGCGCTGAGAAAGTGAAAGACCTCGTACTGCGGACAGAGTTCGTCAAGAAAGCCTAACGGGTCGTCGTCGAATGGCGAATAAGACGAACCGGCCCGATCGAAGTTCTCGAACTCTGCCGCATGGGACTGGCGAATAGACCGGGGTCTTCCTCAGAGTATGGCCCATAATGCGAATCCTCATCCTGAGGAGCCGCCCGCAAGTCGCGGTCTACCCGACTTGTGCATTAGATGTCGATCTCGGGCAGGCCCGAGATCGAGCGGCGTCTCGAAGGATGCTCCAGAGGTGGGATTCGCGGCGTTCCCACCCTTCGAGACGCTTTCAGGCGCTGCTCAGGGTGAGCAGCCGATTACGGGTCAGATTCTCAGGAAACTTTCGTCGTTGGCAATGGGACTGCTTTACCCGGAACGAATGTCCTAGCCCGGCTTGGAGCAAACGCCATTTTCTTGTGCTCATCGCAATAAATGGCCTCCGATGAGCACGCGCAACCACAGAACCGCAATGAGTCGAAATGGTGCGGATCGCCGATCGGCCAGCGGCACTTTCCATTCCTAATCTGCATGAACTGAATAGGAGCCGACGCGAGCCGCGGCTTCAAATTGCTGCTTCGCTTTTGATTGCTTGTGTATTGGCGGTCAGCGTCTTGCTTTTGGATCAGGTCGCCATCGGGCGCGGGTTGTCTGTTCTGGCTGGTGAATTTGGTCATTTCGATTTTGTGGCCCTTTCAGGTCGGAGATTGATATCGAAGCGTTTTGCACGCGCCCTTTGGGAATGATCGCCGCGCTGCGCTGGCCCTGTAAAGGACAGGCGCGGGTCTCGCAGGCTGGGGAGTAGGCGGTCAGCATCACACGCCTTCCGTCGATTGTCCAATTTCATCTTATCGAGCGCCTGAGAATATCCGCTCACATTTGCATCAAGCGCCCATGGACGGGGCGTTTTCTTTTTAGCGTTGGCGACAAATTTAGCTTTTCTTTCTTAATCATCTGGACCGGCAGCGCCCCCTCCACTGTCCGACAGCAGAGCCTAAGGGCGCCGCACTGCGGCCCCACCCTCAGACAAGCGCATGTCCTAATGCGATTTGGCAATCGAGTTGCGCGACAAGAAACGCCAGCGCTTTATCGAGTCCAGACCAAATCGCTCCATAAACGAATGTCCGCGCAATGCACGGAAAGCATCTTGAAATTCACTTAACCTGGAATTTCGGGAATCTTTCAGCATGACCCCGTAGCGGGAGCGAAGGGCGGCGGCTTCTTCGGTTCGCCCCAGCGCGTCGAGCGCGTCAGCGACCATACAGGCCGAGTCCTTGGTCCAGGCGTGATTTGGCCCCGAGCTTTTTTCAAGAGTTGTCAATGCGGCCTCGGCGAGAGCCAGGGCTTCCGTGGGACGGCCGATCATGAGAAGCAAGCGGGCGTAGCTGGTCTGATGCCGCCCGGTTTGCGAATAGGCGGAGCCGAACGATTTCTCAAAGTTCGTCAGCGCGCGCTCGAACAGTGGCAGCGCGCCTGCAAAATCGCCTTGAGCGCAACGCAGCGACGCAAGATTGTTGAGGCTTGCCGCCGTCTCAGGATGCGTCGGGCCGAACGTCCTTTCCCTGATCGCCAGCGCTGTTCGGAACAGAGGCTCGGCGCGCGCATATGCTCCGCCGCCCTGGAAGTAACTGCCCGCTCTAACCATAAGATCGGCGTGCTCCGCGCTCAAGCTTTCGTCTGGAGCTTTCGCCTCGAAGAACGCAAGGAGATGCGGCGTCAGTTGGGAGCAGAGCGGCCATGAGTTAGGGTTATTGTAGCCGTCGAGCGGATAGATCTCCATTAGGCGCTTGAGCGACCGCTCAATCGCTGTCGCAGGCCCGCTGCCAGCGTTCGTCCTCGCCCGCGACAATGCATGCACAATACGGTGCGCGCTCAACGCCGGCGTTCCGTCTTCAAACCTGTCGTGCTTGACCAAGGACAGTTCCGTCAACGCCAGAAGTGCGGTCCTGCTCTCGGTTTCGTCCTCGCTTAGGCCCTTGACGAATGTCAGCGGAATGCGCGCTGGCGCGCAACAACCGAGAATGGCAATGAGCGTTTCCGCGGCGGGAACTTGCTTGATCGCTTCGGCGGCCGCGAGATCGAATGTCGCCGACACTACGTCAGGATAGGCCCTCCCGCGCGGCGCGACGGATATCAAAGTAATCGCCTCCCTCTTATAGGCGGCGAAACTCATTTGCGTGCGTTTGCAATAGGCCGCTGCGAGGTCGAGCGCCAGCGGCAGGCAGCCGAGCGCCTCGGCCAGCGCCCGTGAGCCGGCTTCGTCCTTGCGTCCCGCGCAGCTTTGCAAATAGGCGATCGCCTCGCCCGGCGGCAGCGCGTCGAGCGCAGCTTCGTCCGCCCATTCATCCCACTCGGGAGAAATCGGCGTGATCGCCTCGCACTCCCCGGATGGGGAGGCCATATCCGCGATCACTGGGCTCGTCAGATTGTCACTGGTCGGAGGGGCGATCGCGCGCCGTTCGGCCACACTCTCAATGTCGGCCTCGTATTGATGGCGATTCTCAAACACTCGAAGACGAGCGCACGTTTCCTCAAACGCTTCGTCCAGCTCACGCTTGGCAAGCTTGAGCGCGTCCAATTCCGATCTAGTAGAACTCAGGACGCAGGTCATCTTCTCGGCGACTAACCCGGCTTCGTTCAACCGCGACTCCAATCCAGCAGCGCGCTTTTCCGAATTCTCGAGCCGACTGCCAAGGTCGACGATACAGGCGGCCTGCCGACCTGCGTGGACCATAACCTGCGCCTTCGACGCCCTGACGGCATCCATCTGTTGCTCCACCCGCAGCTCGCGCACCGCATGTTGTGCGCGGAGTAAAGAGCGGTCGACGACGACTTCCTCCATGGATATTGGCAACCGCGATTCCAGACGGCGCATGCAAAGACGCTTGGCGCGGACCCATAATGCCGGCAACAACATAAGTAAAAAGAGCGCGGCGGCAAGAAAACCGAGCGTAAAATACATCGCTTGTTCGATCACTCGCGATCCCCTTCCACCCGCCTTCAGCTCTTGTCTTTTCCGCGTAAAACCAATGTCCTGCAAACGCGAACGGGGGTTTAACGCGTGGTTGCGCAATACTTATTATGGGACCAGTTGATTTGCTTCCAATGCGTAAATGGCGTCATTTGAATCGACGCCTCTCCACGTCACTGTAACTGGGAATCTCGGAAAAAAAATCTACCCCTTCGTGTTTTCCAATGTGATCTAGGTAGCCTGCGCGACAACGAAATTATTATCTTTCTTGGAATGAATGATCCCCATGGATCGAGTTCGAGCCCGCGCTTTACCAGAGCGCGGAAATGGGTGGCCTTCTCGATTGGCACAACGTAAATGCCCGCTCCAAAACCTATCACTCCGGCGATAACAGCCGTAATCAAGAAAGAAATAAACCCGCGCGCCATTTTATGCGCCGCTCCAACATGCACCGTCTCGTCATTCCTGACAGGGCGGATTTCGAGACGGTCTCTCTGTTCATTGGCGCGGCCGGCGACTTCCACCTGTCGACGCTCGATCTTCGCCGCGGCAGACTGAGCCTGCTCTTTCGTTGGCTGCTCCTCTTCCATTTGTTTGGGAGCGAAAGGCGCCGAACTGCTGACAACGATGTCTTCTCTGCGCTGGCCCTGCTGTTGGGGCGGGACACGAGCCGCCTCAGCCCGTTCTTTCCTGCGCTGCTCCTCTTCTCTTTGTTCCAGAGCGGCGATTCTCTGTTCCAGAGCGGCGAATCTTTTTTGCAGAGCGGCGATGGTCCAGTCGCTGCGAAGAGTCTCGTCGCTGCGCTGCATTCGCTCTTGCGGCGCGGCGAGAGCCGCCTCACGCTGCTCCTTCCTGCGGCGCTCTTCTTCCCTTTGTTTAAACGCGGCGAGAGTCCAGTCGCTGAGAAGAATCTCTTTCATGATTCACTCGCATTCCCTCGTTTGTTAATTACTCGCCAGATTAAACTTGTGACGCGCCATTGTCAGTCCCAGCCGCCACGGCCTCATCCACCCACGATGACCCCAATCCGTCAGGGTCGTCCCAGGCCATAGCCGCATATCGCTAAACATTGATTAGGTTATTGAAATAATTGGCGGAAGGGGTGGGATTCGAACCCACGGTGGAGTCGCCCCCACGCCGGTTTT
>CAVPMJ010000025.1:0-58625 GCA_963706255.1 uncultured Alphaproteobacteria bacterium | reverse complement strand
GATGTCGCGAGCGTCATCGGCAAGCTGATCTAGGCCTGCTTGCGTAAATCATGACGCGGGCTGGAGCGGTCCGCGTCCATCATTTCCACGACATATTGGCGAGGCGAAATGACCTCCTTCCGCACCCTCGACGACGCTGACGTGAAGGGCAAACGAATCCTGTTGCGCATAGACCTCAACGTGCCGACCGAGGAGGGGCGCGTCACAGACGCGACGCGCATCGAACGCGTGCTGCCGACAATCAATGAGATCGCCGATAAGGGCGGCAAGGTGATCCTGCTTTCGCATTTCGGCAGGCCGAAAGGCGAGCGCGTCGACGAAGACTCGCTGCGTCAGATCCTTCCCACGCTCGAACATCATTTGAAGCGCAGCATCGCCTTCGCCGATGATTGCGTCGGCGAAGCGGCGGCGTCGCGTCGTCGTCGGCAGATGAAGGACGGCGACGTCGTGCTTTTGGAGAATACGCGCTTCCACAAGGGCGAGGAGAAGAACGATCCCGCCTTCGTCGACGCGCTCGCCAAGAACGGCGACATTTTCGTCAACGACGCCTTCTCGGCCGCGCATCGCGCCCACGCCTCGACCGAAGGACTCGCGCATAAGCTGCCCGCCTATGCGGGGCGCACCATGCAGGCGGAGCTGGAGGCGCTGAGTTCGGCGCTTGCGAAGCCGGAGCGACCGGTAATGGCGGTGGTCGGCGGCGCGAAAGTGTCGACCAAGCTCGAACTCTTGGGCAATCTTGTCGAGAAGGTCGACTATCTCGTCATCGGCGGCGGCATGGCCAACACCTTTTTGGCCGCGCAGGGCAAGCCCGTCGGCAAGTCGCTCTGCGAACATGATCTCGCCGGCGCCGCGCGGGAGATTTTGGCGAAGGCGGAAAAAGCCGGCTGCGAGATCGTGCTGCCGGTCGACGCGACGGTGGCGCAAAAATTCGAGGCGCATGCGCCCTCGCATATCGTCTCGGTCGATCATGTCGGCGAAAACGACATGATCCTCGACGTCGGCCCCAAGACGATCGCCCATGTCGAAGCGCTGCTCGCCAGATGCAAGACGCTTCTGTGGAACGGTCCCTTCGGCGCCTTCGAGCTGCCGCCTTTCGACGAGGGCACCAACGCCGTCGCGCAGACGGCGGCGCGGCTTACCGTCGAAGGCAAGCTCCTTTCCATCGCCGGCGGCGGCGACACGGTCGCGGCGCTCAATCAGGCGCATGTGGCGCAGGAATTTTCCTATGTGTCGACCGCCGGCGGCGCCTTCCTCGAATGGCTCGAGGGAAAGACGCTGCCGGGCGTCGCGGCGCTGATGGCTTAGGAGCGCGCCCTCACCCTGAGGAGCGCCCGAAGGGCGCGTCTCGAAGGGCGGGGGCGCAGCAGAGCCTTATCGCATCCTTCGAGACGCCCGCTGCGCGGGCTCCTCGGGATGAGGGCGAAATCCTATAGTTTCGCCAGCGTCTCTTCGGCCGTCGACACGGTCGCCTCGCTGGAATTCTCCTCGACATTGATCCATTTGACGACGCCGTCGTCGATCAGCGCCGAATAGCGCTTGCCGCGCACGCCGAGGCCGAATTCGGTCAGATCGAGTTCGAGGCCGAGCGCCCTGGCGAAGAAGGCGGAACCGTCGGCGAGCCCATCGATCTTGCCGCCGCCGCCCTTCTCCTTCAGCCAGGCGTCGAGCGCGAAAATGTCGTTGACCGCCGTGACCGTCACCGCGTCGACGCCCTTCGACTTGATTTCATCCGCCTTCGCGACGAAGCCCGGCAGATGCTTCATGTGGCAGGTCGGCGTATAGGCGCCGGGAACGCTGAACAGCGCCACCCTGCGCCCGGCGAAATAATCCGTGGTCCTGACCGGCTCAGGGCCATTCTTGCCCATGACGGTGAGAGTGACGTCGGGGAGCCTGTCGCCGGCTTTGATGGTCATGCTCTATCTCGCTTCGGTTGAAAGTGATCTCGCCTAAATAGCGCGTTTTGGCGCAACGGTCCTCTGGAGGCTGAGCGACGCTCTTGTGACGCGCGCCGAGCAAGGGCAACATGCGCGGCGGATACGGCTTAAAAAGGCGCGCGTCGGCAAGCCCGGCCGCGAAGCGGCTTGACGTCGGATCACGCGGCGCAGGCGCCTTGGGGGAGGAACGGCCAATGTCGAACATTTCCGGAAACGAGAAAGGCGGCGAAACGCCGCCCGCAGCCTGGACATGGAGCGAATATCGCGGCGAGCAGCAGGGCTCCAGAACGCCGGAGCCGGCGCGCGCCGCGTCTCAAGCCGCAGACGAAAGCGCGCGCGCGGCGGTCGTCGAGAATATTCTTGAGAATCCGTCGGCGGCTGCCCCTGTTGCGGAACCGCGCGGCGGCGGCGCCGTCGCCTTCCTGGTGGCGCTGATCATTCTCACCGTCGCCGGCGCGACATGGTGGATTTCGTCTTCCGGCACGGCGCCGACCGTCAGTCGCGATGTGATTTTAGAGGAAACCGGCCAGGCGCCGCCACCCGCGCGCAGCGAAGCGGCTCCGCCCGCCGCCGAGCCTGCCGCCGCTGCGCCGCCCGTTCAGCCGGCCGCCGCCGCGCCGCCTGCCGCCACGCCGGAGCAGGACGTGAAACCTGCCCCAGAGCAGGCCGCGCCGGCCAAGAAGCGCAAGAAGCGCCGCGCCGACGGCTAGCGACTCGGCTCAGGTGCGCCAGGGATGCTCAGGGAGGTCGCAGACGCCTAGCGTCTCGACCCCCGCCTGCGCGACGGCGTGATCATTCTCCACCGAAGAGCCGCTGACGCCGATCGCGCCGATCATCACGCCGTCCTTGTCGACGATGGGCAGGCCGCCGGGAAAGGTGATGAGCCCGTCATTGGAGTGCTCGATGCCGTAAAGCGGGCCGCCCGGCTGCGACAGCTTGCCGATCTGGCCCGTCGGCATGCCGAAGAAAACGGCTGTCTTGGCTTTCTTCATCGCGATGTCGATGCTGCCGACCCAAGCGTCGTCCATGCGCTCAAACGCCTTGAGCACGCCGCCGGAATCGACGACGGCGATGCACATTTGCGTCTTGAGCGCGATGGCCTTCTTACGCGCCGCCGCGATCGCCTTGTCGGCCTGTTCGATCGATACATGCATTCCGCCGCTCTCCTCAAAAGGCGTCTTCCGCCGGCGCGTCCTGGCCGGCGTCTGGCTTGCAACTAGTTCGGCTTAGGCCATTGGGAAGAAGCTTGGAGTCTAATTCGCGGCGGACTCGACCGCGCGCGAGATGAGCGCCTTGGCGTCCGCGCTGTCCCACGCCGCCGGGCCGTTCATCAGTCCGATCTGGCAGCCGTCGGGGCCGACGAGCAAGGTGGTCGGCAGCCCGAGCGCCTTGCCGGTCTGCTTCATCTCGAAAAAGACATTCGCTTTGGGATCGGCGTAATAGGCCAGCGATTTGACGCCGGTCTCGGCGAGAAAAGCCTTCGGCCGGTCGAGCCGCGACGTGTCGACATTGACGGCGACGACCTGGAAGGCGTCAGAGCCGAGCGCCGCCTGCAGCCTGTCGAGCGCCGGCATTTCGGCGCGGCAGGGCACGCACCAGGTCGCCCAGAGATTGAAGAGCGTCGTCTTGCCCTTGAAGGAGGCGAGAGAGACCGGCGCGCCGTCCGGTCCGTTGAAGGCGTAATCGGGAAGGGGTTGCGGCTTAGACGCGATCGCCATGGCGGCGACTTCGCCCTTGGCGAGACCTTTCACGCTCTCGGCGATCTTGGCCGAGACGGCGCAAGCCGGGTTTGCGGGCGCCGCGCCCTCCTGAGCCGCATTCTCTTGGGCCGCGTTCTCTTGGGGAACGCCCTCCGGCGGCGCGCCCTCTTGAACCGCGCCCGGCGGTTTCTTGCCGCCCATGCTGCCAATCACGTATAGAAGCGCCACGCCCGCCGCCATCGTTATCAACGCCGCCTTCGCGACAAACAGGGGTGATCGCGGGGGATGCGGCGGTTTGGCCATCAGGCGCGGGCTCCGGGGTTGAAAATGACGAGCAAGATATGGGGCGGCCGCTTCCAAAGCGCAACCGACGCCGTTCTGGAGGCTATTAACGTCTCCATCGATTTCGACAAGCGTCTCGGGCTCCAGGACGTTCGCGGCTCGCTCGCCCATGTCGCCATGCTCGCCGAGCGCGGCATCGTCTCGCGCGAGGACGCGGCGAAGATCGCGAAGGGTCTGGAGCAGATCAAAGAGGAGGTCGAAAGCGGCCGCTTCGACTTTTCGCGCGCGCTCGAAGATATTCACATGAATGTCGAGTCGCGCCTTGCCGAATTGATCGGCCCGGCGGCCGGGCGCCTCCATACGGCGCGCTCGCGCAACGATCAGGTCGCGACGGATTTCAGGCTCTATATCCGCGACGAGATCGACGCGCTCGACGCGCAACTCGCCGATCTGCAGCTGGCGCTCGCGACCCGCGCGCTGGAGGAGGCGGGCAGCGTCATGCCCGGCTTCACCCATCTTCAATCGGCGCAGCCCGTGACGCTCGGCCATCATCTCCTCGCCTATGTCGAGATGATCGCGCGCGACCGCGGACGGTTTCGCGACGCGCGCGCGCGGCTCAACGAATGTCCGCTGGGCGCGGCCGCGCTCGCCGGCACGAGCTTTCCGATCGACCGCGCGATGACGGCGCGGATGCTCGCCTTCGATCGTCCCACGGCCAATTCGCTCGACAGCGTCTCGGATCGCGACTTCGTGCTGGAGACGCTTAGCGGCGCGGCGATCTGCGCGACGCATCTCTCGCGCTTCGCCGAGGAGATCGTGCTGTGGACGACCCCGCAATTCGGCTTCATTTCGCTATCGGATAAATTCACCACCGGCTCGTCGATCATGCCGCAAAAGCGCAATCCCGACGCGGCGGAGCTCGTGCGCGGCAAGTCGGGCCGCGTCATCGGCGCGCTGGTCGCGCTGCTCGTCGTGATGAAAGGCCTGCCGCTCGCCTATTCCAAGGACATGCAGGAAGATAAGGAAGGCGCCTTCGACGCGCTCGATTCGCTGTCGCTTTGCATTGCGGCGATCGCCGGCATGGTCCGCGACATGCGCGTCGATCGCGCGCGCATGAAGGCGGCGGCGGGCGCGGGCTACGCCACCGCGACCGATCTCGCCGACTGGCTGGTGCGCGCGCTGTCGCTGCCCTTCCGCGAGGCGCATCACGTCACCGGCCGCATCGTCGCGCTCGCCGAAGCGCGCGGCGTGGGGCTGGAGGAAGTGACGCTCAAGGAGATGCAAAGCGTCGAGCCGCGCATCACAGAGGAGATTTTCGACGTGCTCGGCGTCGAGAAATCCGTCGAGAGCCGCAAGAGCTTCGGCGGAACGGCGCCGGGCAATGTTCGCGCCGCCGCGCAAGCCTGGCTCGACAAATTGAAGGCCAAGGGATGAGCGAAGACGCGAAGCGTCTCTATCTCGCGACGCCGCCGCTCAGCGAGGGGGACCCCTTTTCGGCGGCGCTTTCCGAGGCGCTGGCGGCGGGCGACGTCGCCAGCCTGCTGATCCGCTTCGCGCGCGACGACGAACGCGACAATGAAGCGATCGTGCGCGCGCTCGCGCCGCTTGCGCAAGAGAAGGGCGTCGCGGTTCTCGTCGAGGCCGCGCCAAACGTCGCGCTGCGCGCCGGCGCCGACGGCGCGCATATTTCCGGCTGCGGCGAAGAGCTTGTCGAAGCGGTGAAGAAACTCGCGCCCCGATATATCGTCGGCGCCGGCGATCTTGAAACGCGCGACGACGCCATGCGCGCCGGCGAGGCGGGCGTCGATTATGTGGTGTTTGCGGCGCGCGACCGCGAGGCGCTGCTCGAACGGGTCGCCTGGTGGGCGGAATTATTCAACGCGCCCTGCGTCGCGCGCGCCGAGACGCTTGCAGAGGTCGCGCCGCTGGCCAAGGCCGGCGCGGATTTCGTGATGCTCGACGACGCCGTATGGCGCGACGCCCGCGGCCCGGCTGCGGCCGTCGCCGACGCCTTGGCGAGTCTTAAGGGAGAGCAGGAATGATCCGCCGCATAGCTGCTCGTATTTGCGTCGTTACGCTGTTCTTGCCTACTGTCGCGGCCGCCGCCGCGAATGGCGCGCCGCCCGCGCCCGATCTGGCCTTCGGCGCCTATCAGCGCGGCGATTACGCAGCGGCGATGAATGAAGCGAAGAAGCGCATCGCGGCGAACCCTGCTGACGCCTCGGCGCTGACGCTCATCGGCCAGCTCTATCTCGAAGGCGCCGGCGTCGAGCGCGATCTCAAAATTGCGATGGATTGGTTCAAGCGCGGCGCCGACGCCGGCGACAAGGAGGCCGCCTATCTTTATGGCGCGGCGGCGCTGCAAGGCGCGGGCGCGCCCAAGAACCGCGCGGCGGCCCGCGCCTATCTCGAGAAGGCGGCGGCGCAGGAGCAGCCGGCTGCGCTGCATCTTCTCGGCGAACTGGCGCTGGAGAACGAGGGCGCGCCGGCCGATTTTAACAAGGCCGCGGCTTACTTCCGCCGCGCCGCCGCCAAGGGCGACGCCGACGCCAATTATGCGCTCGGCGTTCTCTATAAGAGCGGCAAGGGCGTCGCCAAGGACGAGAAAGAGGCCGCCGACTGGTTCAAGCGGGCGGCGGATCTCGGCTTCGTTCCAGCCATGGTGGAATTCGCCGTTCTACAGTTCAACGGCGTCGGCGTCGCGCGCGATCAGACGGCCGCAGCCGCATGGTTCCGCAAGGCGGCCTTGAAGGGCAACGCCGTTGCGCAGAACCGTCTCGCGCATCTCCTCGCCGATGGGCTCGGCGTCGAGCCCAATGTCGCCGAGGCGCGCGAATGGCGCGACAAGGCGCGCGAAGCCGGATTGAAAGACCCCTCGCTCGACTATCTCTCCAACGCCCCGGCTGCGAAGCTCCCCGCAGCGAAATGAGCGAAGAAGCGGCGAGTCCCGCTGCGCGGCGGACGGTCGCCTTCCTGCGCCGTTTCGTCAAACCCCGCATCGCAACGCTAACGCCGCCGCTGCGGCGGTTGCAGGCGCTCCTCGAAGCGCTCTCGCCCGAAAAACGCGCGCCTTTCGCGCCGCAAATTCCCGGCGACTGGAATCCGGCCTCAGGCGGCGCGGCGATCGCGACGCTGTTCTATCTCCATGGCGGCGCTTTTCTCGTCGGCTCCCCGCGCCTGTTTCGCTATGCCTCGCGCCGGTTCGCCGCCGCAGGCTTTGACGTCTTCACGCCGGCCTATCGGCTCGCCCCCGAACATGTCTTTCCCGCCGCGCTGGAGGATGTTTTTCGCGCCTATCAGGGCGCTCATTGACGCGCAGCCCGGCCCGATCGTGATCGCCGGAGATTCGGCGGGCGGCGGCCTCGCGGTTTCTCTGATGCTACGTTTGCGGCAGGAGGAATTACCGCTTCCCGTCGCGGCGGCGCTGTTTTCGCCCTGGGCCGATCTCGCCGCGACCGGCGCTTCGGCGCGCGAGAACGAAGACAGAGACGCCTTCTTCACGCGCAAGCAAATCTTGCTCGGCGCCCGCGCGGTTCTGGGACGCGAAAGCGCGAGGAACCCGCTGGCCTCGCCGATCTACGCCGATCTGAGGGGCCTCCCGCCGATGCTCGTCCATGTCGGCGCCGACGAAGTTCTGCGGGACGATTCGACCCGGCTCGTGGCGCGGGCGCGCGAGGCGGGCGTCGACGTCCGGTTAGAGATTTGGCCAAGCGTTCCGCATGGCTGGCCGTTGATGAGCTTTCTGCCCGAGGCGCGCCTGTCGCGGGCGAAGGCGATCGCGTTTCTGAAAGAGCAACTCGCTCTTAAAGGCGCATGACGGCGCGTCTTGTTGCGGCGAGCTTATCCCCAGGGCCCTTGCTTGGGGTCGAGCGGATGGCGCCTGTCTTTCGGCAGGAAGGAGGCGTCGGCCTCTTTCCGCGCTTCGATCGCGTCGGGCGCTGGCCGCTCCTCAATGGCGATCGAAACATCGCGCCCGCCCGCGTATTCGACCAGCGCCGCAATGCGCGCGTCGACGCTCGGATGCGTCGCGAACCAGCCGGACTCGGGGTGAAGCGCCGGGCTTTCGATGAAGAAATAATGCATGCGCGACGGCATGGTCGGGATGACCGCATGCGCTTCGATCTTGCGCAGCGCCGAGATCATCGCGTCGGGGTTTTTCGTCAGCTCGACGCTGCCGGCGTCGGCGAGAAATTCGCGCGAGCGCGACAACGCGAAGCGGATGAGCACCGAAGCGCCCCAACTCAGCGCGATGATGAGCAAAGCGATGAGAATGGCGAGGCCTGCGCCGCCATTGCCGCGCCGGCCGTCGTCGCGGTTCGGCTGGGGTTGCGGCGAGAAGCCGAAGGGAAAATCCCAGCGGCGGATCGTCAAATCGGCGACGAAGGCGAATATGCCGGCGAAAATGACCGCGATCACCATCAGCTGAACGTCGCGGTTGCGGATGTGGGTCAATTCATGCGCGAGCACCGCTTCGAGCTCCGCGTCGGTGAGCTCCCGCGTCAGGCCGCGCGTCACGGCGATCTTATATTCCCCTTCCTTCAGTCCGGAGGCGTAGGCATTGAGCGCGTCGCTTTCGACGATCTGCAGCGCCGGGATTGGCACGCCGCGCGAGATGCAGAGATTTTCGAGGAGATTATACAGTCTGGGCGCTTCTGCGCGCGAGACGCTCGCGGCGCCGGTGGCGAAATCGATCATCTTCTGATGGAAGAGATAGGCGATGACGAACCATGCGCCCGCCGCGACGACGCCGATCGGCCAGCCGCGCTTGAGGTCATCGACGGCGAGGGCGAAGATATAGTCGAAGGGCGCGCCCGGCGGCGCGCTGAAGGCTTCGATCAGCAGCGCGAAAGAGAACATCAGCGCGAGCAGCAGGAGGACGAAGCCCCCGAGCAGAAAGGCGGAGCGCAGCCGATTGGCGCTGATGTGGGAGTAAAGGCCGTAGGCTTTGAACATGGGTTTCTGCTTCGAATTGCAGCCGGGTCGCCGCTGTCATTCCCGACGCGCGCTGTAAGCGCGCGATCGGGAATCCAGGAACTCGATATACGTTACGCGGTGCTCTGGATTCCCGATCAGGCCTTCGGCCTTGCCGGGAATGACAGCGCGACGCTGCGGGCCGCTAGAACTCCACTTTCGGCGCCGTTTCCACCGCTCTCTGCTGCGCCTCGTCGAGTTCGAAATAGTCGAGCGGCTCGAAGCCGAAGCGTTGCGCGATGAGAAAGCCCGGAAAGCCTTCGCGCGTCGCGTTATATTCGGCGACCGTATTGTTGAGGAAGCGCCGCGCCGCTGAGATTTTATTCTCGATATCCGACAATTCGCTCTGCAACTGCTGGAAATTCTGGTTGGCCTTCAAATCCGGATAGGCTTCCGAAAGCGCGATGAGCCGCGACAGCGCGCCGGTCAGCGCGCCTTCGGCCGCGCCCTGCTGCGCCGGGCCTTGCGCTGCGACGGCGGCGTTGCGCGCCTTGATCACGTCTTCGAGCGTGCTCTTCTCATGCGTGGCGTAGCCCTTCACCGTCTCGACCAGATTGGGAACGAGGTCGTGACGCTGCTTGAGCTGCACGTTAATGTCGGAGAAGGCCTGTTTGCCGCGTTGGCGCAGCGCCACCAGGCCGTTGTAGACGCCGACGAGCCAAAAGGCGACGGCGGCGAGAAGAGCCAGAAAAATCAGGAATGACATGGCGCGCTCCCTTTGGCGCGCCGCCTCGCGCGGCGGCGATTATTTTTTGCGCAGGCATGTTAGCCGCCTTTGGGGCCAAGGCAAAGGCGCGCCTTGCTTAGGATTTGACGGATCGGGCGCGCGCGCCTATCTCATAGAAAACGAAGGATACACGGCGAAACACGATGGCCATTCTGCCGATCATCACGCTTCCCGACCCGCTGCTGCGAAAGGTCTCTGATCCCGTCGATCGCGTCGACGCAGAGGTGCGGCGGCTGCTCGACGACATGCTCGAGACGATGTACGAGGCGCCGGGCATCGGCCTCGCCGCGATCCAGGTCGCGGTCGCCAAGCGCATCGTCGTCGTCGACGTCGGCAAGACGGAAGAGACGCGCTCGCCGCTCTTTCTCATCAATCCCGAAATCGTCTGGGTCTCGGAGGAGCTGAGCGTCTATCAGGAAGGCTGTCTGTCGGTGCCGGATTATTTCGAGGACGTGAAGCGCCCCGCCCGCGTGCGCCTGCGCCATTTGGACCGCGAAGGCGCGACGCAGGAATTCGACGCCGAAGGGCTGCTCGCGACCGTGGTGCAGCATGAATTGGATCATCTCGAAGGCGGCCTCTTCATCGACCATCTGTCGCGCCTCAAGCGCGAGCGCGTGGTGAAGAAGTTCAGCAAGGCGGCGCGTTACGACGAGATCGCCGCCCAGCGTCGGTCGGCCGCGGAGCGTCAGTCGGAAGAAGCCGGGGCCTGACGATTGCGCGAGAGACTGCGCGTCGTCTTCATGGGCACGCCCGATTTCGCGGCCGCCCTGCTCAAGGAAATCCGCGCGAAAGGACATGAAATGGCTGCGGTCTATACGCAGCCGCCGCGTCCGGCTGGGCGCGGCATGGCGGAGAAGAAATCCGCTGTCCATCTATTGGCGGAGAGCCTCGGTCTGCCCGTGCGCACGCCCAAGAGCCTGCGCTCCTCCGACGAAATCGACGCTTTCGCCGCCTTGAACGCCGATGTCGCCGTCGTCGCCGCCTATGGCCTGTTGCTGCCGCAGCCGATCCTCGACGCGCCCAAATATGGCTGCCTCAATCTGCATGGCTCGCTCCTGCCGCGCTGGCGCGGCGCGGCGCCGATCCAGCGCGCCGTCATGGCCGGCGATACGGAAAGCGGCGTCATGGTGATGAAAATGGAGGCGGGCCTCGACACCGGCCCCGTGGCGCTGACGGCGAAGACGCCGATCGGCGAAGATATGACGGCGGGCGAATTGCACGACAAACTCGCGGAACTCGGCGCGCCGCTGATGGCGCAGGCGCTCGATCTTCTCGCCAGGGGCGAATTGCGCTTCACGCCGCAGCGGGAAGAAGGCGCCTGCTACGCCAGGAAAATCGAGAAGAGCGAGGCGCGCATCGATTGGCGGCGCCCCGCGCGCGAGCTGCATAATCTCGTGCGCGGCCTTTCGCCTTTTCCGGGCGCCTTTTTCGAAGCCGATCTCGGCCATGGCGCCGAGCGCATAAAAGTTCTTCGCACACGGATTGAATCGGGAGAGGCCGCGCCCGGTGTCGCGCTCGATGACGCCGGCCTCATCGCCTGCGGCGATGGCGCGCTGCGGCTTCTACGCGTGCAGCGCGCCGGCAAGGGCGAGATGGATTTCGAGGAATTCGCCCGCGGCCGCAAGCTGACGCGCGGCGTGACATTGGCATGACTCCGACGCTCGACATGCGCGTTTCCACCTCCCCCTTGAGGGGGGAGGTCGGCCGCCGGAGGCGGCCGGGTGGGGGTGACACTCGAAAAATCTCGGGAACAGTCACCCCACCCCGGCCCGCTATGCCGGCCGACCCTCTCCCTCGAGGGGAGGGTGATGCGCGCACCATCCGAGCGCGTTTTTAAATGCCCCGCTTCGCGCTCACCATAGAATATGACGGCGCGCCTTTCGTCGGCTGGCAGCGGCAGGCGAATGGCGTCTCCGTGCAGCAGCGCCTGGAGGAGGCGGTCAGCGCGATCAATGGCGGCGCGCGCGCCGTCGTGCATGGCGCCGGGCGCACCGACGCCGGCGTGCACGCGCTCGGGCAGGTCGCCCATGTTGATCTTGCGCGCGATTGGCGCGCCGACCGGCTGCGCGACGCGCTCAATGCGCATTTGAAACCCGATCCCATCGCCGTGCTGTCGGCGCGCGGCGTCGGGGAAGATTTCGAAGCGCGCTTTTCCGCCGTCCGCCGACACTATCGCTATGTCATCGACAATCGCCGCGCGCCTTTGGCGCTCTCGCTCGGCCGCGCCTGGCACGTCAAGCGCCCGCTCGACGCCGACGCCATGCATGCGGCGGCGCAGGCCCTCGTCGGTCGCCATGACTTCACGACCTTCCGCGCCTCGGAATGTCAGGCCAATTCGCCGATGCGCACGCTAGAGCGCCTCGATGTGCGGCGCGAGGGCGAGCGCATCGAGATCGTGACCTGCGCGCGCTCCTTTCTGCACAATCAAGTGCGCTCAATGGCGGGCTCGCTGGAGCATGTCGGCTCCGGCAAGTGGCGCGTCGACGATCTCGCCGACGCGCTACTCGCGAAAGACCGCGCGCGCTGCGGACAGGTCGCGCCGCCGCACGGTCTTTATCTTGTCGCTGTCGATTATTGACGCGCGAGATGCTCGGGGGTCGCGCGCTAAGGAAGGAAGCGGCTGCTACTTGTCGCCGGCGCCCGACCCGTCGCTTTCGGGCGCGGGCTTGCCGGCGTCCTGTTTTTGCGCGCTCGGCTTCGCGGGCTTCTTGGCCGCATGTTTCGCGGCGCTCGGGGCGTTCGCCGGCTTTTCTTCCTTGGCCAGCGCGCCGTGAATGGGAAGGAAACTCGCCGACAGCACCGCCGCCAATACGCCATTCACGCAGGGTCGTTGATTGATCATGGATGATCCCCTCGGATGCGAGAGCCCCCACCAACTCAACCAGCCTGCCCGAGACGCATCAGGCCGAACAACCGTGATCATGTTGGGTCGCGGCCAAGTCCGCGATGCGACGATTTCATGGCGAGAATCGCGACGATTAAAGAAGTTTGTCCGAATGGTGAATGATTTCTTGATGCTGGGGCCTTATGAGCCGCTGAACCAATTATAGCCTTTGTCCTCCCAATAGCCGCCGGGATAGTCATTGGTCACGAAAATCTCGCCGACGAATTTCGGGTTCTTGAAGCCGAGCTTCGTTGGAATGCGCAGCTTCACTGGAAATCCATATTTGGTTTCGCCAGGCTCGCCTGGAAAATCGAGCGCGAGCAGCGTTTGCGGATGCAGCGCGCTCGGCATGTCGATGCTCGTTGAATATTTGTCGGCGCATTTGAAGCCGACATAGCGCGCGGAGAGATCCGCGCCGACGCGTTCGAGAAAATGGCGGAAGGGAACGCCGCCCCATTTGCCGATGGCGCTCCAGCCCTCGACGCAGACATGCCGGGTGATCTGGCTCGTCTGCGGCAGAGCGCGCAAGTCGCGCACGCTCCAGGGCCGCTTGTCGGCGATGAGGCCGGAAAGCTGCAGGCGATAGCTGGCGCCGTCGATGACGGGCGCTTCCTTCTCTTCGTAATAGGCGTTGAACGGGAAGGGCGTCGTCACATCCGTTTCTAAATATGTCGGCGCGAGTTTGTCAGGGTCAAACAGCGCCGCCTGCACGCGGTCGTTGAAGCGCGACATGGCGAAGAGCAGGCGGTCGATCGAATCCTCATCCTTCAAGGTGCAGCCCGAAAGCAGCGACAGCGCGCCGAGCGACAATCCCTGTTTGAGGAACAGCCGCCGCTCGATGCGCGCGAGCTGCGGACGAAAGCCGGAAAGGTCGATTTTGCGAAAGGGCTTCATCGCGGCGCCTCCGCCCGGCCGGTGACCATCGGCGCGAGAATTCCCTTCACGGAGACGGCGAGGCCGATATGCAGGACAAGGAACGCGACGATCGCGGCCATGGCGAAAAAATGCACGCGTCGCGCCGCCTCGAACCCGCCCATCAGCGCGGTGAGCTCCTGCAGCTGCACCGGCTTCCAGATCGCAAGGCCGGAGAGAATGGCGACGATCACGGCGAGAATGACGCCGATATAAAGGAGGCGTTGAACGGCGTTATAGCGGCCCGGCGCGTGATCGAGGCGGCCCTGTCCGCGCGAGTCGCGAGATCGCGCAAAATCGCCGCGCAGGGAGACCGGCAGGAAGCTTTTACGAAAATGGCCGGAGACGAGGCCATAGGCGAGATAGGCGATTCCATTGAGGGCCAGCAGCCACATCGCCGCGAAATGCCAAGCCAGCGCCCCCGCGAGCCAGCCGCCAAGCGTGAAGCCCGGCGGAAATTCAAATCCGTAAAGCGGCGAGGCGTTATAGATGCGCCAGCCGCTCAAAATCATGACGAAAATCGCGAAAGCGTTGATCCAATGGGTCACCCGCACGAAGAGCGGATGAACCGTTTCCGCTCTCGCTGCTCCGGATGACTGAGCCTCGGCGGGCATGGATATTTCTCCTTTCGACCAGGAAACATATCGCTCGGCGGAACGAAAGCGAAGGCCGGCCGCCTGCGTTGACAGGCGCGCCGCCTTCGCCCATGACGGCGCGGCTTTTCTTTGCAAGGAATATGGCGGCTCATGCGCGTCTTCGTGACCGGCACGGCGGGCTTCATCGGCTTTCATCTGGCGAAGCGCCTGCTCGACGCCGGCCATCTCGTCGACGGCTTCGACGGCATGACGCCCTATTACGATCCGCGCCTCAAGGAGGCGCGCCGCGCCATTTTGCAGCGCACGAATGGCTATCGCGACACGATCGCCATGCTGGAGGACATGGACGCGCTGACGCGGGCGGCGGAACAGGCGGCGCCCGACGTCATCATCCATCTCGCGGCGCAGGCCGGCGTGCGCTACTCCCTGCAAAATCCGCGCGCCTATGTCGACGCCAATCTGGTTGGCGCTTTCAATGTCATGGAGATCGCGCGCCTCTTCAAGCCGCGCCATTTTCTCTTCGCCTCGACAAGCTCGGTCTATGGCGCGAGCCCGAGCGTGCCCTTCTATGAGAGCGACCGGACCGACAATCCGTTGACGCTCTACGCCGCGACCAAGAAAGCGGGGGAGGCCATGGCGCATTCCTATGCGCATCTTTGGTCGATCCCGACGACGATGTTTCGTTTCTTCACCGTCTACGGGCCATGGGGGCGCCCGGACATGGCGCCGCTGAAATTCGTCGACGCCATCGAGAACGGCCGCGCCATCGACATCTATAATCATGGCGACATGTCGCGCGACTTCACCTATGTCGACGATCTCGTCGAGGGCGTCGTGCGGCTGATCGATTGCGTTCCTGTGCGCGACGCGAGCGATGAGTCCGTTTCTCCGGTCGCGCCCTTTCGCATCGTCAACATCGGCCGCGGCGAGCCGGTCCAGCTTCTCGACTTCATCGACACGATCGAGAAGGCGCTCGGCAAAAAGGCCAAACGCAATTATCTCGACATGCAGCCCGGCGACGTGCCGCGCACCTTCGCCAGCGCCTATCTGCTGGAGCGGCTGACCGGTTATCGTCCGCATACGTCGATCGAGACCGGCGTCGCGGCGCTCGTCGACTGGTATCGCGACTATCGCCGGAATTATGGCGCGCTCGAATTTTGAGATGCGCGATCACCCTCCCCTTCGAGGGGGAGGGTCGCATTGCGAAGCAATGCGGGGTGGGGTGATCGATGCTCGACCGACCGACGTTATGCGCCTTGGCTTCACCCCTGCCCGCCTTCGGCGGCCGACCTCCTCCCTCAAGGGGGAGGTGGGGGCGCGCGGTCAGGCCAGCCAATCCGGAACGCTGTCGAGCGCGATGATTTCGTCGACGCTTTCGCGCTTGCGAATGACGGCGAAGCGCGTGCCGTCGACCAGAACTTCCGGAATGAGCGGGCGGGTGTTGTAAGTGCCCGCCTGCACGGCGCCATAGGCGCCCGCCGTCAGCACGCAGAGCAATTCGCCGGGGCGCGGCTCGGGCGTTTCGCGCCCCAGCGCAAGATAGTCGCCGGTTTCGCAGACGGGGCCGACAATGTCGGCGAGAATTTTCGGCCGGTCGGCGCTCTCGCGCACCGGAATGATGTCGTGCCAGGCGTCATAAAGCGTCGGCCGCACCAGATCATTCATGCCGGCGTCGACGATGACGAAGGTCTTGGCGTCGCCGTGCTTGACATAGATGACGCGCGTAATGAGCACGCCGGCGTTGCCGACGATGAGTCGTCCGGGCTCCAGCACCAGTTTGCAGCCGAGGGCGCCGAAATGTCTGCGCACGATCTCGGCGTATTTGTCGGGGTGGTAAGACTGCGGATCGTCGCCTTCGTGATAGGGAATCCCTAGGCCGCCGCCGAGATCGACATGCGAAATCTTGTGGCCGTCGGCGCGAAGATCGCGCACGAGTTCGGCGAGCAGCGAAAAGGCTTCGTCGAAAGGCGCGAGGTCGGTGAGCTGCGAGCCGATATGCATATCGGCGCCGGCGATCTCGATTCCTTTCAGCTTCGCGGCGAAGGCATAGACCTCGCGGGCGCGCGACAGCGGCACGCCGAATTTATTCTCGGCGAGGCCTGTCGAGATTTTCTTATGCGTGCGCGCGTCGACGTCCGGATTGACGCGCAGCGACACCCGCGCCGCGCGCCCCATTGCGATCGCCGCTTGCGAGAGCGCTTCGAGCTCCGGCTCGGATTCGACATTGAAGCAGAAAATGCCGGCGCGAAGCGCGGCGGCGATCTCCTCCTGCGTCTTGCCGACGCCGGAGAAAGTGATCTTTTGCGGCGCGACGCCGGCGGCGAGCGCACGGGCGAGTTCGCCGCCCGAGACGACGTCCATCCCCGCGCCTTCCTTGGCGAGGAGGCGCAGCACGGCCTGATTGGAATTGGCCTTCACCGCATAGCAGACGAGCGCCTCAAGCCCCGCGAAGGCCTGCGCGAAAACCTGATAATGGCGCCGGATCGTCGCGGCCGAATAGCAATAGAAAGGCGTCCCCACCTCTTCGGCGAGCGCCGTCACGGCGATCTCCTCGGCGTGGAGCGCGCCATCGCGATAGGCGAAACAATGCATCGCTTAGAGCATGTCCCGAAAAAGTGCGAAGCGGTTTTGCGATAAGGACATGCTCTAACCTTTTGATTTTGAGCGAGTCCTTTTCGATCGTGCGATTCCGCGCGATCGGGACGCGCTCTAGAGGAGCGGGTCGAGGGGGAAGGGATATTGCTCCGGCGGGCGATTGCCGATCGTTCCGGGGATCGGCGGCGGGGGGCGGCTCGCCTCGTCGGCGCCGGGCGCGGGGCGCGGCGCGCCTTTCGCGGCCCGCGCCTGCGCCGCCTCCTCCTGCGCTTTCAGCGCCGCGCCGCGCGCTTGCGTTTCAGGCGGCAGCTCCGGCAGGCCGCGCCTGCCACAGCCGGCAAGGCTCGCGGCGGCGAACGCCAACATGAGTAGGGCCGCGCGGCGGGAGGATGGAAGCGGCGTTTGATGCGTCACGGCGATTCGTCCGGCGAATGGAAAGCGGGCGCACTATAGCGATCGAACAAAAAAAGGCGAGGGCGTAAGCGTCGCCGCCGTCAACTCACCTTGCGTTTCAGCAGGCGGTTCGCGGCGCGCTTGACGAGGCCGCGGACTTTGCGGCGGACGCGCTCCTTGCGGCAGCTCGCCAGAAAGTCGCCGGCGCGCCCGGTCCGCAGTTCGACGGCGACGTCGCAGACGCCGATCCGGTCGGGCCACAACTTGTCGATCATCGGATGATTGGCGATGGCGCAGCTGTCGGTCAGCTCCATATCCGCGCGCGCGAGCTGGGCTCTGGTTAGGTCCATCGCAAGCTGAAAACCCGGCGCTTGCGCGCGGAAAGCCTCGTCGAAGGCGATCTTCCAGCAATAAGCGCGGTTTTGGCTCTCAATGACGACGAGCATGGCGATCGGCCGGCCGTCGAGGCGCAGCGAACGGATATTGCAGCGGCCGTCACGCGCCAGCATCCGCGTCGCGCCGCGCATGAATGTCGCCAGAGACGGCTGCGACAGGAAGGCGCCGCGCCCCGCCTTCCAGCCCGAGGCTTCGAGCGTCAGAAATTCTTCGGTTGCGAGGCGAACAGCGTCGGGCGTCGCCGCAGACTCGAAGGTGAGGCGCCCCATTTCGGCCAGCCGCCGCCTTTGGCGGCGCAACTCGTTGAGTTTCTTCTTCGATCCCGCGCGGGCAAAAAGCGTTTCGGCGTCGCCGCCCGGCAGCAGCGCGGCGCGCTCATAGAACAGGAGAATTTTCGCGCGGCGCGCCTCGGCGCCGGCGGCCTCGGTCAGCGCGGCGTGAAAGCGTCCTTGCGTCTGCGTGCGCGCGAAGACGACGCCGGCGCCAAAGCTGCGCCCCTCGATCCAGTGGAAAAATGCCTGGACCACATCGACGGCTCTGTCGCGGTCGACGAGCGGCGTCGCCGCCGCGGCCTGTTTGTGCAGCCACAAGCGGATCAAGCCGTCGCCGAACAGCGGATTCGGCGTCACGATCGGGAAAAGCCCCATCATGCGCCGCGCGCCGGAGGGTGAATGCGCCCAGACGACGATGAAGCGCGGGCGCGCCTTTAGGGGAAAATGCAGGGCGGCGGCGAGCGCGAAGCCGGGCTCGTAGAAGGCGTTTGGCTCCAGCGCCCGCGCCGCGAGATCCGCCCATTCGCGATGCGCCCCCTCCATCTGCTCAAGCGACATCTCGGCGACCGCGAGCGCCGCGCCACGCCGCGCCGGATCGGCCGAAGCCACCAGCCGCAGCGCCTGCGCCGGGGGACGGGCGCGCCCTATGGACAGGCGGGAATCCGCCATTGGGAAGGCCAAGCTCCTGCTGTTCCAGAACGGGGCGAACATCTTCACTCTATCACCCCGCTGTTCCGATACGGACCGGATCGGCCGGCGAGATTGCGCGCTTAGGCCGGGAGGGCCGATTAACCCAAGAGCCTTCAAACGCCGGGCCAAAGCCGCCCGCGTCTTTACGCGCCCGCGAGGGCGTGTTTAGTTCGGCCGCATGAACAGTGCTGTGCGTTTCTTTGCCGCTCTCGTCGCCATTGCGCCGTTGATCGCGGCGCCCGCCGACGCCGCGATGCGTATCCGCGTCGACCTCGCCGCGCAGCGGCTGGAGGCCACGACGCCCGCCGGCGAAACCGTGACATGGAAGATCTCCAGCGGCCGTAGGGGCTATGAGACCCCGACCGGACATTTTGGCGTCATGCGCATGGAGGCCGACCATTATTCCGACGAATATGATCAGGCGCCGATGCCTTATGCAATCTTCTTCTCGCCGCGCGGGCTCGCCATTCACGGAACCAGCGAGCGCGGCCTTGGCCGTCCGCTCTCGCATGGCTGCGTGCGGCTCGCCATCCCCCACGCGCGCCAGCTTTTCAGCTGGGTCGAGCAGCATGGGGCGACCATCGAAATCACCGGCAACTCCGGCCGGTCGTCCACAGCCCATCGCGACGCCGAGCGCCCTCGCGCGCCGCCGCCGCCGCCCGCCACGCTCGACTGGTGGCAGAACGATTCCAATATGCAAGGCGTCGCTCCCTATTGACGCCAGGGTTTTTTGGGTCGTGGTTCGATCCGCCCGGCGTTGCATCACGGCAACAGTCTCAAACAGAATGCAGCCGACGTGCTGCATCGCATTTGCGGCGCCTGATATTAGCGGGTAAGGCTTGAATTTCCGGCATTGTTAACGACTAAGACAGAGTAAAGACTTTGACGACATCGAAGACGCCCCTTCTCGACCGGATCGACACCCCCCAAGATCTGCGCAAATTGCAGCCCGGCCAGCTCAAGCAATTCGCCGACGAATTGCGGCATGAGACCATCGACGCTGTTTCGGTGACGGGCGGCCATCTGGGCGCGGGGCTTGGCGTCGTCGAACTGACCGTCGCGCTGCACTATGTCTTCGACACGCCGCGCGACAAGATCATCTGGGACGTCGGCCACCAGACCTATCCGCACAAGATCCTCACCGGACGGCGCGACCGCATCCGCACGCTGCGCATGGGCGGCGGCCTTTCCGGCTTCACCAAGCGCGCCGAAAGCGAATATGACGCCTTTGGCGCCGGCCACTCCTCGACTTCCATTTCCGCGGGCCTCGGCATGGCGGTGGCGCGCGACCTCTCGGACGGCGACAATCACGTCGTCGCGGTGATCGGCGACAGCTCGATGTCCGCCGGCATGGCCTATGAGGCTTTGAATAACGCCGGCGCATTGCATTCGCGCCTCATCGTCATCCTGAACGACAATGACATGTCGATCGCGCCGCCGACGGGCGCGATGTCGGCCTATCTCGCGCGGCTCGTTTCGGGCGGCGCCTATCGCTCCATTCGCGAGGCGGCGAAACAGCTCGCCAGCCATCTGCCGCGCTTCATCTATGACAAGGCGCGCAAGGCCGAGGAATTCTCGCGCAGCTTCATCACCGGCGGCACGATGTTCGAGGAGCTCGGCTTCTATTACGTCGGGCCGATCGACGGGCATAATCTCGACCATCTCCTGCCCGTGCTCAAAAACGTGCGCGACAAGGACGACGGGCCGGTGCTGGTCCATGTCGTCACGCAAAAGGGCAAGGGCTTCGCGCCGGCGGAGGAATCCGCCGACAAATGCCACGCCGTCAATAAGTTCGACATCGAAACCGGCGTGCAGATCAAGCCCAAGGCGAACGCGCCGACCTATACGAGCGTCTTCGCCAAGGCGTTGATCGCCGAAGCCGAGCACGACGAGAAGATCGTCGCCATCACCGCCGCCATGCCGTCAGGCACCGGCCTCGACATTTTTTCCAAGGCCTTCCCGCATCGCACCTTCGACGTGGCGATCGCCGAACAGCATGCCGTGACCTTCGCGGCGGGCCTCGCCTGCGAGGGCTACAAGCCCTTCTGCACGCTTTATTCGACCTTCCTGCAGCGCGGCTACGATCAGCTCGTCCATGACGTGGCGATCCAGAACCTGCCCGTGCGCTTCGCCATGGACCGCGCCGGGCTCGTCGGCGCGGACGGGCCGACCCACGCCGGCGCCTTCGACCTCGCCTATCTCGGCTGTCTGCCGGGCTTCGTCATCATGGCGCCCTCCGACGAGGGCGAATTGATGAATATGGTGGCGACCGCCGCGGCCCATGACGACGGCCCCATCGCCTTCCGCTATCCGCGCGGCGAGGGCGTCGGCGTCGAACTGCCGGAGCGCGGCGAAGTTCTCGAAATCGGCAAGGGCCGCATCCTGAAAGAAGGCTCCAAGGTCGCGATCCTGTCGCTCGGCACGCGTCTCGCCGACTCGATGAAGGCGGCGGCGGAGCTTGAGAATTACGGCGTCTCGACCACGGTCGCCGACGCGCGCTTCGCCAAGCCGATCGACCGCGACCTGCTGCGCAGGCTCGCCGCCAATCATGAAGTCGTCATCGCCATCGAGGAGGGCTCGATCGGCGGCTTTGGCGCGCAGGTCTTCCAGGCGCTTTCCGACGACGGCATGCTCGACGGCGCGCGCGGCGCGTTCAAATTCCGCAGCATGACGCTGCCCGACGCCTATATCGACCACGACAAGCATGAGTTGATGGTCGCGAGAGCGATGCTTGACAGCAAGGCCATCGTGGCGAAGGTTCTGGAGCTCTTGGGCGACGAGAAGAACGCCGCGCGGGTGATGATCGCCTAAGGGCGCGCTATTCCACCTCATTGTCCTTGACGATGAGGCGCGGATATTTCGTCGCGCCGGGCTTGGTCAAGTCTCCGGGCAGAAATGTCATGCCGGCCGAGGCGACGACCGCCCCCTTGCGCGCGCCGCTGATCTTGTTGCGCAAGACATAGCCGTCGCCGGCTCCTTCGCCGATTGCGCAGACGACGCCGTAGTCCGCCCCGGAAATGTCATTCGCTTCGACGCGGATATTTTCGCGCCAGCCGCCCATGGCGACGCCGATCCAGGCCGGGCCGACGATCGTGTTGCCGACGATTTCGACATTCTTCTCGCCGAGTATCCCGGTCAGCCACAGCATGTCCGGCCCGAATTCCGGATCGGGATGGTTCGCCTTGAGGCGCGATGATCGTGTTGCCGGAGACCATGGCCGCCGTCCGTGCCCTTGTCGGCGTTGGCGACGGCGATGCCGGCCCCGGCGTCCTCGATGCGATTGTCGCGGAAGGTCGAGTTCTTGGCGCCGAATTCCGCGTACATCGCCTTCTCGCCGCATGTCTTGCAGTCATTGCCGATCGTCTCAATCCCATGGCCGGCGTTGTTGCGCACGAAAGTGTAAGCGCAGCGGTAAATGCGGTTCTTCTCGACGCGCACGGAACCCGCGCCCCAGACGAGGACGCCATTGCCGTAGGGGCCGTTGCCGCCCGAGCGATTGCGGATGTCTTCGATCAGATTGTTGCGCACGCGCGAACCGTCGTAACGGCCGGCCGACGTCGCCCAGAACATGACGCCATTGTCGCCGCAGGCGCGTATCTGATTGTTGTCGACATCGACGCCGAGCCCGTCGAGGGAGAAGAAGGCGGCGTCTGTGACATTTTCGATGCTGTTTTGCGCGAAGACGCCGCCGCAGCGCTTCACGCTGACGCCGCGCGCCTGCGAATGGCGGATGGCGCAGCCGCGGATCGAAAGCGCGATGACGTCGGTAAAATCGACCAGCCCCTTTTCGCGCGGGACATAGGCGTCGCCGCCGTCGAGAATGAGGGATTCGAGGGTTATTTTGCGGGCCATGGTCGCGGTGAGCAGCGGACCGAGTCCGGAGAGCTTCAGGACAGTGCGGCCGGGCGTCCCGACGAGGACCGCGCCGTCGGGCAGATCAAGGCCGGTCAAGGCGATTTCGCCGGGCGGCAAGCGAACCGCCGCGCCGGTCCGGGCGGCGTCGCGCAGGCGGGCGGCGAGATCGGCCGATCTCGCCGCAGCTATAGAAATTTGTAAGGGCGTTGAAAGACTTACCGCGCAGCATAGGCGCAGCATTCTTCTTCGCGTGAGTGTTTTTGTGCAGGAATTGCTGCGCAGCATTTTTGGATTGTCGCCGCTTTTGGAGCCTGGGTCGAGGCCGGCCCTAAACAAGCGTAAACAGGCGGAATGCTCTTCTTCATCCGCACAGCGGCAGACGCCCCCGCAACGCCCGGCGCCTATGTCCTGTGGCTGCGCATCGATGGGCCGCTCGAAGTTCGCGCGGGAAATCGCGCGGCGCCCTTCCAGCCGGCGATTACCTCTATTGCGGCTCGGCGCACGGCCCCGGCGGCTTGCGCGCCCGCCTCGCCCGCCACATGCGCCGCGAGAAACGCGCCCATTGGCATGTCGATCAGCTGACGGCGAAGGGGCGCGTTCTCGGCGCTTTCATCGACGAAGGCGGCGACGAATGCGCGCTCAACGCCGCGCTTGCCGGGCTGCCGATTGCGCTCGCCGGCTTCGGCAGTTCCGATTGTCGCCGCTGCGCGTCGCATTTGCGTCGCTGGCCGAAAGGCGCGGCGCTTCCTTCCGACTGGGAAAATGCTAGGAAGGCGGCCGAGTCTCCACCTCCCCCTTGAGGGGAGGTCGCGCGGCGAAGCCGCGCGGGAGGGGGTGATTTTCCCCAATCGCGGGCGCTCACCCCACCCCGCATCGCGTTGCGATGCGACCCTCCCCCTCAAGGGGAGGGTGGGCGTTGCGCAGTGGAACCAGGCGGCATGTCCAAAGAAGAAAACAAGACCAAAGTCGAGGCGCGAACGCCGCGTGGGCTCGCCGACCGCGAGGCGGGCGAACTCGCCGCCACGAGCCGCATGTTGGAGGTCATCCGCTCGGTCTATGAGCTTTATGGCTTCGAGGCGCTGGAGACGCCGGCGATCGAATATACCGACGCGCTCGGCAAATTCCTGCCCGACCAGGATCGTCCTAATGAAGGCGTCTTCTCCTTCCAGGACGACGACGAGCAGTGGTTGTCGCTGCGCTATGACCTCACGGCGCCGCTCGCGCGATTTGTTGCGCAAAATTTCGACCGGCTGCCGAAGCCCTATCGCTCCTATCGCGTCGGCCAGGTCTATCGCAATGAGAAGCCGGGGCCGGGACGGTTCCGGCAATTCATGCAGTTCGACGCCGACACGGTCGGCTCGGCCTCGCCCGCCGCTGACGCCGAAATCTGCATGATGGCCGCGGACGCGATGGAGCGCCTCGGGATCGCGCGCGGCGACTATGTCATCAAGATCAACAGCCGCAAGGTGCTCGACGGCGTCATGCAGTCCATCGGCCTCGCGGGCGAGGAGAATGCCGGCCGCCGCCTCGTCGTGCTGCGCGCCATCGACAAGCTCGACCGGCTCGGCCCCGACGGCGTGCGGCAATTGCTGGGCGAAGGCCGCAAGGACGAAAGCGGCGACTTCACCAAAGGCGCCGGCTTGGACCTGCCCGCGATCGACACGATCCTCTCCTTCAGCCTCGGCGGCCAATATAGAGACGGCAAGCCCGCCTTCGATCTCTTCGGCCTGCTTGGCAAGAGCGAGGTCGGCGCGCAGGGCGCGGAAGAATTGCTGGAGATCGAAGATTTGGCGCGCGACGCGGGCTTCGGGCCGGATCGCATCCGTATCGACCCTTCCGTCGTGCGCGGGCTCGAATATTACACGGGCCCCGTTTTCGAGGCCGATCTGACTTTTGAGACGCGGGACGAAAAGGGCCATCCCGTGCGCTTTGGGTCGGTCGGCGGCGGCGGGCGCTACGACGGCCTCGTGGGGCGCTTTCGACCCGAGAACGCGCCCGCGACCGGCTTCTCCATCGGCGTCTCGCGGCTTTTCGCGGCCTTGAAACTCATCGGCAGCCCGATCGTCTCGACGCGCCAGCATGTCGGTCCCGTCGTCGTGCTGGTTCTCGATCGCGACCGGCTCGCCGACTATCAGCGCATGGCGGCGCAACTGCGCGGCGCCGGCATCGCCGCCGAACTTTATCTCGGCGGCGCCGGCATGAAGGCGCAGATGAAATACGCCGACAGGCGCAACAGTCCGCTCGTCGTCATCCAGGGTTCGGACGAAAAGGCGAGAGGGGAAGTGACGATCAAGGATCTTGTCGCCGGCGCGCAGGCCGCCGCGAATTTCGCCACCAATGAAGAGTGGAAGGCGGCGCGCCCGGCGCAGATCGCCGTTCCCGAGACCGAACTTGTCGAGCGCGTCGCGCAGGCGCTCAAGGATCAGAATTAGGCTGCGACAAAGCAGGTCGTTGCGCTGAAGGCCGACGCATATAGTTTCATATATGGGACATAGGAGCCAATGCAGATGAATGGCGAACAGCCCAAATCAATCGTCCATCCGACCGATCTTTCCTTCGCGAGCCTGGACGCATTCGCCCATGCCTTGCGCATCGCGGTCGCGTCGAAAAGCCTGCTGCATATTCTGCACATCGAGGCGCCCGACGACGAAGACGACGATTGGGAGCGCTTTCCGCATGTGCGCGAGATGCTGGCGCGCTGGGGGCTCGTCTCGCCGACGGCGACGCGCGCCGAGGTGACGGAACAGCTCGGCGTCAAATTCGTCAAAGCCTCGGTCGAGTCGGAATCGCCCGTCATGGGGGTCAGCGCTTATGTCGAGCGGCATTTATGCGATCTGCTCGTGATGATGACGCGGCCGCGCAGCGGGCTGGAGCGATGGCTCGCGGGCTCCGTCGCGGAGGAGACCGCGCGCGAGACCCATGTGCCGGCGCTGTTTTTGCGCGAGGACCAAAAGGGTTTCGTCGACCGCGAAACAGGCGCCGTGTCGCTCAACACCGTGCTGATGCCGGTCGAGGCGAAGGTTTCGCCGCTCGACGCCTTCCGCCATGTCGCCGACATCGCCCATGCGCTCAATCCGGCCGCCGACGTCATGCTGCTGCATGTCGGCGACGATCTGCCGATTTTCGATGGGCTGCTGCCACATATCGAATTGCGGCGGGGGCCGGTTGTCGAGACGATTCTCGCCTATGCGAAGGAGATCAACGCCGATCTCATCGCCATGCCGACGCGCGGGCGGCAGGGGCTGCTCGAGGCGCTGCGCGGCTCGACGACCGAGCGCGTGCTGCATGAAGCGCCCTGTCCGCTGCTTGCCTCGCCGGTGAAGTGAGCGTGGTTGCCGGAACTCGGCGCGTGATACAGCCTGTCATTCCCGGCAGGCCGGAGGCCTGACCGGGAATCCAGCGCAAATATTGGCGCTGTTCTGGATTCCCGATCGCTTCGCTTGCGCGAAGCGTCGGGAATGACATCCGGAATTTTGCAGAGCGCTTTACAGCGAACGCTGGAAATGCAGGGTGCCGCCCTTGAATCCCTTCAGGATCAGCTCGTCGCCCTTGGTGTCCCAATAGGGGCCCGAGAGCAGCACGGCCCAATAGTCGCGTTCTATGGCGGCGAGCGCGCCTTCGCATTTCCTCTCATTGATCGCCGGCATGGCGCGCGGGCCGAGGCGGTTGGGCCCGATCACAAAGACGCCCGACCAATTCTTGCAGCCGGAAAAGCCGTTGGCGCGGCCGGTCGAATCGATCGAGAGCCACATCTCGACCGGCGGGGCTTTGCCATTGATCTCCTTGAGCACGAAATTCTGATTGTGCGGGAAAGGCTGGTAGCGCGGAATGCCGCCGCTCTCCTTGTTTTCGTCCTGTGGCTGCTGCTGTTCGGCCCCCTCGGGCGCCTTCGAGCCCTTCTTAGCCTCGACCGGCGCGGCGGCGAGCGCCAAGGCGCAAAGCGAGACGGCTAAAGCGAGGAAAATTCTGTTCATCGCGTCAATCATCCTTCCGTAACGACGGCTTTGTCCGCGGGGGCGGATTCCGGCCCCGGCGCCTGGCGTTATAGCATGCTGGGCAGAACCCGGTCAGGCGGGCGATGGCCGTCCATGAAGGTCTTGATATTGATGATGACCTTCTCGCCCATGTCGATGCGGCCCTCGATCGTCGCCGAGCCCATATGCGGCAGCAGCGTCACCTTGCCGGCCTTGGCGAGCTTCAGCAATTTCGGCGAAACGGCGGGCTCGTGCTCGAAAACGTCGAGACCGGCGCCGGCCATTTCATCCGCCTCCAGCATCCGCACCAGCGCGTTCTCGTCGACGATCTCGCCGCGCGCCGTATTGATCAGAATGGCGTGCGGGCGCAGATGCGCGAGCCTGCGGGCGGAGAGCAGATGATAGGTCGCCGGCGTATGCGGGCAATGGATCGACACGATGTCGACGCGCGCCAGCATCTGGTCGAGCGACTCCCAATAGGTCGCCTCCAATTGCTCCTCGACATCGGCGGCGACGCGGCGGCGATTGTGATAATGGATTGAAAGACCGAAGCTTTGGGCGCGGCGCGCCAGGGCCTGGCCGATCCGGCCCATGCCGACGATGCCGAGCCTTTTTCCCGTGATGCGGTGGCCGAGCATCCAGGTCGGCGACCAACCGGCCCAGGAGCCTTCGGGAATGGCGCTCGCGCCTTCGACGAGCCGCCGCGCGACGGAGAGAATCAGCGCCATCGTCATGTCGGCCGTATCCTCGGTCAGCACGCCGGGCGTATTGGTCACGGTGATCGAACGGTCGAGCGCCGAGGCGACGTCGATATTGTCGACGCCATTGCCGAAATTGGCGATGAGCTTCATCTGTTCGCCGGCCTGGGCGATGAGATGCGAATCAATGCGGTCGGTAATGGTCGGCACCAGCACCTCCGCCGCGCGCATGGCCTCGACGAGTTCATCATGGGAGAGGGGCTTGTCGCTTTCATTGAGGCGCGTGTCGAACAACTCGCACATGCGGGTCTCGATCACCTCCGGCAGTCGGCGCGTCACTATGACGAGCGGCTTCTTCTTCGGCATCTTCCCGATCGTCCCCTCGCCTTGCTTGGCGTTGACCGTCGCAGCGGCGTCGCTGCGATTGCGCTATGATCTTCTCGCGTCGCTATTGCGGATGAAAAGAGGCCGGCGAATGTCGCCGGCTTCAACCCGGTCTTAACGGCGATCGGCGACAAAACCAATACGTCCTCCTGCGCCGGACGCCTTCGACTTCCTAGCAGATGACGAGCCAAAGACAAGCGAGCGACCAATCCATCATGCCGCGGAAAAATGCAGAATTTGCGCCAATTTCGATCTCTCCCGCCCAAGCGCGGGTCTTTTGCGCCGCGCGCCGCCCGCGCGCGCGAAGGGCGTTCGTCTTAACGCTCATTTGGGCGTTTTTTTGCGCAGCGCCGGCGCCGGCTCAGGAGCCTCAGAAAGGGCCGGTCAGCGGTCTGCCTTTGCCGCGCTATGTGAGCCTCAAGTCGGATCGCGTCAATGTGCGCGAGGGGCCGAGCAAGGAGCATCCGACGCTGTGGATCTATGAGCGGGCGGGACTGCCCGTCGAGATCACCGCGGAATTCGAGACCTGGCGCAAGATCCGCGATTCGGAAGGCGCGGAGGGCTGGGTGCTGCATTCGCTTCTCTCCGGCCGGCGCACCGCATTGGTTGCGCCTTGGAAGAAAGAGCCGCAGCTGCTCATGGCCTCCGACCATTCGACGCCTTCGGCGAAGCTCGGGCCCGGCGTCATCGGCAATTTGCGCGGTTGCGACGGCAAATGGTGCCGCATCGCCGGCAAGGGCTTCGACGGCTATATCGCCCAGGAGAATCTCTGGGGCGTTTATCCGGGCGAGAAAGTGGAATAGCGGCGCCGCATTGTCATGTCGCGCGGCTGCGACGGCAAAGGGCGCCGCCCGCCGGCAAGGGCTTCGACGGCTATATCGCCCAAGAGAATCTCTGGGGCGTCTATCCGGGAGAGAAAGTGGAGTTGATCAAGACGCGCGATCGTCGCGCCGCAGCCGCACGACGACGTCGACGCGTTCGACCCGCAGGCCTTCGGGCGGCTGCGGCAGATTCGAAATCGCGACATTTGCGCCCGCGATGTCGTAAAGTTCGCCGTCGTCTTCGAGCAGGAAATGATGGTGGTCGGCCGTGTTCGTGTCGAAATAGACCCGTGCGCCGTCGACGGCGATCTCCCGCAGCAGGCCGGCCTGCGTGAACTGATGCAAGGTGTTGTAGACAGTCGCGAGCGACACGGAAAGGTCGGCCGCGAGCGCTTCGTCATAGAGCCGCTCGGCCGTCACATGGCGGTCGCCGCAGCCGCCAAAAAGCAATTCGCCGAGCGCAAGGCGCTGACGCGTCGGCCGCAAGCCTGCGTCCGCAAGCAGCTGGCTGACCGGCGTCCGTCGAGATACGACGGGCGGAGGCATCGCGTTCGGATCGGCGTCCATCGGCGTCTCGCAACATTCTTTGACTTTTGCATAATAGGGAAAATGGCGGGAAATTCAACGCCGCCAGGGATTCTTGGGCGGCGCGGCGGCGCCTGGCGAGGGCGCTTCCGACGCGGGCGCGCCTATGTTACGGATCGCTTCGCCCGAAAAGCGGCGCCGGCGGCGCCGCAAGAAACAAAAGGGCGCGCCGTTATGCAGCGGCGCTTGGGGGGAACTGGGCCTGCGGGCTCGAACGCAAGGATCGACGAACAATGAGCGAACGGCGCTCGTCTTTCGGCTATGAGGATTTGCTCGCCTGCGGGCGCGAGGAGTTGTTTGGTCCCGGCAATGCGCAACTGCCGCTGCCGCCGATGCTGATGTTCGATCGCATCACCGAGATTTTCGAGACGGGCGGCGAGCATGGCAAGGGCTATATGCGCGCCGAACTCGACGTGAAGCCGAGCCTGTGGTTCTTCGATTGCCATTTCAAGGGCAACCCCGTCATGCCCGGCTGCCTGGGCCTCGACGCGCTGTGGCAGATGGTCGGCTTCTACCTCGCCTGGCTCGACAATCCCGGGCGCGGCATGGCGCTTGGCGTCGGCGAGGTGAAATTCTCCGGCCAGGTGCGCCCGACCGTGAAGACGGTCGCCTATGGCATCGATTTCAAGCGCGTCTTCAAGGGCAAGCTCGTGCTCGGCATCGCCGATGGCTGGGTGGCTGCGGACGGAACGCGAATTTATGAGGCGAAAGACCTGAAGGTGGGCCTCGCCAAGGCCGAGGCTCCGGCCGCCTGAAGACGGACAGTCGAATGAAAGGGCTCGGGAGGCGCGGATCCCGACGCCAGGGGAGAGAAACATGAGACGAGTTGTCGTCACCGGCATGGGCATCGTATCGTCGATCGGCAACACCACGCAGGAGGTGGTCGCCTCTCTGCGCGAAGCGAAGTCGGGCATCGTCAAGGCCGACAAATACGCCGAACTCGGCTTTCGCTCGCAGGTTCACGGCATGCCGACGCTCGACGCTTCACAGATCGTCGATCGCCGCGCCATGCGTTTCCACGCCGCCGGAACGGCATGGAACCATGTGGCCATGGATCAGGCGATCGCCGACGCCGGCCTTTCAGAAGTCAGAAGTCTCCAACGAGCGCACCGGCATCATCATGGGCTCGGGCGGACCGTCGACTCATACGCTTGTCGAAGCCGCCGACATCACCCGCACCAAAGGCCCAAAGCGCGTCGGCCCCTTCGCCGTGCCGAAGTGCATGTCGTCGACGGCCTCGGCGACGCTCGCCGTGTGGTTCAAGATCAAGGGCGTGAATTATTCGATCTCCTCGGCCTGCGCGACGTCGAACCACTGCATCGGCAACGCCTATGAGCTTATTCAATACGGCAAGCAGGACATGATTTTCGCCGGCGGCTGCGAGGAATTGGAGTGGGAGCTCTCCGTCCTCTTCGACGCCATGGGCGCGATGTCTTCTTCCTACAATGACCGTCCTGCGACCGCTTCGCGCGCTTATGACAAGAATCGCGACGGCTTTGTGATCGCCGGCGGCGCGGGCGTGCTGGTGCTCGAAGAATATGAGCACGCCAAGGCGCGCGGCGCGAAAATCTACGCCGAAGTCGCCGGCTATGGCGCGACCTCCGACGGCTTCGACATGGTCGCGCCGTCGGGCGAAGGCGCGGTGCGCTGCATGAAGCAGGCGCTATCGACCGTCAAATGTCCGATCGACTACATCAATCCGCACGCCACCTCGACGCCGGTCGGCGACGTGAAGGAGATCGAGGCGCTGCGCGAAGTCTTTGGCGTGGGCGACAAATGTCCGCCGATTTCGGCGACGAAATCGCTCACGGGGCATTCGCTCGGCGCGACCGGCGTGCAGGAGGCGATCTATTCGCTTCTCATGATGCAGAACGGCTTTATTTGCGAAAGCGCCAATATCGAGGAGCTCGATCCAGATTTCGCCGACATGCCGATCCTGCGCGAGCGCCGCGACAATGTGAAGCTCGGCGCGGCGCTCTCGAACTCCTTCGGCTTTGGCGGCACCAACGCGACGCTCGTGTTCAAACATCCCGATGCGTGAGGGCTTGCAGTCCGTCATTGCGCGCCGCAGGCGAAGCAATCCATAGCTGTCCGGCGAGAGCTGGATGCTTCGGAGCTTACGCTCTTTAGCCAATGACGCGCCTTGTCGCGGTCGAAGAACTTTCCCAAGGAACGCTTATAAATGACGGTTGCAAGCAATCTGATGCAAGGCAAGCGCGGGCTCATCATGGGCGTCGCCAATGATCATTCCATCGCCTATGGCATTGCGCGCGTATTGGCGCGTCATGGCGCGACGCTCGCCTTCACCTATCAGGGCGAGGCGCTCGGCAAGCGGGTCAAGCCGCTCGCGCAGGAATTGGGCTCGAGCCTCGTGCTGCCTTGCGACGTCGAGGACATCGCCACCGTCGACGACGTCTTCGCGCGGCTCGAATATGACTGGGGCGAGATGGACTTTCTCGTCCATTCCATCGCCTATTCCGACAAGAGCGAATTGAAGGGGCTTTACGCCGACACAAGCCGAGAGAATTTCATCCGCACGCTCGTCATCTCCTGCTTCTCCTTCACCGAGGCGTCGCGCCGCGCCGCCGCGCTGATGAAGAAAGGCGGCTCGCTGCTGACGGTGAGCTTTGGCGGCGGCACGCATGTCATGCCGAACTACAATGTCATGGGCGTCGCGAAAGCGGCGCTCGATTCCTCCGTGCGTTATCTTGCCGCCGACTTCGGCGATCGCGGGATACGCGTGAACGCGCTCTCTCCCGGCCCGGTGCGCACCATGGCCGGCGCCGGCATCACCGGCGCGCGGGCGATGGGCGCTTTTCAAAAGAAGCATTGCCCGTTGCGCAGAATGATCACGCTCGATGAAATCGGCGGCTCGGCGCTCTATCTGCTCTCCGAGCTTTCAGGCGGCGTGACCGGCGAAACGCATCTTGTCGACGCCGGCTACAACATCATGTTGCAGCCGCGCCCCGAAGATCTGAACGGCGAGGAGTGACGGCAATGAGATTAGCGTTCGCTTTGACCTTCTTCTCCTTGATCGCCGCGCCGGCGCTGGCGGCGAACGCCGATCCGACCGTCGGCGCCAAACTCGCGAAAACAGAATGCGCCGCCTGCCATGCGATCGGCCGCGACGCCGAGACAAAGAGCCCCGACGCCAAGGCGCCCCGCTTCGTCGACGTCGCCAAAATGCCTTCGACCACCGAATTGTCGCTTAAAGTTTTTTTGCGCTCCTCGCACAGGAACATGCCCAACATCATTCTTTCGCCCGAGGAGGTCGATTCGCTGGCCGCCTATATTCTGAGCCTTGGCGGCAAATAGGCCGAGCGCGCTTATCGATCAGACGAAATCGTCTGATCGATAAGAAATCGCGCCAAATTGATAAGCTGGAGCAAGTTCTGATCGAAAAAGTCTGTCAACTTTTTCGGAACTTGCTCTAGGGGCGTCACGCCGCCATTTTTTGGGACGCCATCTTGCGGCATTGCTCGGCGCAGCGGCGGCATTCGGCGGCGCAGTCCTTCATATCCGGGAGCGGATCGCATTCCTTGGCGCAAGCCTCGCACGCCTCTGCGCAGAGCTTGCACAACTGCTGCGCCTGCGGCGCATTCATCAGCATCATATGGGCGCTGTCGCGGCACATGTCCGCGCAAGCCATCATCGCGCGAAAATGCTTGGGCTTCACATGGTCGCCGCCTTTCTCCAGGCAATGCGTCATCGCCATGCCGAAGCACATTTGATAACAGCTCAGGCAGGCGTCGATGCAGGCCTGCATTTCCTTGGACATCATGTGCATGATAGGGCTCCTTCTCGCGGCGCTCGCCTCGGGCCTCCCCCGACGCAGCTAGTTCGCAGGCGTCGAAGGTCAAGTTTTTCGCGCCCTGCGGATGTTTTCGCCCTTGACTGGGCCGTATTTGGCGCCAACTTCAACGCCATCGAGCTCGATCGTTGCGGTCGCGCGGCGTAAGTCATCGCCCTGACATGATTGCGATATGACATGATTAGGCAAGGAGATGCTGCTTTGGAGGAGTTGTTTGCCAACCACGCGGATTGAGGCTTTGAAGCGCGGCGCCCAGGCGCGGACGGTGATATGACGCCGCGCGAAAACGATTTCATCAAATTTCGGACGCCCGGCCTGCCGGTCGTCTTAGCCTCAAGGCGCGCCGGGTTTTTCGAAGATTTGCGGGGCCGTCTGCCGAAGGGCGCGCTCAGCGCGCTGGGCGTCGCGGCGAGCCTCGCGGTTTTCGTTCTTGCCGCTTTCATCCTCGGCAAGACGCTCTCCAACATCAGTTACGCCGATTTCGCCAATGCTCTGACCGCGATGAGCGCCGGTCAGATTCTCTCGTCGCTGGCGCTCTCCGCGCTCTCCTATCTTTTTCTCACCGGCTATGACGTCGTCGCGCTGCGCCAGGTCGGCGCGCGGGCGCCTTATCGCGTCGCGGCGCTCGCCTCCTTTGCGAGCTACGCCATCTCCTTCAATCTCGGCTTCCCGCTCGTCACCAGCGCGGCCGTGCGCTACTGGATCTATTCGCGCGCCGCATTGACCGCGCTGCAGGTCGCGAACATCACCATTTTCGCCGGGGTCACTTTCTGGCTCGGCATGACGCTGATGATGGGCGTCGGTTTCGTTAAAGGCGCCGACGCCCTCGCCGCGCTCGACGGCGCGCCGGCCTTTCTCCATGTCATTCCCGGCCTCATCATTCTCGCGAGCGTCGTCTTCTATTGCGTGTGGGTGACGCTCGAACGTCGGAGCATTCGTCTCCGCGGCCACTCGCTGGAATTGCCCGGCTTGGCGCCGACTTTGGCGCAGCTGGCGCTCGGCGTCGCTGATCTCTGTTGCGCCGCCGGCGCGCTCTATGTCCTTTTGCCGCCGGGCGCCGAGCTCGGCTTCGTCCCCTTCGTCGCCGTCTATATCGTCGCCTGCATTCTCGGCGTCATCAGCCATGCGCCGGGCGGCCTCGGCGTTTTCGAGGCGACGATGCTCAACGCCATTCCGGCCGCTTCGCAGGAAAGCGTTTTGGCGTCTCTTCTCCTGTTTCGAATGATCTATTATTTTCTGCCCTTCGTCGTCGCGCTTGCGGTTCTGGGGGCGGACGAAGGCGCGCGCCGCTGGGCCTCGCTGCGCGAGGCGATCGCGCGCATTATGGAAGAGCGCGGGAATTGAGCGGCGCTCTGGACGAGTCGCGATGACGATGTTGACGCAAAAGCTGAAATGGCGCGATCAGGCCGTGGATCTCCTGGGGCCGGTGATCAACGCGTTGCCCGAGCCGATCTTCGTCATCGACGCGGAAACGCGCGTCGCCGCCGCCAACTCCGCCGCCAATGCGCTGGCGCCGGCGGTGCGGCTCGGCGAGCCGCTGTCGCGCAGCCTGCGGTCTCCCGACATGCTCGACGCGGTGTCCCGCGTGCTCGCCGGCGGCGAGGCGGAGAAAACCGTCTGGGTCGAGCGTCTGCCCGTCGAATGCTGGTTCGAGGCGCATATCGCGCCGATGCAGATCGAGGGATTCGAAGCCGCCGCCATGGTGAGCCTGCGCGACCTTACGGAATCGCGCCGCGTCGAGCGCATGCGCGTCGATTTTGTCGCCAACGCCAGTCACGAATTGCGCACGCCGCTCGCCTCGCTGCTCGGTTTCGTGGAAACGCTGCAAGGCCCGGCGCGCGACGACGGCGCGACCCGCGAAAAATTCCTCGGCATCATGCGCGAGCAGGCGCAGCGCATGGCGCGCCTCGTCGACGACCTTCTGTCGCTCTCGCGCATCGAGCAGCATATGCATCTTCGTCCGGCGACGCCGGTCGATCTGACGCTTCTCGTCGCTCATATCGTCGACACGCTGTCGCAGATGGCGGAAGACAGCGGCGTGACGATCAATCTCGATCTCGCGCCCAATGTCGATCGCGCCCGGCGATCGCGACGAACTCGCGCGCGTCATCGAGAATCTGGTCGAGAATGCGATCAAATACGGATGCGCGGAGGATGACGCCGCAAAGCCCGTGGACATTTCGCTTGCGCGCAAGGGCGCCCTCGTCGTTCTTTCCGTGCGGGATTATGGTCCGGGCGTCGCGCCGGAACATATTCCCCGATTGACCGAGCGCTTCTATCGGGTCGACGCCGGCAAGAGCCGCGCGAAGGGCGGCACGGGCCTGGGCCTCGCCATCGTTAAGCATATCGTGCTGCGCCATCGCGGACGCTTGTCGATTGAGTCCGCGCTGGGCGAGGGAGCCCTGTTCCGCGTCATTCTGCCAGCGAGCGATTTGGCATGACGAGAATAAAGCACTGAAATAAATTGCTATTTTATGTAATATAAATGTCATCCAATCGTCACAAAACGCTATTGTCGAGCCGATAGTGTGCCGGCTCGCGATGGCGCGGGGCGCATCGCGTAATTCTATTCTCGAGCTGAAAAGAGACCTTCAAATGATCTCGACGATCTTCAAGCGCGGCGTTGGCGCGGCGCTGGCTGTCGCCGTCATGGCTGGCGCGGCGAGCGCGCTGGACATTTCCGGCGCGGGCGCGACCTTTCCCTATCCGATCTACGCGAAATGGGCGGAGGCGTATAGGAAAGACACCGGCAACGGCCTTAATTATCAATCGATCGGCTCGGGCGGCGGCATCAAGCAGATCAAGGCGCGCACCGTCACTTTCGGCGCGTCGGACCAGCCGCTGAAAGCCGAGGAGCTTCAGACGGCGGGACTGGCGCAATGGCCGCAGGTGATCGGCGGCATCGTGCCGGTGATCAATCTCGAAGGCGTCGCTGGCGGCGACCTCACGCTCGACGGCGTGACGCTGGCGAAGATATTCCTCGGCGAAATCACCAAATGGGACGATGCGGCGATCAAGAAGCTCAATCCCAAGGCCAAGCTGCCGTCGCAGCCGATCGTCGTCGTGCATCGCTCGGACGGTTCGGGAACGACCTTCAACTTCACCAACTACCTCTCGAAGGTTTCGAGCGACTGGAAGTCGAAGGTCGGCGAGAACACGTCTGTCGAATGGCCAGTCGGGCATCGGCGCCAAGGGCAATGAAGGCGTCGCCAACAATGTCGCCAACACCAAGGGCGCGATCGGCTATGTCGAATATGCCTACGCCAAGCAGAACAAGCTGACCTATACGAAGATGATCAATAAGGACGGCAAGGTCGTCGCGCCGAACATGGAGACCTTCCAGGCCGCCGCGGCCGGCGCCGACTGGTCGCATGCCGAAGGTTTCTATGAAATCTTGACGAACGAGCCGGGCGCCAAGGCGTGGCCGATGACGGCGGCGACCTTCATCCTGCTGCCCAAGGAGCCGAAGGACGAGGCCGCGGCGGCGGAGGCGCTCAAATTCTTCGCCTGGGCTTTCGCCAATGGCGGCAAGATGGCGGAGGAGCTCGACTATATTCCGATGCCTAAGCCTGTGGTCGAGCTCATCAAGAAGAGCTGGACGCATGTAAAGGGCGCGGACGGCAAGCCGCTGTCGCATTAGTTGGGCGACGACGATTGCGCATGAGATTCTCGACGGCCGTTTGCGCGGCCGTCGGGAAAGCTTTGGGGCCGATCCGCAAGAGCGGCGCCGGGAGTGAAAAAAATGGTCTCGATGGAGCCGAGTTCGGCGTGAATTGAATGGAGCGGGCGACGTGTCAGATGTAGCTATAGAGCAGCAAGCCTCGCCGTCGGCTGCGTTGGATCGCACGCGAGTCCTGGCGCGTCTTGCGCTCGTCGACCGCGTTTTCCATCAGATGACCCGCGCGGCGGCCGTCATCGTGCTGGTCATTCTGGGCGGCGTGATTATTTCGCTGATCCACGGCTCCTGGCCGGCGATGCGAGCATACGGCTTTGGCTTCCTCGCGTCGCAGGCGTGGAACCCGGTCACCGAGAACTTCGGCGCCGCGGCGGCGATCTACGGCACGCTCGTCACATCGATCATCGCCATGCTGGTCGCGGTGCCGGTCGGCCTCGGCATCGCGATCTTCCTGACCGAGCTTTGTCCCTATTCGCTGCGCCGGCCGATCGGCACGGCGATCGAGCTCCTCGCCGGCATACCTTCGATCATCTACGGCATCTGGGGCCTTTTCGTCCTCGCGCCCTTTCTACAAACCCATGTGCAGCCGGCGCTGATCTCGGCCTTTGGCGACATTCCTTTTTTCTCGACGCTCTTCGCCGGACCGCCCTATGGCATTGGCATGCTGACGGCGGGTTTCATCCTTGCGATCATGGTGCTGCCCTTCATCGCGTCGATCTCGCGCGACGTGTTCGAGACCGTGCCGCCGGTGCTGAAGGAGGCGGCCTGGGGCATCGGCTCGACGACATGGGAAGTGATGCGCTATGTCGTCGTCCCTTACACGCGCGTCGGCGTGATCGGCGGCATGATGCTGGGGCTTGGCCGCGCGCTCGGCGAGACGATGGCGGTCACCTTCGTCATCGGCAATGCGCATAAGATCTCCGGCTCGCTGCTCGCGCCGGGCACGACGATCTCGGCGACCATCGCCAATGAGTTCACCGAAGCGGTTGGCGATCTTTACACCTCGGCGCTGATCGAACTTGGCCTCATCCTCTTCGTCATCACCTTCTTCGTTCTCGCCATGGCGCGTTACATGCTGATGCGCATCGAGCAGAAGTCCGCATAAGGAAGAACGGAGCCATGTTGCTATACGAATCACGCCGCGGCGCCAATTCCATCGCCATCACGCTGTGCTGGGTGGCGGCGCTATTCGGCCTCGCCTGGCTGTTCCTGATCCTCGCCTCTCTCGTTTATGAGGGCGTGCGCGGGCTCTCACCGGCCGTTTTCACCGAAATGACGCCGCCGCCGGGCAGCAAGGGCGGTCTCCTGAACGCCATCGCCGGATCGCTCGTCATGACGCTCATCGGCGTCGCGATCGGCACGCCGCTGGGCATGCTGGCCGGCACTTACATGGCGGAATATGGACGCTACACGAAGCTCACCATGGTCGTGCGCTTCATCAACGACATTCTGCTCAGCGCGCCCTCGATCGTTATCGGCCTCTTCGTCTATACGATTCTTGTTCATCCGATTGGGCATTTCTCCGCCATCTCCGGCGCCGTGGCGCTGGCGCTGCTCGTCGTGCCCGTCGTGGTGCGCACGACCGAGGACATGCTGCTGCTCGTGCCGGGGTCGATGCGCGAAGCCGCTTCGGCGCTCGGCGCGCCGCGCGCCCATGTCGTCGGCAGGGTCGCCTATCGCGCCGCGAAGGCCGGCCTCATCACCGGCGTGCTGCTCGCCATCGCGCGCGTCTCCGGCGAAACGGCGCCGCTGCTGTTCACCGCGCTCAACAATCAGTTCTGGAGCACCGACCTCACCGCGCCGATGGCGAGCTTGCCGGTCGTCATCTTCCAGTTCGCCCTGTCGCCATACAAGGATTGGCAGCAACTCGCCTGGACGGGCGCGCTGCTCATCACCGTCGCTGTTCTTGCTCTCTCGATCGCGGCCCGCGCCCTCAGCGCCGGGCGGAGGAAATCGAAATGAACGCCGCTGCTCAGATTGCTCAGGTAAAGGAACCGCTGACCAAGGTCTCGATGCGGAATCTCGACTTCTATTACGGCGAGTCGCTTTCGCTCAAAGACATCACCATGCCGTTGTATACGAATAAGGTGACGTCTTTCATCGGGCCTTCGGGCTGCGGCAAGTCCACGCTGCTGCGGGTCTTGAACCGCATGTACGACCTCTACCCGGGCCAGCGCGCCCAGGGAGAGGTGCTGCTCGACGGCGAGAATATTCTCGATCCGGCGATCGACCTCAATGCGCTGCGATCGCGCGTCGGCATGATTTTTCAAAAGCCGACGCCCTTCCCGATGTCGATTTATGAAAACATCGCTTTCGGCATCCGGCTTTATGAGAAGCTATCGCGCGCCGACATGGACGCGCGCGTCGAAAGCGCGCTTCGCGGCGCGGCCTTGTGGGACGAGGTGAAGGACAAGCTGCAGACGAGCGGACTTGGCCTTTCGGGCGGTCAACAACAGCGCCTGTGCATCGCGCGCAGCGTCGCGGTGCAGCCGGAGATCATTCTGTTCGACGAGCCGTGCTCGGCGCTTGATCCGATCTCGACGGCGAAGGTCGAGGAGCTGATCGACGAATTGTCCAGCCGCTACACCATCGCCATCGTCACGCATAATATGCAGCAGGCGGTGCGCGTCTCCGATTACACGGCGTTCATGTACCTCGGCGAACTCGTCGAATTCGGCGAGACCGACGAAGTTTTCAACAAGCCGAGAGAGAAGCGCACGCTTGATTACATCACCGGCCGCTTTGGCTAATATTCAAGGATAGGACCATGAGCGACCATATCGTCAAATCCTATGACCGCGATCTCGAGGCGCTCGGGCGCCGGATCGCCGAAATGGGCGGCGTCGCCGAGAAAATGCTTGCGGAGGCGATGGACGCGCTGTCGGCCTTCGACGTCGATCTCGCTCATCGCGTCGTCTCGAGCGACCCCCGGCTCGACGCGCTACAACGCGAGATCGAGGAAAACGCCATTCTCACCATCGCGCGGCGTCAGCCGCTCGCGGTGGATTTGCGCGAGATGCATCGCCGCGATCCGCATTTCCGGCGATATCGAGCGCATCGGCGATCTCGCCAAGAACATCGCCAAGCGCACGTTGAAGATCATGTCGGAGGCGCGCGTGCCGCGCGCCATCGTCGGTCTGAAATCGATGCATGAAGTCGCCGCGATGCAGTTGAAGGACGCGCTCGACGCCTATGCGCTGCGCGACACCGAGCGCGCGCGCGCGGTCTGGCAAAACGACGCCGATCTCGACGCGCTCGAGGATTCGGTTTTCCGCGACCTCCTCACCTTCATGATGGAGGATCCGCGCAACATCTCCTTTTGCACCCATCTCTTGTTCTGCTCGAAGAATCTCGAGCGGATCGGCGATCACACGACCAACATCTCCGAGACCGTCGTCTATCTGGTCACCGGAGAATCGATGCCTACGGAGCGTCCCAAATCGCGCGTCCCCGACTTCGGGGTCAAGGATGAGGCCGCGCAATGAACGAAACCTCTCTCGCCGTCCAACGGAACGGGAAGAGCGATCGTGCGCCGCGCATTCTCGTCGTCGAGGACGAAACGTCGCTCGCGACGCTGCTTGTTTATAATCTCGAGGCCGAAGGTTATCAGGTCGAGCATGTCGACAATGGCGACGAGGCGGAGCTGCGGCTCGCCGAGTCGCCGCCCGATCTCGTAATTCTGGATTGGATGCTGCCCGGCGTGTCGGGACTCGAAATTTGCCGCCGCCTGCGCGCCCGCGACAGCGCCAGGGACATGCCGGTGATCATGCTGACGGCCCGCGGCGAGGAAGGCGAGCGCGTGCGCGGACTTTCGGTCGGCGCCGACGACTATGTCGTCAAGCCCTTCTCCACGCCGGAGCTGATGGCGCGCGTGCGCGCGCTGCTGCGGCGCGCCCGGCCCGAGCGCGTCGCGTCAAAACTGACGCTCGGCGACATTGATCTCGACCGTGACACGCGCCGCGTGCGGCGCGGCGGTCGCGAAATCCATCTCGGCCCGACCGAGTTCCGCCTGCTCGAATATTTCATGGAGAAGCCGGGCCGGGTTTTCACCCGCGCGCAGCTTCTCGACAGCGTTTGGGGCATGTCGGCGGAAATCGACGAACGCACAGTCGACGTGCATGTCGGGCGGCTGCGCAAGGCGTTGATCCGCGGCCGCGAGAAGGATCCAATCCGAACCGTCCGCGGCGCCGGCTATTCTTTCGATGAGACTTTCGGACAGGATTGACGTGGGCGAATGGGATTTGAGCGGCGCTTCCTGCGCCTGCCGCCCATCACAGCCGCCGCACTTTCCCTAGGATAAGAACTTAAGCGTAACGCTGCGCCTTGACCTGGTCGCGCGAGCGGCGTCGATCCTGCGCCGGCTGATAGGCGATGCGCGCGTGATAGGCGCAATAGGGTCCGGCGCCGACCGTCGACTTGCAGCCGCAGAAACGGAACTCGGGCGTCGTCGGATCGCCCATCGGCCAGCGGCACATGGATTCGCGCAGATCCATCAGCGTCACGCGCTCCGACATCGGGATCACGACTTCTTCTTCGGGTGCCAGACGCGGCGCGACCAAGGCGTGCGGCGCGAAGGCCAAAGCGAGATTGCCATGCGCGCCGCCGCCGTTCATGCGCGGCTGGTTCTGGCGGGGCGTCTTGGCGACGCGCGGTCGCGGGGCGCTCGCGGTTTTGGCGCGCTCGGCGAGCCCTAGACGATGGATCTTGCCGATCACGGCGTTGCGGGTGATGCCTGGTCCGAGTTCAGCGGCCACCTGGCTGGCGCTCAGGCCGTCGCTCCAAAGCTTGCGCAGCAATTCGACGCGTTCGTCGGTCCAAGACATTGAAGCTCTCCACTCTATCGGGTCGAGCGTCGATCGGAGTCCTCTTCCGACCGCACGCTGGCCTGAAGCCCAGCGGCGATGTGACGCGCATCAAACTCGAGAGAACGCATCCGAACAAACGCTGCGGACGCCCACTGAAACTCACGTTTTCTTTTGAATCACGCGCGAGTCGCGCTGGCAAGCGGAAGGCGGCGTTCTCAACAGCCTTTCATCACGAGTGTTGCGCGCGGGACTCACTTTTGCGCCTCGCCCGCGTCGCCCCGGCGCGTCTCAACCGTCGATAACTAAAGGCCTGACATGGATTTGACCGCGCCGGGCCCCGCGCTTAAAATCCCCGCCTGAAACTGCCGCCCTAAAAGGGCGGCGCTTTGTTTTTTAGCCCCCTCTGGCGAAAAGCCGCCAGCGGCGAGCGTCATGGAGCAGGACTTTGACGTCAGCGCTTTTCCCGACTTATGCGCGGGCCGATCTCGCCTTCACCCGCGGAGAAGGCGCTTGGCTCGTCGCGGAGAACGGCGACCGCTATCTCGATTTCAGCGCGGGGGTCGCCGTGCTGTCGCTCGGCCATGACCATCCGCATCTCGTCGAAACGCTGAAACGCGCCGCCGAGGGGCCGTGGCACGTCTCCAATCTGTTCCGCATCCCGCAGGCCGAGCGCCTCGCCGAACGCCTGTGCGAGGCGACATTCGCCGATCTCGTCTTCTTCACCAATTCCGGCGCCGAGGCCGTGGAATGCGCGATCAAGACCGCGCGCAAATATCACGCGGCGAACGGCCAGCCCGAACGCTACCGGCTGATCACCTTTGAGGGCGCCTTTCACGGCCGCACGCTCGCGACCATCGCCGCCGGCGGCAATCCGAAATATATCGAGGGCTTCGGGCCGCCGGTGGAGGGTTTCGATCAGGTTCCCTTCGGCGATTATGACGCCGTCGAAGCGGCGATTTCCGACGAGACGGCGGGCGTCCTGCTGGAACCCATACAGGGCGAGGGCGGCCTGCGCGTCTTTGCGCCGTCCTTCCTGGCGCGGCTGCGCGACCTTTGCGACGCGCGCGGCTTGCTGCTCGTCCTCGACGAAGTGCAGAGCGGCGTCGGCCGCACGGGCAAATTCCTCGCCTGCGAACATTCGGGCGTCGCGCCCGACATCGTCGCGCTCGCCAAGGGGCTCGGCGGGGGCTTTCCGCTCGGCGCTTGTCTCGCCACGCGCGAGGCGGCGAAGGGCATGACGCTCGGCGCGCATGGCTCGACTTTCGGCGGCAATCCGCTCGCGGCGGCGGTCGGCGGCGCCGTGCTCGACGTCGTGCTCGCCGAGGGCTTCATGGCGCGCGTCGCGCGTCTTGGCGCGCTGTTGCGCCAGCGGCTCGCCGAGCTCGAAGACCGCTATCCCGCGCTGATCGAGGAAGTGCGCGGCGAAGGTCTGATGTTCGGCCTGAAAACGCGCATTCCCAATGGCGAATTCGCCGCCGCCGCCCGCGCGCAGGGGCTGCTCACCGTGCTCGCCGGCGACAATGTCGTGCGCCTGCTGCCGCCGCTCATCATCGATGAAAGCGATATCGCCGAAGCGACGGCGCGTCTCTCGGCCGCTTGCGCGCGGCTGGCGGCGCCGGCCGAGAAATTGGGAGCGGCGTGATGACGGCGCATCCCCTGACGCGGCCGCGCTCTTTCTTGGATCTCGCCGATCATTCCGGCGAGGAGCTGCGCCGTATTCTCGAACTCGCCAAAACGCTCAAGGCGCGCCGCGTGAAGGGCGTCGAGTCGCGCGCGCGGCCGCTCGCCGGCAAATATCTCGGCATGGTGTTCGACAAGCCTTCGACGCGCACGCGCGTCTCCTTCGACGTCGCCATGCGCGAACTGGGCGGCGAGACGATCATGCTGACGGGCGCCGAGATGCAGCTTGGCCGCGGCGAAACCATCGCCGATACGGCGCGCGTGCTGTCGCGCTTTATCGACGCAATCATGATCCGCATCCTCTCCCACGAGGATCTGACCGAACTCGCGCGCTATGCGACGGTTCCCGTCATCAACGGCCTCACGAAGGAGTCGCATCCCTGCCAGGTGATGGCGGATGTGCTGACCTTCGAGGAGCGTCTCGGGCCGATTGAAGGCCGCACCATCGCCTGGAGCGGGGACGCCAACAATGTGCTCGCGAGCTGGATCCATGCGGCGGCGCGCCTCCGATTCTCCATCAATGTCGCGACGCCGGCGGAGCTTGCGCCATCTGACGATCTCGTCGCCTGGGCGAAAGCCAATGGCGCGACGATAAACGTCACGCGCGACGCCTATGAGGCAGTCTCGGGCGCCGACGCCGTCATCACTGACTGCTGGGTGTCGATGGGCGACGCCGATGAGGAATTTCGGCGCGCGGCGCTCGCGCCCTATCAGGTCGACGCGAAACTGATGGGCGCCGCCGCCAAACACGCGATCTTCATGCATTGCTTGCCCGCGCATCGCGGCGAAGAGGTCACGGCGGAAGTGATCGACGGGCCGCAGTCGGTCGTCTTCGACGAAGCCGAAAACCGGCTCCACGCTCAAAAGGGCGTGCTTTGCTGGTGTCTCGCGCCGGGGCAGGCGTGATGGCGCAGGACGGCGCCCGGCGCCGAGCCGTCCGGTTGCGCTTCACGCGCAGGATGACCGGGTGCTGCCTTTCGCCGTCGAGCCGCTCGATCTGCGCGGCCGGCTTGTGCGGCTGGGGCCGACGGTCAATTCGATCCTCGGTCATTACGCCTACCCGCCGCAGGTCGCGCGTCTCCTTGGCGAAGCCGTTGCGCTCGCCGCGCTCCTTGGCTCTATCCTCGAGTCGCACGGCCGCTTTCAATTGCAGACGCGCAGCGACGGCCCCGTCGACATGCTCGTCGTCGATTACGACGCGCCGGGAAAGCTGCGCGGCTTCGCCCGCTTCGACGCGGAGCGCGTCGCCGAAATGCGCGACGCCTCGCTCGCGGCGCTTTTCGGGCGCGGACATCTTGCGCTCACGATCGAGCGCGAGGAGGACGCCGCGCGCTATCAGGGCGTCGTGCCCTTGGAGGGCGAAAGCCTCGCCGAAGCCGCGCATATCTATTTTCGCCAATCGGAGCAGATTCCGTCCTTCGTGCGCCTCGCCGTCGCCGAGAGCGTCACGCCGCAGGGAAGGAGTTGGCGCGCCGGCGGGCTGCTGCTGCAATATCTTCCTGCTGGCGGCGCGCGGGCGCGCGATCTGCCGCCGGGAGACGCGCCGGAAGACGAAGGCGCCGAGCAGCCTTCGGAACAGGACGGCGAGAACGATCATTGGATCGAAGGCCAGACGCTCGCCGCGACGCTCGAGGATCACGAGCTTGTCGATCCGGCTCTCTCTGGCGAGCGGCTGCTCTATCGGCTGTTTCACGAGCGCGGCGTCAAGGTCTTCGCTGAGCGCGCGGTGGAGGAGTTCTGCCGCTGTTCCAACGAACGCATCGAGAAGCTCTTGAAAAGTTTCTCGCCGCAGGAGCGCGGCGACATGATCGGCGACGACGGGCGCATCGGCGTCACCTGCGAATTTTGCGGGACGCTGCGCAGTTTCGATCCGGCCGATTTCGACTGATCAATCGCCAAGCGGCGCGATCAGCGTCACGCGCGCTCCTTTTCCGGGCGCGCTGTCGATAGTAAGCGTCGCGCCGGCGAGGCGCGCGCGCTCACGCATCCCTTGGACGCCGAAATGGCCGGGCGTCGGCGCATCGGGATCGAAGCCGACGCCATCGTCTTCAATAATGAGGCGCACCGTCTGCGCCTCTCTTTCTAGTTTCACTCGAACCCGTCTTGCGCCCGAGTGTAATTTGACATTGCGCAATGCTTCGCGAAGGACGCGCGCAAAGAGCTCTTCCATGTCGCGCGGCAGTCCCGCGCCGTCGTCGAATTCGGCCTCGATCCTCACCGCGCCGTCGTCCTGTTCGGCGGCAAAATCGTGGACGATGGCGCGCAGATCGTCTTCCTCGCGTCGCGACTCGCGTATGCGCCCGATCGCTTCGCGCGCCTCTTGCAAGCCTTCGCGCGCCTGCGCTTCAAGTTCGCGCAGCACGGCTTTCGCGCTCTCGTCGACGGTCGTCTTGGCGATGAGTCGCGTCTGAGCGATTGTCGCGACGATCGAACGCACCAGCGTGTCGTGCAGATCATGGGCGATGCGCAGCCGTTCATTGGCGATCGCCGCCGCGCGCGCTTCTTCGCGCGCCTTGTCGCGTTCGGCGCGCAGCAAGCGCGAGGCGGTCGTGTCGCGGGCGACCGCCTGAAATTCGCCGCCGCCTTCCTCGCCCAGAAAATGTACGTTCCAGCCAAGCCAACGCAGCGCCCCCTGCGCGTCATGCGCCGCCATCTCGAAAGACGCCGCGCCTTCGGGCGCGACGTCGAGGCGCCAGGGATTGTCGGGGCCCAGCGGCGGAAACAAATCGCCGATCGCGCGACCGATGAGCGCGTCTTGTGGAATTCCAAGGAATTCCGCGGTGCAACGATTGGCGAAGACAACCCTGAGATCGACGCCGAAGCGCAATACGAAATAGCCGGAAGATTCGACCATGTCGCGATAGAGCGCGTCGGCGACGCGAAGCCGCGCGGCCGCCGCATCGGCCTGTTGTTGCAAAAGTTGCTTCTCGCGGCGCCCGGGCGCGAGAAGCCGGTCGATCTGGTCGGCGGCGTAGTCGGGCGTGGTGACGATGAGGAAACGCCCCATCGGGGCGCTCCAGCGGATCGAAATATTCGCGCGCGAGGTCGTTTCCGCCGGAAGGCGCATGGAGGGCAGCGCGATCTCGTCGTCTTGCATCCGCAGCGCGGCGAGGCTTTCCTCCATATTGAGCAGCAGGGGGGAGGCGCAGGCGGGATCGCCCTCTCGCGGCAGCCAATCGCTCAGGCGCCCGAAGCGGTTTGTGACGATGAGCGCCTCGTCGACCAGGGCTAGACCCAACTCTTCGCGGGCCAAGGCTTCGGCGAAGGCGTCGCTTTGGGCGTCTGTAAGATTCATGAAATCTCCCTGGACGCAGAATAGCGCCAAACGCTGTAAGACGCTCTAATGGGCGGTCATCAACGGAGAAGCTGAATGGCCGCCCAATATGTCTTAGCGCCCGCGCCTTGCCCGAGCGTCGCCATCGTCGGCGACGCGCGACGCTTTCCGGTCCGGCGGATTTTCTGCGTGGGCTTGAACTACGCGGCGCACGCCAGGGAGATGGGCAAGGAGCCAAGCAAGGGACAAAGCGCGGAGCCGCCGTTTTTCTTTTCGAAGCCGGCTGACGCCGTCGTCGAGAGCGGCGCGACGATTCCCTATCCGAGCCTCACCGACAATCTCCACCATGAGATCGAACTGGTCGTGGCGCTCGCGCGCGGGGGCGCCGGCGTCGCGATCGGGCGTGCGCTTGATTGCGTCTTCGGCTACGCCGCCGGAATCGACCTCACCCGGCGCGACCAGCAAATGGCGGCGCGTAGCGCGGGCCGGCCCTGGGACATGTCCAAGGGCTTCGACAATTCGGCGCCCATCGGCGCGATCCGCCCAGTTGCGGAGATCGGCCATCCGATGCGCGGGCGCATCGCGCTTTCCGTCAATGACGCGCCGCGCCAACTGGGCGACCTTTCCGACATGATCTGGGGCGTGGCCGAGATCATCGCGACGTTGTCGACCTTCGTGGCCCTTGCGCCGGGCGATCTCATCTTCACCGGCACGCCCTCGGGCGTCGGGCCGCTCATTCCTGGCGACCGGGCGCGGGGCGAAATCGAAGGGGTCGGGGAGGTGGCCATAACCATCGAAAAATAGGGCCAGTTGCGCCCGGCGGGCAAAGCCGGCTATTTCCTCACCGTTGATCGCCCCCGCGCGACCCATCGCAACCGGAGTTGCGCCTCTCCCGAACCGCCGGCGCGCGAGGCTCTATATATGCCGGTCGATCTCGACCCAAAGGACTGGGACGAATTCCGCGCCGAGAGCCATCGCGCGCTCGACATGATGATCGAGCATCTGCGCGGCCTGCGCGAGCGCCCGGTCTGGACCGCGCCTACCGAGGAAGCGAAGGCGCGTTTCAAGCGCGACCTTCCCGCCGAGGGGCGCGACATCGCCGCTGTCCTTGAAGATTTCGACCGCTATATCAAGCCCTTCGCCACCGGCAACACCCATCCGATGTTCATGGGCTGGGCGCAGGGCGCCGGCACGCCGGCCGGCATGATCGCGGAAATGCTCGCCGCCGGCATGAACTCCAATTGTGGCGGGCGCAATCATATCGCGATCGATGTCGAGCGGCAGATCGCCGCCTGGATGGCGCAGGTATTCGGTTTTCCCGCCGACGCCAGCGGCATTTTCGTCACCGGAACGTCGATCGCCAATTTCCTGTCGCTTCTCGTCGCGCGCGATCAGGCTTATGGCGACCGCGACGTGCGGCTCAACGGGCTTTGCGCGCTCCAAGGCCAGTTGATCGCTTACGCCTCGCGCGAGGCGCATAATTGCGTGCGCCAAGCGATGGAGCTCGCCGGCCTCGGCGCGCGGCACTTGCGGCTCATTCCCTCCGACGAGCGCCGCGCGATGAAAGTGCGCGATCTGCGCCGCGCCATCGCTGCGGATCGGGCGGCGGGTTTCAAGCCCTTCCTCGTCGTCGGCACGGCGGGGACGGTGGATACGGGCGCGATCGACCCGCTTGATCGGCTCGCCGACGTCGCCCACACTGAAGACATGTGGTTCCACGTCGACGGCGCCTTCGGGGCGCTCGCGGCGCTTTCGCCGGCGCTGAAGCCGCTGGTGAAGGGGTTGGAGCGCGCCGACAGCATCGCCTTCGATTTTCATAAATGGCTGCATGTCCCATACGACGCCGGCTTCGTTCTGGTGCGCGACAAGGAGGCGCATAAGCGCGCTTTCGCCGCCAACGCCGCCTATCTCACCCGCGCGCCGCGCGGCCTCGCGGCGGGCGACACATGGCCTTGCGATCTCGGGCCCGACCTCTCGCGTGGCTTTCGGGCGCTAAAGGCCTGGTTCACCATCGAGACTTTCGGCGCGAAGCGACTCGGCCAATGCATCGAACAGACCTGCCGCATGGCGAAGCGGCTGGAGGATTGGATCGAGCGATCCGATAATTTCTTCATGCGCGCGCCGGTCACGCTCAACATCGTCTGTTTCGGCGTTAAGGGCGACGACGACGGGTCGCTGGCGCGCGAAATCGTCATGGAGCTGCATGAGCGCGGCGAGGCGGCGCCCTCGCTGACGATCCTGGACGGCGTTCCGGCGATCCGCGCCGCGATCATCAATCACCGCACGCATGAAGAAGACATAGACGCCTTCGCTGGCTTTCTGGACGCAGCGTTGCGTCGCGCCCGCAAGGAGCCGCATGATTTCGGCGCGCTGGTCGAGCCGCATGGCCCCGGCAAGACGCGCTTGTCTGAGGATTAGCGACGTGGCCGCGCGTTTCGCCGCCGCGTCATGATCTTGTCATATGAAAGCAGGTTCGTCGCTTGCCGTAAGATCGAGTCCCGCAATGACCGTCGACTTAAAAAACGCCCTCAATTCCGATATTCCCGGCTGCCTGTGGATTCTGCGTTTTGACGCGAATGGCGAGGCCGAGCCGGGAACGGCGGAGGATCTGGACACCTTGGGCCGGCCGCGCGAGGGCTTCGTGTGGCTGCACATGGATCTCGCGGACGTGCGCTCGCGACCGCTGATTTCGCGCATCTCGGCCTTGTCCGAAGAGGCGCGCAAATCGCTTTGCGAGCAGATCGACCACCAATATGTCGAATATTCGGATGGCGTCGTGATCGGCGCGCTGCTCGATCACGAGCGCGGCCTCACGGGGCGCACGTCGCGGACCGATTATGTCCGCTTCGCATCCGGCGAATCTTTTTTCGTTAGCGCGCGCCGCATGCCGATGAGCAGCGTCGAAGCGACGCGCATGGCGATCGGCCGCGGCGCGCGCGTCGCCTCGCCGCTCGCCCTGTTCGAAATGGTGACGAACGCCCTCGTCGACGGCCTGGGGCGCATGGCCGAGGAAATTGGCGCGGCTTTCGATCGCGTCGAGGACCGCATCATCGATCAGCGTGGACGCGAGGCGCGCCCCGCGCTGGGCGCGGCGCGGCGCGACGCGGTGCGTCTGGCGCGCCAAATCAGCGGACTCTCGACGACCCTGGCGCGGTTGGAGACGATCGAAGAAGAAGAAAACGACCAGCGCGACAACGATCTGCGCGAGACCGCCTCCCGGCTCGTGCAGCACGCAGGCGCCTTGGCGCAGGACCGTGACGAGCCTCCAGGATCGCGCCCGTCTCTTGCAGGACGAGATGAACGCCATCCTCAGCCTGGAGACCAACGATCGCCTTTACGTGCTCACTTTGACGACGATGCTGCTGTTGCCGGCGACCTTCGTCACCGGCTATTTCGGCATGAACACCAAGAATTTGCTGTTTTCGGACAATGAAATGGCACGCTCTACGCCACTGTTCTTTGCGTCCTCGCCTCGGCCACCGCGCTTTTTCTGATGCGCCGTTCAGGGCTCGCCGGCCCGCGGGAGAGCGACGAGCAGAGTCGGCGCGCGGGAAAAGGGCCGGACCGGCCGGCGGACACGAATATCTAAGACCGCGCCCGAGGATTGCGCGAGGGTTTACAGGCGCGCGCCCGCCGCCTAACTTCCGCGCCGAATCCGCCGGGCGTTTCGCCCGCGCCCACAAAGAACGGAACCCATAATGCGCGCCGAGCCGCTTGCGCTGAAAGCCGACATCGAGCAGTCCATCGGGCTGCTGAGGAGGCATCTTTGACGTCGAGACCGCGCAAAGGCGTCTCGCCGAGCTAAACGTCCGGGCGGAAGATCCCGACCTCTGGAACGATCCCGAGACCGCGCAAAAGGTGATGCGCGAGCGCACCCAGCTCGAAGAGCAAATGGGGTCGCTATCGAGCCTCGAGCAGGAATTGGACGACGCGCTGACGCTCGTCGAACTCGGCGAGGCGGAAGGCGACGCCCCAACGGAGAAGGAGGGCGTCGACGCTCTCAAAGCCGTGCTGAAGGAGGCGCGCGCGCGCCAGATCGAGGCGCTCTTTGCGGGCGAAGCCGACGCCAGCGACACTTTCATCGAGGTTCATTCGGGCGCGGGCGGCACCGAGAGCCAGGATTGGGCGCGCATGCTCTTCCGCATGTACGCCCGCTGGGGCGAGCGCCACAAATTCAAGGTGGAAGTCATCGAGGAGACGCCGGGCGAAGAAGCCGGCATCAAATCGGGCACGATCCTCGTCAAGGGCCATAACGCCCATGGCTGGGCGAAGACCGAGTCCGGCGTGCATCGCCTCGTGCGCATTTCGCCTTTCGACTCCAACGCGCGTAGGCATACGAGCTTCGCCTCGGTCTGGGTCTATCCCGTCGTGGACGACCGCATCGAGGTGAACGTCAATGAATCGGATTGTCGTATAGACACGTATAGATCGTCCGGCGCCGGCGGCCAGCACGTCAATACGACCGACTCGGCGATCCGCATCACCCATCTCCCGACCGGCATCGTCGTCGCCTGTCAGGCCGAGCGTTCGCAGCACAAGAACCGCGCGACCGCTTGGAGCATGCTGCGCGCCCGGCTCTACGAGCTGGAGCTGGAAAAGCGGGAAGCCGAAGCGAATAAGGCCGCGGCCTCCAAGACAGAGATCGGCTGGGGCCATCAGAATTCGCAGCTATGTGCTGCAGCCCTATCAGCTCGTGAAGGATCTGCGCACCGGCGTGACCTCCGGCACGCCTTCCGACGTGCTCGACGGCGATCTCGACGACTTCATGCAGGCGTCGCTCGCCCAGCGCATCTATGGCGGCGGGCCGGAGAAGGTCGAGGACGTCGAATAGGCGCTAACGCCTTTTTAGCGACGGCGACAAAGCGCCTCATTCGCAAAGGCGATCAAGACAATCGCAATTTTTGCCTCGTACGGTCTGCGATAATTTTGGCTCGGCGGAAATCGTCGAGGCGGAGGCCCCGACAGCGCAAGCGTCGAAAATTGGCCCCGCGCGTTTCGGGGCGGCGTCATGAGTCGAAGTCAGGGATCGTTTGAAAACGCGTCGCCCTTAGCGCCGCCATTCGCCGCGCTGCGCGGGCTGAATCTCGTAAACGCCCATATCCTGTCAGTCGCCGCTCTCATCATCATTCTGCCGATCGCGGTTTTCGCGGCGCATCTCGCGCTCGGCCCGAAACTGCTCCTCCTGCTCGGCGTCGGCCTTCTCGCCTGTCTTTTCCTCGCCGGATGGGCGCCTGGCGCGATTCTCTCGGCGCGCGTCGATTGGCGGCTCTTCGGCGGCTGCGCGCTTCTCGCCTTCGCCCTGTCGCTCGTCAGCGGCGTCGCGCATGTCTTCTTCAGCCCCTACGACTGGTTCGTGCGCGACGCGGTGCTGTCAGACCTTGTGTTGAACAGATACCCGGTCTTCTACCATTACCAGGACGCCGACTTCCTCCTGCGCGCGCCGCTTGGAATGTATTTCCTGCCGGCGCTCGCGGGCTGGTCCTTCGGCCTGCGCGCGGCGCATTTCGCGCTGCTGATCCAGAACGCCTTTCTGCTCACGACGATATTATATTTGTCCGCGCAGATCGCCGCCGGCTCGAAGGTCCGCTTCCTGCTCTTGCTGCTCCTGTTCAGTCCGGTGGACGTCGTTCCTCAACTGGCGGAGGCGTTTCTGGAGTTTTTCAAGACGGGCGAATTCGTTCTCAATCCGCATCTGATGTTTTGGAACAAGCTCGTCTTCTACTGGGGTCAGATTCCATCCTTCTTCTGGGCGCCCAATCACGCCTTGGCGGCCTGGCTTTTCGCGACGCTGCTGTTTCTCAACATCCGGCGCGAAATCGACATCATCTTTTTAGGATCGATCTATGTCGCGCTGCTTTTCTGGTCGCCCCTGGCGATGATCGGCGCGGCGCCTTTCATGGCGTGGCGCGCCCTCAGCAGCCTTTCCAGGGACCTCGTCAGCGCCCGTATGGCGCTCGCGATCGTCGCCGGTCTGTGTCTGCTGCCCATGGCCTATTTCTTGAGCTTGGATGCGGGGCGCGTGACGCGCGAATGGATGTTCCTGCGCCCGGATTTCTGGGGCTGGTATTTACTGCTGCTTATTTTTGGCCTGCCGCAGGCGTGGATCATGCTGGCGTCCTGGTCCAGCGTCGCGCAGTGGCAGAGAGCGGCGTTGGCGCTCGCCATCGCCATGCTGATCGTCATGCCTTTCTATCGCATCGGCGTGACGCCATTCGACAATGACATGACGATGCGTTGCGCCCTGACGCCTTTCTTCATTCTGGCGTTCTGCTTCAGCGAGGCCGCGCCGGCGATCCTCGACAAGGGCAAGGCGCTCGGCTTGGCGACCTTGCTGGCGCTCGCGCTCTCTTCCTTTACCGGGCTTTTCGAGATCAGGCGCGGGATATCGGATCCCGCCTATGCGATCAACGATTGCAATCTGCTGACGGCGACGGAGAAAATCACGCCGGGCTTCCCCCTCGCCAATTATCTGGCGCATGTCGAGCACGCGCCGAACTGGTTCGTCGAGGACACGGGCGCGCGGCTGCAAGTCGAGACGCGCATGTGCTGGCCCGGTTATCCGCTCATGACCGGCAAATAGACGGAGTTGGAGAGAAGCCGTCTCGCGGTTCATTTCGCGCTCAGCCCGGCGGCGCCGTCCCTACGCCCATTTCTCGACGACGAGTCCGGGGATGTCGTCGAAATCGTCGTTATTGGCGGCGACAAGCGTGAGTCCGAGGTCGAGCGCCTGCGCAGCGACCATCCGATCCAGCATGCGGCGGCGCTTTGGATCGAGCTTGCGCATCAGTCGCCCATAGGTCGCCGCGGCCGCGCCGTCGAAGGGGAGAATATCGATATTCTCCGTGATCAGCGCGATATTTTCGGCAAGCCGCGCATCCTTCTCGACGCCTGCCGCGCCAGCAAGCGTTTCGCTGAGGCTGATCGCGGAGATCGCGACGTCGCCGACGTCGAGCGCCGCGAGCCGCTCGAGCACGCCGGACATTCCGAGCGCGGCGGCGATGACGATGTTGGTGTCGAGCAGGTAGCGGGCCATGCGCTAGCGCCCGTCAAGGAGCCGTTTCGGCGGCTTGAATTCTGGGCGCTGAACGATGGCCGGAAGCGGCGCCGCGCCAAGGCGCGCGACAATCGCCTTCATATCGAGCCGCAACGGCGTCACCATGAGGCTTCCGCCCTGCCGTCTCACGACGACTTCCGTTCCCTCCTCAAAGGCGATGTCGCGCGGCAGCCGCACCGCTAGGCTATTGCCGGACCGAAAGATCTTCGTTGCGCTCATGCGCCTAAGGTGACAGCGCCGCAGCGCGCTGTCAATCTCCGTATATACGATTACTGGTTGAGCGCCGACGCCGCTTTGAGAAAGCGCGCCGGATCGACCGCCTCGCCGTCCATGCGCACTTCATAATGGAGATGCGGTCCGGTTGAGCGCCCGGTCGAGCCGACCTTGCCGACGATGGCCCCGGGCGCGAGCTGCTGGCCGGGCGCAACGCTGATCGCGGAGAGATGCGCGTAGCGCGTGGAGAGGCCGCCGCCGTGATCGACTTCGACCATATTGCCATAGCCGCCGTTCGGGCCCGCGGCGGCGACGACGCCGGCGGCGGTGGCGCGCACCGGCGTTCCAAATTCCTCGCGCAGATCGACGCCGCTGTGCAGCGCCGGCCGGCCGAAGAAGGGGTCGGTCCGATAGCCGAAGGTCGAGGTCAACTGCAAGTCCCCGGAGAGCGGCTTGCGCAAAGGCGTCGTCGGCAGCGCCCGGCGAAGACCGTCGAGCGTCGCAACCGCGCTTTGCGCCGCGACGAGGTCGCGCTCGAACAGTCCCTCGGCGCCTTTAGCGGCGACGAAAGGCCCGCCGACGGCGGAGGCGTTGTCGCGTCGCCGCAGGTGCGAGAGATAGCGTTCGACCGGCAGGCCGGCGATGTCGAAGGCGCGGCGCAGCCGCCCCGCCGCCTCGAGCGCCGGCTTGACGATGCCGCTGAGGCGGCGCGACTGATCGCGCTCGATGCGGTCGATGGCGTGGGCGAGGTTTTCGAGCCGCGTCGGCATCGGCAGTTCGGAATCGGCCGCCTGCGCGAGCGAAGCGGCCGGCGCGGGGACTTGCGACGTATCGATCGGCGTCAGCTCGCCGCGCTGCGGCGCGGCGGCGGGGGGCGCGAGCGGGAGCGGTTTGCCTTCCGGCTCGAGTCCGAGCCGCAGGTCCATTCCCTCCGGCTCCGGTTTGCCGGCGCCGCTCATGAATGTGTCGTCGAGAGCGCCCTGCGCAGTGCGCGGCGCCGCAATCGCCGCCGCCCCGGCGGCCGCTTCGGAGATCGCGCCAGCGCCTTTCAAATTCTTTCCGGCGCCGCGCGCTTCCCGTCCGGGAGCGTCATTCCGTGTTTGCGAAATCAGCGTGACGCCCGTATCGCGCGCCATGGTCCGTTCGACGAGCTGCGCCACGACGGCGGCGCGGGTTTCGAGCTGCGCCTGACGCAGGACAAGGTTCTGCACTTTGCCTTCGACACCGTCCTGATCGATGAACTGCCGGCTCGTCACTTGATCGAGCCGCAGCCGCAGCGCCGCGAGCCGGTCCTCATAGGCGTATTGCATCTGGGTCTGGCGATCGAGCAGGCTCGCGAGCATGTCGTCGCGAAAGGCCAGATAGCCCGCGGCCGCGATGGTTGCGAGGGAGAGCGCCCCGACGAAGAGCCCGCCTGCCGCGAGTTTGGCGCGGGAGAGCTCGAAGCTGCGGCTTTTATGGCCGCGCGACACGTTAACGACGAAATCGCCCGCGGGATCCACGAAACGATAGGACTGATCACGATTGCGCATAGCGTCGCCCGGCCGGCCCAGCTTTCCCGGCATATGAAACTCTTGGCGACGGCTGCGGCCTTCGCCATGGCGATCAGAACTCATTAAGGTTAATGCTTCCCCAAAATCAGACGGGTGCGAGCTGCGGCCAACTTCTTCGGCGCTGGTTTTGCGCTATCCGAAGCCGTCGCCGGCGTGCTTGATCCGGCGCGGCGCCGCGTGTTATCTGGCGGCGCGCCACGTATGCGTCGCGGAGAGGTGGCTGAGTGGTTGAAAGCACCGCACTCGAAATTCGGTTTCGACCGTCCCGTGCAGTCATCTGAAGTCCCAGCTTCTCTCTGAATTGCCTTGAAATGTGGCTTTGGAGTCCTGCAGTGTAACTCTTGGTCGTAGGGCGTTGGGTAGCAAATCCGGTAGCAAAATTCCTGCGTTTCGTTCACTTTTCAGACCAACTGTAAAATATCTGGCCTACCTCCCGGAAATGCCCCCAAATTGATTTGTGTCTCCGCGGGATGGCGGCGGCTTCGGCGCGAAGCGAGTCACTCATCGGAAATCTCTCATTCGGACAGGAAATTTCCGTGACCGAACCGAAGCTGCCACGACGGGTCGTCTTCATTACCGGAGCCACGTCGGGTATTGGCCGGGCTTGCGCGGAGCATCTGGCGTCGCGCGGTTGGCGCGTCTTCGGCGCCGGACGCCGCGCCAGCGCGTCGACTACGATTAGCGGCATAGAAATGCTGCCGATCGACGTCGACGACGCGGTCTCGGTCCGCGCCTGTGTCGATGCGGTTCTGGACAAGGCGGGCCGCTTGGACGCAGTCATCAATAATGCGGGCTTTTCGACGAGAGGGGCGGTCGAAGACACGGCCATCGAAGACGCAAAGGCTCAGTTCGAGACAAATTTCTTTGGAATCTTGCGCGTGTGCCAAGCCGTCCTGCCGGCGCTTCGAGCCGGCGGGGGCGGTCACATTGTCAACATCAGCTCCCTCGCGGGACTTGTTGGAGTGCCTTTCACGGGCCTTTACAGCGCGAGCAAATTCGCGCTCGAGGGGGTGAGCGAAAGCCTTCGAACTCGAGACGCGCCCATTCGGCATACATGTCGTAATCGTCGAACCCGGCGACTTTCGATCGGAAATCAACGCCAAACGTCGTATCTTCACGTCGAAGGACAGCGTCTATCGGACCGCGTTTGACAAGTTGCTGCAGAGGCGAGGTCAGGATGAAACCGCTGCGCCAACGCCGGAGGCTGTCGCGCGCCTGGTGGAGCGCATCTTGAACGACAGCCGGCCGAAGACCCGTTACGCCGTCGGGATGTTCCGTCAGCGCATCCTCGTTCCGGCCAAGCGTTTTTTGCCGCAGAGAGCGTTTGAATGGCTCTTTTGTCGCAAAATGGGTCTTTAGGGCGTCGAAGTGCAAGGCGCGTCGGTTCGGCTGGTCAGGGGCTTGTCGCGAAGCCGGGGACGCCGGAGCGACGAGCCGGTCGAGGCGACGAGGCGCAAGGAGGGATGCGTGACCCTGCTCCAGTCGAGTGCTGCGCGCATGACGCCAGGAATTGAGAGCCTCCTGCGCCACATCGCGAAGAAGGGCCAATGGCGGCGGCCGAGAGCCCGACCCCGTCATGGCGGCAATGGCGTAAACCTCTCCGTTCCTTCCTGTAATCAGGAGCGATCAATGGCTCGCGTTAGACCATCGCGCATCGTCGATTTATCCAAGGAGATCGCCTACAATCCTAAAGACCCTTTCTTCATGCGCGTGAAGATTAAACACCATGCTCACAGCAAAGCGCGGTGGCTGGTGCGGGCGTTGGGGCTCCCGTTCCGCCTCTTTCCGAAAGATTTTGCGGGTTGGGCGGATGACACGATTACGCACATGGGCGTGCACTCAACGACGCATATCGATGCGCCATGGCACTATGGGCCTCGGTTATCCGATGGCCGGCGACCCGCCGCAATTCACGAAATTCCGCTGGATCTCTGCTTTGGCCCCGGCGTCGTGTTTGACATGAGACACAAGGCGGATGGCGAGGAGATCACGGTTGCGGATCTGCAGAAGAGCCTGCGCTCCAGTGGAGCTGCTCTCGAAAAAGGCGCGATCGCGCTGATCCAGACCGGCCGCGACCGGCTTCAGGGCACGAGGGACTATTGGAAAAGCGGCGCCGGCATGGGCGCGCCGGCGACGGAATGGCTGATCGATCAGGGCGTCGAAGTGATGGGCATCGACCAGTGGGGCTGGGACTTGCCCTTCCATCACCAAATCCGCATGGCCAAAGAACGGAATGACGCTTCGCTTTTCTGGCAAGGACATCTCGTCGGCCGTCACAAGCCCTACTGGCAGATGGAACAGTTGCGAGCGTTGGACCAACTTCCCAGCCACGGATTTGATGTCGGCGTATTCCCCCTGCGTCTCAAAGGAGCGTCGGCGGCGCCCGCACGAGTCGTCGCCTTCCTTTATGACTGAAGCCAACTCCCTGCGGATAAACCTCCATCCAACCCAATTCTTCGCTGACGTCGATCCTTCGGCCCTGGAAGCTGGATCGGCGAGGTGTCGACGCTCGATGGCTCCCACGCACCTACGACGCCGATGCGCAGGGAGCTACTTTACTGTTGCAGCGGTCTCTGCCGAATTTCGAAGAGCTGCTCGCCATTAAGCAGCGCGCCATGGAGCTATTGGAGGACGATCTCCGCGCCGACGAGGCATTCGTCCGAGCTGCGTCGTTGGCATTGACGCATTAAGTCAGTAATGGCGGACATGAGGCCATTTTGCCGTTATGGTGCTCCCACAAACCGTTGATTTCCCTGTGACGCATGGTGGCCGATTAAGGCGCTTGACACGCAAGACAGCTTAACGTGTCAAAGCCGACACGATGATCCCGCGCTCCGCCAAGGGATCTTCCACGTCGCGGAAGCTCAGAGGGAACCGAAGATGCAGCCAAATCGCCTGCTGGATGATCTCGGGCGGAAAGCGGTAGCCGCCGCAAGCCACGAAGAACGTGACAAAGCCAGGGTCAGCCATGACGGCCGTCAGTCAGAACTTGACGCCGATAATAAGTTGGCAAATGACACTCGTCACCACCGTACACCGACCTCGGCGCGACGATTGCCACACCAGACGCCGAAAAGAACCTCGGCATCCCCGCCTTCCTCAATGGCACCGCGCGCGGCATCTGGTCGTCTGATCACGCCACGTGCCCTGCGCTCTTCCTGCGGTCTGTGCGACGTTAGTGATCGCGACGCGTCGGCAGGTGGAGCGTCTCGAAGACATCCCACGCAAATCGGCAGCCGTCTCGCGCGAATTCGTCATCGTCGCGGTAACCGGCAATATGCATTGTCACCTGTTTGGCAATGACCCATACCGCCCGCCGCCATTCGCAGTCTGTCGGCGCTTCCCATATGATTTCTGTCCGCTCGCCGTTGGAGGTCACGAGGCAAGCTTGAACGACAGCGGCGTGCGTTTGCTCTTTCGCGCTCCACTTGGCCGGCGGCGCAATTCGAAGGTGGATCGCATCGCTCATTGTCGCCTCCCCTTTGCGTGCGTCCCGCCGGGCGCGGGCCGCCGTATCGACAACATGGGGCGAGGCGCCTAGACGGCAAGGGTGACCGCTATCGAATAAGCGCTCGACCATCAGAGCAAGCACGACGCCAAGCCAACGGTAATGCAGAAAGGTCGAGCTTGATAGGAAACCGATTGGACCCAAGGTGGGACCATAGAGCGAATGGTCTTTCGGAAACGTCGACTAGGTTCAGTTGTTCGAACGCCGGGCGGGGTGTGAGCGCGCTCCTGATCGAAGCCATGCGGAAAATCATTAGTTCGCCATGTCCGCTTTGAACCCAGGGGAGGCAAACATGACGAGGTTCATCTTGTTCGTGCTGGTGACGCTCGGAGTCTTAAGCGGCCAAGCTAGTGGTCAGGGCCGCCATTTGGAGGATGTTCAT
>CAVPMJ010000024.1:0-36257 GCA_963706255.1 uncultured Alphaproteobacteria bacterium | reverse complement strand
CAACGCGCTTCGCTTGACCTGAGGCGCCCGCGAAGTTACCTGCCCACGAAGGGTTCGACATAAGGTGAATGCGAGCTTTAGGCTGCGGCGAAGCGACGCATAAGCGTTGAATCTGCGGCGCTTGGCGCGCCTTTTGCGGAGAGCCTGTTCGAGACGCAGGCCACGCGAAACTTAGCGATGCAGACGTCTCTATCTTGAATCGCAACTGATGCGATCGCCTGCGCGCAGCGTTTGCACGCGAATACGAGGATTGTTGATGAGACCGGATCACATTTATCTCGCGATGACGGTGGTGAAGCATAGCACGCTCGCCGCCGCCTGCATTTACGCGTCCAAGATTATGTATTTTCTTGTTAAAGTAATGTAATCGCCGGCGCCGTTGCGCCGCCGCGGACCTTCGCGCATAACCTTCGCGAGCTGTTGAAAAAGCGAAGGACGCGGGTTCATGACGGCGGCGATCGATGGTCCGAGAGTTCAGGCGAAATCCGGCAAGCCAAAGCAGCTTGTCATCTTCCTGCATGGTTACGGCGCCGACGGCGCCGATCTCATTGAGATCGGCCGTCAATGGCGCGCCTTCCTTCCCGACGCCGATTTCATCGCGCCCAATGCGCCCGAGCGATGCGCCATGTCGCCGATGGGGCGACAATGGTTTCCGCTCACCATGCGCGACCCTGACGAGCGCTGGCGCGGCTGCGTCGCCGCCCGTCCTGGATTCGACGCTTTTCTCGACGCCGAGCTGGCGAAGCGCGGCTTTAACGAGAGCGCGCTGGCGCTCGTGGGCTTCAGTCAGGGCACGATGATGGCGCTGCATGCCGGCCTGCGCCGCAGAAATCCGCCGTGCGCGATACTGGGCTATTCGGGCGCTTTCATCATCGGCCCGGCGCAGCCCGGCGAAGAGCTTATGCGCTACGAAAAGCCGCCAGCGATTTCTGCTTTCGCACGGCGAGGACGACGAGATGATACCCGTCGAAGCGCTGATGATGTCCGCCAATGCGCTCGCCGAGGAAGGCGCGCCGACCCAATGGCATCTTTCCGCGCGTCTTGGACATGGCATCGACGAGACGGGGCTGATCCATGGCGGCTTGTTTCTGGCGCAATCCTTCGGCGTGAAGGTCGAGTTCGGCCGGCGCTGACTTCTTAGGCGCCTTCCAGCCCCGCTTCGGCGCCCGCCGCCTCCAGCGCCGGCTCCAATTCGACCTGCGTGCGGCGCACGGCGCGGCGGGCGATGGGGCGATAGAGCTGCTTGGTCGCCTCCACCACATGCACGCCGCCCCCCGGCAGAGAAAAACGGCCGGCGATGCGCTCGAAGGCCGGGGCCGAGCTCAAGAACGACGCGCGCGCGAATGGCGGAACATAAAGCGCCTCGCCCCAGAATACCGGCAGGAACTGCGTCTGCTGCAACAATTCCTGCAGCTGCCCGCGCGAATAGGGATGGCCCTGGCCGAAGGGCGTCGTATCAACGCGCGCCCAAAGGCCGGTTCGGCTCGGGGCGATGATGATGAGCCGCCCCCCCGGCGTCAGGATGCGCCAGACTTCCTCGATCAGATCGCGCGGATGCTCGTCGATTTCGAGCGCATGGACGAGAAGGATGCGGTCCATGCTGGCGTCGGGAAGCGGCGTCATCGACGGCTCGACCAGCGCGGAAGCCGAGCGGCCGTCGAGCGGCCAATGCACGACGCCCTGCGTCGCCGGCATGAAGGCCAGAACCCGCTGGGCTTTTTCGCGAAAATCGTCAAGATAGGGCGTCGCGTAGCCAAGCCCCAGCACGCAGAGCCCGGCGTGGTCCTCCCAGCGGGAGCGCAGCAGCCGCGACACCAGCCGGCGCGCGACCTGCCCCAGGGCGGTGTCGTAGAAGGCCCGCAGATCGACGACATCGAGCATGACGTCGATCATCGGCGCAATCGCCCGAAGGCGCAAGACGGGCGCAAGACGCGCCGGCGACCGCGCCTGTCGCCTTTTTGCGCAAGGCGCCGTTATGATGGAAAAATCGACTGGGGAGACGCCCGATGGGATTAGAAGTCGCGCAGTTCATCTGCCTGAGCGACAATTTCGGCCTGCTCGCGCATGATGCGCAGAGCGGTGCGACGGCGAGCGTCGACGCGCCCGACGGCGAAGCAATCGCGCGCGAGGCGGAGCGGCGCGGCTGGCCGCTGACGCATCTCCTGCTCACGCATCATCACGCCGATCATGTGCAGGGGACCGCGACGCTCAGAGCGCGCTTTCCGCAAATGAAGGTCATCGGCGCCGCCCAGGACGCGCATCGCCTGCCGCCGCTCGACCGCGCCGTCGTGGGCGGAGACATCGTCGAGGTCGGCTCGGCGCGCGCGCGCGTCATCGAGACGCCCGGCCATACGCTCGGCCATATCGCTTATTATTTCGCCCATGATGATATTCTGTTCGTCGGCGACACGCTGTTTTCGTTGGGCTGCGGCCGCGTCTTCGAAGGGACGATGGAGACGATGCGACTCACTTTGGAGACGCTCGCCAATCTCCCGGGCGAGATCCGCGTCTATTGCGGCCACGAATATACGCAGGCCAACGCCAAATTCGCGCTCACCGTCGATCCCGCCAACCCCGTGCTGCGCGAGCGCGCGCGCAGCGTCGCCGAATTGCGCCAGGAGGGAAAATTCACCTTGCCCACGACGATCGCGCTGGAGAACGCCACCAATCCGTTTCTGCGCGTCGAAGATCCGCGCGTGAAGGCCGCCATGGGCATGGAGGGCGCCAATCCCTTCGCAGTGTTCGCCGAAATGCGCGAGCGCAAGAATAATTTCGCCGCATGACCGACGTGAAAGACCTTTCGGCCCAAGAGGTCGCGCGACTGCTCGATCTCAGGCCGCATCCCGAGGGCGGCTTTTATCGCGAGACCTTTCGCGACGCCCGGCTGATCGACGCGCGGCGGGCCGCCTCGACCGCGATCTATTATCTGCTGCCGGCCGGCCAGATATCGGCCTGGCACCGGGTCGACGCCGCCGAAATCTGGCATTACTACGCCGGCGCGAGCCTGGAGCTAAAGCTGTCCCCCGACGGCGCGCGCATGAGCATCCAGCGCCTCGGCCCCGATCTTACGGCGGGCGAACGACCGCAGGCGATCGTCCCGGCGGGCGTCTGGCAATCGGCGAAAAGCCTTGGCGCCTGGACCCTTGTCGGCTGCACGGTTGCGCCGGCCTTCGAATTCGCCCGTTTCGAACTGGCCCCGGCGGGCTTTTCGCCCGGCGGCGGTTAGTGTATCGGGTCGCAGACAATAAAAGAGGAAACGTTCTGATGTGCTGGAGTGGAGAAGCGTCGACGGTCTTGGCGGCGACGGGCATCGCCGGCGCGGCCTATTCCGCGCTGAAAAAAGACCCCGAGCCGCTCGCGCTATGGGTGTGCCTTCTCTATTTCGCCAGCATGGAGTCGCTTCAGGCCGTCGCCTATTCGGTCCTGAACCAATGCGACTCGCCGCTGAATCAAATAATGACCATGTTCGGTTATCTGCACATTACGTTTCAGCCGTTCTTCATCAACGCCGTCGCCCTCTATTTCATGCCCAAGGACAGCGCCAGGATCATCGCGCCCTGGGCCTATTTCGGCTGTTTCGTCGCCGCCATCGCCATGCTGATCCAGCTTTACCCCTTCTCCTGGGCGGGCCATTGCGCCATCGGCCGGCCGCTCTGCGGCGACGTGCTCTGCACCGTGCGCGGCGAATGGCACATCGCCTGGCTGCTGCCGACCAACGGCATCGGCAACTCCATGGCCGACAACGCTTATCTGGGACGCGGCTTCCTCGGCTATCCGGTGATGTCCTTCTTCATCCCGTCGCTTTACGGCAGCTGGCGCTTCATCCTGTTCTCCTGGGTCGCGGGACCGTTCCTGGCGAGCCTGACGACCGGCAACATCAACGAATGGCCGGCGGTCTGGTGCCTGTTCTCGATCGGTCTGGTGCTCGCCATCATCAAGACGCCGCTTCGCTATCATCTTCATGTCGGCGATCCGTGGTGGATGATGCTGATCAAATGGTGGAAGCGGCGTAGGGCGGCGACCGCGAAGGCCGTTGTCGTCGCGGCGCCCGCGCTCGCCGCGCCCATCGACCCTGCGGCGCTCATCGCCGAGGTCAAGGAGCCGGCGGAATAATCAGTCCTTGGCGTCGACGACGCCGCCGACGAGATTCTCGGCAAGCAGCGTCTCGGCGGTGAGATCGGCGGCGAGCGGCGCCAATTGCGCCTCCGCTTTGATCGCGGCGTAATAAACGCGCCGCGCCGCGACCGCCTCTTCCCAAGCGACGGCGCGAAAACGCAAAGTCTCCCCGGGGCGCAATTGCGCAAGCCGTCCGAGATCGGCGCCGATCACTGTCGCGATCTTTGGATAGCCGCCCGTCGGCTGGCGGTCGGCCATAAGCGCCAGCGGCGCGCCGTCGCCCGGAATTTGGATCGCGCCCATCGCCACGCCATCGGAGACAATGTCGTGCCCGCGCCGGTGCGGGATCGCCGGCCCCTCAAGCCGATAGGCCATGCGGTCGCTGCGCGCGCAGATGCGCCATTGCGCGTTCAAAAAAGTCTCCACCGCCTCGGGCGCGAAATAATCATCTTGCGGCCCAAGCAAGACGCGGATCGGCGCGTCGCTCGGCGCGAGCCAGGGCGCGCGCAACGCTAACGGCTCCGACGGCGGCGACGTTACATCCGCGAGCGCAAACGCATCGCCGGCCGCCAGTGGCTTGGGGCCAAGGCCGGAACGCAGATGGGCCGCGCGCGAGCCCAACGTCGGCGCGACGCCCAGCCGTGCGCCGAGCGCGACATAGCACCAGGCGCCCGAGACGCCGGCGCGCAGGGCAAGGCGCGATCCCGGCGCAAGCGGCAGAATGCAGGCCGAAGGCAGGGCGCGACCATCGAGACGAATGTCGAAAGCGCCGCCCGCGACGGCGATGGGAAGCGTCGCGCCCTCGGCCTCAATGGTCGCGCCGCCGAGCGAAACCTCGATCGCGGCGTCGGCGCCGACCGCGCGCGTTACGGCGAGATAGGCGCCAAGGTCCATCGGCCCCGCGGGCGTGACGCCGAAGCGCGCATGGCCGAAACGGCCTTCGTCCTGGACGGTGACGCCGGGTCCAGCGGCGCGGATCAATAACCGCGCGTTCATGCGCGCGCCGCCAGCGTTTCGCCCCTGGCGGCGCGGACGTCGAGCGCCTTGAATGTCGCGGCGTCGATCGGCTCGAAGCGGATGACGTCGCCGGGCGCAATCAGGAAGGGCGGCTCGCGCTGCGGCGAGAAGAGCCGCTCCGGCGTGCGGCCGACGACATACCAGCCTGTCGGCATGGGATTGGTCGCGACAAGAGAAAGCCCGCCGCCGACGAGCACGGCGCCTTGCGGCGTCGGTCCGCGCGGACTCGCGCGCCGGGCGATAGCGAGCGCCTGCGGCAAACCGCCGAGATAGCACCAGCCGGGCGCGAAGCCATACATATAAGCGCGATAGTCGGCGCCGGCGTGGCGTTGCGCCAGCACTTGCGCGCTCAAGCCAAGCAACGCGGCGGCCTCGTCAATATCTTCTGCGAGCGCTGGATCGTAACAGCAGGGAATCGTCCAGCGCGCCCCCGCCCCGCCTTCCTGCGCGCGATCGGCGAGACTCGCCATCAGCGCTTCGAGGCGCGCGATCAGCGCGGCGCGCGACAGCTCCAGCGGCTCGTAGCGCAGAAACAGCGAACGATAGGTCGGCGCCGTCTCGCGCAGACCCATCGGCGGCTCGGCGCGGAGCGCCTCATCCAGCGCCAGCACGCGGGCGTTGATCGCGGGATCGACGCTGTCGCCGAATTCGACCGAAAGCGCCGCCTCGCCGCAATCGAGAAAGCGCGGCGTCTCATATTCCATCGCGCCTTATGCTCCCGCGAAGGCGCGCAGCCGCCAGCCTTCGCCCGTCAACGCCGCGCGCAAGCGGCGCGCCATCTCGACCGCGAGCGGCCCGTCGCCATGCACGCAGATCGAGTCGATCCGCGTCGGCAACAGCTTGCCGCTGATCGTCCGCAGCCCGCCGCTCGCCAGCATCTCGCGCATACGCATACAGGCTCTGTCGATATCTTCGATCACGGCGCCCGCTTCGCTGCGCGGCTGCAAACGCCCATCGTCCATATAGGCGCGGTCGGAGAAGATTTCATGCGCGACTTTCAGCCCCGCGCGTTCGCCGGCGCGCGTCTGTTCCGAAACCGCGATGGCGAGAAGCGTCAGCGAAGGATCGATGGCTCGGATCGCCCGTGCAATCGCGTCCGCGACATCAGCGTCGCGCTCGGCGATATTGGCGAGCGCGCCATGCGCTTTCACATGGCTGATACGATGGCCCGCGAATGTGGCGAGCGCCTGCGCGGCGCCGAGCTGATACGCGACCGCGCGCTCGATCTCTATCGGCGTCATCGCCAGCGCGCGGCGCCCGAAGCCCGCGAGATCGGGAAAGGCGACATGGGCGCCGATCGCCACGCCCTTTTCCTTCGCCCGCGCAAAGGTCTTCGCCATGATGTCGGGATCGCCGGCGTGAAAGCCGCAGGCGACATTGGCGCTCGTGACGATGTCGAGCATGGCGTCGTCATCGCCCATGCGCCATTGGCCGAAGCCTTCGCCAAGGTCCGCGTTGAGGTCGATCGCTTTCGTCATTTTGGCGTCGTCTCGGCCAATGGGGCGGTCAGTTTAGCGAAATTCGCGCGGCGCGCCGAATTGGCTCGCGCGCGCCGCGTCAGCCGCTTCGATTGCAAAGCGCCCATGGATATGATGAGCTTAGCTCAAGGCTCGGGGGATCAATATGCGCATTTTGGTGACGCAGCGTTCAGCGAACCTACTCCGCCGCGAGCACCTGCGGCGGCGGAAAAGCGATTTCGATCAGCGTGCCTTCGTTCTTGCGGCTCTTGATCGTGAAGGAAGCGTGATTGGCTTCGATCAGCGCTTTCGTCAGCGGCAGGCCGAGCCCCGTGCCGCTTACATTGCGCGAGGTCGCGATCTGTTTGAACGGCTCCAGCGCCGTCTCGATCTCTTCCTCCGACATGCCGATGCCTGTGTCCTTGACGCGGATGACGACTTGGCCCGCCTCGGTCAGCGCGCTCGAGACGATCACCTGCCCGCCCGGCTCGTTGAACTTCACCGCATTCGACAGAAGGTTCAGCAGAATTTGCCGCAGCGAGCGCTCGTCGGCGCGGATCGGCGGCAGGTTTGATGCGAGCGCGAGACGCATGACGATGCGCGCCTGATTGGCCTGCGTCTGCATGATCGACGCGCATTCCGCGATGATGGCGTTGGCGTCGACGCGATCGAAGGAAAGCTCCATCTTGCCCGCCTCGATCTTGGAGAGATCCAGGAGATCGTTGACGAGCGACAGCACATGCTGGCCGGAGGCGTGCACGTCCTTCAAATATTCCTTGTAGCGCGGCGAGCCGATCGGCCCCAGGCGCTCCTCCATCATCACCTCGGCGAAGCCGATGATGGCGCTGAGCGGCGTGCGTATTTCATGGGAAACGCGCGCGAGGAAATCGGATTTCGCCGCATTGGCGCTTTCGGCGGCAAGCCGCGCCGCTTCCATCTCACGATCGCCGCGATAAGCTCCCGCGCGCTCGCGCAGCGTTATGCAAATCTTGCGTTTGCCCTCGACCGGCAAGCGGCGCAACGCCGCCTCGACGGGAGCATGCGCGCCGCCTAGCGCGAGCGCTGTCAGCGGCAGCGCTTCATCGGCCTCGGCGCTTGCAAGCGCCAGACGTCCCGCGAGCATTCGCGCGTCGGCCGCGATGAAAAGCGAAAATAATTTGCGCCCCATGAGCCCCTTCGCGTCAACGCCGAAGAAAGCGGCGAAGGCGGCGTTGAATCGTTCGAGCCGCCCGTCTCCGGCGACGATGGCGAGCGGCGCGCGCGCCGAATCGAATGCGCCGCCGAGCAGCGCGCTTTCCGCCTGCGCGCGCGCGAGCTTTGCCTCAAGCGATCGGGCGAGCGCCAGCGCGCTCGCCTCCGGCCCGCTAAGCCGGCGCGCGCGATTGCGCCGCAGCGTCACGAGCGTCGCGGGCGCGCCCTCCCATTCGACGATTTGCAAATGCGCGTCGACGTCGAGCGAACCGCCGTCGCTCGCCTGCACCGCGACGGCGCCTTCGCCCGGCGCGCGGCCAAAGAACATGCGCGCAAAGCCGCCGTCCTTTTCAAAGGCGGCGCGATCAGCGTAACCGAGATAGTCGAGCAGCGTGCGATTGGCGAAAAGCGTTTGCTCGCCGCGCGCGATGAGCACGCCGACCGGCAACAGATCGAGCACGTCGTGAAGCGCGCGCGGCGCGGGCGGCACGATTTCCGGCTCGGCTTCTTCGCCGGGCGCAGCTGTTTCCGCCTCGGGCGCGACGAGGCCGCCTTCGCGCAACGCCCGCGCGATCTCGTCGAAAGCCGAGCGCTCGGTCGAGGTCAACGCCGTTTCTTCCTCGGCGGTTTCCGTGTCGGCGCGCGGCGGCGGCCGCAGAAGGACGATGTTGTCAACGGGGCGTTCGACGACTTCTTCGGTCTGCGGCTCTTCGCGCGGCGCGAGCGCGAGCGGCGCTTCCTCGGCGGGCGCATCGGCGGCCAGCGCCCGGTCGAGATGCAGCACGCCATAACCCTGAAAGCCGACGAAGCGTCGATCGGCGTCCATCATCGGCAGCGCGCCGAGCGTCGCCGGCACGCACGCGCCGCTTTCCTCCAGCGGCCAGGCGATCTCGACGCCGCTCCATGAGCGGCGCGAGGCGACCGCCTGCGCAAAAGCCGAATCGAGCGAGAGCGCCTCAGCCGCCTCCTCCACGGAACGGCCGAGAATGTCCGCGCCGGTCTCGCCGACGACATCGGCGAGCACATGCGTCACGTCGACGAAGCGTCCTTGCGCGTCGGTCTTCCACAAGAAACGCGGCGCCCGCGCGCCGTGCCGCGCCGCGAGGCTTGCGCGCAGCGCGATAGTGGCGACGGAGGGCGCGTCTTCGGCGATCGCAACGGAAGCCTCCGACCCCGACGCCGGCCGCATCTCCGCCTGCGATGTGGGCCGCACGCCGAGCGCGGCGACGACGAAACAGGCGGCGCCGTCGTCGCCAACGAGGCTGCGGCAAAGGAAGGTGACGGTCTGCGGCCGATCGGCGAAGAGGAAGCGCAGGCGCTCAAGCCGCAACGCCGCGCCATGACGCACCGAATCGACGAGTTCGGCGAGCCGCTTCGCGCCAGGCTCCTCGCCGCGAAACAGCCGGTCGGCCAGGAGAAGGGCGTCATCGCCAAAAATCGCGCGCGCGGAATCGTTAAGATAGACGATGGCCAGCGGGTCGCCGCTCGCCGCGATGATCGGCGCGCCGGAGGCCTCCAACGCGGAAAAGGCCGGATCCGCCGCGACGCGGGCGGCCGCGTGCGCGCCTTCTTCGAGGTCCAGCTGCGAACCGCCCATATCCCCTGCCGCCCGACCGACGGGCTTTCTCGCCACTGCGCGCGCTTCTGGGCGTCGCCGTCGGCTTGACGCTACGGATTGAGTCAAATTAATCGCGCCGGCCCGCCCGGTCCATGACCGTCGCAAGGCTTTCATCGTTTTTTTCGAGGGTCACGCGGTCCAAATGAGAGAAACTGTTGCACCGCACAATTTTGTTGCATCGCAGCATAGAATCGTGCAGAATGGCCTCTCTCGCCGGATCGCCTCGGGGGCTCGGGCGCAGTGCGGGTAAATTTGGAGCCTGTAGCGCCGCGGCGCTGCTACTTGGCTTGTTACTGGAAGGCACGGAGGGTGCGCCATGGTTGAACAGATCTATCAAATTCCCAATGAAGTCCGCGATTTCGCCGAAAAGAGCGTGGAACAGGCACGGAAGGCTTTTGAAGGCTTCGCCGGCGCCGCGCAAAAGGCGTTGGACACCAGCGGCGACATGCCGTTCGGCCTCCCCAGCGCAAAGGATGTCAGCGTGAAGGCGCTGTCCTTCGCCGAGGCCAATGTCAACGCGGCCTTCGACCTCGCCCAGAAGCTCGTCCACGCCAAGGATCCGCAGGAAGTCTTCAAGCTCCAGTCGGAATTCGTGCAGGCGCAGCTCAAAACGATCCAAGAGCAGACCAAGGAGCTTGGCTCGGCGTTCCAACGCACGACCACCAAATCCTGACGAGGAGAAACGCGATGGCCAATCCACAGAATGGCTCCTCAAAATCGAAACCGGCCGAATCCAAGCGGTCGGCGTCCGCTCCTGCTCAGGCGGCGCCAGTCGTCGCCGAAGTGCTGACCGAGTCCGTAAGCGCGGAGGCGACAGCCGAGACCGAAACGCCGACGCCTGCGATCATCGCGGCGCCGTCGACGGCGCTCGCCGTCACGGAGACAAAGCCCGCAGGGGAAGGCGCCGAGGCGGCGATCGACCCGACGCTCTGGTCCAAGAAATCTCTCGATCTCTGGAGCGAGAACGCCGCCGCCTTTCTCGACTTCACGGAGCGGCTCGCCAAGGCGAAGACGCTCGACGAGATCACGAGCCTGCAGTCCCGCTTCGTGAGCGAGCGGCTCGACAGTTTGATGCGTCAGTCGACAGAGTTGATGACGCTCGCGCAGCGTTTGATGAGCGCTTCGACAGCGCCCCTGTACGGCGTGCGCGCGGCGTAATTCGCGCGAGTAGAGAAAGCGGCGTCGCGACTCCCTTGTAGGGCTGCGACGCCGCTTTTCTATAAGGTCGCGGCGATCAGGGCGCGCAGCGCGGGCGTCACTTCCGGCATCACGCCGGTCCAGTCGCAAAAGGCCGGGCGCGCCTGATGCAGCAACATGCCTAGCCCATCGACTGGCGTCGCCCCGATGTTGCGCGCCGCCGCGAGCAAGGGCGTCTCCAGCGGCGCATAGACGATATCCGCGACAAGCGCCGACGCCGGCAGATTCGCCAGCGACAGATCGAGCGGCGGCTGGCCGATCATCCCCTGGCTCGTCGCATTGACAACAAGTCCCGCGCCGGCGAGCGCGGCGTGACGCTCCTCCCAGGGATCGGCTGAAACGCACGGCCCGAAATCGGCGGCGAGCTTTTTCGCCCGCGCGAGCGTGCGGTTGAACAGGCGAATCTCGCGCGCGCCTGCTTCGATCAGGCCCGAGACGATGGCGCGCGCGCCGCCGCCCGCGCCGATGACGACGCAAACCGCCGTCTCGGCGCGCCAGTCGGGCGACGCCTCATGCAGCGAGGCGATGAAGCCATAGCCGTCGTAATTGCGGCCGATCAGATCGCCGTTCTTCTCGACGACGACGCAATTGACGGCGCCGATGCGCGCCGCCGCCGGATCGACATGATCGAGAAATCCGAGCGCCGCCTCCTTATGCGGAATGGTGAGATTGCAGCCGGCGAATCCGAGCGCCGGCAGCGCGCGAAGGGCGGCCTGCAACCGTCCGGGTTCAACAGGAAGCGGCACATAGGATCCTTCAATCCCATATTGCGCGAACCAATGATTATGGATTTTCGGCGAGCGCGAATGCGCGATCGGCCAGCCCATCACGCCGGCGAGAATGAAGCGATGACGGTTATGCATGTTCCCGGCTCCGGGATGAATCGCGAGGGCGCGGCGAAGCTAAGCGCCGCGCGCGCGAGGCGCAAGCGGCGATAAATTCAAGCATCCGGGGCGACGGCGAAACCCGCGCCGCAATATTCGACAAGCGCGGCTTCGTCCGCCGGCTGCTCGCGCAGCGCATCGACGCGCGCGAGCCTTGGCCCGCGCCGCGCCGCAGCGATCAGCGCATCGAGCGCCGCGCGCCGCCCCGCGACGACCGCTTCGACGGAGCCGTCGCGCCGGTTGCGCGCCCAACCCGTCAGATCGAGCGCATAGGCTTCGCGCACGAGAAAGGCGCGATAGCCGACGCCTTGCACGCGCCCTTCCACGAAGAAGCGGATGATCTGGTGATCGCTCATCATTCAGACCGCCACATTGTCGATGAGCCTCGTCGCGCCGAGCTTCGCCGCCGCGAGCAAGCGGATCGGCCCATCGTCGCGGCGCGCGACGGGCGCCAGCGTTTCCGCATGACGCGCCTCGAAATAGTCGATCTCAAAACCGGCGGCGAGGAGCGCCTCGCGCGCGTCACGCGTCGCTTGGCCGATGTCTTCGCCCTCAGCGATGCGCCGCGCCGCCATGCTCAGCGCGTGATGGAGCGTCGGCGCGCGGGCGCGATCCTCGCCCGAAAGATAGACGTTGCGCGACGACATGGCGAGGCCATCCGCTTCGCGCAGCGTCGGCGCGCCGACGATTTGCGTCGCAATGTCGAGATCGCGCGCGAGACGCTTGACGACCAAGAGCTGCTGATAGTCCTTGTCGCCGAAAACGGCGACGTCGGCCTGCGCCTGATTGAGCAGCTTCGTCACAACCGTGGCGACGCCGGAAAAATGCGTCGGCCGAAACCGATCGTCGAGATCGGCCTTGGCCGGGCCCTCCAACGTCACCGTTGTCGCGAAACCCTGCGGATACATCTCCTCAACCGAAGGCGCGAAGACGAGATCGGCGCCGACGCTCGAGAGTTTTTCGAGGTCAGCTTGGAGCGTGCGCGGATAGCGGGCGAAATCCTCGCTTGGGCCAAATTGCGTCGGATTGACGAAAATCGTGACGATCACGCGCTCGGCCAAGCGCCGCGCGGCTTCGACAAGCGAGAGATGGCCGGCGTGCAGCGCGCCCATGGTCGGCACAAGCCCGATGCGCTCGCCCGCCGCGCGTCGCGCGTGAACGTAAGCGCGCAATTCCTCCACGGTGGCGACGACGACGGGAACCTCTGCGCTCATGGACGACAGCCTCCTTTTTGAGCCGCAAGCAGGCTCGAAAGATAATCGATATAATCGGCGGGCAAAGCCTGCGCGCGCGCCGCCGCGACGACCCCTTCGAGATAGAGGCGGCCGGCCGCGCCGAGATTGGGATTTGCGCCGACATAGATCAGCGCCATGGCCGAGCCGACCGGCTCGCGCAGAACGGGGAAGATTTTCTTAGCGTAGAGACCGTGCGCGAGGTCCTCGTAACGGTCGAGCGCCGCGACGTCGGCCACGGCGACGTCCCACAGCACGCCATGCACGTTCATCCGTCGATCCGGCGCGACGCTGACGAAGCCCGACGGCATGACGATAGGCCTGAAGCCGGCAAGCCTCGCCCGCCCCAAGAGCCGCGAGCGCGGACAGCGCGTCGCCATTGCGGCGGCGTCCATGTTGGAGCCATAGGCGAAATAGAGCGGCAGGCGCTTAACCCTCTCGCAGGACCGACGACGCGTGCTATATCACGGCCCGCACGGAAGGGTGGCCGAGCGGTTTAAGGCACCGGTCTTGAAATTCGGTTTCGACCGTCCCATGCAGTCATCTGAAGTCCCAGCTTCTCTCTGAATTGCCTTGAAATGTGGCTTTGGAGTCCTGCAGTGTAACTCTTGGTCGTAGGGCGTTGGGTAGCAAATCCGGTAGCAAAACTCCTGCGTTTCGTTCACTTTTCAGACCAACTGTAAAACGTCCGCTCTCGGGGTCGTCCTTCGCCCTTCATGATCGCCACCGAGGAGGCGGAGACTGGGGCGATTGTCAAGGGAGGCGGCGCTCAGTCCTCGGGCTTCAAGGCATGGCTTGCAGACGAAGACCGTCGCATTCGGGTGAGCAGCAACGTCCTCATACTTGTTGGGCGGCCCGACAGGCACGAGCGTGACTGCAGCGCCTTCGACGGCTGAAAACACCGAGTCGGCGAACAGCATCAGTGTCACCTTATCCCCGTCCTGCAGGGCGGTCGCCGCGAAAATAAAAGGCAGCATGGCTCGGGTTGGGTCCGTCGGACCGTAAGTAGCGGAGATTAGGAAATGCATTGCATCACACCATTCGTTGAGTTGGCTGTAAGTTAATATGAAGGGGAACCAATGATTCGTGGGAAGCAGTTATGACCGATACATCTAAAGCATGGGTCTGGAGCCAATATAAGGGCGGCGTCTCTGAGGAGGGGGCGACCGCCACACCACTGCCGCTGTTTGGGAACTCCTCGGCTAAAGGGACGCAGTCAAATGAGGTCGGATCCGCGTCTGCCAAGAGGACCAAGTGGGGGGTGTTTCTGGCGGTTGCGATGATCATTGGCCTCATATTTCCGAAGATTGCCTTCCTCCTGCTGATTTTCTCGGGACTTATGATCCTATCTGGTTTCGAGCCGAAGCGCTTTGAGGACTTCTTCAACGCCGTGCCCGGCGGAAGCATCGTCCTCAAGATTCTGGCTATGTCGGACGCATTCCTTCCGTAACTTTCATCACAACAAACCAGCTAGTGGATTGAGGCCGACGGAAGATTCCCTTCGGCAGCTTCTATGCTTGCGCTGGAGTCGCAACAGGTCATCGGGCTGCGTCTGATGAAATTGGCATTAGGTGGGCGCGCGGCGTCGCGTCAGGCAACACGCATGGTGAAGGTGCGAGCCAATCGACGTCGTTTGATCAAATGATACCGCCCTTCAGTCGACTCAAAACTCGCTCAAATCAGGCACTCTCTGAAAAGCGATCTTGCTCGTCATTCTGCGAGCTGATGACGCCGCCATACCGAAGCCGACCGCTCCCTTGCCGAACTTCTCGTTCAATTCATCGATGACTTTGGTCAAGGCGGCGTTCTCGGGTCGCTCAAACAAGTCCTGCTGGTGTTCATTGACTGGGACAAGGTCTGAAAGCGACACACCGACGCGCAGCGGCTTCAATCTGGGAGCATTCTTCCAGATATCGAGCAGCGCCCGGTTTAGGGTCAGATCGTCCTGCGCTTCGTTGAAAGTGCGATCGTCGATCCAGTGGCCGCGATCCTGCGTCCATTTGATGTCGACAGACAGACGTCGGCAGTAGAGCTTTTCCTGCCTCAGCCTCAGCGCGGCCCTGACCAGAAGCTCCTGAACGGTGGTCTTGGCCTGTTCTATCGAGCGCTGCTCCGGGGCCAAGACATGCTGATGGCCGATGCTGCGCTTCTGGCGAGGCGGCGTGGGCAGGTCTTCACCATGGAGCAGCGCGTGGAACCTCTTGCCGACAACCCCTCCCCAGACCCGCTGGAGCGTGTTTGGGTCCGCCTGCCAGAGCTTGGGCATCGTATCTAGCCCAGCCTCCTTGAGGCGCCGGGACATGTTTGCCCCGATGCCGCAGATATCCTCGATTTTCAGGTGGAGGATTTTCTGGGGCATCTGCTCCGGCTCAAGGATCGTCAGCCCGTCCGGTTTCTGCATGTCAGACGCAAGTTTAGCCAAAAGCTTATTGCTCGCCGCGCCAACCGAGATCGTCAGGCATTCCCCCACCCGCTCTCGGATCGCCTGTTTGATCTCGCCCGAAAGACGCCTCACCCCTTCCGCCGTCTGCTGGCTTCGATCCAGTATGCAGGCGACTTCGTCGATCGACATGACATGCTCAATGGGAATGCAGCTCTCGATCGCGTCCAAGATACGGTGGTGATATTCGACGTAGAGTTTCGGCCGCGACTGGACGACGATCAGCTCGGGACACATCTGCTTAGCCTCGCCGATCTTGGTCCCGGTCTTCACGCCATAGGCTTTTGCCGCGTAACTGGCGGCGATGGCGCAGGTGGTATCCGCGATCAGTGGAGCGACAGCGACCGGCTTCCCGCGCAAGCTTGGGTCTTCCTGCTGCTCACAGGAGGCGAAGTAGCTGTTCAGGTCCGCGACCAGCCAGCGAAGTTTGGGCTTCTTGTCTAATATCAACGAGGACATCTTTGAATGAATTTTAAGGGTAGCTATAGCTTGGTCAATCCTTGCCGTCCCACGGTAGTGCCGATAGCTGGGCAATTCAAACAGCGAAAACATGCGTAAATCGCCCTCCGAAGGATTTCGGGCGCCCGCCGTCTGCTGCGCTAAGAGAGTTCGCCGACCTCTCGCTGCGGTTCTTGAACGAATCGCCCGTCGGCGCCACCTTTGATCACCATGACCGACACTCATGAAGACAGGCTGATTGAGGCTCTCAAGAAGGTGGACGCGCACGGCGACGTCGCGCCGGACCATGTTCATGATCCGATGACGATGGTGCTGCGACAGAGAGCCATCCAAGGCGATCTCATGCGTTGGGATGACAATCGCGGCCATTACGTGCTGACCGGCACAGGCCGCAATCGAATCAGCGCGCGTCATCGCTCCCCTGCTAAGGTCGTGCGCTTTCAAAAGCGCAACGAGAACGACGGCGCCCGCGATCGAAAGGCGTGACCCTGTCGTTTTAAGAGTAAGAGCTGGCCGATCGCTGATCGCATCTCCCGCCGATAATTAAAGACGAAACAATTTCGCGCGGATGACCAAATGACTTGCCACCATCGTCTGGGACCTCGAGACCATTCCCGATCTGGCGGCGACAGCTCACCTCCACGGCGCTGCCGCGACTACGGCGGCTTCGGCGCGGAGCGAGTCACTCATCGGAAATCTCTCTGTCGGCCTTGCATGAATGGCTTTCGCCTGCGGCTTGGACGGTAAGGTGCGCCACCAGCCGCGTCCCCGCGCCCGCGTTCAGATTTGCAAAGCCGACAAAGACCGGTTCATTTGGCTTGGCGTGAAATTGTCCCGCCTGACTGACGTTCGAGGAGCTGGACCGACTGCGCAAGCGAATATCCAACCGATAATTGCCGTCGGTTTCAATGGCGCTGACGACGCGACCGCGAAGCGACACACCGCCATTCTGATGCTCCACATCGACACTGCAATGTATCGCGGCGACATCAGCCGGTCCCATGTTCGTCTCCTAGACAAATGGTCGGGCGCCAACGGCCCGCGCCAAGAGCGCGCAGATTCTGGAACTCGCCCGGCAGGGCATGTCCCGCCAAGGCATCGCCGACCAATTGGGGATTGGCGTCGCTAGTGTGTAACGGGTGTTGAAGGCTGCTTTAGCGGCGCGGGGATTGTATGACAGCACCACGGTCTATGCTTGCTGAGCGATGCATTTTGGATGAGGCGCGGTGGCTCCAGATACGCGACGCCGGAGAGCGAAACGAAGAACGGTAGTGAGTGAGAGGCCTCCAACGACAAACTCCAACGCTCGTCCAGACCGTTGGACGAACAGTCGCAGCCGCTCTGCCTTGTCAGAGATGCTCAGGAGGAACAGGTTATATTCTCGGTCGGCGGCTGTTCGGCTATTTGAAAAATCCCGAATTCGCTTTGTCGACGTGCGTGAGGCGGGAACTTTACGATGATTGATCTAGTGACGGCTTCGGCAATTAGGCGTCGACGGAGTTCTTGGCTAACCTTGGGCGTCGCTTTCTGTATAACATGTGGCCCGCTGCCGGATGGGACTGCGGCGGCTCAGGGGATCAATCCAAACGTGTTAATCCCTCCGTCTCGGAAATTTATACCGCAGTCGGAAATGAAGGTTAGGCCGCGCCGCCACGCCCCCTCAGGGCACATACAGAACCATCATCGCCGCGTGCAAAAAGACCTCAATCAACGCAGTCGGGTCGGTGGTCCGAAGGGCCATATCGACCAACCCCATAGCGACCTCGACAATCTTTGGGATTTTAATTTCCCGGCGCAGTAAAATCGTGTTGGCGGCGGCAAGGAGCACTTAGGATTGCGCGAGGTCACGCGAGCGTCGAAAATGCCGTCACCTAATGGGCGGCGAACGGTCAATTCGCCCGTACGTCAGATGGAAGGATTGTCACCGCGTGATGGTCAACCCGCCCCTGCACAAGAGACCCCCGACGGTCCTCGTCATAGGTGTCGCTTATTTCGTCACCGCAACGTTTTCATCCGCCATGGCCAAAGACGAGGCGTCAGATTTTTCCGAGACATACGTGAAACCGAACGTCTCCGCCTACGTGGCTTGCGCCAAGCAACATCTTGCGCAGCTGGCACAACGGGACCCATCGAACTCATTTGAAAGCGTTGAAAGCACCTTGCGTCAGGCTTGCGGAATCCATTACGACCGAATCCGTGATGCCCTCTCCCGCACAGGTGTCGATAAGCGTAAAGCAAACAAGATTATTCGGGATTCATATTCATCGATCCAAGGTCAGCTCAGAGCGACATACGAACAGTCTACATCGGCGGAGCGTGAGCGGCGTCAAGCGGCAGCACCAGAGGTAACTCCGCAGCAGCAAGCGAAAGAATCCGATAATGACCGCGCCCCCCAATCAAAGGAGGCGCCGAACGCCGGTGACTTACACAACGGCCGTCAAACAGCCACAGGAGAGGACGACGCAACCCTATTTCGGAAATTGAAGTCAATGGCGGAAGAAGGCGACGCGAAGGGGCAGTATCTTTATGGGATGGCCTTTGCAAAAGGTCGGCGAGTCCCGCAAGATTTCGTTGAAGCTGCGAAGTGGTTCCGCAAAGCGGCGGAACAAGGATATGCGAAAGCGCAATACGACCTTGGCGCGATGCATTGGGACGGCATCGGAGTCAGGCGGGACTTTACTGAAGCGGCGGAATGGTTCCGCAAAGCAGCGGAACAAGGATATGCGAAAGCGCAATATAATGTCGGTTTGGCGTATGAAAACGGTCAAGGCGTCGCGCAGGATTCCGCCCAAGCGGCACAGTGGTTCCGCAAAGCGGCGGAACAGGCTGTGCCTCAAGCGCAGTTTAACCTTGGAATGATGTATCGAGGAGGTCGGGGCGTCATTCAAGACAACATTTCAGCGCACATGTGGTGGAATATCGCCAGCGCGAAGGGTTTTAAGGATGCAGAAGAGAACCGAGACATCCTCGCAAAAACGATGACCCCCGAAGCGATCGCAGAAGCCCAACGGCGCGCTAGGGTTTGCATGCAATCAAATTATAGACAGTGCGATTAAGCCCGGACCACGGGCTACTACTCAGGACCATTCTCCCGTTTGTCGCATTGCTGGACGCTCTCCGCGAGATCGAGACCCGCAAGTGAGTGAATCTGTTGACTGGGCCAAGGTCCGATCCCTGATCGAGGACCTTTATGCTGCGACGCCGTTCGCGCCATTGTTCACGGTTGTCGACGCCCTACTTGTCGGCAAACGACGGGAGCGAAACGACTCCACGGAGGTGCATCATGAAACCTTATATCGCTCCAATAGCGGCGGCAGCGATGGCAATCGTCGGCTCGGCCGTGCTGGCGCAACAAGCGCCCATGACTCGTCCCAACACAATGGCCGTTGGCATGCATGACTCGAAGGCGGATACGGCCACCGCTGTGAGGATGGCGATGCGGAAGCTGTGGGAAGACCACATCACCTATACCCGCGGTTACATCGTCAGCGCTCTGGCCGATCTTCCGGACACCAACGCCGTCGCCACGCGACTCCTCAAGAATCAGGATGATATTGGAGACGCCATCAAGCCCTATTATGGAGAGGACGCCGGTAAGAAATTGTCTACTCTCTTGCGCGACCACATTCTTATTGCGACGGAAGTCGTCAAGGCCGCCAAGACCGGCGACAAGTCGGGACTAAGTGATGCTCAGAAGAAGTGGACGGACAACGGTAAGGACATTGCCGCGTTCTTGAGCGGCGCAAATCCAAACTGGTCCAAGAAAGACTTGGAAGAGATGCTGCAAAAGCATCTGGACTTGACGACGGGAGAGGTGGTCGGCCGACTCGGAAAGGATTGGACGGCTGACATCAAGGCATATGATGACGGCCACGTCCACATGCTGAAGTTCGCCGACGCGCTCACCGACGGGATCGCCAAACAATTCCCCGACAAGTTCAAGAAAGAACCAACCCTGTGACAGTTTAACGGTTCGAACTTCCCTCTCCCGGCAAGCGGGAGAGGGCTGCCGCGCATCCACCGACTGCAGCGTGCGCCATCGCACGCCTGCTAAGGTCGTGCGCTTTCAAAAGCGCAACGGGAACGACGGTGCACGCCGTGCACAAAAGGCCGCCCCCGAAGCAGAGAGCATCTCCGTTGAACCCGGCCTTACGCTCCGATTGCAATTACAATAATACCGACAATCATTGCGGCGGGCTGCGAGCAACAACAATACAGGGAAGGTTCCCCGATCCTGAATTAGTAGCACGGCTTGTCGCGTCGATGACGCCGCCGTCTCGTGTAGCGCCAACTTCCCACCACGGCCGCCACTACCAATCACGCGCGGTGTTTAAGCGACGGGTAGGTGGCGGACAAAATATGTCAAGCTTTTGGCCATGAAGCAGAGACATTGCGATGCGATTGAGCAATCGGTGCGGCTAGGAAGCGAAACAAAGCCCTCTTGTCCAAGAAGAGGGCGAGACACATTTCTGCTTCTCCCTATCCTCAAGTCTGGATGAGCGTCACCATGAACAAAAATTTTATGCTCGCTGCAGCAACGGCATCGCTTTTGTTGTTTGGGGTTTCTTCTGGCGCCTTGGCCGCGCCGCCTGAGCATGCCGGCGAGCACCATCAACTCTCGGCGGAGGACAAAGCCGCGTTTACAGACGCACACATTGCAGCGCTGAAAGCAGGGCTGAAACTAACCGCCGCGCAGGAAAAGAACTGGCCGGCGCTGGAAGCCGTTCTGCGTGATGTGGCAAAGGCCCGGGCCGCTCGCAGGGCTGAATGGCATGAGAAGGCCAAGGAACGCCATGAACACCCCAATCTCATCGAAGGTCTTCGGGAAGGGGCTAAAGCCATGACGGCGCGTGCCGGAGAAATGGAGAAGATAGCCGACGCAGCGAAGCCGCTCTATGACAGCTTAGACGACGCCCAAAAGCGCCGCTTCGGCATGCTCTTTCACGCTATGGCGCGAATGCAGGGCCACATGGGGCATATGATGGGACACATGGGTCCGATGGAGCGCATGGGCGGACATTCGGGCGACCATGAAGACGCGGAACATGGCGAATAACGACTAACGCCGGATGATCAACGCTAGGCCGTCCCCCAAAGGGACGGTCTTTTAGTCTCATGACGGACAATTGGCGCTGTCTCGATGGTTCATGAAGCTTAAGATTTGAGCTGCGGCAAGCGGTGCCTACATCTCCCGATAATTCCTAATGCAAGCGTAGAGACCCCTCATGCAAGCAGACCCTCATGCGCGGGAGCGCACGGCCTCAACGCAGCCGCGTCGCACGAAGCTCGGCGAGACGCTTTCACAAGGCGCTTGACTCAAACCCGCGAGTCCCGCGCTTTGAGCTACAACTCTTGGTGTCCGTCGTCAGATAATTTGAGACAGAGGGCGGCGCAATATACGGGAGGAAGCGGCCACGCATATAGAGCGGAAATATTTCCGCTCTTCTCTGCCGGACATGGCCCGCGACGGCCAATGGCCCCACTGGCGCAGTATGAACCAGATGGTGATCTTCGGTGAGGCGCCGATTTACAGTCGCCGTTGTCGGCAGCTCCATAGCTTCTCCATGTGACGATTCACATCCAATTCAAACCCAAGGCCGCCACCAGATAACACGCCGCTCGGGCGCCAACTCGAGTCATTCCTTTGGCGTCTAATCCGGTTGAGGAGCTTTTCGCTCACGCGGTGGCGAAGTGGGGACAGGTAGACGAATTGTTCGAATTCGGCTTTGGCCATGGTCATGGCGTCGCGCATCCGGTCGATTTCCTCTTCCACCGAGATCGGCGGCAGGCTGGTCTTTAGGCGCAGGAGATTGTATTGCCGGATGATCCGTCGCGCCTCCCATTCATCGAACTTTTGAAACATGGCCAATCCCCCGTTCTTCTGGTGAAGAGGACTGGCGATGCTCCGCGTTGCTTGCCGTCGCTGATACGGCCACATCCCACTCGTCGTGGAGACCACCTTGCCCGGATTGGCAGGTTGGTGAGAGCGCCAGCCCTCGTCTTGATGTCTTGGATAGTGTGATGTCGGATGGACAGGTGATCAAGGGGCCGGCTTGGACAGGTTCAGACTGAGCAAATTACAACGAATTACCTCGTAAACCTCTTCTGTCCATGTCGTTGTTGTTATGCACGATTTCGAGACGATCCTTGGGCGGCGTAACCATCGGAAATCTCCATTCTCGATTCGCCGCACAGAATCAGCCTACCAATAATCTTCGCGAAGCCGAAAACAAACGCCCCGACCGTGGATGTAACGGCGGGGCGTTTTGCGTTTGCGGCCACGCTTGAATTTGCCGCGCTGGCGCCCAGTTGAGGCTCATGTGCCGGTGCTCGCATCGGTTCGAGTCAACTTCCATAGTAACTGTGTAGCCCGGTCAGTGATGGCCGGGTTTTTTTTGGGATCATCCCCACATTCAGAGCGGTGCACGGCAGCTGCCGCTTCGGCCATCGGAAAGGCCAGCGTGATCTTTGTCGATGAAAATGGGGAAGGCGCCGGCGTCCGGCTCAGAAAGAAAAAAGCCAAATCAAAATAAGGAGTGGCAACCGGCCAACTCTTTGGCCTCTTTGCCGAGAAGCGCCATATCTAACCTTGGAAAGGCGATCAGACCCAACGTCTGCGCGCAACCAAGGTATCGGAAAATGGCCAAGACTTATGACAACGACGGCAAGTCAACTGCCGCCCTAGCCCTCGGCGGTGTCGGCGCTGCATTGGGCGCGGCTCTGGGCGTTCTGGTTGCAGGACTTCCCGCCGCTTTTGTAAGCGCTATCATCGGCGCGATCGGCGGGGCGATCCTGGGAGCATGGGTGGAGCGCAGTTGAATCAATTTGCGCGACCAGATCAAGCGACTGAAGGATTTGGAGCAGGAGAACGCGCGGCTGCGCAAGGCGGTCTCCGATCTCACGCTCGAGAAGCTGATCCTGAAGGAGGCGGCTTCGGGAAACTGGTAAGCCCCGCTCGCCGTCGTATCTGTGTTGAGCGCGCCGTTCGCCAATACCAATCTTTATTACCATAAGCGATGCGGCGCGCGGGGAGATCTGCGCGGCTTCACTTGATTCGCCCTGGCGGCGCGCGACTTAACCGACTTGGCGGGGGTGGCGGCGGACATGGGCGCGGCCAGGCCGCGCGCGCATTTCCGCTTGCGAGCGCACTCACGACGAGGAGCTGGAGATGTGGTATCAAGGATTGAAGACTGCCGCCGCGACAGCCGCGCTGATGATCGGCCTGCTCGCGCATACGGGCGTCACTGATGCGCGGAGCGGCTTTGGCGGCGGAGGCTTTCGAGGCGGCGGCGGCTTTGGCGGTGGATTCAGAGGCGGCGGTTTTGGCGGTGGCGGTTTCCGTGGCGGCGGATGGGGAGGCGGCTTTAGAGGCGGCGGATTGGGCGGCGGCGCGATGCTCGGGGGCGGCGGCTTTAGAGGCGGCGGATTTCGGCGGCGGCTGGCGCGGAGGCCTTGTCGGCGGCGTGAGGCCAGGCCTGGGTTATGGCGGCTGGCGCGGCGCTGGCTGGGGCGGTCGCCCTTGGGCCGGCGGATGGGGCGGCCGACATTGGGGCGGCGGTTGGCCATGGTACGGAGCCGGCCTCATCGGCGCGGGCTGGCCCTATTATCCCAACGTCGGCTACTACGGCGATAGCTGCTATCGGTTGCGCCGGGTGTGGACGGATTGGGGTTGGCGTCGCCAATGGGTCAATGTTTGCGACGGCTGGGGCTACAGCGGTTGGGGCGGCTACGGCGGCTGGGGCGGCGGCTGGGGCTGGGGCTGGTAAATCCCGCCTTTCAGCGATCCGTGACGACAAGCGCCCTACCGGTTCGGGAGGGCGTTTTTGCTTTCGCGCGCGGCCATGGCGAGGCAGTTGCGGCGCGGCTGATGCTGATAATGACTAGATTGCAGGCATCCCAATCCTCCTGCGAGGCTCGCATATGCCGTCCGGCGAGAACGCCTCTCAACACGCCCGCGTCATCATCATAGGCTCAGGCCCCGCTCTTAGGGCAAGAACCGCGATAATAGCCGCGCCCTCCATCCCGCGTTTTCCGGCGCGGATTGGGGCGAGCAGTTTGCGTCCGCACCGTCCACACGTCCTTGGAGGGAGCGGGACAAAGGGTTGGCGCGGACGATTGAACCGTCGCCGCCCGTCGAACCGTCCGTAGGAACCCCGACCGTCCGCAAGCTATGAACTGCGAAGCCACGAGCGGAATTGGCGTTCGCCCGATAGACGGACGATAAGGACGATGCGGACGATCGCGTGCTTTCTGTTTCTGACGCGGCGGGTGTCTTCGTCGCGGGAAGGCGCTGGCCATTGCGGCTCGCACCCACGGATCAAAGCGGCGGTGGACGAAGCTCCGGGAATGGCTGTCGGCTCGTCCCTCTGATCCACAACGATGAAAGCGGACTCTGGCCTTGCGGCAGCAGGTTAAGCGGCCTCATGATCAACGGCGGCGCATGGTTAGTGTGCCTCCAAACCTCGCGGATGAAACTACATGTGATGGCCACCAATCTTAGACTCTGACGTTCGCCATCCCGACCGGAACAACCGATTGGGACTTCGCCATAACGCGAATCAATTTGAGCGGGAGGAGGGCGACTGCGAGCTATTATCGCGGGAACTGACTTAACGAACGGCGCCGCGTGAAGCCCACTGGCGTCGGCGCAGCGGCCTTGGGATGAAAAAGGGCGACGACGCTGGTACTCTACGCGCGCCGCCGCCCTCCTCACGGCGGCCGCGTGGGAGCCGCGCGCGAACGGAAATCTCGAACTGATATAGCGATTGACTATAGCTCGGGGCCGCGCGCGAATGAGCCTCACTTGAAGTTAGGGTGAATTTTTCAGAGCCGCGTCAGGAGCCACTCGACTAGGGCGCCTATGCCGAAGGCGAGCGTCGACATCACGAGCCTGCTGCCTCCGCGTCGTCGTGCAGCTCGCCAATATGGCCGCTATGGATATCGCGAGATCGCGGAGCTTCTGCGAACGACCGCGGGCTGGATCGTCAATTACAGGCGGGTCGAACGCATCTGGCGGCGCGAGGGGCTGAAGGTTCCCGCCAAACAACTCAAGCGCGGTCGTCTTCGCGCCGAGCGTGCGCCCTTGGTCTCTCCCCGGCACCGTCGTCGCGACCGCCAGCGTGGCGCTGTGTTCGCGGGTATCGCTAACAGTCGAGTTCGAACGATTGGTCGGTGGCGCGCCAAGAGGTGACAAGTGACGCCTGCGTCATATGGCCATATAGGCGCAAGCATCACCTGCGTCAGGCAGTGGTTTTTCAGCGTGTTATAAGTCATTGATTTCAAATAGAGGTGACGCTTGCGCGAGACCTGTAGGAATTAGCTCGCCGATGTAGGGCAGTCGCATTGGTACGCGCAGTTGCGCTGCCGCGACTGCGGCAGCGGCTGGCGAACCCGGCGCGACGAGTCGCTCCAAGACAATGTTCGCGTCCGCGCGATACACCGCCGCCGCGAACGCCTCTTCCTCCGGAGTCAGATGGGTTAGCGCGCCGAGCATCAAGTCGCCGCGTCGCTTGCCCTGCTTCACCGTGTCGAGGCTGGTCGGGAAGCCATTGTCGGTGAGAAATTCGGCGAGGCGTTTCTGCAGCCATGTCGGGCCGATCAATCCCCGCGCCATGGAACGCATGAAGGCGTTGACGAGCGGCGGGCGTCCTGATTGCGCCGTCGAGCCGCTCGCCTTCTGGCCTTCGCGGTGCTTCGTCCACGACATGAGGTCGCGCAGGTCGCCCGTCGTCTTTAGGACGCGCCGTTGCGCCTTTTTCCAATCCTCCAAGGCGTCGCGCGCCGAGTCGAAGTCGTCGAGGGTCGTCCACGGGCGTGTCTCGGCGCAGAGCAAGCCTTCACAATCGGTCGGGGTGACGATTTCCCTCTTACAGTCGAAATCGAGGTTGAGGCGCGCCTCGGTCCACACCTCCACGACGTCGGCGTCATCGAGCCACTGCTCGCGGAGCGAGACGAGGCTTTTGCTTAGGGCCTTCGTCTCGTAGTCGCGGGCGCCGTAAACCTCGCGCCAGCGCCTGCATTCGTCCCATGGGTCAGTCGGCCTGTCGTTGAACCTGTAGCCCGCGCGCGCCAGAACTGGCTCGCCCGAGTTACCGTCGATCCTCTCGACCGTGATCGTACCGCGCGTCTTCGTCACCAACGCGCGGCCGACAACATGCTTCACCTCCCAGATCGTCGCATCACCATTGATCGCCTCTCGCGCCTGCGTGAAAGAGGCCGCGACCGGACCGCTCACATTGATCTGCTCGACCGGAACTGACGACAGGAACCCATCCGTAGTCGCAGTGGCGACCACCGCGTCAGGCGGCAACCCCGCCAGCGCCTCGGAGAGCGCCGCGCGGACGAGGCCGGTGACGTAAGCGGCCAACATCGGGTTTGTTATGGCCGATGGCGGCATATCGTGCATCCCCCCGGCTCGGTTGTTGAACACGCGCTTGCCCTTCGGCGCGTCAATGCCGTTGTCGGTGGCGGTGCGCATGTTGAGCACTGCTTGCGCCAGCTTGCCATAGGCGCTGTTACCAATCTCCTTGGCCGTCAAATCGAGCAGAATGTCGCCCCGCTCTTTGGCGCTGTTACGAATGGCGTTGATGCGCCGCGTGAAGGCTACGAATGGCCTCGCCGACCCTTCCACCCAATCAACGCGCCAGCCTTCTTCGACGACGATGCGAGCGCCTTGTGCGAGCGCGACGACGAGTTCGGCCCCAGTGCACCATGACACGCCACTCAATGGGTAGATCAGACCTCTGTCGCCTGCGCGTATTGGTAGCGATGGGAACCGTGTTTCATCAGGGAACCAGAACTTCGCTCTCGCGTAGGTCATCGCGTCGTCGATGACGGCGAGGCGCTCGATGTTGTTCTCTGGTTTGGCGCTCTCCCAATCGGGCACGCGAGCCATGGCGAGCGCCGTTGTGTAGGCGCTCTTTATGTCCACGTCGAAGAGCTGCGTTCCTTTAGGCGTGAGGCCGACGCGATACGCCTCGTTCCGCCCCCCGTGATAACAGTTGGCGGCGAACGGCCATATCGTCGTCAAGCGGGTGAGGATATGCCGTTTACCTCTGCGGCGCTCATATCCGAAATAGCCGTCCGGCGACAGTCCGAGAGCCGCGACCACATCGACAATCCTGTCCATGCCGGCCGCGCCCAATGTCGCGACTTTCTTCGTAACGCTCAACTGCATCGCCAAGGTCTCGCGCACTCGCGCGTAATAGCGCGCGGCGACAATGGCGTCTTGCTTGGCGTAACGCTCGAAGAGCGCCCGGTCATCGTGCAGCAACAGGTCCATGCGCTCGATCATGCGCGGAGGCAGTTCGACCTTCTCGACGCCGATTGTCTCGCCGAGCTTCTTCAATGACGAACCCTGCGGCGCGAGCAGCATCGTGTCGGCGAAATAGACGGTTACCCGTTTGGGCCTCCTGCTACGCGCTCCAAGGCGTATCATCCATTTCAGCGGCCTCGTCGTTGTGCAGACGGTGCGCGCACGCTATCCACGATTCTCTTTAACTGTGGCCAGTCGCGCACCGCGCCGAGATCGGCGCGTAGGAAATGACCAACGACGGTCACGTGGTCCGGTATCTCCTCGATGACGCCTTCCGCCTTGGCGGCTCGCAGGGTCTCACCGAACATGTGCTCCAAATACAGCCGGCGGCGCTTCGTCGCGCCGCCTGTGTAGTAAATGGCGGTCGCCTCCGCTCTCGTGGCCGCGTTTAATACGCAGAACTGATAAGAGAGAATGATATTGTCATCGCCGGTGGCGCCCTCCATCTCAGCGCGCGCTGCATTGACCCATTCGGAGTCGAACCCCACAATCACTTCGGTCGCGACAGGCTCGGCGTTGTTCGCAAGCTTCCGGCGCGTCGAAGTCGGCCCCGCATCGCCCGCAGAAAGGGCGAAGCTGGTCGGGTTAGTAGCGTCATCGATATTGAAAAGCGTTATCGAAATCGGGCTGGAGTTCGCCGCTAAATCATGCGGCGGCTCCATTATCTTGAAACACATAAACTCGTACCGTCTTGCTAAAATATCCTAACTATTGCGCTCTCCCCCACAGTCTATGCCGAGGGGTTACGCGCCGCGTTCGACGAGTTCGACGATGTCCTTCAGGCGCCAGCACGTCGTGCGCGCGCCCAGTTTGACAGGGGCCGGATAGCGACCAGTCTTCACCCCTTGCCACCATGACGAGCGCGAGATGGGAACAATGCGCAAAACCTCGTGAAGGCGAACGAGGCGCATCTGGTTGGTGATGTCGGATTGATTAGTCTTGGCGTTCAAAATGGGACTCCTGATGAAATGAGTTGATAATTTGCTCGTAAAGACCCGTTCCTGAATTGCAGGCGCAGAATAATTTCGCCTACAAGTCCGTCCTCGGACATCCAAGTCCTCGGCGGTCCCGTTCTATTTAGTGTTACACGATGCCGTCCAACGACGGGCGCGCTTCCTGGATTGAAGTAATATTACCACGATTGACAGAAATTGCAAAGCAAAAAACGACCAAATTTCTTATAGTAATAATTATAGATTTATATAATAAGAATTCCGACCCCGATGAATACCGCTTTATGTAGGCTTCACGCGCTGGCCGCGCGCTTTCTGCGGTCAAAAAGGCTGTAAAAAATTTTACTCAGCGTCTCGCCCTTCGCTATTTCTCCGCCCAAGTCGATCATAATCGACCGCCGCGCGCGTCATGGCCGGGCTGCCGCGATTAGTCGCGCGCTCCTCAATCGCCGACTGTCGGCTGCGACGCTTGTCCGTAGGGGTTTGCCCATAAGGACACTCAAGAACCACCCCAAAGGGGCGTCCGTAAGGCTTGACAAAAATCAACGGACAGACGATCATGCGGTCATGATCCTAACGGACGGACCAATGACGATGAAGACCGTTCTGTATGCTCGCGTTTCCACTACCGATCAGACCATCGCCCACCAGCACGCCCAAGCGGAGGCGGCAGGCTTCGAGATTGATACCGTAGTGGCCGACGAAGGCGCCTCCGGCGTCCATACAAGCCTTGCAGAGCGTCCCGAAGGCAGGAGGCTGTTCGATCTCCTCCGAGCTGGCGACACCTTGGTCGTCCGGTGGGTAGACCGCCTAGGGCGTAACTATGCAGACGTGTGTGACGCCATCCGTGAGTTCCTGCGGCGAGGCGTGGTCGTCAGGACGGTCATCAACAGCATGGTCTTTGACGGCGCGACTAAGGACCCGATGCAACAGGCCATCAGGGACGCCCTGATCGCGTTCATGGCGGCGACGGCTCAGGCACAGGCCGAGGCCACAAGAGAGTCACAGAAGGCTGGAATCGCCCATGCCAAGGCCATTGGCGACGGTCGCTACAAAGGGCGAAAGCCGAGCTACACCCGCGACCAATTTGAGGCTGTCCAACACATGCTGTCGCAAGAGGCGGGGATAAGCGTCATCGCCAAGGAAACCGGACTGACCCGGCAGACGATCTACCGGATCAAACAGGCCCCACAGGAGGCCGAAGCGGCTTTGGCGGTGTGGGGATTGTAGACAGGAAAAAAACGTCATGTCCGATCAATACGAACCGCATCTGAGGTCGAAGGCTGCAACTAAACGCTGGGGGTGGTAGGATTTTGCTGCGCTGGCGCTTTGCTTTTGGTAAGCTTCAGAGTTCCAGCTTTTATAAGCTTATTGTTAACTTCCGCACGTACTTTAATCAGTCCTTCTGTTTGAAGGACAATGGGGCTGAAAATCCAATTATGGTTCACTGAAAGGATTGGAATTATATCTTTATCTCCAGCTGCAGCTATTTTTTGCGAGATCGGCTTTTGCGCCGACTCATCTACGTATGACGGGCTATCGTCTTTGTCCCATGGCATATATACTTTATATCTCAGCGTTGTTATCTCGTCTGGCGGCAGCCTTAACTGTATAAAAAGACACAGCTTTGGTAGAACGGCAGGAAAGTCGCCATATAAGAGTAGCTCGTTACCGTAAACTCCTATTAGGCTTGTTTTGCCATGCTGCTCGAATCTTATATCGTCGCAGAATATTGTTATACCGTACGGCTCCATTACGCTGCCTGTAGAGTATAATATGAATTACTATTTGTCGCAGTGGCGACTGCCCCATCATTGTCTGGGCCTGCGCTAACTAAGGTTAAGTAAGGCTCGCTGTCGGCCGTCCCAGTCTTTACTCCGACACGACTGTCCATGCATGACAGCGCTGCTGGCGTCGGTTTGAACATACGGAACTCTATGTCCCACCCGAGGACCCATGCAAGTTCTGCCACTCTGCGGAGCGTCAGATTCTCGTAACCCATTATTTGTCTGTTGATTACGGAGCGATTTACGCCAAGGGCCGACGCGATGCTCTGTTGAGTTAGCTTGCGTGACGCCTTTTCAATTGCAAGAGCGTTTTGCAGTTCGGAGCGAACAGCTCCAATAAATCTGGCGACCTTCATTGATTTAGCGCCAATGTCAAATAGATACGAGTTCATCGAAGTTGCTCCCGGAGCTAAATTTTGGCTCATCCAGTTTCAGATTATCACGCGCCGTCATTACTCTTTGTCTCGCCGTTTTGTAACTCCTTAACTTGGTAGGCGGCTTGTAGAGGTCTGCATAGTCACCAAAAAGCGCAATGAAAATCAAAGGTCGATAAATCCAGCCAAATATTCTTGTGTCTGCAGTCTTCATTTCCCAAACTTCGTCCTCGTCAGGCATCAAGTCTTGAAATTGCCTTCCATAAAGTATGCGGCCCCCCGTAATCCATTTGTATAAAAGCCAATCCACCTGCTCTTTTGGAGGATCGACTGACTTGAGGCGACCGGGTACCATCCCCGGTAATTCGCTATCTAGCCAGTCACGGAAGGATGGGAAGCCGTAAATCTGCCTTTTCTGACAATCTCCAAGGCCCAGTGGAACCTCGATTTTCACCAAGGCGCCACTGGCGGTTAGGCTAGCCAAAGTTGCCATATAAGTCAACACATGATTGGGCGAAATTTCACCCCCGAAGCACGATTCGCTCAGGCTAACGAACTGCTCGCAGCTCAAGTCTAAAAACTCCGACCAGATGAATATCATCCGTCAGAAGGTCTGGTCGAACGAGAAGTCTCCGAATACAGAGACTTGATCGACAAAATCGAGCGGCTCAAGGCCAAATTGCCTCGGGCCGATGGGGCGTGAACGCAGAACACCATACCGCAGGAACACTGGCGACCTTCTTGTAGACACGCCTACAAAAGCACTAGTCGCCTAGTCTTCTTACCTTTGCCTTCACTGGGGCGATCTCGGGCTTGCGGTATTTGGCGAAGAGGAGATTGAGAGCCTCGCCGACCAAGTCCTCGACCGTCCGCCCCTGCTCAGCCGCTAACGTCTTAAGTTGACGGCGGACCTCCTCGGGGTGATGCACAGTGATGGGCTTGGTGCCTGTCCTCGACGGCTGCGGACGCGCCTTCGCAGCCAGACCCACGGGGGCGTCTTCGTCGCTGACCAGCGTCGCGCCGAAGGCGGGGGTCGTTCGATTCCCGCATTGGGAAACGTATCGAGCGCCGCGTATTGGAGAACGGACGATAGAGCGCCCCGACCTCGACTACATGAGGGGTTGCAAACGGGGCGCCGAGCCGGTACACATGAGCTAGGACGAGGCGAAGCCTTATCCTTAAATATCAATATGTTCTATCGGAGCGCGCCTAGTCCTCTCCTGGGCACCAACGCCTATATTTTCAATGACTTAATTTTGCGCAACATGATTTGCGGCGCCTCGCTATTCATCGCCCGCCTTGGGTCCGCCAAACGCCGCGTCGAGCGCAATTGAGCGGACAGTCTTCAGCACGGACGGCAGATGTTCATAGCGCCTGGGATAGTCGAGGTGAAAGAAGACGGCTTCATTGGCGAACCGCGCGACCCTGTCGAAATGCGCGTGCGCCCCGGCGCGGTCTTCGACATCGAGAACGAAGGAATGCTGAATCAAACCGGCGAAAGCGGAAGCGGGCTTGAGGCGACGGACTGCGACATCGTCGACTTGCCGCTCGCCTAGGAAATAGATCGCCGCGAGAGGCCGCGGTTCATTGCAATGGGGCAGCTTCGCGTGAACGATATAGCGCTGCTTCGTCGTAGCGTGAACGGGCGCCGCCGTCGTCGCATCGCTTGGGAGAAGCGCGTCCTGACTGTCCTGCCGCAGTCCGAGCGAAGGATGGCCGGGAAGGACCTCATAGGCCTTGTCCCTGCGCTCGAGCGCCAAGCCTTCGTCCGTGAGAAAGGGCGAGCCGTCGACGGCCAGCGCCGCCGCGAGAGTTGATTTGCCACGGCCTACGGCGCCCAAGAATCCGATCGCCGCGCCGCGAATATCGACGGCGCTTCCATGAAACGCCAACTTGCCTCTTTTATTATGGATCAGCGGAAGAACCTGATTGAAATAGAGATGCGCGGTCGTCTGCTCCGGCGTCTCGGGCGTAGGCGCGCAGGTCACGCGCGAGCCGTCGCGCATCATCTCGAAATCGGCGAGGCCGCAGAACCGCAGAATGTATTTTTTCGGCGTCCGATAGAAGATCAAAAAATCGTCGCCTTCAGGGAAAGGCCAGCGATCATAGGGGGCGCATTCTATCGGCCGCTGCGGCCGCGCCGGCAAATACTCAAATTCCGCCAACATTGGCGACGCCTTGAGTTTGAAAAATCTCGCCAACATTTCATCATGCTCAATTGGCGTCGAGACCCCCGTCGGGTCAAGACTGCGCGCCGTCGCGACTGGGGCGCCAAACAAATCCTTCAACCGGGCGCGGCGCGCATAAAGCCATGGCGGCCATGCAAGATGCCTATCGGCGTCTTTCGTGCGCATGCCGCCGAAGGAAAAAGCGCGCACGCGAATCGCAATCGACGCGCGCGGCCCTTTATAGCAAGGAAATCGGTCCAATTTTAGCGCAATTGGCCGGCTCGACGTTTCTTGCCTTCAGCGCTTCGAGCGGTCATGTCGACAATTGTAGCGAATATTCATCAAGCAGCGTAGCGCCTCGCAGAGCGGCGCAGATCAAGCCGCAATCGTCGTGACGTACAAGGGCAGCCTCTCTTCGCTCTCCGCGATAAGCGCTATTGGCGCCTTAGCGTCCAAAAAGCCCCCGCATGGCGGCAAGCAGACCCTTCGGCCTTTCCGGCGCCGGCGGCGCTTGCGCGAGGCTTTCCGCCTCCAGCCGCGCGGCGTCGAGCTCCACGCCCGCCCGGGCGACGAGCGCGGCGAGCGTCGGCGCTTCCTGGGGCGGCGTCCAACCGCCTGTTCGGCGCAGGTTGAGATAGGCGTCCAGCGTTTCGGCTGCGTCCGTCGCGCCATATTCGTCGAAATGCGCACGGGCGCGCTCAATGGTCGCCGCATCGGCGAGCAGGCGCGCCGCATTCGCCGCCTCGCGCCGCGTCGTCGGCTCGCTTACGAGCGCGATGTGGGCTTCGCGCAGCGCAACGAGTTCCTGTTCTTGCAACAGCGCGCGCAGCAGCCGCGCTTCTTCCGCAACGTCCAGCTCCGGCGGAGCCATGCCTTCCGCGCCGCAGGCGGCGAGATAGCGCGTGAGTAGGGAGGGGACGCCGCGACCGGCGGTCGGTTCAGGCGAGAGCTGCGCGGATTGCGCGAACTCGCCGCCGCGCGCCAGCGCCGCCGTTAGCGCTGGATCGGCGCGAAAGGCGCCATAGCCGCCCTGTCGCTGCAATCTTGCGCGCGCCTGGGGCGGCGTTTCGACGACGAGCGCGACGAAGCTCGCCTGAGCCAGGGGTTCGAGCGTGTCCCATAGGCCCGTGGTCTCGAAGCGCGTCGCGATTTCCGCGCGCGCGAGAGCGCCGTTCAGCGAGGCGATGAGTTTGTCGCGTCGGCTTCTGAGGCCGGCGGCGCGTTCGGCGACGGCGCGCGATGCGGCGCCTGTCGCGGCGCGCGCCGCATCGGCCGCGCGGCGCATGAGTTCGTCGAGCAGGCCTTCGTCGTCCGCCGCGCGTCGCGGCGTCAGCCCGTCGCCGTCGACGCGAAACAGACGCGCAAAGGGCGCGCCGCCAGGATCGACCGGCGCGACGCCAATGTCGCCGGCCGCAGCCGCGGGACAAACGAGCCCCACGTCGTCTCCCAGCGCCGCGCCGTAGAATTCGATCTCGACCGTCTCGCCCATGCCGGGCGCGCTTTTCTCCCGGCTGCGGCGCACGGCGATTCCGTCGACATCCGCCTCGTCCGGATCGACGAGCAGCGCGAGGAGATTGGCGACGACGACCGCTTCCGTCGTCTCGACCGCGTCGGGATGCTCGTCCGGCTCGCCCGTGGCCTGGCGCAGATCGTCAAAAGTGAGCGGATCGATCGTCGGCTCGCCGGCCGTCCGCTGATCGAGCATCCAGCTTTTCAGCCGACGGCGCTGGTTCATCGCCAGCGCGACGCAGCAGCGTCCGAGCAGGGCCGCGCTCTCCTCGATCGAATCTGGAATGCGCAGGCGAAGAATGACGCGCGGCGCGCCGCCCTCGCGCAGCCAATGCTCCATGATCGCGAAAGGCGCCTCGCGCGCGTCGGCGGCGAGCGCCGCCTCGAACGCCGCGGCCTCTATGACAAGGCGGCTCTGGTGGGCGGGAAAAATGCGCCGCGCCGGCGCGAGGCGGATGGTCAAGGCGGCGTCGCCGCGCTCGACGATGCGGCGCTGGCCGATCGCCCAGACGAGCCGCGCGCCGGCCGCCGCCGTCTGCTCGCGCGCAAGCCGTTCGAAATCGCCGCGCGCGGCGAGCGTGGCCAGCCGGAATGCGACTGGATCGACGCCGCCGGCGTCGGGCAGCAGCGTCATCAGCAAGCGCCAGTCGCCGCCTTGCGGTTGATCTCTGTCGGGCGCGAGCGCCAGCACGAGTTCCACGCCGTCTGCGGCGGTCAGGCGAACGAAGCGATGGTCGGAGGGGAGATCAAGGAGGACAATGCGCGCGCGCCAACGCACGGCGTCGATGATATCGACGAGCGCAGGCGCGATGGAAAAGCGTTCGTCCTGAGCCGAGACGACGGTGAGTTCAGGCCGCGCCGCGGCGGCGGGGGCGCGTTCGGCGCCGTCGAACCAGCCGATGGCGAGCCGACGTCGTCCGTCCCAGAAGTAGTCGAACTGCTCTCGCCACATTGACGGCTGCGCCCCGTGTTGAGGCATGGCGCCGCCGCCATGCGAAAGGTTAAGGCGGCGGAGCATAGCCGCGCCGCCGCCAATCGCGCAATCTGGCGCGCGACGATTCGCCTGCGTCGGCCCTGCGCGCTGCGTTTTTCACCCCGCATCGCGCAGATTCGATATAGACTTGCGCGGCATTGAACGGGGATCATTGGGAAGACGCGAGGCATTGATGAGAATATTGATCACCGGGGGCGCGGGCTTCATCGGTTCAGCCGTTTCGCGCGCCTTTATACGCGATAGCGCCGATCAGATTCTCGTCTTCGATAAGTTGACCGATGCCGGCAACCTCGCTTCCCTGCGGCCCGTCGCCGACGATCCGCGCTTCTGTCGGCGAAAGACCGGACTTGGCCGCGTTTGCGCGATCTGTCAAACGTATTTCCATAGAGGGCCGAGATGCGCATCGCCGTCACGGGCCTAACCGGCCAAGTCGTCAGTTCGCTCATCGAGCGCGCGCCAAACAACGTCGAGATGCTGGCGCTCGGCCGGCCCGGATTCGACCTTTCTTCGCGTGATGCGGTTTTGGCGTCGTTGCGCAGCGTGCGCTGCGACGCCATCGTTAACGCCGCCGCCTATACGCAGGTCGACAAGGCCGAAAGCGAGCCCGAACTCGCGATGCGCATAAACGGCGCGGGCGCCGGCTTTGTCGCGGAAACGGCGGCGCTCTTCGCCATCATGCGCCGGCTCGTCGACGACCCCGATCCGCAGTTGCGCGGCGTATTCCATATAACCGGCGCGGGCGAGGCGACATGGGCGGATATGGCGGAAGCGATTTTCGCGGCGGCCGAAGCGCGCGGCCGCAAGCCGGTTCGCGTCAAACGGATCACGACCGCCGATTATCCGACGCCGGCGCGCCGCCCGCCATGACGAACGATCGAAATCGGCGCTCCGCCCAGCGCCCAGCGACAGTTCCGCGACGGCTCGTCGAGGAGCCCGACCATGCCGGGCGACACGGCGAAGAACAAGCGTTTGAGCGAATTGGCCGCCTGGCGCAGCGCGCGCGCCAGCGTCGCCGGCCGCGCCTCGAGCACGTGAAAGCTGAAAGGGCCGGGTCGGTTGGTCGGGCTGATCCAGACGTCGGTCGTCTCTTTGGGGACGCGGCCAAGCCAGACGCCCGCGCCTTCGCAAGGCGCCGCGAGAATATGTTCGCGATAGCTCTCGCGCCCCAGCCAAAAGCGCAGAACGGGCCGAACCGGCGGGTCGTAAAGACTGGCCGCATAACGAAGCTCGACAAATCCGCCGGGCCGAAACGCCTGCAAGGAAGGGAAACGAAGCCAAGGCTCCTGCGACAGCGCGAAAAAACAATCGTCGTCGCGTCGGGCGTCGCGCGCAATCTCCAGCGGCTCGCCAATGTCTGAAATCCCGGACGAATGCAAAATCAGCGCTCCGCGCCCAGCGCGCTTGCGCCTATGAAAAAAGGACGTTCCGAAGCGTCGGCCCGCGCAGTTAAGAAATAAGTTTCGATAATGGCCTCCAGGACGGCGAGATTTGGCGGCGTCGCCCATCGACCGCAACCAAGGAAGCCCAGACCCGGCGCGGAAATTAGG